>NZ_MPNT01000010.1 GCF_001907675.1 Mycobacterium paraffinicum
TCAACGGCGGCGCGATCGCCGTCGGGCACCCGATCGGCATGTCGGGCGCGCGGATCACGCTGCACGTGGCGCTGGAACTGGCGCGGCGCGGCGGCGGATACGGCGTCGCCGCGCTGTGCGGCGCCGGTGGGCAGGGCGACGCCCTGATCCTGCGGGCACAGTAAGGCGGCCGGAACGCCGGCGCGCTGACGTTGCTGGGTCCAGACGCGTCCGAAGTTTTGTGATCTTCGTCATACCGCCCGGGGAACGGCCTCGCAGCGCGATTTTCCGGCGGCAGCGGTGGGTTTGAGGGTCCGCCCCACCGGGTGGATCGGTCACCGACGCGCATGACAAACTTGACGGCGTGACGCGTCCACGACCCTCGATCGGCCCCGCGATGGCCGGCGCCGTCGACCTGTCCGGCCTCAAGCAGCGTGCCCAGCAGCAACCGCCGGGCGGCGGGCCAGGCGGTGGCGGCCCGTCGGCCGCCGAGGGCGGCCCGGGAGCCACCGCGATCACCGAGGCCAATTTCGAGGCCGAGGTCCTGCTGCGGTCCGAGGAAGTGCCCGTCGTGGTGCTGCTGTGGTCCCCGCGCAGCGACGCCTGCGTCCAGCTGTTGGACACGTTGTCCGGCATGGCCGCCCAGGACAACGGACAGTGGTCGTTGGGCACGGTCAACGTCGACGTGGCGCCCAGGGTGGCCCAGATATTCGGTGTCGACGCGGTGCCCACCGTCGTGGCTTTGGCCGCCGGGCAGCCTATTTCGAGTTTCCAGGGCCTACAGCCGCCGGATCAGCTGCGCGGCTGGTTGGACCAGATTCTTTCCGCGACCGCCGGGAAGCTCAGGGGCTCAGGCGGTCCCGGCGCTACCGACGAGGTCGACCCCGAGTTGGCCGCCGCCCGTGAGCAACTGGAAGCCGGCAACTTCGAGGGCGCCCGAGGGGCGTACCAAGCGATACTGGACGCCAATCCGGGCAGTGCCGAAGCCAAGGGCGCGATCCGGCAGATTGACTTCCTCACGCGCGCGACCGCGCATCCACCGGACGCCGTGGCCACCGCCGATGCGGCACCGAGCGACGTCGACGCGGCCTTCGCGGCCGCCGACGTCGAAATCCTCAACCAAGACGTGAGCGCGGCGTTTGAGCGCCTGATCGCCTTGGTGCGCAACACATCCGGTGATGAGCGCACCCGGGTGCGCACCCGGCTGATCGAGCTTTTCGAACTCTTCGATCCCGCCGATCCCGAAGTCGTCGCCGGGCGGCGCAATCTCGCCAACGCCCTCTACTGAGGTTCGCGGTCCGCGGGTTCTTGCGGCGAAAGCGGCGGCCGGATTTCAGCAACAAGTCGACGTTCGCGCTGGACGGCCGGCGGCCTACTCGGGCTCGAGCCACAGGGCCGAGTTGGGCGGTAGCACCAGCACCGCCGAGGCGGGACGCCCATGCCAGGGGTCCTCGGTGGCATCCACTCCGCCCATGTTGCCGATACCGGAGCCGTTGTAGTCCGTCGCGTCGGTGTTGAGCACCTCGCGCCAGCGACCGGCGGACGGCAGCCCGAGCCGGTAACCGCTGTGCTCGCTGCCCGCGAAGTTGAAGATGCACGCCATCACGGATCCGTCGCTGCCGTAACGCAGGAAGCTGAGCACGTTGTTGGCCGAGTCGTTGGCATCGATCCAGGAGTATCCGTCGGGGATGGTGTCCTGGCTCCACAGCGCGGGGTGGCTGCGGTAGATGGCGTTGATGTCACGCACCAGCCGCGCGACGCCGTTGGAGAACCCTTGCTCGTCGAGCTGCCACCAGTCCAAGCCGCGTTCCTCGGACCATTCGGCGCGCTGGCCGAATTCCTGCCCCATGAACAGCAATTGCTTGCCGGGATGTGCCCACTGGTAGGCGAGCAGGCTGCGCAGGCCGGCGGCCTTGACGTGGTTGTTGCCCGGCATGCGGCCCCACAGGGTGCCCTTGCCGTGCACCACCTCGTCGTGACTGATCGGCAGCACATAATTCTCGCTGAACGCATACAACATCGAGAACGTCATCTCGTGGTGGTGGTAGTTGCGGTAGATCGGGTCCCGGCTGATGTAGTCGAGCGTGTCGTGCATCCAGCCCATGTTCCACTTCATCGAAAAGCCCAGGCCGCCAAGGTTTGTCGGACGCGTGACGCCCGGCCACGACGTCGACTCCTCGGCGATGGTGACGATGCCCGGGGCGCTCTTGTGCACCGTGGCGTTCATCTCCTGCAGGAACTGGACGGCCTCCAGGTTCTCCCGGCCGCCGTAGATATTGGGCGTCCAGCCGCCCTCGGGGCGCGAGTAGTCCAGGTACAACATGGAAGCGACCGCGTCCACCCGCAGTCCGTCGACGTGGTACTCCTCGAGCCAATACAGCGCGTTGGCCACCAGGAAGTTGCGCACCTCGGCGCGTCCGAAGTCGAAAACGTAAGTGCCCCAGTCGAGTTGCTCACCACGCTTAGGGTCTGCGTGTTCATAGAGCGGGGTGCCGTCGAAACGTCCCAGCGCCCAGGCGTCCTTCGGGAAGTGCGCCGGCACCCAGTCCACGATGACGCCGATGCCGGCGCGGTGCAGTGCGTCGACCAGGGCCCGGAATTCGTCGGGCGAGCCGAACCGCGACGTCGGCGCGTAGTACGACGTCACCTGGTAGCCCCAGGACCCGGCGAACGGGTGCTCGGCGACGGGGAGCAGCTCCACGTGGGTGAAGCCGTGCCCCACCACGTAATTCGTCAGCTCCTCGGCGAGCTGCCGGTAACCGAGCCCGGGACGCCACGAGCCCAGGTGTACCTCGTAGGTGCTCATCGGTTCGAACACCGGATTGCGTCGGGCGCGCTCCTCCATCCATTCGGTGTCCTGCCAGGTGTAACTGCTGCGCGTGACGCGGGAGGCGGTGTGCGGCGGGACTTCGGTCGCGAAGGCCATTGGGTCGGCGCGCTCGGTGACGACGCCGTCGGCGCCGTGCACGCGAAACTTGTACAGGCCGCCGATGGGGAAGTCCGGCCAGAACAGCTCCCACACGCCGGACGAGCCGAGCGAGCGCATGGGAGCGTCGCTGCCGGTCCAGCCGTTGAACTCGCCGATGAGGCTGACGCCCTTGGCATTGGGCGCCCACACCGCGAAGGACACCCCGTTGACCACGCCGTCGGCGGTGGTGAACGAACGCGGATGCGCGCCAAGGACTTCCCACAGCCGCTCGTGTCGACCCTCGCCGAACAGGAATAGGTCGACCTCACCCAGGGTGGGCAGGAACCGGTACGCGTCGGCGACGGTGTACGGGTCGGCGCCCTCGTATCTGATTTGCAGCCGGTAGTCGATCAGGTTGGTGAACGGCAGGACCGTGGCAAACAAGCCGGATTCGATGTGCTCCAAGGGAAACCGATCGTCTCCGACGAGTGCGACCACCTCGGCCGCATGCGGGCGGAAGGCCCGGATGACGGTGTGATCGGCGTACTCGTGGGCGCCCAGGATGCCGTGCGGGTTGTAATGCGTGCCGGCCAGCAGGCGGGCCAGGTCGGTCGGGTCGGGCGCCAGGTGCGTCCTGGCCAGTTGGTCGGCTTGGCTCATGTCACAATCCCTCCGGTCCGTTCGGTGGCCTGCGGAGCAGCTTCGTTCGCGACTCCTGCGGGACGAGTGGCATGTTGATCACATGCGCGACCGCTCGCGCAGGGTCGATGCGAACGTAGTTTGCTTGCCCCCATTGAAATTCTTGGCCGGTGATTTCGTCGCGCACCCAAAATCGTTCGTAGGGCTCCATACCCAAAGCCGCCATGTCCAAAAACAGGGTGGCTTCTTCGGGGCCGAACGCGTTGAGCGTCACCACCACCAACACGCAGTCGCCGGTCGCCGGGTCGAACTTGCTGTAGGCCAGCAATGCGTCGTTGTCCACCGCGTGGAAATGAATGGTTCTCAACTGCTGCAGCGACGGATGTAGCCGGCGAATCGAGTTGAGCAGCGTGATGAACGGCTCCAGCGAGCGGCCCTCGGCCAGCGCGCCCGCGAAATCGCGAGGCCGCAGTTCGTATTTCTCCGAGTCCAGGTACTCCTCGCTGCCCTCCCGCACCGCGCGATGTTCGAACAGCTCGTAGCCGGAATACACGCCCCACGCCGGACTCATGGTCGCCGCCAACACCGCGCGGATCGCGAACATGCCGGGGCCGTTGTGCTGCAAGATGGCGTGCAGGATGTCGGGCGTGTTCACGAACAGGTTCGGCCGCCGGAAGTCCGCGGCGGCGGCGATGGCGTCGCCGAATTCGGTGAGTTCCTGCTTGGTAGTGCGCCAGGTGAAGTAGCTGTAGGACTGGGTGAACCCGAGCTTGGCCAGACCGTACTGCCGGGCCGGCGGCGTGAACGCCTCCGACAGGAACAGCACGTCGGGGTCAATGCCCTTCGCCTGGGCGATCAGCCACGCCCAGAAGTTCGGCGGCTTGGTGTGCGGATTGTCCACCCGAAAGAACTTGACGCCGTGGTCCATCCAGTGCCGCACCACGCGCAGCACCTCGTCGTAGAGACCCGCCGGGTCGTTGTCGAAGTTCAGCGGATAGATGTCCTGATACTTCTTCGGCGGGTTCTCCGCATAGGCGATGGTGCCGTCGGGCAATTCGGTGAACCACTCCCGGTGGTCCCGCGCCCAGGGGTGGTCCGGGGCGCACTGCAGCGCCAGGTCCAAGGCCACCTCCATGCCCAGTTCGCGCGTTGCGGCGACGAAGGCGTCGAAATCCTCGATGGTGCCCAACTCCGGGTGGATGGCGTCGTGGCCGCCCTCATCACTGCCGATCGCCCACGGCGAACCCACATCTCCGGGGGCGGCGGTCGGAGAGTTGTTGCGCCCCTTGCGATGTACCTTGCCGATCGGGTGGATCGGCGGCAGGTAAACGACGTCGAATCCCATCGCCGCGATCCGCGGAAGCTGGGCGGCCGCCGTGGCGAACGTGCCGTGCACGGGCTTGCCGTCGGCGTCCCAGCCGCCGGTCGAACGCGGGAACATCTCGTACCAGGCGCCGAAGCGGGCCAGCGGCCGGTCCACCCACACTCCGTACTGCTCGCCGCGGGTGACCAGATCGCGCAACGGATACTCGGCCAGGATCTCGTCGATTTCGGGCGCGAGGGCCAACGCGGTGCGGGTGACGGGGTCACCCGGATTGCGCAACGCCGCGGCGGCCGCCAGCAGCGGCTCGCGCTTGGCGCGCGGCACCCCCGTCGCTGCGCGCTCGAACAGCCCGGCCCCGACCAGCAGGTCGTTCGATAGTTCCGTCTCGCCCTGGCCGGCCTCGAGCTTGGCGACTACGCCATGCCGCCAGGAGTCGATGGGGTCGCCCCAGCCGTCCACGCGGAAGGTCCACAGGCCGACCCGGTCGGGCGTGAATTGCCCGTGGAACACGTACGGCTCGAGGCCCATCGTCATCGGCAGCAGCAGCGGCTTGACCCGTTGCTGGTCCACAACGCCGTCGACTTCCGTCGCGGCTTGGACGGGGGCTTGAACTGCTTTGATTCGGCGGGTTTCCGTTACCTGCGGATAGCGCGGCCCGTGGTAGCGCACGACCAGCGTCGCCGCGACGGCCTCGTGGCCTTCCCGCCACACCGCCGCGCTGACGGGGACGATCTCACCGACCACGGCCTTGGCGGGGTACGCGCCGCATGAGACGACGGGTTGGACGTTATCGATCTCAACACGACCAGGCACAACACTCCGTTCCGATTTGCCCGTTTCTCCCGGCCCGATCTCTCGGGTCGCGGAGCCGCCGGCAGTTCCGACTGGCCGACTCCTGCTCGATCCGCTTCCTCGGACTCGGACCGCATCGTCGTCGGCTGGTTCCGATTGTGTGCGGGCAAACCGCGTGTGCTCCGTCGCGGGATGCCTCTCGTCTGGCGAAAACTTCCTGTCGTGCGGAACTTCCTCTGCGGGGAAGCGCCGTTGCGGCCCCAATAACTAACCGATACCCACCCTAGTGTCCGGTCACACCCCCGGCGGGAAAAGCTCTCCTCCGCCGTCGTGCGCGACGCGAAATCCTCAGTAAGGTAAGGATGCGTGAAAGCCCTCCGCCGCTTTACCGTCCGTGCTCACCTTCCCGAACGGCTGGCCGCGCTGGACCAGTTGTCGACCAACTTGCGATGGTCATGGGACAAACCGACCCAGGACTTGTTTGCGACCGTCGACGTGGACCTGTGGGAGCGGTGCGGGTCTGATCCGGTGGCATTGCTGGGCGCGGTGAATCCGGCACGGCTCGACGAGTTGGCGCTCGACGAAAACTTCCTCGGGCGGCTCGACGAGTTGGCCGCCGAACTGAACGATTACCTGTCCCGGCCGCTGTGGTATCAGCAGCAGCAGGCCGACGGTGTGGCGATGCCGACGGCCATCGCCTATTTCTCGATGGAGTTCGGCGTAGCCGAGGTGCTGCCGAATTACTCGGGCGGCCTGGGCATCCTCGCCGGGGACCACCTGAAGGCGGCCTCCGACTTGGGGGTACCGCTGGTGGCGGTGGGCCTGTACTACCGGTCCGGGTATTTCCGTCAGTCGCTGACCGCGGACGGCTGGCAGAACGAGACGTACCCGTCGCTCGACCCGCAGGGGTTGCCGTTGCGGCTGCTCACCGACGCCACCGGGGATCCCGTCCTCGTCGAGCTGACGCTTCCCGACTCCGCCCAGCTGCACGCGCGGATCTGGGTCGCGCAGGTGGGGCGGGTTCCGCTGCTCCTGCTCGACTCCGACGTCCCCGAAAACGAGCACGAACTGCGCAGCATCACCGACCGGTTGTACGGCGGTGACCAGGAACACCGGATGCGTCAGGAGCTGCTGGCCGGCATCGGTGGGGTGCGGGCGATCCGCGCGTTCACCGCCGTCGAAGGCCTGCCGGCGCCCGAGGTGTTCCACATGAACGAGGGGCACGCCGGCTTCCTGGGTGCCGAACGCATCCGCGAGTTGATGACCGATGCCGGACTCGACTTCGACACCGCGCTGGCCGTCGTGCGTTCCAGCACGGTGTTCACCACCCACACCCCGGTGCCCGCCGGTATCGACCGATTCCCGATCGACATGGTGCGGCTCTACTTCGACGGGCACATCGAGGAGGACCCCGGGAAGAAGGCGGAAAAGGCGGGTGGCAAGAACGCGCCCGCGTTGTTGCCCGGCGTGCCGACCGCCCGCATACTCGCGCTCGGCGCCGAGGACGACCCGACCAAATTCAACATGGCCCACATGGGATTGCGGTTGGCGCAGCGCGCCAACGGCGTCTCGCTGCTGCACGGCGAGGTCAGTCGGGCCATGTTCAACGAGCTGTGGCCCGGATTCGACTCGAACGAGGTGCCGATCGGGTCCATCACCAACGGAGTGCACGCGCGCACCTGGGCGGCGCCGCAATGGTTGCAGCTGGGTCGTGAGCTGGCCGGTTCCGATTCCTTCGGTGATCCCGGCGTCTGGCTGCGGCTGAACCAGGTTGATGCGGGCCATCTCTGGTGGATCCGTTCGCAACTGCGCACGTCGCTGGTCGATGACGTCCGGCGCCGGCTGCGCAAGTCCTGGCTCGAACGTGGCGCATCGGACGCCGAACTAGGTTGGATAACAACGGCATTCGATCCCAACGTGCTCACCATCGGGTTCGCCCGGCGGGTGCCGACCTACAAGCGGCTGACGCTGATGCTGCGCGACGCGGAGCGGCTCGAACGCCTGCTGCTCGACGAGGACAGGCCCATCCAGCTGATCGTCGCCGGGAAGTCGCACCCCGCCGACGACGGCGGCAAGGCGCTGATCCAGCAGGTGGTGCGCTTCGCCGACCGCCCGGAGGTGCGCCACCGCATCGCGTTCCTGCCGGACTACGACATGTCCATGGCCCGGCACTTGTACTGGGGATGCGACGTCTGGCTGAACAACCCGCTGCGGCCGCTGGAAGCCTGCGGCACCTCCGGGATGAAGAGCGCGCTCAACGGCGGGCTGAACCTGTCCATCCGCGATGGCTGGTGGGACGAATGGTACGACGGCGAAAACGGTTGGGAGATACCGTCTGCCGACGGTGTGGCCGACGAGGGCCGCCGCGACGACCTGGAGGCCAGCGCGCTCTACGACCTGCTGGAACAGGCCGTCGCGCCCAAGTTCTATGAGCGCGATGAACACGGCGTGCCGCCACGGTGGATCGAGATGGTGCGGCACACGTTGCAAACGCTCGGGCCCAAGGTGCTGGCCTCGCGCATGGTGCGCGACTACGTGGAGCGGTACTACACGCACGCCGCGCAGTCGCTGCGTAGGACCGTCGGGCCCGCCGAGGAGGGCGAGGACGTCGGTGAATTCGGCGCCGCGCGCGAGGTGGCCGGCTATCGTCGGCGCGCCGAAGAGGCGTGGCCGAAGATCACCATCACCGATGTGGACAGCACCGGGCTGCCGGACACGCCGGTGCTCGGCTCCAAGCTGACGCTGACCGCCACGGTGGCCCTGGACGGGCTCGCGCCCGACGAGGTCACGGTTCAAGGGCTGGTGGGAAGGGTGGACGCCAGCGACGCGCTGCTGGATCCGGTCACCGTCGAGATGTCGTACACCGGGACCGCCGAAGGCGGCAACCAGGTGTTCTCGACGACGTTGTCGTTACCGCTGGCCGGGGCGGTCGGGTACACGGTCCGCGTGCTGCCTCGCCATCCGATGCTTGCTTCCAGCGCCGAGCTCGGCCTGGTTACCCTGGCCCGCTGAGCTCACGCGGGCTGGCTTTCGGAGGCGGTGCGCAGCCGCTCCAGCGCGGCGCGAACCTGGGCCGGGTCCGTGGTCTGCCAGAACGGCGGCAGCGAGGCGCACAGGTAGCGGCCGTAGCCGGCCGTCACCATCCGCGAGTCCAGCACCGCCACCACTCCGCGGTCGCTGACGCGCCGCAGGAGCCGACCCGAGCCCTGAGCCAGCAGCAGAGCAGCGTGGCTGGCGGCGACGGCCATGAAGCCGTTGCCGCCGCGCGCGGCGACCGCGCGTTGGCGCGCGCCCAGTAGCGGGTCGTCCGGCCGGGGAAACGGGATGCGATCGATCAGCACCAGGGACAACGACGGACCTGGCACGTCAACGCCCTGCCACAGCGACAGGGTGCCGAACAGCGAGGTCGGCGCGTCGGCGCTGAACTGCTCGACCAGCGCGGAGGTGCTGTCGTCGCCCTGGCATAACACCGGCATCGACAGCCGCTGGCGCATGGCCTCCGCGGCGGCCCGCGCGGCCCGCATCGACGAGAACAGTCCCAGGGTCCGGCCGCCCGCCGCGGTGATCAGCTCTTCGATTTCGGTCAGCTGCTCGGCGGAACCCGTGCTGTCGCGGCCCGGCGGCGGCAGGTGGGCGGCGACGTAGAGGATCCCGGCCTTGGCGTGGTGGAACGGCGAGCCGACGTCGATGCCGCGCCAGCGCGCGTCGTTGGTGTCCGCAGCGGTCAGGCCCCACGCCGTCGCCATCGCGTCGAACGACCCGCCGATGGCCAGCGTGGCCGACGTCAACACCGTGGTGGACCGGGAGAACACCCGGTCGCGCAGCAGGCCCGCGACCGACAACGGCGCCACCCGTAGCACCGGGCGCATGGCGCCCCTGTTGTCCTCGTGATCCAGCCACACCACGTCGGTCCGGTCCGGAATCGCCGGGGCGAAGGACGTGAGGACGCGCGAGGCGGTGTCGGAGATCTCGCTCAGCGCCGCCACCGCTTCGGCCCGGGCCGCGGCGGCTTTCGCATCGCTTGTGCTGTCGATCGCCGAGCGTGCCGCGCCGGCCGCGTCGCGCAGCGCGGTCAGGTAGGTCGCCAGCTCGTCGTCGAGGCGGTCGATACGGCCCGGAGCGGCCTCGTGAATCGCCGCGGCGAAGTTGGCCGTCGCCGCGTCCAGGCGTTGTGTCAGTTCGGGATTCACCAGCCGGGCGATCCGGCGCGCCGCCACCCCCAGGGCGGCGGGCGTCAGCTCGGCGGTGGCCACCGACGTCACCCGGTCGACCAATTCGTGGGCCTCGTCCACCACCAGCAGCTCGTGCTCGGGCAGCACCGCCGATTCGGCCACGGCGTCGATGGCGAGCAGCGCGTGGTTGGTCACCACGATGTCGGCGGCGCCGGCTTTGCCCCGCGCCCGTTCGGAGAAGCACTCGGCGCCGAACGGGCAACGCGCGACGCCCAGGCATTCCCGCGCCGACACGCTGACCTGCGACCAGGACCGGTCGGGCACGCCGGGTTTGAGGTCGTCGCGGTCGCCGGACTCGGTCGTCGACGCCCATGCGGTGAGCCGTTGGACGTCGCGGCCCAAGGCGGTGGCGGCCATGGGATCGAAGAGCTCTTCCTGCGGCCGGTCGCCGGCGGCGTCCTCGGCCTCCGCGCCGCCGTTGTGGATCTTGTTCAGGCACAGATAGTTTCGACGCCCCTTCAGCAGCGCGAACCGCGGGCGGCGGGGGAGCGCATCGGCGAGCGAATCGACGAGCCGGGGCAGGTCGCGATCGACGAGCTGGCGCTGCAGCGCGATGGTGGCCGTGGACACTACGACGGGCGAGTCGTCGTCGATGGCGCGGAGGATCGCGGGGACCAGGTAGGCCAGCGACTTCCCGGTGCCGGTGCCGGCCTGCACCACGAGATGCTCACCGGTGGTGAACGCCCGCGCGACGGCGTCGGCCATCTCGAGTTGGCCGCTGCGCTCGCTGCCGTCCAGCGCGGCCACGGCGAGGGCCAGCAACTCGGGTACGGACACTTCGGACGTGGCTATCCTCTTTGCTCTGCGGTGCTACGGGCGGGCGGCGGGAATCTGCGTCGTCGGGATCGCGGGCTCGCCCTGCGACAGGTTCAAGCCCTCCCACGGCAGACTGCGCAGCCCGGAAGCTACCAGCTCGCGCGCCGCGGCCACATTCGGTTTGGACACCAGGTCGCCGCCGCGCACCAGCGGGACGGTCAACGCCCGCGACGGTTCGGTGACCGTGGGCGGGCGGCACACCGGATACACCACCTCCTCGGTGACGGTCCCGGACGAGCGCATCAGGCGCAACGCCTCCTTGCGGCCGCCGCGGGATTCCTTGTGGCTGCTGCGCTTCTGCACCGGCAGGCCGTCCACTTCGACCAGCTTGTAGACCATGTTCGCCGTGGGTGCGCCCGAACCCGTCACGAGCGACGTGCCGACGCCATAGCTGTCGACCGGTTCGGCGCCCAAGGCGGCGATCGAGAACTCGTCGAGGTCGCCGGAGACCACGATGCGGGTCCTGGTGGCGCCCAGCCGGTCGAGCTGATCGCGGACCTGGCGGGTCAGCACGCCCAGCTCGCCGGAGTCGATGCGGACCGCCCCGAGCGACTCCCCGGCCGCAGCCACGGCGTTGGCCACGCCGGTCGTCACGTCGTAGGTGTCCACCAGCAGCGTGGTGCCGGCGCCCAGCGCGTCGACCTGGGCGCGGAATGCGGCCAGTTCGGTCACTTCGGCGGGTTCGCCGCTCGCGTGCAGCATCGTGAACGCGTGCGCGGAGGTGCCCTCCGCGGGAATGCCATATCGGCGCCGGGCCTCGAGGTTGGAGGACGCGGCGAAGCCGGCGATATACGCGGCGCGCGCCGCGGCGACCGCGGCGTGCTCGTGGGTTCGGCGCGATCCCATCTCGATCAGTGGGCGGTCCCTGGCAGCGCTCACCATCCGCGCCGCCGCCGACGCGACCGCCGTGTCGTGATTGAAGATCGACAGCGCCAGCGTCTCGAGCACGACGCACTCGGCGAACGTGCCGGTCACCGACAGCACGGGCGACCCGGGGAAGTACAGCTCGCCTTCGGCGTAACCGTCGATGTCGCCCCCGAAACGGAAATCGCGCAAGTAGCGCAACGTATCTGGATCGAGGAATTCCGCCAGTGACTCGCACGCCTCGTCGCCGAAGCCGAATTGCGGCAACGCCTCGAGCAGCCGCCCGGTGCCGCACACCACGCCGTAACGGCGGCCCTCGGGAAGCCGGCGTGCGAACAATTCGAAGGTCGTCGTGCGCTCGGCCGTGCCGTCTCGCAGCGCCGCCGCCAGCATCGTCAACTCGTACTTGTCGGTAAGCAGCCCAGTTACGACCGGGTCATTCATTCCATAACGGTATCGGCTGCCGTCGGGGGCTCGGAAACCTCACCTAACCCTCGGTATCGTGTGAGCCATGGTTGTAATGTCAGCGCCCACTAAGCCGGGCACTACAGCACAACGCGAGTCCGCCCCGGTAGACGTCACGGCTAGTCCGTGGGTCACGATCGTGTGGGATGACCCGGTCAACCTGATGACCTACGTGACGTATGTGTTCCAGAAGTTGTTCGGTTATAGCGAGCCGCACGCCACCAAGCTGATGCTGCAGGTGCACAACGAAGGCAGGGCGGTGGTGTCGGCGGGCAGCCGGGAATCCATGGAAGTCGACGTGTCCAAGCTGCATGCCGCCGGTTTGTGGGCGACCCTGCAGCAGGACCGGTAATCCTCGAGGGCCTCGGCGATTAGCTGTGCGCAAATGGAAGCGCGTCGAGACCGCGGACGGTCCCCGGTTCCGGTCCGCGCTGGCGGCTCACGAAGCTGCCCTGCTGAATAACCTGGCGACCGCCATGGTCGGGTTGCTCGATGAGCGTGAATCTGCCTCTCCCTCAGACGAACTCGAGGAGATCACCGGCATCAAGACTGGAAGCAGCGAGCCTCCCAGGGATCCGACGCTGCGCCGGCTGCTGCCCGATTTCGTCCATCCGGACGACGCTGACCCCTCGGGCCCCGACGTCGCGGAAAGTCTCAACGCCGCGCTGCGCAGCCTGCACGAGCCCGAGATCATCGACGCCAAACGCCTTGCCGCGCAGCGGTTGTTGGATACCGTTCCCGAGGGCGGCGGCCGGTTCGACCTGAGCGAGGAGGACGCGAACGCCTGGGTCGCCGCGGTCAACGACATCCGGCTGACGCTGGGGGTCATGCTCGACGTCGGTCCGCAAGGCCCGGAGCGCCTGCCCACCGACCATCCGCTGGCGGTGCACTTCGACGTTTACCAATGGCTGACCGTCCTGCAGGAATACCTCGTCCTGGTGCTGATGGGGCCCCGATGAGCCTCGATGGCCGCCGGATGGACGCCATCACCGACGTCGGGGGCATCCTCGTCGGGCATCACCAACGGCTCGACCCCGACGCGACCATGGGCGCCGGATGGGCCTGCGGCGTCACCGTCGTGCTGACGCCGCCCGGGACGGTGGGCGCGGTGGATTGCCGCGGCGGTGCGCCCGGCACCCGGGAGACCGACCTGCTCGATCCCGCCAACACCGTCCGGTACGTCGACGCGGTATTGCTCGCGGGCGGCAGCGCCTACGGTCTGGCGGCGGCCGACGGCATCATGCGCTGGCTGGAGGAACGCGGCCGCGGCGTGGCTATGGATGGCGGGGTGGTGCCCATCGTGCCCGGCGCGGTGATCTTCGATCTGCCGGTCGGCGGCTGGGAATGCCGTCCTACCGCGGAGTTCGGTTACCAGGCGTGCGAAGCCGCCGCGGGCGGCGAGGGACCGCCGGCCGTCGGGAGCGTCGGCGCCGGCGTCGGGGCGCGCGCGGGGGCGCTCAAGGGCGGCGTCGGGACGGCCTCGACGGCTTTGCCGTGCGGGGTGAGCGTCGGTGCGGTCGTCGTGGTGAACTCCGCCGGCGACGTCGCCGACCGGTCGACCGGCCTGCCGTGGATGGCGGACTTGATCGACGAGTTCGGGCTGCAACCACCACCGGCCGAGCAGGTCGACGCCTTCGCGCGGCTGCCCACCAAGGCGGCTCCGCTCGAGAACTCGCTCAACACCGTCATCGGGGTGGTGGCGACCGACGCGGCGCTGAGCCCGGCCGCGTGCCGCCGCGTCGCCGTCGCCGCCCAGGACGGCCTGGCCCGCGCCGTCCGCCCCGCGCACACCCCGTACGACGGCGACACGATCTTCGCGTTGGCGACCGGGGCGGTGGAGGTGCCGCCCGTGGCCGATTCGCCGGCCTCCTTCTCGCCGGAGATGCGGCTCGCCGCGGAGGTGGGTGCCGCGGCGGCCGACTGCCTGGCGCGGGCGGTGTTGGTCGGAGTGTTCGCCGCGGATTCGGTGGCGGGGATACCGACCTTCCGCGGCCTGTTGCCCGGGGCGTTCGCCCGATGAGGAGTTCGCTGTCGTCGGTGCCGGTAACCTGCAGCTATGGGTAAGACGACCCCGAAGGGACGCCCCGGCGCGCCCGCCGGCTCGGCGAAGCGGCCGACGTGGATGGTGGGCGGGGCCACGATCCTCACCTTTGTCGCCCTGCTCTACCTGATCGAGCTCATCGATCAGCTGACGCGGCATTCCCTGGACGAAAACGGCATCAGGCCGCTCGAGGCCGATGGGCTGTGGGGGATCGTCTTCGCCCCGGTCCTGCACGCCAACTGGCAGCATCTGATGGCCAACACGATCCCGCTTCTGGTGCTGGGTTTTCTGATGACGCTGGCCGGGCTGAGCCGATTCGTCTGGGCCACGGCGATCGTATGGATCCTCGGCGGTTTCGGCACCTGGCTGATCGGCAACGTGGGCAGCGCCTGCGGGCCGACCGATCACATCGGGGCGTCCGGCCTGATCTTCGGCTGGCTGGCCTTCCTGCTCGTGTTCGGGATCTTCGTGCGCAGGTTCGCCGACATCGCGATCGGACTGGTGGTGTTGTTCGCCTACGGCGGCGTGCTGCTGGGTGCCATGCCGGTGCTCGGCAGGTGCGGCGGCGTGTCGTGGCAGGGTCACCTCTGTGGCGCGATCGCCGGTGTCATCGCCGCGTACTGGTTGTCCGCGCCGGAACGCAAGGCCCGCGCGAAGAGAAAAGCCGGCGCCGTGACGCCGCGCCCCACGACATGACCTCGCCGTTGGCGCCCGTCGGGATCTTCGACTCCGGCGTCGGAGGACTGACCGTCGCGCGGGCCATCATCGACCAACTGCCCGACGAGGACATCGTCTACGTCGGCGACACCGGCCACGGGCCGTACGGTCCACTCACCATCCCCGAAGTCCGCGCGCATGCGCTGGCCATCGGCGACGACCTGGTGGGCCGCGGCGTCAAGGCTTTGGTGATCGCGTGCAACACCGCGTCGGCGGCCTGCCTGCGGGACGCCCGTGAGCGTTACGACGTGCCGGTCGTCGAGGTCATCCTGCCGGCGGTGCGCCGCGCGGTCGCCACGACGCGCAACGGTCGCATCGGCGTCATCGGCACGCGGGCGACCATCAACTCGCACGCCTACCAGGACGCGTTCGCCGCGGCCCGCGACACCGAGATCACCGCGGTGGCCTGTCCGCGCTTCGTCGACTTCGTCGAGCGCGGCGTGACCAGCGGACGCCAGGTGCTGGGGCTGGCCGAGGGGTACCTGGAGCCGCTGCAGCGCGCCCAGGTCGACACGTTGGTGCTCGGGTGCACCCACTACCCGCTGCTATCCGGGTTGATCCAGTTGGCGATGGGCGAGCACGTGACGTTGGTGTCCAGCGCCGAGGAAACCGCCAAGGAGGTGCTGCGGGTGCTCACCGAGCGCGACCTGCTGCGCCCGCATGACGCGCCGGCCGCGACCCGGGTCTTCGAAGCCACCGGCGATCCCGAGGCGTTCACCAAGTTGGCGGCCCGATTCCTGGGTCCCGCGGTCACCGGCGTGCAGCCCGTCCACCATGTGCGGATCGACTAGTGCCAGCGATGGCGACCCACTTCGCCCGGCTTCGCCGCGCTTGTGATCGCCATGTGCCAGCGATGGCGACCCACTTCGTCCGGCTTCGCCGCGCTTGTGATCGCCATGTGCCAGCGATGGCGACGGCGAGATTCTCATCACACGAATGCGGCGATGTTTTCGTCACGGTCGCATCGGGCATGGCACAGTAGTGTCCG
Organism: Mycobacterium paraffinicum; assembly: GCF_001907675.1. Lineage (GTDB taxonomy): Bacteria > Actinomycetota > Actinomycetes > Mycobacteriales > Mycobacteriaceae > Mycobacterium > Mycobacterium paraffinicum_A. The sequence goes on from NZ_MPNT01000010.1 coordinate 15,766, forward strand.
TGCGAATAACCGTGCTCGGCTGCTCGGGCAGCGTGGTGGGGCCGGATTCGCCCGCGTCGGGTTATCTGCTCCGGGCACCGGACACTCCGCCGTTGGTCATCGACTTCGGCGGCGGCGTATTGGGCGCTCTGCAGCGCTTCGCCGATCCCGCCTCCGTGCACGTGCTGCTGTCGCATCTGCACGCCGATCACTGCCTCGATCTGCCCGGCCTGTTCGTGTGGCGGCGCTATCACCCCTCGCGCCCCGGCGGCAAGGCGTTGTTGTACGGCCCCGGTGACACCTGGTCCCGGCTGGGTGCCGCCTCGTCACCATATGGGGGCGAAATCGATGATTGCTCAGACATTTTCGACGTTCGGCACTGGGTCGACGGCGAACCGGTGACGTTCGGGTCGCTCACGGTGACGCCGCGGGTGGTGGCCCACCCGACGGAGTCCTACGGCATGAGGATCACCGATGCCACCGGCGCCTCGTTCGTCTACAGCGGCGACACCGGTATGTGTGATCAGCTGGTCGAGCTCGCTCGCGACGCCGACGTCTTCCTCTGCGAAGCCTCTTGGACCCACTCGCCGGATCGCCCGCCCGCTCTGCACCTGTCGGGCACCGAGGCCGGCAGGACCGCGGCGCAGGCCGGCGTTCGCGAGCTGCTGCTCACGCACATCCCGCCGTGGACCTCGCGTGAGGACGTGATCAGTGAGGCCAAGGCCGAGTTCGACGGTCCCGTGCACGCGGTCGTGTGCGGAGAAACGTTCGACATCCGCCGCTCTGAAAGGGTCTGAGCGCCCGCGTTAGGGTGGCGTCGTGACCAGACGAGAAGACGGACGCCTCGATGACGAGCTTCGCCCCGTAGTCATCACCCGAGGGTTCACCGATCACCCGGCGGGGTCGGTGCTGATCGAATTCGGCCACACCAAGGTCATGTGCACCGCCAGCGTCACCGAGGGCGTCCCGCGCTGGCGCAAGGGGTCGGGCCTGGGATGGCTGACCGCCGAGTACGCAATGTTGCCATCGGCCACCCACACGCGCTCCGACCGCGAAGCCGTCAAGGGACGGCTGTCCGGGCGCACCCAGGAGATCAGCCGGCTGGTCGGCCGCTCGCTGCGGGCCTGCATCGACCTGGCGGCGTTGGGGGAGAACACCATCGCCGTCGACTGCGACGTGCTGCAGGCCGACGGCGGCACCCGCACCGCCGCCATCACCGGCGCCTTCGTCGCGCTCGCCGACGCCGTGACCTACCTGGCGGCGGCAGGCAAGCTGTCCGATCCCCGGCCGCTGTCGTGCGCCATCGCGGCGGTCAGCGTCGGGGTGGTCGACGGGCGAATTCGGGTGGACCTGCCCTACGAGGAAGACGCGCGGGCCGAGGTCGACATGAACGTCGTCGCCACCGACACCGGGACACTCGTGGAGGTGCAGGGGACCGGCGAGGGGGCGACCTTCCCGCGTTCGACGCTGGACAAGATGCTCGACGTCGCGCTGGCCGCCTGCGACAAGTTGTTCGCCGCCCAGCGCGAGGCGCTGGCCCTGCCGTACCCGGGCGAGTTGCCCGAGGGGGCGCCGCCGCCGAAGGCGTTCGGCAGCTGACCGTGCCAGATGGTGATGACCCGCGGCGCCCGGCTTCGCCGCGCTTGCGATCATCACGCCTCCTGGTCGCCAGCCGCAACGGCAAGAAGCTGGCCGAGCTGCGCCGGGTGCTCGACGCGGCCGGCCTGACGAAGCTGACGTTGGTGTCGTTGCACGACGTGCCCCCGTTCGACGAGGCGCCCGAAACAGGCGCCACCTTCGAGGAGAACGCGTTGGCCAAGGCGCGGGATGCGTTCGCCGCGACGGGCCTGGCGGCGGTCGCCGACGATTCCGGTCTGGAGGTTGCCGCGCTGAACGGGATGCCCGGCGTGCTGTCGGCGCGCTGGTCGGGCAACCACGGCGACGACGCCGCCAACACCGCTCTGCTGCTGGCCCAGTTGCGCGACGTGCCCGACGACCGGCGCGGCGCGGCGTTCGTGTCCGCCTGCGCCCTGGTCGGGCCGTCCGGCGAGGTCGTCGTCCGCGGCGAGTGGCCCGGGAGCATCGCTCGGGAAGCGAGGGGCGACGGCGGTTTCGGCTATGACCCGGTCTTCGTTCCGCACGGTGCCGACCGCACCGCGGCGGAGCTCAGCCCCGAGGAGAAGGACGCGGTCTCCCATCGCGGCCGCGCGTTGGCACAGCTGGTGCCGGCGCTACGCGGCCTGGCTTAGGGGCAGCGGAGTGTGAAGCCAGCCGCACGCTCGAGCCCTACAGGCCGAAGCGGGTCTTAACGTCCTTGGTCTGGAAGTGCTCGACGATGATGCCCAAGAGCGGGATCGTCCCGGCAAGCAGCACCCCGATCGTCTTGGGAATCGGCCACCGCACCTTGATCGCCAGGTTGAAGGCTGTCAGCACGTAGACGAAGTAGACCCAACCGTGGACCACCTCGATCCAGCGGATCTCGTGGTGAAAGGCCAGATGCGAGACGATCTCGTAGCACAACGCGATCAGCCACAGGCCCGTCGTCCACGCCATGATCCGGTAGCCGAGCAACGCGGTGCGGATCTTCTCGACGGGGAATGCCGACGCGGGCGCGCCGGGCGTCTCCGGTGTGGTCATGCGGTGGTCCTGTTCTGTTTCTCGGTGTCGTGTTTGGCCAGCTCGGCCAGGTAGGCGTTGTACTCCGCAAGCGCGGGATCGTCGGACGGCCGCGGCACCGGTTTGGGTCGCTCGGGTAGCAGGCCGGGGGGAATCTCGGTGAGGGCGGTGTCGTGTCGGGGCTCCGGCGGCAGCTCTTCGTAGCGCACGTATTTGCGGTACGCGTAGACGCAGAACCAGGCGAACAGTGGCCACTGCAACGCATAGCCGAGGTTCTGGAACGTGCCCGAAACGGACTGGAACCTGGTCCACTGCCACCAGCCCAGTGCCAGGCAACCGCAGGCCGCGACGATCACCAAGGCGATCAGCGCAGGCCTGCGACGACGCGTAGTGGACACCCCTTGACGGTACCGCTCACGATTTGGGTCCGACGAATTCGTCGAGGCGCGCCACCGGCAGGTCCGTCAGCCAACTGAGCGGTACGATCGGCACGCTGCGGGCGTGGTGGAATTGGCAGACACCCCGGCTTTAGGTGCCGGTGCTCGAAAGAGCGTGGGGGTTCGAGTCCCTCCGCCCGCACCAGTGTTTGCTCAGCTCAAGGAATCGGTTTCGGGCCTTTTGCGGGCTTCGTGGACACCAAATGGACACGGGATTCCGGCGAAAATTTTGCGTGGGAGATCTCAGCAAACACCGGTCATCAGGCGTGTGCGCGGGCGTGCGGCGGTAGTCCCCGGTTCCCGTTTGCCTTGTAGAGGGCGCGGTCCAACTCACGGAGGTCGTAGCCGCACCGCTGGCTGACCCGCTGGCACACGTCGAGGTAATCCAGGTAAGGCGGCAGTTTGCCGACTGGCGGTTTGGGGATCATCCTCTGTTCCACAAACGAGTTGACCGCGCGCCGGTCGATCACAGTGTGCCGCTTGTCGTTCCACACCATCAGCAAGGCTGACGCCACCGGAACCGCGACGCCGTAGAGCAGGCCCATCACACGGTGCTGGATGGTCAGGGGAGCGGTCAGGGCGGTCCGGGCGATATCGCGGATATCGTCGTCGAGGTTGCGGTCCAGCGTTTTGCGGTGCATGGGCCAGTAGCTCCCCTTCAGTTTCCACTCCGCGACGGCCATCAGGACGGCGCGATCCTAGTAACCACGGGCGTTGGAACGTACGACAGCCGCGACGTCCATGGAAACCGGCGTCGCCGACCACCTCGGCGGGGTAGGTTTATAGGGCTGTTGTACTGCGCCGATGTTCGTGCGGGGGCGGTGGAGTGCTAGATATCGCGGACCTGATCGCGAAGGCTGGGGGAAACCCGTGGGAGATAAATCGGAGCCTGCAGGCGGGCAGCCCCTGGCAGATCGACCGTCTTGCCCAGGTATTTCACGACGCAGGCCGGTGCACAGCTGCGGCCAGTGAGGATTTTGATCAAGCCAAGAAGCGATTCGATGCGGCCTGGAACCACCAAGATGGCGATCATCCGATCAACGACTCCGCTGAAGTGGAACGCGTGACAAAGGGTCTCGGGTGGCAATCTGAACGGCTGCCCAAGATTGGGTCGGATTTGGAAAATGTCGCCGCTGCTTTAGCGGAGGCGCAGCAACGAGGCACGACTGAAATCCGCACGCTGAATCACCAGTTGGAGCTGCTGGACAAAGTCGTCGTCGCGGCGCAGAAAGACCTTGAAGACCCCACCCTCGATGCGAAGAGCCGACATGCGCTGATGACGTTGATTGAGGACGCCAAAGCCGATGAGGCAGACGACGTTCGCGACGCCCTGGTGCAGATGCGGTTGATCCGTGGCGTGTACACCGGCACGCTTCACGCGGCGCAGGCTGACCTCGTCAAGGACGGCTACGACCCGGCCGGGATCTGGGCTGATGATGCCCACGTCGGCCCCGGCGGACCACCTCTTAACACAGGCGGCACTGGTCCGCGGATCGACGGTCCCGGCACGCCGCCCCTGCTTGAAGGCCAGAACACGAGAGACCAAGACGACCTGGACTTGTCAATTCCCGGAACGGGAATCGCGCTTGGCGGCGACGGCGCTCACGGTTACCCCAACATCCTGGTTCCACCCGACGGTGATGCACCTGGCATCAACGGTCCGAACCCGATTCCGCATCCGGAAGGGACGCGTCCGTTGCCGACCGGAACCGCAGTCGGCCCCAATGGTGAGCACTACGGCTTCTACGGTCTTGTCCCGTATAAGGGACCCGATGGCCAGCCCAACAAGCAATTCTCTGTGCCCGACACTGTGGTGGTCGACCTCGCGCACCCCGACAAGGTGCTGTTCACACTTCACGGCATCTCTCAAGCCAGCGGCGCATTCGACCCGAACACCGGGAAGATGATCATCATGGGAAACAACCAAAACGGGCAGCGCGGATTGTGGGAATCTGCACCGGTGAACCAGAACGGCAACTGGGGAAATACGTTGCAACCCAAGGGAACTTTCAACGGCGCGCTCAACGGTAACCGGGAAAGCCAGATCGTGGCCCTACCCCAAGGGAAAGGCTTCATGGTGGTCGGCGCGGCTGCTGACAAGCCGATCCAAGGTGCCGTCGCCAGCACTCCCCAAGGCCTGCTCAATGCAACACCGACGCCGCTCGTCGGACAGCTGCCAGACACCCAAATCCCTTATGGGCCTGCCATTACCGACATACGACAGGTAGACGGCAAAGACGTTGTCACCATGCGCGTCAGCACGTACGGGCTCGGTGTCGACGTCTACGATCCGAAGACCTACACAACAACTTTCACGGTCACTCCGGGAAGCTGAAAGGGGCTCAAGCCGATGCCAACCGTCCGTCGAATGCTCACTGCAGCCGCCTCGGTCATCAGCGTGACCGCGATGTCGGCGTGCACCCAGTCACACGCTGACCCGGCATTTCCCGACCCGTCCGGCTACCCGCGCGTCAACGTGTTCGATTACGGGATCGAGCTGCCAAATCCTCAGCGCGATCCCACCACCGCCATCTATTTCCTGACACCCGAAGGGATTCCGTGCAACTTCCACACCGGTAGCGTCGAATGCATCGGCAATATCCCGGGCGTACCGGATAGTGACAAGAGCCCGTTCACTTCGGTGTCGACAGACAGCGGCATTCGGGCAGCCACAACAACTCCGTACAGTGATGGGTCGGTTCAGGGACACCCGCTCAAGCCGCTGCCCCCGCTGCAAGCCTTAGCCGCTGGCGGGACATTTTGTGGGGTCGACAGCTCGGGCGCTACCGCTTGCAAGGACTCCCGAGGCCGAGGTTTCGTGATCTCGCAACAAGGGACTCGCTGGCTGCCCCACGTCTAAGCCGCCAGCTCGGCGTGCCACCCGGATGACTCGCAAATTGCAAGCAGCTGAACGTGTCTCGGATCGCAGCACATCGGTGGATTCTGCCGAGGCCAGACCGCCCTCTACTCCGACAATTTTCCTCTTGGTCGTCGTCAGCGGGTCATCATTGTTGTGTCAAAAGCGTCCGCGTGACCTTCTAGTTGTCTTTATAGATACTGTCCATCAAGAGGGCCGCGCGATCAGGCTACATACAAAATTTCGCTGGAATCCCGGCACCCTGATTTCCCCGTCCAGAACGCGACTGACCAATTTCGTGATCTGTAGTGGATCGCTCAAGACCCAAGACCCCCATCTTCAACTCGTGATTCTCCCGCGAGGTTAGCTTCCCCCAGGAACGCAGCAGCGCGGAGAAGAACCGAGGGGCAACGCGTGACCAGTTCCCTAGCCGCCGAGCCTGGCAAATGGTCGTGAGCGGACTCCCAGGACACCAAGTGGACACAAAACTCCGGCAGTTACAGCTAACTAGCGTTAAGTCGCGAAGCGTGTTTATGCAGCTAGATGCGAACTTAGGCCGCTGACCGGGATAGCTGATGAGGGTTCGAGTCCCTCCGCCCGCACCAGTGTTTACGCAGCTCGAAGCCGTGTTCGTGGTCCAGTGGGATGCTCCGGGCACCTTCGCGGCGGGCATGCGAACTGTCGCCACGGCATCTCATCGATCCGCACCTCCAGTTCGATGTCCAGGCGGATGATTGGTTCATGCCCGAAGTTGCTCTTGTTCGACGCACCGATGGCTCGTGGACGACGGGCTTTTTCGCGGCGGCGCCGCGGGTGACCCCCGGGGTGGGGGCGAAATCTGCAATTGCTGCAGCCACGGTCGCCGTGTTTGTTGCCGCATGCCCGTGTCCCGTCGGTTCGGCAGACCCCACGTCCGAAAGTCCACCGTTCCCCATCGGTCAGATGGGCGTGCCCGTGCATGCCCGGGCGGCCAGCGGCGCGACCGCCGACATCACCGTCAACAGTGCAACGTGGTTTCCACCCGGGTGCGCCTCTCATTTTGCGAGTCCGACGGATGGCTCCGCTTGCAACGTGGTCGAACTGACTATCACCGCGACGTCCCACCGGTTCTTCCAGTTCGACCGGAACCACGTGTTTGCCGGATACGGTGGCGGTAATCAGCCATGGACCCATCCCGACGACGCACCCCGGCCGGCAACGCTTGCGGTCGACTTCCAGAGGCTCGACAAGATGCCCCCGCTGCAATCGGGCGGCCTTCAAGACGGGCAGAGCGCGCATGGATTCGTCGGCTTCGTTATGCCGACGGCAGGCGACCTGTACATCACGATCAACGATCCCGAGCAACCCGCGCCCTACACCGAAGCGGGCCTGATCGTCCACACCTGATCGGGCGCGATGAACCCACGGTCGTGCTCCCAGCTACCGCCCGCACCAGGGAAACCCGCTTGCTGAGCGGCGGCCTGGGTGCCACTTCAAAATCCCTCCGCCCGCATCACCAATTCGCCTTCGCCAGGCGTTAAACCCTCCATCCGGGGTACGCGCAACTGCACGGACGCGAGGGAGACGCCATGGCCACCGGAAACGACGACGCCGTCACCGCAAAAGATGTGGAGCGCGCGGAACGCAAAGCCGCGGAGGCTCGCGAACGCGCCGCGCATGCGGGCCTGGCGGCGGCCCGCAGTTTCGAGCAATCGGCCCTGCAGCACGAACGAGTCGCGCGCGTCCAAGACCGAATCGTCGAACAAGGCGACTTTCATCAGGCCCCGCACCGGGAATCGGCGGCCAAGCATCGCCAAGCGGCGGACGAGGACCGCAAACTGGCCGAGCTGAAGCGAAAAGAGTCCGAGGCGGACCTGGCCCTCGACGCCGACTTCTAAGGGTCCAAGAAGCGGGCGCGAACCTCCGGCCCGGGCAGCGGACACGTGTCGTACTTGCCGAAGATGCGGTAGCGGACGTCGGCGATCCGGTCGTAGAGCCAGTCGCGCAGCGGAGCGGGGATGACGCGGGCGACCCCGAACAGCTTCCACGGGCCGCCAAGGTAGTCCACCACGCGCAGGGCGGCCGAGGACCGGACGGCGACACGTTCTCCCGGCTGCTCGGGTTCGTCGACGAACACCACGGAGTCCACGTCTTTGATGGTCGGGTGCCGGGCAAAGACCGCCCGGGCGAAGTCGCTGTCCAGGGCCGCGAAGCGCAGCGTGCCGTGGGGATCGAACCGAAGTATGGTCCGCACCGCCGCGTTGCAGACGCCACAGACCCCGTCGTAGAGCAACACCGGCGAAACCGATTCACCGCTCACACATCCAGGCTACCGATCGAGCTCGGCGACCCCGGGTTTGACCTTTGGTAAGGCAACCCTTAGTTTGTGGGCGGGAGCCTATTCAGCGAGGGGTCCGCCCGCCCGTCCGTTCGCTGAGGTCGTCGCGCAGGTGAGCGACGCGAGAAAGGACCGTTGATGGCACGCGGATTCTCCGGTGTGATGCTGCGAAGCTTCGGTGCTCGCGACCACACCGCGACGGTGCTCGAAACCGTACACATCGCACCGCATTTCGTGCGGGTGCGAATGACGTCGCCGACGCTGTTCGAGGACGTGGATGCCGAACCCGCCGCCTGGCTGCGGTTCTGGTTTCCCGACCCGGACGGGTCCAGTACCGAGTTCCAGCGCGCTTACACCATCTCGGAGGCCGACGTCCCCAGCGGCCGCTTCGCGGTCGACATCGTGCTGCACGAGCCCGCCGGCCCGGCGTCGAAGTGGGCTCGCACCGTGCAGCCCGGCGCGACGATCGCCGTCATGGCGCTGATGGGCTCGTCGCGGTTCGACGTGCCCGACGAGCAGCCGGCCGGCTACCTGCTGATCGGTGACTCGGCGTCGATCCCCGGCATCAACGGGATCATCGGCGTCGTCCCCGACGACGTGCCGATCGAGATGTATCTCGAGCAACACGACGACCACGACGTCCTGATCCCGATCGCGTCGCACCCCCGGCTGCGAGTGCATTGGGTGGCCCGGCGCGACGAGAAATCCCTCGCCGCGGCGATTGATAACCGCGACTGGTCCAACTGGTACGCGTGGGCCACGCCCGAAGCGGCGGTGCTCAAGCACGTCCGCACGCGGCTGCGCGACGAGTTCGGCTTCCCCAAGTCCGAGATTCACGCCCAGGCCTACTGGAGCGCAGGCCGGGCGATGGGCACCCGCCGCGGCGACGAGACCGAATCCGCGAATGATGGTGCACGGGGACCGGTTTCGCCCGAGCAAGCGCCCGGCCAGCCAAGCACCCCCGCCGCCCACGGCAATTGGCGCGCCCAGGCCGCCGGGCGGTTGCTCGCGCCGCTGCGCTCGGCCCTGATCCTTTCCGGCGTGCTGCAGGCCGTGATCACGGTGGTCCAGCTGGCGCCGTTCGTCCTGCTGGTCGAGCTGGCGCGCCTGCTGGTGGCCGGGGCGCCCGCGTCCCGGCTCTTCGACGTCGGGATCGCGGCCGTTGCGCTGCTGGGAACGGGCACCGTCCTCGGCGCGGCGCTCACCTTGTGGCTGCACGTCGTCGACGCCCGGTTCGCCGCCGACCTGCGATCTCGGCTGTTGCGCAAGCTATCCCGGTTGTCGCTGGGCTGGTTCACCGCGCGCGGATCGGGCTCGATCAAGCAGCTGTTGCACGACGACACGCTGTCGCTGCACTATCTGGTCACCCACGCCATCCCGGACGCGGTCGCCGCGATCATCGCCCCGGTGGCGGTGCTGGTCTACCTTTTCGTCGTCGACTGGCGAGTGGCGCTCGTGCTGTTCGTGCCCGTCCTGGTGTATCTGGTGTTGACGTCGTCGCTCACCATTCAGTCGGGCCCGCGGATCCCGCAATCGCAACGCTGGGCCGAGAAGATGAGCGGCGAGGCCGGTGCCTACCTGGAGGGCCAGCCGGTGATCCGCGTCTTCGGCGGCGCGGCCGCCTCCAGCTTCCGCCGCCGCCTCGACGAGTACGTCGAATTCCTCGTCTCCTGGCAGCGACCGCTGGCCGGCAAGAAGACGTTGATGGACCTGGTCACCCGGCCCTCGACCTTCTTGTGGCTCATCGTGCTCACGGGCACCCTGCTCACCGTCACCGGGCGGATGGATCCGGCCAATCTCCTGCCGTTCTTGTTGCTGGGCACCACCTTCGGCGCGCGGCTGTTGGGTATCGCGTACGGAGTGGGTGGTATCAGCGCCGGCATGCTCGCCGCCCGGCGGCTGCAGAACACGCTCGACGAGCCGGAACTCGCCGTGCGGCCGCAAGACGGGTCCGGGGATTCGTCGGCCACGGTGGTGTTCGACGGAGTCAGCTTCGGCTATCGGCCGGGAGTTCCGGTGATCCGTGACGTGTCCCTGACGCTGCGGCCCGGCACGGTCACCGCCCTCGTCGGCCCGTCCGGGTCCGGCAAGTCCACGCTGGCCGCCCTGCTGGCCCGGTTCCACGACATTGATCAGGGTGCGATTCGCGTTGGGGGCCAAGACATCCGATCGATGACCGCCGATGAGCTCTACGCGAAGGTCGGCTTCGTCCTGCAGGAGACGCAACTGGTGCACGGCACCGTCGCGGAGAACATCGCGCTGGCCGTCCCCGACGCCACCGCGGCGCGAATCCAGGAAGCGGCGCGCCAGGCCCAGATCCACGACCGGATCATGCGATTGCCGGACGGCTACGACACCGTGCTGGGCGCAGGAGCGGGGTTGTCGGGCGGGGAACGGCAGCGGCTCACCATCGCCCGGGCGATCCTGGCGGACACCCCTGTTCTGATCCTCGACGAAGCCACCGCGTTCGCCGACCCCGAATCGGAATACCTGGTGCAGCAAGCGCTCAACCGGCTGACCCGGAACCGCACCGTCCTGGTGATCGCCCACCGCCTGCACACGATCACGGGCGCCGACCAGATCGTCGTGCTCGACCACGGCCGGATCGCCGAACGGGGTACGCACGACGAGTTGCTGGCCACCGACGGCCGATACCGGCGGCTGTGGGAAGGCGGCCGGCGGGACCGGATCACCGCCAGCGCGGCGCAGGAGGGGACACGATGATTCGCACCTGGTTGGGGCTGGTGCCCGCGGATCGCCGAGCCAAGGTCATCGCCTATGCCGTGCTGGCGCTGCTGTCCGTGGTGGTGCGGGCGGCGGGCACCGTCCTACTGGTGCCGTTGGTCGGCGCCCTGTTCGGCGACCCGCACCGCGCGCTGGGGTGGCTCGGCTGGCTCACGGCCGCCACCGTCATCGGATGGCTGATCGACACCGCGACCGCGCGGATCGGCTTCGACCTCGGGTTCGCCGTCCTCGACCACAGCCAGCACGACGTGGCGGACCGGTTGCCCGGCGTGCGGCTCGACTGGTTCACCACAGAGCACACCGCGACGGCGCGCCAGGCGATCGCCGCCACCGGACCCGAGCTGGTCGGCTTGGTCGTCAACCTGCTGACACCGCTGATCTCCGCCATCCTGCTGCCCGCGGCCATCGCGGTCGCCCTGATCCCGATCTCGTGGCAGCTCGGCGCGGCCGCACTGGGCGGCGTGCCGCTGCTCTTGGGGGCGCTCTGGGCCTCGGCCCGACTCACGCGGCGCGCCGACGCCGCGGCCGACGAAGCCAACAGCGCGCTCACCGAGCGGATCATCGAATTCGCCCGCACCCAACAGGCGCTGCGGGCCGCACGAAGGGTCGAACCGGCGCGCAGCCTGGTCGGCGATGCGCTGGCCGCGCAACACGGCGCGACCATGCGCTTGCTGTCCATGCAGGTTCCGGGCCAGCTGCTGTTCAGCCTGGCCAGCCAGCTGTCGCTCATCCTGCTGGCGGGCGCGACCGCGGCGCTGACGGTCAACAAGACCCTATCGGTGCCCGAAGCCGTCGCAGTGATCGTCGTGATCGTGCGCTACCTCGAACCGTTCACCACGATCAGCGAATTGGCGCCTGCCTTGGAAAGCACCCGCGCCACGCTCGATCGCATCCGATGCGTGCTTACGGCGCCATCGATGAACTCCGGTGCGGCTACGCTGCCCGTCACCGCGACGGCGCCCCGTATCGAGTTCGACGGGGTCGAGTTCCGGTATGACGGTGCGCCCGCGTCGGTGCTCGACGGGGTGAGCTTCACCCTGGCGCCGGGCAGCACGACGGCGATCGTCGGACCGTCCGGATCGGGCAAGAGCACCATTCTGGCGCTGATCGCCGGGCTGCACGAACCCACCCGCGGCCGGGTATTGATCGACGGCGTCGATGCGGCCACGCTGGACGCCGAGGCTCGCAGGGCGGCGAGCAGCGTCGTGTTCCAGCATCCCTACCTGTTTCACGGGTCGATCCGTGACAACGTGTTCGCCGGTGATCCCGGCGCGGGCGATGACCAGTTCAACCGCGCCGTCGCCCTCGCCCGCGTCGACGAACTCATCGGCCGGCTGCAAGACGGCGCCGACACGATCGTCGGCGAAGCCGGCTCGGCGCTGTCCGGAGGCGAACGCCAACGGGTCAGCATCGCACGGGCGCTGCTCAAGCCCGCGCCGATACTGCTGGTCGACGAGGCGACCAGCGCTCTGGACACCGAGAACGAGGCCGCGGTGGTCGACGCGCTGACACTCGACCCGCGGTCGCGCACCCAGGTGATCGTCGCGCACCGGCTGGCCAGCATCAGTCACGCCGACCGCGTCCTGTTCCTCGACGACGGTCGTGTGATCGAGGACGGGACGGTCGGCGAATTGCTCGCGGCGGGTGGACGTTTCGACGAGTTCTGGCGGCAGCAGCACGAGGCCGCAGAATGGCGCATTCTCGCCGACTGATGTGAAGCAGTTGACCGCAACTCTTGCGGTATGCCTTACAGTTTGTCAGTCGGACGGAGCCGTCCGGGTGCAGGAGGCGCGCTGTTCATGAGTGCTGTCGTATCGATTCCGCGGTATCCCGCCGACGTGACCCCGCAATGGCTATCGGCCGCGCTCAGCCGACGCGGCGCACCCGTCGAGGTCGCCGACGTGGACGTGGCGGCGATCGGCACGGGCCAAACGGGTGCGACCTACCGGGTGCGCGCCCGGTACGCCACGGACCCCGGTGACTTGCCGCAGACCTTCGTCATCAAACTGCCGGCCCAGGACGAGACTGTGCGCGACCGGGTCGTCATCGGCTATCGCAGCGAATGCGCGTTCTATTCGTCCGTGGCGCACCGGGTGCAGGTGCCGACGCCGGAATGCTTCTACTCCGAGATCACCGAGGATGCAATGGATTTCGCGTTGCTGCTCGCCGACCAGGCGCCGGCTGTGCAGGGCGATCAGCTCGCCGGGTGCGGCGAGACCGAAGCGCGCCTCGCGGTTACCGCGCTGGCCGGGCTGCACGCGCCCAGTTGGTGTGATCCCGTATGGCTCGACTTCCCGGGCATCGCTTTCGCCAGGCCGGACGAGGCGGGCGCCGGCGGCATGGGTGAAGTGGCGAAGATGAGCGCCGAGATCACGCTGGACAAGCTGGGCGACCGGATGAGCGCCGCGGACCGCGAGACCTTCAGCGCGGCAATGGGTTTGGTCACACCGTGGCTGCTCTGCGAGTATGACCGGTTCGCCCTGCTGCACGGCGACTTCCGCCTGGATAACCTGCTCTTCGATCCCGATCGGACCCGGGTCAGCGTGGTCGACTGGCAGACGCTCGGCGTCGGTTTGCCGGCCAGGGATCTCGCCTACTTCACCGCGACGAGCCTCAATTCGCAGCTGCGCGCGAGCATCGAAGAACGGCTCGCCGCCGACTATCACCGCGCGCTGGTGGCATGCGGGGTCACCGGCTATGACCGCGAAACGTGTTGGCGCGATTACCGGCTCGGGGTGTTGCAGGCGCCGCTGATCTCCGCGCTGGGGTTCGCGTTCGCGGCCGCCACCGAACGGGGCGACGACATGGTCCTGACCATGCTCGGCCGCGGCTGCCAGGCGATCCGCGAGCTGGGGGCGCTGGAACTGATCAGCTGACCGACCGGCGAACCGCTTCCTGCGCCAGCCGCATGCGCGAACCAACGCCTAGCTTCGCGTACACGTGGGTGAGGTGTGTCTGCACGGTGCGCGGTGAGATGAACAGCCGGTCACCGATGTCTTTATTGCCCAATCCCTCGCTGACGAGGCGGACGACGTCGCGTTCCGTCGGGGTCAGCGAGTCCCAGCCCATCGGCGGACGTTTGCGTTCGCCGCGGCCGCGTCGCGCGTAGGCGACCGCCTCATCGGTGGACAGGACCGTGCCCGCGTCCCACGCGGCGCCGAATTCCGTCTCACCTAATGCGTTCCGGCTCGCGGTCACCGACGCCGCGTAGTCGGAGTCGTACACCCGGAAGCGCACGATGCCGGTCCGCTCGCGGACCGCGTGCGCCGCCCCGAAAAGCCGCGCCGCTTCCAGGTGGTTGCCGGCGTCCTGGGTCAAACCGGCGAGCAGCTCGAGCAGGTCGGGAACGAACAAGTGGGCTTGCGTCTCGACCGCACGGGCTAGCGCGTCTTGGACGTCGCGTTCAGCCAGCCCCGGCTTCTTCTCCGCCATGGCCACGCGGGCGCGGGTCGAAAGCGCCTGTACCGTGAACCATCCCCTCGCGTCGGCAAGGTCTTCCTCGGCGAAGCGGCGTGCCGATGCCAGATCGCCACGGGCGAGTGCGACCTGTGCCGAGGGCTTAGCTGTGGTGGTCACAAGCGGCCATGCGCCGAACCGCTCGCGCGTCGTGTCGCTGGCTTCGGCGGCCGCGGCGACATCGCCGTCCGCCAGCGCCGCGAACGCCAGTGCCGCGTACACCACCCCTTCCTGATACCGCCCGATGTCCGCTGCGCCGTCGAGCGCCTCGAGCGCCAAGGTCCGGCCTTCCGCCGCCCGTCCACTGTGTGCCAGTACATGACTGAGTCCGGAGCGGACATTGACCTGCCAGATCAAGGCATGCGCCGCATCCGCTTCGTCCATCAATTCGCGATCCCGGGCTTCGGCTCCGGCGACGTCGCCTCGTACCCATTGCACTCCTGCGAGACACCACCTGCACCCACGCGCATAGCCACGGTCGCCGACCTCGTCGGCGAGGTCTCGGCCCTCTGTGGCGGCGGCGACCGCAACATCCAGATCTCCCGCGCCGACCATGGCGCTGAGCGCCTGGCTGTAGAGGAGTTGACACAGTCGCCAACGGTCGCCCATCGCTCGGATCAGGTTCTCCGCCTCCGACAAGTACGGGCGAGCGATTTCGGCGTTCCAGGCCGCGAGGCGTCCGCAAACGGTGAGGCTGTGGGCCAGCAATACGGGATCGTCCACGTCACGGGCGATGGCCAGCGAGCGTTGAGCCCGTGCAAAACTCTCCGCGTCGCGCATGTTGTCCAGAAATGCCTTGTCGGCCAGCGCGCGAGCCATCGCGCTGGGTGCCACGTCCGCACCCGCGGCCTCGGCGTCGGCCAGGACCAGGTCAAGCCAAGCGGACCCTTCCTTGAGGCGACCCCGCGAAAGCCAGTACGGCTGTAGGGAAGTGACGAGATGTAACGCCCGATCTGTCTCACGGCCTTCGCGGCTCCACGCGAATGCGGCCCGCAGATTGTCGATGTCGATCTCAGCCTGATCGAACAGAGACTCCATGTTCGTATTCACCCGAGCGTCGAGCCCCGCCGCCATCGAGGTGAAATGGTCACGGTGCCGATCCCGGACGGCGATCGCCTCCGCCGACTCGCCCAGCTTCTCCTGCGCATACTGGCGGATGGTTTCCAGCAGCCGGTATCGGGTTAGGCCGTTGACGGACTCGCTTATCACCAATGATTTGTCGACGAGAAGCGCTAGCACATCCAAAACCTGGTGGTGCTCTAAGTCATTGTCGCACACCACCTTCGCGCAGGATTCGACGTCGAAACCGCCCGCGAACACCCCCAGCCGGCGGAACAGGATCCGTTCGGGTTCGGTCAGCAACGCGTGCGACCAATCCACCGACGCACGAAGTGTCTGCTGGCGGCGCACCGCGGTTCGCGATCCGCCGGTCAGCAACCGGAACCGGTCTTGCAGGCCGGCGAGAATCTCCGCGGGTGACAGCGCGCGAACCCGTGCCGCCGCCAACTCAATCGCCAACGGCATGCCGTCCAGGCGACGGCAGATCTCGTCAATCGCGCGCGCATCGGCATCGTTGGTGTGGAAGCCCGGTTGGGCATGGCGGGCGCGATCGTTGAACAGGAGAACGGCATCTTCCGCCAACGACAACGACGGCACGCGCCACGTCACCTCACCGTTCATGCCAATCGGCTCGCGACTCGTCGTCAGCACCGTCAACCGCGGACAGCCCGCCAACGCGGCATTGGCGAGGGCAGCGCTGGCGTCCAGCAGGTGCTCACAGTTGTCGAGCACCATCAACATGTGCCGGTCGCCGATGAATTGCAGGACGCTCTTCTCAGGAGAGCGCCCGGGTTCCTCCGGCAGTCCCAACGCCCGCGCGGTCGTCATCGGCACCAGGGTGGGGTCGGTCAGCGGCGCGAGGTCCACATAACAGACCCCGTCGGCGTAGTCGTTGCAGATGGAGGCCGCGACCCGAGCGGCCAGGCGGGTCTTACCCACCCCACCGGCACCGGTCAATGTCACCAACCTGCTCCGCGCGAGAAGGTCCCGTACCTCGGCCATTTCCGCGTCACGGCCGACGAAGCTGGTCAGCTCGGCCGGAAGATGTTGAGTGACAGGCATTTCACGCTTGCGCAACGGAGGAAAATCGTTGCATAGATCGTGATGGCAGAGTTGCACCACACGTTCCGGTCGGGGAAGGTCCCGCAGGGGGTGGATGCCGAGGTCAATCAACCACAGATCATCCGGGAGTGTGTCAGCCACCAGATCGCTCGTGGTGCCGGACAGCAGCGTCTGGCCGCCATGAGCGAGCTCGCGGAGTCGTGCCGTCCGGTTGATCGCCGGGCCGACGTAGTTGTTCTCGTCGCGCAGCTGAACCTCACCGGTATGCAACCCGATCCGTAGCCGCAATGGCGCCAGGGGTGCACGCTGCAACGCGAGCGCGCACGCCACCGCATCGGACGCCCGATTGAACGCAATCACGAAGCTGTCGCCCTCGCCCTGTTCGACTGGGCGAACGCCGCGGTGAATGCCCACCACCTCGGCCAGCGTCTGGTCCAGGTTGGCGATTGCCGCGGTCATCTCCGCGGGCTGAGAGTTCCAGAGTTGGGTCGAACCTTGGACGTCGGCCAACAACAGTGTGACGGTGCCGGTGGGCAAAGGCTCGTTCATTGCCGCGTCGCTCCAGTCCAACGGCGGCACGTCCGCCCGTGGATCGATTTCGCTCATGTTAGCCAGCATGGCGCGACCGCAACCGGCAAACATCCGCGGATGCGCGTAGATTTCGCGCGACGACGCGAGCGCTACGTGCGGCGTTTGGTTCGAGACCTCTACAGGTCGCCGGTGAAGTCGGCGCTCATCCAGCGGTCGGGGCGGATCGTGTACATCACTTCTTCCACGCCCTCCATGCTTCGGACGAACGCCCGCCCGCCGTCCTCGCCGAGGTATCGGATGGCGATGGCCTCCTGCAGGTCGGCCGGGGCCGGATTGGCGGTCTCGGTGACGGTGCCCTCGACGACCACGTATTGATACGGGGGCTCCTCGCGCTGGACCACCAACGTCACCGCGCCGGCCCGCTCGATGAGTCGCGCCTTGCGGCTGGACGCCCCGGTCATGATCCGGATGTCTCCGCCGGGGGTGTAGTCGTACCAGATCGGGACGCTGGCCGGGGGACGGCCATCGGCCGCCACGGACAACACGGCCACGTGCTTGCCGGCCAGAAATTCCTGACGTTCGCTCTCGGTGAAGGCTTTCATGTGCCCTGCAAGCCCCTATCCCGCGTGATCTATTCCCAACGCCCGGTCAGTATTGCGTCGAGCCCTGGTCGACCGGGATCCGGGCGGCGGTGATCTTGCGCGACTCGTCGCTGGCGAGCCAGCACACGGTATCGGCGATCTCCTCCGGTTCGGCCATCCAGTCGGGCAGGAACGGCGTGAGCACGTTGGACAACTGCGGGTTGGTCTCGACGGCCTTGCCCACGGCGGTGACCATGTCGCCGGTGCCCATCGGCGTGTTCACCGGCCCCGGATGCACGCTGTTGACCCGGATCGAATGCTTGCCCAACTCGGCGGCAAAGGCCCGCGCCATCCCCGTGACGGCGTGCTTGCTGGCGGTGTAGTGCACCATGAACGGCTGCATCTTCATACCGGCCGCGGAACTGATCAAGATGATCGAGCCGCCGCGACCCCCTTCGATGATCTTGTCCGCCCCGGCCATCACTGTGTTCCAGGTGCCCGTCACGTTGATGTCGATGATGTCGCGGAAGTCCTCCGGCGTGATGTTGTTCCAGGGCTGCGGGGCGGCAACGCCGGCGTTGGCGACGATGATGTCCAACCGCCCGAGCGCGGCGACACCGTCGTCGACGGCCCCGCGAAGCGCCTCGAAGTCGCGGGTATCCACGACCGACGCGACGATCCGGCGGTTGGTCTCTTCGACCAGTCGTACGGTCTCGTTTAGGTCCTCGGGAGTGGCCGGGTCATATGGGACGCAGGGCGGCAGCTTGCCTGCGATGTCGACGGCGATGATGTCGGCGCCCTCTTGCGCCAGCCGCAACGCGTGCGCCCGGCCCTGGCCGCGGGCGGCCCCGGTGATGAAGGCGACTCTGCCCGAGAGCTTGCCCGCCATTAACGCTCCTTCGTTGTGGTCGTGCGCTGCACCGCTTTGACGAGGTTGGATCCGATGATCAGGCGCTGAATCTCGCTGGTGCCCTCGTAGAGCCGCAGCAGCCGCACGTCGCGGTAGATCCGCTCGACAGGGACCCCACGCATGTAGCCGCTGCCGCCGTGCACCTGCACCGCCAGATCGGCGACGTTGCCGGCCATCTCGGTGCAGAACAGCTTGGCCGCCGACGGCGCGACCCTGCGGTCCTCGCCGGAGACCCACAACCGCGCGGCCTCGCGCACCAGCGCGCGGCCGGCGAGCACTCCGGTCTGCTGGTCGGCGATCATCGCCTGAACCAACTGGAACTGTCCGATCGGCGTGCCGCCCTGCGTCGCGGTGGCGGCGTAGGAGACGGATTCGTCGAGCGCGCGTTGCGCGGCGCCCACCGCGAGGGCCGCGATGTGGACCCGGCCCCGCGCCAGCGAGGTCATCGCCGCTCGATAGCCGATGTCTTCGCTGCCGCCGATCAGTGCGCCGCCCTCCACCCGGACGTCGTTGAAGCCGACGTCGGCGGTCCACGCGCCTTCCTGGCCCATCTTGGCGTCCTTGGCGCCGACTTCGACGCCCGGTGCGTCCGCCGGGACCAGAAATACGGCGATCCCGGGACCCTGGTCGTCGGCCGGCCGGGTGCGCGCGAACACCACGAACAGGTCGGCGACGGGCGCGTTGGTGATGAACCGCTTCTGCCCGGAGATCACCCAATCGCCTTGGTCGCGAACGGCTTTGGTCCGCAGTCCGGCCGGGTTCGATCCGGCGCCCGGCTCAGTCAACGCAAACGAGGCGACGACGTCGCCGGACGCCATCGATTCCAGCCAGCGGGCCTTTTGCTCGTCGGTGCCGAAGCCGACCAGGACCTGGCCCGCGATGCCGTTGTTGGTGCCGAACATCGAGCGCAGCGCCAGCGATGTGTAACCCAATTCCATGGCCAGCTCGACATCTTGCATCAGGTTCAGGCCGAGGCCGCCCCACTGCTGCGGGACCGCGTAGCCGAATAGCCCCATCTTCTTGGCCTGCTCACGCAGGTCATCGGGCACCCGATCCTCGGCGAGAATCTCCTGTTCGCGCGGGACCACGGCCGTGCGAACGAAGTGACGGGTCTGGGCCAAGATCTCCTGGAAATCGTCGTCGGAGACCTCGGGTTGTTCGGCAGTGGTCATAGGCGGACGCTCCATCGTTGGCAGTGGCGGGTCGCTCAGCCGCGAGCGGCCGGCCGGTTCAAGGGCGCGGGGTGGGAACCCGGCACCGGAGCAGATCCTATATGAAATATGATATTCGACTGCCGGGGTGTCCCCGGGGACGAAAGCAGGGGGAGGCGGGAATCAGGTGTCGATGCTGACAGGTCAGACCGCGGTGATCACCGGCGGTGCGCAGGGACTGGGTCTGGCCATCGCGGAACGCTTTGTCGCCGAGGGGGCGCGAGTCGTGCTGGGCGATGTCAATCTCGAAGAAACCCGGGTGGTGGCGAAGCAGTTGGGCGGTGACGACGTCGCGGTCGCGGTCCGCTGCGATGTCACGCAGGCGGCCGACGTTGAGACCCTGATTCAGACCGCCGTCGAGCGTTTCGGCGGCCTGGACATCATGGTCAACAACGCCGGGATCACCCGCGACGCGACGATGCGCAAGATGACCGAGGAGCAGTTCGATCAGGTCATCGCCGTGCACCTGAAGGGCACCTGGAATGGGACCCGGCTGGCCGCCGCCGTCATGCGGGAAAACAAGCGCGGCGTCATCATCAACATGTCCTCGGTGTCGGGGAAGGTCGGCATGGTCGGCCAGACCAACTACTCGGCCGCCAAGGCAGGCATCGTCGGCATGACCAAGGCTGCCGCCAAGGAGCTGGCCCACCTGGGCGTCCGGGTGAACGCGATCGCCCCCGGTTTGATCCGCTCCGCGATGACGGAGGCGATGCCGCAACGCATTTGGGATTCGAAGGTTGCCGAGGTGCCGATGGGTCGGGCCGGCGAGCCCAGCGAGGTCGCCAGCGTGGCGCTGTTCTTGGCTTCCGACCTGTCCTCGTACATGACCGGCACCGTCATGGAGATCACCGGCGGCCGGCATCTATGAGCGCGATGCGCGAGACCGTTGTCTGCGAACCCGTCCGGACCCCGATCGGCCGCTACGGCGGGGTGTTCAAGTCGCTGACCGCCGTCGACCTCGGGGTCGCGGCGCTGAAGGGTCTGCTCGAACGGACGGGAATCTCGCCCGACGCGGTGCAGGACGTCATCCTCGGCCACTGCTACCCGAGCAGTGAGGCGCCCGCGATCGGACGGGTGGTGGCGCTGGATGCCGGGCTGCCGGTGACCGTTCCGGGGATGCAGGTCGACCGCCGCTGCGGCTCGGGCCTGCAGGCGGTGATCCAGGCGTGCCTGCAGGTGGGCAACGGCGACCACGACCTCGTCGTCGCCGGCGGCTGCGAAAGCATGAGCAACGTCGCGTTCTACTCCACCGACATGCGGTGGGGCGGCGCGCGAACCGGCGTCCGGGTGCACGACGGGCTGGCGCGTGGCCGCACCACCGCCGGTGGTCGGCACCACCCGGTGCCCGGCGGCATGCTGGAGACGGCCGAGAACCTGCGCCGCCAGTACGGCATCCCGCGGCTGGAACAAGACGAGCTGGCCGTGCGGTCGCACCAGCGCGCGGTGGCCGCGCAGAAGGACGGCGTGTTGGCCGAGGAGATCATTCCCGTCTCGGTGCCCACCCGCACGGGCGAGGAGCTGATCGACACCGACGAACATCCGCGCGCCGACACCTCGGTCGAGTCGTTGGGCAAGCTCAAACCCGTGCTGGCGAGCGAGGATTCGGAGGCGACGGTCACCGCCGGCAACGCCAGCGGGCAGAACGATGCGGCGTCGATGTGCGTGGTGACCACGCCGGAGAAGGCGCGCGAATGCGGTCTGACGCCGCTGGTGCGGCTGGTGTCGTGGGGGTTGGCCGGGGTGGCGCCCCGCATCATGGGCATCGGCCCGGTGCCGGCCACCGAGGCGGCGCTTGGTAAGGCAGGCCTGCGGCTGTCCAACATCGACCTGATCGAACTGAACGAAGCCTTTGCCGCGCAAGCGCTCGCCGTGATGCGCGAATGGAACTTCGGCGCCGCCGACCACGAGCGGACGAACGTGCACGGATCGGGAATCTCCCTGGGCCACCCGGTTGGTGCGACGGGTGGGCGGATGCTGGCCACACTGGCGCGCGAGCTCAACCGTCGCGAGGCGCGCTATGGGTTGGAGACCATGTGCATCGGCGGCGGCCAGGGTCTCGCCGCGGTGTTCGAGCGGGTCGCCTCGACGTGACCGGCCCGCTGAGCGGACTCACCGTCGTGGAGGTGTCCAGCTTCGTCGCCGCCCCGCTGTGCGGCATGACGCTGGGTCAGCTTGGCGCCGAAGTGATCAGAGTCGACCCGATCGGCGGTGCCTCCGACGTCCGGCGCTGGCCGTTGGCGCCGGACGGCACATCGATCTACTGGACCGGCCTGAACAAGGGGAAGCGTTCGGCCACCATCGATTTGCGCTCCCGGGACGGGCAGGAACTGGTTCAGCGGCTCATCGCCGAGGGGGACGGTGTGGTGGTGACCAACGCCGCCGGGCTGTCTTGGCTCGGTCACGACGTGTTGGCCGCCAAACGTCCCGACGTCATTCACGTCCAACTGCTCGGGCGTGGCAACGGTTCCACTGGCGTGGATTACACGGTCAACGCCGGTGTGGGGTTCCCGCTCGTCACCGGCCCGGCCGAGCACGCCGGGCCGATCAATCACGTGCTGCCGGCCTGGGACG
Source organism: Mycobacterium paraffinicum (assembly GCF_001907675.1). Taxonomy (GTDB): domain Bacteria; phylum Actinomycetota; class Actinomycetes; order Mycobacteriales; family Mycobacteriaceae; genus Mycobacterium; species Mycobacterium paraffinicum_A. The sequence continues at coordinate 38,098 of NZ_MPNT01000010.1, forward strand.
TGTGTTGCGGCCTGTACGCCGCGCTGGCCGTCGTCACCGCCGTTCGCCGGCGCGAGGAATCCGGGCTGGGCGCGCGAATCACCCTGGCGCTGGAGGATGTCGCGCTGGCCACCGCCGGGAACCTGGGACTGTTGACAGAGCCGCAGGTCACAGGCGCCCAGCGGCAACGCCTGGGCAACGCCATCTATGGCCAGTACGGACAGGACTTCGCCAGTGGCGACGGCGCCCGGTTCATGGTGGTCACCCTGACCCGCAAGCACTTTCGCGATCTGGTCCACGTGACGGGCACCGGCGCCGCGGTGTCGGCGCTGGCCGAGGCGCTGGATGTCGACTTCGACTCCGAGGGTGACCGCTACCGGTACCGCGACGTCCTGTCCGGCCTGTTCGCCACCTGGTTCAGCGATCACTCGGCCGACGAGGTCACGGCCACGCTGTCGAAGACCACGGTGCTCTTCGAGCGTTACCGGACCTTCGCGGAGGTCGCCTCCGGGCCCAAGGTGACCGCCAACCCCGTGTTTTCCCCGTTACATCAACCCGGTCTGGGCGACTACTTGGCGGCCGGGCTGCCGATCGCGTTCGACGGCCAACACCCCGCCAGTGCGGCCGCGCCCGCCCTGGGGCAGGACACCGCCGAGGTCCTCTCGCGGCGCCTGGGCTTGACATCGGCCGACATCGAACGGCTCACGCACGCGAACACGATCGACCAGCGCGGAAACCCGAAACCGAAAGACGACGCATGACCAGACTCGCACAGACTCTCGGGCTGACCGAATTCCAGACCGAAATCATCGCCGCGGTGCGGCAATTCGTCGAGAAGGAAGTCATCCCGAACGCCGCGGAGCTCGAACGCGGTGACACCTACCCCCAACACATCGTGGACCAGATGCGTGAGATGGGCTTGTTCGGGTTGATGATTCCCCAGGAGTACGGCGGGCTGGGGGAGTCGCTGCTGACCTATGCGCTGTGCGTCGAAGAGCTGGCCCGCGGCTGGATGAGCGTGTCCGGCGTGCTCAACACCCACTTCATCGTGGCCTACATGCTGCGCCAGCACGGGACCGACGCTCAGCAACAACGGTTTCTGCCCCGCATGGCGACCGGTGAGACGCGCGGCGCCTTCTCGATGTCGGAGCCGGAGCTGGGCTCCGACGTCGCCGCGATCCGCACGCGGGCCAAGCGCAATCCGGATGGCACCTACACGATCAACGGTCAGAAGATGTGGCTGACCAACGGCGCCACCTCTACGCTGGTGGCTGTCCTGGTGCGCACGGACGAAGGCTCGGACAAGCCGCACCGAAATCTGACCGCGTTCCTCGTCGAGAAACCCGTCGGTTTCGGCGAAGTCGTTCCGGGGCTGCAAATTCCGGGCAAGATCGACAAGCTGGGCTACAAAGGCATCGAAACGACGGAGATGATTTTCGACGGCTACCGGGCCAGCGCCGACGACATCCTCGGCGGCGCCACCGGGCAGGGCTTCTTCCAGATGATGGACGGCATCGAGGTCGGCCGCCTCAACGTGTCGGCCCGCGCCTGTGGCGTCGGCATCCGCGCCTTCGAGCTCGCGGTCCGCTACGCCCAACAGCGCCACACCTTCGGCAAGCCTATAGCCGAGCATCAGGCCATCGCCTTCCAGCTGGCCGAGATGGCCACCAAAGTCGAAGCGGCGCACCTGATGATGGTCAACGCGGCGCGGCTAAAGGATTCGGGGGAGCGCAACGACGTCGCCGCCGGGATGGCCAAATACCTGTGCAGCGAATACTGCACCGAGGTCACCCAGCAGAGCTTCCGGATCCATGGCGGCTACGGCTATTCCAAGGAATACGAGATCGAGCGGCTGATGCGGGATGCGCCATTCCTGCTGATCGGCGAGGGCACCAGCGAAATTCAGAAGAACATCATCAGCAAGCGGCTGCTAGCCGAGTACCAGGTGTAGCCATGACCGTTCCGGATTTCGCCGCGCGGCCCCAACTCTCCGACGATGTCGCGCGGTTGATCCGCCAGCGGATCTTCGACGGCGCCTACGTCGCGGGGTCCTACGTCCGCCTGGATCAACTTGCCGCCGAATTGGGCATCAGCGTCACGCCGGTGCGGGAAGCGCTGTTCGCCCTTCGCGCGGAAGGCCTGATCGACCAACGGCCCCGGCGGGGTTTCATGGTGTTGCCGGTGACCGGGCGCGACGTCACCGACGTCGCGAACGTGCAGGCGCACGTCGGCGGCGAACTCGCTGCCCGGGCGGCGATCAACATCACCGACGACCAACTGCGCGAACTCAAACAGATCCAGGCCGAGCTCGAAGACGCCTACGCCGGTGACGACGATGAGCGGACGGTGCGACTCAACCATCAATTCCATCGGGCCATCAACGTCGCCGCCGACTCCCCGAAATTGGCCCAGCTGATGTCCCAGATCACCCGCTATGCACCGGAATCGGTGTTTCCCGCCATCGAGGGCTGGCCGGAACAGTCGATGCGCGACCATCGCAGGATCCTGTCGGCGCTGAAGAAGCGCGACGAGGAGCTCGCCCGTGCGGCGATGTCACGGCATCTCGCCGCGGGGGCGGTCCCCCTGATCGACCATCTCACCGCGCGTGGCGTCGTCGTCGAGGGCACCCCTCCGGCGTCGGGCTGACTGTTGTTTCCCGCACACGCCTCGGCATATCCTGCGTGGCAGGGGGCAACAACATAGAGCGAGGAACAGTGCCCCGAATGATTCGCACGTCGGCCATCTTGGGTGTAGCCGTGGTCGCGATGGCTTTCGCACCGCCGGCCGTCGCCGACCCACTCGACCCGATTCCCGGCAACGGCGTCTTTGTCGTGGGCCCCGACATCGCACCGGGGCTCTATCACACGGGCGGGTCGGGATCGGCCTTCGGAGTCTGGATCAACAACGTGCCCACCCAGGACTCGATGTGCTCGTGGTTCACCTACAGCACGCCCGATGCGAACAAGGAGCATGTGCTTCAGACGAATACCTCGATCGGCCCGATGTACGCGAACATCAACACGGCGGTCAAGGCCTTCGAGTCGCAGAACTGTCAACCCTGGACACGGGTCTCCTAGGGCGTCTCGCCGGCGCACGCGAGCGTGTCGTGGTTCTTGTCGCGAAAGGCGTTGCGATAGCTCTGCGGCGCCACTCCCACCAGGCGCCGGAACTGTTCGCGGAAATTGGTCACTGATGCGAAACCGACTCGGCGCGAGATGGTTTCGACGCTGTCGGGGCTGCGTTCGAGGAGTTCCTCGGCGTGCTTGATGCGGACGCTGTTCACCCACTGCATCGGCGTCTGGCCCGTTTCCGTCTTGAACCGCCGGTTCAGGGTTCGCTCGCTGGTGGCGGCCTGTCGGGCGATGTCGCTAAGCGTCAGAGGTAGGTGGGCGTTGCTCTCGAGCCAGACCAGCAGGGCGTCGAGTTCGGTGTCGGCCCTCGCGCGGTTGCGAATGACGAACTGAGCCTGGTCGCCGGTGCGGTGTAGGGGCGTGACCGCTAACCGGGCGGCATCTGCGGCCGCCGCTGAACCGTAGTCGCGCGAAACCATATGGAGGCACAAGTCAAGTCCCGCGGACGCTCCGGCCGAGGTGAGGATCTGGCCCTCGTCGACGTAAAGCGCGGCGGCATCGAGTTCGACGTCGGGGTGGACGGCGGAAAACAGCTCGGCGGCCGACCAATGAGTGGTAGCGCGCTTGCCGTTCAGTATCCCGGCGGCGGCGACTGTGAAGGTGCCGCTGCAGATGGAGGCGATGCGAATCCCCATGCCGTGCGCGGACTTCAGCGCCGTGATCACGTCCTCTCGTACGGGCACGGAGACGTCGTTGCGCCCGGGCACCACGATGGTGTCGGCGGTCGCGAGGTCCGCCAGGCCGTAATCGGTGACGATCCGCACCGGTCCGGCCGGCACGACGGGGTCAGCGCCGCAAACCCGAACGCGGTACCCCGGCGCGCCGGTCGGGAGGCAGACGCGACCGAACACCTCGATCGCGATCGCTAAGTCGAAAGCGATGACGTCCGGCTCGGCCAGAATCGCGACGGAGTGCATGCGTTGGCAATATACCGGCCCATGGTGTCAATCCAGCCACTGTTTTTACCGGGTGCGGTCGATGACGATGACGTGATGCACGCGCAGATCGTCTTGTACGACGGATTCGACCCCCTCGACGTCATCGCGCCGTTCGAAGTCCTGGCGGCGGGTAGCGAGCGCGTGGGAGGCGACCTGACGGTGACGCTGGTGTCGGCCGAGGGGCCACGCAGTGTCGTCGGCGGCACTCGCGGATTGGCGCTGACCGCCGCCGCGGCGCTCGATCCGTCCGAACGCGGCTGCGTGATCGTGCCCGGCGCGAGCGGTCCGATTGCCGGCGACCCGGACGACGGTGTCGAGACCATCCCGGTGCTGCTGGCCCGAGCGGCACAGACGGACCTGACGCCGTTGTTGCGGAAGGCATTCGACAACCCGGAGGTGACGGTGGCCGGCGTCTGTGGCGGGTCCGTGGTGATGGCGATGTCCGGCCTGATCGAGGGGCGCCACGCGGTGACTCATCACCTGGGCCTGGAGCTGCTCGAAGCCGCCGGTGTGCATGCGGTGGCGGCGCGCGTGGTCGACGACGGAGACCTGATCACGGCGGGCGGCGTCACCTCGGGGCTGGATCTGGCCCTGTACCTGCTGGACCGATGGTATGGCCCGCGAATCGCGCATGCCGTCGAGGGGCTCTTCGAGTACGAGCGTCGGGGCACCGTGTGGCGCCCGGCTGGGCGAGAACCGGTGGAGGCATAGGTGGGCATCGGCGGTGACTGGGACGTGGCGATCAAAACCCCGATCGGGACCCTGGCGGTGCGATATGCGTTCGCCGAGTTGCCGGACGGGCTGGCCGGCACGGCAACGTACAAGGGCGAGACAGTTCCCTTGCAGGACTTGACGAGTGGCCCGGCCGCCGAGGGCATGCGGTTGACCTGGCGTCAATCGGTGACCAAACCGATGCGGCTCAACCTATCATTCGACGTCGTGGTCGACGGGGATCGGATGGCCGGGCATTCCCGCGCGGGCCGGTTACCGCGGTCAGCGGTCTCCGGTATCCGCCTTTGATCCGGACGCCTCGATCAGCATCTCCCGCAGCCGGCCGGCGTCCACCTTGCCGGTGCCTCCGCGCGGGACGCCGTCATCGGATTCCAACAACAACCATGCCGTCGGAATCTTGAACGCGCTCAGCAGCTTTCGCGCACAACGACTCAGGTGATCGGCGGACACGTCCCCGTCACACACCACGGCCGCGCCCACGCGTTGGCCCGTCGTCCCCGGCACGCTGGTGACAAAAGCGCTCTGGACGCCCTGGATGGTGCGCAGCGCCCGTTCGACTTCGCTGGGATAAACGGTGGCGCCGCTGACCTTGAACATGTCGTCGGAGCGCCCGTGGTAGAACAGAAAGCCGCCCTCGTCGAGGCGGCCCAGGTCGCCGGTGGGGTAGAAGCCATCGACGGTGAACACCTCTTCTCGGCTGCGGCCGCAGAGGCCGCGCAGCGTGTGCGGACCCCGAATCTGGATCATGCCCACCGCCCCGGCCGGGACTGACGCACCGCTGTCGGTGTCGACGATGCGAACCTGCATGCCCGCGAAGGGCTTTCCGCAACTGCCCCAGGCGGGCGTGGGCATGTCGGTGTCGGCGGGATAGCCGCAGTACGGGCCGAACGCCTCGGTCATGCCGAACAAGGTGGCCCGCGCGCCGGGCTGAGCCCGCCGGTCGGGCGGGAGCAGCGCCTGCAGGCTCCCCGGCCGGAGGGCCGACAGGTCGGCGCCGACCGCGGCGGCGTGCCGGGCCAGCGTCTCGGCCTGGTCGGGCCAGCCGCGGAACAGCGTCACGCGCTCGGCTTCCAGCAGCCGCAGCGTGGTCTCCGGCCGCGGTGTCTCCTCGGTCACCAGGGTGGCGCCTGCCATCAGCGTCGACAGGATCCCGCTGCCGAAGCCGCCCACCCAGAAGAACGGCATCGGTAGATACAGCCGGGTGTCGGCGGAGATGCGGCGCGCGGCCAGACCCGACCGCACGGCGCCCAGCGCGCTGCCGTGAGAATGCATGACTCCCTTCGGCGCACCGCTGCTGCCGGAGGTGAACATGATGACCAACAGATCGGCTGCCGTGACCCTGCCCGTCATGGCATCGACGAGCCGGCGGGCCCGTTCGCCGGCGGTGGCATCGGCGAGCCGATCGGCCGTCCACACCTGGCGCAGGGCGGGAAGCTCGGTCCGCGGCGCCAGGTCGTCGAGATAGCGGTGCCCGCGGAACTCCTCGACGCTGATCAAGAACTGGACCGCGGCGGCCCGCAGTTGCGCGGCCAGTTCGCCCGCGGCGAGCAGGGTGCTCAACGGAACCAGCACGGCGCCGATGCGGGTCAGGGCGAGCGCCACCTCCACCCAGCGGGTGCCGTTGGGCATGATCAGCCCGACCCGGGTGCCCTTGCCGACGCCGGCCTCGACGAACACCGCGGCGAGATCCCTTGTGGCGGCGTCAAGTTGACCGTAACCGGTTCGCGATGTCGGGTCGATCACCATCGGCTTGTCGCCATAGAGCGCGGCCCGCGAACGCACCAACTCGTCGATCGTTGTCGAGTCAGGCATCGAGCAGCTTCCTCAGGTGCTGCCTGTCGACTTTGCCGCTGGAGAGCAGCGGCAGCTGGTCGCGCGAGAGGGCCAGGAACCGCCGGGGGATCTTGTATGCCGACAACTCCGTCTTCAGCCCGTCCCGCAGCGCCGCCTCGTCGAAGGCGGCGCCGTCGGGCACGACCACGACCGCACCGACCAGCTGTCCGCGCTGCGCGTCCGGGACGCCCATGACGTGGGCCGCCAACCCGCCGGTGACCTTGGCGATCGCCCTTTCCACCTCGTCGGCCGAGACATTGGCGCCCGCCGTCTTGATCATCGTGCTGAGCCGGCCGGCGTAATAGAAGAACCCGTCGGCGTCGGCGCGCACCAAATCCCCGGTGTGAAACCAACCGTCGGCGTCGAAGCAGTCCTCGCGACTGCGTCGGTAATAGCACTGCATCACGTACGGTCCGCGGATGCACAGCTCCCCGACCCTGCCGGCGGCGACCGCTAGTCCGGTTTCGGTGTCGACGATCCTGGTATCGAAGCCGGGTGCGGGTTTGCCGAACGATCCGCGCCTGGTCTCGGGTTGATCGGTTTCGTCGTCGCTGATCAGCACGACGCTGCCGGCTTCAGTCATGCCCAGCATGTTGTGCCGGAGCTCGGGATCGGCCGGTCGGACCTCGGGTGCCATGATCGGGTACAGGTTGCCGCGACGCATCGATGACAGATCCCGGCGCGGGAAGCTCGGATGGTCGGCCAGGTGCGCGATCCCGGCGCTGAAACCGTTGGTCAGGGTGGGTTTTTCGGTTTCCAGCAAGTCGAGCGTCTTCCCGGCGTCCTCCGCGTTGGAGCACACCAGCGTGGAGCCGGCGACCAAGGTGGCGAGCAATCCGAACGCGAGGCCGCCGATCCAGAAGAACGGCGAATTGCAGAACAGCTTGTCCTCAGCCGTCAAACCGCGAACGTCGTTCAGGTTGCGCTGGTGCTCGAGCAGGGCGCCGTGCGTGTGCACGACGCCCTTGGGGGCGCTGCTGGAGCCGGACGTGTACACGATGGCCAGGGGATCGCAGCCCCGGACGTCATCTTGCGTCGCCGCCAGCAACTCGAGGGTCACGGTGTCGGCCAGCCGGTAGAACCGGTCGATGTCGCGGATGCGCCGCACCGCACCGGGCTGGTAGCTGATGCCGACCTGCCGCAGTTGGGGTGCGGCCGGGGCCAAGAGCCGGCAGTCGGATTCGAAATCGGGGTCCGACAGCACCTGTTCGAGCCGTTGCACGTAGTCGTGGGCGCGGAAAGATGCGGCGCTCAGCAGGATTTCGACGTCGCTGTCGCGCAGCTGCTCGTGCATCTCACGGGCGGTGACGAAGGTGGAAAAGGGAACCACCACGGCGCCGATGCGCGCCGCCGCCAGCATCGCGACGACGAAATCCGCGCCGTTGGGGTAGAGCAGGCCGACATGGGTGCCCTTGCCCGCGCCGACCGCGATCAGCCCGCGGGCGAGATCGGCCGAGCGGACCTCGGCTTGGCCGTAACTGATCCGTTCACCGTCGCAGATCAGCAGCGGATGTTCCCCGCGTGCACGGGCCCGGCGCGTCAGGACCTCGCCGACCGTCGGGCTGTCACCGGGCATGGTCACTGTGGGTGGCGGCGGTGCTGAAGAAGCGCTGGACCGCGCCCAAATCGGCCTTGCCCGACGGGGTCCGCGGGATGGTGTCGACGATCGCTATCTCGCTGGGAATCTCGTAGCGCGCCAGCCGTGTTCCGAGGAATTCCACCAGCGCGTCGGCGTCGACGGATGCGGGCCCGCGCAACTCCACCATCGCGACCGGCGTCGCGCCGAGACGCTCGTCGGACCGGCCGACCACCGCCGCGCCCGCCACCGCCGGGTGGCTCTCCAGGGCGGCGCGGACGTCGTCGGGCATCACCTTGAACCCACCGCGGATGATGGCCTGATCGGCGCGCCCGACGATCCAGACGAAGCCGTCCGCGTCGATGCGCGCCATGTCCGTGGTCCGCATCCACTGGGCCGACGGCCCGAGCTGACCCGGCTTGACCTCGAGCAGACCGACCCGGTCGGCGCCCAGCGGGGTGCCGTCGTCCGCGACCACCCGCAACTGCGCACCCGGGTTGGCGCGGCCGACGCTGCCCCGTTTGGTGGCCCAATGCCGTTGGTAATCCGGCAACGTCCAGCCGGCGACACCGCCACCGAATTCCATTGCGGCGTAGGAGGTCAGCACGGGTATGCCGTATTTGGCGGTGAAGGCGTCGGCGTCGTCAGGCGTCAGCGGGGCGGTGCCGCAGGTGACCGCGCGGATGCTCTCCAGGTCGGCCCGCGGCACGTCGGAGTGCAACACCGTTCGGAGGGCGGCGGGTACCAGCGACACCGTCCGCGGCCGGTGCCTGCGCACCGCGTCGACCCACGCGTTCAGCTCGAAGCGTTCGAGCAGGGCGAACGGCCGCGCGTCGGCGATGCATTGCAGCACTCGGAACACCCCACCGATGTGCACCAGCGGGGAGTTGACGATCGCGACGCCGCGGCGTAGCTCCGTCGGCGCTGCGGCGCGGCCGGGTTCGGCGCCCATCACGCTGTGCGCCAGCATGTCGTAGCCGAGGTCGATCCTCTTGGGCGGGCCGGTCGTACCGCTGGTCAGCATTCGTACCGCGACCCCGGACCCTGGGCGGGCCTGGAACGCAGCAGGAGTCGGCGAGCGGCCGGCCGGGTTGGCGTCCAACCGGCCCGAAATCGGCACCGTCGTGGCGTGGCTCGTCGGGGGCAGCAGTGTGGTCAGATCGTCGCTTTCCCCGACGATCAGCGAGAGCCGGAGTCCGGCAATGTCGGTCTTGGTGCGCTCGTCGCCGCGAGCCGGGTTGATCACGACGACCGTTCCGCCGCCCAGTAGCACCCCGAGAAACGCGGCGACCTGACCGGGCCTGTTGCGCAGCAGCATCCCGACGTCGGGCCCACGCTCGGCGACGAGACAGGCGATGCGCTGTGCCATGGCGCCGACCGTGGCCCAGGAGATCCATTGGCCGTCATACTCGATGGCGTGCGCCGCTGGCTGCAGGCCGAGGACATCAGCGATGCGGCGACTGAGCGGGTGGGCAGGCATCAGCGGGTCTTCGGGGTGCGCGCCGCACCTTCGCCGTCGGCCTGCTGGGCGGCGAGCTCGGCGGTGCCGAGCGGATTGCCCAGCCGGGTATAGATCAGCCCCTGCTCGAGGGCCGCCCGATACGGCTTGTCGAGCGATTCCCAGATCGCCTTCACCGTGCCCTGAGTCGCGGTCGGGGGCTTGGCGGCGATGGTCGCGGCGATCTCGTGCGCGCGGTCCCAAAGCCGGTCGGCGGCGACTACCTCCGAGACCATCCCGATCCGTAGGGCGGTTGCGGCGCCGACCCGTTCGTCGTTACCCATCAGCGCGATGCGCAGTGTCTCGCCCAAGCCGATGCGCCTCATCAACCCGATCGGTTCCAAGGCGCAGACCAGGCCGGCCGATACGTGCGAGTCGAAGAACGTGGCGTCCTCGGAGCAGATGACCACGTCCGATTCGTTGATGAAGTAGAACGCGCCAGCGGTGCACATGCCCTGAACGGCGCACACGACCGGCTTCCACATCTTCTGCCACTTGGGGCTGAGCGACTCGCCGGGATCTTCGTGATTCCAGACGTTTTCGGGTTGCCCGTATGGCGTCTTGATATCCAGCCCGGCGCTGAACGCACGATCGCCGGCCGCCCTCAGCACCACCGCGTTCACCGAGTCGTCGAGTTTGACCGTGCGCCAGGCGTGGGCCATCTCCTCACACATGGTGCGGTTGAACGCGTTCAGCTGGCCCGGCCGGTTCAGCGTGATCGTCGCGACCCGGTCGGTCTCGTCGACCTCGAGCAGGATGGTTTCGAACGTCATCGACATTGCCAATCCGGCTTGCGTTTCTCCATGAAGGCCTTCGGCCCTTCGGCCGCGTCCTCGGTGCGCAACACGCGCTCGCGGAACGTCTCGGCCATGATCTCGGCCTCGTGCAGCGGCACATTGAGGCCCTTGACGATGGCCAGCCGAGTTCCCCGGACCGCCAGTGGCGCATTGGAGTTGACGATCTCGGCGATCTCGCGCGCCCGCTCCAGAAGACGGTCGTGCTCCACGACCTCGCTGATCAGGCCGAGCTCGTAGGCGCGTTGTGCGCCCATCCGCTCGTGCTTGCCCATCAACGCCATTCGCAAGGCGATCGAGCGGGGCAGAACGCGCGACACCCGCACCATCTCGCGTCCGGCCACCAACCCGATGCTCACATGTGGATCGAAGAAAGTGGCTTGTTCCGAGGCGATTACGATGTCCGACGTGGTTACCCAGTCCATACCGGCGCCGCAGCACAACCCGTTGACCGCGGTAAGCACGGGCTTGGCGGCCGTGCGGAACGGCGGGGTGCCCTCCTGCGGCGCCTCCCATTGGTCGTAGGTCGACAGGTACGGGCGCTCGTAGATCACCTTGCCGTCTTCGGGGATGGTTTTGACGTCGGCGCCCGTGCAGAACGCGCGGCCCGTGCCGGTCACGATGGTCAGCCACACCTTGTCGTCGCTCTCGGCCTCGTCGTATGCGGCCCGCAGTTCGGTGATCATGTGCGGACTGAGCGCGTTGAGGGCATCGGGGCGGTTCAGCGTGATGGTGGCGGTGTGCCCGTCGACCTCGTAGGTGATGGTGTCGAACGAGTCAGTAGGCATCCTGCTCCCTCATCTGCCCTGGAACTTCGGCGCGCGCCGTTGGCGGAAGGCTTCCAAGCCCTCCTTGAAATCTGCTGTTCGGCAGGAGAGTTCGAGGTTGAAGAGCTCCTGGGTCATCGATTCGCTTAGCGTCGCGTGCTGGCCGAAGCTCAGCGCCTGCTTGGCCAACCCCATCGCCGCCGTCGGCCCGGAGGCCAGGCGCTCAAGCAACTCATCGGCGGCGGCGTCGAGCCCACCGGGACTCACCGCCTGGTGGATCAATCCCCAGTCCGCCGCGTCGACGGCGCTGACCTTCTCGCCCAGCAACAGCATTCGCCTGGCACGGGCGACGCCGACCAGCCTGGGCAGCAGCCAGGTGGCGCCCGAATCGGGGCTGAAGCCGCGGTCGATGAAGGGCTCCCAGAACACCGCGTCGGTGGCGGCGATGGTGAAGTCGGCGGCCAGCGCGAGGTTGCAGCCGAACCCCGCGGCCCATCCCCGCACGCTGCACAGCACCGGCAACTGGACGCTCGCGACGAGTTCGATCACTCGGTGGGCGCCATGGGGGATCCGGCGCACCAGATCGCCGGTACGGGGCCGCTGCCGGTCGTTGGTGGCGACCCAGTCCACGCCGGCGCAGAAGTCATCGCCGCCCCGGATGTGGATTGCCCTAAGTGAATCGTCGACGGCGGCGGCCGTCAGCGCATCGACCAAATGCCCAATCATAGTGTCGCTCAACGAGTTACGCCGCGATGGCCGATCAAGCGCCATCCGCAACACCGCGCCGTCCCGGTGCACTGTCACCGAACCGTCGGCACCGGCCGCGTCGGCCCCCTGACTCACCGTCGGATCCGGCCTTTCTGCCGATACGGTTACCCATACAGTAGGGAATACGATTGATACGCTGTATAAGTTAGCAGGGTACGCTTCCGCCGGAAATAGCCGGGCCGGAAACCCAAGCGAAAAGAGATGAAGCATGGCCTTGCAGGAGGGCGCAGCCCGGCGGCCAGTCTCACCCGAGTCGACGCGCGCCGGCGACGCCAGGTTCGGCGAGCGGCCCCTGGCCCAGACCGTGGCCGCCGCCGGCGCCATGCGTCGCCTGAGCTCACTGCTGGTCTCACTCGAACATCCCCATCCCTCGGTCGACACCATGCTGGCGAAGTTCGCGGAGTGGGAGCGCGAGCTGTCCGCCCTGGCGCCGAAGGACAACGCGCCACGGATCGGTGAGCTCCCCGATGATCCCCGGCGCGTCTATCTCAACCATGCCACTGACATCGGTGCCTACAACCCTTGCTTTCCGGAATACCGGTTCGACGACCTCGATGCCGACAAGGCGACCGGGCGAATCAACTTTCCCCTGGTCTACGAGGGTCCACCGGGGTTGGTGCACGGAGGCTTTCTGGGCGTTTTCTTCGACTGCGTCATTCAGCACCACAATTGCGTCACCGGCCTGTCCGGGAAAACCCGGTCGCTCGGGGTGACGTTTCGCCGGCCGACGCCGGTGTTGACCGAGCTGCGGTTCGACATCGCTCGCTCGCAGATCGAACGCGGCATCATCTCGACGGCGCGGCTCCTGCTCGACGACGAAGTGCTCTGCACCGGCGAGGTGAACACGTTGGCGTCACCGCCGGAAAAGCTCGCCGGGTTTCAATTCGGCAAGCGGCGAAAGGAATCCGATAATGAGCAGCCCGAACGCCTCGGATGATCGTGTGCTGTTCGAGGTCGACCACGACCGCCGCATCGCAACGATCACGCTGAACAATCCGGCGCAACGCAATTCGTATGACGCCGCGATGCGCGAGGCCGTCGCCCGCTGTCTGGACCAAGTAGCCGAGGACGACGACCTGACGGTGGTGCTGTTGCGCGGTGCCGGTGGCGTCTTCTCCGCCGGGGCAGACATGAACAATGCCTATGGCTGGTACGGCAAGCAAGGCCAAGGGGACGGCGGCGACCCGCCGGCCAAGCGCCGCCCCAGTCAGCGCCGGCGACTCACCGTCGACCGCAAGTCTTTTGCCTTCTACCACAACTTCATGGGCTTCCCCAAAGTCACGGTGGGCGAGATCGCCGGCTATGCGCTCGGCGGCGGCTTCGAGATGGCGCTGATGACCGACATCTCCGTGATTGCGCGCGACACGAAGATCGGGATGCCGGCGACCCGCTTCCTCGGCCCGGCGCTCGGCAGCCTGCACATGTTCTTCCATCGACTGGGACCGGTGCTCGCCCGGCGGCTGCTGCTGACCGGGGACGTCATCGAGGCAGGCCAGCTTGAGCATCTCGGAATCTTCACCGACACATGCGATTCCGCCGCCGTGCCCGCCCGGGCGCAATATTGGGCCGAGAAGGCGGCAAAGATGCCCGCCGACGGGGTGGTTATCGCCAAGGAGGCTTTCCGTCTGGTCGAACAGAGTCAGGCATACCAGGGCGAGGAAGTCGCCAGCTACCTCTTCCACGCCTTCGGCACCAACCTGCAATTCGGCCCGGACGAGTTCAACTTCGTCAAGACCCGCGCGCAGCACGGAACCAAGGAAGCGTTCCGGCTCCGCGACGAATACTTCGACGTGCCCGAACCGGAGGTTTAACAAGCCGATTCGGTGTCGGGCTAACGCGCGACGGGGGCCTTGGTCCGCGCCCGCGACCCGGGCGCCTTGGCGGCCTTGCGCGTCCGTGACGGCGCCACCTTTCCGCTTTTCGCCCCCTTGCCCTCCTCGATCAACCGACTGGCGTGATCGAGGATGCAACCGAGGCCGTATTCGAAATTGGTCTCGTCTGGGGCGCCGATCCGGTGACCGATCCCGCTCACCTGCGCCAGCAGCGGGGTCTTCTCCGGGTCGATGGCGACGGCGTCCTCGATGGCGCGCGCGCCCTCACCGGAGGATTGGTTCTTTTCGTACAGCCGCTGCAGCACCACCGATCCGCGTACGTGCACCGAAACCGCCGAGTAGGTGTCGAAGGCATCCTCGGGCGACAGGCCGGCTTCGACGAGGTTGGCGACGGCCTTCTCCATCTCCTCGGCGCCCAGCCGTGCCGCCTTCGGGCTGAGCGCGGCCCGAATCAAAATCAGGTCGCACAGAATTGGGTTGCCCATGAAGGTCTTCCGCATCAGGCGCGCATGGTTGCGCAACGTCTCGCGCCAGTCGCTGGCCTCGACGTAGGGAGTGGCGAAGACATACTTGCTCAACGCGCGATCGGTCATCGCGTTGAGTAGGTCGTCCTTCTTGCGGAAGTACCAGTAGATACTGGTGACGCCGACGCCGAGATGTTTGCCTAGTAGCGGCATACTCAAGTTGTCGATCGAGACTTGCTCCGCGAGTTCGAATGCGCCACTGATGATGTCATCGGGATTGATGGATCCGCGTTCGCGTCGCTGACGCTTGTCGGCGGTGGCCTGCTTTGCCACTACGGGCACCTCCATCACGATGTATCCTGTGCATGCGGTCGGAGAGCCGCGCCAACTCACCTGCGCATACGTAGGCGTGTCGCCGTTCGACGATGGCCGTCAACCGGGCTTCCGAACGCTTTTCCATCTGCTACTGTAATACCTATCGTAGGCTTTTTGGTAACAAGGCTGGACGGGCGAAGATGACCGCGCACAAGCCATTGAACGAGTCACCCACTGAGCCACGGGAATTGCCATGGATTTAGGCCCGGCGAATGCCGCAACGGTTGACGACCCCTACGCGCTGATGGAGACCATGGCCAAGCACTTTGGCCACCTGGCGCACATGCCCCGGGGCAGGCCTGCCGGAGGAGGTCGGGCCGGTGGTCGCCTTCCTCGCGTCGTGGCGCAACTCGTACATGACCGGGGTCAACATCAACGTCGACGGCGGTTCGGACTTCACCTGACCGCCTGGATCTAAAAGAAGCTCGGCTAGAGAAGAAGGGGTGGACCGTGGCGACGGCAAGCGAGGCGCGCGCCTGGGCGCGCGGGGCACTCCGGGGAATAGGCGACTCCCTCTACACGCCGTTCTGCGGCCCGGACGGAGACGACATCGACTGGGAGGCATATCGGACGCTGGTCCGCTACTGCGTGGGCGACCTCGGTCATCCGATGTTGTGGTGCACCAGCGGGCTCTCCGAATTCTGGTCGTTGACCCTCGACGAGCGAAAGCGCTTGCTGGAGGTCGCAATCGAAGAGGGGCGCGCCGCCAACCCCGACGTCGTCGTGCAAGCGTGCACGGCGGCCCTCTCGGCGAAGGACTGCCTGGACCTGACGCTGCATGCCCAGGAGGCGGGCGCCGACATCGTCTACATCCAGACACCCATGATGGAGGTGCACGGCGGCGAGGGTGTGCTGCGGTTCTTCAAATACATCGCCTCGCGCACCGACATCGCCCTGGGCATGTTCAACTCGCCGTCTTCCGGCTATGTGCTGACTGCAGCTGAAAGCGCGCGGATCTACGACGAGGTGCCGGCGGTGTGCGCCACCAAGGAGGGCGCCTTCCGGCCGGCGAGCAGCCGCCTGCTGCACGAGCTGGCGCCCGGCCTGGTGCTGTGGGAGTGCGACAAGACGGTGTACCGCGCGGGTTGGCTGCGTGACGGGATCGTGTGCCCCGCGCAGCTAGGCACCACGGGCTACCTGTTCGAGACGCCGCAGCGGAGATTGTTTTCCGAGTACTGGGATTTGGTGCAAAGCGACAAACTGCTGGAGGCGATGGACTTCGGCCGCGAGTCGGGCCTGGACCGCTTCGACCTCGACGTCGGATCTTGGTGGACGTGCTATCCCGGGCGGCCCGACTATTTCACGCATTGGGGCGGCGCGTTCAAGTACGCCGCCTCGCTACTCGGATTGCCGACCGGCGCCTACCCGCATTCGCGCCCGCCCCAAGCGGAGCTGCCGCCAGAAGCCAAGTCGCAGATCGAGGAGGCGTATCGCCGCCTCGGGCTCGTCCAAGCGTAGCGGCTCGGCAAAAGGCCTGCGTCCCAGGCCGACTGGCGAGCAAGGGCCCGGCCAACCGGTGACCGGGCCCTTGCCACCCCATTTTTCTTACTGCTGTTCGGCCTTCTCGCGCGCCTCCGCGGTTTTGGCCTTGGCCCGCGCCTTCTCGGCGGCGGCTTCCTTCTTCGCCGCGCTCCGTTGCGCGTCGGCCTTGTCCTGCTGGGCCTCGCCCTCGTTGATCAGATCGTTGCGGCCGATGATCGTTCCGACGATCTCCTTGGCCTTTCCGAAGACAGCCTCCACGATGCCCTGGATGGCCTCGACCGGACCGCTCTTGATGTCCACCATTGCTTTCCCCTCCCTGCTAGTGGGTATCTCTGTTGGCTTTCCCAATTCGGCGGTCGGGGAAAACGTGGTGTGGACGTGGTCCTCGCCACACCCCGGCCGCCGGCCGATCGGCGGCCCGGTATCGCGTACTCGAAGGAGCGGTTCAGCAAGCAGAAAGCCGCTGCTCGGCCAGGGTTCGCAGGGGCGTGGCGGCGGTTGTGGAAAACAGTACCGATAGGTATACAGTATGCGTACAAAATACCGCGGGATTCGTCGCCCATCGTGAGGAGGTATCGGGGGTTATGTCCGGCAGCGACGGCGCTTCCGAGGACGCAGTGCTCTACGAGGCCACCGGCAGCGGCGTCGCGATTCTGACCTTCAACCGGCCGGACCGTCTCAACGCCTGGGGCCCGGACATCGCCGCCGGCTTCTACTCCGCGATCGACCGGGCCGAACAGGACCCGGCCATCCGGGTGATCGTGCTGACCGGACGGGGCAAGGGTTTTTGCGCCGGCGCGTATCTGGGCGCGCCGAGTTCCGCGCCGACCTTCGGCGACACGATGGAGAAGGCGAGCGGGGCCAATCTCGCCGACTTGGTGGGCGAGCGGCCACCGCACTTCGTGACCACATTGCGCAAGCCCGTCATCGCGGCCGTCAACGGCGCTTGTGTCGGCATCGGTCTGACGCAGGCGTTGATGTGCGACGTCCGGTTCGCGTCCGCCGGAGCCAAATTCGCCGCGGTCTTCGCCCGCCGCGGGCTGATCGCCGAGTTCGGCATCTCCTGGATACTCCCGCGCCTGACCACGTGGGGCGTCGCCTTGGATCTGCTGTTGAGTGGCCGCACCTTCCTCGCCGAAGAGGCGGCCGAACTCGGCCTGGTCAAGGAAGTGGTCGCCCCCGAGGATTTGATGAAGCGTGCGCTGGACTATGCGGAGGACATCGCCCGCAATTGTTCGCCGGCTTCGATGGAAGTGATCAAAAGACAGGTGTACGGGGACGCCACCCGCGACGTCGTCGATGCCACGTCGCGCGCCGAGGCGTTGCTGCACGAGGCGATGCCGCGGCCGGACGTCGTCGAAGGCATCACCAGCTTCCTCGAGAAGCGGCCTCCCCGATTTCCCTCGCTCAACTCGACCGACGCTTAGTGTTCGCCGGTAACGCCCGAAAGGAAGATCATGGCCAGTTTGGGTTATAAGGCGATCGACGTCGACAACCACTACTACGAGCCCCTGGACGCGTTCACCCGCCACCTCGACAAGGCGTTCAAGAGCCGCGGCGTCCAGATGGTCACTCAGGGCAAGCGCACTCTGGCCGTGATCGGCGGTCGCGTCAACAACTTCGTGCCGAACCCCACGTTCGACCCGATCATCGTGCCGGGTTGCCTGGATCTATTGTTCCGCGGTGAGATTCCCGAAGGCGTCGACCCGGCGTCGCTGATGAAGGTCGAGCGGCTCGCCGAGCATCCGGAGTACCAGAATCGCGACGCTCGGGTCGCGGTGATGGACACCCAGGACATCGAAACCGTAGTCATGCTGCCGACTTTCGCGTGCGGGGTGGAGGAGGCGCTCAAGCACGACATCGAGGCGACGATGGCGTCGGTGCACGCGTTCAACCTGTGGCTCGACGAGGACTGGGGCTTCGACCGACCGGATCACCGCATCATTGCCGCGCCGATCATCTCGCTGGCCGATCCGGCGAAGGCGTTGGAAGAGGTGGAGTTCGTGTTGGGGCGCGGCGCCAAGCTGGTGCTGGTGCGCCCGGCGCCGGTGCCCGGCCTGGTCAAGCCGCGCTCGTTGGGGCATCCCAGCCATGACCCGGTGTGGGCCCGGCTGGCCGAGGCGGGAGTCCCGGTCGGATTCCACCTCAGCGACAGCGGCTATCTGCACATCGCGGCCGCGTGGGGCGGTAAGGCGACGTTCGAGGGGTTCGGCGCGAAGGACCCGCTGGATAACGTGCTGCTCGATGACCGCGCCATCCACGACACGATGGCCTCGATGATCGTGCACGGCGTGTTCACCCGCCATCCGAAGCTCAAGGCGGTCAGCATCGAGAACGGCTCCTACTTCGTCCACCGGCTGATCAAGCGGTTGAAGAAGGCGGCCAACACCCAGCCCCGCGACTTTCCCGAGGATCCGGTCGAGCAGCTGCGCAACAACGTATGGATCGCCCCCTACTACGAGGACGACCTGGCCGAGCTGGCCAGTGTGATCGGCATGGACAAGATCTTGTTCGGTTCCGACTGGCCGCACGGCGAGGGTCTCGAGACGCCGGTCTCGTTCGCCGAGGAGCTCACCGGCTTCAGCGAAGCTGACATCCGAAAAGTGATGCGCGACAACGCTCTCGACCTGCTCGGCGTTCCGGTCGCCTCGGCCATCTAGCCGCCCGCGCTATGAGCGAATGGACCGTGGGCGCCGTTCTGGACGCCATCGCCGACGTCGTGCCCGATCGCCTGATGACCGTGTGCGGAGATCGGAAAAGCACGTTCGCAGAATCGGCGCGCCGCACCAACCGATTGGCGAATTACCTCGAGGACAAGGGTTTCGGCGTCTACGCCCCGCGCGACGAGCTGCAGCGCTGGGAGTGCGGTCAGGACCGGATCGCGCTCATCATGTACAACGACCTTTACCCCGACATGGTGATCGGATGCCTCAAGGCGCGCACCGTCCCGGTCAACGTGAATCACCACTACTCGCCCCGGGAGATCCGCGAGCTGCTCGACTACGTGCGACCACGGGGCATCATCTACCACCGCTCGCTCGGCGCGCGGTTCGCCGACGTATTGCCCCCGATCGGTACGGAGTTGCTGATATCGATCGACGACGGCAGCACCGCTCCCCAACTGCCGAACGCGATCTCGCTCGACGCTGTCCTGGCGTCCGCCGGCCCCAACCGCGAAGATGCGGGCTCCCCGGATGACCTCGTCATGATGTGCACGGGCGGGACGACGGGACGCCCGAAGGGTGTGCTGTGGCGACAAAGCGACATGTACGTCTCGTCGATGGTGGGCGCCGACCATGCCAGCGTGACCGAGATCCACGACAAGGTCGCCGGGGGTGGGCAGCCGTGGTTCGCCGTCTCTCCGCTCATGCACGCGGCCGGCATGTGGACGGCCTTCGCCGCGCTCTGCGCCGGCCTGCCCGTGGTGCTCTACGACGACCGCAACAAGCTCGACGTACGGTCGGTGTGGGAAACCGCCGAGCGCGAGAAGGTGGCCATGATGACCATGGTGGGTGACGCGTACGCCGGGCCGCTGATCGAGGAGCTGCGCGCGCGTTCCTACGACCTATCCTCGTTGCAGGCGATCGGCACCGGAGGGGCCGCCACCAACGCGAAACACAAACGCGCACTGATGGAATGCCTGCCACACATCACCATTATCGAGGGTTACGGGTCCTCGGAGAGCGGGAACATGGCGTTCGGTCACAGCCGCGAAGGCCACGCCAGCGAGACGTTCCAGCCCAGGGAAGGGGCCACCGTCGTGTCGGCCGACCGCAGCCGGTTCTTGCGGCCGGGTGAGCGCGAGGTCGGCTGGGCCGCCAGGACCGGCCGCATCCCGCTCGGCTACTTCGGCGACCCCGAGGCCACGCAGCGGACCTTTCCGGAGATCGACGGCCGGCGGGTGGTGTTACCCGGTGATCGCGCATCGCTGGAACCAGACGGCACAATCCGCCTATTCGGCCGCGATTCGCTGGTCGTGAACACCGGCGGCGAAAAGGTTTTCGTCGAGGAGGTCGAGGAGGTGCTGCGCGCGCATCCGGGCGTCGTCGACGCCCTGGTGGTGGGGCGGCCAAGCGAGCGGTGGGGAGAGGAGGTCATCGCGCTCGTCGCGACCCGCCCAGATGCCCACCTGAGCGGGGACGCTCTGCACGCCGCGTGCACGACGCAGCTGGCTCACTTCAAGGCGCCCAAGGACTTCATCTTCGTCGACCAGATCGAACGCCTGGGCAATGGCAAGCCCAACTACCGATGGGCCAAAGAACGAGCCACTCAACAGGTTCCGGTGAAGCCATGAACACCAAAGCGATTGACTGCCTGGTGAACGTCCACTTCGGGGAAGCCGAATCCCAGCCGACGTGGATGCTCAAGGTCAGGGACGACTACTTCAAGGGCGCCGAGTCGATGTTCGCCCCGGTCGACCTCTCCGAGCTGCTCGCCGAGATGGACGAACAGGGCGTACAGAAGGCGATCCTGATGGACTCGCTCGCCAACCCGTCCACGACCGCGCGCAAATTCGTCGAGGCCAGGCCCGAGCGGTTCGCATTGGCGATGGGCGGGGTCAACCTGCTGCGCCCGGTGCGGTCGCTGCGTGAGTTGACCGCCGTCGCGGCCGACCTCCCCGTTGCGTATGCCGTGGTGGGGCCGAGCTTTTGGGGTGACGGTCAGTACCCGCCCAGCGACGCCGTGTACTACCCGCTCTACGCCAAGTGCGCGGAATTGGACCTGCCGCTCTGCGTCAACACCGGGATCCCGGGACCGCCCATACCCGGCGAGGTCCAGCACCCCATGCACCTGGACCGGGTCTGCGTGCGCTTTCCCGAGCTGCGACTGTGCATGATTCACGGTGCGGACCCGTGGTGGGACGTCGCGATCCGGTTGTTGCTCAAGTACGCGAACCTGCGGCTGATGACGTCGGCGTGGTCACCCAAGCGGCTGCCGGAGAGCCTGCTGCACTACATGCGGACCCGGGGCCCCAACAAGGTGATCTACGCGTCGGACTGGCCGGTGCTGCCCATGCGTCGGGTCATCCCCGAAGCGCGCGCGCTGGATCTACCCGCCGAGGTACTGGACAACTACCTTTACAACAACGCGCGAGACTTCTTCTTCGGGAAGGACGAGTAACGATGGACCGCTTCGAACTGCGCAGGCTTGATTACAGCCTGTCCGAGGACCACGTCGCCCTGCAGGCGGCCTACAAGCAGTTCTTCAAAACCCATTGTTCGATCGAAACGGTCCGTGCCGCAGAGCAATCCGGTTTCGACAAGAGCCTCTGGGAGAGGTTGTGCGGGATGGGCGGCACCACGATGGCGTTGCCGGAGTCGTGCGGCGGTGACGGCGCCACCCTGGTCGATCTCACCCTGGTGGCAGAGGAGATCGGCCGGTCGCTGGCGCCGGTCCCGTGGATCGACCACGTCTGCACCGCGCGGCTCCTTGGACGGCTCGGCGCGCTGGGTGCGGGCGTCGCCGGGGTAGCCGGGGGGGAACAGCTCGCCGCTCTCGACGCGCGAGTCGCCGACGGACCGGGCCCGCGGTTGATCCCTTCAGGGTCGATCGCCGATCACATCGTCGTCCGCGACGGCGACCAAGTCGTGCGCATGACCTTCGGCACCCGTCCGGCGAAGGTCGATAACATCGGCCGGCTGCCGATGGCCTGGGTGGATCCCGCCGCGGCTGACACCCGTGAGGTCGTCGCGGAGGGGCCTGAAGCGGTGGCCGGTTACCGGCTGGCCCTGGACGAGTGGCGGCTGCTGACCGCTGCGGCGCTCGTCGGGCTGGTGGAGGAGACCATGACCATCGCGGCCGAGTTCGCCAAGACGCGCTACACGTTGGGGGTGCCCATCTCCACGTTGCAGGCGATCTCGCACCCGCTTGCGAACATGGCGATCACCGTGCAAGGGGGCCGGAATCTGGCTCGACGCGCCGCCTGGTTCCTGGACAACGAACCCGACGAGCGACCCGAATTGGCGCCCTCCGCATTTGTATTCATGGCCGAGGAGGCCGCCAGGGCGGCGACGATGGCGGTCCACATTCAAGGCGGGCTAGGCGTTTCGGCCGAAGCCGCGGCGACGGCGTATCTGGTGCGCGCCCGGGGCTGGCCGCTGGCCGGCGGTGATCCGGGGGCGACGGCACAACGGGTGGCGGAGATCGTGGCCGCCCGCGAGGGCGCGGCGCAGCCGGCGTAGGAAGGGGCGACACAGTGGATTTCTCGCGCGTCGAACTGTCCGACGAGGACGAGGCGTTCCGCGACGAAGCGCGGAACTTTCTGGCCACCCACATGACCGAAGAGATCAGACGCCGGGACCGGGAAACAGGCGACAACTTCGACGAAGGCCTGCACCTGAAGTTCGGCGCCGCAGGCTATTTGGCGGCGGAGTGGAAACCGGAATCCGACGGCGGGTTCAGCCGGGTGCGGCGCCGCATCTGGGAGCTGGAGAAGCGGCGCGCACACGTTCCCTGGGTGACCTGGGGGACCACCGCAATGGTGGCCCGCTCGGTGGACAAGTTCGGTTCACCGCAGGTGCGCGACGAGGTGTTGCCTAAGGTCTTCAGCGGTGAAGTGAGGCTGTGTCTCGGCTACACCGAGCCCGAAGGCGGCTCCGACATCGCGACCTGTAAGACCCGCGCGGTCCGCGACGGCGACGAGTGGATCATCAACGGCTCCAAGATGTTCACGACCGGTGCGCATAACTGTCAGTACGTCTTCCTGATCACCAACACCGCCCCCGACGCGCCGAAGCACAAGAGCCTGACCATGTTCCTGGTGCCGCTGGATTCACCCGGCATTGAGATCCAGGGCATCCGGACGGTGGACGGCGACCGGACCAACATCGTCTACTACAGCGACGTCCGCGTGGACGACAAGTACCGGCTGGGCGAGGTAAACGGCGGCTGGACGGTGCTGCGGGAACCGCTCAACGTCGAGCACGGCGCCGTCGCCGCCGCCCCCGATGGGCTGCAGGACACGTCAATCATGATGCACCAGGCCGGGTTTCTGTCTCAGGCGGTCGACAACGCGGCGGCGAGCGTGACGCGGCCCGACGGCGACGGGCGCCGGCTCATCGACGACAAGTCGGTTGCGTACCGGCTGGGCCGCTGCGTCGCCCGACTGGAGACGGCGCTGGCCACCCCGGGCATCTTCGGCCGGGTCGCGATCGCACAAACCATGCGCGACATCTCCCCGGAACTCATGGACCTCCTCGGCGCCGCCTCGACGCTGCCCTTCGGGACCGATGGGGCCGCCGACGACGGCAGCGCCGAATACGCCTACCGATTCGCGCCGCTGGTCGGCATTTATGGCGGCACGCTGGAGGTATTCCGCAACATGATCGCGCAGTACATGCTGGGTCTGGGTAAGCCGGCGTATGCGCCGCTGGCGAAGAAGGTGGGTTGATAGCGCGCCGAACGTGGACTCAGGGCGAGAAATCGGCCAATTCTTCGCCCTGAGTGCACGTTCGGCGAAGTTTCGGATCGTCACGGTGGCGGTCGCCGACGCGGTTCACGCGATGGCGCCCGACTCCTTCAGTTCCTCGATGCGGTCCCAATCCATACCCAGCTCCATCAGCACGATCTCGGTGTGCTCGGAGGCCTGTGGTGCCCGCGTGGTCTCCAGCGGCTCGTGGTTGAACTGCACCGGTCCGCGCACGACGCGGAAAGGCTTTCCGCCGCTGGCGAGCTCGACCTCGCTGACCATGTCGTTGGCCAGGGCCTGTTCGTCTTCGACCAGGTCGAGCAGACTCTGAAACGGCGCCCATTGGCCCTTCATCGTCTTCAGGTGCTGCCGCCAATAGTCGAAGGGCTTGCCGGCGAAGGCCTTCGCGATCAGTTCGGCGGCCGCGCTGGCGTTTTGAATCAGGGGGAGCACCTCGGAGAACCGGGGATCGTCGGCGGCCTCGGGGATGCCGAGGTGCTCGAATGTGTCTCGGATCAAGCCGGTCGGGCTGATGATGCACAGGTTGATGGTGCCGCCGTCGGAGGTTTCGTAGTTGCCCATGAAGGGGTTAACCGACATCGCGCCCGCGGCGCCCGGCATCGGGGTGCGCATCACCTGTCCGGTCTCCATGCCCTGCGTCACGCTCGCTCCCGCCGCCCACCAGGCGGTGCTCAGCAATGACACGTCGAGCTCGACGGCTTCACCGGTGCGCTCGCGATGCAGCAGCGCCGCCGAGATGCCGCCGGCGATGAACATGCCGCCGATGGAGTCACCGAACGCTGGAATGCCCTGCCCCAGTGCGCCGCCCAGCTCCTCGGGGGTCAGCGCGTACCCGATGCCGCTGCGGGTCCAGAACGCCGTCCCGTCGTAGCCACCCACGTCACGCTCGGCGCCCTTGTCGCCGTACGCCGAACCTCGCGCGTAGACGATGTTCGGGTTCACCGCGCGAATGTGCTCCACGTCGAACTTGTGCTTCTGCCGCTGCGCCGGTTTGTAGTTGGTGAGGAACACGTCGGAGGTCTTGGCCAGTTCGTAGATCACCTCCTGACCGCCGGGCGACGAGACGTCGATGCCGACGCTGCGCTTGCCCCGGTTGGGGTGTTCCATCAGCGGGTGCCGCTCCGGATCGAGTTGGATGCCACCCATGTTGATGAACCCGCGTTGGGTGTCGCCGCGCAGCGGGTGTTCGACCTTGATGACGTCCGCGCCCCAGTCTGCGAGGATGGCGCCCGCCGCCGGGACGAACGTGAATTGCGCGAGTTCCAGGACCCGGAAGCCCGACATAACTTTGACCATTTTCGCGACCCTACTTGGCGTCGAACGTCACGGGAAGCGAAGTCGGTGAACGGAAGGGCTGGCCGTGGATGTGGGGGTCGTCGTCGGTCAGCAACCTGAGGTTGGTCACCCGATCCAGCAGGCACTCGACCGCGACGCGGGTCTCCAACCGCGCCAGGTGCAGACCCAGACACGTGTGCTCGCCGGCGGCGAAGGAGATGTGTGGCAGATGCTTGCGGAAGATGTCGAACTCCTCCGAACGCTCCCAGCGCCGCTCGTCGCGGTTCGCGGACCCGATGCACACGCCGATCACCGACCGCGCCGGAATCTCGACGCCTTCGAGTTCGGTGTCCTCGGTGGTGAAGCGTTGCACGGTGGTCAGCGGTGTCTCGAAACGCAACCCCTCCTCGATCGCCTGCGGCAGCAGCCCGCAATCGACCTGCACCGCGGCGAACTGGTCCGGATGGGTGAGCAGCAGGTAGAGCAGGTTGCCCGACGAGCGGTAGGTGGTCTCCAGCCCGGCCGGCAGCAGCAGCCGCAGGAAGGAGTAAATGGCTTCGTCGCTTAGCTTTTCGCCGTCGATCTCCGCGGTGACCAGGTCGCCGATGATGTCCTCGGTGGGTTTGGACTTGCGCTGTTCGATCTGCTCGACGAAGTAGTCCTTGAGCGCGGCCGACGCCTCGAAGGCGCGTTCGTAGTCGACGTGGTAGCTGATCAATTGCACCGCGCGCTTACGGAATGTCGGCAGGTCGTCGGCGGGCAATCCGAGCAGTTGGGCGATGACCCGGGTGGGAAATTCGAAGGTGAAGTTGCGGACCAGGTCGGCTTCGCCGGTAGCGATGAAGTCGTCGATCAGCGCATTGCAGATCGGCCGGACAATGGTGTTCTCCCAGCGGGCCAGCGCCTTGGACTTGAAAGCGGCGGAGACGAGGTTGCGATGCTCGCGGTGCTTCTTGCCTTCCATGGCCAGGATGGTCGGCCCCATGAATAAGCCGATCGTCTTGTCATACGGCGCGGAGCTGAAAATCCGGCCGTCGCGAAACACCGTGTTCACCGCATCAAAGGACACCGCGGAGTACTCGCGCTTGGGCATCAGTGACTCGGGCGTCTTGGAGTAATCCATCACCGTCCCGCGGAACACCCCGGATTCGTGACGCTTGCGGGCGAAGAACGGGTAGGGATCACGCAGGCTGACGGTGTGCCGGTCGGCGCCGGCGTGAACGTTGGTCGTCACCTTGGATCTCCAGCATCGTCAGCAAGAACGGCAAGCCATTGCGTAAGATCCTACTGTAATTCTTACAGTAGGCAATATGGGCGGCCGCGCGGGAAGCGATTGCCAGGCGGCCGGGTCAGAAGTCGGCGGGGCCGGTCAGCCGTTCATCGCCTGCTCGCGCGCCCATCGGTAGTCGGCCTTGCCCGATGGGCTGCGCTCGATTGCCGCGCGGAACACGATCGCCTTGGGGAGCTTGTAGCGGGCCAGCGATTGCCCGGCGTGGGCGACCAATTCTTCGGCTTCCGCACGAGCACCCTCGGCCAGCGCGACGACGGCGACGACCTCCTGGCCCCACCGCTCGCTGGGCCGTCCGGCGACCACCACGTCGGCCACCGCCGGGTGCGACGCGATCGCCGTCTCGACTTCCTCGACGAAGATCTTTTCGCCGCCCGAGTTGATCGTCACCGAATCGCGGCCGAGCAGTTCGATCCTGCCGTCGGCGCCGTGGCGGGCGCGGTCGCCGGGGATCGCGTAGCGCACGCTGTCGATCACGGGGAATGTCTTGGCGGTCTTGGCCGCATCGCCCTTGTAGCCGAGTGGGACGTAACCGCGTTGCGCCAGCCAGCCAATGCCGGCGTGGCCCGGCTCCAAGATGGTGGCTAGATCCTCGGCCGCCACGAACGTGTCCGGTCCGGCGTTGAAGGTGCCCGTCGACACCGCCCCCGACGTGGACATGTGGTGCATCTGCGCGCCGGTCTCCGAGGATCCGACGCCGTCGACCACCACAGCGTTCGGCAGGACTTCGATCAACCGTTGCTTGACGAACGGGGTGAGCAACGCGCCCCCATTGGCCACCACGGCCAGCGACGACACGTCCGCGATCCCCTTCTCGATGGCGGCGACCAACGGGCGAGCCATCGCGTCTCCGACCACCGTCACCGCGCTCACGCGTTCGCGCTCGATGGTGCGGACCACCTCGTCGGCATCGAGACGATCGACGACGGACGGGAAGACGACGGATTGCCCGGTCGTGATCGCCGTCATCACACTCCACTGGGCCGCGCCGTGCATCAGCGGCGGCAGGATCATCAGTTTGGTGCCGGGGCCCGCGAGTACGCCGGCCGTAATCTCCTCGACGGACCCGAACGGCTCGCCGGTCATCAGGTTGCGGCCGCCGAAGGAGGTCATGAAGATGTCGTGTTGGCGCCACAGCACGCCCTTGGGCATTCCCGTCGTGCCGCCGGTGTACAGGACGTAGAGGTCGTCCGGCGAGTGCTGCACCGGTGGTGGCTCAGGTGCGCAAGACGCGAGGGCTTTCTCGTAATCCACTGCGCCGTAGATCAAGTCGTTGCCGGAGTCGTCGGCGATCTGAATCAGCACCCGAAGCTGCGGGAGCTCCGGCAGGATTTCGGCGACCCTCGGAGCGAATGCGGCGTGATAGATCAGCGCGGTTGCCCCCGAATCCGCCAGCAGGTACTGCAGCTCGCTTTTGACGTACCGGAAGTTGACGTTGAAGGGGGCGACTCGGGCCTGGAACGAGCCCAGCAACGCCTCGACGAATTCGTTTCCGTTGTAGGCGTAGATGCCGAGCAGGTCTTGACCGACCTCATGGCCCGCCAGCCCGGAGCGTT
The DNA here is from genome assembly GCF_001907675.1 of Mycobacterium paraffinicum. Taxonomy (GTDB): domain Bacteria; phylum Actinomycetota; class Actinomycetes; order Mycobacteriales; family Mycobacteriaceae; genus Mycobacterium; species Mycobacterium paraffinicum_A. The sequence continues at coordinate 65,815 of NZ_MPNT01000010.1, forward strand.
CGGTGTGGCACCCGAGCCCACGGGAATGCAGGTAAGCGGCGAGGCGGTGCGACCGCTCGATTACCTGTTCGTAGCTGTACCGCCGTCCACCCTGGATCAGCAGCTCCCGATCGGGTATCGCGGCCGCGACGGCCGCCGCGACGGCGGGCACCGTGAATTGCGTTGCTGTGTCGGACATCAGGCCTCTCAAGGCTGGTGGGGGAGCAGTCGGACCATCAGGCCGTTGGCTTCGGTGAGCAGTGTGCCATCAGCGGCCGTCATCGTAGCGTCAATGAAAACCTTCCTGCCTTCGATCCGTGAGATTCGTCCCTGAGCTGTCAACGGCTCGTCGATGGGGGTGATGTTGCGGTAATCGACGTGGAGAAACGCGGTGCGGGTCGGCGGGATCTGCGCGGTGGTCACGACCATCCCGAACAGCCAGTCGTAAAAGAGCGGGATCATGCCGCCGTGGACGGCGTTGTTGCCGCCTATGTGTGCGGTGGTGAAATGACCGGTCATCCTCACACCGTCGGGGCCCGTCTCGGTGACCATCCACGGCGGCATCAAGGGATGGGCCAACCCGGGAAGGCTCAACACTCGGCCGGCTACTGCCTCCGTCTCCGGAACCTGGTGGCCGTCCAGCAGAGCGCACGCGTTCTCCAGGTACACGGTCGCGTCGGCCCAAAGCGCGGAGTCCGGCCTGGTGGATACGGTCAGATCCTGCAGGCGGCGCAGCGCGGCGACGAACGGACCCAGTTCCTCGGGGGCGTCCTCGACGGGCTTCATGTCGGGGAATCCGCCGCGAACCCCGGGCGCGGTGTCGGTCATCGCCGCGTCCATGCGCCGAGCAACTCGTCGGTGGTGGTGATGGTCGCGAGCAGCGACAGGGTGTTGTCGATGATGGCCTCTCCGTACTCGGTGGGTATCCCGGCAAGGGCGTTCCGGGGAACGATGACGCGATAGGCGGCATTGACCGCGTCCATCACGACGTTGGGGATGGCGATGTTCAGCGAGACCCCGACGACGACGATGGTCGACACCCCGAGATTGCGCAGTATCGCGTCCAGGTCGGTGCCGCCCATCGGCCCGACTCCGTGCCATCGGCTGAGCACCAGATCGCTTGGTTCCGGCCCTAATTCGGGTAACACGGATGCCCCCCGGGTGCCCGGGGTGATGTCGACCTGACCCTGCCCCATGGCGAAGAGCTTGGCGTTGTGGTTGGAGCCCAGCCCGTCGGGCCGTCGCTGCACCAGGCAATGCACGACGCCTACCCCGGCAGCCCGGGCCGCCGGCAACAGCCGAACGATATTGGGCAGGGCGACCCGGCGGGCCTCCTGCGCCAGCATCGGCAATCCGGCGTCCGGACCGATGCCCGCCCCCTGGCACTCTTGTGTGACGATCGCGGTGCGCTCGGGTGCTGCGACTTCGGCGAGTTTGGGTGTCATGCCGGCACTTCGTAGAATTGTTTAGCCCACTTCCGCAGTGCCATATACCCTTTCGCATCGACCTTGGACAGCGCAGGGTTCTCCACGTACTTCTGGTAGCGCCAGATCTGCAGGTCATCGAACACGGTCGACAGGAAGTGCTCTTCGATCATGTCGCGCAGCTTGCCTTGCGGTACGTCGGCGGTGTCGCCGGGGATCCGCGGCCACCAGATCGAATAGAACAGGTCGGAACACTCGTCGTCTACCGGTGTGCAGGCGAAGATCAGCCGATGGTTCTGCGCCCCCTCGAAGACGCTGATCGCTCCGCCCAGGCCGAACAGGTGGCTGTGGAACCGCAACGCGAGGTCTTCTTGATTGTCGCTGCGCGCGTCGGGCCATCCCGCGACGAATCGCCACTCGTGGTCGACGATCTTCCAGGACAGCACCCGCGGGGTCACCGTGGCGTGGTGGACGTATTCGAAATGGGCGCTGTCGGGGGCGTTCTCCGCAACGATCTGCGGATGCACTGGTTCGCGCTCGGTGCGCCGGGAGAACTCCGGATACGCGCGGTAGTACGCCGCGGGGTCGGTCTCGAATTGCGGAAACTTCTTGAAGATGTCCGGCATGTCCCACTGCGGCTCCTTGCCATCCGGCTGGTGCCAGATGAACACGCAGTCGTACTGCTCGCGCACCGGGTACACCCGCAGGCGCAGCGCGCGGTTGGGGCGGTCCGGTTGGTACGGGATGTACCGGTTGGTGCCGTCCGGGCCCCAGCGCCAGCCGTGGAACGGGCACTCGACGCAGTCGCCCAGCACCTTGCCGCCGTGGCCGATGTGGGCGCCAAGATGTTTGCAGTGCCCTTCGAGGACGTGCAGCTCGCCGGATTCGTCGCGGTAGGCGACCAGGTCCTCACCGAAATACTTCAGCGGCCGCACCTCGCCCATCGGGAACTCGGGAGACCATCCGACCATGAACCACCCGGTGACCTTCCAGGTGAAGGGCACTTTCACGCTGAAGCCTCCGATTGCCTGATACTAAGTCCGTTACAGTATAGATTTCAGCAGTCCGGCCCCCGCACGGCAAGGAGTGAAGTGACTCAGACCACCCCGCTGGTCGCGCCGACGGCGCCGGTCGACTCGCCTCGCAACTGGTGGCACACCGGCTTGAAGCTGGCTTAGGTGACCGGCATGTCGAAGCTGACGCGCGGGCTGGGGCCCGCCAGGGGCGCGACCCGCGAGCTCGGCATGTTGTTGCCCCGCACGGTGGCCGGCCTGAACGACTCCACCGGCTGGGCCCCGGTGTCGCCGCGCGGCGTGCGGCAATTCGGCGAGGTTATGCTGGACGAGCTTGTGCTGAGCGGCTTTTCGTTGCTCGGTGGGAGCCCGCCGGCTCTGCGCCCGCTGGCCGGCTGCACGGCCGCCGCGGAGGAGTTGTCCACGTTGGGCATCGACCGTGCACACGGGGACCCGATGCCGCTGCGCGCGACCTCGGTGCGGCGGCGGCGCATCGGCAATTTGGCGTACGAGCGGATGGCGTTCGAGCACGATCCGGCGCTGCCGAAGACGCTGGTGGCCGAGGGCCTGGGCGGACCGGCGAGAGCGGTGGTGCACCTGTGCCGGCACACCGACGGCCCGAGACCGTGGCTCATCTGGGTCCACGGCGCCGGTCAAGGGGGCACCGAAGACCTGCTGCTGTCCCGCATCGGCCGAATACATCGCCAGTTGGGATTCAACGTCGCGTTGCCGGTCCAGCCCGGTCACGGCTGCCGGCGCCGGGAATGGCCCGCCTACCCCGACACGGACCCCTTGGGCAACGTTGCCGGCATGATGCGCTCGGTGTCGGAGGTCCGCGCGCTGGTGCGGTGGGTCCAACCACGGGCGAGTGTGGTTGTGGTGGCCGGTATTTCGATGGGCACTCCGGTCGCGGCGCTGGTATCCCACCTGGAAAGGGAGATCGATGCGGTGGCGCTGTATACGCCGATCCTGGGGCTGAACGCGATGATCGCGCGGCACCTGGGGCGCTGGGGATCGTCGCGGGACGAATTCCGCGACCTGCTGGCCTCCCCGGAGGTGGGGAAGCTGACCTCGGTGATCGACCCGTTGCGGGCGGATCCGGCACCGCCGCCGCATCGCCGGCTCATCGTCGGCGCCTGGCACGACCGGATGGCGATGCGCGATCCCACGGTCGAATTGCAGCAGCGCTGGGGTGGCCGGCTGTACTGGTATGACGGCAGCCACGTGGGGCACATCTTCTCCCGGCGGGTGCAGAAGGTGACCGACCGGTTCCTGCGCGAGGTGGCCGGCGGATGAAGGCCCCGCGCACGGCACGTGAGGTGGTCGAGCTCTACAACCTAGTCGTCTGGAACGAGCAAAACCTCGCCCTGGCCGAGGAGCTGTTCGCGGACAAGGTGATTCGGCACGGGGTGGGGGAAGCGCACACCCTCACCCCGCGAACAGGCGGTCAGCCGGGTCAGGGACGTCTGGGCGATGCTCGATAGGTTGCGCTTCGATCTGAACGTCGTCGCCGCCGGCGATGACGGCGAGCACGTCGCGATCGTCTACGACTCGTCGATGACCACCAAGGACGGCACCAAAACCAACGTCGCCAGCATCGAGGTGTTCCGCGTCGTCGACGGGAGGATCACCGAAGTCTGGAATTGCGGCTATCAGCAAGGAGTTTGGAGTTGACTGATCGCACTCTCGGCGAATTGGGCTATTACCTTCTGGCCGGTGCCGGCGGGGAAGGCCCGGCGACGCTGGTCGACGAGGCCCGCCGGGGCGAGGAACTGGGCTTCGGCACCGCGTTCATCTCCGAGCGCTGGAACGTCAAGGAGGCGTCGTCGCTGACGGGGGCGGCGTGCGCGGTGACCAGCCGGATGCAGATTGCCACCGCGGCAACCAACCACAACACCCGCCACCCGCTGATCACCGGGTCGTGGGCCACCACCATGCACCGGCTCTCCGGCGGGCGCTTCACGCTGGGGATCGGCCGGGGCATCGCGGCGATCTATGGGGCCTTCGGCATACCGGCGGTCACGACCGCGCAGATGGAGGACTGGGCCCAGGTCATGCGCCGCCTGTGGCACGGCGAACTGATTTTCAACCATGACGGACCGATGGGCAAGTACCCGATCCTGTTCCTCGACCCGGACTTCAACGAGGACATCCGGTTGGCGCTGGTGGCCTTCGGCCCCAAGACCCTCGACCTCGGCGGCCGCGTGTTCGACGACGTCATTCTGCACACCTACTTCACCCCCGAGACGGTGCAGCGCTGCGTCAAGACCGTCAAGTCCGCGGCCGAGAAGGCCGGCCGCGACCCGGACAGCGTCCGGGTGTGGTCGTGCTTCGCCACGGTCGGTGACCACCTGCCCGAGGAGCTGCGGCTGAAGAAGACGGTCGCGCGCCTGGCCACCTATCTACAGGGCTACGGCGACCTGATGGTGCGGACGAACGACTGGGATCCGGCTGTGCTGCAACGATTCCGGGAAGATCGGGTGGTGACGTCGATCGCGGGTGGGATCGACCACAAGGCCACGCCCGAGCAGATCGAGCACATCGCGACGTTGATTCCGGACGAGTGGCTGGAGCCGTCGGCCACCGGGTCGGCCCGGCAATGCGCGGACCGCGTCCGCAAGGAATTCGATTACGGGGCGGACGCGGTGATCATGCACGGCGCCACGCCGGATGAACTCGAGCCTGTGGTCACGGCGTACCGGGGCGCCTGAACTCGAGAGTGCAGCCAGCGACGCATTTGCCGAAAGCGGCCGTCGGCAGTTGCACTTTCGCGAAGTACCTCAAGGCAGAATGACGGTCCGGCTGACCGGCTCGGCGGCGGCCTGCCGGCTGGACAGCCCGCGAAGCAGTGCACCGAGTAAGGCATCGCGGGTCTCGCGAGGATCGATGAGTTCGTCGAATCCCAGATGCTCGGCCGAGCGATAGGACGCTTGCAACTCGGCGTCACGCAGCTTCGCCGTGATGTCCTCACCGGCGTGCGTAGCACGGCCCAGCGCTGCCGCGCTCATCGCGCCCATGGTCGCACCCGGGTAAGCGAACGTCGCGCTCTGGTGGTCGAAACCCAACAGCGACATGACCATGGAGCCGAATCCGTACGCCTTGCGCAGCGTGATGTGTAACTTGATCGTGCTTGCCGCCGTCTGCGCGGCGAACATCCGCGCACCGGCGCGCAGCACGCCGCTGCGCTCGGACCGACTACCGGGCAGCATGCCGGGGTTGTCGGCAAGAAACACGATGGGCAGGTGGAACGAGTCGGCCACCATGATGAAGTGCGCCGCCTTGTCCGCCGCGTCAGCGTCGATGGAGCCCGCCAGCACATTGGGCTGATTGGCGACGACCGCGACCGGGTGGCCACCGAGATGGGCCAACGCGCAGATGATCGCCTTGCCGTACCGCGGCTGCACCTCGAACCAGTCGGGCCGGTCGAAGACCACGTCGAGCACGGCGCGCATGTCGTAGACGCGGCGGTTGTCGCGGGAGACGATGTCGAGCAGTTCGGGCGTCGCGCGCGGCTCGCTGTCCTCGTCCGGCGGCAGCTGCGCGGGGTACGACCACGCGCTCGGCGGGAAATACGCCAGGTACCGCCGAATGTCGGCGATCACGGCTTCGTCGTCTGCGGCGACGTTGTGGATGACCCCGCTCGGCACGGCGGTGCCGGGCCCGCCGAGGTCTTCCTTCGAGATCTCTTCTCCGGTGGACTCTTTGACGACCGGCGGTCCGGCGGTGAAGATCGCGCCCTGCTGGCTCATGATCCGGAAGTCACAGACTGGGGCGACGAGGGCGCCGTGTCCGGCCGAGGGGCCGAGCACGGCGGCGACGGTCGGTACCCGGCCCGAGCACTGCGCCTGGGCGAGCAGGTCGGTTGGGGCGCGGCCGTAATGTCCACCGCCAGGGCGAAAGCCGGCGCCTTCGAGCAGCATCACCAGGGGAACCTTGTCGCGTAGCGCGAGTTCGGCGATGCGGTAGCGCTTGGAGTTGCCGCCGGGTCCGATGCTGCCGGCCATGGTGGTGAAGTCCTCCGAGCCCAGCATCACCGGCGAACCGTTGATCAGTCCGGAGCCGACGACCAGCCCGTCGGCCGCGATGTCGCCGCCGACCAGCGTGCCGATTTCGCGGAAGGTCCCCGGGTCGAGGAGGTGCTCGATGCGCGCCCTGGCGTCGAGCTTGCCCTTGCCGCGGTGCTTGTCGAGCCGCTCGGGACCACCCATACCCCACGCGCGCCGCCGGCGACGATCGAGGTCCTCGAGCGTCTCCTGCCAATCCGGGGGTTTTGTCATGCCTATGTCCTACCTCACGGGAGATCCGTCGCGCGCCCTGACCAGCAGGGTCACATACTGGATTGCTTACTGTAAAGTTACCCGCATGGCCGACGCCGCCCGACTCAAGGTCGACGGGGGCATCCCCAATCAACTCGACCGGGTGACCGATGCGGCGGTCACCCTGGAGCGCGACGGGTACGACGGCGGCTGGACCGCGGAGACCAATCACGACCCGTTCCTGCCGCTGCTGCTGGCCGCCGAACACACGTCGCGGCTCGAGCTCGGCACCAACATCGCCGTGGCGTTCGCCCGCAACCCGATGATCGTCGCCAACATCGGTTGGGACCTACAGGCGTACTCGAGGGGCCGGTTTATCCTGGGGCTGGGCACTCAGATTCGGCCGCACATCGAAAAACGGTTCAGCATGCCGTGGAGCCATCCCGCGCGCCGGATGCGCGAGTTCGTCGCCGCCCTGCACGCGATCTGGGACGCTTGGCGGGACGGCGGGAAGCTGTGTTTCGAGGGCGATTTCTACACGCACAAGATCATGACGCCGATGTTCACCCCCGAGCCGCAGCCCTATCCGATGCCGAAGGTCTTCATCGCCGCGGTGGGCGAAGCGATGACCGAGATGTGCGGCGAGGTCGCCGATGGCCACCTGGGGCATCCGATGGTGTCCAAGCGCTACATCACCGACGTCACCACGCCCGCGCTGCTGCGGGGCCTGCAGCGGGCCGGCCGCCGGCGCGGCGACATCGAGTTGTCGGCCGAGGTCCTGGTGGCGACCGGTCAGACTGACGCCGAGCTGCGGACCGCAACGGCCGCGGTGCGCAAGCAGATCGCCTTTTACGGATCGACGCCGGCCTACCGCAGGGTTCTTGAGTTGCACGGCTGGGGCGGCCTGCATGACGAGCTGAACCGGCTGTCCAAGCAGGGGGAGTGGGACGCGATGGCCGGCCTCGTCGACGACGAGATGCTGGCGACCCTCGCCGTCGTCGGGCCGGTCGACGAGGTCGGCACCGCCCTGCGGCTTCGCTGCGAGGGTGTCGTGGACCGAGTCCTGCCGATCTTCATGACCGCTTCGCAATCCTGTATCACCGCCGCGACGAAGGAGTTTCGCCAGTGAGCACCACGACGATGGACGATGCCGGGAAGTTGTTGGCCGATCCACTGGCCTATACCGACGAGCGGCGGCTGCACGCGGCGCTGACCCACCTGCGCGCCAACGCACCGGTGTCGTGGGTCGAGGTGCCCGACTACCGGCCCTTCTGGGCGATCACCAAGCATGCCGACATCATGGACATCGAGCGCGAGAACATGTTGTTCACCAACTGGCCCCGCCCGGTCCTGACGACCGCCGAGGGCGACGAGATGCAGGCGGCCGCGGGCGTGCGAACGCTGATCCACCTCGACGATCCGCAGCATCGGGTGGTGCGCGCGATCGGCTCCGACTGGTTTCGGCCAAAGGCGATGCGGGCGTTGAAGCTTCGTGTCGATGAGCTCGCGAAGATCTATGTCGACAAGATGACGGCCGCGGGTCCCGAGTGCGACTTCGCCCAGGAGGTGGCCGTCAATTACCCGCTGTTCGTAATCATGTCGCTGCTGGGCTTGCCGGAGGCCGACTTCCCCCGGATGCTCAAGTTGACCCAGGAATTGTTCGGCAGCGACGACTCGGAGTTCAAGCGCGGCAGCTCCAACGAGGATCAGCTGCCGGCGTTGTTCGATATGTTTCAGTACTTCAACGGGGTGACCGAGTCGCGCCGCGAACACCCGACCGAGGATCTCGCCTCCGCGATCGCCAACGCCCGGGTCGACGGGGAACCGCTGTCGGACATCGACACGGTGTCGTACTACCTCATCGTGGCCACCGCCGGGCACGACACCACCAGCGCGACCATTTCCGGTGGGCTGCAGGCGCTCATCGAGAATCCCGACGAGCTCGCGCGGCTGCGCAATAACCTCGAGTTGATGCCACTGGCCACCGAGGAGATGATCCGCTGGGTGACCCCGGTCAAGGAATTCATGCGGACCGCCACCGCGGACACTACCGTGCGCGGAGTGCCCATCGCGGCGGGCGACTCGGTGCTGCTGTCCTACGTCTCGGCCAATCGCGACGAGGACGTGTTCACCGACCCGTTCCGATTCGATGTCGGGCGCGACCCCAACAAGCACCTGGCCTTCGGGTACGGGGTGCACTTCTGCATGGGCGCCGCCCTGGCCCGCATGGAGGTCAACAGCTTCTTCACCGAGCTACTGCCCAGGCTCAAATCCATTGAGCTGACCGGTGATCCGGAGCTGATCGCCACCACCTTCGTGGGCGGCCTCAAGCACCTGCCGGTGCGCTACTCGCTGACCTGAGTGGGGTTCTAGCCCGGTACTCCCGTGAGGTCCGCTGCGGCGGCCACCCGCGCTGAATGGCCCTCGCGTTGTTGAGCGGCCCGCTTACCGCGTGATCGCTACACTCCCCGGGGAGGTCTCGCAATGACGCGCAGGACGATTGTCATCACGGGTGCCAGCGACGGCATCGGCGCGGCCGCGGCTCGTCGCCTCAGCCGCACCGGCGACCAGATCGTCGTGGTGGGCCGCTCCGAAACCAAGACCGCCGCGGTGGCCGCCGAATTGGACGCGGACTACTTCGTCGCCGATTACGCCGACCTGTCCCAGGTGCGGGCGCTGGCCGACAAGATGCGTTCGCAATACCCGCGCATCGACGTTTTGCTCAACAATGCCGGCGGGATGGCCAGCAAGATCGAGCTGACGCCCGACGGCTACGAACGCACCTATCAGGTCAACTACCTGGCGCCGTTCCTGTTGACCGCCCAATTGCTGGATGTCCTGCTGAAGTCCCGCGCCACGATCGTCAACACGACCAGCTCGTCGCACAAGCTGATCTTCCGTGCGACTGTCGATGACCTGGAGAACACCGCCAACCGCCGGCCTGCCACAGCCTATGCGCTCTCCAAGCTCGCAATCATGTTGTTCACCAAGGAATTACACCGGCGCCACCATGCCGACGGCCTTTCCGTCGCGACCGTGCATCCCGGCAACGTCAACTCCAACATCGGCATTGCCTCGGGTTCGCGATTTCTCGTGTTCATGCAGCGGTACACCCCCGCGGTGCTATTCATCTCGAGCCCGGACCAGGGCGCCGACCAGTTGGTGCGGCTGGCGTCGAGCACGCCCGTTTCGGAGTGGACGCCCGGCGCGTACTACGCCAAGCGCAAGATCGCCAAAACCAGTCGCCTGGCGGACGACCCCCGATTGGCCGCCGAGCTGTGGGAGCGCACCGCGGCCAGGCTCGGCTGACGACCCCCGCCCGGGCGACTTTCGATACTCATTAGTATCTAACCGATACTGAGGAGTATGCTGCTGCACATGTCGCCAGTCAAACCGCCTCGCACCCGCCCCACCAGGGGCGAGGTCCGCGACCGGATCCTGGATGCGGCGACGAAGGTGTTCGCGGCCGAGGGTTTCGCCGGCGCCACCATCGACGCGATCGGTCAGGCCGCGGGCTTCACCAAGGGCGCGGTCTATTCCAACTTCGAGTCGAAGGACGAGCTGTTCCTGGCCCTGCTCGACCGCGAGTTCGAGCTACGCAGCGAGCAGATCGCGATAGCGCTGGACCGCAGCGACGGCGACACCGCCGCGGCCGCGCGCGAGGTGAGCCGGTCGGTGCTCGACTCGGTCCGCGATCATTCCGACTACTACGTGCTGCTTGTCGAATACTGGCTGCGCGCCCAGCGCGATCCGCAGCTTCGGGAACGCCTGATCGAGCGCCGTCGCGCCGCGGCCGACCAGGCGCTGCACATCGTCGAATCGACCGACACCGTGCCGGGCGACCGACGGCTGACCGACATCGCCCAGCTTGTCGTCACCCTCAACCTCGGCGTCGCGATGGAAGAGGTGCTGCGTCCGGGAACCATCAACCCCGATCTGCTCGCACGGCTGATCACCACACTGCTGGAATCGATTCCCGTCTCGGGCGATTAGGGAAAGCCACACCATGGATGCCAACGACGAACCGGACGACATCGCACCGGTGATCACCGCCGCCGGATTGGGGGTCGACGGTGAGCACGGGCCGCTGTTCTCGGGGGTCGACCTCGCCCTGACGCCGGGGTTTCACGCCATTCAGATGCCCGGGGGTCCGGGTCAGACAACGCTGTTGTTGACGCTGGCGGGACGATTCAAGGCCAGCCACGGCTCGCTGAGCGTGCTCGGAGAAACGACGCCGCGCGCGATCCGCCGCCTGTGCGCGATCGCGGCCTTCGACGACATCGATGAACTCGAAGAGTCGGTGACCGTGGCGACCGTACTCGCCGAGCAACGCCGGTGGCTGGCGCCGTGGTATTCGCTGGTGCCGCCGCAAGCGGGTCAGGCCGAGCTGACGGAGGTCTTCGGCGACATACCCCCGCCGTCCTCGGACACCTACATCGTCGAATTGTCCGACCTGGAACTGTTCTTGCTACGCATCACGCTCGCGCTGCTGTCGAATCGTCCGATTCTGGTGGTCGGCGACCTCGAGCAGGTTCGCGACAATTCCCGGCGCGCGACCGCCGTGGAGCGGCTGGGTGTGATCGCGAGAGAGCGCACCGTCGTCGTCGGAGTCACCAACCCGCTCGGCACCGACGCACCCGAGCACGAGCTTCACGATCGCCGCGTCCTGACCGGAGGAGATTGACGATGTTGGCTGGACTCGGATTCGGCTCGGAGATCAAGCGTTTCGGTCGCAGCCGTTTGACGCGCGTGGCGATCGTCGTGCTGATGTTGCTGCCGCTGGTGTACGGGGCGCTGTACCTGTGGGCGTTCTGGGATCCCTTCGGCCACACCAACAAAATGCCGGTGGCGCTGGTCAATTCCGACCGCGGCGCCGTCGTCTCCGGCGAGCAGTTCAACGCCGGCGATGAGATTGCCAAGAGCCTCACCGCGGACGGCGGGTTGGACTGGCACGTCGTGGACTTGGCCGATGCGCGCAATGGAGTCGACCACGGCAAGTACTACTTCATGGTCGAGTTGCCCCCGGACTTCAGCGCGGCGATCGCGTCGCCGGTGACGGGGCAGCCCAAGAAGGCCAACCTGATCGCCGTCTACAACGACGCCAACAACTACATCTCCACCAGCATCGGCCGTACCGCCATCAATGAGGTGCTCAACGCGGTGTCCAGCCGGATCTCCGGCCAGGCCGTCAATCACATGCTGTCGGTGGTGGTTTCGTCGGGCGCGGGCATCAAGCAGGCCGCCGAGGGCGCCGTTCGACTCGACGACGGCGCCGGACAGCTGGCCGGCGGCCTCGACACGGCCCGGTCCGGCTCGGCGCGCCTTGCCGCCGGGGCCCAGCAATTGTCCGACGGAATCAACCAGGCCACCGACCCGCTGCTGGCGGTAACCCGGGCGCTGTCACAGATCGGCGGCAGCACGCAGCAATTGCAGCAGGGCGCGGCCGCGCTGCAGCAGGCCAACGACCAGATCGGCGCCATCGCCACGGCGCAGGACGGCGCGGCGGATGCGCTGTCGCCGGTGATCGATCAGCTCACCGCGCGCCAGGATCCACTCGCGAACAACCTGCGCGGCATCCAGGATCAGCTGCGGGGCCATGAGTTCACGCCACAGATCCGCCAGCACCTCACCGACGCGCAAAACGCCGCGATCGCGATGACCTCCGCCCTGCGCACGCCCGGCAGCCCGCTGGGTTCGGCCCTCGACCAGGTCGGCAACAAAGGGCAGGAGCTGACGAACAAGCTCACTCAGCTCCGTGACGGGGCCCAGCAGGTTGCCACCGGCAACGCCGAGTTGGCAAGCGGCATAGTCAAGCTCGACGACGGGGCCCACCAACTCAAGGCGGGGTCGGCCGAGCTGGCCAGCAGGCTCGGGCAGGGGGCCAACCAGCTGCCCAACTGGACGACTCAGCAAAAGGACGCGGTCGCCGACACCATCGGCGGGCCGGTGCAGCTGGAAGCCTCGCACGAGAACGCCGCCCCCAACTTCGGCACCGGCATGGCCCCGTTCTTCCTGACGCTGGCGCTGTTCTTCGGCGCATTGGTGCTGTGGATGGTGCTGCGGCCCTTGCAGAGTCGTGCGATCGCCGCGGAGGTGCTCGAAATCCGGGTGGTGCTCGCCAGCTACCTGCCTGCGGCCACGATCGCGCTGTTCCAGGCGATCATTCTCTACTGCGTGGTCCGGTTCGCCCTCGGCGTGCACGCGGTGCATCCGGTCTCGATGCTGGGGTTCATGATCCTCATCTCAGCGACCTTCGTGGCCGCCACGCAAGCGATCAACGCGCTTGTCGGCCCGGCGGTCGGGCGCGTGCTGATCATGGCCCTGCTGATGCTGCAGCTGGTCAGCGCTGGCGGCCTGTACCCCGTGGAGACCACGTCGCGTCCGTTCCAGGTCCTGCACCGCTTCGACCCGATGACCTACGGCGTCAACGGACTGCGCCAGCTCATCCTCGGCGGCATCGACGGGCGGCTCTGGCAAGCGATCACGGTGCTGGTCGCGATAACGGCTGTCGCGCTGGCAATCTCATCGCTGTCCGCACGACGAGATCGCGTGTGGAACCTCAGCAGGTTGATCCCCGCGATCAAGATGTAGGCAAACGTTCCGCGTCAACAATCGACGTTGCATGATGGTGGGCAAGCTCTGCAATCGAGAGGAAGCCCATGTTAGGTGTGCATCATTCGGCGATTTGCACCTCCGATGTCGAACGGTCACTTCGATTCTGGTGCGAAGGCCTGGGACTGAGCCAGTTGATGGATTACGACTTCGTCGGCGATTGGCCGGAACTGTTCGGGGCCGGGAGCGATCGGCTGCGATCGGTGTTCGTCGGCGATCCGCAGGCATCGGGCAGCGGGTTTGTCGAACTGGTGGAGGTGGCCGGTGCCCTTGAGGCACTGCCGGATTCGACCTCGTTACGGCACGGGTTCATGTTGCTGTCACTGCAGCGTGAAGTCGACGAAACGCTCGCCGCTTTGGCCGCATTGGGTTTCACCGACGGCGTGCGGCGCATCGACGTCGTGGCCCCGGACGGAAGGACCGTCGCGATGGCGGTGATCGAAGCGCCGGACGGGGTACTCGTTGAGCTGATCGGGCGCGCGAAATGAGCACCGCGCTGGTCACCGGTGGCGGATCCGGAATCGGGCGTGAAGTGGGCGGCCGGTTGCGTGCCGCGGGTCACGACGTCGTCGTGTGGGATCTCGCCGATGCGGACATCAGCTGCGACGTCAGCGATCCCGCCGCGGTGTCGGCCGCGATGGAACGAACGGTGCGCGAGCACGGTGCGCCCACCCGGATCGTCACCTGCGCCGGAGTCGGTGCCTCGGGCCTGCTGCTCGAACAGTCACCCGCGGAATGGAATCGGGTGTTGGGTGTCAATCTCACCGGCACCTGGCTGACGATCCGCGCGGGGGCGCGGGCCATGGTCGACGCGGGGGTGGGCGGATCCATCGTCGCGGTGTCCAGCATCAGCGGCACGGTCGCCGACCGGGACATGGGCGCGTACTGCGTCTCGAAGGCGGGGGTGGACATGTTGGTGAAGGTCGCCGCCACCGAGTGGGGCGTGCACGGCATCAGGGTGAACGCCGTCGGGCCGGGCGTCACCCGCACACCCATGCTCGCCAAACCCGAACAACTGCCAGGCTGGGTGGACGCCCTGTCCGAACGCACGGCGCTCGGCCGGCTGGGAGAGGCCGACGACGTGGCCGGGGCGATCGTGGGCGTCCTCGAGTTGCCCTGGGTGACAGGCCAAGTCGTGCACGCCGACGGCGGCCTGGCGCTGCACAGCCCCATCGACGCCTACGGCCAACTGCAGCGGGTGCGCAGGCTTAGCCGGCTCGACCCAGCATCAGAGTGACTTGGCGCAGCAGCGCGGTCCGAAATTTATCCGCCGTCGGGTTTCGAAAGTGCAAGGTCCGGGGAACCATGGCGCCGGCAAGCCAGACCAGTAACAGGTCGACGACATCATCGGGGCTGGTGATGGGCGCGAAGGCCCCCGAGTCGCGACCCTCGGTCACCGCGTTCACGAACGGTGCGCGGTAGCGCGCCCAGCCCTCTTCGCTGTAGTCACGCAATTCCGCATCGCGCATGCTGGAACGCCAGACCTCAATTAACAATTGGTGATTGCTCAGAGGAGTGTTGAGGTTTCGATCGATCATGGTAACCAGGCGATTCCACGGATCTCGCTCAGCCTCGGCGACGGCCTCGAGCGCGACCGCCTCGACTTCGGTGGCGTGCCTGATGGCCTCGATAAGCATGTCCTCACGCGAGCCGAAGTAATTTTGCAGCGTGCTGATGGCCATACCGCTGGCCGCCGAGACATCGGCGAAGCGGGTGTTCTCGTACCCACGTTCGGCCAAGACGGTTGCGACCGTCTCGGTCACCTCGACTCGACGCGCTCCGCCCGCCCTGCGAGTTCGCCGCTGCATAGTCATGGGCATATGGTACGGCTATACCGACAGATTGCAATCGCATTCACGCCGAGCCGTGGGGCGGGATGTTGTGGTTGAGGCGAAACCTGTTGTGCGGGTCGTAATTCGTCTTGACCACCCTGAGCCTGTCGTACACCTCGGGATCGTAGGCCTTCCGTGCGCGTTCCTCCGTCGCGTCGCTGGGGCCCTGAAAACTGGGGCTGGCCATCTCGTGCAGCCACGGCTTCAGCGCTGTGAGAAGCTCGGAACCGCAGTGCATGTGATGCACCGGTTTGTGCCCGGGTGGCACGATGGTCAGACCGAAGAAGGCAAAGGCGGCGTGCCGCGCACCAACGGCGTTGGGGAACGGCGCCGGCCTGCCGAACGCGCCTTGCAGGTGTCGGATGTCAACGATGTTGATGGGGCTGCCGGAGTCTGGCCCGACGACATCGACGATCGCGGCGACGGTGTCTTGGGTCAGCTCCCGGAGGAGGCCGAAGTGTTCGACCGCCGCCGCCGGGTCCGTTGGATCGTTGCTGATCGACGCGAATTCGGTGTAGGGAATGCTTCGTACCGTGTCCGCCAGCGCGGGCGCGACCTGGCGCATCGAATCGATCAGCCGGGCGCCCACGGCACCATCTCCGGCGAAGGAGACGCGCAGTGAGATGGTCAACTGGCCCTGCATGAAGGACGGAAGGCCGGGCAGTGGAGGCAGGTTCAGCAGAGCCAGGCTCGTCGACAGCTCGTCGGGCGCTGTGGCCGTGAGCTCCCGGTAGGCGTCCAGTACCTGGCGGGCGTGCCGGCCCGAGTAGAAGATGGATCCCGCGTAGAGCGTCGTCACGGGAAAGAGGGAGAACTCCATCGCCGTCACGACCCCGAAGTTGCCCTTGCCGCCCAGCAATGCGCCGAATAGGTCGGCTTCGGAGTGCGGGGACACCCGGCGCAGCTGGCCGTCGCCGGTCACCACGTCGATGCGGGTGACATGGTCGGCGGCCCAACCGTATTTGCGTCCCATCGTCAGACTGGCGCCGCCACTGAGGGTGTAGCCGACGACGCCGACGCCGGACGACGATCCGGGTAGCGGTGCCAGTCCGTACTCGGCGGCGGCTTCCACCAGCGCCCCGAACCGCACGCCGGCGTCGACTCGCGCCAAGCGAGTCTCGGCGTTGATCGCGATGCCGGACATCCTCTTCGTGGTGATCATCAGCGTGTCGCCGTCGGAGGCGAGCGATGGTCCGTGCCCGGTATTGAGGACGGCGATCTTGAGGCCATGGCGCGCCGCAAACTTCACCGCCGTCGACACGTCGCCGGCACTGGCCGCACCCACCACGACGGCGGGCCGATGCTGCACCGCCGTATTGAAGACCGCCACTTCCTGCGTGTAGCCCAAGGTCCTCTCCGTCTCGACCGGACCCTGTACGGCCGCTTGCAGTTCAGAAAGTTTGTCGCCCCATGCTGCCATGGCAGATCCTCTCGACAGGTACCGTGATACGGTATCACCATACCGATCTTTCGGCTAGGCGATTATGGACCCGGTCACAAGAAAGGAGGCTGGGATGTATCGCGGAATGCGACGCGTGTGGCACAGACTAAATCGGCATGAGAACGAATTTGCCGGAGCGATAGTCCGGAATCTCATCTCCTCGGCGGCGCTGCTTGCCGTCGCGGCGTGGCTCGCCTACGCGCTGATCGGATCGGGTGCAAACTCACCTGCCGGCGTGGACTACGAAGTGGTAGCGCAAACTTCAGGCGAGGGAAGAACATTCGTCGTTCGCGATACCACGATCGCCCCCGGTGGTGCCATAGGTTGGCACTGGCATCGGGGCACCGTGCTCGCGGTGGTGAAGCAAGGAACCTTGTACCACTATGGCAACGACTGCACCGTCGACGGCATCTACCGGCCGGGCGACTCGTTTATTGAGCTCAGTGGTCCGACCCATGTGCACGATGGCCGCAATCACGGAACGACCCCGGTAGTGCTCGAGTTGCTGTTGATCGATCCGGTGGGCACGTCACCTGCGGAGGCGACTGACCCACCGCGGGCCTGCAGATGATCTCGACCGGCGGTGATTCACTCGATCCCGAAATCGATGATGCCCCTAATGATTCTGCCGTTGCGCAGGTCCTCGTAGGCGTCGTTGACCTCGTCGAGGTGATAGCGCTTGGTGATCATCTCGTCGAGCTGAAGTTGCCCCGTTTGATAAAGCCGGGCCAGCCGGGAGATGTCCGCCCTCGGATTGCACGAGCCGAATATCGTTCCGGCCAGCGTCTTGTTCATCAGGATGAAGTCCTGCAGGTCGATCTTCACCGACCGCGTGAGCTGCGACGTCATTCCGGTGAGCACACACGTCCCGCCCTTGCGGGTGAGCTGCAGCGCGTCGCGGACGTCGGCGGCGGTGATCAACGAAGGCGAGACCACCACCGCGTCGGCCATCACGCCGTACGTCAGCCCGCGCACCAGGTCCTGCGCTTCGGCGATCGTGGCGACGCTGTGGGTCGCCCCGAACTGCAGCGCCGATTTCTGTTTGAAGTCCACCGGGTCCACGGCGACGATCTGTGCGGCGCCGCTGATCCGCGCGCCCTGGATCGCGCCCGTACCTATTCCGCCGGCGCCGATGACGACGACGGTGTCACCGCCGCGCACGCCGGCACGATTGGCGGCCGAACCATAGCCGGTCGGAATGGCGCATGACAGCAACGCGCTCGGAGCCAGCGGCAGATCCGGCTCGATCTTCACCAGCGAATTCGTCGACACCACAGTGTGTTCGGCGAACGCCCCGATCTTGGACAAATGCCCCAGCGGCCGACCGTCAGCGGTGTGATGACGAAAGGTGCCGTCGGTCGGCATCCCCGGGGTCAGGGTGAAAGCCCCGACGTCGCAGATGTACTCCATGCCCGTCGCGCACCAGCGGCACTGCCCGCACACCGCCACGAACGACATCACCACGTGGTCTCCCGGCGCGAAATCCGTTACCCCCTCGCCTACTTGCCGCACGATGCCGGAGCCCTCGTGGCCGCCGATCGTGGGAAACATCGTCGGCAGGCCAAGCGAACGCATCACGTCGTTGGGTGCCGACATGTCGCCGTTGAGGATGTGGTCGTCGGAGTGGCACAGCCCGGCGGCCGCCATCTCGACCAGCACTTCGCCGGCCCGGGGTGGGTCGAGCTCGAACTCCTCGACCGACCACGGCCCGCCGACGTCGTGCAGGAGCGCTCCTCTAGTTTTCAAGCGGCTTCCCTATGCGACCGGGGAGAAGGTGACTGGAAGCTTGTTGGGGGAGCGGAAGGTAAGCCCGACGATCTTGGACTCCTGGCCGGTCCCGTCGTCGGCCACGAAGGCCAGATCCTTAACGCGATTGAACAGGCTGTTGAGCATCACCTGCGTCTCAAGGCGGGCCAGATGCATGCCGAGGCACATGTGGATGCCGCCGGCGAATGCGATGTGCGCCTGGCGCGGCCGGCGGATGTCGAAGGTATTCGGATCGCTCCAGCGACTCTCGTCGCGATTGGCCGAGCCCATGCACATGTCGATCTGCGCGTCGGCTGGGATTGTCTTGCCGCCGATTTCGACCTCTTCGGTCGTGGTCCGCATGACCATGGTCAGCGGGGTTTCATAGCGCAGGCCCTCTTCGATGGCCATCGGGATCAACGACCGGTCCTGGTAGACGAGCGCCAGCTGCTCGGGGTGGGTCAGCAGCAGGTACAGCAGGTTGCCCGACGAACGGTAAGTGGTCTCCAGCCCGGCGGGCAGCAGCAGGCGCAGGAACGCGATGATGGCCTCGTCGCTTAGCTTCTCGCCGTCGATCTCGGCGGCCACCAGATCCCCGATGATGTCGTCGGTGCGTTTGCGCCGCCGTTGCTCGACCTGATCGAGGAAGTAGCCGTGCAACTCCGCGGCGGCGTCGAGCCCGGCGACGATGTCGGTGGGGATGGAGATGAGGTCGAGGGACAACCGTCGGAAGAGGTCGAGATCCTCGGGGGGCAGGCCGAGCAGCGTGGAGATGATCCGGGTCGGGAACTCGAACGTCACCGCTTTGACGAGGTCCGCCTGCCCGTCGTTCTTGATTTCGTCAACCAGTTGATCGCAGACCGGTCCGATGACCGACGGCTCCCAGCGTTCCAGCGCGGTGGCGCGGAACGCCTTGGCCACCAGGTTGCGGTGATCGTGGTGTTCCTTGCCGCCCATCGCCAGGATGGTGTGGCCCATCACCAAGCCGATCGTCTCGTCGTACTTGTGGGAGCTGAAAATCCGGTCGTCGCGGAACGCCTGGAACAGCGGGTCATAACCGAACAGCACCCACTCGTCCTTCGGTCGCAGCTCTTCCGGCATCTGCGAGTGGTCCGCCAGGGCGCCGTGCCAGACCGGGTCCGTACGCCTCATGTACTCGAAGAACGGGTAGGGGCTGGTTTCGCCGGTGAAATCGAGGGTGACGGGCTGGTTGGCGGGGTCGGTGCTGAGCGTCATCAGCGCTCCTCCTGGGCAGCCGGTAAGCGGGTTGGTACGCTGGGAATATCGCTATCATAGTATAAATAGCAAGTAAGCCCAACGGGGCTTGTCGTGGTTACCGTAACGGGCACAGTATTGATGCTGCGTGGCGTCGAAGGCGGTGAGGCAATGCCTGAGCGGCGATTCGTATGCGCGCTGGACGATCTGCCGCCCGGCCAGATGAAGCTGGTCGACGTCGGCAAATTCGGCGTCGGCGTGTACAACGTGCGCGGCGAGCTTTACGCGATCGTCAACTACTGCTCCCATGAGGGCGCCCCGCTGTGCCTGGGTTTGATCGGTGGCACCAACGAGTACGCCCCGAATGAACCCGGTGGGCTGCGCCGCGTCCGCGACGGTCAAATCGTCCGATGCCCTTGGCACAACTGGGAATTCGACATCACCACCGGGCAAAACCTCGCCGACCCCAAGCGCCGCGTCCGCACCTACCCGGTCGACGTCACCGACGGGGAGGTGTACCTGACCGCATGACCCGCACGATCATTGACGCCAACGTGCAACCGCATTTCCGCTACAACGCGGAGATACGGCGCTATCTACCCCCCGCCCACCGGTTGCGGTCGATTCCCGACGTCGAACAGCAGTGGTACCAGGCGCCCGGCGGGGACTACCGGCAAGACCTTTATGGGGAGCACTACCCGGGATCGGATCCGGAGACGGTCAGCCGGCACCTGTTCGCAAACGGTGTCGAGTACGCCATCCTCAACCCGCTGACCCGCGGCAACATCGCCGACTACCTGCTCAACAGCCGCATCTGCGCGGCGGTCAACGATTGGCTGCTCGACCGCTGGCTCGAACCCGACTCCGCGGATCGGTTCCGGGGCACCATCCGCGTCAACCCGGAAGACCCCAAGGGCGCCGTCGCCGAGATCGAGCGGCTGGCCGACCACCCCAAACTGGTGCAGGTCGGCGTCCCGATGCAGTCGCGCGAGCCGTACGGCAAGCCGATGTTCGAGCCGATCTGGGAGGCCGCGGCCGCCCATGGGCTGCCGGTGGCGGTGCACATCAACGGCGGCAACGGCGTCGACTACCCGCCCACCTTCGCCGGGCACGCCCACACCTATCCGGGATATGCGGCATTCATGCCGCTGAACTACTTCGTGCACCTGGCCACCCTCATCGTCGAGGGTGTGTTCGGCAGGCATCCCGGCCTCAAGTTCGTTTTCGCCGACGGTGGCTACGACATCCTGACCCCGTTGATCTGGCGCCTCGATACCTTCTGGGTTTCGATGCGGGACCAGACCCCGTGGGTGGACCGCTATCCGAGTGAATACCTGCCCGGCCACGTGCGGTTCTGCTCTTCGGCGTTCGACGGGCCGACCGACGCCGCCGACGCGCAGCGCTGGATGGAGTTCACCGACAAGTCCGACCTGGTGATGTACGGGTCGGCGTATCCACACTGGTCCACGTCGCCACCCGAGAGCGTTGCCGAGGGCCTCGAGGCCGCGCAACGCGAGAAGGTGCTGTGGCGAAATGCCAGCGAGCTTTACGGATTGAAGGAGCGTGTCCGATGACGACGATCGAGCGGGTCGACCCTGCTGACTCGTTTAGGGGCCAAGAGGACGAAATAGCGGTCACCATCGTCGACACCGACGTGCACCCGCTGCCGGTCTCGACCGAGGTGCTCAAGTCCTACGCGGCGCCCGAATGGGTGGACAAGATCTGGCCGACCGGCAACGCGGTCGCCCCGGTGCCGCATTTCTACGACACACCCGACTCGTACAAGACGATGTCGCTGCGGCTGGACGCCGCCCCGCCCAACGGTGGGGTCGCGGGCAGCGACCCGGAATTCGCCGCCAAGCAGTTGCTGCTCGATGCCGGCGTCAGCATCGCGACGTTGGAGCCGATGTGCGACGCCCAGCTGCCGCAAGCCGAACACGCTCTCAAATCCGCTTACAACGACTGGCTCGCCGACGTCTGGCTCGACAAGAACAACCGACACGGCCGGTGGCGCGGATCGATCAGCGTCAGCGCGCAGACGCCCGAGCACGCGGCGCGCGAGGTCGAACGCTGGGCGGGACATCCCTACATGGCCCAAGTGCTGATGACGCCCCAGACGCGCGGAATTCCCTTTGGCAACCCACATTTCGATCCGCTCTACGAGGCCGCGGCCCGCAACGGATTCCCGGTGGCCACGCACCTGATGGGACAGACGCCCTTCGAGCTCATCCCGCTGTATCCGGTTGGCAATCCGGCACATTGGCATGACTTCTTCGCCTCCTGGCCACTGCTCTACGTCTCGCACCTGATGAGTTTGGTGTTCGACGGCGCGTTCGACCGCCACCCCGACCTGCGGGTGGTGTTCGTCGAAGGCGGCTTCACCTGGGCCATGCCGGTCATGTCGCGGATGGATCGCATCTGGGAGGCCCGCCGCGGCGACCTGCCGCACGTGCGCCGCCGCCCGTCGGACTATGTGCGCGAACATGTTCGGTTCACCACCCAGCCGCTGGAAGACATCGACACCGTGCAGTTCCGGGAGTACCTGGAGATGATGAACCTGGGTGACAACCTGATGTTCTCGACGGACTACCCGCACTGGAGCTACGACGCGCCGTCCTACGCGATCAACCGGTTCCCGGCCGACCAGCGCGAACGGATCATGCGCGGCAACGCGACCGCTCTGTATGGGCTACCGGCGACGGTCAAGGCGCTCCCCGGGGAACGCTGAGTCGGGGCCGGTGGCCCAAGCTCGGTCGGCAAGCACCTCGTCTTTCACCACACGGAATCACAGGTCTACCTTGAAGAGGGTTTCCGGCACGTCCCGCGCCGGGACAGGACGAGCCCGCCTGACGAGCCCGGAAGCTGAGAGGTATGACGCAAACGAATCTGACGCGCCCGCAGGGCCTTACCCGAATCGATCCGGTGCTCCGGGAGGCCGCCACCGCACTGGGCGTCGTCGAATTCCGCACCGAGACGCTGCCCGCCGAACGTGAGCACGCCAGCCGACTCGCCGCCGAGCGCGCCGCGGCAGTCGACACCGCCGATGTGGCCATCGAGACCCGCACCATCGCCGGCCCGGGCGGCCACCAGCTCAATCTTCGTCTTTATCGAGGTCCCAACCTCGAGCGAGCCGAGACGGGATCACCCCTTGTCCTGTACGCCCACGGCGGAGCCTTTGTGACCGGAAACCTGGACACCGATCACGCGCCATGCGTCGAGCTGGCCAGACAAGGCGGTTGCCTGCTGATATCGGTCGACTATCGGCTCGCGCCGGAGCACCCGTGCCCGGCGGCGTTGGACGACGTCGAGGCCGGCTTCTACTACGCCATCCGGAATTGCGCCGAGCTGAACGTGGACGTCAACCGCATCGCAGTGATGGGACGCGATGCGGGCGCGGCGCTGGTCGCGGGCCTGAGTCAGCGGATGTTCGATGACGAAGGCCCGCAGATCCTGGTGCAGATCCTGCACCAGCCGATGCTCGACTCCGACGCCACCCAGTCGCGGCGCGAGTTCCAGCGCACCCCGGGTCTCAACGGGCCGGCGGTGAGCCGGGCATGGGGTCATTACCTCGGGCACGCCAGGGCCAACGGTCAACACGTGCCCGCGCACCGGGCGAACCTCGAGGGCCTGCCGCCCACATTCATCAGCTGTGCGGAGATCGATCCGTGCCGCGACGAGGCCGTCGATTACGCGAACAGGCTGTTGCATGCCTACGTGCACACCGAATTACATGTGATCGCAGCGGCATTCAACGGGTTCGACTCTTTGGTTCCCGATTGGGTTGTTTCTCAGGAGAACCGGGCCTTGCATGCGCGCTCGTTACGCCGTGTGTTCGCCATGTAGCGGTACGCTATCGAGGGGACTCCGGTAGCTCTTACCGTAGTACTCGTTGCTACCATCGAGACGCCGGCAAATCCTCCACGAGAGGCAGCATGACGACACTCGACTCTCCCGAAAAGACGCTGTTCACCTCGACAACCCAAGCCTTCCTGGAAAAGGAAGCGCCGCTGCGCCGCGTGCGCGAGCTGCACGCCGCGGGGGAGGCCTTCGACCCGGCGTGGTGGCGGCGCGCCGCGGACCTCGGCTGGACGAGCTTGCTGGTCCCGGAGGAATTGGGCGGCGGCAGCGTTTCGGACAGCGGTTTGGCGGATCTGGCACTGGTTGCCGAACAGCTCGGCAAGACGGTGGCGCCCGGACCCTTGTATCCGGTTAGCGTCGTGCTGGCCGCGCTCGTCGAGTGTGCGGACCGGCAGCCGCACATCGCCACCATCGAGGCGTTGATGTCTGGCGAAGCCGTGGCCTCCTGGGCGGTTTCGGAGCCCGGTCGCGGATGGGCTCCGTTGGACCCGTCGGTGACGGCCACCCGCACCGAATCCGGCTACCGGATCGACGGCACCAAGGACCGGGTCGAGGCGGGCGCGCAGAGCGCCGTGCTGCTGGTGGTGGCGCGCTGCGGTGACGACCTGCGCCAGTTTCTGGTGCCGACGGACGCGCCCGGTGTCACGATCGTGCCGCAGCAGTCCGTCGACATGGTCAAGCAATACGCCCGGGTGGTTTTCGACGGTGTGGTGGTCGAGCCGTCCGCTGCCGTCGGCACCGCCGCCGAGACCGCCGCGCTCGTCGACCGGCAGGCGCAGATCGCCCAGATCCTGCAGTGCGCCGAGGTGGTCGGCATCCTGCAGACGGTATTCGACCTGACAGTGCAATGGGCGCTGGATCGGCACACCTTCGGTCGCCCGTTGGCGTCCTACCAGGCCCTCAAGCACAAGTTCGCCGACATGAAGCTGTGGCTGGAGGCCTGCCGCGCCACCACGACCGCGGCGGTCGCCGATGTCGCGGCCAACTCGCCCGGGGCGGGACTGTCGGCCAGCATCGCCAAGTCCTACGTGGGTGAGATGGCCGGCCAAATCGTCCAGGCCTGCGTCCAGATGCACGGCGGCATCGGCGTCACCTGGGAACACGACCTGCATCTCTACCTGCGCAGGGTCACGTTGTACCGCTCCATGTTCGGGACGCCGGAGGAACACAACCTGCGGGTGTACGAACACGAGAAGGCGGGCCGCTCGAACCCATGACGACCGAATCCGTTGCCGACTTTGCGGCCCGGGCCAGGGCATGGCTGGCGGACAACATGCCTCCCGTCGATCCCGAGTCGCCCCCGCCCGCCCCGCGCGACGACGAACGATCGTGGGTTCGGGCCCGAGAACTCCAAAAGCGCTTGTACGAAGGCGGATTCGCCGGGATCTGCTTTCCCCGCGAGTACGGTGGCCTCGGGCTCGACTACGAGTATCAGCAGGCCTTCGATGCGGAATCCCTCACCTACGAGATGCCGCTGATCCTCAACACCCCCACGTTCACTATCTGCTGTGCCACATTGCTCGACACCGGCAGCGAGGAGCAAAAGAAGCGGCACATTGCCGCGGCGCTGCGCGGTGACGAGGTGCTGGTGCAGTTGTTGTCGGAGCCCAGCGGCGGATCCGACCTGGCCGGGGTCATCACCCGGGCCGAACGTCAGGGCGACCGTTGGATACTCAACGGGGCCAAGACGTGGAGCACCAGCGCGTTCGCCGCCGACTACGGGCTGTGCCTGGCCCGCACCAATTGGGACGTGCCCAAGCACGAGGGTTTGACCATGTTCTTGGTGCCCATCGCCCACCCGGGAATCACCCTGCGCCGCATCACGATGCTGAGCGGTTCCACCGAGTTCTGCGAGGAGTTCCTCGACGGGGTGGATGTCGGCGACGACGCCGTCGTCGGCGAGGTCGACGGTGGCTGGGCGGTGGCGTCTCGCCAGCTGTACCACGAGCGCCGGGCGGTGGGTCAAGGGTCCGAGTTCGCCAGCGGCAGCGGCAGCGAGGGCGGCAACACGACACCGGTGGACTTCGTGAGCCTCATTGATAAGACGGGCCAGGCCGGTGACGAACGCGTGGAGCAACTGGCCGGCCGCGCACTGGTGCAGCGCGCGGTGGCCGAGCAGCTGGTCGGCCACGTCTACCGCAGCGTCCGGGACGGCACGCTGCCGCCCGCCGGCGGCACGCTCATCAGGTTGTTCCACGCCGAGACCGTGTTCGTGAATGTCGACACCGCCATGGCGATCGCGGGAAGCGCCGGCGTCGTCGGCGAGCCCGGTGAAGGGCTGGAAACCGGGCTGCGCTACCTAGCCCGCCAGACCGTCGCGATGGGCGGTGGCACCACGGAGATGGCGCGCAACGTCATCGGCGAGCGGGTGCTGGGCTTCCCGCGCGAGTTCGCGGCCGACCGCGGTGTGCCGTTCAAGCAGGTGCGGCACGGCCAGCGTTCCGACCGCCCCTAGGCCTCCGCGACGAGGTTCTCGGCGAGCCCACCGGCGACGGGGAGCTGCACCATCGACAAGACGTGGTGCGCCGGGCTTCCCGGCGGGGCCACCAGAACATACTCGCTGCCCTGTCGCTGCGCGCGGTCGCGGGCGGCGGCCAGTGCGCTGACACCGGCTGAACCGAGGTGCGTCACGGCGCTGAGATCGATCGTCAATGGTGCTACGCCGGAACGACTTTCGACGGCGATTTGGCGGTCCAGGGTTGATGCGGTGGTGGAGTCGACGTCACCGCTGACCACGATGCGGCCGGGTTCGGCGACCAAGGAGACAAACTCGGAGTTGACCGATTTCGGCTGATCTCCCCGACCGACGAGCGTGTCGGTGACGAAATTGGCCGGCCGCGACAGGCGGTGCGTCAAGCGGGCGGTGGTACCGCCGGGCCCGTGGCTGACATGCGCGTGTGACACCAGGGCCTCGGCCATGGCAAGGCCGCGGCCGCGGCCCTGCTCACCTTCCCGGTGATCCTTCCACTGCCCATGGTCGACGACCGCAGCGTAGAGGTTGCCGTCTCCGGCCAGCGACGCCTCCACGACCACCCCGTCGGAAACTTCTGTGGCGTAACCGTGTTCGACCGCATTCTCGACGAATTCCGAGATCGCGTGCACGATGTCGGAGATATCCTCGGCGGCGGCGCCGACGTCGGCAAGCCACTGACGCAGGCGGGAGCGCACGGTGCGTGCGGCGTGGATCGTGGCGTCCAGCGTCATGTGGAGCGGCGGCGGGGGCGTGCGCCGTTGCGCCGCAAGAAGCGTGATGTCGTCGTTGTAGCCGGTCGAACGCAGCAGCAATTCCAAAGTCTCCGAACAGATCCGGTCGATCGGCCGTGCCGTGGACTCGATGACGAATCCACCCTGGCCGGCGGCGATGTGCGCGGCCAAGTCGGCGAATTCGGCAGTGCTGGCCATGAGCGGCCGCCCGGGGCGTTCGATCAGGCCGTCGGTGTAGAGCATGATCGCGTCGCCGACGTCGAGGAACTCGGTGCGTACCGGGAAGCCCGTGCCGCTGCCGAGCGGGCCGGCGCCGGACGGCTCGAGGTAGCGCGCGTCGGCCTCCGTCTTGATCAGCAATGGCGGCGGGTGCCCTGCGGTGCAGTACTGGAATTCGCCGGTGCTGAAGTCGAGCGATCCCACGCACACGGTGGCCGACCTCGACCCGGGCACATGTTCGCGAAAGCGGTCAACCGCGGCCAGCGCCTCGGCGACCGGATACCCCGCCAAGATCTGCATCCGCAGCGCGGTGCGCAACTGCGACATGACCGCAGCCGCCTCGACGCCATGGCCGACGACGTCGCCGACAACGAGCACCAGTCGGTCCCCGAGGGGAATCGCATCGAACCAGTCGCCGCCGGCAGCGGTGTCCTGCGCGGCGACCAGATACTCGGCGGCGACGTCGGCGCCGGGAATGACGGGCACCGACGGCGCCAGCAACGCCTGCTGCATGACGATCGCCGAGTCCCGGACATTGCGGTAGCGCTCGGACAACTCCCGCATGCGCGACTCGGCGGCCAACCGTGCCCGCACTCGATCGGTGACATCGACGAAGGCGAGCTGCACGCCCTCGATCGACCCGTCGTCATCGCGCCGCGCCGTGACGATGAAGTCGAAGAAATGTTCTTGCGCAGACCCCGAGCCCTCGAAGTCGGCCTGAACCCGCCACTCGGTCCCCGACTGCGGCTCGCCCGTCTGATACACCCGGTCGAACATCTGCAGGATCTGTTGGCTCTCCAGCTCGGGATAGACCTCCCGCACCAGCAGCCCGATGCTGTCGATCGGCGGGCTGAGCGTGCGATAGGCGGCGTTGACCGCGACGAATCGGTGGTCGGGCCCGTCGAGGCCGACCAACAGCGCAGGGACACTCTCGAAAACGCGGCGCACGTCGTCGGCCGCACCCACGGTCTTGTCCCAGTCTCTCTCGGGCGCCATTGGTCGTCCCTCCTACGGACCCTTTCTCGGACCGAGTCCCGCAAGCTGACCCAAAAGTGCTAAGCACCGCCAGACACAGACATCAAGAGTAGCAATGTCGGCTCCGTGCTCGGTGCAACGGTTTCCTAGCGTGGCGTGCGGCGATTCCGCGTCCCGGTCCGAAGCGGCAACTCCACCGGGCCGGCTCGCACAGGATCGGTACGGGTGTTTCGAACGCCCCGGAACGAGTGGCTAGCTGTTGACGTGGTCGGCGCAGTCGACGCGGAGGTCGTTGGCGTGCATAGGCGTGTCGTAGAACTTGCAGTGGTAGCTTCGCGACTTCCCCGAGGTGGTCTCTAATTGCGCGCATGTGCTGCACGCGCGCACCACCGGAAGGAGTTGCGCCCCGTGCAGTTTTGCGATGACGACCAGCAGGCTGTCCAGCAACTGCTCGGCCTCGACGCGGTCCAGCTTGGATGTAGCGATCTCGGCGGGGGCGGTCCAGCGGGATAGTTCGGCCGCGGTCTTGCGGCCGGCTTGGGTGAGCGTCAGGTGGTGCCGGCGTCGGTCGTCCGGATCGAGGCTGCGCACGACCAAGCCTTTGCGGACGAGCGCGGCGACGGCATCACTGATGGTGGGGTCGGCGACGTTGAGTTCGCGAGCCAGGGCGGTGCTGCGCGCGGCGGGCGGCGGCCCAACGAAAAGCCAGATCAATACCCGCATCTGGGTGCTCGACAGATCGTGTGCTTCCGCTGCTCGCCTGGCCAGCACGTGCAGAGCATCCCCCACGCGGTCGAGGGCCGCGACGATTTTCGAGTCGAGACTGCGGTGGCGTGCTTCTCCGGGCTTCAGGGCGTGACCTCGTTCAGCTTGCCGATGGCCACCTCAAACACGAAGCCACGCAACGATTCATGCTTGGTCACGTCCTCTTTCAGGCCGAGCCCGCGGTAGGCGTCGACGCATTCAACCACCGCGACATGCTCGCTTGGCGGCAGCGGCAGTTGTCCGGTGGACCCGCGCGCGCAGGCACCGCTGTTGGCGAGGCACTCCTCGGTGACGCTCACTCGGACGTTCTCCTGTCCGCTTGCTGTCGGCTGGTTGTTCGCGCTGGATCGTATGCCCGGTGACTGGGCCGGATGAGTGATGTGAATCAGCCTGATTGTAAAGCTTAGGACTCCTCGACATGTGAGGGAGCATAGGTGCCGATCGCGTCAGCCACGCGGTCCAAGACGATTCACACGCAGCCACACCGAGGACGACAGATGCCGAAACTCTCCCGCAGCGATTGGTATGACCTCGCCCGTGACACCAACTGGACGTTCCGCTACGTCACCGAAGACGAGGTTTTCCCCGAAGAGCTTTCCGGGACGCACCGGGTCTCCTCCGAGGGCTGGCTCAAGTGGGACGAGCCGTACAAGATCGGCTACCGCGAATACGTCCACAACCAGGTGACCAAGGACACCACCACCTATTCGCTGAAGAACGCGATCGGGCGCTCGAAGCTGTTCGACAAACTCGACCCGGGCTGGAAATCGGTGATCGTCGCGCATTACGGCGCGATTACGATGCCCGAATACCTGGCGTCCATCGGCGAGGCCAGGATGGGGCGCTTCGGCCGCTCTGCCGCTTGGCGCAACACCGCGACGTTCGGCACCCTTGACGAGGTTCGCCACGGTCAGATCCAGGCGTTCTTTCCCTACGGCCTACTCGACAAAGAGCCGCGAGGGGACTGGGCGCTCAAGGCTTTCCATACCAATGACTGGATCGTCCTCGCGGTGCGTTACCTGTTCGACGACATGTTCGTCGCCAACGACGCGTTATCGATCGCTTTGCAGCTGACCTTCACGCTGGAGACCGGTTTCACCAACCTGCAGTTCCTCGGTATGGCCGCCGATGCCATCGACGTGGGTGACTTGGAGTTCGGCGCATTGATCAGCTCGATTCAAACCGATGAGGCCCGCCATGCCCAACAAGGCGAGCCGACCATCAAGGTGCTCATCGACAACGGTGAGGCCGAGTGGGGACAGTTCCTCATCGACCACATGTTCTGGCGGTCGTGGCGAATCTTTGCACTGCTGACCGGTCTGTCGATGGACTACTACACCCCGCTGGAAAGCCGCCGGATGAGCTTCAAGGAGTTCATCGAGGACTGGGTGGTGAAACAGTTCACCGACCAATTCCGCGACTACGGACTCGAATTCCCTTGGTATTGGGATGAGTTCATCAACGAGTTGACGTGGTATCACCACGCCATCCACCTCGGCGTGTGGTACTACCGGCCGACGGTGTGGTGGAACCCGGACGCCGGGGTATCTGAGGCCGAGCGGCTCTGGCTGGAAGAGAAGTACCCCGGCTGGAACCGTGACTTCGGCAAACTCTGGGACGTCATCACCGACAATGTTCGCAACGGCGATATCGCGGCGACCCTGCCCGAGACGCTTCCGATCACTTGCAATCTGTGCCAGCTGCCGATCGTTCGCGCCGCCGGGGTGATCGTCGGAGCCCACACCGATCCAGCGCCGCTCACGCATGTGCACAACGGCCGCAAATACCTGTTCTGCTCCGAGCCGTGCCGGTGGATCTTCACCCAGCGGCCCGACCGATTCGCCGGACACCAGTCGCTGATCGACCGCGTGCTCTCCGGCGAGATCAGCCCGCCCGATCTGGGCACGGTGCTGCGGTACTTCGGTCTGTCGGCCGATGAGCAGGGCCAAGACGCCGACGGATACAGCTGGGCGGCGCTGAACGGATCAACCAACGGATCGAAGGGCTGAAGGCCATGGCGCTGCTCCCGCTGACTGCCTTGTTTGACGGCGACGTTCTCGAACTGTTGATCCCTGTCGACGACACCGACACCGTCGATGCCGTCGGCGCGGCGATCGCACACCATGTCGTCGGGCACCGGGTGGCCCGCCGTGACGCTCCGATCCGGTTGCGGCACAACGGGATTATTCTGGACCCGCAGGCGGTCATCGGCGCGTCCGGGGTCGGCCCACTCGACCACGTCGAGGCCTTCTATGACTAGCGCCCCGACCTGGATTCCCGTCGCCACCGTCGACGACCTGTGGGAGGGTGAGATCGCAGAGTTTTTCGTCGGTGATCGGCCGATCCTGCTTGCGCACTTACGCAGCGGACAGATCCGTGCCTTCGATGGCTTGTGCCCGCACGCGGGTTTCCCGCTGGCCGACGGCGACGTCGATGGCGACGTCCTGACGTGTTCGGCGCACAACTGGGAATTCGACCTCTCGACGGGCGCCGGGATCAACCCCAACTCTTGCCGCCTGCGGAGTCACGCGGTGCGTCGCGAGGGCGACCAAATCGTGGTGTCGCTCACCGAAGAATGGAGCCAATGATGACCGCAGCAGCCGAGCAGGCCAAGCTGGTAGGTCCCATCGTGCGGGGCTTCGATCCCGAGATCGTGTCGGCCCTCAGCGAGGCCATCGAGATCGACAATCCCGGCGCCGCGATCACCGTCGAAGACCACGCCGGCTATGTGCGCATTCACGCACCTCGATTTCTGCGCGTCACGCGAGCCAGCTTGGAAACCGCTGCGGGGCAATCCTTCCCGCTCGCGGCGCTTGAGCCGGCCCTCGCGGGTTTCGCCGGCCGGATTCGCTACGTCGGCGACGACGAACTGCACTGGTACCTGGACCGAGAGGATTAACGAATGACCACCGCGGCACCCCGGCCGCTCAAGACGTGGAGTATCGCCGGCGACAGCCGGCGCAAGCCGACCGAGTACGAGGCGGTCACCGGCCAGTTTCACTACCACTTCAACCGCAAGCCGGCCCCTTTCGACCTGGACCCCGACAGCGCGATCAACCGCTGGTACCTCAAACATCGCGAAGGTTCACCGCTGCAAGCCGAAAGCTGGGAAGGCTTTCGCGATCCGGCCGCACTGAACTACCGTC
The DNA here is from genome assembly GCF_001907675.1 of Mycobacterium paraffinicum. Lineage (GTDB taxonomy): Bacteria > Actinomycetota > Actinomycetes > Mycobacteriales > Mycobacteriaceae > Mycobacterium > Mycobacterium paraffinicum_A. Next base: position 97,500 of record NZ_MPNT01000010.1, read on the forward strand.
GCTACATCGCGCTGCAACACGACCGCGAGGTCTATGCCGAGGGAGTCGTCGACCACTACGAGGCACTCGACCACGACACCAATCTTGGCTTCGAATGGGTCGAGACGCTCAACCGCATCTACGTGCCCGCCCGCTACCTGTTTCACGTTCTGCAGATCACCAGCCTCTACGTCGGCCAACTGGCGCCCAGCGCCTACGTCACCAACGCGGCGTTCTTCCAAGCCGCCGACGAATTGCGGGCTTTGCAATGGACCGCGTACCGAGCCAAATCGTTGTCGCTTGCCCACGGCGCGCACCTGGCCAACACCGAAGCGACGCGGCGGATTTGGGAGACCGACTCGGTGTGGCAGCCCGCCCGCGAAAACCTCGAACGCCTCTTGCTGGCTTACGACTGGGGTGAGGCGTTCACCGCGCTCAACCTGGTGGTCAAGCCGGCACTCGACGCGCTGTTCAAGGAAGCGTTCGTCGATCTCGCCAACGACCATGGCGACGGCCTGACCGCCGCCCTGCTGCAGGACTCGCGCGTCGATACCACCCGCAGCCGAGCCTGGAGCGCGGCCCTGGCCCGCTACGCGATCGCCGCCAATCCCGGCAACCGCGCAATCATCGACGGTTGGGCGGCAACGTGGCGGCCACTGGTGGACCGCGCCGTCGACGGCCTGACCGAGGCCTTCGCTGACCCCGCGGCGGCCCGTCGGCGCGTCGCCGACTCGGTTGCCGCATTCACCGCGCAATGGGCGGACTAAGGGCTATCCGCCAGCCGCACGAGGGAGCCCTACCCGCGCGACGGTTCGTCGACGGCCGCATCGGCGAAGCAACCGCAAGCGCTGCAGGCTGACTCGCTGACCGGTCAGGCCGAGACGGGCTTCTTCGCCGGCGCGGACACCTTCATGAGTTTCATCAGGTTGCCGCCCATGATCTTGGCGACGTCCGCCTCGTCGAAGTCGGTCAGCTCGTCAACGAAGGAAATGGGGTCCTTCAGGCCCTCGGGGTGCGGCCAGTCGGAGCCGAACAACACCCGGTCGGTACCCACCATCTTGACGATCTCGGTGAACCGGTCCTCCCAGAAGGGGGTGATGTAGACGCAGCGCTTGAACGCCTCGATCGGGTCCTCGCTGAACGACTGCGGCATTTTCTTGTAGACGCCCTTGAGGCCCCGGAACAGATCCGGCACCCAGTCGGCGCCGTTCTCGATGGACAGGATCCGCAGCTCGGGGTTGCGGGACAGCGCGCCGTGGCATACCAGGGCGCCCATCGCGTCCAGGATCGGCCGGTGGCCCATCACGAAGCTGCGGAACGGGGTCGGCTTGAACGGCAGGAACTCGTCGCCGGGTTCCCACACGTTCGCGAACTCCGAATAGCCGCTGTCCGAGGCGTGCATCGACACGGGGAGCTCGGCCTTGATGCAGGCCTGCCAGAACGGGTCGAACTCTTCGAGGCCGAACGACCGGCTGCCCTTGTAGCCGGGCACCGGCGCCGGGCGCACCAGGACCGTGCGTGCACCGCGCTCCAGGCACCATTCGAGTTCTTCGAGGGCCCGTTCGACGATGGGCAACGTGATCACCGGGGTGGCGAAGATGCGGTCCTGATAGTTGAACGACCACTGTTCGTACATCCACTGGTTTAGCGCGTGGATGACGTCGTGGGTCATCTCCGGGTCGTCCTTCATGCGCTCCTCGACCAGGCTGGCCAGGGTCGGGAACATCAGGGCGTAGTCGATGCCGAGCTCGTCCATGACCTCGAGCCGCGCGCCCGGTTCACGGAAGGCGGGGATGGCCTTCATCGGCTCGCCGAGGATCTCGCGGTAGGTCTTGCCCTGCGCGCCGTTGCGGAAGTAGTCCTCCTGCGCGCCGGGGCGCGCCACCACCTCGAACGTCGGGTTGGGGATGTATTCGCTGATGTGGCCGCGCACCACGATCTTGGTGCGACCGCGTACCTGGACGTAGTCGATGACGCGCTTGCGATTTTCCGGCAGGAACTTGGTCAGCGCTTCCTGCGGCTCGTACATGTGGTTGTCCGCGTCGAACACGGGGAAGGAAAGTTCGCGAGACGGCATGGCGATCTCCTCGGGACAAATCTCGGGTTCTCAGTAGGTGGTAATGACGTTACCACCTACTGCTCGCCGCGTGTAGCGCTGCCAGCGGCCCGGTCGTCACACTGGCCTTACGCTCGGCGCCTAGGTGCCCGGCCAGCTGGGCAGCTCCGGCGTCGTTCCGTTGATGACGGCGAAATTCACGGTCGCCGTCGCGACGAGCTCGTCCGCGTCGCCGTAGATGTCCACCTGCATCACCATCGCCCGCCGCCCGGACCGCAGCATCCGGGGCACCGCGTACGCGGAGCCCTGCCGGATCGGGCGCAGGTAACGAATGAAGAGGTCCGCCGTCGTCATCGTGGTGTCCGGCTGCAGGTAGCCCAGGCCGAAGTGGCCGCCCGCCACGTCGACGAGCGTCGCGATCAGGCCGCCCTGCAACGCGCCCGAAGTGTTGACGACGGCCGGGCTGACCGGCATCGTCATCGCGAATTCGCCGTTGCGGGTGCCCGGCCGCATGCCGATCTGGGCGAACAGCTCGGCCAGCGATGGCGAGCTCGCTTCTTCGCCACTGTCACGAATGCCCAGGGCGCGACTGCAGAACTCATACAGGTGTCCGACGTCGACCGGGGCTCCGACCAATTCCGTTCCCAGCCAATGCAATCGCTGCGCGCCCATCACCGCCTGCATGACGATCGCGGACGCCGCCCCGACGTCCAGCCCCGGGTCGAAGACGCCCTCGGTGATGCCCTGTCCGACGATGTCGTGGATCAGTCGATGCAGGGGCGAAAGCACCCGGGCGTAATCGCGGGGACGGGTCTCGGCCAGGTGCTGGTTGTAGAGGGTCAATGCACGATTGAGGCTGTCTTGGGTGCTCGATTCGGGTTGCTGGCCGATGCGGTCGATCACCAGCTTGAGCGCCGCGGTGCTGTCCAGCCCCTCGGTCTCGGCGCGCCAGGCCTCGACCGAGTGGGCGATGGTCCGGTCGAACAGCGCCAGCAATAACTCATCCTTGCTGCTGAAATGCTGGTAAAAGGCGCGCAGCGAGGTCTTGGACCGGGCGACGACCTCCTGCACCGTGAAGTCGGTGCGCCCGGTTTCGCCGAGGATCTCGACGGCCGTCTTGATGAAGCGGTCGCCGCGTGTCACTCCGACGTCGTCGCCAAGGTCGGCCATCAGCGCTTCGTCCCCTTCCTCGGCGCGGTGCTCGCGCTATGAGAATGAGGTTACCGCCCACCCGGCCGGCGGGCGCCTATGCCCTGGGGCAGAAAATCCCGAGGATCTGCTGGCAGTTGTCTTTGTTGATCAGGGCCGGCGGGGGCGGCGGCTTGGGCGGCGGGTTGTCCCCGTCCCAGATCATGCTGGACACGTTGCCCATCCCGGGCCACAGGTAGTAGTAGGTGTGGCACACGTTCATGTCCCAGCCCCGAAACGGGTCGGTTACGTGGTTGCCGGTGGCCGGCAGGGGTTGCCCCGGGCACCACTGGTGCGCTGGGCCCCAGTCCGGGTTGTCAGCCTGGGCCGGGCCCGCGGCGAGCCCGGTGCCGGTGACCGCCAGGCCGCCCGAGAGCAGTGCGCCGGCAAGGACCTTCTTCCACGTGCGGGTGTTCTTCAAGACGCTTCCTTTCGCTGTGTGATTGGCGAAAGTCTCGCGTCCGTCTTCGGTTACCGATCCCAATTACGGCGCGAAAGCAACCGAAGCCGGCAAGTGCACCGGCGTGCTGCGCACCCCGTCCTCGGCGACGAGCCGATCGAATAAATCACTCCGCCGGTGGGCCCGCTGTGGCACGGTTGGGATGTGTCGAGCAATGCCCTGCCTACCGCGGTAACCCTGCTGGCTGTCGGAACCGTCCTGTCCGCGCCGCCCGCCGCCGCCGACCAGGACAACTATGTGGCCTTCCTGTCTCCCTCGCGCAACATCAGCTGCGAAATCGACTACCAGCGCCGGGGCATCCCCGACGAGGCGTTCTGCTTCAGCATCTCTCCGCCGCAGTCGGTCACTATGGATGCCGCCGGCGTGCTGTCGCGCTGCACCGGTGAGGGGTGTCTGGCCAACCCGCCCGAAGGCACGCCGAGCCTCGGGTACGGAAACACGGCAGGAGCGGGGCCGTTCAGCTGCCGGTCCGAGACGGACGGCGTCACGTGCACTGTGGCCTCGGGTCGCGGCTTCACCATATCCAACGCCGGGATAACGGCGGTGGGCTGAGTTTCGGCTTTCAGCCGCCCCGCGCCTCGATCATCGCCGAGCGGTTGACCTTTGTTGCCGCGGTGCGGGGAATCGCGTCCACGAACTCCACCGTCTTGGGCGCCTTGTAGTGGGCGAGCCGGCTCTTGGCGTACTCGATCACGTCCTCTTCGGTGAGCGTCGCGTCGTCGGCGAGCTGCACCACCGCGTGCACCCGACGTCCCCACTGCGGGTCGGCGAGGCCGATGACGACGACATCGGCGATGCCGGGATGCCCCGCCAGGGCCGACTCCACCTCCGCGGGAAACACATTCGCGCCGCCGGTGATGATCATGTCGACGCGGCGGTCGACGATGTAGAGGTAACCGTCCTCGTCCAGGTAGCCGATGTCACCGGCGGACCGGAAGCCGTCTTCCGTCGCCGGTAACGGCGCCGCGCCGCCCACGTAGCGCGATCCCGCGCTCATCGGCGCGCGAAGATAGATCTCGCCGTGTTGGCCGGGACCGAGCTGTTTGGTTCCGGCGTCGAGAATTCGGATCTCGGTTTCCCGGAATCCGCGGCCGACGCTGCCCGGATGAGCGAGCCACTCGTCGCCCCGCAACGCGGTGAGCCCGAGATTCTCGGTCATGCCGTACGCCGACACGATCTGCTCCGGGCTCAGCAGCTCGAACCACGTGTGCATCAGCGACGGCGGCATCACCGCGGCGCCCTGCAGGATGAACACGATGCTGGACAGGTCGCGCTGCCGGACGTCCGGTCGGGCCGCGATGCGGGCCAGCATCGTGGGCGTGGCCGTGAAGTTGGTGATTTTGAAGCGTTCGATCACGTCCAGTGCCAGTGCGGCGTCGAACTTTTCGAGTATCACCAGGTGGTCGCCGGCCAGCAGGAAGAAGAAGGTGGCGAAGCCGTTGGTGTGGTACATGGGTGCGGGCACCATGATGGTCTGCGGCTGTGCCACGGGCGTCCAGTTCGACAGGAATGGTTCGCCGTGCTGCGGGGTCCACAGCGAGGGCGCCAGGCTGAGGATGACCTTCGGTATGCCGGTCGAGCCGCTGCTGCAGATGCCGTTGACGTTGGGGGAGACCGCCTCGGGCAGGGGGCCGGTGGGCTCGGCCCCGGCTTGAGCCTCGAGGCGCCACCGACTCGTCTCGTCGACGACGACGACGGGATCGATCACCTCGCGTACCCGGTCTCGCTCCCATTCGGGCAGGTCCCAGTGCATGGGAACGGGAACGGCGCCGATCTTCCAGCAGCCCAGCGTGGCCAGCACCAGGTGCATCGAGTTCGGGATCGCCAGCGCGACAAGGGAACCGGTCTCGGCGCCGTTGGCGGCAAGCGCGCGCCCCCATTGGTTGGCGTGGGCGTCGAGCTCACCGAACGTCAGCGACTGCGCGGTGCCGTCGAGGGCGACGATGGTGACCCCGGTGTCGCCACCGCGCTCCTCGGCGAGCTGACGAAGCTTGGCGCCGAATGGGATTCCCTCCGCCAACGGGTTCGCCGCCCCGTCGGCCGCGATCGGTTCGGTGGTGTTCACGCCGATACCGGCCCGCTGAACAATGTCTCCAGGGAGCCGTCCGGGACACCCGGGATGAGGCGCAGTGCGAGCGCCTCGGCGCCCAGCGGCAAGCGGATCAGCGGTTGCGTGTGCCGGTCGAGCACGCTGACGTCGGACTCGTCGCAGAAGCCGAGGGCGCCGAGCAGCTGATGAGAGGTGCGCAGCACCTGACGCGCGGTGTCGGACGCCTTCAGTCGCAGGACGAGTGCGTCCGCCGACCGCACCTGCAGCGGTAGCGACTCCGGCCGACAGACGGTGTATTTGGCCAACTCGTGCAGCCCACGCACGGCGACGGCGGCCTCCGCGATGGCGAACCTGACGGCCTGGAAATCCGCCAGCGGCTTACCGAACTGAACGCGGGCGCGCACATGATCCGTGACGATCTGCAGCGCCTGTTGCACCGACCCCAGGATCCGCCATGATCCGAGCACGAGGTGAAGGTTAACGTCGTCGCTCGGGATGGTTCCATCGGGTGCGCCGAGGGAAGCCGGCACCAGGAACGGCCCGAGTTTGGCGCTGGTCCGCGACGCCGGCTCTGGCCGGTAGCGGTTGCCGTCCAAGTCGGCGGCGATCCAGTCACCCGGTAGGTCGCCGTGGTCGATGCGTGGCGCCTCGGGGTTGACCAGGGCAAGGCGGGCGCCGTCGACCGTGAGCAACTCCTCGACAAGGGGATAGGGCAACACCGTCGCGCCGGCGGCCCGGCACAACACGGCGGCGGCCAGCAGGTCGTCGGGCGCGGACCGGACATCGAGCTCGAACGCGCCGACCTCGCGCAGGGCCTCGCGCGCGGCGTCCCGGATGCCGTCGTCGGTCTCGGCGCGTAACGCCGCTTGCGGCCCGCCCAGCCGGGCGAACCGCTTGGCCGCGACGGCGGCGAAGTCGCTGATGTCTTGTGGCAGATCAGTTTTCACCGGTGTTCTCCCAACACGTCCCGGGCCACCAACATCTTCTGCACTTCGATGGTGCCCGATGCGACGGTGGCGGCCTGTGCGTAACGCCAATGGTCCTCGATCGCGCCGTGCAACGCGGCGCCGCTGCCGCTGTCCAGCGCTGTCGGGCCCAGCACGTCGAAGAGGAGTTCGGCGACCTGTTGGTCGCATGTGGTGGTGGCGATGCGGGCGGCGCTGGCCGCGGCGCCCGCGGCCGGATCGTCCTGCAACGACACGGCCCGGTAGGCCAGCAACCGCGCCACCCGAAGATCGACGAGCGCCCGAACCCAGCGGGAGCGGAGCGATTCGGGCAGCGCGGACCAGTCGTCGCCGAGTTGGGTACACATCCGGTCGAGCAATGACTCGCAGCGCGCGTAGCGGGCGATGCCGACGCGCTCGAATGCCAGCGCCTCGCGCATCACGCGCCAACCGTCGCCCACGTCGCCGAGGACGTCACCGGGAAAGGCCTGCACGTCGTCGAGGAACATCTCGTTGAGGTGGTGCGGGCCCAGCATGGACCCGATCGGCCGGACGGTGAGGCCGGGACGGTCCATCGGAATCAGAAAGAGGCTGAGCCGCTTGGGCTTTGGCGCCTCGGGGTCGGTGCACGCCGCCAGCACACACCAGGACGCCATCTGCGCATAGGATGTCCACACCTTCTGGCCGGTGATGCGCCAACCGTCCCCGTCCGGCACCGCGCGGGTGCGGAGTGAGGCGAGGTCGGTACCCGCCTCCGGCTCGGAGAAGCCCTGGCACCAGATCACGTCGCCGGCGGCGATGGCCGCCAGGTGTTTGGCCTTCTGTTCGGCCGTCCCGTAGCGCATCAGCGCGGGGCCGACCCAGTTGATTCCCATGTACTGGGGGCCGCGCGGCTCGTGCTGGGCCCACATCTCCTCGCGCAGCACCGTCTGCTGCCAGACCGAACCACCGCCGCCGCCATGCTCTTTCGGCCAGGCCAGCGCCAGCAAGCCCTCGGCCGCCAGCAGTTTGCAAAACGTCTCGGTGGTGGCCAGATCCCGGGGGTTCTCGGTGCAGGCGCCCAGGAAATCGGCGGGGATGTGGTTGGCCACCAGTTCGCGCAGGTGGTGCCGCAGTTGTGCGGCGTCGTCGCCGAGGTCGTAATCCATCGTTGTCATCCCTTCGGCAGCCCGAGCACCCGCTCGGCGATGATGTTGCGCTGGACCTCCGATGTCCCGCCGTAGATGGTCGCGGCGAGCGCATCCTGGCGCTCGAAGAGCAGATCCGGGTCGCTCAGCGACCGCATTCCTTCGGCGGCCGCGGCGAGCTCCCAAACACGCTGCAGGGTAACGGATCCGAGCAGCTTCATGGTGTCGGCTTCGGGGCTCGGTCGTCCGGCCAGTTCGTTGCCCAGGGCGCGGTATCCGGTGGCGCGCAACGCCTCGGCGTCGGCAAGCAGGGAGCCGAGTTCAACGCAGATGTCCGCGGTCGGCCGCGCCCTGCGCACCGACTCGAGGCCGCGCATGATCTCGACCCAGTTCATGATCCAGATCATCTGGCGTTCGTGATGCAGCGACGAGAGGGCGACGTTCCACCCGCCGTGCAGGGGCCCCAGCAGGTTATCGGCCGGCACCTCGACGTCGTCGAGGAAGACCTCGCAGAAGGTCTCGTCGGAGATCGACGCCATCCGGATGGGTTCGATTCGCACCCCGGGGGAGTGCAGATCGAGGATCAGGCAGGAAATCCCGCGGTGTTTAGGCGCCTCCGGGTCGGTGCGGGCATACAGGGTGCACCACCGCGATTCGTGGGCTTGGGTGGTCCAGATCTTGTGCCCGTTGACCCGGAAGCTGTCCCCATCGCGTTCGGCGCGGGTGCGCAGGCCGGCGAAATCCGACCCGGCCTCCGGCTCGGACATGCCCAGCGCCCACCACTCGTCGCCGCGCAGCAGTGGGACAAGCAACCGCTCGATCTGGGCCGGGGTGCCGAACTGACGGATGCCGGGCGCGGCGACGTTGGGACCCGCGATGTTCGGCAGCTTCGGCGCCGAGCGCATCGCCGCCTCGAGCCGGACCTCCATCGCGTCGCGCAAGCCGAGCGATCGACCGCCGTGTTCTGGCGGCCAGGTCGGCTGGATCCATCCGGCCTCGAAGGCCGCCCGCTGGTAAGCGCGCCGCAGGGTCAAATCCCAGCGGTATTCGCGATAGTTCTCGTAGTAGTCGTTCGGCAGAAAGTCCGTCAACCAGGTGCCGAACTCGTCGACCACCGCGGTCATGCCGCGCCTCCCGCGAACCGCCGGCCGACCTCGTGGTAGAGGGCTCGGCTGTCGCCCAGCATCGCGGCGGCCTGCCAGGCGCGCCGGACGTAGAGGTGGGCGTCGTGCTCCCAGGTCTGCCCAAGCGCGCCGTGCACCTGGACCGCGGTCCTCGCGCAGTTGGTGGCCGCCTCGCCGGCCGCCGCTTTCGCGAGTGCCGCAGTGGTCCACGCGTCCGCGGGCGCCGTGGTCGGGTCGCTCAGCCGGGCCGCCGCGGCGTAGGTGAGACTGCGGGCGCGCTCCAACCCGACGTAGTTGTCGGCCAGCGCGTGCTTGATCCCCTGGAACGCGCCGATCGGCGTGCCGAACTGGCGGCGCGTTTTCGCGTGCTCGACGGCCCGGTTCAAGGCGGCGCTCGCCGTGCCGACCAGGTCGGCGGCCGCGGCCACCAACGGCGCCGTCAACGCCCACTCGGTGTCGACCGGCGCGGTGACCAACGGCTCGGCGTCGACCTCGACGTCTGCCAGCGGCTGCGCGGGATCGGTCGACTCGCCCGGGAGCACGGTCACCCCGTCGCTGCAGCGGGCGACCGCCACCACGGTGCCATTGGGGTCGGTGTCGGCGTGCGCCAGCGTGACGAGCAGCTCGGCGCGCGACAGGTTGGGGACGGCGACGGCCCGCCCCCGCAGGCGTCCCGCGCGCAACGTCATCGGCGCCCCAGGCAGTCGAGACCCCTTGGGGTGCACGGCCAGTGTGGCGACCACACCGCCGGCGATGTCGCCGAGGACCGCGTCGAGGCCCGCGCCCCGCAACGCGCCGGCGGCCAGCCCGACACTGCTCAACAGCGGGATCGGCGCGATGGCGGCACCGCATTCCTCGAGCACCACCGCGAGCTCGACCGGTCCGTAGTCGCCGGTCCCCGGGTCTGCCAGTTCGGTCCAACCGAGGTCGACGACGGTCTTCCATAGCGTGCGCCACCGCTCCGGATCCGTCATCGCCTGCCGGGCGGAGTCGGGCGGGCACTCGGTACGCAGGATGTCGCGCACGGCCTCGCGCAGCGACAGCTGCTCGGCGTTCAGTCCAACATCCATAAGACCCCTAACATAATAAAAATAGTAAACTAGCGGCCCGGTTCGCAATCGCAAGGGAATAGACGTATGGGTGGGCGCATGGTCGAGTGGTATTTGTTCCTGCCGCAGGTGCGGCTCTCGGCGGCCGACATCGTCGAGCGCGCCCGCCACGCCGAGGGCAGCGGATTCGACGGCGTGGCGTTCATCGATCATCTCGAGGCGCCAGGGCTGCCCGACGAAAGCATCTGGGAGGCCATGGGCATTGCCAGCTGGGTGGCGGCCAAGACGGAGCGGCTGCGAATCGGTCACCTGGTGCTGTGCGACGCTTTTCGTCACCCGGCCGTGCTGGCCAAACAAGCCGTCACCCTGTCGGACGCATCCGAGGGCCGGTTCGATCTGGGGCTGGGTGCCGGCTCCTGGCCCGCGGAGTTCGCCAGATTCGCTGTGGGTCAAGAGGACCCGAAGGCCAGGGTCGCACAACTCGGGCGCAATCTCGAGCTGATCCGGGAGTACTGGGGCGATGAGACGGGGGAGACCGTGCAGTCCCCCCGCAGGTCCCATCCGATACCGCTGGTCCTCGGGGGAACCGGGCCCAGGATGATGGAACTCGTTCGTAGGCATGCGGATTGGTGGAATGTGCCGGCGAACCACCTCGACCGACTGTCCAAGCTGGCCGCCGAAGCGGGGCCGGCCCAGGTGTCGATCCAGCAGATGGTGGGATTTGTCCGGGCGGGGGACGATCCGAAGGCGGTGCGCGAGGTGAGCGCTCGCCGATTCGGCAACCTGGGCGCGGGTCTGGCGTGCGGCGACGCCGACGAGCTGATCGGCCACTTCGGCGGTCTGGCCGCCCAGGGGGTCGAGCGGTTCTACGTGTGGTTCGCCGACTTCGCTAAGCCTGATTCCCTGCACGAGTTCGGCGAATCGGTGATCAAGGCGTTCCCTGGCGGCGCCGCCGCGCCTCGGTAGGAACGACCGGCGGCCGGGCGAACGGCCCGCGCTGCACCGCGCTGAGCCGGACCTCGGGCAGGTCGACGGACGGGTCGACGGTGTCCAGCCACGCGACGGCGTCCGCCACATCGGATACCCGAATCGCGTACATCTCGAAAGGCACCTCCTGGAGCATCTCGGTCTCCACCGGGCCGGGCGTCACGATGTGCACGGCGATGCCGTCGCGGTCGACCTCCAGCGCCAGGGCGCGGGCGAACGCGTTCATGCCGGCCTTCGACGCCGAGTAGGCGGTGCGGGCCATCATCGGTTCGTGCGCCGCCGACGACGAGATGAACACGAACCGCGAACCCGCACGCATCCTTGGCAACGCGGCGGAGGTGACCACGAAGCACGAGTCCAGGTTGGCCGAGATGATGGTCCGCCACTGCTCGAACGTCTGCTTGCGAGCGTACGTTCCGCCCAGCGTTCCCGCCGCGTGGACGACCAGATCGATGCGCTCCAAAGCGCTTGTGGCCGTGACGAATCCGTCCGGATCCGAGGCGTCGGCCACCACGTGACGCGCGCCAATCTCCTCGGCGGCGGCCCGCAACGGGGCCTCGCGGCGCGCCGTCAGCACCACGTCGTAACCCAGTTCGGCCAACTTGCGACCGCACGCTTTGCCGATCCCGCCGCTGCCGCCGGTGACCAATGCGGTTCTCAAGGGGCGCCTCTTACGGTTGCCGGAAATCCCGCGTCCGCGACAAAGCCTGCGGCGACAGCGCGTGGATACGTTGGTCGTGCCGATCGGAGAGCACGTACGTCTGCGTGTCGGCGAGGTGGCGACCCGCGATGCGGCGCGCCCGGTCGACGTCGCCCTCGGCGATGGTCTCGGTCAGCTTGACATGCGTGCCGAGGACGGCGCGGCGTTGAGCCAGGGAGGGGTAGGTGCCGCGCGCCGCGCTCTCGTCCGCCCACTGTTGTTCGTGGCTGGTCCACAGCGACTCCAAGCTGCCGACAACCGCGATGATGGTGTGGTTTCCGCACCCGCGCACCACGAGATCGTGGAATTCCCGCCCGATTTCGGTGAACAGCGCGCCGTCCTCAATGTTTTCGGCCATCGCGTCGTTCACCCGGTTGAGTTCTGGGACCAAGGTGTCCGCGCGGTCCGGACGCCGGGCGGCCAGGGCGGCGCACGCGGGCTCGAGTTCCTGCAACGCCATTCCGAGGTCGGCGACCGCGACCGACTCGCTCTGCAGCAAAAGCCCGAGCATGTACGCGGCGCTGGTCTTCGCCGGCGCGTGCACGACGGCACCGCCGCGATTACCCCGCCGGACCGACACCAGGCCCTCGGTCTCGAGGATGCGCAGCGCTTCGCGCAGCGAAACCAGGCTCACGTTGAACTGCTCGACGAGTACCTCTTGCCGCGGCAAAAGGTCGCCGTCCGCCAGGTCGCCGTTGATAATCTGGCGGCGCAGCTCGTCGGCTACGATCTCAGCGATCCGCGGCGCCGACAATCGGCGACGGGCGTCGGGCCCAATTCCCAAGTCGGTCATCCGATCCTCGAAACCAATCAACTCGCTGGCTTAGCTATTTTAGCAGTAATGGTATAAATAGCTTCTTCGATCGCGTGTCGATCGGGAGGGCGGGTGTAAGTGAGCGAGCGGTCCGACAGCCGACCCACACCGCTGCACGACCTGCGTGTCGTCGAGATCAGTGACCGGATCGCCGGCAGCTACTGCGGGAAGCTGCTGGCCGATGCCGGCGCGCAGGTGCGCAAAATCGAACCGCCGCAGGGCGATTGGTTGCGCGACTACTCCGCGACGCGATCGCCGGTGCCCGACGGCGAGAGCTCGCCCTTTTTCGCGTACCTGAACGCCGGCAAGCGCAGCATGACGTGCTCGCCCGGCTCCGCACGGTTTTCCGCGGAACTGGCCGCGGCGGACGTGGTGGTGATCACGGCCGGCCGCGAGCGGGCCGCGTCGCTGGGCGTCGAGCCGCAGCGGTTGATCGCCGCGGCTCCGGATGCGGTCGTCGTCACGATCTCCGACTTCGGCTGGACCGGACCGTACGCCGGGCGGGCCGCCAGCGAATTCACCCTGCAGGCGTGGGCGGGCTCGCCCGGCTTCCGCGGTGACCCGGCCGGGCCGCCGATCTCCATAGGCGGCGACCTCGGGGAGTACATGGGCGGGGTGTATGCCGCGTTCGGCGTGCTGGCCGTGCGTCGCCGCGTCGAACGCGGCGGACCCGGCGAGCACCTCGACCTGTCCATGCTCGAGGCGTTGACCGCGATGCAGAGCAGCGAATGGCTGCACTCTCAGTTGCTGCGCGTGCCGCCGATCCGCCGCACGCTCGAAGTCCCGTCCATCGAACCCGCCAAGGACGGCTACGTCGGGATCACCATGGTGACCGGCCAGCAATGGCTCGACTTCGTCGCGATGGTCGGATGCCCGCAGCTCGAGGAGATCGAACAGCTGCGCTTCCAGATCGGCCGGTGGGCGTACCGCGACCTGATCCGCGAACAGATCGGCCCCTGGCTGGCCGAGCGGACCGTCCAGGAGATCGTCGAGCTCGGCCAGCTGTTCCGGTTGCCCATCGCGGCGCTGGGTAACGGCTCCACGATCCGGGGGATGGAGTACGTGACTGCGCGCGGGGCCTTCGTCCGCAACCCCGCCGGGTTTCATCAGCCCCGGGCGCCGTGGCTGATGTCGAAGTGCGCGCCCGCCCCGCTGCGCTGCACCCCTGTGCTGGGTGAGGCTGACGATGAAAATCCTTGGCCCCCAAGGGAAATCACTCCGACGCCGTCGGCGACGGAATTGCCGCTGGCCGGTGTGCGCATCGTCGACCTGACCGCGTTCTGGGCCGGTCCGGCGGCGACCCACCTACTGGCCGCGTTCGGCGCCGACGTCGTCAAGGTGGAATCGATACAGCGGCCCGACGGCATTCGCTACTCGGGCGGCATGCGCACCGACGTCGACGATTGGTGGGAGTACGGCTGGGTGTTCCACGCCATGAACACCAACAAGCGTTCGGTGACACTGGATTTGGGATCCGAGGACGGGCGGCGCCTGTTCACCGAGCTGGCCGCCGGCGCCGACGTGGTGATCGAGAACTTCTCACCTCGCGTGATGGAACAATTCGGGCTGACCGCCGAGGTGCTGCTGGACGTCAACCCCAGGCTCGTGGTCGCCAGGATGCCGGCCTTCGGGCTGGACGGGCCCTGGCGAGACCGGGTCGGATTCGCCCCGACCATGGAGCAGATCGCCGGCCTGGCGTGGGTGACCGGGTTGCCCGACACCCCGCCGGTCACGCCGCGCGGGGCGTGCGACCCGCTGGCCGGTGTGCACGCCGCTTTCGCCGTGCTGGCCGCGCTGAACTTCGCCGAACGCACGGGCACGGGCCAGCTGGTCGAGCTGCCGATGCTCGAAACGGTGTTGAACGCCACCGCGATACAGGCAATCGAATCCGAGGTCTTCGGCACGATGCTGGACCGGCGGGGCAACCGCGGTTTCGGCCACGCGATTCAGAACATCTACCGCTGCGCCGGGGAAGACGATTGGATCGCGGTCACCGTGCGCAACGACCGGCAGTGGGCGGCGTTGGCCGAGCTGATGGATCGACCGGCCTGGTGTGAGGAGGAGCTGTCTACCGTCGCCGGGCGGCTTCAGCGGGCCGACGACATAGATCGCCGGCTGGCGGCGTGGTTCGGCCGGCAACCCCTTGGCCCGACGGTGGAGCGCTTGGCCGCCGCGGGCATACCCGCCGCTCCGGTGGTGTCGCCGTCGCTCGTCACCGACAATCCCCAACTACGCCACCGCGGCTTCCTGGAGACGCTGCACCACCCCCGCACCGGCGCGGGCCTCTACCCCTGCCCACCGTTCGCCCGGCTCGCCGGACAGGACAAGTGGCTGCGGCGACCACCGCCGCGGTTGGGCGAGCACAATGAGGACATACTGCGTGATCGGTGCGGGCTGACCGACGAAGAACTGACGCGCCTCGCGAGCAGCGGGGTGATCGGGACCCGACCCAAGGGCCTCTAGAGAAGTGGAGGGCATCTGATGCGTGTGACGGTTGACGAAAGCCTGTGCGAGGCCAACGGTTTCTGCGAATCGCTGGCGCCGGAAGTCTTCGAGCTGGGCGACGAGGACGTGGTGCAGATCGCGGACGGCCCCGTGCCGCCGCGGCTGGAGATCGACGTGCGTGCCGCGGTGGACCAGTGCCCCAAGGCCGCGCTGCGGCTGATCGACTGACGCCGCGCGCACATGTCGGTGGCGCACCATAGACTGCGTCTATGTCGTCGCGAGATATGGCCAAGTACGCGGCGATGCGGCCCTACTTCGAAGTGGTCGCTGGGGGTTTGAGTGGCTTGGTCGACGGGACGGACTTCTTCGACATGCACGCGGAAGACGTGGTGGTCGAATACGTCATCACCGTCCCGGACTACCCGCGCCGCATCGTCGGCCGCGAAGCGCTGGCCGAGCTGTACTCCGACTACGGGGATTCGATCGTCCAGAGCGGCAGCAGCGACGTGTACCGCTATTACGACCCGGAGAAGTCGGTGGTGATTCTCGAGTACACGATGCACGGGACGGTGGTGCGCACGGGCGCGCCGTACGTCAACCGATTCATCTCGGTGATCACCGTGAAGGACCGCAAGATCGTGCACTGGCGTGACTACCTGGACCCATTGGCCGTCCTCGCGGCCTTCGGGGATTCGCCGCCACCCTATTGAGCTTCTAACGCCGTTCCGTCAGCGAGATCGACATCTCGTCGTAGATCGACATGTTTGTCATCAGGTTCGGAAACGCCACCGTGGCCGGCCCGATCGCGATGTCGTCGCAGCGCAGCAGCAGCTCGTCGAACACCGCGCGGAGTTCCGCCCGCGCGAGCATGGCACCAAGGCAGTGGTGCGGTCCGCCGCCGCCGAAAGCCACGTGCGGATTGGGTTGACGGCCGATGTCGAAGGTGAACGGCGAGGAAAAGACCTCATCGTCGCGGTTCGCCGAACGCAGCATCGACACCACGCGCTCGCCCTTGGCGATGTGCTGGCCGTCCATCTCGACGTCGACCTTGGCGGTGCGCGTCCAGTAGGCCACCGGCGATGCCCAGCGCAACACCTCCTCGACCGCTGTCGCGCGCAGGCTTTCGTCCCTCCGATAGCGCTCGATCTGCTCAGGGTTGGCCAGAAAGGCCTGCAGCCCGATCGCGAGGGCGTTCTTGGTGGTGTCGCTGCCCGCGAAAGCCAGGACGAAGAAGAAGAATTCGAGTTCGTTGGGGGGCAACCTGAATTCCACACCGTCATCGCTGGTGACCACCGCCGACGCCAGTGTGCTCCAGATGTCGTCGGTGGGGTTACGCCGCTTCTGGGCGGTCAGCTCCATGGCGTAGTCGAAAACCGAGGCGAAGAGCTCGAGCTCCACCTGCCCGGACGGGCGGGCTTCGGGCGCAAGCGCCTTCAGGATGCGGTCGAAGAGGTCGAAGACGCGCGGTCGGTCCTCCTCGGGGATGCCGATGATGTCGCCGATCACCGTCATCGGCAATGCGTCGGCGACGTCCTCGATCCAATCGCCGCCGCCCGCTGCGAGCAGGTCGTCGATCATCCGTGCCGCACGCGCGCGGATGCCGTCCTCCAGCTTGGCGATCGCTCGCGGATTGAACGCATTAGAGATGAGTTTGCGGCGTTTGTTGAGGTCCGGGGGGTCCAGCGTGATGATCGTTGGCGACGACGAGAACATGGCGACCGGCTGGATGAGCGGGCCGTCGGCCGCGGTGAACGACTCGGTGTCCCGGTGCAGGCGAACGGCGTGCCGGTGTTTGGTCGCCACCCAGAAATCGCGGTGCACCGTCTTGGCGACGCCGGGAGTCAGTTCGTGCCGGAACAGTGGGCGGCTGTGCCGCAACTCCGCGAACACGTCGTCCGGAAAGCCGTTGCGCCACAGCGCGAAGTCGGAAAGGTCCACTGCCGCAGCCGTCATGTTCAAACCCCGCTCTGCCGGGCGCGCTTGGTGTCGCGTTGACGTTCAATGCTTAAAATAGTAAAAATAGACGTTGTCGTCGAACCGCGGTGAGTGAAGGGCGGCCCAGTTGCGCTCGGCTCGCCTGGGCAGGGCGGGATATGGAGAGCTTGTGACGCATACAATTTCGGACCCGACCTCGGATTCGGCCGGGGATCCCTCGGAACGCGAGTTCGGCCAGGCCGGCATCGCGCTGTCGACCTACCGATTCCCCACGGGATGGTTCATGGTTGCCTTCGGCTCCGACATCGCCGCCGGTCAGGTCAAGCGTGCCCATTACTTCGGTGAGGAACTCGTGATCTTCCGCACCGAGTCCGGCCAGGTGCACGTGATGGACGCCTACTGCCAGCACCTCGGCGCCAATCTGGGCGTCGGGGGCACCGTGGAAGGCGACAACATCGTCTGCCCCTGGCACGGCTGGCGCTGGCGCGGGGACGGCACCAATGCGCTGATTCCCTACAGCAAGATCGGTTGCAAGAACAACGTCCGCATCCGCACCTACCCGACAATGGAGTGGTACGGCTTCATCCTCGCCTGGCACGAGCGCCACGGTCGGGCGCCATACTGGCAGCCCCCCGTGTTGCCCGAATTGGAAACCAACGAGTTCTACCCGCTGCACCCGCACACCCAGATGGTCAACCGGGTGAAGGTGCACCCGCAGATGATCATCGAGAACGCGGCCGACCCCTACCACGTGCAATACGTGCACAAGGCCGCCAATCCCGCCACCACCGCGTCGTTCGAGGTCTCCGGCTACCACCTGCACGCGACCGTCAACGCCCATTTCGGCGGCGGCCGCGCGTCGACCTGGCTGACCCCCAACGGGCCGGTCGACGCCAAGATCATCTACGACAACTACTCACTGGGGCTGGGAGTCGTCCGCTTCCCGAGCGAGCTGGTGGCCACCGTCCAGGTCACCGGGCAGACGCCGGTCGACGAGGACTACACCGATTACTTCTACACGCAGGCGTCGGTCCGCGAGCCGGGCGACGCGGGCGACGTGCCGACCGGTCGCGCGGCCAAATTCCTGGCGCTGCAACAAGAAGTCATCAAACAGGACTTCTTCACGTGGGAGAACATGAAGTACCTGGAGAAGCCGAACCTGGCTCCCGAAGAGGCGCACGACTATGCGGCCCTTCGCCGCTGGGCGCACCGCTTCTACCCGGGCACGCAGCCGTCGCCGTCCGACTTCGGCTACACCGCGGCCGGTGAGCCCGATCCGGCGGCCGCGAAAGCCTAATCGGAAGCCCTGGAGGCCTCATGTGCCCCGACCCGAGCGGACCGCTTGGGCCCTCCCATTTCGGTGTCGAGAGTTTCACCGTTTCGGCGGTCCTCGACCGGCGCGCCGAGCAGTATCCCGACCAGGTGATGATGTCGATCGCCGGCGTCGACGTGACCTTCGAGCAGATGCGGCAGCGGTCCTGCGCCGCGGCGAACCTGCTCGCGGACTCAGGCGTTGGCGCCGGTGACTGCGTGGCCCTGTTCACCGGAACATGCCCGGAATGGGTGTACTTCTGGCTGGGCGCGGCGCGCCTCGGTGCGGTGAGCGCGGCCGTCAACGCCGCGAACAAGGGAGACTTCCTGCTGCACACCCTGCGGCTGTCGCAGGCCAAGGTGATCCTCACCGACGGCGAGCGGCGGGCCCGGGTCGAGCAGGTTGCCGGCGCGCTGGACGTCGCGCCCAGCCTTGTGCTGCAAGACGATTCACTCGATGCGGCGTTGAGCAGCGGCGGGCGTTCCCCGGATACGCGCACCGCGTCGGGGGAGGTGGGCGCTCTGTTTTTCACGTCCGGCACCACCGGTCCATCGAAAGCGGTTGCCACGACGTGGCATTACCTGTTCACGGTGGCCGCGACGGTCGCGTCGGCCTGGGAATTGCGTGCCGGGGAGGTGCTGTGGACGGCGATGCCGCTGTTTCACCTGAGCGCGGCTCCCGCCGTGTTGGCCCCGATGCTGCTCGGCGCCACGACCGTGCTGGCCCAGGCGTTCCACCCCAGCGAGGTCTGGGACGACATCCGCGCGTGCAATGCCGTCGGCTTCGCCGGCGCGGGCGCGATGGTGTCGATGCTGCATAACCTGCCCGCGGATCCCCGGGACGCCCAGTTGCCACTGCGGTTCATCTCCGCGGCTCCGATCGACGCCAAGGCGTATCGCGACATCGAAAAGCGTTACGGCTGCCGGATCGTCACGATGTACGGGATGACCGAGGCGTTCCCGATCGCCGTCAAGACCCTGGGTGACGATGGGGTGCCCGGGACGTCGGGCCGGCCGAATCCGAACTTCGACGTGCGCATCCTCGACGAAGCCGGCGATCCGTTGCCCGTCGGCGCGGTCGGGGAGATCGCCTGCCGTCCCCGGTACCCGGGCGTGATGAGCGAAGGCTATGTCGGCGAGGGCTCACGGGTGATTCCCCACCAGGAATGGTTTCGCACCGGCGACCTCGGCCGGCTCGACGCCGAAGGCAACTTGAGCTACGTCGACCGCCGCAAGGATTCGCTGCGCCGGCGGGGAGAAAACGTCTCCTCGGTCGAAGTGGAGGCCGTCGTCATGAGCCATCCGGCGGTGGCCGAAGCCGCCGCAGTCGGGGTGCCCAGTGCGTTGGGCGAAGACGACATCCTGCTGGTGCTGACGTTGCGGCCCGGGGCCACAGTGGATTATCCCCAGCTGCTCGATTTCTGTGCGGCCCGGATGCCGTACTTCTGTGTGCCGCGATTTGTGGAGACCGTCAGCGAACTTCCGAAGAACGTCATCGGGCGGATACGCAAGGACCTGTTACGCGAGCGGGGGGTGACCGAGGAGGCGTGGGATCGTGAAGCTCAGGGCTATATCGTTAGCCGGTAAGTTACGTCAATGTTACGCAATCGCCGGTAAGTTACTTTAATGTTACGTGCGTCCGCTCGTTGGCAGTCGTTTCCCGGGAGAATCTGGAGACCGCAATGACCATGTCCTATCAGGAACAGCAAATGCTGCAGGCCGCCACGGGCCGCGCCGCCATCCTCAACCTGAACGCCCGGCACAACCGGGCCTACTCCGACGGCGACCGTGAGCGCTGGATCGCCACGTTCCGCCACTCTGGGGCGACCTACCACCGCGACGGTGAGACGTTCGACGACCTGCGGGCGGCGTTCGACGGCGGCGATGGGCAACGGCTTGTCACCCTCGATCACGAGATCCGCGTGGACGGGGTCAACGCGACACAGCATTGCGTCGCCGTGCTTTTCGCCGCCATGTACGGCGACACCACGTTGCGGGCCACTGGGATCTTCCGGGACACGCTGATCTATGAGCGTGGCGGCTGGTACTTCACTTCCCGCACCCTGCAATGGGATTCGGTGCCCAGTAGGCACCCGCTCGTTATGTGAGTGGCGTGGATCCCGACCTCAGTTACCAGCTGGCCTTCGGCACCTACGAAGACGCGGTGCGGATGGTCGGCGCGACCAGCGAGCCGCGCACCGCGGCCACGGCGGTCAGCGGCGCACGCATCCAGTTGTTCGCGGCGATGGTCCACGACCGCAATCGTTCTTACTGGGACGTCGAGTTCGCGAATCGGGAATGGGGAGGCCTCCTCGCGCCCCCGGCCCTGCTGATGGGCTGGTTGATACCTCCGCCGTGGCAGCCACAGGGCACGCCGCCGGCTGCATCCCTGGTGCTGCGGGTCCCGTTGCCGGGGGCCACCTTCATCAACGCGGCCAACGACGTCGAGTTTATGGAGCCCATTGTCGAAGGCGACATCCTCACCGTCGTCGAGGAACTGGTGTCGGTGTCGCCGGAGAAGCGGACAAGGCTGGGTGTCGGCCACTTCGTGGAGACGTTGGAGACCTATCGCCGCCAGGACCAGACGGTGGTCGCAAGGTGCCGCAACACGTTGTTCCGCTTCACTCCGGGAGCATCCCCGTGACCGGCGACTTCTTGGACTTCGACGAGATCACCGTTCCGGTCGACCTGCCCGAGGTGGTCGATCACATCAGCTACCAGCGAGTGGTCGAGAACGCCGGCGCGACGTGGGATTACTTCCCGGGCCATTTCGACCCCGAATATGCGCGGCGCCAAGGTAATCCGACGATCTACGTCAACACGATGCACCTCGCGGGCTTCGCTGACCGCGTCGCGACCGATTGGGCGGGCCCGAGCAGTCGTGTGGTGCGGCGCTCCTTGCGGTTGACGGGTTCGGTCTATGCCGGCGACACCATGATCGGTCGGGGGCGCGCGGTGACCAAGCGTCGCGACGACTCGGTGGATCCGCCCCGTTGCCTCGTCGACATCGAGATTCAGGTGACCAACCAGCACGGCGCGCTGTGCTGCCCGGTGGAGCTGACGCTGCAGCTGCCGGCAAATGGCTGATGACGAGGTCGTCGAGGTGGCCGCGCTGCATCTCGCGGTCTGCCGACGATTCGGCCGGGCCGTGCAATCGGCGCACGGTCGGTGGGATCGTCGCTCGCCATGCGAAGAGTGGGATGCGCGAGGAGTGCTCGAGCACGTGATCGGTTTCCATGACGTGCTTGTGTTGCGCCCCTTGGATTTGAAGCCGGACCGACCGCGCGACGATCCGCAGGCGCGATGGCAACTGACCTACGAAGCGCTGACGGTGGCCGTCGAATCCGGCAGAGCGGCTCAACGGGATGAGTACAGGTCGATGCCGAACCTGACGCGCGATGTCTTGGTGCACACCTGGGATCTCGCTCGCGCGGTGGGGGCGGACGACCGGCTGGACCAGGCATGGTGCCGGCGGTTGTACGACGGCCTGCCCGCGGACCCGCGGGCGCTGAGTTTGTCCGGAATGTTCAGCGTTCCGGTTGCGGTGTCCGACGAAAGCGACGCGCAGACAAAGCTTCTCGCCCGTCTCGGGCGTGACCCGTCGTGGCGATCGGAGACTTCATAGCGGCGGCAGCTGCCCTTTGCACACCAACGTCTGCAGCTCGACGTATTCGTCAAGGCCCTCGGGGCCGAACTCGCGTCCGATGCCCGATTGCTTGAAGCCGCCGAACGGGGCCCCGATGTCGAGCGTGTACATGTTGATGCCATAGGTGCCGGTGCGCACACCCGCCGCAATCTCCAAGCCGTGCGCGATGTCGGAGGTCCACACCGATCCGGCCAAACCGTAGTCGGTCTCGTTGGCGATGCGGATCGCGTCGTCCTCATCGCGGTAGCGCAGCACGGTCAACACCGGACCGAAGATCTCCTCCCGGGCGATGCGCATGTCGTTGGTGGCGTCGGCGAACAGCGTCGGCCGCACATACCAGCCGCGGTCCGACGGGCTGTCCTGGCCACCGAGGACGACGCGGGCCCCCTCGGCCTGGCCGGACTTGATGTAGTCCTGGACGCGTCGCTGTTGCCGTTGCGCGACAAGGGGCCCGATGTCGGTGGCGTCATCGGAAGGATCGCCGATGTGGAGCGCCGACATCATGTCGGCCAGGGCGTCGACGACCTCGTCGTGCCGCCGGTCGCTGACCAGAATGCGGGTCTGGGCGACGCAGGCCTGACCGTTGTTCATCAGGCCGGCGGTTTTCAATCCGGCGACGGTCTTGCCGATGTCGGCGTCGTCGAGAATGATCGCCGCGGACTTGCCGCCCAACTCCAGGCTCACCCGCTTGAGCTGTTCGCCGCACAGGGCGGCGATGCGGCGGCCGACGGCGCTCGAGCCGGTGAACGCGATCTTGTCCACTCCCCGATGACGCACCAGCGCCTCGCCGATCTCGGGGCCACCGGGCAACACCGACACCACCCCGTCGGGCAGATCCAGCTGCTCGATCATCTCCGCCAACCACAAAGCGTCCAAGGGTGTTTCGGGCGCGGGTTTGACGACGACGGTGCAGCCCGCGATCAACGCCGGGATCAGCTTGGGCATGATCAGGAACTGCGGCACGTTCCACGGGACGATCGCGCCGACCACCCCGACCGGGGCCCTGCGCAGGTGCACTTCGCCGAGCACGCCCTGGCGCCGTTCCTGCCAGGGAAAGTCGCGCGCGGCGGCCAGCGCCAGATGGATCAGCGTCGCCGCGGCCGCCGCCTGGCCCATCCGGCTGAAGCTGCGCGGTGAGCCCATCTCGTCGGTGATCAGGTCGGCCATCTCCTCGATGTGGCCGGCGTAGATCGTGGCGAGCTGCTCGACCTTGGCCATACGCTCGGCGTGGGTCATCCGCGGCCACGGGCCGTGGTCGAAGGCGTGTCGCGCGGCGGCGACGGCCGCTTCGACGTCCTGGGGCCCGGCCACCTGGACGTGCCCGACCGGTTCTTCCGAATGCGGGGAGATGACGGCGAGCTGTTGGGGATTGGCGGGCTTGCGCCACTGCCCCCCGATGAAGAGTTCGTTGTAGGACCGGTGGTCGGCAATCGCTGTCATCGGACACTTCCTCGGAGGGTTGGGTGCACATGGCGCAGTGACCGTGATTTCGCTATTGACGCTAACATAGCGAAAAAAGCAGCGAGGGCCGATATGACCAGTGATTGGCGCAGTTACCCGTTCCAGTTGGTGCCCGGCGACAGCCAGCTGGATTTCCCCGCCGCCGAGGGGGAACACCCGGATCAGGAATCGGACACCTGGTTCATCGCCGGGCAGCTCGACGCCGAGACCGGCCGGTCGTTTGCCTTCCTGACGATCTTCAACAAGAACCGGCCCGGCGGGACCGTGGTCGCGGACTTCTACACGCTGGCACTGTTCGACCTCGACACCGGCGACTACGGCACCTACACCGACTACGACATGCCGCCGGCCAACATGCAGCCGGGAGCGCAGCGCAAGCTGAGCCTGGTGCCGGGCTACCTTGACATCCACTACTCCAGCGGGGCCGGTACCGCGTCGTGGACCACGTGTTCCGACGCCGACGGGGCGCTGCTGCCCTACACCTACCGCGTCAGCCTGGTCGGCCAGGACCAGTCGGGTCGCCCCATGCGCCTGGACCTGGCCGTAACACCCACGCGCGCACCGACACCGGTGGGTGCGTCGACATACAACGGGAAGATCTGCTGCTTCGGCCAGGCCGAGACCTACTCGTACTTCCAGACCGGCATGGCGATGACGGGCACGCTGCGCTGGGGTGACGTCGTCGAACAGGTTTCCGGCAGCAGCGGGCACATCGATCGGCAGTGGTTTCCGAAGTACGCAGGCGGCGGCGGGACCGGGGGAGACCCGAGGGCCCGGTCCCACGAATGGCGCACCATCAACTTCGACAACGGCGTGGACCTGAGCATCTGGCGGCAGTTCGACCGCACCAATGGCAATGCGCTGCAGCCGTTTACCGGAGTGACGATGAGTCATCCCGACCCGGCCATTGCACCGGAGTGCGCCGAAGACGTCGAGGTCACGGTCAGCAGCTACGTGCGATGGCCGGAGGCGGTGCAACCGTTGGTCCGGCCGCATGCGGCCGCGCGGTACCTGCCGGATCGTCATCGGATCACTTGCCACACCCTGCAACTCGACATCGTCGGCGAGCCACTGGTGCCCGTGCCCGCGCACGGCCTGCCCATCGAGTACATGGAGGGCCCGTACCGCTACAGCGGGACCCTATGGGGCAATCCCGTGACCGGCTTCGCGTTCAACGAGCGCTCGCTGGCCCTGTACCGGGACTGGGAGCTGGTGGAGGTGCTGACCGCCACCGTGGCGAACATGGAACCCGCCGACCGAGACTTGCAGATGGCCGCGGGTCTGCTGGTTCAGCTGTTGGCCCGCGGGCGTCGGGAGGAGGCGGTCGGACTGCTGACCACGGTCCGCGCCGCCCAAAGCGATGCGCTCGCAACACTATTGGACGACCTCGTGGCGGCGTTGTCCGTGGCCGATTGAGAGACGCCGCCTCGGAAACGACGCACACGTTCTGGGCGGCGTGTCGTGTGCGTGGTTCATGTGTCGCGAACCTCGGCGAGCGCCCGTGCCCAGGCGATGTGGCGGTGCTGCAATCCGGGTTCGTTGCGGCCGAACAGCAAGTGATCGCGGGCGCCCGACTCGAGATTGGTCTGCAGGCCCTCGACAAGCCGGTAATCCTCGTCGCGCACCGTGGCATGGGCGTATTCGAAGACGGCCTGCGCGCCGGCGGCCACCGATTCGTCGGAAATGTCCAGCGGCGTCGAATTCTGGTGCACGGTAATGGATCTGCCCGGGCGGTCGGCGGGGTAGATCCGAAACAGCTCGCCGTTGGCGATGGTCACCGACAGCACGATGTTGGGAAACAGCGCGTAGATGACGACCATGTTCTGGAACGGATCCCATTGATCTTCGGGGACTTCGTCCAGCCCGAGGATCGTGTTGAGCGGAAAGATCAACCGGTGGTGCGGCCCGAACGCGTCGAAGACCGTGCAATTACTACGCGCGATCGTGGCGAAGGTCTGCTGGTGGACGGTGGCGAAATGATAGTTCTCCGAGAAGGTGTCGACCGCGAGCTTCCAATTGATCGGGCAGTCGAGCACCTTCTCGCCCAGCGGTGACCAGCGCCCGATGCCCCACGAATCGAGCTCGGCGGCCAGGGGACCGAGGTGTGCGGCGACGTCCAGCGGGGCGCCGGGATGCAATGCGATCCAGAGGAATCCGGCGTACTCGGCGGCGGGGAGTTCGGTCAGGCCGTCGGCCTTGACGACCGCGGCGCCCGGCTTCGCCGCGCTTGCGATCGCCGCGTCGGTTTGATGGCGGCGACCCGCGGCGCCCGGCTTCGCCGCGCTTGCGATCGCCGCGTCGGTTTGATGGCGGCGACCCGCGGCGCCCGGCTTCGCCGCGCTTGCGATCGCCGCGCTCGGAAACCCCTCGCGTCCAGGCAGGCCGACCAAGCGCCCGGTGTTGTCATAGGTCCACGCGTGGTACGGGCAGGTGAATCGCTTCGCGCTGCCGCATCCCGTCACCACTTGTGACTGGCGGTGCAGGCAGACATTGTTGAACGCCTTGACCGATCCGTCGGCCGTCCGGGTCAACAAGACGGATCGGCCCATGACCGTCTTGGTGCAGTACGCGCCGGGGGCGGGCAGCTCCGAGGCATAGCCGACCAACTGGGGGCTGGCCAGCACCATGGCGCGGTCCTGTTCGTGGCGCTCCGCCGACGTGTAGGCGCGCGCCTCGACCCGGTGCTCCTGCGGGGCGAGATCGGTGGTCTTGTCGCGCGCCAACTTCAAGGCGCGGCGGGTGAGGTCGATCAGCTGGTCGCGTTCCATCTGATCAGTACAGACCTTGCCACAGTTGTAAGGTCAAGGAGTGGCTGAGCAGTTGCTGATCGGCGACGTCACGGCCCTGACCGGGATCGCTTCCGGTCGCATCCGCCACTACGAGAAAATCGGCCTACTGCGCGCCGAGCATCTGTCCAACGGTTATCGCGTCTTCGACGTGGATCAGGTGCTCGACCTGTTGCGCATCGATCTGATGAGAAGTCTCGGCGTCAGCATCAACGACATCCAGCGGCTGATCGCGGGTGGGCGAACCACGTTGGCGGGTGTGCTCGACGAGCACCGGACGTTGTTGATGCGTCAGCGCGACCGGTTGGACCAGCTGATCGCAGCCATCGACCGCTCCCGCGCCGCCACCGATCGCCCCGCCGAAGACGTCAACGAGGACATCCTGCGCAGGCTGGCGACCACCCACCGCGACAGCATCGGGGTCATCGGTCGGCTCAGCGCGCCGCTGTCCGAGCCCGTCGCCGCCATGTACGCCGACCTGTTCGAGGAGTGGGAGCTGCCGGTTCCGGTGCTCTTCGGGCAAATGGTCCTGCCGGCGGCGGCCAGCACGCTGCTGGCGGAACTGGCCGAGACTCCGGGGCGCCAGGAGCTGTTCGACCGGTTGCGCAACCTCGCCGGCGACGTGATCAAGTTGGCCGACGACGGCGCGGCGACGGAGCTTGCCCGGGGCTGGATCGACGAGCAGGTCGCCGACCCGCTGCCCGACGATGTGGTCGGCGTGCTGCGCGGAGTGCGGCCGTCGTTGGAGCGCGATCCGGTCATCGTCCAGGGATTCCGCGCCTGGGCGGGGTCGATCAACCCGGCCGCCGCCCACTTCCTTGACGAGGTCGCCCGGCAGACCGCTGGCCGCGGCCTGGAGGCGGTGAGCGTCATCGTGCTGCCCACGGCGCCATCGCCCCAAACCGAGGATGCGACACCGTGACGCAGATGTGACCAGTGTGGTCAATGTGTCGCATGGGGTTACTGTCGTACTCTGTCGCTTGTGTCCTCGGTTTCGCGACGCGACCTGCTCAGACTGGCGGCCGCAACCCCGGCTTTGGTGAGCCTGGGCGTCGCGGGCGCGTCCTGGGCAACCGCTCCGGCGTCGGCGTCGCTCGGCACCCTGCTGGACTATGCGGCCGGCGTCATCCCCGCCAGCCAGATCAGGGCCGCCGGGGCCGTGGGCTCGATCAGGTACGTGTCGGACCGGCGGCCCGGCGGCAACTGGATGTTGGGCAAGCCGATCCAGGTCGCCGAGGCGCGCGACCTCGACAGCAACGGGCTGAAAATCGTTTCCTGTTATCAGTACGGCAAGGGCAACACGGCCGACTGGCTCGGCGGAGCCAACGCCGGACTCCAGCACGGGCAGCGCGGAATGCAACTGCACGCCGCAGCAGGCGGGCCCGCCAGCGCGCCGATCTACGCCTCCATCGACGACGATCCCTCCTACGACCAGTACAAACAGCTGATCGCGCCTTATCTGCGGTCTTGGGAGTCGGTGATCGGTCATCAGCGCACAGGTGTGTACGCCAACTCGAAGACCATCGACTGGGCGCTGCACGACGGTTTGGGCTCCTACTTCTGGCAGCACAACTGGGGCTCACCCAAGGGATTCGCCCACCCGGCCGCCCATTTGCACCAGGTCGAGATCGACAAACGCAGCGTCGGCGGGGTCGGGGTGGACATCAACGAAATTCTCAAGCCGCAATTCGGCCAGTGGGCCTAGCCACCGGGTTTCCTCACCCCGCACCGTCGGGGCCGCGACTCTTAGAGATCCCAGCAAACACTCGTTCGCTCATTCTTCGCGGCGGCGGGCGCGAATGCCGCCCGAGCGGCGCGGCGGAGGCGGGCTCAGCGCGGTTCCGCGGCTCGAAATTTTTACATAACGATTACATAACAAAACTGCTTTGATCAGCGCAGTTATAGCTACTCGACCGTAACCACCTGCATGCAGCAGGTTTGTTCGCCGCGCCCTCGCCGCCGATTCCGGCCGGTGTTACCCACGACAGGGTTACCCGTGCGTAGAACTCACCAGTAACCAATCACCACGCAAAACGGCGGTCGATCCTTATGACACTCTTAGTACAGCCGATGCAGTCCGCCGCGCCCCGATCCACGGGCCCACCCACCCGACAAGACACCGGTCAGACGGATTTTCGGCCGCGATTCGATGCGGAATCGACGAACTCTGCGAGTTCCTGTCCCCTTCGGACCGGCTGAAGGCACTGATACGTAACACGTACATGAGGCATTGAGGGAGATAGACGTGACGATCCACGAGCATGACCGTGTGTCCGCCGATCGCGACGGAAAAGGCCCCCACGCACCCGGGGACACCCACGCTCTGGTCGACCGTCTGACGGCCGGCGAGCCGTACGCAGTCGCATTCGGCGGCCAGGGCAGCGCCTGGCTGGAAACCCTGGAAGAACTGGTGTCGTCGGCCGGGATCGAATCCGAGCTGGCAACGCTGGTCGGCGAGGTGGAGCTGCTGCTCGAACCGGTGGCCAAGGAGCTGGTGGTGGTGCGCCCGATCGGGTTCGAGCCGCTCACCTGGGTGCGGGCCCTGGCGGCGGAGGACACCGTCCCGTCGGACAAGCACCTGACGTCGGCCGCGGTGTCGATACCCGGCGTGCTGCTCACCCAGATCGCCGCCGTGCGCGCGCTGGCGCGCCAAGGCATGGACCTGAACGACACCCCGCCGGTGGCCGTGGCGGGGCACTCGCAAGGGGTCCTTGCGGTCGAGGCGCTCAAGGCCGCCGGCACCCGCGACGCCGAACTGCTGGCGATGGCCCAGCTGATCGGCGCGGCCGGGACGCTGGTCGCCCGTCGGCGCGGGATCTCCGTGCTCGGCGACCGCCCGCCGATGGTGTCGGTGACCAACGCCGACCCGGAGCGCATCGGCCGCCTGCTCGACGAGTTCGCCCAGGACGTCCGCACCGTGTTGCCGCCGGTGCTGTCCATCCGCAACGGCCGGCGTTCGGTCGTCATCACCGGCACACCCGAACAGCTGTCCCGGTTCGAGCTGTACTGCCAGCAGATCTCCGAGAAGGAAGAGGCCGACCGCAAGAACAAGCTTCGCGGTGGCGACGTCTTCGCACCGGTCTTCGACCCGGTGCAGGTGGAGGTCGGCTTCCACACGCCCCGATTGGCCGACGGCATCGACATCGTTGGCGGCTGGGCCGAGAAGGTGGGGCTCGACGTCGCGCTGGCGCGCGAGCTGACCGAGTCCATCCTGGTGCGTCGCGTCGACTGGGTGGAAGAGATCGGCCGGGTGCATGACGCCGGCGCGCGCTGGATCCTCGACTTGGGACCCGGTGACATCCTGACCCGGCTGACCGCGCCGGTGATCCGCGGCCTGGGTGTCGGCATCGTGCCCGCCGCCACCCGCGGGGGGCAGCGCAACCTCTTCACCGTTGGCGCCGTGCCCGAGGTGGCGCGGGCATGGTCGACCTATGCCCCCACCGCCGTTCGCCTTCCCGACGGCCGGGTCAAGCTCTCGACGAAGTTCACCCGGTTGACCGGACGCTCGCCGATCCTGCTCGCGGGCATGACCCCGACCACCGTCGACGCCAAGATCGTCGCCGCCGCGGCCAACGCGGGGCACTGGGCGGAGCTGGCCGGCGGTGGGCAGGTCACCGAGGAGATCTTCGCCGCCCGCATCGAGGAACTCGCCACGCTGCTCGAGCCGGGCCGCACCTACCAGTTCAACGCACTCTTCCTCGACCCCTACCTGTGGAAGCTCCAGGTCGGCGGCAAGCGATTGGTGCAGAAGGCGCGCCAGTCCGGGGCGGCGATCGACGGCCTGGTGATCAGCGCCGGCATCCCGGACCTCGAGGATGCCGTGGAGCTGATCGGGGAGCTGAACGACGTCGGCATCAGCCACGTGGTGTTCAAGCCCGGCACGGTCGAGCAGATCCGCTCGGTCATCCGCATCGCGACCGAGGTGCCCACCAAGCCGGTGATCGTGCACATCGAGGGTGGGCGTGCCGGTGGCCACCACTCCTGGGAAGACCTCGACGACCTGCTGCTGGCAACGTATTCGGAGCTGAGGTCGCGGCCCAACATCACGGTCTGCGTCGGCGGTGGCATCGGCACGCCCGAGCGGGCGGCCGAGTACCTGTCCGGGCGCTGGGCGCAGGCGTACGGCTTCCCGCTGATGCCCATCGACGGCATCCTGGTCGGCACCGCGGCGATGGCGACCAAGGAGGCCACCACGTCACCGTCGGTCAAGCGGATGCTGGTCGAGACGCAGGGCACCGACCAATGGGTGGGAGCCGGAAAAGCCCAGGGCGGCATGGCTTCCAGCCGCAGCCAGCTGGGTGCCGACATCCACGAGATCGACAACAGCGCCTCGCGGTGCGGGCGGCTCCTCGACGAGGTCGCCGGTGACGCGGAGGCCGTCGCGGCCCGCCGCGACGAGATCATCGCGGCGATGGCCAACACGGCCAAGCCGTATTTCGGTGACGTCGCCGACATGACCTATCTGCAGTGGCTGCGGCGCTACGTCGAGCTGACCATCGGGGAGGGCGACTCCACCGCCGACACCGCCGCACCGGGCAGCCCCTGGCTCGCCGACACCTGGCGCGACCGGTTCCAGCAGATGCTGCAGCGCGCCGAAGCGCGTTTGCACGCCAACGATTCCGGCCCCATCAAGACGTTGTTCGACGATGCGGCGTTACTGGAACGGCCTGCCGACGCGATCGCCGCGCTGCTCGCTCACTATCCCGACGCCGACACCGTGCAGCTGCACCCGGCCGACGTGCCCTTCTTCGTCACGCTGTGCAAGACGCTGGGCAAGCCGGTCAACTTCGTGCCGGTCATCGACAAGGACGTGCGGCGCTGGTGGCGCAGCGACTCGCTGTGGCAGGCGCACGACGCCCGCTACGACGCCGACCAGGTGTGCATCATCCCGGGCACCGCGGCCGTGGCCGGCATCACCCGGATGGACGAACCAGTCGGGGAGTTGCTGGACCGCTTCGAGCAGGCCGCCATTGACGAGGTGCTGTCCTCCAACGGGCAGCCCCGCGCCGTCGCGTCGCGTCGACTGGGTCGCCCGGACGTGACCGGACCGCTCGCCGTCGTGTTGGACGCCCCCGACGTGCAGTGGGCCGGCCGCACCGCGACCAACCCGGTCCACCGGATCGCCGAGCCTGGCGATTGGCTCGTGCATGACGGACCCGAAAGTCGTCGCGCCACACACTCATTCACCGGTGCGCGGCTTGAAGTCGACGGCGATCGAGTGGTGCTGAGCGTGCCGATCTCGGGAACCTGGATCGACATCCCGTTCAGCCTGCCGGCCAACACGGTCGATGGCGGCACACCCGTGGTGTCCACCGAGGACGCCGCCACCGCCATGCGCGCCGTCCTGGCAATCGCCGCCGGCGTCGAGGGGCCGGAGTTCCTGCCCGCCGTTGTCGACGGGACGGCCACCGTGACGGTGGACTGGGACCCCGAGCGGGTCGCCGACCACACCGGGGTCACCGCCACGTTCGGCGAGCCGCTGGCGCCCGGCCTCACCACCGTGCCCGACGCGTTGGTCGGCCTGTGCTGGCCCGCGGTCTTCGCGGCGATCGGCTCGGCGGTCACCGACGCCGGCGTTCCGGTCGTCGAGGGTCTGCTGAGCCTCGTGCACCTGGACCACGCCGCTCATGTGGTCGGCGCGCTGCCCAAGGTTGAGGCCGAATTGGCAATCAGCGCAACGGCTTCCCCGGCCGTTGACACGGACATGGGCCGCGTGGTCCGAGTCGCGGTGACGATCGCCGGCGCCGACGGCGCAACCATCGCCCGTCTCGACGAGCGCTTCGCGATCCTTGGTCGCACGGGCGCCGCCGAGCTCACCGACCCGGTGCGGGCCGGCGGAGCGGTGTCGCAGAACGCGACGGACACCCCGCGTCGTCGCCGCCGCGACGTCCGGCTGACCGCCCCGGTCGACATGCGACCGTTCGCCGTGGTGTCCGGTGACCACAACCCGATCCACACCGACCGCGCGGCGGCCCTGCTGGCCGGCCTGGAAACGCCGATTGTGCACGGCATGTGGTTGTCGGCCGCGGCGCAGCACGCGGTGACCGCCACCGACGGGCAGGCGCGCCCACCGGCCCGGCTGATCGGCTGGACGGCGCGATTCCTGGGCATGGTGCGCCCCGGCGACGAGGTCGATTTCCGCGTCGAACGTGTCGGAATCGACCAGGGCGCAGAGGTTTTGGAGGTTGCGGCCCGCATCGGGTCCGACCTGGTGATGTCGGCGACGGCGCGCCTGGCCGCCCCGCACACGGTGTACGCCTTCCCCGGCCAGGGGATTCAGCACAAGGGCATGGGCATGGACGTCCGCGCCCGGTCGAAGGCCGCCCGCAAGGTGTGGGACAAGGCGGACAAGTTCACCCGCGACACGCTGGGCTTCTCGGTGCTGCACGTGGTGCGCGACAACCCGACCAGCATCATCGCCAGCGGCGTGCACTACAACCACCCCGAGGGCGTGCTGTACCTGACGCAGTTCACGCAGGTCGCGATGGCGACCGTGGCGGCGGCTCAGGTCGCCGAGATGCGTGAGCAGGGTGCCTTCGTCGAAGGTGCGATAGCTTGCGGCCACTCCGTCGGCGAGTACACCGCGTTGGCCTGTGTCACGGGCATCTACGAGCTGGAAGCGTTGTTGGAGACGGTGTTTCACCGTGGTTCGAAGATGCACGATATCGTGCCCCGCGACGAGCTGGGCCGCTCGAACTACCGGCTGGCCGCCATCCGGCCGTCGCAGATCGACCTGCCCGACGAAGAGGTCCCCGGCTTCGTGGCCGGAATCGCCGAGCGCACCGGCGAATTCCTGGAGATCGTGAACTTCAACCTGCGCGGTTCGCAGTACGCGATCGCCGGCACGGTCCGCGGCCTGGAGGAGCTGGAAGCCGAGGTGGAGCGGCGCCGCGAGCTCACCGGTGGGAAGCGCTCGTTCATCCTGGTGCCGGGCATCGACGTGCCGTTCCACTCGCGGGTGCTGCGCGTCGGGGTGGCGGAGTTCCGCCGTTCGCTGGAGCGCGTGATGCCGCGCGACAAAGATCCCGACGTCATCATCGGGCGCTACATCCCCAACCTGGTGCCGCGTCCGTTCACCCTGGACCGCGACTTCATCCAGGAGATCAGGGATCTGGTGCCCGCCGAGCCGCTCGACGCGATCCTCGCCGACTACGACACCTGGCTGACCGAGCGCCGCAATGAGATGGCACGCATCGTCTTGATCGAGCTGCTGGCCTGGCAGTTCGCCAGCCCGGTGCGTTGGATCGAAACCCAGGACCTGCTGTTCACCGAGGAGGCGGCCGGCGGTCTGGGTGTGGAGCGCTTCGTCGAGATCGGCGTGAAGTCGGCGCCGACCGTCGCCGGGCTGGCGACGAACACTCTGAAGCTGCCCGAATATGCCCACAGCACAGTCGAAGTGCTCAATGCCGAGCGCGACGCCGCCGTCCTGTTCGCCACCGACACGGATCCCGAGCCGGAACCGGACGAGGTTGCGGTTGATTCCGACGCTGCCGCGTCGGACCTCGGGGCCAACCCCAATGTCGCCCCTGCCGTCGCTGCGGCTCCCGCCGCAGCTCCGTCCGGCGCTCCGCGGCCCGATGACATCGGGTTCGACGCCGCCGACGCCACCCTGGCGTTGATCGCACTGTCGGCAAAGATGCGCATCGACCAGATCGAGGAGCTCGACTCCATCGAGTCGATCACCGACGGTGCCTCGTCGCGGCGCAACCAGTTGCTGGTCGACCTCGGGTCGGAGTTGAACCTGGGCGCCATCGACGGCGCCGCCGAGGCCGACCTGGCCGGCCTGCGGTCGCAGGTGACCAAGCTGGCCCGCACCTACAAGCCCTTCGGCCCAGTGCTTTCCGACGCGATCAACGACCAGCTGCGCACCGTGCTGGGGCCCTCGGGCAAGCGACCCGCCGCCATCGCCGAGCGGGTCAAGAAGACGTGGGAGCTCGGCGACGGCTGGGCCAAGCACGTCACGGTGGAAGTGGCGCTGGGCACCCGCGAGGGCACCAGCGTTCGCGGGGGCGCCATGGGCCACCTGCACGAGGGCGCGCTGGCCGACGCCGCGTCGGTCGACAAGGTCGTTGACGCCGCGGTCGCCGCCGTGGCCGCCCGCCGCGGGATCGCGGTGGCGTTGCCCTCTTCGGGTGGCGGCGGCGGCGCGACCGTCGACGCGGCCGCGTTGAGCGAATTCACCGACCAGATCACCGGCCGCGACGGTGTGCTCGCCTCGGCGGCCCGCCTGATCCTGGGCCAGCTCGGCCACGACGACCCGGTGAGCGCGCCGCCCACGGCCACCGACGCCGAGCTGATCGACCTGGTCACCGCCGAACTGGGCGCGGACTGGCCGCGTTTGGTGGCGCCGGCTTTCGACGCCAAGAAAGCCGTCGTGTTCGACGACCGCTGGGCCAGCGCCCGGGAGGACTTGGTCAAGCTCTGGCTGGCCGACGAGGGTGAGATCGATGCCCAGTGGCAGAGCCTGTCCGAAAGGTTCGAGGGCGCAGGCCATGTCGTCGCGACCCAGGCAACCTGGTGGCAGGGCAAAGCACTGGCCGCCGGCCGCCAGATCCACGCCTCGCTGTACGGCCGCATCGCGGCCGGCGCCGAGAACCCCGACCCCGGCCCGTACAGCAGCGAAGTCGCCGTGGTGACGGGCGCTTCCAAGGGCTCGATCGCCGCATCGGTCGTCGCGCGACTGCTCGACGGCGGAGCCACGGTCATCGCCACGACGTCGAAGCTCGACGACGAGCGGCTTGCGTTCTACCGCGGGCTATATCGCGACCACGCCCGGTACGGCGCGGCGCTGTGGGTGGTCGCCGCCAACATGGCGTCCTACTCCGACATCGACGCACTGGTGGAATGGATCGGCACCGAGCAAACCGAAAGCCTTGGGCCACAATCCATTCACATCAAGGACGCGCAGACCCCGACGTTGCTCTTCCCGTTCGCGGCGCCGCGCGTCGCCGGGGACCTGTCGGAGGCCGGTTCGCGCTCCGAGATGGAGATGAAGGTTCTGCTCTGGGCGGTGCAGCGGTTGATCGGTGGGCTGTCCAAGATCGGTGCTGAGCGCGACATCGCGTCGCGGCTGCACGTGGTGTTGCCCGGCTCGCCCAACCGCGGCATGTTCGGCGGGGACGGCGCCTACGGCGAGGCCAAGTCGGCGCTGGACGCGTTGGTGAGTCGCTGGCACGCCGAATCCTCATGGGCCGCAAGGGTCAGCCTCGCGCACGCGCTGATCGGCTGGACCCGCGGCACCGGGCTGATGGGCCACAACGACGCCATCGTCGAGGCCGTCGAGGAGGCCGGTGTCACCACGTATTCCACCGAGCAGATGGCGGCCATGCTGCTGGATCTCTGCGACGTCGAATCCAAGGTGGCGGCGGCCGGCGCGCCGATCAAGGCCGACCTGACCGGTGGCCTCGCCGAGGCCAACCTCGACATGGCCGAACTGGCCGCCAAGGCACGCGAGCAGGCCACGCCGAGCGATCAGCTGGCGGAAGACGCTGCGGCCGAGGGCACCATCGCCGCGTTGCCGTCCCCGCCGCGGGGCGTCAAGCCGGCACCGCCGCCCGGATGGGCCGACCTGGACGTCGACCCGGCCGACCTGGTGGTGATCGTCGGCGGCGCCGAGATCGGCCCGTACGGCTCGTCGCGCACCCGGTTCGAAATGGAGGTCGACAACGAACTGTCGGCGGCCGGCGTTCTCGAGCTGGCCTGGACGACCGGGCTGATTCGCTGGGAGGACGACCCCCAACCCGGTTGGTATGACACCGAATCCGGTGACCTGGTCGACGAGACCGAGCTGGTCGAGCGCTACCACGACATCGTCGTCGAGCGGGTCGGCATCCGCGAGTTCGTCGACGACGGCGCGATCGACCCGGATCACGCGTCGCCGCTGTTGGTGTCGGTGTTCCTGGAGAAGGACTTCTCCTTCGTGGTGTCCTCGGAGGCCGACGCGCGCGCCTTCGTCGAATTCGACCCCGAGCACACGGTCATCCGGCCGGTGCCCGACTCCAGCGACTGGCAGGTGATCCGCAAGGCGGGCACCGAGATCCGGGTGCCGCGCAAGACCAAGCTGTCGCGGGTGGTCGGCGCGCAGGTCCCGACCGGGTTCGATCCGACCGTATTCGGCATCAGCCAGGACATGGCCAGCTCGACGGACCGGGTGGCGCTGTGGAACATCGTCGCGACGGTCGACGCGTTCCTGTCGTCGGGATTCACCCCGACCGAGTTGATGCGGTGGGTGCACCCGGGCCTGGTGGCGAGCACGCAGGGCACCGGCATGGGCGGCATGACGTCGATGCAGACGATGTATCACGGCAACCTGCTCGGCCGGAACAAGCCGAACGACATCCTGCAGGAAGTTCTGCCGAATGTCGTTGCCGCGCACGTTATTCAGAGCTATGTCGGCAGCTACGGCGCGATGATCCACCCGGTCGGCGCGTGCGCGACCGCGGCGGTGTCGGTCGAGGAGGGTGTCGACAAGATCCGTCTCGGCAAGGCCGAACTGGTGGTCGCCGGCGGCTTCGACGACCTGACGCTGGAAGCGATCATCGGCTTCGGTGACATGGCCGCCACGGCCGACACGTCCATGATGCGGGGCCGGGGCATCGAGGACTCGAAGTTCTCCCGGCCCAACGACCGTCGCCGGCTCGGCTTCGTCGAGGCGCAGGGCGGCGGCACCATCCTGCTCGCCCGGGGCGACCTGGCGCTCAAGATGGGCCTGCCGGTGTTGGCGGTGGTGGCCTACGCGCAGTCGTTCGCCGACGGCGTGCACAGCTCGATCCCGGCCCCGGGCCTGGGCGCGCTGGGCGCCGGCCGCGGCGGCAAGGACTCCCAGTTGGCACGGGCGCTCGGCAAGCTCGGCGTCGGCGCCGACGACATCGCGGTGATCTCCAAGCACGACACCTCGACGCTGGCCAACGATCCCAACGAGACGGAGCTGCACGAGCGGTTGGCCGACTCGCTGGGCCGCTCGGAGGGCGCCCCGCTGTTCGTGGTGTCGCAGAAGAGCCTCACCGGCCACGCCAAGGGCGGCGCGGCGGTGTTCCAGATGATGGGCCTGTGCCAGATGCTGCGCGACGGGGTGATCCCGCCCAACCGCAGCCTGGACTGCGTCGACGACGAACTGGCCGGCTCGGCGCACTTCGTCTGGGTGCGGGAGACGCTGCGGCTGGGTGAGAAGTTCCCGCTCAAGGCCGGGCTGTTGACCAGCCTCGGGTTCGGCCACGTGTCGGGGCTGGTGGCGTTGGTGCACCCGCAGGCGTTCATCGCTTCGCTCGATGCCGATCAGCGCGCGGACTACCAGCGGCGTGCGGAGGCGCGGCTGCTGGCGGGTCAGCGCCGGTTGGCCTCGGCCATCGCCGGCGGCGCGCCGATGTACGAGCGGCCGGCGGACCGTCGTTTCAGCCATGACGCACCGGAGAAGCGCCAAGAGGCGGCGATGCTGCTCGACCCGGCCTCCCGGTTGGGTGAGGGCGAGGCCTACGAGGTCTCGGCCGGATGACGTCTTCGACCGTCCGTTAGCCTGGCGTCCCATGGGAATTGTCGGTGTGGGGATCGACGTCGTCTCCATCCCTGATTTCGCCGAGCAGGTCGATCAGCCGGGAACCGTCTTCTCCGAGACGTTCACGCCGGGTGAGCGCCGCGACGCCTCGGACAAGAGTTCGTCGGCGGCGCGCCACCTGGCGGCCCGCTGGGCGGCGAAGGAGGCGGTCATCAAGGCGTGGTCGGGGTCCCGGTTCGCGCAGCGGCCCGTGCTGCCCGAGGACATCCACCGCGACATCGAGGTGGTTACCGACATGTGGGGGCGGCCCCGGGTGCGGCTGAGCGGCGACATCGCCAAACACCTGGCGGATGTGACGATTCACGTGTCGCTGACACACGAGGGCGACACCGCGGCCGCCGTGGCGATCCTGGAGACGACCTAGTGCCTAGCGCCTATCGCGAGCAGACGCAAAGTCGCATCTTGGCCGGGGCATTCATGCGACTTTGCGTCTGCTCGGCCCGAAAAAAGTGGGGACTAGCCTCGAGGTCATGACTGATCTTGTGGAGCGCGTCCGCGAGCTGTTGCCGTCGGTGCGCCGCGACCTCGAGGACCTGGTGCGCATCGAATCGGTGTGGGCCGACCCGGGCCGCCGCGACGAGGTGCACCGCAGCGCGCGGGTGGTGGCGGATCTGTTGTCGCAGGCCGGTTTTGGCGACGTGCGGATCGTCAGCGAAGGCGGCGCGCCGGCGGTCATCGCGCGCCATCCCGCGCCGCCGGGCGCGCCCACCGTGCTGCTGTACGCCCACCACGACGTGCAGCCCGAGGGCGACGCCGCCCAGTGGGCGTCGCCGCCCTTCGAGCCCACCGAACGCGGCGGCCGGCTTTACGGCCGCGGCAGCGCGGACGACAAGGCCGGCGTCGCAACGCATTTGGCCGCCTTCAGGGCACACGGCGGTCAACCGCCCGTCGGTGTGACCGTCTTCGTCGAGGGTGAAGAGGAATCCGGCTCGCCGTCGTTGGGCCGGTTGCTGGCCGCCCACCGCGACGCGCTGGCCGCCGACGTCATCGTCATCGCCGACTCGGACAACTGGAGCACCGACGTGCCGGCGCTGACGGTTTCGCTGCGTGGCCTGGTCGACTGCGTCGTCGAGGTCGCCACGCTCGATCACGGCCTGCACTCCGGCATCTGGGGTGGAGTGGTGCCCGACGCGCTGAGCGTCTTGGTGCGGCTGCTGGCGAGCCTGCACGACGACGACGGCAACGTGGCGGTCGCCGGCCTGCACGAAAGTACCGCCGCCGCTGTCGATTACCCGCACGATCGGGTGCGGGCCGACTCCGGGCTGCTGGACGGGGTGTCCGAGATCGGGTCCGGCTCGGCGCCGCAGCGCCTGTGGGCCAAACCCGCGATCACCGTGATCGGCATCGACACCACGCCGATCGAGAAGGCGTCGAACACGCTGATCCCGCGGGCGCGGGCGAAGATCAGCATGCGGGTCGCGCCCGGCGGCGACGCCAAGGCGCACCTGGACGCGTTGACGTCGCATCTGTGCGAGCACGCACCGTGGGGCGCGCGGGTCACTGTCACCCGCGGCGACGTCGGCGAGCCCTATGCCATCGACGCCAGCGGTCCGGTGTATGACGCCGCGCGGGCGGCCTTCCGGCAGGCGTGGGGCACCGAACCCGTCGACATGGGCATGGGCGGCTCCATCCCCTTCATCGCCGAGTTCGCCGACGCGTTCCCGCAGGCCAAGATCCTGGTCACCGGCGTCGAGGACCCCAACACCCAGGCGCACAGCGTCAACGAGAGCCTGCATCTCGGTGTGCTGGAACGCGCCGCGATCGCCGAGGCGCTGCTGCTGGCCAACCTGGCCTAACGGCGGCCCTTGCGTACCAACCGCTTTTACCGCCGCTGAGATACGGCGTTGTTGTTTCCGGTCTTCTCGATCTTCGGTGAGCCCGAGTGGTAGGTCACCGCGTTGTCGTCGCCGAAAACGTCGATGGTGTCGGCACTGTCGGCAGCGACGTGATTCCCGCTGCCGAAGACCTCGAGCCTCTTGCAGTGGCCGGTGACCGTGTAGTTGTTGTTGTCGCCGTCCAGCTTGAGGTTTCCGTTGTTGCAGTCGATCTTGTCCCTCGCGCCGCTATTGATCATCACGAGGTTCCCCTGCACGGTGGTGCCGGAGTGGCTCAAGAAGAACCCGATCGCGAATACCGCTACGACCGAGCACGCTCCCAAGATCACCTTGCCCCGCGGCGTATTCAGCGACTTGACGAAATCCGCGAACGCGCGTAAGCCGCCGGGCTGCCCGTCGCCGGACGTGCCGAACGGCCGCGGCTCGGACCCCGGTGTCTGGCCGGCGCCATGCTCGAGGTTGCGAATGTATTGCTCGGGGTCGTCCGCGTCCACGGCTAGATGATCCGCTTTGGCGCGCGCGGAGTGCAATGGCCGGCCGCCGCGACGCCACCAGAAATCATCGCCGCCCCGATGATCCGGCCGCGGGGTGTGCTCATCGGAAAGCCCTTTCGTTGCCGGTCGCGCCGTACGCTACGGCGAACCACTTGAGAAATTCTCGGCGTCGCGTGCGGCTACCGATCCCAACAGAGCTGGCCCCCCTTCGACTTTGCACTTCGCCCGCGTTCCCTTGAAGGGGTTAGCGGCGGCGGCATTGGAAGCTGCTTCAGTCAAGTTGCCGGCAGGCCACGACGAGCGCAGAGTACGGATCAGCGGGGGCAGAAGGAGCAACTGATGAAGACACAGTTTGCCGCGGCCTCCGCGGTATTGGTTTTGGCATCGCTGATAACTGCGCCGGGTGCGGTCGCCGCGCCGGGTGATGCGGTGGTGTACACCGTGACCTCCGACGCCCCGTTGGCCGCGGTGTCGTATATAGACGCGACGGGCACGCTGCAGATGGTGACTAATCAGCCCGTGCCATGGTCCATCTCGTTTACCAGCAAGGACGCCAGTCCCGCGGCGGTGCTCACCGTTGCCGCGAACCCGACCGGTCAAAAGACGACCTGCACGATCACGGTCAACGGGACGGTCAAGGACGCCAAGTCGACGACGGGCACGGGTGAAGCCGGCCTGGCGCAGTGCGCCGCCTAACCGCGGACGCTTCGGCGGTTCAGACTGACAGGTCGCGGCGCAGTTTGGCGACGTGGCCGGTCGCCTTCACGTTGTATTGCGCGACGGCGATCTTGCCCTTTTCGTCCACCACGAAGGTGGAGCGGATCACGCCCTGGACCGTCTTGCCGTACATCTGCTTCTCGCCGTAGGCGCCCCAGGCGGTCAGCACCTTGCGCTCGGGGTCAGACAGCAGCGGGAACGTCAGCTTTTCGGCGTCGCGGAACTTGGCCAGCTTCTCCGGCTTGTCGGGGGAGATGCCGATCACGTCGAGGCCGGCGCCGCTGAGTTCGTGCAGGTTGTCGCGGAAGTCGCAGGCCTGCTTGGTGCAGCCCGGTGTCGAAGCCGCCGGGTAGAAGTACACGATGACGCGACGCCCCTTGTAGTCGGCCAGCGACACCTTGTTGCCGTCGGCGTCGGGCAGGCTGAAGGAGGGCGCTTTGTCGCCCGGCGCAAGCCGCGTGGTCTCGGCCAATTTCGGGGCCCCTTTCTGTTCACCGGAGCGTTGGGGTTATCGCCAGCTGATCTAGGGTAGTGCCTCAGGTGCATCAGGCCGATTGGGAGGACAGACACGTGGCGGACCGGGACCCCGAGGCCATCAAGCGGGACATCGACGTCGCCCGCGACCAGCTGGCGGCCACCGTCGACTCGCTTGCCGTGCGCGCCAACCCGCGCCGCCTCGCCGATGACCTCAAGGTTCGGGTGATCGCCTTCGTCAAGAAGCCCGCGGTCACGGTCTCACTGGCCGGCGTCGGCGTCCTCGTCGTCGTGGTCGTGGTGCACCGGGTGCGCAACCGCTGACCCGTCAGGTCATGCCGGCGCCCGTGCCGGTCTGAACGTGCACCGGGAGGTCATCGGCCCAGGGCTGGGCAGTAGCCATGTCCTCGACCTCGACGTAGCCGCGCTCGAATTCGCCCGTCGCCGCGTCCACCAGGCGGTACTCCTGACGCTGGATGTGGATGGGCTGCGCGTCCAGGATCACCACCCGCACGTCACCGGGCCCAAAGTTGCAGCGCTGCTGTAGCGCCTCGATGAGGCATTCGTTGTGCATGTGCCCGTCGCCGAAGTTCCAGCCGAGGACCATTGCGCAGAGATTCTCACCCTCACAGAGGTTGTAGTCGGCCTCGTCGTACCCGGCCAACGCGCGGTGTACCAGGGTGTAGAGCGCGCGGCCGTGCGTGTTCATCCCTCGGAAGGCGTAGGCGAGATGGATGGGCACCAAGGTCTCTTCCTTGGTCTTGTAGAGACGCTCGAGCTGTAGGTGATACATCGGCCCGAGCGCGCGGGAGCCGGTGCGGATCTTCTCGTCGACCGACGGCTTGACGCACCACACGGTGGTGTCCCAGTTGCCCGCGTAATACCGCATGCCGGGCAGGAAGGACACCTTGCGCGGGTACAGGTTGCCGATGACGACGACGCCTGCGACGACCACGAACAGGATCGCCACCGGCAACGGGTTGGCCAGGTCGGACAATCCGAGGTGCGCGTGCGCGACGAACAGCGACAGCACCCCGAAGATCATGAACACGTTCCACTCCAGCGGCACCCCCATCGGAAAGGCGAGCAGGATGTTGAGGTGGAAGACGATCATCACGAACGCGGCGATGGCCGTTGGCCAGCCACCGTGCGAGAAGAGCAGCGCCAGCGGCACCAGGCCTTCCACGGCGGTGGAGAAGTGTGCGATGAAACCCGCCAGCGCACTGGGCCGCAGGTCGTCCGGATAGCGCTTGAACAGCGACCGCTTGAGCGCCCCGGATGGGATGAACGGGTTGTTCGCCAGCATCGTCGAGATCACGAATGGGAAGTGCCGGTTGAGCTTTGAGGTGGCGGCCCCGAGCCAGATCACCATGAAGACCACCTTGGCCCCGATGACGGAATCCGCCCCGGGGAACAGGAAGACCAGCGCGAGCGGCGCATAGACCTCGCCGCGCGCGGCCAAGAAGATCACCTTGTCGCGCAAACCGATGACGGACAGGACGGCCAGGAT
Source organism: Mycobacterium paraffinicum (assembly GCF_001907675.1). Classification (GTDB taxonomy): domain Bacteria; phylum Actinomycetota; class Actinomycetes; order Mycobacteriales; family Mycobacteriaceae; genus Mycobacterium; species Mycobacterium paraffinicum_A. The sequence continues at coordinate 140,143 of NZ_MPNT01000010.1, forward strand.
CGCGATTGTATGCCAGGGCGCCAGCACGCCAATTTCGGTGTGCAGGGCCGGAATTGGGCCGGTGCCGTCGGACACCAGCGCGACCGCGAGCAGCGCCAGGAGCGCGCCGTAGAGGATTGCGTCGATCGGGCTGCGGACGCTGCCCTTGGTCAGCGGCACCCGATCCGGCCACGGGGGCAGCCGGATGGTGCCGGGCCGCAACCAGTACAGGATGGAGCCCATCGGCGGGAAGTATCGGCCAGCCAGCGGCCCGAAGCAGCAGCCCAGGCCGATGACTTCGAACAGCATGGTGTACAGCACGGCCTTCTCGAACACGATCGGTTCCGACCACCAGGCGGCGACGCCCGTGAAGGCGCCGATGCCCGTTGTGCACCACCCGAACACCCAGCCGCCGAGGATGTAGAGCGCGATCTTCACGCCGTACATCACGTGCATGATCAGCGGGGTGCCGAACCCGTTCTCGGCGATGTGGCGCACCATCGGCACGATCCGCTGGGCGCGGGGTTGCGTGCTCCATTCGGCTACGTCGACGACGGGCAGATTCGGCTGGATGAACCCCATTGCAGCTCCTTCGGGCACGGCTCGTTCCACGGGGCACTCGCTGTGAAGGAGAAGCTACCTGCAGTGACATTCGTGCGGCAGCCGAATTACGCCGAAAAGTCGGGCGGGCCCAATCTGTGGGCGAACGGGAACGCCAAGAGGCGTCCTGGTGATTTTCAGTGGTGCGCCGTCAGGGTTTCGAACCCCGGACCCGCTGATTAAGAGTCAGCTGCTCTACCAACTGAGCTAACGGCGCTTTCGACGGCCGAGACCGCGTACGCGACAATAACAGGCGTCCTGCCGCGCTGTGAAATCCCCCGATCTCCTCCAGAATACCGACCGCCGGGGGGTGCCGGTTCCTGCCAGGGTGTCCCGGCGCTGCTCATCACGAATCGGGCTGCAGCGCAGGCCACTCAGAACAGCGTCCCGCAGTACGGTGCCCGCTCGGTCCTGAAGGCGGCGTCCAAGCGGTGTAGCGCGCCGGGTCGCTGTTCCGCTATCCGGCCCGCTCGGACGAGTTCGGGGACGCTGTGCGCGCCCATGTAGATGGTGGCCAAGTCGGCCAGGCCGATCTGGACATCGGTGGGCCCGTCATGGGGCGCGCACTTCCCCACACCGTCACGGGCCTGCAGCAGGAACCGCCCGCCCGCCAGCCCGAGCGGGTCGGTGACTTCGAGCGCGATTTCGATATCTGTGGCGTACGCGCGGGCGCCCAGCACCTCCGCGACGTCGTTGATCCGCACCCAGAGGAAGTCGCTCACGCCGGTCGTTTCGGCGGCCCGCAGGTCGGTGAGTTTGAGCGGCAGTGGATCGTCGACCGGTAGGTCGATCTCTACGGTGTCGAACATCTCCAAGACCAGCAGCGTCTGGAGCAACTCGGTGTGGGCCTCGTCCGTGATGGGGCAGAAGTCCTCGACAACCACGGTGCCCAACGGTGGCCGGTAACCGTGATTAGACCCACCGGCGACGCGGTATGTCAGGAAGCCGTCCGGATGGATCGTGAAATTCAGCGCAGTTCCATTGCCCCGCTGCGTCGGCCGGTCCTCCAAATAGTCGGCCCACCACGCGTCGCTGCGTGTTACCGCTCCTGGCGTTGCGGCGCACCAACGTTCGTAGATTTCCGGCAATAGCGACTTCGCTTCCGCGGCGTCGACCTCGCGCGCTCGGATGGCGCCGGGCGCGGCTCGTAACGTCGCGAAGCGGCGGTCGATGGAGTAACTGCGCGTGTAGGTGGCCACGCCGGCGCCAAAGCCGTCGTACATCGCGGTCTGCGTCGGCACGCCAAAGACGATGGGGTAACCGCGTTCCATCAGAATTCCCAGCCCCTGGGCGCTGAGCTGTCCCCAGACGCCCTTGCCCTGGTGGGTTGACGCGACGGCAATCATCGTCAGCCAGGCGGCCCGCAGGCTGGCCCCTTCCGGCACCGTCAGCTGGGTGTGGTAGATGATCGACGTTCCCACCAGGAACGGCCGTTGCGGATCGGAGACGTCCTCGGCCACCAGGATGTCGTCGACTTTGACGCGGCGCTTCCAAGCTTGCACGCTGGCCGGGTCGACCGGATCTCCGAATGTGCGAGCCTGATTCCGGTAAACCGCCTGCAATTCGTCCTCGGTCGGGTGCCGCATATTGATGGCGTTGTCGGTCGCGTTCACTGCTCATCCAATCCGCTTATAGCCCAGCCAAAACGGCGCTCCGCACTGCGAATGGCCTACTGATTGCGCCCCCTTCGTCCGATACCCGGGTGGTGGATTGCCAAACGTCACCGGCAGTAGCGGTGAATGTGGGTCAGGGCGTCTGGTTCGGGTATAGGGATACGCCGGGGGCTCTAACCGAAAGGACGGAAGATGCTGCAGGCGATCACCAGACTTGCCATCGCCGCGCCGCGCCGCATCATCGCGGGCGCCTTCCTGGTCCTCGTTGCGGCGGCGGTCTTCGGTCTTCCGGTGATCAACAAGCTGTCGGGCGGCGGTTTCCAGGACCCGACCTCGGAGTCCGCGCGGGCCACCGCGGTACTGCGGGACAAGTTCAACCAGACCGATCAGCAGATGATCATCGTCGTCACCGCGCCGGCCGGCGTCCAGAGCAGCCAGGGTCGCGATGTCGGAACCGATATCGCCAACCGCCTGAAGACCTCGCCGTGGGTGCTCAACGTGTCCTCGGCGTGGACATCGCCACCCCAGGCGGCCGCCCAACTCATCAGCAAGGATCAGAAGTCCGGGATGATCGTGGCCGGACTCAAAGGTGGCGAGAACGACGCCCAGAAGTACGCCGGCACGTTGACCGACGAACTGGTGCACGACCGCGAGGGTGTGACCGTGCGTGCCGGGGGCATGGCGGTCGCGTACGCCCAGATCAACGACCAGAACGAGCGCGACCTGCTGCTGATGGAGTCCATCGCGATTCCGCTCAGTTTTGCGGTGCTGGTATGGGTGCTCGGCGGAGTGGTGGCGGCGGCGCTGCCGATCGCCTTGGGCGCTCTGGCCATCGTCTGCACCATGTCGGTGTTGCGGCTGATCACCTTCGCCACCGACGTCTCGACGTACGCGCTGGACCTGAGCATCGCGATGGGACTCGCTCTGGCGATCGACTACAACCTGCTGATCATCAGCCGCTTCCGCGAGGAGCTGGCGCGCAGCGGCGACCGGGAGCGGGCGCTGATGCGAACGATGGCCACCGCAGGCCGGACCGTGCTGTTCTCCGCCACCACCGTCGGCCTGTCGATGGCGGTGATGGCGGTGTTCCCGATGTACTTCCTGAAATCGTCGGCCTACACCATCGTGGCCACCGCCGCCATCGTCGCGGTCGCGGCCGTCGTCGTGACCCCGGCGGCAATCGCCTTGCTGGGCCCCCGGCTGGACTCGCTTGACGGCCGTCGGGTGCTGCATCGCATCCTGCACGGGCAGCGGTCCTTCCGCGATCACGCGCACAAGCCGCTCGAGGAGCAGTTCTGGTACCGGTCGACCCGGTACGTGTTGCGCCACGCCATGCCAGTAGGCCTCAGCGTCGTCGCTTTGCTGCTGTTGCTCGGGGTTCCGTTCCTCGGGGTGAAGTGGGGCTTTCCCGACGAGCGCGTGTTGCCCCGGTCGGCGTCGGCGCGCCAAGTCGCCGACATGCTGGACAACGACTTCGCCAACGGATTCGGGAACGGCGTCACCGTCGTCGTACCGGACGCCCGCGGCGTGGGCCCCGCCGACCTGGACCGCTACGCCGCCGACCTGTCCCGCGTCACCGACGTGTCCGCAGTCACCGCGCCCACCGGAACGTTCGTCGGCGGTAACCGCGTGGGACCTCCCGCGGCGGCCACCGGCGCTGCCAACGGCGGCGCCTTCTTCACCGTGGCCAGCACCGCGCCGCTCTACTCGCAAGCATCAAACACGCAGCTCGACCAACTGCACAAGGTCGCCGGACCGGCCGGGCGGTCGGTGGAGATGACCGGATTGGCGCAGATCAACCGCGACAGCGTCGACGCGATCACCCTACGGCTCCCGCTGGTATTCGGGCTGATCGCCCTCGTCACCTTCGCGCTGCTGTTCCTGCTGACCGGCAGCGTGGTGCTGCCGCTGCAGGCGCTGGTGTGCAACGTGCTGTCGTTGACGGCCGCGTTCGGCGCCATGGTGTGGATCTTCCAGGACGGCAACTTGGGCGCGCTGGGAACGACGCCGAACGGGACGTTGAACGCCAACATCCCGGTGCTGTTGTTCTGCATCGCCTTCGGGTTGGCCATGGATTACGAGGTGTTTCTGGTGTCGCGGATCCACGAATACTGGCTGGCGTCGCAGGCGATCCAGGAGACGCCACCGACTCCGGCCGAGGCACGTGCGGCCACGGACGAGAGCACCGCCTTGGGCATCGCCGGCATCGGCCGGGTGGTCACCACGGCGGCGGTGGTGATGTCGATCTCGTTCGCCGCGTTGATCCCCGCGCACGTCTCGTTCATGCGAATGCTGGGTCTGGGCCTGACCCTCGCCGTGCTGGCCGACGCCACCCTGGTGCGGATGGTCCTGGTCCCCGCTTTCATCCACCTGCTCGGCCGGTGGACATGGTGGGCGCCCAGGCCGTTGGAGCGGCTGCGTGAACGGTCCGAGACGGGTGAAGACGCAGCCGCTGCGGTGGGGCGGCGCCGCTGGGCCGCTGACGCGCCCGAGCCGCAGGGCCCCTCGATCCGGAGGTGGCCCACCAAAGCGGCGACGTACCGTGGCTAACCCGCTTTCCTGTTGCAGCGCAACGGTATTCGACCCCGACGGAGAACCGTGATGCCCAAGACGGATGTCGCCGTCCTGCTCGCGCTGGCGTCCGCACTGTGCGTCGCGATCGGTGACGTGCTGCAGCAGCGAGCGGCGCATTGCATCGAGGACCGGACGGTGGGGCACGTCGAATTGTTCGCCAGCCTCTTGCGTAACCGGCGGTGGTGGTGCGGTGCGCTGTTGCTCGCGGCCAGCATCGGGTTGCAGGCCGCCGCGTTGGGCCAGGGTTCGGTGCTGCTGGTGCAGGCGCTGCTGATGTTCTCGCTGCTGTTCGCGCTCCCGATCAATGCCAGGCTGTATCACCGCAGGGTGACGGCGGCCGAGTGGATGTGGGCCGCGCTGCTGACCGCGGCGGTGACGGTGATCGTCATCGTCGGCAATCCGCAGGCAGGTCACGCCTCCGCACCGCTTCGCACCTGGGCCGTCGTGGCCGTCGTGCTGGGGCCGCTTCTGCTCGCCTGCATCGTGGCCGGCCGGATCTGGGGCGGCGCCGCGGCGGCGGTGCTGTTCGCCCTCGTATCCGGTTCGCTGTGGGGAATCTTCGCGGTGCTGGCCAAGGAGGTCGTCGCCCGGCTCGGCGAGGGCGGCTGGGCCGTGACCCGAACGCCGGAGCTCTACGCCGCGATTCTGGTGATCGCCGGCGGCGTGGTGTGGAGCCAGTCGGCGTTCCGGGCGGGGCCGCTGACGGCGTCGATGCCCGCCCTGCAGGTGGCGCAGCCGGTGGTGGGGGCGGCACTGGGGGTCGTCGTGCTTGACGAGGCGCTGGACGCGGGGCGCGCGGGCATGATCGCCCTGGCGGTGGCCGTCCTGGTGTCGGCGGCGGCCATCGTCAAACTCGCGCGTGTAGAGGCCGTCGCGACCCGTGATCGGGTCGAGGCGGAACTCCATGACGGGGTCGGCCAACCGGCCTGAGTGCGCCGTCCAGCCGGCCCTGCGCGACACCTGATCACGGACCTGTCAAGGTCGGCACGCGAGTGCCACAAAACGCATTACAATGCATGCACTGTTTCTGGTCAGCGGTGACCAACTACATCGGAATCCATGGAAGGTCGCTCGATGACGCCTTTGCGCAGACGACGATCGTGGCTGGCCGCCGCGATCGCATCGGTTGCTGTGTTCGGCGTCGCCTGCGGTGGCAGCCAGACCGCGGCCCCGGCGAAAGTGATCTTCGACAAGGGCACCCCGTTCGCCGACCTGCTCGTCCCGAAGCTGACCTCCTCGGTGACGGACGGCGCCGTCGGCGTCACCGTCGATGCCCCGGTGACTGTCAGCGTCGCCGACGGCGTTCTCGCGTCGGTGACCATGGTCAACGAGAACGGCAAGTCCATCGGCGGCCAGCTCAGCCCCGACGGACTGCGCTGGTCGACCACCGAGCAACTCGGCTACAACAGGCGCTACACCTTGAGTGTGAAAGCGCTGGGCATGGGCGGCGCTGCGAATCGGCAGATGACCTTCCAGACCAGCTCGCCCGCCCACCTGACGATGCCCTACGTCGCCCCGGGCGACGGCGAGGTGGTGGGCATCGGTGAACCGGTGGCGATCCGGTTCGACGAGAACATCGCGGACCGCGCCGCCGCGCAGAAGGCCATCAAGATCACCACCAACCCGCCCGTCGAGGGCGCGTTCTACTGGCTCAATAATCGCGAAGTTCGTTGGCGCCCAGAGCATTTCTGGAAATCCGGAACGGCCATCGACGTGGCGGTCAACACCTACGGCGTCGACCTGGGTGACGGAATGTTCGGTGAGGACAACGTCAAGACCCACTTCACCATTGGGGACGAGGTCATTTCGACCGCCGACGACACCACCAAGACGGTGACCGTGCGCGTCAACGGCGAAGTGGTCAAGACCATGCCGACGTCGATGGGTAAGGACAGCACGCCGACGGACAACGGCTTCTACATCATCGGCGGCCGGTTCAAGCACATCATCATGGACTCGTCGACCTACGGCGTTCCGGTCAACTCGCCCAACGGATATCGCACCGAAGTGGACTGGGCCACGCAGATGTCCTACAGCGGCGTCTTCGTGCACTCCGCGCCGTGGTCGGTCGGCGCACAGGGGCACACCAACACCAGCCACGGGTGCCTGAACGTGAGCCCCAGCAATGCCGAGTGGTTCTACGACCACAGCAAGACCGGCGACATCGTCGAGGTCATCAACACGGTGGGGCCGACGCTGCCGGGCACCGAGGGCCTCGGCGACTGGAACATTCCCTGGCCGCAGTGGAAAGCGGGCAACGCCAACACCTGACGTGCGGTTCAGTCGACCTTGTGCCAGGCCGCGCAGTTTCTGGTCATGAATGCGCGATCGGTCGGCAGAATCTGCACCACCTGCGGGCCGTCGTTGACGTTGTTGTCGATGATGTCGTTGGTATCCAGGCTGCGCAGCCTCGCCCAATAGCACCCGTATTTCCCAGCGCTGCGGTAGGTGCCCGCTGCAATGTCGCTGCCGACTATGAACGTGCCGTCGGACTCGATGGTCGTCTTCGGTCCCGGCGGGGGTGGTTGCGCGGCGGTCACGGTCACCGTCTTGGTCTCTGCGGGCACCGTCGACGTGACGGTGGTCGCCGTCTGGTTCGACCCCCCGCAGCCGGCGAGCAGGACAGCACAGGCCGCGTTCACGGCGAGGCGATGACGCTTCGGCGGCACGGCGCGCTGTCCCTCTCCTGTACGGGTGCAATCGCGTTGCAGGGGGCCGAAACGACCCGGCGGCCAGGAAGCGGCAACGGCTTCCTGCCGATTGGGGTGGCTGACGGGACTCGAACCCGCGACACCCAGGATCACAACCTGGTGCTCTACCAACTGAACTACAGCCACCATTGCCGCCAGCGGCCCCGAGGCCATCGAGCGGCGACGTCGATACTAGCCGGTCGGTGGCTCGGCGGCCGAATCCATTTCGGGTGGGGCGTCCCCCTCGCCCTCCAACTCGGCGACCACGGCCTCGATCTCGCTGGTAGAAGGTCCCGGCGGGGAAACGAAGGCGGTCCGGCGGTAGAACCGCAGCTCGCGGATCGATTCGTGGATGTCGGCCAGGGCGCGGTGCGCGAGGCCCTTGACCGGCTGGCCGAAGTAGATCCGCGGATACCAGCGCCGGCAGAGCTCCTTGATCGAGCTCACGTCGATCATCCGGTAATGCAGGAACGAGTCCAGCGCCGGCATGTCGCGGGCGATGAACGCGCGGTCGGTGGCGATGGAATTGCCCGCCAGCGGCGCCGTCTTGGGTTGCTTGACGTGCTTGCCGACGTAATCGAGCACCATCGCCTCGGCGGTCGCCAGGTCGACGGTGGACGCCCGCACCTCGTCGATCAGCCCTGAACGCGTATGCATTTCGGTGACCACGTCGATCATCGACGACAACGCCGCATCGTCGGCGTGGATCACCACGTCGACGCCGTCGCCCAGGATGTTCAAATCGGCGTCGGTGACCAGGGCCGCGATTTCGATCAACTTGTCCGAGCCGAGGTCCAGCCCCGTCATCTCGCAGTCGATCCACACCAACTCGTCTCGCACAGCGCTCAGAGTAGGCCCACGTGGCGCTCGCGCTGGCCATCGCCCCTAGTTGCGCCGGAGAAGTAGTGTGAGCGTTGCCGGACCGCATGCCGAACCACTGGGAACGGGAGCGCAGCACGATGAGCACCGAATCCGCGGAAACACCCGCGCGCCGGATCGCCAACGGGTACGCCGTCGACGGGCTGGCACTCGAATTGGGCGCGGTCGTCGTCGACGGCGCCGTCGACCAGACGGCGCAGATCCGCATCCCGCTGGCCACCATCAACCGGCACGGCCTGGTGGCCGGTGCGACCGGAACCGGGAAGACCAAGACGCTGCAGCTGATCGCCGAACAACTCAGCGCGGCGGGCGTGGCGGTGATGATGGCGGACGTCAAGGGCGACCTGTCGGGTCTGGCCCGGCCGGGGGAGGCCAACGACAAGACCGCCGCGCGTGCCAAAGACACGGGCGACCAGTGGGCGGCGACCGGATTCCCGGTCGAGTTCTTGTCGCTGGGCACCGGCGGACTGGGCGTGCCGGTCCGCGCGACGGTGGCCAGCTTCGGCCCGGTTCTGCTTTCGAAAGTGTTGGGGCTCAACGCTACCCAAGAGTCGACGCTGGGCCTGATCTTCCACTGGGCCCAGCAGGCCAACCGTCCGCTGGTCACCCTGGGCGACCTTCGCGGCGTCATCAGCCACTTGGCGAGCGACGAGGGCAAGGCCGACCTGAAAGACCTGGGCGGAGTTTCGCCGACGACGGCCGGCGTCATCCTGCGGGCGCTGGTCAACCTCGCCGGCGAGGGCGGTGACACCTTTTTCGGGGAGCCCAAGCTCGATCCCCAGGATTTACTGCGCGTCGACGACCAGGGTCACGGCATCATCTCGTTGCTGGAGTTCAGCGGTCAGTCGCTGCGCCCGGTCATCTTCTCCACATTTCTGATGTGGGTGCTCGCCGACCTGTTCGCGGTGCTGCCCGAAGTTGGCGACATCGACAAGCCCAAGCTGGTCTTCTTTTTCGACGAGGCGCACCTGCTGTTCGCCGACGCCTCCAAGGCGTTCCTCGAACAGGTCGAGCAGACCGTCAAGCTGATCCGCTCCAAGGGTGTCGGGGTGTTCTTCTGCACGCAACTGCCCACCGACCTGCCCAACGATGTGCTCTCCCAGCTGGGCGCCCGGATTCAGCACGCGCTGCGGGCGTTTACCCCGGACGATCAGCAGGCGCTCAGCAAGACCGTGCGGACCTATCCGAAAACCGATGTCTACGACCTGGAATCGGCGCTGACGTCGTTGGGCATCGGGGAGGCCGTCGTCACGGTGCTGTCCGAGAAGGGCGCGCCCACGCCCGTCGCGTGGACCCGCATGCGGGTGCCGCGGTCGCTGATGGCCTCGATCGGAAACGACGCGATCGCCGCCGCGGCGAAAAGCAGTCCGCTGCAACAGAAGTACGGGCATACGATTGAACAACCAGCGCAGCCGCCTGCACCGAACGCGCCCGGTCGGCGGGCCCAGCCGCCGCCAGCCCGGTCGGACTACCCGCCTGTACCCGCGAACGAGCCGCCGCCGCCGATGCCGCAGCCGGCGGAGCCGAGGGGTCCCGCCATGTGGGAGGAAGTGCTGAGTAACCCGACGGTGAAAAGCGGCATCAACACGGCGATACGCGAGGCAGTGAAGGGCATCTTCGGAAGCGGCCGCCGCCGGAAGTAACCGTCGGCACGCAAGGCGAGCGAATCGTGAGCGAACGCCGACCGGAGTCGGGTATTCAGTTTCTCGAATATCGCTGGTGCCGTGACGAGTTGGCACCAGCGGTGTCCAGGTGGCCCTGCTCGGCGATCGCGATCTGTCCGCCCGGTCGCCGCTGCCGGGGTGTCTTCGGTACCGACGAACGATTGACCGCACCGACTGGTCGAGGCCCACCGCTTTCATAGGCGCGTCTGCGCCGGTGAGGGCTTCGCCAGAGCCGGAAAGTGTAGGGGAATCCCTGATTTCCCGGCGCGCGTGACGCCATAGCATCACATCGCAGCAGGGCTGAAATCGACAGCGACGCACCGTCGCCAGTATCGCGGGGACCACGCCAGCCGCGGAGGGGATCAAATGACCAGGTTTTCGTCGACCACGTCGACCGGCGTTGTTCAGCGGATGCGGCGTGCGGGATACGGGCTGACGGCCTGCTTCCTCGGATTCGCTTCGGCGACAGTGGCGATGCCCGCCGCCCACGCCGATCCGCTGGACAACATCCGCGGCGCAGTCAACGGCGCCCGCACTCAATCCACCTGCCAGCCACTGGCGTATTCCCACCAACTCGAAACCTCGGCACAGATGTTTACCAGAAATGCCAACGTTGTCCCGAGCTCAAACCCGCAGGGCTATTGCGGCCATATCGTAGGTTTCCTGGGTATGGCCGATCCCACCGATAAAGCGACCTCGGCCGCGATGGACCATGCGACTCCGTACATCCATGACTGCACCTTCAAGGACTTCGGGGTGGGCATGTTCCGCGACCAAGGCCGCGACGAAAGCGACGTCGCCATCGTGTTGGGTCAACCGGCGGCACCTGCCGCGCCGGCGCCCGTGCCAGACTCCCAGAAGCGGGTCTTTTGCAGCGCCGGCGGGTACGAACTGCCGCCGGGCTCGGATTGCAGCAATACTCCCAACCCCAATCCGCCTCCCGCGCCGGCGCCCGTGACCAACGCGATCCAGTTGCAGTTCGGCCCTCCGCATCTGGGCAGCATCACCGCCACGATTACGAACTCGTCGGCCCTGACCGCCAAGTGCACCTATGACTCGACCCCTTCAATACTCACCGTGATTTCACGGTCAATCCAAACGGGCATACCGATTTGACCTTCAATGGTTTCAACACGAATACCAACTACCACGTGGTGGTCTCGTGCCACGACGCCAGCGGAAAGCAGACTCAGGAAATCGGTCACCAAGAGACGAATGTGGCGTTCTAGTCGGCTCGTCACCAGTGCGTGGGAACCAGGTCAGCCGCGGAGGGATCAGATGACCAAGTTTTCGTCTACCACGTCATTGTTCAGAGCATGCGAGGCTAGCTGCCGCCCAGCTTCTTGTAGAAGCTGCCGACGATGGGCGCGACGATAGCGCGCGGGGCGTACCCACTGGCCACTGACATCGCCTTCGACGTCAGGCCCGGCACGACGCGCATCTTGTTGCGCGCCAAGGCATCCAGCGACAGCTTGGCGGTGTGTTCGGTGGAGATCCACAGGAAGTCCGGCACCAGCCGCTCGACCAGCGACCGTTCGGCGTCGTCGGGCAGGTCGGTGCGTACCGGGCCGGGCGCCAGCAGCGTGACGTGCACGCCCGAGTTGCGCAGTTCGCCGCGGAGGGACTCGCTGAAGGTGTTCGCGAACGCCTTGCTGGCCGCATAGGTGGCGTTGTACGGGATCGGCGAATTGCCCGCCGCAGAGCCGGAAATCAGGATTCCGCCGGCCCTGCGCTCGACCATGCCCGGCAGCACCGCCAGCGTAAGGTCGTGCACGCCAAGCACATTCAGCTGCAGCTGGGCCTTCTCGACCGCCGGGTCCAGCGTGGCCACCGGACCGAAGGTCGCGGTGCCGGCGTTGGCGCACAGGATCGAGATGGGCCGGGCGGCCAGTTCCTCGCACAATTTCGCCCGCTCCGCGGAATCGGCAAGGTCGGCGGGACGCACGTCGACCGTGACGCGGTACTTGTCGGTCAGGCGGGCGGCGAGTTCGTTGAGCAGGTCTTCGCGTCGTGCGGTGACGATCAGGCTATGTCCGCGAGCCGCCAGTTCGGTGGCCAGCGCCTCGCCGATGTTCTGCGAGGCTCCGGTCACGACGGCACGCGCGTCTGGGCTGGGCGCGGGGATCGGCATGAACCAATCGTAGACAGCGAGCGCGGCGAAGCCGGGCGCGGCGGGTCGACTGCGAAACAAATTGCAGCGATCGCGAGCGCGGTGAAGCCGGGCGCGGCGGGTCGACTGCGGAACAAATTGCAGCGATCGCGAGCGCGGCGAAGCCGGGCGCGGCGGGTCGACTGCGGAACAAATTGCAGCGATCGCGAGCGCGGCGAAGCCGGGCGCGGCGGGTCGACTGCGAAACAAATAGAGTGCCGGGCATGGGCCAGCCGTCGTCGCGTTCACTCACGCCCGTGCCATCCCGGGTGGTGGCATGGGCGCTTTGGGACTGCGGCTCCACCGGCCTCAACGCGATCGTGGCAACCTTCGTCTTCTCGGTGTATCTGACCACCAGCGTGGGGGTGGGCATCTCCGGTCCCACCACGCCGGCAAGCTGGTTGGGCCGCGCCGCCGCCATCGCCGGATTGACGGTCGCGCTGCTGGCGCCGGCCGTCGGCGTCTGGGTGGAGTCCCCGCATCGCCGGCGGGTGGCCTTGAGCGTGTTGACCGCTTTGGCGGTCGCGCTGACGTGCGCGATGTTCTTCATCCACGACCGCCCCGGCTACCTGTGGGCCGGGCTCGTGCTGATGGGGGCGACGGCGGCCTGCAGCGACCTGGCCAGCGTCCCGTATAACGCAATGCTGCGCCAACTTTCGACGGCGCAGACAGCTGGCCGGATTTCCGGGCTGGGCTGGGCGGCCGGTTACGTCGGCAGCGTCCTGCTGCTGCTCGTGGTCTACAGCGGGTTCATTTCCGGCAAGGGCTCCGGGCCGGATGCGACGCGTGGGTTCTTGCGGGTGTCCATTCACGACGGCCTCTACGTCCGGGAGGCGATGCTGGTCGCGGCGGCCTGGCTGGCGATCTTTGCGCTGCCGCTGCTGTTCGTCGCGCATCGGCTTCCCGACTCGGCCGAGGTGTACGAGCCGACGAGCATGCTCGGCGGCTATCGCAAGCTGTGGACCGAGGTCTCCGCGGAGTGGCGGCGAGACCGTAACCTGGTCTACTTCCTGTTCGCCAGCGCGCTTTTCCGCGACGGCCTGGCGGCGATTTTCGCCTTCGGCGCCGTGCTCGGCGTCAACGTGTACGGCATCTCGCAGGGTGACGTGCTGGTGTTCGGTGTGGTGGCCAGCGTGGTGGCGGCCGTGGGCGCGGTGCTGGGCGGGTTCGTCGATCACCGGATCGGGTCGAAGCCCGTCATCGTGGCGTCCCTCGCTGCGATCGTCGTCCTGGGCATCACCCTGATGCTGCTGTCCGGTTCGGTGGCGTTCTGGATCTGCGGGCTACTGCTGTGCATGTTCATCGGGCCGTCGCAGTCGTCCTCGCGCGCCCTGCTGCTGCAGATGGCCAAACACGGCAGGGAAGGCGTCGCCTTCGGCCTCTACACGATGACCGGGCGGGCGGTCGCGTTCGTCGCGCCGTGGCTGTTCTCGGTGTTCGTGGACGTATTCGGCGCCGTGCGCGCCGGTCTGGGCGGCATCTCGCTGGTGCTGCTCGCCGGTCTGCTGGCGATGCTCGCGGTTCGGGTCCCGGCACGCGGCGCCCTCGCGGCCGAACCGTCGTAGGGCGCTCAGCCCCGCGCGTCGCAGATCGTCAGGCCCACGCCGACGCGCTTGCTCATCTGGACACCGTCGACGGTGACCGTGCACGTGACGTTGTGGCCGATGTTGACGATCGTGACGTTGGCCGGGTGCGCGGCCGTATTCGACAGGCTGACCTCTTTGGTCCAGGGCAGCGCGACGTTGAATTCGGTTTGGATCAGGTCGCCGGTGTCGATGTACATGATGCTGATCGCCCGGCCCTCGCCGGCGACGCTATAGACGATGTCTTGCATCGCGGCCGGGCCGGTGGACTCGGTGGGGGTCGGGGAGCCGCCGGTGGGCGGCACCGGGGCCGGAATGCGCGGCGTCGACGTGCGTGTCGACGGGCTCGGCATCGTCGGGGTCGTCTCCGGCATGGCGGGCAGCGGCGGGACGGCGGTCTGAGTCTTGATCGCGTTGTTCACCAGCACCAGGGCAATGACCAAGGCGACCACCAGCAGCACGGCCGCGCCGGCCACGATCCACAGCCACCGCGGCGGAGGTTTCGGGCCATCCGGCGGCGGGGGAGCCGAGCCCGCGGGTTGTCCCGACGAAGGCAGTTCGTGCTGCCAGTACGCCGGTAACTCTCTGGTGGTGTTGGTCTCGTTCATGTTGGACGACCACGGCGGAGCCTGCCCGCCATAGGTGGGCGCGTAGGGCGCCTGATCGGCGTATGCGGGATCGGCGGGCGGATACCACGGGCCCTGCGGCCCCGATCCTGGCAGAGAGGGGCTGATCCGCTCGGTGGGACGTGAATCGTTCATGTCCACCTCATGGAGTGCAGAGTACCTGCGCCGGGCGCCCGAACGGCGAATCACCTCACCAGCGGTGACTCAGGGGCACTGGTTCCGGGCGGCCAGTGCGGCGACGGTCATCGCCCGCATGACGGCGCGCGACCGCGCGGTGCGGGCCGACTTGCTACGTGAGGTGTCGGGGGATTTCATGCTGTGCGGCGTCGAATTGAGCAGGCCGAAGACCGCGTGGGCCGCCAGTCGGGCGTCGGCCTCGGCGAGGTCGGGGTCCAGCTCGCGCAGCACCCCAACCCACACCTCGACGTATTGGCGCTGCGCTTTGCGCACCTGCTTCTCGGCCGCTTCGGGCAGGTGGGCGAGGTCGCGGTCCTGGATGCGGATCAGGTCGGGCTCGCCGAACGCGAAGTCGAGGTGGAAGTCGATCAGGCCGTCCAGCGCCGTGGCCGCGTCGGGGCTCCGGGTCCGCACGTCCCGGGCGCCCGCGAGCAGGCGCGCGCTGATGCCCACCAGCAGCTCAACCAGTAGCGACTCCTTGTTGGGAAAGTGGCGGTAGATGGCGGGGCCGCTGACACCGGCGGCGGCACCGATGTCTTCTAGCCGCACGGCGAGAAAGCCGCGCTCGGCGAACAGGCGCTCGGCGGCCGACAGCAGCTGCAGGCGCCGGTCGGATTTCAACTGGCTGCGCCGATTTGGGGCATCCGGCGGGCCGGGCTGGCCGTCCGAGATGGACGTTGTCATGACGAACCCCCGTCCAGTTGGTTAATCGCCACTAACTTAGCACGAGTTTTTCACCGGTTTACCTGCCGCAATAGCGGGCGACGGCCAGGTGTCGTGGTCCCTGGACCGCGGGGATCGACGATGGTATTGTCACCGTGAGTTAATCAGCATTAACTCAAACCCCGCCCGACGGCAAGGAGGCTGCTGCGGCGATGGACAAGGTGGTGGCAACGGCCGCCGAGGCGGTTGCCGACATAGCCGACGGGTCGTCTCTGGCGGTCGGGGGCTTCGGGTTCTGCGGCATCCCCGAGGCATTGATCGCCGCGCTGGTGGATACCGGTGTCAGCGACCTGGAGACGGTGTCCAACAACTGCGGCGGCTACGGCGTCGGGCTGGAGGCGCTGTTGCACCACAAGCGAATTCGCCGCGCCATCGCCTCATACTTCGGTGACAACAAGGAGTTCACCCGCCAGTTCCTCGCCGGTGAACTCGAAGTTGAGCTCACCCCGCAAGGCACGCTGGCGGAGCGGCTGCGCGCCGGAGGCGCGGGCATCCCGGCGTTCTACACGCCCGCCGGGGTCGGCACTCCGGTCGCCGACGGCGGCCTGCCGTGGCGCTACGACGCCTCTGGCGGGGTGGCGTTGACGTCGCCGCCGAAGGAGACGCGCGAGTTCGACGGTGCGACCTACGTTCTCGAGCGGGCGATCCGCACCGACTTCGCACTGGTGCACGCCTGGAAGGGGGACCGGCACGGCAACCTCGTCTACCGCGCGGCCGCGGCCAACTTCAACCCCGACTGCGCCACGGCCGGCAGGATCACCATCGCCGAAGTCGAGCAGCTCGTCGAGCCGGGGGAGATCGACCCCGCCGCGGTGCACACGCCCGGCGTCTTCGTTCATCGGGTCGTGCACGTGCCAGACCCGGCCAAGCCAATCGAGAAGGTGACGGTGCGGTGAGCGCGCCGACGACGATGCCGTGGGGGCACGCCCCCACAAGTGGGAGGTACCCCCACCCGCTTGCGGGGGAGAGTGGCGCCAAGTGACGTGGAGCAAGGCGGGTTTGGCGGCGCGGGTGGCCGCCGAATTCGAAGACGGCCAATACGTCAACCTCGGCATCGGCATGCCCACTCTCGTCCCCAACCACATCCCGGCCGGTATCACCGTCGTCGTGCATTCGGAGAACGGAATCCTGGGTGTGGGCCCGTACCCCCGGCCCCAGGACGTCGATGCGGACCTGATCAACGCGGGCAAGGAGACGGTCACGACGCTGCCGGGTGCGGCGTTCTTCGGTTCGTCGACCTCCTTCGGGATCATTCGCGGCGGACACCTCGACGTCGCCGTGCTGGGGGCGATGCAGGTCTCGGCCACCGGCGACCTTGCCAACTGGATGATCCCCGGAAAGATGGTCAAGGGCATGGGCGGCGCGATGGACCTGGTTCACGGCGCCCGCAAGGTGATCGCGATGATGGAGCACACCGCCCGCGACGGCAGCCCGAAAATCGTTGCGCGGTGCACGCTTCCGTTGACGGGTGCGGGTTGTGTCAACCGCATCATCACCGACTTGGCCGTCATCGACGTATGCGATGACGGTTTGCACTTGGTCGAGACCGCCCCCGGCGTCTCGGTCGACGAGGTACGCGACAGGACCGAACCGCCGCTTGTGCTGGCGACTACTGGGAGGCATTCGTGAGTTCAGCTGTGATGACCGCGCCATCCTTCGCCGACGAGCATCGCCGCCTGGTGGCCGAGTTGAACGCCAAACTGGCGGCCGCGGCGCTGGGCGGCAACGAACGCGCCCGCGAACGTCACGTCAGCCGCGGCAAGCTGCTGCCGCGCGAACGGGTGGATCGACTGCTCGACCCCGGCACCCCGTTCCTGGAGTTGTCCCCGCTGGCCGCCAACGGCATGTACGACGACGAATCCCCGGGCGCCGGAATCATCACCGGGATCGGCCGGGTGTCGGGGCGCGAGTGCGTGATCGTCGCCAACGACGCGACGGTCAAGGGCGGCACCTACTACCCGATGACCGTCAAGAAGCACCTGCGCGCACAGGAAGTCGCGCTGCAAAACCGGCTGCCCTGCATCTACCTGGTGGACTCCGGGGGTGCCTTCCTGCCGCGCCAGGACGAGGTGTTCCCCGATCGCGAGCATTTCGGCCGGATCTTCTACAACCAGGCGACCATGAGTGCCAACGAGATCCCACAGGTGGCCGCCGTGCTGGGTTCGTGCACCGCGGGCGGCGCCTACGTGCCGGCCATGAGCGACGAGGCCGTCATCGTGCGCGAACAGGGGACGATCTTTCTCGGCGGCCCGCCCCTGGTGAAGGCCGCCACCGGCGAGGTGGTCTCGGCCGAGGACCTCGGCGGCGGCGACCTGCATTCGCGGGTCTCCGGTGTCACCGACCACCTCGCCGACGACGACGAACATGCGCTGCGCATCGTGCGGGCCATCGCCGCGACCTTCGGCCCGCGCGAACCCAGCCAGTGGGACGTCCGGCCCGCGGTCGACCCCAAGCACCCGCAGGGCGAGCTCTACGACGTGGTTCCGCCGGATCCGCGGGTGCCCTACGACGTGCACGAGGTGGTCGTTCGGCTGGTCGACGGTGGCGAATTCAGCGAGTTCAAGGCCAATTACGGCAAGACGCTGATGACCGCGTTCGCCCGCATCCACGGACACCCGGTCGGGATCGTCGCCAACAACGGGGTCCTGTTCAGCGAATCCGCTTTGAAGGGAGCCCATTTCATCGAGCTGTGCGACAAACGCAAGATCCCGTTGCTGTTCCTGCAGAACATCGCCGGTTTCATGGTCGGCCGCGACTACGAGGCGGGCGGCATCGCCAAGCACGGCGCCAAGATGGTGACCGCCGTGGCCTGCGCCCGGGTGCCCAAGCTGACGGTCGTGATCGGCGGATCCTATGGCGCGGGTAACTATTCGATGTGCGGGCGGGCGTACTCGCCGCGCTTCCTGTGGATGTGGCCCAACGCCCGGATCTCGGTCATGGGCGGTGAGCAGGCGGCCTCGGTGCTGGCGACGGTGCGCGGCGAGCAGCTCGCCGCGGCCGGCAAACCGTGGCCACCCGACGAGGAGGAGGCGTTCAAGGCGCCCATCCGCGCCCAATATGAGGACCAGGGCAACCCGTACTATTCGACCGCCCGGCTCTGGGACGACGGCATCATCGACCCCGCCGACACCAGAACTGTTGTCGGCCTGGCCCTTTCGGTATGCGCCCATGCCCCGCTAGATCCGGTCTCCTACGGCGTCTTCCGGATGTGATGACCATGTTCGAGACCGTCTTAGTGGCCAACCGCGGCGAGATCGCGGTACGCGTGATGCGTACCCTGCGCCGGCTGGGCATCCGATCGGTCGCGGTGTACAGCGACCCCGACGCCAACGCCCGCCATGTCCTGGAGGCCGACACGGCCGTTCGCCTCGGCCCCGCCGCCGCGCGGGAGAGCTATCTCGACATCGGCAAGGTGCTCGCTGCGGCGGCGCGCACCGGCGCCCAGGCGATCCACCCGGGCTACGGATTCCTTTCCGAGAACGCCGAGTTCGCCGCCGCCTGCGAGCGGGCCGGCGTGGTGTTCCTCGGCCCCCCGGCGCGGGCCATCCAGGTGATGGGCGACAAGATCACCGCCAAGAACGCGGTCGCCGCCTTCGACGTGCCGGTGGTGCCCGGGGTGGCAAAGCCGGGGCTGGGCGACGACGAGTTGGTCGCGGCGGCCGAGGAAGTCGGCTACCCGGTGTTGATCAAGCCCTCGGCGGGCGGCGGCGGCAAGGGCATGCGCCTGGTGGAAGATCCGAGCCGGCTGCGCGACGCGCTGGTCGGCGCGCGACGGGAGGCCGCCGCGTCGTTCGGAGACGACACCCTGTTCCTGGAGCGATTCGTCTTGCGCCCCAGGCACATCGAGGTGCAGGTGCTCGCCGACACGCACGGCAACGTGGTGCACCTCGGCGAGCGCGAGTGCAGCCTGCAGCGCCGCCACCAGAAGGTGATCGAGGAGGCGCCGTCCCCCCTGCTCGACCCGCAGACCCGCGCGCGCATCGGGGCGGCAGCGTGCAACACCGCCCGCAGTGTCGATTACGTCGGCGCGGGCACCGTGGAGTTCATCGTCTCCGCCGACCGGCCGGACGAGTTCTTCTTCATGGAGATGAACACCCGCCTGCAGGTGGAACATCCTGTCACCGAGGCGATTGCCGGCCTGGACCTGGTGGAGTGGCAGCTGCGGGTGGCCGCGGGCGAGAAGCTGGGGTTCGCCCAGGACGACGTCGAACTGCGGGGCCACGCGATCGAGGCCCGAGTGTACGCCGAGGATCCCGCGCGGGGATTCCTGCCCACCGGCGGCAAGGTGCTGCGGGTATCCGAACCGTCGGGCGCCGGCGTGCGGGTCGACTCGTCGCTGCTGGCCGGCACGGTGGTCGGAAGTGATTACGACCCGATGCTGAGCAAGGT
The DNA here is from genome assembly GCF_001907675.1 of Mycobacterium paraffinicum. Lineage (GTDB taxonomy): Bacteria > Actinomycetota > Actinomycetes > Mycobacteriales > Mycobacteriaceae > Mycobacterium > Mycobacterium paraffinicum_A. Next base: position 159,789 of record NZ_MPNT01000010.1, read on the forward strand.
GATCGCCTACGGCCAGGACCGCGCCGAGGCGTTGGCGAAGCTCGACACGGCGCTGGCCCAAACCGCGATCCTGGGTGTGCAGACCAACATCGAATTCCTTCGGTTCCTGCTCGCCGACGAGCGGGTGCGCGCCGGCGACCTCGACACGGCGCTGCTAGACGAGCGGGTGGCGGACTTCGCGCCGCTGCCGCCGCCCGACGACGTGCTCGCCGCCGGGGGCCTTTATCGCCAGTGGGCGCTGGACCGCCGCGCGGCGGGCAACCCCTGGGCCGTGCCCACCGGGTGGCGGGTCGGGGGTGCGCCCGCTCCCGTGCGGACCGAGATGCAGACCCCGCTGCGCAGCGCCACCGTGTCGGTGTGGGGGTCACCGGCCGACGCCCGGGTACAGATCGGTTCGGCCGAAACCTCCTCCGCCAGTGTGCAAGTCGATAACGATTGGATGGACGTCACGCTGGACGGGGTGCGCCGCGAATACCGCTGGGCGGAGGCCGATCGTCACCTGTGGATCGCCGACGAACGCGGAGCGTGGCACCTGCGCGAGGCCGAGGAACACAAGATTCACCGCACGGGCGGCGCGCAGCAGGCCGAGATCCTCAGCCCCATGCCCGGCAGCGTGATCGCGGTCCAGGCCGCCTCAGGCACAGAGGTGTCCGAGGGCGACGTGGTGGTGGTCGTGGAGGCGATGAAGATGGAGCACTCGCTCTCCGCGCCGGTTTCGGGACGTGTGGAACTCATGGTGTCCGTCGGCGACCAGGTCACGGTCGACCAGGTGCTGGCCCGGCTGGTGCCCGAAGAACCCCAAGCAGCAGCAGATTCGAGTGAGGACGAAACATGACGACATCCATAACGGCGGGAACGCTGACCAAGGAATACGAGGATCTTCGCGACACGGTCGCCGAGTTCGCGCGCACCGTGGTCGCGCCGGTGTCGGCCAAACACGATGAAGAGCACACCTTCCCGTACGAAGTCGTCGCCAAGATGGGCGAGATGGGGTTGTTCGGCCTGCCGTTCCCCGAGGAGTACGGCGGCATGGGTGGTGACTACTTCGCCCTGTCGCTGGCGCTCGAGGAACTCGGAAAGGTCGACCAATCGGTGGCGATCACCTTGGAGGCAGGCGTCAGCCTCGGCGCGATGCCGATCTACCGCTTCGGCTCCGAAGAGCAGAAAAGCAAGTGGCTGCCGGACTTGACGGCCGGCCGGGCGTTGGCCGCCTTCGGGCTCACCGAGCCGGGCGCCGGTTCCGACGCGGGCGCCACCCGGACCACGGCCCGCCTCGACGACGGCGAGTGGGTGATCAACGGCAGCAAGCAGTTCATCACCAACTCCGGCACCGACATCACGAAACTGGTCACCGTCACCGCCGTCACGGGAACGATCGGTGACGGCAAGAAAGAGATCTCGACGATCATCGTGCCCAACGGCACACCGGGATTCACCGTCGAGCCCGTCTATAGCAAGGTCGGCTGGAACGCGTCGGACACGCACCCGTTGAGCTTCGCCGACGCCCGCGTGCCGGAGGAGAACCTGCTCGGCCCCCGCGGCACCGGCTATGCGAACTTCCTGTCCATCCTCGACGAGGGCCGCATCGCGATCGCCGCGCTCGCGACCGGCGCCGCCCAGGGCTGCGTCGACGAGAGCGTCAGGTACGCCACGCAACGCCAGTCCTTCGGCCAGCCGATCGGCTCCTACCAGGCCATCAGCTTCAAGATCGCGCGGATGGAAGCCCGGGCCCACGTCGCCCGCACGGCGTATTACGATGCGGCCGCAAAGATGTTGGCCGGCAAGCCATTCAAGAAGGAGGCGGCCATCGCGAAGATGATCGCGTCGGAAGCGGCCATGGACAACGCGCGAGACGCCACCCAGATCCACGGCGGTTACGGCTTCATGAACGAGTATCCGGTGGCGCGCCACTACCGCGACAGCAAGATCCTCGAGATAGGCGAGGGGACCACCGAGGTCCAGCTGATGCTCATCGCGCGATCGCTGGGGTTGTCGTGACCGACAAGTCGATCATCCAGCGGGGACTGTGGTTCGAGGAATTCGAGACCGGCACGACCTACCTGCACCGGCCCGGCCGTACCGTCACGGAGGCCGACAACGTCTTGTTCACCACGCTGACGATGAACACCCAGTCGTTGCACCTGGATGCGGCGTGGGCCGCGGAGCAGCCGGGCTTTCGGGGCGAGCGGTTGGTCAACTCGATGTTCACCCTGTCCACGCTGGTCGGGCTGTCCGTCTCGCAGCTCACGCTCGGCACTATCGTCGCCAACCTGGGCTTCTCCGAGGTGTCGTTTCCCAAACCGGTCTTCCACGGCGACACCCTGTACGCCGAAACGGTGTGCACCGGCAAACGCGAGTCGAAGAGCCGGCCCGGCGAGGGGATCGTCACCCTCGAGCACACGGGACGCAACCAGCACGGCGACGTCGTGGCGCGGGCGGTGCGGACCACGCTGGTTCAGAAACGGCCCGACGGGGAGGAGTCCCGATGAACCTGCAAGCCGCTGGTCCGGGCTGGTTGTTCTGCCCGGCCGACCGCCCCGAGCGATTCGCCAAGGCCGCGGCCGCGGCCGACGTGGTGATCCTCGACCTCGAGGACGGTGTGGCCGAGGCGGACAAGCCCGCCGCGCGAAAGGCCTTGCGCGAAACCCCGCTGGATCCCGAGCGCACCGTGGTGCGCGTCAACGCGGCCGGCACCGAGGAGCACGGCCGCGACCTGGACGCCCTGGCGGAGACCCCGTACACGACGGTGATGCTCTCCAAGACGGAATCGGCCGCGCAGGTTTCAGCGCTGGCGCCGCGCAACGTCATCGCGCTGATCGAGACTCCCCGCGGTGCCGTCTTCAGCACCGAGATCGCCGCCGCGGAAGGAACCGTCGCCATGATGTGGGGCGCCGAGGACCTCGTCGCGGCCCTCGGCGGTAGCTCCAGCCGCCGGGCCGACGGCACCTACCGCGACTTCGCCCGCCACGTCCGGTCGACGGTTCTGCTGGCGGCGTCCACCTTCGGCCGGGCCGCGCTCGATGCGGTGCATCTGGACATCCACGACGTCGAAGGCTTGCGGGCCGAGGCCGCCGATGCCGTCGCGGTGGGTTTCCACGGGACCGTCTGCATCCACCCGACCCAGATCGCGATCGTGCGCGACGCCTACCGTCCCAGCGAGGAGAAACTCGACTGGGCGCGAAGGGTATTGGCTGCGGCGCGCACCGAGCGCGGCGTTTTCGCGTTCGAGGGGCAGATGGTGGATTCGCCGGTGCTCAAGCACGCGGAGATGCTGGTGCGCAGGGCCACCGCCGGGTGAATTTCGCGAAAGCACCATCACCGGCGATATCGACCAGCCTCGCCGCAGCGCGCTGCCGATGAGCGCGACACGTTCGCGATCAACGCGGTCTCCTCTCGATCGGGCGCATAATGGTGAGTACGCCAGTGTCGCGGCGAGCGAGGCCTTTCGGGTAGCTGGCGATCGACTTCGGCTCGCGGTAGGTCTCGGCTGAGCTCTTTGCTGTGACCCTGCGGCACCGAAGTAGGGAGACGGTATGGCGATGGTGCCCCAAATGCCGACGACCGTCGACCTCGAGCCCGTGCAACTCGTCGCCGCCGACGGCACACCGACCCCCCAAGCCCGGTACGGCCGCGACCTTCCGGCCGAGACATTGTGCTGGCTCTACGAAATGATGGTGGTCACCCGCGAGCTGGACACCGAATTCGTCAACCTCAAGCGCCAAGGGGAGTTGGCGCTGTTCGCGTCCTGCCGCGGTCAGGAGGCCGCCCAGGTCGGCGCGACGGCCTGTCTGCGCAAGACGGACTGGCTGTTTCCGCAATACCGCGAGCTTGGTGCTTATCTGGTCCGCGGGATCCCGCCCGGGCACGTCGGTGCGGTTTGGCGCGGAACCTGGCACGGCGGACTGGAATTCACCAAGAAATGCTGCGCCCCGACCTCGATCCCGATCGGCACCCAGACCCTGCACGCCGTCGGCGCCGCGATGGCCGCCCAGCGCCTCGGCGAGGATTCGGTGACGGTGGCCTTCCTCGGTGACGGCGCGACCAGCGTCGGGGACGTGCACGAGGCGCTGAATTTCGCGGCCGTGTTCGCCACGCCGTGCGTGTTCTTCGTGCAGAACAACCAGTGGGCGATCTCGATGCCGATCCACAAACAGACCGCGGCACCGTCCATCGCGCACAAGGCAATCGGCTACGGCATGCCCGGAATCCGGGTGGACGGCAACGATGTGCTGGCCTGTTACGCGGTGATGGCCGAGGCCGCCGCCCGCGCCCGGGCCGGCGGTGGGCCGACGCTGATCGAGGCGGTGACCTATCGGCTCGGCCCGCACACCACTTCCGATGATCCCAGCCGCTATCGGACGCAGGAGGAGGTGGACCGCTGGGCGGCACTCGATCCGATCCCGCGCTATCGCAGCTACCTTCAGCACCAGGGTCTGTGGTCTGTCCGCCTGGAGGACCGGGTCGCCGCCCGCGCAAAGCGGATGCGGGCGGAATTGCGCGGCGCGGTGTTCGGCGCACCCGATTTCGACGTCGACGAGGTATTCACCACGGTGTACGCCGAGATGACGCCCGGGTTGGAGGCGCAGCGCCGACAGTTGCGGGCCGAACTCGACCGCGGCGGTGGGGAGGCCTGAATGACTCAGCTCGCCGATCGTCCGGCCGCCGGTTCCACGAACAACCTGGGTGCCGCAGCGCGGAACGTCGCGCAGTCACTGACGATGGTGCAGGCGCTCAACCGTGCCCTGCACGACGCGATGGCCGCCGACGACCGGGTGCTGGTGTTCGGGGAGGACGTATCGGTCGAGGGGGGAGTGTTCCGGGTAACCGAGCGGCTGGCCGAAACGTTCGGCGAGAAACGCTGTTTCGACACCCCGCTGGCGGAATCGGCCATCATCGGCATCGCGGTCGGGTTGGCGCTACGCGGGTTCGTGCCGGTGCCGGAGATCCAATTCGACGGGTTCTCCTACCCCGCCTTCGACCAGGTGGTCAGCCATCTGGCGAAGTACCGCACCCGCACCCGCGGCGAGGTCAACATGCCGGTGACGGTGCGGATCCCGTCGTTCGGCGGAATCGGTGCGGCCGAACATCATTCGGACTCCACCGAATCGTATTGGGCGCACACCGCCGGCCTGAAGGTGCTGGTTCCATCCAGCCCGGCGGACGCGTACTGGCTGCTTCGCCACGCGATCGCCTGCCCGGACCCGGTGATGTACCTCGAGCCCAAGCGGCGCTATCAGGTGCGCGGAGTGGTCGACACCGAGCGGCCCGAGCCGCCGATCGGCCGGGCGATGGTGCGTCGGCCCGGCTCCGATGTCACCGTCGTGACCTACGGCAGCTTGGTCAGTACCGCGGTCGGTGCCGCGGAAGAGGCAGAGCGCCAACGGGGTTGGAGCCTGGAGGTCATCGACCTGCGGTCACTCGTTCCACTGGATTTCGAAACCGTCGCGGCGTCGATTCGTCGGACGGGGCGTTGCGTGGTGATGCACGAGGGGCCGCGCAGCCTGGGGTACGGCGCCGGCTTGGCCGCCAGGATCCAAGAGGACATGTTCTACGAGCTCGAGGCGCCGGTGTTGCGTGCCTGCGGGTTTGACACCCCTTACCCGCCGGCCCGACTGGAGCGGCTGTGGCTGCCCGGCCCCGACCGGCTGCTGGACTGTGTCGAGCGTGCGCTGGAGTTGCCATGAGCGCCGAGATCAAGGAATTCCGGGTCCCCGACCTCGGTGAGGGATTGCAGGAAGTGACGGTGACGCACTGGAACGTCGGCGCGGGTGACGACGTCGAACTCAACCAGGTGTTGTGCTCAGTGGAGACCGCCAAGGCCGAGGTCGAGCTGCCCAGCCCCTACGCCGGGCGCATCGTCGAAACGCACGGCGCCGAAGGCGATGTGCTCGACGTGGGGGCGGTCCTCGTTCGCATCGCCACCGCACCGGTCAATGGGGACATCCCCCCGACGGCAGAGGCGGTGCCCACACTCGTTGGCTACGGGGCGGACGACGGCATCGACACCAGCCGACGGGCGGGCCGCCCGCTCGCCGCCCCTCCGGCGCGCAAACTGGCCAAGGAACTGATGGTCGACCTGCGCTCGCTGCAGCGCGATCCCGACAGCATCATCACGCGCGCGGACGTGCTCGCGGCCGCCGACCAAAACGGGGCCGACGCTCGACCGGTCCGCGGGGTACAGGCCCGAATGGCCGAGACGATGACGTTGTCGCACCGGGAGATCCCCGCCGCCAAGGTCAGCGTTGCGGTGGACTGCCACGAACTCCTGCGGCTGTCGGACCGAACGGCGGCGGACCACAAGATCACGCCGTTCGTCCTGACCATGCGGTTGTTGCTGATTGCGCTGCGGCACAACGAGATTCTCAACTCGACATGGGTCGACTCGGCCGACGGCCCGCAGGTCCGCATCCACCGTCGGGTGCATCTGGGATTCGCAGTGGCCACCCCGCGGGGCCTGCTGGTCCCGGTGATCACCGACGCGCACGACAAGACCACCCGCGAACTGGCAACTCGGGCGGCCGAGTTGATCGACGGTGCGCGGGCGGGCACGCTGACGCCGGGGGAGTTGCGCGGCTCCACCTTCACCGTGTCCAACTTCGGGGCGCTGGGCGCCGACGACGGCGTCCCGGTGATCAACCACCCCGAAGCGGCCATCCTGGGGATGGGCGCCATCAAACCGCGCCCGGTCGCCGTCGATGATCAGGTCGTGGTGCGCCCGACGATGACACTGACATGCGTCTTCGACCACCGCGTCGCCGACGGCGCCCAGGCGGCCCGTTTCGTCACCGAGCTGCGGGACCTGGTCGAGTCACCGATGACCGCGTTGCTCGACCTGTAAGAGCTCAGGGGTGCGGCGGTACGGGGCACCAGAACAGGCCGCAGTTGAAGCTGGGCGCGCGCGAAGGAGGCGGGGGAGGGTAGTGCGGCGGGTTGTCGGTGTCCCAACACTGATTCCAGTACTTGTTCTCGCCCCATGCCGGGTTCCACGGCTGGTTCGGGCACCAGTACACCTGGGGGACGGGAGCCGGCTGCGCCTCGGCGACGCCTTCGACCAAAGCCGATCCGGCCGACGCGAGACCGCTGGCCAATAAGGCCCCGGCGGCAATTCGGGTAAGGGTGCGGTTGATCTCCACGTGCACGTCCTTCGCTAGGGCGCCGCGTTCGCCGGCGTCTTCGTAGCAAAGCACACGTCGGCCGAATCGCTACCGATCCCAATCTACGGAACTGCGGCGGGGCTACCGGCGCTGTGCCGCAGCCAGTCGCTGAGCGAATTCGGGCGACTGGATGGAGTACGCCTGCGGGCCGAGTTCAGTGCGCATGGCGAAGACGTGCTGCTCGTGCTCCATCGAGCCCGGGCTGATGGTGGCGCGCATCGTCGCCTTCGTCGCCAGCACCACCTCGCGCGGGGCGGCCGCCGGCCCGGCGGCCAACTCCAGCGCCGCGGCAACCGGATCGTCGGCGACGGCGAGCGCCAAGCCGTGCCGCACGGCGGCCTCGGCGTCGAAGCCCATGCCGAAGAGCAAGGCCGCGCGGGCGACCTGGGGGCCCACCGCCCGCTGCAGCATCCAGGTCGCGCCGCCGCCGGGGTGCAATCCCAGCTTCTGGAATCGGGCGTCGAACAGGGCCCCCGGGCCCGCGATGCGCACGTCGGCGGCCAATGCAAGGTTCAGACCCGCCCCCACCGCCGCGCCGTTGACGGCGGCGATGGTGGGCAGCCGGCAGCCGCCGATGGCCATGAATCCGTCGTAGAGCTGCTGCAGGCCCGTCTCGGCTCGGTCGCCGCCCGCGGCGCCGAGCGCGCTGAGGTCCGCGCCCGCGCAGAAGGCCTTGCCGGCGCCGGTGATCACCACGGCGTGCACGTCGGGGTCGGCCTCGGCCTGTTCGACGGCCGCGCGCAGGCGCGCCGACATTTCGGCGGTCACGGCGTTGCGCCGATCGGGGTCGTTGACGGTGATGAGCGCGACGCGATTGTCGACGGTGGACAAGACGAGGTCGGATTGGACCATCGGGCACCTCCGCGGCTTGGGCTTTGACGGGTCCGGGCGACGCACGAATGCTGTGCCGTCGGCTGTGACTCCGGGGCAGGGTCAGGGTACTGCGCGGCGTGTTCACCGACGGTGGCCGGTGTGCCCCGCTGCGGCACTTGGGTCAATTAACGGAATCGTATTGCGCCTGCCGGCCGCCGATTTGCTTAACGCCGAGGATCCGAGTGCCATTGCCGCCCGGTCGGGTTTCCAAAGAATGGCTCCGCAACGCGAATGCCTTTTCGCTCGGCGGTGAGTGTTCAATCGCGGGCGCTTGATTACAAGGAGATAATTAAGCGGCTTAATGGTGAAAGCGACTCGCCGCCGGGACCCCCGCCCGCCTCGCGTCACCCAGCCTCGGGTCGCGCCAACCTCTTAGCCAGCTGATCGAGCGCCGCCTGGCGACGTCGCACCGCGCATGCTCGTTGGTCGCGCAGCGACCCCTGCATCACCGTCTTGGGCAAGGTATCGTGGCGCAACCTGGTATTCGCGTAGTGGATTGCGGCATCGATCATTTCGATATAGCGCTCCGCCTCATCGACGGCACACGTGCCCTCGATGCGCTGGACCTCATCCCAACACGGGTACGACGAGTATCTGGCATCCAGCCGTTGCTGCGATACCTGCAGACCGAAGTAGCTGCGCCAATCTCGGCTTAGCCACCCCCGCGTCTTGACCTCAACTTTGATCCTGTTCCCAAGGCCGGCTACGAACTTTGGTTCTCCAACTCGCACCACCGGTTGCCAGTCGTCCGACGTCACATCGACCACCCCTCGAATAGAGACGCCCTAAGTCATGATCCCCCTGCAGGCGTCATCTGCTCGCACGACACGCTAATTGTTATTCCCTAGCCGTCTAATTGGCAAACTCTGGGCGACAACGCGCACCGCGGCACTTGTTAAGAGCCATTTACGCCGCCGCGTCTTCCGGCGCGCCGACCGGTCGCCGGGTCGCCAAGGAGCTTTTGAGAATCCCCCAAGGCCCGCCGCCGATGCTGATCCCGGGCCGCAGAAGGCGCCCACCCAAGGCATCGATGGCAGGAGCTCTTAATGCGAACCGTGGCGGAGAAGAACACCGACAAGAAAATCGGCTACATCCGCCTGGGCATCGTCTCTGCCGTAATCGCGGTCCTGATTGGGCTCGGTTTGGCTCTCATCGCCGCGAACAAGCCTGCCGCCGGCCACCCGTGTTCCATGCGGAATGTGACCACGAAGGACGCGGCCGGCCACACGGTGTCGTGCGACCGGACGACCGCGAGTGCGCGTGACCTCGTGTGGCAGCTGGCACCGGCGTCGTAGTGGCGGTTGCACGCCGGGCATCGGATGGGTGACGCTTAGGCGGGTCAATCCGGTGCACGCTGACGAGGGGATACGCGATGGCGAAAGTTCTGTTTGTCGTGACCGGCGCAAGTTACTGGACCCTCAAGGACGGCACCAGGCATCCGACCGGCTACTGGGCCGAGGAATTCGCGGCCCCGTACCGCGAGCTCACCAACGCCGGTCACCAAATCGTGGTCGCCACGCCGAAAGGCGTTGTGCCGCATGTGGACGTGATGAGCCTGCGTCCGTCGATGGCCGGCAGCGAAGAGATCGCCCTTGAGCTCGAGGAGATCCTGCGATCCGCCGAGGAATTGCGCCGCCCCATCGAGTTGGCCGACGCCCGCCTCGAGGACTATGACGCCGTCTACTACCCGGGCGGCCACGGCCCGATGGAGGACCTGTGGCAGGACGCCGACTCCGGTCGCTTGTTGACCGCGGCGCTCGCATCCGGCAAGCCGCTGGCCATCGTCTGCCACGCCCCGGTCGCCATGATGGCAACTCGGCGAAACGGGATTTCACCGTTCGCCGGCTACCGGGTCACGGCCTTCACCAACGACGAAGAGGATGGCGTCGGGCTGCGGGCGAAGGCGCGGTGGACGGCCGAGGACGAACTGGTGAAGATGGGCGTCGACTTCTTGCGCGGCGAAGTTTGGAAGCCCTACACGCTGAAAGACCGCAATCTCTTCACGGGACAGAACCCCGCCTCGGCTGGGCCGTTGGCGAAGGAGTTCATGAAGGAACTCGGTTAGGGGAGTGCCGGCCCGCGGGGCGCCCCGAGCGCTCCGCTTTCGCGTGGCCGTGCGCGGGTCCACACTTGGGGAATGACGGTATGTGATCGCAACACTGACACGCTGACTACACCCTCGGCGGAGGCGTCGACGTCAGCGCGGGTGGGGTGATCGTGCCCGGGTCGGAGCGGCGCGCCCCACTCAAAGGCCTCTCGGACGTCCGCGCGTTCTTCCACACCAACAAGGTGCCGCTGTTCTTCATCTCGCCGACCCCGTTCAACCTGCTAGGCGTTGACCGCTGGATACGAAACTTCTTCTACCTCACCTACTTTGACTCTTTCGAGGGCACCCACTCGCGGGTGTTCGTGCCGCGGCGGCGCGACCGTCGTGATTTCGACTCCATGGACGAAGTGTGCAGCCACCTGCTGTCCGATCCCGAGACGCTCGAGTTCATCGCGGGCAAAGGGCCCGGCGGTAAGTGCTGTTTTGTGATGCTGAACGAGGAAATCCAGGCCCTCGCGCGGTCGGCCGGCCTCGAGGTCATGCATCCGCCGATCGAGCTGCGCCAGCGACTGGGCTCCAAGATCGTCATGACGCGCCTGGCCAACGAGGCGGGCATACCCAGCGTGCCCCACGCAATTGGGAGGGTCGGCTCCTACGACGAACTGCTGACGCTGGCGCAAAGCGCCGGACTGGGCGATGACCTCGTGATCTCGATCGCGTACGGCGCAGCCGGCAGCGGGACGTTCTTTGTGCACGGCCAGCGCGACTGGGACGAACATGCCGGTGCTCTGACCTCGCAGCAAGAAGTCAAGGTCATGAAGCGCATCCGCAATGTCGAGGTGTGCCTCGAGGGCGCCGTGACCCGCCAGGGCACCGTGGTCGGCCCCGCGATGACGAGTCTCGTCGGTTATTCGGAGCTGACTCCGAGCCGGGGCAGCTGGTGTGGGAACGACATCTGGCGCGAGGTGCTGCCGCCCGCTCAGACCCACGCCGCGCGGGAAATGGTGTCCAAGCTGGGCGACGTCATGCGCCGCGAGGGTTACCTCGGCTACTTCGAGGTGGACCTGCTGCATGACCTCGACTCCGACCAGCTCTACCTCGGCGAGGTGAACCCGCGCCTGAGCGGCGCCAGCCCGATGACCAACCTGACCACCGAGGCTTACGCCGACATTCCGCTGTTCCTCTTTCACCTGCTCGAGTACATGGATGTGGAGTACGAGCTCGATATCGACGAGATCAACTCGCGCTGGGAGCGGGGCTATGGCGAAGACGAGGTCTGGGGCCAGGTAATCATCACGGAGACGTCGCCGGACATCGAGATCTTCACCGCGACGCCGCGCACCGGGGTATGGCGTATAGACGACGACGGTCGGGTCTCCTTTTCGCGGACCGCCAACGACTGGGCCACGCTGCTCGACGGCTCCGAGGCCTTCTACCTGCGGGTCGCGGCACCCGGCGACTTGCGTTCCGAGGGCGCCCAACTCGGTGTGCTCGTCACTCGCTCGCACCTGCAGACCGACGACTACAAGCTCAGCGAGCGCTGCCAGCGCTGGGTCAAGGGCATGAAGGCGAAGTTCGTTTCGACGCCCCTTACCCCCGCCGCGCCGATCGTCTCTCGGCTCGTCGCGCGCGCGTGAGCGCCCCGGCCGGTATCTCCCTGGACAACTGGCTGACGGCGCCCTACTCGCATTGGTCGTTCCAGCACGTCGACGACTTCGTGCCCACGGTCGTCATCCCGCGCGGGACGGGGCCGGTCGCCCCGTTGCCAGCGGCCAGCGCGCCCGTCGCCGAGATCCCGGTGATCGCCACGGACGGGGGCCCCACCACGGTCGGCGCGGTGATGACCGCCACCTCCACCGACGGGTGGGCCGTCGCCCACCGCGGTGTCATCGTGGCCGAGGAGTACCTCCACGGCATGGCGGCCGACACCCGGCACCTGCTGTTCTCGGTGAGCAAGTCGCTGGTGGGTGCCGTTGCCGGCGCGCTGCACGACGCCGGTGCGATCCAGCTCGACGCGCCGGTCACGGCGTTCGTTCCCGACTTGGCGACCTCCGGCTACGCCGGTGCGACGGTGCGCCACCTGCTGGACATGAGGTCGGGTATCAAGTTCTCCGAGAACTATGACGACCCGGCCGCCGAGATTCATCTGCTCGACCAGGTGATGGGGTGGGCACCACGGCGAAACCCGGACGCCCCCGCCACGCTGCGCGACTTCCTGCTGACCCTGCGGCGGAAGTCGGCGCACGGCGGCCCGTTCGAATACCGCTCGTGTGAAACGGACGTACTCGGCTGGATCTGCGAGGTCGCCGGCGGTCGACGCATGCCGGAGCTGATGTCGGAGCTCCTGTGGAGCCGGATCGGCGCCGAGTACGACGCCACCATCGCCGTCGACGCCGCCGGCACCGGCTTTTTCGACGGCGGCGTCAACGCCTGCCTCACCGACCTGATCCGGTTCGGTTCGCTGTTCCTGCGCGACGGTGTTTCGTTGACCGGCCGACAGGTGGTGCCGACGGGGTGGCTCGCCGATACCTTCGACGGCGGACCCGACTCGCGTGAGGCGTTCGCCGCCAGCCCCGACCACGACGCCGATCTGCCCGGCGGGATGTACCGCAACCAGATGTGGTTCCCCTATCCGGGCGCCAATGTTGTGTTGTGCCTTGGTATGTGCGGCCAGATGGTCTACGTCAACCGTGCCGCGGACGTCGTCGCCGCCAAGGTGTCCACCCAGGCCCACTCGCACGAGCCGCACATGTTGGACACGTTGCGCGCGTTCGATGCGGTGGCGGAGGAGCTGGCTGGGGGCGCCGGCTAGCGCGTGTCGTGAAGGACGACCCGAGCATTTTCTGCCGGAGCCGCAGATGAGCCAGCAAGTATCAACCCTTTACTGTTCGGCGAGCAATAGTCGCCCACTCGGCATCTGAAGCAAACGAAAGCTCACGCCATTCGATTCGGAGAAATTCCGTAGCTGGCTGTCGGACGTAGCGAAGCGGCTCGATGATCGCGTAATGATTTGATTGGGAATGTTCCAACTCCTCTTCCGACACTCCAGTGCTGCCGCATCCGGAGATTATTAGAGGCCTCGGCGCATCACTTTCGTCGAAGCGATCAAGAACGAGAGACTCTCTGAGTTGTGGCTTATGTTTGTGTCCGTGCATAACCAAAGAGAAACCGAGCTTCTCGAGGCGTTTTTCGACTAGTCCAGCATCGCGAACAGTGGACATGTCAAGAAACACGTCACCAGCAGTCCTTGCCGCCAAAGATTCTGGATAAGGAAGCAGGTGGTGATGCATTATTGCGAAATGCACTCCGGTGGAACCGCGCAATAGTCTTGCAATATTGTCTAGCTGAGCCTTCCCTACAAACCCGTAGTGATTTTGATCATCCTCAAAGACGCATGAATTAAGGCCAACAAATGTGACGTCACCGTGCCTGGCGAATAAAACGATCTGGTTCGCTTTCGGCCGCTCCTCGTTTATCTGGAAATTCCATTTAATTAGCGGAAACCTTTCACGAAATAACTGTTCGCCATAGAATCTGTGGGCAAAAACCAGGTAATCATCAAACCGATGAGCCAAATTCTGCTTGGCGGCCGCCCAATTGACGTCGTGATTACCGGGCACAAGTAATACTTGGTCTCGCCCTACTCCAACCTTCTCACAGATTTCGGAAAGGAAAGCATTGACGAGGTGAAACTCGTTTTCTGTTGCTGTATAGGTCAGATCACCTGAGATTACAAGGACAACGTCGCCGGGAGAGCAATTGGTGCGACGTATAGCCCGACTTATCTCGTCTATCATCTCTAGACTCAGCCGCCGCGAGTTCTCGCTGTCTACGAACCTGTGCATATCTATGGGTTTCGAGTCTTTGCCCAACTTCGAGCCGAAATGTACATCTGAAAGATGAAATATCAACTTCGGCCCGCTAGGGCCCGCAGCAACTCCGCGGCGTGTATCGCTTAGTCCGGGCGCCGCGATGTTTGCTAGCACACTAGGATCACCCGCGGCGTCAAGCAATACTTTTCCAAGTCTACCAGCTAAATCTGGATTTATGCCAGCTTCGCCAAGTAATAATATCTGTTCTGCCGTCGACTCGAGCTCGACCCGACCCGCTCCATTGCCAACGGCGCGCCCGGCGTGCTCATAAGCTGCATCCTCATATCCCAACGCAACCGAAGCTTCCGCAAGAACAAGCTCCGCCCAGAAATCACCAACGAATAATGGATTGTTAGTGATTGAGTCGTATAGCTCCTTATAGATATCAAAGCCGCTCTTGGCGTCGTCAACCATGTCAGCGATCAGCAAAGTGCCGGCAAAAGCAACGCGGAGGTACAAACTATCAGGAGACAAAACAAGTCCCCGCCGATAATAATTCAGCGCCTCACGGTAGTTTTGCTCCCTTTTGTAGAGACCACCTAACATGCCAAGCGCCTCTGGATCATTCGGATTCAAAGTCAAAGCATTGCCAAGTTCATCCTTTGCGCCGCTATAGTCTCCGGCTTTTCGAAGATAAAATCCGCGCTGGCGGTGCACCTCATAGTCTTCCTCCGCCTGGGGATAACCGGCTTGGAGTACAAGCGCCGCCGACACGAAGTCGCCGACCTTCGCGAGCTTAAACGAAAGCTTTAAGAGGCCAGATGTGGGTAAAGTTGGGAAATTCTTCGCCCAATGCCACACTGCCACGAGCTGCTCTACGCTGCTTGCTCGCTCAATCTTATGATTGAATTCCTGTTCGAATGTTGCTTGATCAGTAGCAGGATTGAGTGATAGGCCCATCGACTCTAGAGACTGACGTACGCGACTGACGGGTTCCGGGAGGTCGGTCGAAAGAGCTCCCGTAAATGACCGTTGGAAGAGTTTGTCGCTATGAAACTGCCGGTCATAGAAGAGTACCCGCTGAGTTGCAATATCAAAGGGCAGAGTGGTTCCCTTGATTGCCACAAGTATCGTCCGACCTGAAGATATCGCCTGCCGAATCCCCAGCTCGTAGTAGACATTTCCATTAGGGCTGCTGACGTCCGCTACCACGACATCTGAATTCATCAAGTATTTGAACGCTTGGTCGGTTATTTCACCCGTCTCAACGACCTCATCGACTCGTGACACTGCGTATCCTGCATCAGCGGCCAACGGGCGGAGCACCTCACGATAAAAACTATCAAAATCATGCGGTTCGCCGGTTTCCAGTGGCCGGACACCGAATGGCATGATGACAAAGAGGGACTTTGATCTCATGAGTCGAGCGTAGACCAGTTGACATGAATGGCCCGGCAGATTTCCAAACGTAGTTCGAGACGCATACGGCCGGCGGCCGACGGCTGATGCCGACGGCTTCACGGGGTTGTGCACCCTTCCCCCTTTCGTCGCCACCCTTTCGTGGATGTTTAACGTCTGCCCGAACAACGAACAATTTCCAGACTGGCGGGTTACTGCCGCACGACGCTCGAAGAGGCGCAGTACGCCAAGCGCAAGCGGTCCCTGGATAAGCTCAACCTCGAGCCCGGCATGACGCTGCTAGACATCGGCCGCGGATGGGGTTCGACGATGCGGCACGCGGTGACCGAATACGACGACCGTCATCGGCCTGACGCTGAGCGAGAACCAATACGCACACGACGTGGAGAAGTTCAAAGAGATCGACGGTCCCCGCCGCATGGAGGTGCGGGTCCAGGACTGGGAGGAATTCCCCGACGAACCGATCGACCGGATTGTGTCGCTGGGCGCGTTCGAGCACTTCGCCGACGGAGCGGGCGATGCCGGATACGAGCGCTACGCCGTGTTCTTCAAGAAGTTCTACGACCTGCTGCCCGACGGCAGGATGCTGCTGTACAGATCGTCGTGACCACCACCGACGAGGTCCACGCGCTCGGTCTGAAGACGACGATGACCCTGCTGCGGTTCACAGCTTCATCCTCAAGGAGATCTTCCAGCGTGTGGGCGGACGCTCCTCGGGCGCACAAGGACGAGGCGATCGCGTTGAAGGGGCAGCAGACCTACAGCATCTACCTGCATTACCTACGGGGGTGCTCGGACCTGTTCCGCGACGGCACATCAACGCTTGTCAGTTCACAATGGTCAAGTAATCGCCTGCTCGCGGTCACGATCCACCGAAGCCGAAACGTCAAGCATCAACCGACGTCATACAGCTCAAATGGTCCCCCGGCACGACTCGAACGTGCGACCTAGTATTAGAAGGCGTTTGCGGGCATGCATGTCTAGCAACGCCTTAACCGGGCAGTAGCGCCAGCCGATCGCCTAACCCGCCACGTAAAGCCCTGCGCAGCTAGGACGGAGATTGGCCGCCAACGCCTAGCTTTGCGAGTAATCCGCAAACCCGCAGTTGGGGCGTAGGTTCCAGCAAACTTGACGGCTGTGTTGACAGGGCGCTGACAAGCCGGTTTGCTCGCCAACTTCCCGCCGAAACAGGCTGACGGCTTTTCCCGGAAAACGGGCAGACTCACCCGTTAGGCTGGCTGTAATCGGGGGCGATCCGTTGAGTAGTGCAGCTGAAGTTCTTGGAGAAGACGCATGGACGTAGCGGACGGCATATTCACCATAAACGCTGCAGGTCACTACAACGCCGCCTCTCTCGACGCCTGGGCGGCGATTGAGTGTCCAAACTGCACCGCGCCGATGACACTTGTGGTCGCTAAGCGGATACCACCAACCGGGCAGACCGCAAGGGTGTCCCACACCTGGCTGTGGTGCGTGAAATGCGCCAGAGGCGCAGTTCTCAACGGAGTAACAATATCGCCGGGCAAGCGGGAATACCCCACACCCGACGGCACGCCTGAGACGGAAACGCAGTTGTGGGAGGAAGTTCGCAGCTGCTTGTCGATCAACGCCTACAACGCAGTAGCGATGTTATGCCGAAAACTATTGCTACACTTGGTTTATACCCACGCAAGAAGTCAGAATCCAAAGGCCGCGCCTCGTAAGATTAGTTTTGCGGAGGCGGTGCAGTATCTACTAGACAAGGGCGTGATTACTGCGGCGAACGAGCCGCTTGCGGTCGAGATCAAAAACATTGGCAACCGAGCAAACCACGAGCTTCCCGACGTCACAGAAGAAGAAGCTCGAAAGATCTTGCTGTTTATGCACTACCTATTCGTGAGCGTGTACGAGATACCCACCAGGGCCAGTATCCCAACGGTATTCGTTGGAGAGGCCGCTGAACCCTATGAGGGAGACTTAGAGCCAGATGTCGGCGACCAGCAGTCCGAGGGATGAAAGTGAGCGACGGATTGCTACTGGCCGATAGTTTCCTACAGCGCAACTCGTGGATGCCGGGTGTTGTGGCCGCCGTGGTCCTGTTCCTCATTGGAACCGGCATCACGCTGTACTTGCGTCAGCGAGATAGGGACTCTAAGCACCTGGACTACGCGTCACTTCAGACTTGCCTATCGTAGTTAACCGGCCCGAGGATACTGACCTCAGAGTCACATATTCCGATGAAGACGTAGACAACCCTCGGATCGTCAGGGTCCGTTTTGCCAACACCCGTAAGCAGGTCATTAAGGGTGACGAGTACCTAGAGGCCTACAAAATCCATGTAAGTAAGGTCAAGTTGCTAGACGCTACAATTATCGAGGGGACTGCCAAAAACCTAGTACCTGTGCTGGTAGTCGACTCGAAATCCGATGATCAGACAGTTGAGTTCGCCATAAACACGCTTAACGCCGGGGATGCTTTCACCGCACAACTGGTTGTGGACGGCGAAAACCCCACGGAGATACGGGTTTCCGGTCGGATCGAAGGCCAAACCAGATCGCCTCAGGCATATCAGGAACGCGAGCCATTGAGCACAAGACAGAAACGGCGTGGTGCCGCATTCCTCTTTTTGGGCATAGTTTGGGCAATTGCTGCGCTCTACCTTGCCAGGAGGCATGGTCACGACCCGTTCGCGATAATGTCGGGTGGCTTCGCAGGTTTGAGCGGCCTGACTTTTGGGTTTGCCGCTGTTAACTTGCGCAGATCTCCGCAGTCGTAGATTTCCCTTATACCGGGCCTTTCGTGCCAGTGGCACTACGTTGTTCGCCTGCGGGGGCGGGCTAGGGACCGGACGCGCTAGCGGCGCAGCTTTGGCGGTCTCTTCGCTAGGGATAACCGTGGCGTAGATGTCTCGCGTTGTCAAAACTTTTGAATGACCCAACCAACGACTTACGTCGCGATAGTGATCGCCGGAAGGGTGGTAACGGCGAAGGTGTGCCGTAGATCGTGCCAACGGCTGTGCGGAAGGTTTAGTGCGGCTAAGGCGGGTTTGACACCAGTTGGTCGCCTACCCAGAACCGCAGCAGCTCGCCGTCGATGTGGACATCGCAGCGTTGGCCGGCGTACTAGCGGCCCGATGCTGACCTGCTGCCAGGACACGTACACCACCCCATTGGTGGTGACGCGACGGCTGACCCAGTCATCACCGCTACGGTCGGGTTGGTCACTAATCGGTTCGGCGAGGGCGCAGCGGGGGCGCCGGCACGGAAGCGCTGGGCGGGTGTGGCCATCTTCAATGCTGGTGCGGTCGGTTGGTGTTGTAATCGTCGACCCACTCATCCACGGCCTGCTGGGCCGTCTTCAGATTGGTGAAAGGCATTCGGTTGCTGAGGAATTCAGCCCGCAGGCTGCGATGGAACCGCTCGATCTTTCCGGTTGTGGTCGGGCTTCTGGGGTGGGTCAACAGGTGCTCGATACCGTGTTCTCGGCAGATCGCCTCGAAGAGCACCTCAGTCGGCGGGTGGTTGAACCGGCCGGTGAACACCTTGCCGTTATCAGTCAGGATCTGCTCGGGCACCCCATAAGTGGCCAAGGCGCCACGCAGCCACTCGCAGACCGCCCGGGTGCGCTCACGAGCCATCAACCGCGCACAGACACACATCCGCGAGTGATCGTCGATGCCGGTTAACGCCTTGGCGCTGGTGCCATCGGCCAAGGGGGACCCACCGACGACATCCATCTGCCACAACTCCATCGGCGCACCGCGTTTCCCACCGCTTCCACTTCCGCGAGCGCCGATCCCGCGCCGCCGGGTCAATCATCGCGGCCCGCACCAACGCCCGATACACCGCCGAAGACGACGGTATCGGCGACACCTGCCGCTTGGCGAGTTCGAAAACCAACCGACGCCGCCCCCAATACGGCCGCGATCGCCGCAACTCCTGCAGCATTCGCTTCCACCTGCGCCGACATCTGATGCGGACAACTCACCTGCCGATGCGACCGGTCCATCAACCCCTCCAAGCCCGCAGCTTCGTAGCGGGCTAACCACGAGTGCAGCGTCTGACGCGACCCCCCAACCTTCTCGGCGACCTGCGATATCGACAGACCGTCACTGATCACTGCCAACACGGCCTGATACCGCTGCTCGGCCACGCTCAACTCCCTCATCCAGGGAGTGTCAAGGATCAGCCGAAACAACTGTCACGCATCAACCGAAACACTGTCGCGCCTCACCCGAAGGCGCAATGTCACGCATCAGCCGACGTCATACACCATTTGGGTGCCCCCGGCACGACTCGAACGTGCGACCTAGGGATTAGAAGGCCCTTGCTCTATCCACCTGAGCTACGGAGGCAATGTGCAGGTCAGTCTATTCCAACGGCGTGTCGCGACACGACTCGCCGCCGCGGCGCGCGCGAAAAGCGTTCCGGCGCCGAATGTATCGGCTAGGGTTGGGACCCTCGACACACGTACAACACCGGCCGGTCATCGGCCGTTAACCGCAACGGGGCGTGTGCATAACGTCGAGGGGTGGCGTTTTATGAGCGTGACCACGCACTTGACTTCACGGTGCTCGTGGGCCAGTGGCCAGGCCTCACGCCTGGCGGCCGACGCGATGGACGCGTATCGGGCCGGCACGCTGTTGCTGCGAGGCTCGCCGTTCGCGCTGGGGTGCCTCGCCGGCTGGCTGTCCACCGAGTTTCCCCCGCACGTCCTGACCGGCCACGCGTTGTCGCGCGTCTCGCACCCGTCCATCGGCCGCGTCGGCGCCGCGTGGGCGGCGCAGCGGGCGGATCGGGCCCTCACCTCCGCGCTCGAGGAGTCCTTCGGAGCGGACTTCCGCGAGCACGTGTCCCACCCGGGCACCACCGCGCCTGTCTGCGCCCCGCGCGGCGGCGTGTTGGGCCGGCCGGGACCCCATCGCCGCTACGCGGCGCAGACCTCCAACATCTCCTACGGCCCGGGCGGTCGCGACAACCTGCTCGACGTCTGGCGGCGCCATGACCTCGCACCGGGGCGTCGGGCGCCGGTGCTGATCCAGGTTCCAGGCGGGGCGTGGACCGTCGGCGACAAACGGGTGCAGGCCTACACGTTGATGAGCCGCATGGCCGAACTCGGCTGGATCTGCGTCTCGATCAACTACTGCAAAAGCCCGCGTTCCACCTTCCCCGCGCACCTCATCGACGTGAAAAGGGCGATCGCGTGGGTCCGCCAGAACATCGCCGACTATGGCGGTGATCCCGACTTCATCGCGATCACCGGCGGGTCGGCGGGTGGACACCTGGCCTCCCTGGCGGCGCTCACCCCGAACGACCCGGCGTTTCAGCCCGGATTCGAGCACGCCGACACCAACGTTCATGCGGTCGTGCCCTACTACGGCGTCTACGACTTCACCGACTTCGACAACATGCACCCGTTGATGTTGCCGTTCCTGGAGCAGTTCGTGCTCAAGGCCCGCTATGGCGACCAGCCCGAGCGCTTCGAGGCGGCGTCACCGGTGTCCCACGTGCACAGCGAAGCGCCGCCGTTCTTCGTCCTGCACGGCGAGAAGGACGAAGTGGTTCCCAGCGGCCAGGCCCGGGCCTTCTGCGCGGCGCTGCGCGCGGCCGGCGCCGCGACGGTCGCCCACGCCGAGCTCGCGAACGCGCACCACGCGTTCGACATCCTTTCCACGGTTCGATCGCGGCTGGCCGCCGACGCCGTCGCCGATTTCCTGGGCGTCATCTACGGCCGGCGCGTCAGCTCGCTGCCGG
This sequence comes from Mycobacterium paraffinicum, assembly GCF_001907675.1. Classification (GTDB taxonomy): domain Bacteria; phylum Actinomycetota; class Actinomycetes; order Mycobacteriales; family Mycobacteriaceae; genus Mycobacterium; species Mycobacterium paraffinicum_A. Next base: position 180,826 of record NZ_MPNT01000010.1, read on the forward strand.
ACACGGTGCCGCTGACCGCCACGTCGGCCAGCTGAGCCGCTACCGCCTCACGGCCCGACCGCTCCTTTCACCAGCGCGGCAACCCGACTAGCGTTGTGGTGGCAATGGGGTGGGTGGGGCCTAGGCAGGAGGCTTGATCGACGGTGACAAGGTTGGCGCGTCGGGCGGATGGCGATGACTGAGTCCGAGGTCGTGAAGTTGTCCGACCAGCTGGGACCGGTCGACTATCTGATGCATCGCGGCGAAGCGAATCCCCGGACCCGGTCGGGGATCATGGCGCTGGAGCTCCTCGACACCACGCCGGACTGGGACAAGTTTCTGACGCGGTTCGAAAACGCCTCCCGACGGGTGTTGCGGCTGCGGCAGAAGGTGGTCGTGCCGACGCTGCCGACGGCGTCACCGCGCTGGGTGGTGGACCCAGATTTCAACCTGGAATTCCATGTGCGCCGGATGCGGGTGGCCGAACCCGGCACGCTGCGCGACGTGTTCAACCTCGCCGAGGTGATCCTGCAGTCGCCGATGGACATCTCCCGGCCGCTGTGGACGGCCACGTTGGTCGAAGGGCTGGCCGGCGGGAAGGCCGCGACCCTGCTGCATGTCAGCCACGCCGTGACCGACGGCGTCGGCGGGGTGCAGATGTTCGCGGAAATCTATGACCTCGAACGTGATCCGCCTGCCAAACCGACGCCGCCGCTGCCGATCCCGCAGGACCTCACGTCCAATGACCTGATGCGGCAAGGCATTAACCACCTGCCCACCGCCGTGGTCGGCGGCGTTCTGAGTGTGGTGTCAGGGGCGGTGTCGGCGGCCGGACGGGCGGTTCTCGAGCCGGGTGCCACCGTGTCCGGGATCGTCGGTTACGCCATGTCGGGGATGCGGGTGCTCAACCGGGCCGCCGAGCCGTCGCCGCTGCTGCGCCGCCGCAGCCTGGCCACCCGCACCGAAGCCATCGACATCCCGCTCTCCGACCTGCACCGGGCCGCCAAAGCCGGTGGGGGATCGATCAACGACGCCTACCTCGCCGGGCTGTGCGGCGCCCTGCGCCGCTACCACGAGGCGCTCGGCGTGCCGATCAGCACGCTGCCCATGGCGGTCCCGGTGAACCTGCGGGCCGACGCCGACACGGCCGGCGGCAACCGGTTCACCGGTGTCAACCTGGCCGCGCCCGTCGGCACCGTCGATCCGGTCTCGCGGATGAAAAAGATCCGCGCGCAGATGACGCAGCGCCGCGACGAGCCGGCGATGAACATCATCGGTTCGGTCGCACCACTGCTCAGCGTCCTGCCCACCGCGGTCCTCGAGGGCATCACCGGTTCGGTGATCGGCTCCGACGTGCAGGCCAGCAACGTCCCGGTCTATCCCGGAGACACCTACATCGCCGGTGCAAAGGTGTTGCGGCAGTACGGCATCGGCCCGCTGCCCGGCGTGGCGATGATGGTGGTGCTGATCTCGCGGGGCGGCTGGTGCACCATCACGGTGCGTTACGACAGGGCGTCGGTGCGCAACGAACCGCTGTTCGCCCAATGCCTACTGGAGGGCTTCGACGAAATCCTGGCGCTGGCCGGTGATTCGGCACCCCGCGCGGTGCCCGCCTCGTTCACCGAACCGGCGACCTCGGCACGGACGGCGTCGGGCTCATGAGCGCCGCGAAAGACCAGGGAGTCGACGGCGGCGCGCCGGGGGACATGCGGTTGCCCGGCTCGGTCGCCGAAATCATGGCCAGCCCACCGGGTCCCAAGATCGGGGCGTTCTTCGACCTGGATGGGACGCTGGTGGCCGGGTTCACCGCGGTGATCCTCACCCAGGAACGGCTGCTGCGCCGCGACATGGGTGTCGGCGAGCTGCTCGGCATGGTTCAGGCGGGCCTGAGCCACACGCTCGGGCGCATCGAATTCGAGGACCTCATCGGCAAGGCTGCCGCCGCGTTGGCCGGCCGCCTGCTCGACGACCTGGAGGAGATCGGCGAGCGGCTGTTCGTGCAGCGCATCGAGTCGCGGATCTATCCGGAGATGCGCGAGCTGGTGCGCGCGCACGTGGCGCGCGGGCACACCGTGGTGCTCAGCTCGTCGGCGCTGACCATCCAGGTCAACCCGGTGGCGCGCTTCCTCGGGATCTCGAACATGCTCACCAACAAGTTCGAGACCACCGAAGACGGCATCCTCACCGGCGGCGTGCAGAAGCCGATCCTGTGGGGGCCGGGCAAAGCCGCTGCGGTGCAACGGTTCGCGGCCGAGAACGGGATCGACCTGAAGGACAGCTACTTCTACGCCGACGGGGACGAGGACGTCGCCCTGATGTACCTGGTCGGCAACCCGCGCCCGACCAACCCCGAGGGCAAAATGGCCGCGGTGGCCAAGCGCCGCGGCTGGCCGATCCTGCGGTTCAACAGCCGCGGTCCGGTGGGCCTGCGGCGCCAGCTGCGCACCCTGGCCGGATTCGGTTCGATGTTCCCGGTCGCCGCCGGCGCCGTGGGCATCGGCGTGCTGACCCGCAATCGGCGCCGGGGTGTCAACTTCTTCACCTCGACCTTCTCCCAGCTATCGCTGGCGATCGCCGGCGTGCAGCTCAACGTCATCGGCCAGGAGAACCTGACCGCACAGCGGCCTGCGGTGTTCATCTTCAATCACCGCAACCAGGTCGACCCCGTCATCGCCGGCGCGCTGGTGCGCGACAACTGGATCGGCGTGGGCAAGAAGGAGCTGCAGAAAGACCCGATCATGGGCACGCTCGGCAGGCTGCTCGACGGCGTGTTCATCGACCGCGATGATCCCGCCGCGGCCGTGGAGACCATGCACGAGGTCGAAGACCGTGCCAGGAGGGGCCTTTCGATCGTCATCGCCCCAGAAGGCACCCGGGTCGACACCACCGAAGTCGGGCCGTTCAAAAAGGGGCCGTTCCGCCTCGCCATGGCGGCCGGGATCCCGATCGTCCCCATCGTGATCCGCAACGCCGAGCTTGTCGCCGCGAGGAACTCCACCGTCATCAATCCCGGCACGGTCGACGTCGCGGTGTTCCCGCCGATCTCGGTGCAGGACTGGACCGTCGAGAACCTACCGGAGCGCATCGCCGAGGTCCGGCAGCTGTATTTGGACACGCTGGCCAACTGGCCGGTCGACGAGCTGCCCGCGGTCGACCTGTACGCGGAGAAGAAGTCGGCGGCCAAGGCCAAGGCCCCGGCGAAAAAGACGGCGGCCAAAGCAGTTTCGAAGGAGCCGGCCAAGAAGGCGCCGGCGAAGAAGGCCGCCTCGAAACCGAAGCCGAAGGCGAATCCCCACGCGTCCCAGGCCGCCCTGAAAGACGGTGAGGCGCAACGGCCCGCCCAGGCGGCCGCCGGTGCCGAGCCGCCCGAGTCCCCGCCCGAAGGGCGGCCGTGACGGAACCGGCCGCGGATACCACCGCGGTGCTCACCGGCCAAGACTCGCTGGTATTGGCGTCCATGGCGTCGCCGGTGGAGAGGCAACTGGTGACGGCCTGGATGGCGCAACAGCGCGCCGACCGGCCGGAGGCGAGATTCGACGTCCTGCAACTGCCGCCGCCCAACGCGCCGGCAGGCGCGCTGGCCGCGCTGATCGAGCAGCTCGAGGCGGCCAACGACGCCAACGACGACCGTGCGGTCGTGCCGGTGCGGGTGTTCTGGTTGCCGCCGCCCAATCGCGGCAGGATCGCGAAGCTGGCCGGCCTCATTCCGGGGCGGGATCCCTACCACCCCAACGAACGTCAGCAACTGCAGATCATTCGGAACGCGCCCCAGCGGGCGCGGGTGGTGGCCGGAGAACCGGCGAAAGTCTCCGAACTGCGCCAGCAGTGGCGCGAGATCACCGTCGGAGAAAACTCGTGCGACTTCGCCCGGTTCGTCATCCGCCGCGCGCTGCTGGCGCTGGAACGCGTCGAGTACCGAATCCTGGGGCCGCAGTACAAGTCTCCGCGGTTGGTGAAGCCGGAGATCTTGGAGTCCAGCCGATTTCGTGCGGGTCTGAAGAAGATCCCCGGCGCGACCGTCGACGAAGCGGGCGAGATGCTCGACGAACTCGCCACCGGCTGGAGCCGGGCGTCGGTCGACCTGGTCGGCGTCCTCGGGAGGGCGCTCAGCCGCGGATTCGACCCGGAGATCGACTACGACGGCTATCAGGTCGCGGCCATGCGCGCCGCCCTGGAGACCCATCCCGCCGTGCTGTTGTTCTCGCACCGCTCCTACATCGACGGCGCGGTGGTGCCCGTCGCGATGCAGGAGAATCGGCTCCCGCCGGTGCACGTGTTCGCCGGCATCAACCTGGCGTTCGGTGTGATGGGTCCGCTGTTGCGCCGCTCCGGCGTCATCTTCATCCGCCGCAACATCGGCGACAACCCGCTCTACAAGTACGTGTTGCGCGAATACGTCGGCTACATCGTCGAGAAGCGGTTCAACCTGAGTTGGTCCATCGAGGGCACGCGTTCGCGCACCGGCAAGATGCTGCCCCCGAAGCTCGGCCTGCTCGCCTACGTCGCCGACGCCTACCTGGACGGGCGCAGCGAGGACATCCTGCTGCAGCCGGTGTCCATCAGCTTCGATCAGCTGCATGAGACCGCCGAGTATGCGGCCTACGCCCGTGGCGGTGAGAAGACGCCCGAAGGGGTGGGCTGGCTGTACAACTTCATCCGCGCGCAGGGGGAACGTAACTACGGCAAGATCTATGTCCGCTTCCCCGAAGCCGTTTCGATGCGCCAGTACCTGGGCCCGACGCACGGCCCGCTGGCACAGGATCAGGACGCCAAACGCCTTGCGCTGCAGAAGATGTCGTTCGAGGTCGCGTGGCGGATATTGCAGGCGACGCCGGTGACGGCCACCGGTCTGGTGTGCGCGCTGCTGTTGACGACCCGCGGCGCGGCGTTGACGCTCGGTCAGCTGCACCACACCTTGCAGGATTCACTCGACTATCTGGAACGCAAGCAAATTCCGATGTCGACGAGTGCGTTGCGGCTGCGCTCGCGGGACGGGGTGCGGGCGGCGGTCGACGCGTTGTCCAACGGGCACCCGATCACCCGCGTCGATGGAGGCCGGGAGCCGGTGTGGCACATCGCCCCCGACGAGCAGCACGCGGCCGCGTTCTACCGCAACTCGCTGATCCACGCGTTCCTCGAGACCTCGATCGTCGAGCTCGCGCTCGCTCATGCGCGGCACGCCGAGGGCGACCGCATGCAGGCCTTCTGGAATCAGGCGATGCGGCTGCGCGACCTGTTGAAGTTCGACTTCTACTTCGCGGACTCGGCGGCGTTCCGGGAAAACATCGCCGAAGAGATGGCCTGGCACGACGATTGGGAAGCCCACGTCACCGCCGGCGGCGACGAGATCGACGCGTTGTTGTTCGCCAAGCGGCCGTTGATGGCGGACGCGATGCTGCGGGTGTTCTTCGAGGCTTACGAGATCGTCGCCGATGTGCTGCGCGACGCGCCGGCCGACGTCGGTCAGAAGGAATTGACGGAGTCGGCGCTCGGCGTCGGTCGCCAATACGTAGCGCAGACGCGGATCCGCAGCAGCGAATCGGTGTCGACGCTGTTGTTCGCCACCGCGTATCAGGTCATCGCCGACCAGGATTTGGTCGCGCCCGCCCCGGATCTCGCCGAACGCCGGAACGCCTTCCGGGAAGAGCTGAGGGGCATCCTGCGGGACTCCGATTACATCGGGCGGATCGCGCGTGACCAGTTCGTCGCCCGCGAGGTCAAGGCGCGTGAGGAGCGCCTGGCTCGGTAGTCCCGGGTCCGCGCCCATACCCTGGCTGTATGACGGTCGAACGGTCTGTGACCACCCACCGCGCGCTGGTGTGGCCGCTACTGATCGGCGTCGCGTCGCTGGCGGGCTGCACGGCGGCCGGTATCGGAGCGCTGTCGCTGGCCGACGCGCTGACCGCTACCGGGCTGCCGGACCCGGGCCCGACGACCACGCTGGGGCTGCCGTTCGTCCGCGCGGCGGGGGAGATCGCCGCCGTGACGGCCGTGGGGTCGTTCCTGTTCGCGGCATTCCTCGTGCCACCGCAACGCAGCGGCGTCCTGGACGCCGACGGGTACCGGGCACTGCGGGTCGGGACGGTGGCGTCGGGGGTGTGGGCGGTGTGCGCGACGCTGCTGGTGCCGCTGACCATCTCCGATGTGTCCGGTCGACCGTTGGTCGCGCTGCTCAACCCGGCGCGGATCTGGTCGGTCGCGGGACTGATCACCACCGCCTCCGCGTGGCGCTGGACCGCGGCGCTGGCCGCGCTGGTGATGCTGGCGAGCCTGTCGGTGCTGCGCTGGTCGTGGACGCCGCTGCTGTTCGCTGGCTCGTCGCTCACCCTGCTGCCGCTGGGGCTGACCGGCCACTCGTCGGCCGGCGGGTCGCACGACCTGGCCACCAACAGCCTGCTGATCCACCTCGTGGCCGCCGGCGTCTGGGCGGGTGGCCTGCTCGCGTTGGCCGCCTATGGGCTGCGCGGCGGGGGACACGTCGCATTGGCGGCCCGGCGGTTCTCCGCGATCGCGCTGTGGTGCTGGGTTGCGATGGCGCTGAGCGGTGTGATGAACGCCGTGGTGCGCGTGCCGCTCGGGGACCTGGTCACCACTGAATACGGGCGCCTGGTGATCGCCAAGTTCCTCGCGCTGTGCGCGCTCGGGATCATCGGCTGGCGCCAGCGGCGCATCGCGGTCGCGCGGCTGCGAACCGAGCCGACCGATCCCGGGGCGCGCCGCGCCTTGCTGCGGCTGGCGCTCGCCGAGGCCGCGGTCTTCGGCCTCACCTTCGGCGTCGCCGTCGGGCTGGGGCGCACCCCGCCACCGCCTCCACCGAGCCGGCTGCCCTCGATTCCCGAAGCCGAGATCGGGTACGACTTCAACGGACCACCCACCGCGGTGCGCATCCTGTTCGACTGGCGGTTCGACCTGATCTTCGGCAGCGCCGCGATCGTCTTCGCCGCGCTCTACGTGGCCGCCGTGGTGCGCCTGCGCCGCCGCGGCGACGCGTGGCCGCCGGGCCGGACCGCCGCCTGGCTCTTGGGCTGCCTGGCGTTGCTGTTCGTCACCTCGTCGGGCGTCGGTCGCTACATGCCGGCGATGTTCAGCGTCCACATGGTCGCCCACATGGGGCTGTCGATGCTGGTGCCGATCCTGCTGGTGCTCGGTGCCCCGGTGAGTCTGGCCCTGCGCGCGTTGCCTGCCGCCGGCCGCGACGACCCGCCCGGGATGCGGGAATGGCTGCTGGCCGCGCTGCACAGCCGCCTATCGCGGTTTCTCACCAACCCCGTGGTCGCCACCGTGCTCTTCGTCGCGGGCTTCTACGGGCTGTACCTGTCGAACCTGTTCGACATCGCCGTGGGCAGTCACGCGGGTCATCTCGCGATGAACGTCCACTTCCTGCTCAGCGGTTACCTCTTCTACTGGATCGTCATCGGCGTCGACCCCACCCCACGACCCATCCCGCCGCTGGCCAAGGTGGGCGTGGTGTTCGCGTCGCTGCCGCTGCACGCGTTCTTCGGGGTGGTGCTGATGGGCACCCGCAAGGTGCTCGGCGCCGACTATTACCGCTCGCTCGGTTTGAGCTGGCACACCGACCTGCTCGGGGACCAGCGGCTGGGCGGCGGCATCGCGTGGGCCGCCGGCGAGCTGCCCCTGGTGATCGTGATGCTGGCGCTGCTGGTGCAGTGGGCCCGCAGCGACGACCGCACCGCGCGGCGCCTGGATCGCGCCGCCGACCGCGACGACGACGCCGAGCTGGGTGCCTACAACGCGATGCTGGCCGAGCTGGCGCGGCGCGACACGCCGGGACATGCGAAGCCGCGGTGACGAGGTGCTTGAGTTGGGAGGCTCGAGCGGCTCATCGTCGGTGCGCGCTTCCTTGGCCTCGACAAGACCCGTCATCGGACACTGCGAACGAATTCGTCTCTCCGCCAACCGGCTTCAGCATCGTCTAGTTGTTGGACGGTGGTGGTTGGGGTTGGAAGGGGTCGTACCACCACCAGTCGGCGCGTTCGCCGAGGGGCCCGGGCCATGGTGGGACGGTGGGCGGGGGGGGGGTGGGGGGGGGTGTGATGGGGGGGTGGCGG
>NZ_MPNT01000011.1 GCF_001907675.1 Mycobacterium paraffinicum
CTCCTCAACGCCAGCGACAAGAACGCCGAAACGATTGCCCCCACAGCAGCTCTCACGGCATAGTGAACAACCGCAGAGCCTCACGCGAACACGCGAATGCTCTTACACCACTCCACGGGACGTGACCCCCATTGGCGCGATGGAGCGGCTTTTCTACCGCTACAGCGAACGCAATCCGACGCACTTCTCGATCGTGGCCGAGTTCGCCGAAGTGCTCACTCCCGGGAAGGTGCGGCCGGCGCTGGCTGCCGTACAACGACGACATCCCTTGTTGTCAGCACACGTTGAGGACCAGCCGGGCACGCGGCTCGGCTTCTACCGCGCCACCAGCGTGGCACCGATCGCCCTGACCGTCCGCCGCGGGCCGGAGTCGTCCTGGGAGGCGGCCGCGGCGGACGAGCTCAGCCGGCCATTCGACCGCTCGCGGGCACCCTTGATGCGCGCATCCTTGCTTCAGGGGCCGACCAGCAGCGCACTGCTGCTGACGTTCGACCACTGCATCGCCGATGGAATATCGTCGGTGCTGCTGCTCAGGGATGTCATCGCCGCGCTCAACGGAGCGAACTTGCCCAATCTGCCTGTGCCGCAAACCTCAGAGGACCTCGTCGCCCGCACGCTCGGTGAGATCGCGCCGTTGGAGCTGGCCGACGATCCGAGGATGCGGGTGCCCAGCGCAATCCGCCCGTTCGACGGCACCGCGACCAATGTGCACACCATGGCGTTGCCGGAAGTGGACACCGCGCTATTGGCCCAGCGATGCCGCCAGGAACGCACAACCGTGCACGCGGCGCTGGTGGTCGCGATGTGCCGAGTCCGGGCCGCCGAGCGCGGCGAAGAATTTGTGCGGGTGCTCAGTCCGATCAACTTCCGGGGGCTGGCCGGTGTCGGTGGCGACTGTGGTCTCTACATCCAGTCGACCTGGACCGGCCTGTCGCCCTGGGATGGCGCTTCGTTCTGGGAGCAAGCGCGCACGACCACTGCACACCTGGACGTCGCGCGGTCGGCGCGGGGAATCCGCACCGCCTCGCAGGCCGTCTCGGACGCGATCCCGGTCGACGCCGAAGCCGACCACGCCGAAGAACTGTTCAGCCGTGTGTGTCCGTTCGAGATGATCGTCACAAACCTCGGCGTACAGGACCTCGACGGCTGCGGGCCGCTGCGACCAACGGCGGTATGGGCGCCGGTGGTGCAAAGCCAGACCGAGGGTGAGTACGTCACCGGCATCACCACCTTCGAGGGCCGGCTGAGGATGACGACCTGCGGCTACGGCGTGCCGGCCACCTTCCTGAAGAGCGTCGGCGACGCCCTGGCGGCTGCCGTGCAGGAGCGCTGATTGTTACCATCGCGCGGTGACTGACCGCCCCGCTCGGCCGGGAGCCGTTTCCCGTCGCGACGTGCTGAGATTCGCGCCCGTGCTGCTCGGCGCGGGGGCCCTCACGGCCGCGCCCCGCGCCGCCGCCGGCGTCGCCGGGTCGGCCGTCTTCCTGGACCCGGGCCACAACGCCGTCAACGACGCGTCGATCAACCAGCAGGTCCCCAACGGCCGCGGCGGGACCAAGGCGTGCCAGGCGTCGGGGGCCGCCACCAACGACGGCTATCCCGAGCACGCGTTCACCTGGGCGGTCGTGGCGCTGATCAACCAGTCGCTCAACCAGTTGGGCGTCCGCACCCAACTGTCGCGCGGTGACGACGGCTCCGTCGGACCCTGCGTGGACCAGCGCGCGGCGGCGGCCAACGCGATGCACCCCGACGCGATCGTCAGCGTCCACGCCGACGGCGGACCCCCGTCCGGCAGCGGGTTCCACGTCAACTACTCGAGCCCGCCGCTGAACGAGGTGCAGACCGGCCCCGCCGTCCAGCTGGCCACCACCATGCGGGATGCCCTGGCGCAGGCCGGTTTTCAGCCCGCCAACTACATCGGCTCGAACGGCCTGTACGGCCGCGACGACCTCGCGGGGCTGAACCTGGCCCAGTACCCGGCGATCCTCGTCGAACTCGGCAACATGAGGAACGCCCAGGACGCCGCGCGCATCGAAAGCCCGGACGGCCGCGCGCGCTACGCCAACGCGGTCACCCAGGGGATCGTGACGTTCCTGAATGCCAAGGCCGGCTGAGCAATCGCTCAGTGTCCGGTCTCAACCATGTTGACACCAGCCTGCCGCGAAGTCGCCGAGTTCATTGACGCCGGTGGTCATGGCATCGCCAGGGGTGGACCGACGGGCTCCCCGTTCACGAGCGCGAGCTCGGCGAGCAGATCGGCCGAACTCTCACCGGCGCGCAGTCGCGCCAGAAACTCGCCGGGACTGAATCGCACTCCGATCGGATTGGCGGCGAACCGATCCGATCGCATGTAGTCGTTGCCTTCTTCGATGGTGGCGAAATTGTCGACTTGCAGTTCGACCCAGTTCTCGTCCGGGTCGGCGTAGTAGATCGATGTCGTCGTCCCGTGGTTGACGCACCAGATCGGGTGAATGCCTTCGCCCCTCAGGTCGTCGAAGGTTTGGAGCAGGTCGGCCAAGCCGCGGTGGGTGAATGCCACGTGTTGCAGACCGGTGGAGCCCGGTGGCGGCTTCTGCAGTCCCGGGATCTGTCCGATCGCGATGCGGTGGTGCTCGTCGTCGTAGGCCAGGAAGCACAGCACTTCGTTCTCGAATTGCACCGTCGCACCAAGAACCTTGCAATACCAGTCCCGCATTGCGTCTCGTTGGCTCGATGCCAACACGATGTGGGCCAATTTCTGCGGCGCCGGCATGAGTGCCTCCTGCGAGCGAACGAAAGATCGACATTGCTCGCAACGCAATGTCGCCAGGACGGCCGCGATGCGAGGGCGCGTCGGGTAGCCCGAGCGTCTCAATAGTTTGACGCAAAGTCAAGTTTCGAGCTACTGCAGCGACCGCGCCTTACCGGTTCCCGGCGGCTGGACAACACGTTGCTGGACTTCGCCGGGGCGGGTCCGTGTATGGAGTCCGTCGTGACGCACCGAACGAACGACGGTCCGGGCCGCGTGACCGCCGTGCGGGTCGGCGTTTGTACGCCGGCGTCATCGGTGTTCGAGCGCCGTCTCTCCCGTCCGGGCCTGTGTCAGCTGGCCGCCGACGGCGGCTCGAGGATCGTCAGGGCTTTCTCGTGGCCGACTGCGCTGGCGATCGCGGCGAGGGCGACGTCGTAGAGCATGTCGACGAGAAGTGCCACGTCTGTTTGCGCATCGTGGGTCAGCCAATGCACCGTGATGGCGTCCAGAAATCCCATGCAACCCCGTAGTGCGGTTTCCAGCGCCGGTGGGGGTTCGCTGGGCAGGTCCAGGAGTTTCAGCAGTGCATTGGCTCCGGACATCTGGTTGGCCGACAGGATCGCCCGGGTCTGGGCATCGGTGGGCGCTGAGTTCAGCAGGCCCAGCATCAGGTGCGGGTGCGCGCGGAAGTACTCGAAGTGGCGGCGTGCCATCCCCTTGATTTGGGCCGTGACGTTGCCGTCCGAGCGCAGCGGCGTGGTGAGCACCGCGAGGTCCGCTTGTACCGCCTCCAGCGCGGCAAGGTAGATGCCCCGTTTGCCGCCGAAGTAATACGACAACAGCCCGTGCGCGACGCCCGCCTCGGCCGCAATGTCGTCGATGAGCACCTCGTCGTAGGGGCGGCTGGAGAACAGCCGTAGCGCCGCGTCGGTGAGTTGCTGACGGCGGTCGACCCTGCCAGCTCGGCTCCGAGGGGCCGTCGCGGCGGGTGGAGATCCTGAAGCTGGGCTCGGCGGGCGCTTCTTCGCCGATGGCTTGCTGTTCACCGGGATACGGTAGCAGTTGAGCAGGACTTTTCGCGTGCGGACCGGTCAGCGTCGCCACTTTGACTTAGCGTCAAATTACCGATATAACTTAGTCGGTCCGCGACGTCAAACGCTGAGGAGCAAGGCGTGCCTGAATCACCGGGGACCGAACCCACCGCCGCGCAGGTCGGCGCCGAGCTCGCCTGCCAGATGTCGATCCACTCCTTTGCAAAGAACATCGACTCCGGCGTAGCGACCGCAAACGTAGATCTGTTCACCGAGGACGGTGAGATGGGCTCCGCCGAACATTCGATCAAGGGCCGGGAGCAGCTCGCGTTCGTGAAGGCCGCACGCGACGCTGATGTGGAACGCAGGACGCGACACCAGATCACGAACATCGTGTTTCACCGCACCGGCGCCGACGCGGCTATTGCTCAATCGCTGCTGTGCGTGTACGTACTCGGCGGCGCCGATGAACTCACAGCCCGCGCGATCACGGTTTTCGATGACGAATTCGTGCGTGATTCCGTTGGGAGGTGGCGGTTCTCGCGTCGCTTCGCCACCACGTTGGCTGGAGGACGGTGATCATGACGCGGCTCTATCAGACGTCCGAGGGGATCGCCCGCGGCGAAGGCAACGAGCTGGCCCTGCTCGACCTGCCGGCCGACCTGACGATCGCTGCACTGCTGGCCCAAAGCGACATTGATCTGGCAAGGACGCCAGTCCGGCGGCGACTGCCGCTGGCCGGCGCGACGCTCGAAGCGCCCGTGGCGGTCGGTGCCACGATCTACTTGCTGGGGCTGAACTATCACAGCCACGTGGCCGAAGTTGGCGCCTCGGTGCCGGCTGTCCCGATCGGACTCCCCGTCCCCGCCACCGCGATTGCGTCGCCGCATCAGCCGATCACGCTGCCCGCGGAGGCGCCGAGCTACGTCGACTACGAAGGTGAAATCGCTATTGTGGTCGGCACTTCGTGTCACGCTCTGGCGCCGGGCTCGGGATGGGATCACATCGCCGGGTTGTGCGTTGCCAACGACGTATCCGCCCGCGATGTCCAAGAACGCGGGATGCGCGACGGGCAGCTCGTCGACGTCGGCGAAGTGATCCGCGCGAAGTCGTTCCCGACGTTCAAACCGCTTGGTCCATGCATCGTGGCCACTGACGAAGTCCGCGGTGGTGCTGAGTTGTCGATCACCACTCGCGTGAACGGCGAGCAACGCCAACATAGTTCAACCTCCGACATGATCTTCGACTTTGCTCGGATAGTCGAGGGAATTTCGCATCAGGCCGAATTGGGCTGTGGCGATGTGATCTTGACAGGGACTCCATCTGGAGTCGGCTCCGCGCAAGGCCGATTCCTGGTCGCTGGCGACATCGTCGAGGTCGAAGTCGGCGGCATCGGCGTCATCCGCAATGTGGTTTCCGGCTGAGGCACCCAGATCACCGTGACGACTTCACCCGAAGCAGATGCCAGAGAGCTTCTCCGACAACGCCCACAAGCGCGATGCGCTCTCGGTGTCGCGTAGCGTCCTCCACAACTTCTGTACACCGGGCGGCCCACCCACGTTGCCGAGCCATTGGGGCCCATAGAACCCGCCGTTCTCAGCGTCGGGCGAGGTGGCGGCCATCAACGCGGGGAGGCTCGCGCTGTCGACGGTCCCTACGACGAGGCCTCGCGCCGAGAGGAACCGGATGACTCGGACCTGGACGGTGTCCGTCGTCCGTCCGACCTCCGGGCGTGCGGCCAAAAGACTCGTGGGCGCGACTCCCGGGTGGGCGATGTTGCTGGTGATGCCCCATCCGGCGGCCTTGCTGCGGCGGCTGAGCTCCAGACCGAACAAGCCGACCGCGATCTTGGACTGTCGGTAGGCGCGCATGCCGTCGTAACTGTCCACCCACTCGGTGTCAGCCCAGTTGATCGAGCCGCTGCGTGCCGCGATGCTGGTCAGTGAGGTCACCCGAGCACGTCCGGCGGTCAACAACGGCAGCAGGTGGCCCGTAAGGGCGAAGTGGCCCAGGTGGTTCGTGCCGAACTGCAATTCGAAGCCGTCCGCTGTGCTCTGCCGGTCCGGCGGGGTCATCACCCCCGCGTTGTTGATCAGGATGTGAATGGGAGCGCCCTCGGTGCGCAGCTTTTCACCTAGAGCCCCGATCGACGCCAGCGAGGACAGGTCGAGCGACTCCAGGTAGACCCTCGCCCCGGGAAGCTGTTCGCGGATCCGCGCGACGGCCGCCTTGCCCTTGGTCGAATTGCGGACCGGCATGACGACCTCGGCGCCCGCGCCGGCGAGCCGTGCCGCGATGCGCAGTCCCAGCCCGTCGCTTGCACCCGTGACGACCGCTCGCTTCCCGGAGAGATCGGCGATCGCGATGTCGTATTGCCTTCGTGGCATGTCTGCACTCCGTTGGTTGACGTCTAGTCGATACCGCCCAAGGCTTGCCGAAGTTGCTGACGTCATCCACTGACTGACAGTCCGTGGCTGTCGCCGGACCATCGGGGGCAGGATGCAATACATGATTGATCGACGGGGACTGGCCGAATTCCTTCGGCGACGTCGTGAGGCATTACAGCCAGAAGACGTCGGACTGCCCAGGGGGCCGCGCAGGAGGACGACGGGCCTGCGGCGCGAAGAAGTCGCCGCACTGTGCCACATGTCGACGGACTACTACTCGCGACTCGAGCAGGAGCGCGGCCCGCAGCCGTCGGATCAGATGATCGCCTCGATCGCGCAAGGGTTGCACCTATCTCGAGACGAGCGCGATCATCTCTTTCGCCTCGCCGGACACCAACCGCCGCCGCGCGGGTCCGGGACCGATCACATCAGCCCGGGGATGCTACGGATCTTCGACAGGCTCACCGACACCCCGGCGGAGATCGTCACCGAACTGGGCGAGACACTGCGACAGACCCCGCTCGGCATCGCTCTCGTTGGTGACTCCAGCCGGCACAGTGGCCCGTCGCGGAGCATCGGATACCGGTGGTTCGCCGACCCGACGGCCCGCTGCCTGTATCCGCCCGAGGATCACGAGTTCTACTCGCGGATGTACGTCGCAGGCCTTCGCGGAGTGCTCGCCCTGCGGGGACCCGAATCCACGGCCGCCAGGCTAGCGGAGCTGCTCGACGCGCAGAGCGAAGAGTTTCGCAGCCTGTGGAAGGAACACGAGGTTGGCGTCAAGCCGCGAGAAGTCAAGCGGTACAACCACCCCGAGGTCGGGCGCCTAGAACTGAACTGCCAGACGCTGTTGGACCCCGACGAGTCGCACGCGCTCCTGGTGTACACCGCGGTACCGGGCAGCGAAAGCTACGAGAAGCTTCAGCTGTTGTCGGTAGTCGGCGCGCCGTCGTCGGGATGGCCGGGTTGACCCTGGAAAAAGCGGCTTAGCCGCCGAAGCTCCTGACCGCCGGTCCACCCGCGTCGAGGTGGCTGGAGGCGAAGGCGACGCCTTTGTCGATCATGGCGCCGTCGTCGGCGTAGGTGTTGTGGGCGGCGAAGTTCATGCCGTCGGAGCAGACCGGGTCTTCGGTGGCGCAGACCTTGACGGTCTTGTCCTGATACGCCGGGCCGATGACGACCGGTGGTTCGCCGAGGAAGTTCATGGCGCGCACGTTGGGCATGCCGAAGAGCACGACCGAGGAGACGTGGTTGGCCACGGACGGGTCGAGGGGTTTGGGCACGGTGTTGGGGTCGACGCCGTCGGGCACCGAGGGGGAGGTGACGAAGCCCATCACGGCCGCGCCCTGGGAGTAGCCGCCGAGCACCATTTTGGTGTTGGGGCAGTCGTGAGCCATCGAATTGACGTGGTTCGCGGCGTCTCTGATGCCGTCGACGCCGGTGTCCCATTGGTCGCTGGCGGGATAGTTCACCGGGTAGACGTCGAATGATCGCGCGCCGAGGCGCGAGTGCAGGGCGTCGACGAAGGCTTGGCCGGTGGGGCCGACGCCGGGGGCTTCACCGGTGCCGCGGGCGAATACCACCTGCACGTCCGGACATTGGGCGGCGGCGGAAGGCAGGAGGGAGCCGGTGAGGGCCGACGCGCCGAGGCCCGACGCGGCCACTACCGCGGGGGCAAGGGAACGGATGAAGTGACGTGCGATCATGCCGCCGATGATGCCCATACCAACGCCTCCGAAACTGTCCCTATCGTAAAAATCTACTTGTCGTTTCCTGTATACCGAGGTCTGGCGCGTCGCGTCGGATGAGCCCCGCGTGTCGACGCACCGAATGAATCCATTTTGCACGCGCGCTGGCGCGCCATCTTCCGAAAACGCTTCCGGCCGTCGTTTGGCGTCGCGGGCGGCGGGTAGCCGGTCCGCGAACTTGCTAGAGACACGGAAAGGTGACGACATGGCTACTGGTGAAACGGGTTTCGACGACGTGACGTTCGACCTGATCTCGATTCAATACCACTCACTGAAAGCCGGCCACGATTATGGCCAGTACGTGCGCGACGCGAAGAACGCCGGCTTGGACGACGTCGCGTCATTCTTCAGCGAGGTGATGGAGCAAGATTCCCAACGCGCGCGGCGGTGCCACGAGTTGCTGGGCCAGCTGCAGGGAACCGCCGCGGCCGGTCCGGCGACCCGGTAAATCCGCAGGTTTGGCTCGGGGACAGAGGCTTTGGTGCGGGGCGGTCGTCCGGCGCGACCGCCCCGCGGGGTAACGCGCGCGATGTCAGCAAGGTCACATGCCGGCAACCACGGGTGCGTCGCGCCGCTTCCTTTATTAGAGTTACGTAAGGGTAATGCCAGTTCTTTCTGAGTAAGCACGGGGCGGGGAAGCACGGAGCAGGTTGTGAACACGGACCGTTTGGACGCCGTCATAGTCGGCGCCGGCTTTGGCGGCATCGGTGCTGCGATCCAGCTCAAGCGTCTCGGGTATGACAACTTCGTCATCCTCGACCGCGAGGATGACCTGGGCGGCACCTGGCACGTCAACCACTACCCGGGGATCGCCGTCGACATCCCGTCGACCACCTACTCGTACTGGTTCGAACCCAATCCGACCTGGTCGCGGCTGTTCGCGCCCGGCGCCGAGGTCAAGCAATACGCGGTGGACGTCGCCGACAAGTACGACGTGCGCCGCCACATGCGGTTCAACACGACCGTGGAAGGCGCCCAGTGGGACGAGGAAGCTGAGACCTGGCGGGTTTCGCTGGCCGGCGGCGACACGCTGACGACCCGCATGCTGATCACCGCGACGGGCTTCCTGTCCCAGCCGCGCCTGCCGGACATCGCGGGGATCGCGAGCTTCGAGGGCAAGATCGTCCACACCACCGCGTGGGACCACGACTACGACTACAAGGGCCGCCGGATCGCCGTCATCGGCACCGGGGCGTCGGCGGTGCAGCTGATCCCCGAGCTGGCCAAAGAGGCGGCTGACCTGACCGTCTACCAGCGCACCGCCACCCACGTGATTCCCAAGCCCGACTTCGAGTTCCCCGAGGCGGTGCGTCGCCTGTTCGCCCGGGTGCCGGTGGCGCAGCGCGCGCTGCGGTGGGTGACCGACGTGATCCTGGAGATGATCATGGTCGTCGGGGCGCTGCACTTTAAGGAGACCCGCGGCCGGGGGAACATCTCGGCCGCCGACCTGGCCAAGATCAACCGATTCCGGTGGCTTCGGGACAAGGAACTGCGCGCCCAGTTCACGCCCGACTACGACTGCGGCTGCAAGCGGCCCACCATGTCAAACACCTTCTATCCCGCGTTCGCCAAGCCGCACGTGCACCTGGAGACGACCTCGATCGCGAGGATCGAGCCGGACGGCATCGTCACCGTCGACGGGCGCAAGACCGTCATCGACACGCTGGTGTTGGCGACCGGCTTCGACCTGTGGGAGGCCAACTTCCCGGCCATCGAGATCGTCGGCCGCAAGGGCCGCAACTTGGGCAAGTGGTGGCGGGAGACCCGCTTCCAGGCCTACCAGGGCGTCTCGATGCCCTACTTCCCCAACTACCTGAGCCTGGCCAGCCCGTTCGCCTTCTCCGGGCTGTCCTTCTTCCACACCATCGAATACCAGATGCGCCACATGGACCGGCTGCTCGGCGAGGTCAAGCGCCGCGGTGCCACGACATTCGAGGTGACCGAAGAGGCCAACGACCGGTTCATGGAGCGGATGACCAAGCTGCTCGACAACACGGTGTTCTACGCAGGCAACTGTGCGACGTCGCGGTCGTACTACTTCAGCCCCAGCGGTGAGGCCTCGCTGCTGCGGCCGACGTCGACGTTGAACTCGGTGCGGGAGGCCGCCTCGTTCCCGCTCAGCGACTACGTCATCGCCTAGCGCCACATCGGCCACACCCGCCCCGGCCGGCTGTTTGCCCGCCTCATAGCGACGACGTCGGCGCGGGTGCGGGTTGTCGCTGAGAGGCGGGCAGTTAGGGATCGACTCCTTTCCGGTGACTGGTGAGGCCGTTGCGACATCGGCCATTCGGCGAATGCCGGGTTTGCCCGCCCCGCTGCGGGGTAATCGGGCTGACAAGGCGGACGTTGTCCGCAGTCGATGCGAAAGATGATGTGGCCCAATGGAAACACTGTGCCTTGGATGCGCTTGCTTGGCGATCACCGCTGCCTTCGTGCTGGGCGGCCTCCTCGCGCCCGCGCATTCGGTCGCCCAACCGAACGCACAGCCCTGGGCTGCCGTCCAGGTGAGCGACCGCTGAGACCCAACCGAATATCGACCGCTCCCGCGAGAGGAACCAAGTGATCGACGCACCGGGGCTCACCGAGCCCAACACGTTGTCGGCGTTGTTGAGGCTGCTCGGCGTCCAAACCGCCTCCGCGTATCAACACCGCCCGGCCCTGACCGAGTGGTTCGAGCACAACACCCCGAATCCGGCGCTGCGAGTCAGTATGCGCGCCAACGGCTACGGGGTGATGTTCCTGCAGTCGTTGCGCCCGATGCGCTCGACGGTGTCGGGGCTCAAGGCGACCGCCTAGATCAGCTGGGCGACCGTCGTCACCGCGACGAGCAGCAGCACGGCGATGCCGACGATGTAGACCTGCCGTCGGGGCGTGACGCGCCGTGGGATGGGCAGTTGTTGCAAGACCCGTTGGCGCTGAACGGCGATCACGAACGTCCCCAACGCGACGGCGCCGGCGAGCCCGGCGGGGATGAACTCGGCGGGGCTGAGCGGGCCGTGCAGGTTTCTGATCATCAGCAGGGCGCCGTTGCCCAGAAACGCGAACGAGGTACGCGTCCAGGCCAGGATTGTCCGCTCCACCGGGCCGCCCGGCGCGTCGGTCAATGCATCACCGCCTTGGCGATCACCAAGCCGAGGGCGATGATCGCGACCAGCGTGAGCCCTATCGCCAGGTAGGTCGGCGACGGATGGCGGGGCAGCGGCCGCCCGTGGCGCATGGCGTCGTCCGCCTGCCGCCAGCGCAGCAGGCCCATCCCGCTGGTGAGGATGGCGAGCACGGCGAGCCCCACGGCCAGCACGCGGCGGGCACCCGGGATGGCGAGCTCGGGGACCAGCTGCACGAGCGCGACCGCCGCGGCGAGCAGCCCCAGCGCGGTGCGCTGCCAGGCCAGGAAGGTCCGCTCGTTGGCGAAGGTGAACCGATAGTCGGGCTCGTGCTCGTCGGCGCGGTCGGCCACCAGGACATCGTAGATCGGCGCGCGGACGGGGCTGCATGATTGGCGTGTGGTCAAGGCCCTGCTGTTCGACGTGCAAGGTACGGCGACGGACTTTCATTCGACCGTCTGCGACGAGGCACGGCGGATCAGCGCCGGGCGCCACCCGGACGCCGATTGGCCCGACGTGGTGCGGCGTTGGCGCGCAGGCTACTTCGCGGCGTTGGATACCGCGGAGCGCCGGGGCGCTGATTGGGTGTCGGTGCACGCGGTGTATCGGCGGGCGCTCGACGCCGTCCTGGACGAGCGCGGCATCGCCTTCTCGGCCGCCGAAAGAGACGAGCTGACTCGGGCCTGGCGGCGGCTCCGGCCCTGGCCGGACGTGGTGCCCGGGCTGACGCGCCTGAAGAGCGGGTACACGCTGGCCACCCTGTCGAACGCCGACGTGTCGGCCGTCATCGAGATCTCCAAGCGGGCGGGCCTGCCCTGGGACGCGGTCTTCGCCGCGGAGATGGCCGGGGTGTTCAAGCCCCACCCGGCGATCTACCGCATGGCGGCCACCTACCTCGGCCTCCAGCCGGCCCAGATCATGATGGTGGCCAGCCACAAGTACGACATCCGCGCCGCGGCCGAGCTGGGATTCCGGACCGCCTTCGTCGCGCGCCCGCTGGAGTTCGGGGCCGACGGCGAGGCCGACGTCGACTATTCCGACGAGTTCGACGTCAACGCGTCCGACTTCCTCGACCTGGCAACCCAACTCGGCCGGTGATCAGCGACGCGCGGACCCCGTCAGGGGTTGGCCGTTGGCGGACTGCAGCAGGCAGATGACGGTGCTCGGGGTGGGGTCGGCGCCGGTGCGGTCCTGGTTCGAGTCGATGAGGTAGGTGATCGAGAACGGGCTGCCATCGACGGATCGTCCGGTGTAGGGCGCGAACCCCTCGTTGCAGTCCTTGTTGGCGACGATGGCGACGGCCTTGTCGACCGCCAGGGGACCGCGCAGATACACCTCGGCCAAATGCGGTGTGCCGCAGTCGACGGCGGTGACGGTCACCCGGCTCAGGTCGATCGGCGGGAGGTCGGCCACGCAGTCGCCGACCTGCAGGTCGATCCACTTCACGGTGTGCGAGGTGATGGGGGCGGCCGCGGCGCTGCCGCAGGCAGCCAGCGTCGCCGCGGCGGTCAGGCCGCAGAACGCATAAAGGCCACGCATGCGGAGAGTTTAGGCACCCGTGAGCGCCGGGTCGGGCTTTTCCGACGACATCGACAGGAAGCCGCGCGCGCAGCGCGCGGCCAGCAGCCAGTTCGCCGGCTTCTTCATGTCCAGCCCGCCCAGCAGCTGTTTGATCATGGTCAGCGTGTCGAAGTAAATGCGTTCGCAGACAAGCGTTTCGGTATCGTCGAAGACGAAGTACGCCGTCATGCGGACCCGGAACCGGCTGCCGGTGGGCGGGACCTTGCCCAGGTACCCGCGATGGGTGCCCATCAACCAGAACTCGACGATCACCGCGTCGGCGCTGTGCCGCAACGCGATGATCTCGTGGTCCTGGTCGGGAAAAGCGGTGCGCGTGTAGGTGTAGTAGTCGCGCACCGCCTTATCGCCGTCGTGCACGATCATCTGCGGGATCAGCTCGTAGCGCGGATGCGGGAAGGTGGACAGCACGTCGTCCCAGTCCTGGCGGACCTCGTCGTGAAAGTGGTCGAGCACCAGCTTCTCGCGGGCGGCCAGCACCTCCGCGGGGGGAAACGCGGGAATCGTCATGCAGGTAACGATAAACCTGGCGAGCAGACACAAACTCGCACGATTTGGCACCGCCCAGTGCGAGTTTGTGTCTGCTCGCGGAAAAAAAGGGGGGGGGCCTACCCTCGGGGCGGAGTCCAGGCGACCGGCAGGGCCTTGATGCCGTGGATGAACTGCGACAGCAGCCGCGCGGGCTCGTCGGTCGCGACGATGTCGGGGATCTCGCGGCGCAATTCGTCGAAGACGACCCGGATCTCGCGGCGGGCGAGGTTGGCGCCCAGGCAGAAATGCGCCCCGCCGCCGCCGAACCCGAAATGCGGGTTGGGGGTGCGCGCCACGTCGAAAAGCCAGGGATTGGCGAACTTTGACTCGTCGCGGTTGGCCGAGTTGTACCACAGCACGGCCTTGTCGCCCTCGGCCAACTTGGTGCCGCTCAGCTTGAAGTCGCGGGTCAGGGTGCGCCGCATGTAGACCACCGGCGAGGCCCACCGCACGATCTCCTCGACGGCCGCGGGCGCCAGCCGGTCGTAGTTCGCCCACCACTTGTCCCGTTCGTCGGGGAAGCGGGACAGGGCCAGCACGCCGTGGCTGATCGCGTTGCGCGTCGTCTCGTTGCCGGCGACCACCAGCAGGATGAAGAACGACGCGATCTCCGCCGACGACAGCCGTTCGCCGTCGACCTCGGCTTCGACCAGGCTGGTGGTCAGGTCGTCGTGGTGATTGACACGGCGGTCCTCGGCGAGCGCGGTGGCGTAGGCGCCGATGTCCATCGAGATCTTCAGGAACTCGTCGAAGTCGGTCGTCAGGTCCGGGTCGCCGAATCCCAGAATCACGTTGGTCCAGTGGAAGATTCGCTGATGGTCTGCCTCGGGGATGCCCATCATGTCGCAGATGATCTGCAGCGGCAGCGGGCCGGCGAGTTCGGTGACCAGATCGGCCTCGCCGTCGGGGTGGTTGGCGATCAGCGACGCGACCAGCCGGCGGGCGCGCTCGCGCACCGAGGCCTCGATGCGCGACACCACCTTCGGGGTGAACGCCCGGCTGACGATCGAGCGCAACCGCTGGTGGCGCGGATCGTCGAGCACGATCATCGACCCGAAGTACTCGGCGATCTCGGGCGCGTTGTCGTTGACCGTGATGTTGGGGGTGCTGCTGAAGATCTCCGGATGACGGCTGGCGAAGTGCACGTCGTCGTGGCGGGTCAGCGACCAATAGCCCTCGCCCGCCACGAATCCCTCCATCTCGATCGCGGGCCAGAACGAGAGCGGGGCCTCGAGACGCAGCGTGGCAAAGGCGCCGTCGCGGAAGTCGTCGTCGAGACCCCAGAAGTCGAGCGAATCGAGGTGGATGTCGGAGAGCGGCACCTCCGGCGGAGGCGCCCCGTTGGTTCGCGTCGCGATACCCGTCTTCAGACTCACCGAGGACCTCCGTCAGTGGGTGCAGACCGTCCGGCCACCGGTCGACTGAGCATCGGCGACGACGTTGCCGTCGAGCAGGATCCGGCAACGGACGGGTCCGACCCCCTGCACGCTGATCACGTACACCTGGCCCCCGAAGCCGGTGAATTCCGTCGACCAGGGCAGCGGCGCGTTCACCTGGTGCAACTGGCCGGCGTCGGTCTGGTACGAGATGTACTGCGCGACGCCGGTACCGGTCACCTCGTAACGGGCCTGGGGCATCTGGGGCAACGCGTGCGCCACGCCCGGGGTCGCCACGACGCCGACGGCGAACAGGATCGAGAGCCCGCGTACATGCTTCGTCATGTTTTGCATCGTGTCACCACGCGCGGTGCTAGGGAAGGTTTCCGGCCAAGGCAGCGGGGAGCCCGGGCTAGGGTGAGTCCCACGGGGGCTGGTACGGGAAGGTGAGTATGTCGCAACACGGTCCAAAGCGTGTGGTGGTCTGGGGCACCGGCTTCGTCGGCAAGATGGTGATCGCCGAGATCGTCAAGCATCCGCTGTTCGAGTTGGTGGGTGTCGGCGTCAGCAACCCCGACAAGGTCGGCCGCGACGTCGGCGAGATCTGCGGGCTGCCCGAGCCGGTGGGCATCGCGGCCACCGACGACGTCGACGCGCTGATCGCGCTGCAGCCCGACGCGCTGGTGCACTACGGCCCGACGGCGATGCACGCCAAGGACAACATCGCGCTGATCACCCGCTTCCTGCGGGCCGGCATCGACGTGTGCTCGACGGCGATGACCCCCTGGGTGTGGCCGACGATGCACCTCAACCCGCCGCAGTGGATCGCGCCCATCACCGAGGCCTGCGAGCTGGGGGAGTCCTCCTGCTTCACCACCGGCATCGACCCCGGCTTCGCCAACGACCTGTTCCCGATGACGCTGATGGGCCTGTGCTCGGAGGTGCGCCGGGTGCGCGCCTCCGAACTGCTCGACTACACCAACTACGAGGGCGACTACGAGGTCGAGATGGGCATCGGCCGCGAACCCGAATACAGCCCGATGCTCGAAGACTCCAACATGCTGATCTTCGCGTGGGGCGCCACCGTCCCGATGATCGCCCACGCGGCCGGCATCATGCTCGACGAGATCACCACCACCTGGGACAAGTGGGTGACGCCCACCGAGCGGCACACCGTCAAGGGCGTCATCAAGGCCGGCCACGTCGCCGCCGTCCGGTTCACCATCAACGGAATCTACAAGGGCGACACCAGGATTCAGCTCGAGCACGTCAACCGCATCGGGCTGGACGCCGCCCCCGACTGGCCGTCGGGCCACGACAACGACGTCTACCGGGTGGACATCGAGGGCACGCCCAGCATCTTCCAGGAGACCGCGTTCCGGTTCACCGACGGCTCGGGCCGCGACGCGGCCACGGCCGGGTGCCTGGCGACCGGGATGCGCGCGCTCAACGCGGTGCCGGCCGTCAACGACCTGCGGCCGGGCTGGGTCACGCCGCTGGACCTGCCGCTGATCGCGGGGGCCGGCAACATTCGCTGACGCGGCGCACAGCGGGCACCTAGGTTCCGCTGAGACGCGATACAGGTTTCCGCGGCACAATAACGGCTAGCCGGTTTGCGAGTCGCTGAAGTTGGGGTTGGGATACATGGCTGATGGAGCTGGGACCGCGCTGGGACTGTCGATCGGGGCCACCAACCTGGCGGCGGTCGCCGCCGCCGGCCAGGCCATCACCCGCAAGCCCGTCCTGACGCTCTACCCCGAGCGGGCCCCCGAGGTCGGCATCCCCGCCGAGAACCCGCGGCTCGACCAGCCCGGCCTGGTGCTGACCGGGTTCGTCAACCGGGTCTCCGACCCACGCGGCATCGTGGCGCCCGACGGCTCGGTGCACCGCAGCGAGCAACTGATCGCCGACGCCGTGCACGCCCTGGCCTACGCCGTCACCGGTGATCGGCCCCTGCCCGAGAGCGTCGCCGTGACCTATCCCGCCCACTGGGCGTCCCCGCCGGTGGACGCGGTGGGCACCGCCCTGAGCTCGGTGGCCGAATGGTCCAACCGCGCCCGGCCGCTACTGCTGATCCCCGACGCCGCCGCGACGCTCGTCGCCGCGCGCAACAACGCCGCCCTACCGGGCCGCGGCACGGTGGCCGTGTGCGACTTCGGCGGCACCGGCACCAGCGTCACGTTCATGCGCGCCGACGGCGACTACCAGGCGCTGGCCCCGACCCTGCGGCTGCACGACTTCTCCGGCGACCTGATCGACCAGGCGCTGCTGAGCGCCGTCGTCTCCACCATGCCGAGCACCGCGTCCTTCGACCCGGCCGGCACCGTGGCGATCGGCTCGCTGAGCCGGCTGCGGACCGCCTGCCGAAGCGGCAAGGAAGAGCTGTCGTCGAACACGGTCACCACGCTCACCGACGGGCTGACCGGCGAACTCCGGGTCACCCGCGAGGAGCTCGACGACGCGATTCGCACCCCGCTGGACCGGTTCGTGGCGATGCTGGAAAACGCCTTGGCGCGCAACGGGATTGAAGACCTGGCCGCGATCGTCTCCGCCGGCGGGGGCGCGCACATTCCGTCGGTCACCACCACGCTGTCGCAGTACTTCCGCGTCCCGGTCATCACCTCGGCGCGCCCGGAGCTTGCGGCCGCCGCCGGGGCCGCGCTGCGGGCGGCGCACGGGCCCGCGGAAGTCTTCGCGGCGGCCGCCACCGCCTCGACCCCGGCCGCGCCCGTGACGGCGACGGCGCAGGCGGCTCCAGCGGCGTCGACAGGGGCCGCGCCGGTGCAGGCCTGGTCGCAGACCGGCAATCAATCGCGGGTCACGCCCGTCGCCGACGAGCCGGCCGAGCAGCCGGTCGCCAAGCGCAAGAGCCGGCTGTTTCGGCTGCCGATACTCGCCGGGATCGTCGGCGCGGCGGCCGCGTTGGCACTCGTCGGGACCGCGGTCACGATCGGCCTGACCTCGGACAACTCGGCGACGACGCCTGCGCCGGGCGTGACCAGCAGCCGCGCGCCCGCGCCGGCGCCCAACACCGCGACGGCTCAGCAGGCGCCGGCGACCCAGGAGGCTCCGCCGCCGTCGACCACGGACACCAACCCGCCCGCCAACACCGAGACGCCGTCCACCAGCGTCCCGTCAGCCAAACCGCAACAGGCGCCACCCCTCGCGGCCGGGCCCGCCCGTCCGGTGGCCCCGCGAATCCCGGAGGCGCCACCCATCCCGTCGGTACCGGGCCTCAACGAACCCATTCCTGGGTTGGACCGCGTCAACGAGATCGTCCAAGGGATCGCGGGGGATCTGGGCATCAGCGGCATCCCCCAACTGGGCCCTCAGCTCGGAACGACCCGATAGGTCAACCCTTTTCGCCCTTGTTCTCGGCGGTGGCTGCCTCTTTGAGTTTTTCGTTGAGGGCCTTGTCCTTGTCGATCTGGTCCTGCAACGCCTGCTCGTCGCGTTCGTCGTCGGCCTTGCTTTGGTCCTGCGAGTCGGTGCCCTCCGGAACCTCGTGCTTGGGATTGCCGTCGTCGTCCAGCCACTCGTTGACCGCGGTGCCCGAAACGCTTCCGCCCGTGCCGGGCAGCACGATGGTGGGCTTCTCCTTGTAGGCCTCCATCATCTCGGCGGCCTTTTCTTTATCGCTTTCGTCCGGCTCCGGCTTTTCCGTCAATTTCTGCTCGGTGTCCTGGTCAGCCGACTTGTCGTCCTGCACGCTCATGCAATAACCCCCTCGCAATCGCAGGTCGCGATCTGTGGGGGGTTACCCGTTGCTGCGATGTGTCGAAACTCTCACGCGCCCGATCGTTCGCGCTTGACCAGCTCGACCAGGGCCAACGGAATCCGCATCGGCTCGGGTGCGTTTGACAGCCGCGCCGCGACCGCACGCTCGAGCTGGTCGACGAACTCCCCGGCGCGGGCGTCTTTGACCCCGCCGTCCAGCCCGCGCACCAGGGCGGGAAACAGCGCGGCGCGGGCGAAGGCAGCCCACTGCCCGCCGAAGGCCTCGGCGTCGCGGTCGGCTCGGAAGCGGGCCCAAAACCGATCCTCGGCATTGAACATCTCGAGGTGGTCGATCGTCAGGCCTTCGAAGCGCCCGCTGGGCGCGAACGGCGCGCGGAAGTCCTTCTCGCCGCGGGCGAATGTGGGAATGGTCATCCGCCGCACCTCCTCCTCGCGCACCAGGCCGTCGCGCACGCGCTCCCGCAGCCCCTCGAGCATCGCGTCGATCAGCGTCGGGAACCCCGTCGTGCCGTCCTCGTCGAGCGCGATCGTCATGACCACCAGCCGCCCCTCGGGGGCCAGTTCGCGGCCGCGATACGCGACGAAGTTGTGCCAGTCCATCGCCGCCCGCTCGGCGTACGCCGCGCGCACCGCGTGGTCGTTGCTGTAGGCGACATGCACGTGATCGTGCACCTCGCCGGGCATCGCGCTCAGCCACTGCGTCGCCCACGACGACCAGCCGAGGTTGACCGTCTTGGACGGCACGATCTGCCCGTAGAACGAGCGGCCGATCGACGACGCGAATGTGGCGTTGTCGAGCTGCAGGTAGCTTTCCGGGTCGTCTTCCAGGGTGTGGAACAGCGCCGAGAAGTCGTTGTCCGGTATGTCGGTGTGGGCCACCAGGATTGCGTGGTCGTGGCGGGTGCGGCGGCGCAGCACCGCGATGGCCGCCGACAGGGGCTTGAGCGAATTGTGGCCGTTGGCCGCGCCATAGTCGGCGATGACGATGGGCTGCGGCGGCCGGGGCAGCGCTACCTGCTCGGCGGCGCGCTCGAACATCGCGATGGCCGGCGCCAGCCCGGCGGCCTGCAGCCGCGACGACTGGGTGTAGACGGACTCGGGACGAACCACAATGCTCGATTCGGGCATCCTTGGCTGAGGCCGCATGTCCCAACGATAGTCGTCAGTCCGGCTTCGGGTAGGTGACGCCGGTGAGCTGCTCGGAAAGCTCCCAAAGTCGTTGGCAGTCAGCCTCGTTGCGGGCCGGCGCGGGCACCTTGGCCGGTCGCACGCCGCCGCCGACCAACTCCTGGAACCCGCGGGGGCCGTAGAACGCGCCACCCTCGGCGTGCGGGGCGGCGGCCGCGTACAGCGCCGGCAAGATCCCCTCGTCGATGTCCTGCCACAAGAACGGCGTGAAGCGCCACGACGCCTTGTACAGCCGCTCCATCAGGGCGGGCTTCTCCCGGCCGTGCGACGGCCCGGCGATCTGCAGGTTGGTCTTGGTCAGGCCGGGATGCGCGGCGTTGGACACGATGCCCCAGCCGCCCGCGCGGCTGCGCCGGTCCAGCTCGAGGGCGAACATCAGCACCGCCAGCTTCGACTGGCCATACGCCGACATCGCCGCGTAGGACTTCTCGAAATTCGGGTCGTCGAAGTGGATCTTGCCTTGACGGGCCGCCACGCTGCTCAGCGAGACGACGCGCGCGTTGCCGGCGGCGCGCAGCAGCGGCAGCACGTGCCCGGTCAGCGCGAAGTGCCCGAGATGGTTACTGCCGAACTGCAATTCGAAGCCGTCGGCGGTGGTGTCGCGTTCGGGCGGCGTCATGACGCCGGCGTTGTTGATCAGGATGTCGATCGGGCGGCCCTCGGCGTTGAGTTGTTCGCCCAGCGCGGCGACCGAGGCCAGCGACGACAGGTCCAGCGCCTTGATGGTCAGCTTGGCGTCGGGGACCGTCTTGCGGATTTCCGCGATGGCATCCTCGCCCTTGGCGCGATTGCGGATCGCCATCACGACGTCGGCGCCTGCGGCCGCCAGGCGGCGGGCCAGGCCGAAGCCCAGGCCGCTGTTGGCGCCGGTGATGATTGCCAGCTTGCCCGACAGGTCGGGGACCGTGGCGACGAGATCGTTGGCCATGCGTATCACTCCTTACCAGTTTCACCCGGCTCCCAGTGTGCGCTGTTGGCCGCCGCGGTGACACACTGCCTGGATGAGCAGCCGACGGCTCGCGAAGATCTCGCTGGCCGCTGCCATCGTCGTGATGGTCGTATCGGTGGGCGGCTTCATCGCCGCCCTGGTGCTGAACGCCTTCTTCCTGGACAAATACAACGCCTACGGCGAGGTGCCCGTCCCGGGCTCGGGCAGCCTTTACCTGCCCGCCGGTGACGTCACCATCAGCCTGCACACCGTCGTCATCAGCGGCCCCGACAGCGGGCTGCCGGTGCCGCCGTTGGGTGTCACGATCGCGCCGCCCGACGGCGTGGCGCAGCCCGTGGTAACCGAGAGTATCGGGACTACCACGACGGTCAACAACGACGCGCACGTGCGGGTGTGGGTCGCCCGCGTCGCGTCGAGCGGCACCTACAACATCACGACCGACGGGAAGGTCAATGGGTACATCGAGCCGCGACTGGCGTTCGGCCACAAGAGTTCCTACGGCTTCTTGGTGTGGGTGTTCGTCGCCGCCTTCGTGGTGGGTCTGGCCGGTTCGGTGTTGTCGGGCTGGTGGCTGGGCCGCACCCGCCGCAGGGCGGTGGTGGCGGCCAACCCGTACTACCGGGCCCCGGCCCCGCCCGCGGGACCCGTCGAGCCGACCGACGAGGGGGTCCGCCTTGAGCGGCTCAAAACTCTTGCCGCGCTACGTGACTCGGGGGCACTGACGCAGGAGGAGTTCGAGGCCGAGAAGCGGCGGATCCTCGAGGGGCGGTAGTCGGGCGGGGTGTCTGCGAGCAGTTGGCCAGTTCCGGATTTGCTATCACCGGTGATATCAAATCCGGGGACACGCATGGTGGCCGGGAAACCGCTACGCGTGTGACGGATGTGGCCGCACCGGCCTCAGTGGCCCCGGGCCACCCACTCCTCGTAGTGGACGATCTCGTCGCCGATCGTGGTGCTGTCGCCGTGGCCGGTGTGCACCAGCGTCTCGCCTGGCAGCTTGCCCAACCGCTCCGAGATCGACTCCAGGATCGTCGGGAAATCCGAATACGAGCGGCCGGTCGCACCCGGGCCGCCGGAGAACAGGGTGTCGCCGCTGAACACGACACCCAGGTCGTGCGAATACCAGCACACCGATCCGGGGGAGTGCCCCGGCGTGTGCAACGCGCGCAAATCCGTCCCGCCCACGCTGACCGTCTCGCCGTCGGAGACGGAGCGGAACTCCTTGTCGGGGTGCGTCATCCGCCACAGCACCTCGTCGGCGGGGTGCAGCAGCACCGGCGCGTCGAGCGCCTCGCTCAACGCCGGCGCGACCGTCACGTGGTCGTTGTGGCCGTGCGTGCACACCACCGCGACGACGTGCCGGCCACCCACGGCTTCGATGATCGGCTCGGCGGTGTGCGCGGCGTCGAACACCACCACGTTGGAGTTGTCACCGATGAGCCAGATGTTGTTGTCGACTTCCCAACTTCCGCCGTCCAATTCGAACGTGCCGTGGGTGACCACCTGCTGAATCTGGACCATCAGAGCATCACCACCGAACGCAACACCTTGCCCCCGTGCATCTTGTGGAAGGCCTCCTCGACGTCGTCGAGGCCGATGCGCTCGGAGACGAACTGCTCCAGCGGGAGCCGGCCCTGCAGGTACAAATCGATCAGGGTGGGGAAGTCGCGTTCGGGCAGGCAATCGCCGTACCACGACGACTTCAGCGACCCGCCGTGGGAGAAGAAGTCGATCAGCGGCATCTCGAGCTTCATGTCGGGCGTCGGAACCCCCACCAGCACAACGGTTCCCGCGAGGTCGCGGGCGTAGAAGGCTTGCTTCCAGGTCTCGGGCCGGCCGACCGCGTCGATCGCCACGTTGACCCCGAACCCGTCGGTGAGGTCCTGGATCGCCTCGACGACGTCGGCCTGACGCGCGTTGACCGTGTGGGTGGCGCCGAACTTGCGGGCCCAGTCCAGCTTGGTGTCGTCGGTGTCGACCGCGATGATCCGCCGGGCCCCGACCAGCGCGGCGCCGGCGATCGCGGCGTCGCCGACCCCGCCGCAGCCGATCACCGCCACGGTGTCGTCGCGCGTGACGCCGCCGGTGTTGATCGCCGCGCCGATGCCGGCCATCACCCCACAACCGAGCAGGCCCGCGACGGCCGGGTCGGCGGCGGGATCGACCTTGGTGCACTGGCCGGCGTGCACCAGCGTCTTGTCGGCGAACGCCCCGATGCCCAGCGCGGGCGTCAGTTCGGTGCCGTCGGTCAGCGTCATCTTCTGCGCGGCGTTGAACGTGTCGAAACACAGATGCGGGCGGCCGCGCTTGCAGGCCCGGCACTGGCCGCAGACGGCGCGCCAGTTCAGGATCACGAAGTCGCCCGGCTCGACCGCGGTCACACCCGGCCCGACGGCCTCGACCCGACCGGCGGCCTCGTGGCCGAGCAGGAACGGGTACTCGTCGTTGATGCCGCCCTCGCGGTAGGTCAGGTCGGTGTGGCACACCCCGCAGGCGATGACGTCCACCAGGGCCTCACCGGGCCCGGGATCCGGGACGACGATGTCCACCAGCTCGACGGGCTCGCCCTTCTTTCGTGAAATCACGCCGCGCACTGTCTGACTCATGGCCACCAAACTACGGTGTACCGTCGCTGACCATGCGCGCCGGGGACGATGCAGTGGGGGTACGCCCCCAGAGGGAGGGACCCCCACCCGCTTGCGGGGGAGGAAGCGATGAGGAGCGGCGTAGATGAACGAAGCACCCGAGACAACCTCGGAAACCGGCGAAGAGTTCAGCGAACGAATCACCGCGGCCATCGACGGCGCCAGCCTGACCCTGCTGCTGAGCATCGGGCACCAGACCGGTCTGCTCGACACGATGGCCGGGCTCGCGCCCGCCACCAGCGCGCAGATCGCCGAGGCCGCCGGCCTCAACGAGCGCTACGTGCGCGAGTGGCTGGCCGGCATGACGACCGCCCACGTCGTCGACTACGACGCGACCGCCGGCACCTACTCGCTGCCCGCGCACCGCGCCGGCGTGCTGACCCGGGCGGCCGGCCCGGACAACCTCGCCCTGGTGACCCTGTTCGTCCCGCTGCTCGCCGAAGTCGAACAGAAGATCATCGGCTGCTTCCGCGACGGCGGCGGCCTGCACTACAGCGAGTTCCCCCGTTTCCACGCGCTGATGGCCGAGCAGAGCGGGGTGGTGTACGACACCGCGCTGGTCGATGTGGTCCTGCCGTTGGTCGACGGCCTCGTCGAACGGCTGCGGGCCGGGGCCGACGTCGCGGACTTCGGTTGCGGCAGCGGCCACGCCATCAACGTGATGGCGCGGGCGTTCCCCGCCAGCCGCTTCACCGGCATCGACTTCTCCGACGAGGCGATCGCCGTCGGCGCCCGCGAGGCCGCCGACCTCGGCCTGACCAACGCGACCTTCGAAAGCCACAACCTGGCGGAGCTGGACAAGGTCGAGGCCTACGACGTCATCACCGTGTTCGACGCCATCCACGACCAGGCCCAGCCCGCGAAGGTGCTGGAGAACATCTACCGCGCCCTGCGCCCCGGCGGCGTGCTGCTGATGGCCGACATCAAGGCCTCCAGCCGGCTCGAGGACAACGTCGGCGTCCCGATGAGCACCTACCTGTACACCACGTCGCTGATGCACTGCATGACGGTGTCGCTGGCGCTGGACGGCGCCGGGCTTGGCACCGCCTGGGGGACGCAGCTGGCCACCGCGATGCTGGCCGACGCCGGGTTCGGCGACGTGCGGGTCGCGGAGATCGAGTCGGACCCGATCAACAACTACTACATCGCCCGGAAGTGATGTCGGCCCTCGACGCTCTAAAAGATTGGCCCGTCGAGGCCGCCGCCGCGGCGGTGATCGGGCCCGACGGGGTGCTGGCCAGCCACGGCGACACCAAGCGGGCGTTCGCGCTGGCTTCGGTGACCAAGCCGCTGGTGGCCCGCGCCGCCCAGGTCGCCGTCGAAGAGGGCGTCGTCGATCTGGACACCGCCGCCGGGCCGCCCGGCGCCACCGTCCGCCACCTGCTGGCGCACGCGTCGGGCCTGGCGCTGCAGAACGACCACGTGCTGGCCGCCCCCGGCGTGCGGCGCATCTACTCCAACCACGGCTTCGCCGTGCTGGCCCAGACCGTGGAGCGCGAATCCGGGATCGAATTCGGCCACTACCTGGCCGAGGCGGTGTTCGAACCGCTGGGCATGGCTTCCACCCGGCTGGACGGCGGCGCGGCGGCCGCCGGGTTCGGGGCGGTGTCCACGGTCGCTGACCTGGCGAAATTCGCCGGGGACTTGCTGCGCCCGGCGACGGTCTCGGCGCAGCTGCACGCGGAGGCGACGACGGTGCAATTTCCCGGCCTGGACGGCGTACTGCCCGGCTATGGCGCCCAGCGGCCCAACGACTGGGGGCTGGGTTTCGAGATTCGGGACGCCAAATCTCCGCACTGGACCGGCGCGCAAAACTCGCCGCGGACCTACGGGCATTTCGGTCAGGCGGGTGGGTTCATCTGGGCAGATCCCGAACGGGACCTGGCGCTGGTGGCCCTCACCAATCGCGATTTCGGTGAGTGGGCGCTGCGTCCGTGGCCGGCGTTGTCGGACGCCGTGATCGCCGAATACGGCTAATGGAAAATGCACACTAGCGCAACATGGGTATCACAAGGCACAATAGACACGCACGACACACAAATAGTTAGCAGATCCTGCTTGTAGGTCCCGCCAGGTCGTTGGGGAAGACGTCCCTCGCGGAACCGAAGGAGCAGGATATGCGTGCGTCGAATCAATTCGCCGACGTGACGACTGGCGTGGTGTACGTGCACGCCTCGCCCGCGGCGGTATGCCCGCATGTCGAGTGGGCGTTGTCGTCGACCCTTGGGGCGAAGGCGAACCTCACGTGGACCCAGCAGCCGGCCATGCCCGGCCAGCTGCGCGCGGTCACCAACTGGGTCGGGCCCGTGGGCACCGGCGCCCGGCTGGCCAACGCCTTGCGTTCGTGGTCGGTGCTGCGGTTCGAGGTCACCGAGGACCCCAGCCCCGGAGTCGACGGCCAGCGGTTCAGCCACACCCCGCAGCTCGGCCTGTGGAGCGGGGCGATGAGTGCCAACGGCGACGTCATGGTCGGGGAGATGCGGCTTCGGGCGCTGATGTCGCAGGGCGCCGACACCCTGGCCGCCGAACTGGACACCGTGCTGGGAACGGCGTGGGACGACGCCCTGGAGGCGTACCGGGACGGCGGCGAGGTCGGCGAGGTGACCTGGCTGAGCCGGGGAGTCGGCTAGCGCCCTTATTGGTCCCCGGCCGGCCGCAGGATGCGCAGCGCGCCCGCAACCGCGCTGATCTCCGCGGGCAGCGGGCAGGCGAAGTCGCCGTCGGCGTAGACGTTGATGCCGGGGCACTCGACGTGAATGGATTTGGCCCGCGTCGTGCTCACCTCGTCGAGGCCGATGTGGGTGCCCTTGATGACGGTGGGGAAGAGGCGGACCAGCTTGGTGCGCGACGCCTCGTGGACCATCGTGATGTCGAGCAGGCCGTCGGTGGGGTCGGCGTGGGGGCAGATCAGCATGCCGCCGCCGTAGCTGCGGGTGTTGCCGAAGGCCGCCAGCGTGATCTCGGCGTCCATCTCGCGCGTGCCGTCGAGCACCATGCGGAACGGCAAGAGCCGCAGCTGCGATAGCTCGGCGAGCATCGCGAGGTAGTACCGCAACCGCCCGTGCGGCCAGCGCATCCGGTTGGCCCGGTCGGTCACCAGGGAGTCGAAGCCGGTAGCCGCGACGGTGCCGAACCACTTGGTGGCCCCTTCGCTGTCGCGGATGCGGCCCAGGTCGATCGTTTCGGTGAAGCCGTCGACGATGATGTCGGCCGCGGCTTCGGGATCCTTGGTGGGTAAGCCGAATTCGCGGGCATGGTCGTTGCCCGTCCCCGCCGCCACGATGCCCATCGGCACGTCGGTGCGCGCCAGTACCTGCAGCGCGTTGGACACGACGCCGTCGCCGCCGGTCACCATCACCGCGTCGGCGCCCTTCTCCAGCGCCGCGCTCACCAGGTAGCGCGCGTCTTGCGCGTCGTCGCCGATGATCTCGACGACCTCGACCCCGTGGTGGTGCAGCCGCGCGATCGCGAGCTGGGCCGCCCGGATTGCCGCGCCGTGCCCCGAGACGGGGTTGGTCAGCGCGATCACCTTCGCGATCTCGCGCCGGGTCATGGAATCAGCTTGCCCGGGTTGAGGATTCCGGCCGGGTCCAGGGTCGCCTTCACCGAGCGCAGGACCTGCACGCCCAGCTCGCCCACCTCGTCGCCCATCCAGGGGCGGTGGTCGGCGCCGACCGCATGGTGGTGGGTGATGGTCCCGCCGGTGGCCATGATCGCGTCGCACGCCGCCCTCTTGGCGGCCCCCCATTGTTCGATCGGATTGCCGCGCTGCCCGGCGACGACGGTGAAGTACAGCGACGCGCCGGTGGGATAGACGTGCGAGATGTGGCACATCACCAGCGCGGGCGTGCCGCTCGCGGCCAGCGCATCGGTAAGTGCTTGCGTCACAGCGGCTTTGAGCGCGGGAAGGTTGGACCAGTCGGTGGCCGTCTCGAGGGTCTCGCACAGCGCGCCCGCCGACAGCAGCGAGTCGCGCAGATACGGCGCGCCGAACCGCCCGTGCTCCCACGCTCGCGCCGGCGCTTCACGCAGCGACGTTCCGCCGCGGGCCGCCAGCAGGGCGCTGGTTTCGGCGTGCCGGCTTTCGACGTGTTCCTTGGTGCCCTCGAAGACCGTGATGCCCAGGCAGCCGCCGGTGATCTGGCTTTCGCCGATGGACTCGGTGGTGGCCAGGTTGACCCCGGTCTCGGCCTCGTCGGAAAGCCGGATGACCGTGGGGCCGGTGGCGGTCTGGGTGACGGCGCGCAGGGCCGCGGCGCCGGTCTCGAAGTCGGGGAAGGACCACGCCTCGTAGCGGACGGCTTCCGGCACTCGGTGCACCCGCAGCCGGACCCGGGTGATGACACCGAAGACGCCCTCCGATCCGATCATCAGCTGACGCAGGTCGGGGCCCGCGGCGGACTCGGGCGCGCGGCCCAGGTCCAGGGTGCCCACCGGGGTGACCACGCGCAGGCCGCGCACCATGTCGTTGAACCGGCCGTAGCCCGCCGAGTCCTGCCCCGACGAGCGGGTCGCGGCGAAGCCGCCGATGGTGGCGTACTCGAAGCTCTGCGGGAAATGCCCGAGCGAGAAACCTTGGGCGCCCAGCATGCGCTCCGCCTCGGGCCCGGTGACGCCGGCCCCGAACACGGCCTGGCCGGACACCTCGTCGAGGGAGAACAGTTGGTCGAGGCGGCGCAGGTCGAGGGACACCACCGCTGCGAACTCGCCGCGGATGGGATCCAAGCCGCCGACCACGCTGGTGCCGCCGCCGAACGGAACGACGGCGATGCGGTGGTGGGAGCAGTAGCGCAAGACCGTGGCGACGGCGTCCTCGTCGCCGGGCAGCAGGACCGCGTCGGGCGCGTCCTGCACCCCGGCGTCCTTGCGGCGCAGCAGGTCGAGCGTGGACTTGCCGCCGGCGTGCAGCAGCCGGTCCCGGTCGTCGGTGCGGCAGTAGGCGGCGCCGACGAGTTCGGCCAGCGCGTCGCGGTGCGCCTGTGGCAAGGTCGACGGGCGCAGGCGCACCTGATCGGGTTGCAGCTCGGCGGCGCCGGAATCGTCCACGCCGACGGCCTGTTTCAGCAGCGTCCGGATGCCCTCGGAGAGTGGCTTGGCCGCGGCGGGATCTCCCCACGCGTTCCATTTCATCGGGGGGAGGAGGCCCTCGGGTTGCGTCATGCGTTACAGTATTACACATGCTGTCAATCAGTAACGCACGCGTTCCGGTGGACACGGGGGAACGCATCCTCGCGGCGGCGGCCAGCTGTGTGGTCGACTTCGGGGTGGACCGGGTGACCCTGGCCGAGATCGCGCGGCGCGCCGGCGTCAGCAGGCCCACGGTGTACCGGCGCTGGCCGGACACGCCGTCGATCGTGGCCGCGCTGTTGACCCGCCACATCACCGAGGTGATGCGGGAGGCGCCGCTGCTCGGCGACGACCGGGAATCCCTTGTGCGGCAGATCGTTACGGTGGCCAACTTGCTGCGTCGCGACCGGCTCGTCATGTCGGTGCTGCACTCCGAACTCGCGCCGATCTATATCACCGAGCGGCTCGGGACCAGCCAGCACATGCTGATCGACGCGCTGGCCGCCCGGCTGCGCGTTGCGCAGCGCAACGGCAGCGTGCGCGCCGGCGACCCCGTGCAGCTGGCCACCATGGTGTTGCTGATCGCCCAGTCGACGATTCAGTCGGCGCAGATCGTCGAACCGCTACTGGACGCGGACACGCTCGCCGCCGAACTCGCCTACTCGCTGAACGGATACCTGTCGTGATACCCGACCCCACCGCGCTGAACGCGGCCCGCCGCGAGGCCGACCTGACGGCCTTGGCCGACGGCGAGCCGTTGGACATCGTCGTGATCGGCGGCGGCATCACCGGCGCCGGCATCGCCCTGGACGCCGCGTCGCGGGGGCTACGAGTGGCGCTGGTGGAGAAGCACGACCTGGCCTTCGGCACCAGCCGGTGGAGTTCCAAATTGGTGCACGGCGGCCTGCGATACCTGGCGACCGGCAACGTGGGCATCGCGCGCCGCAGCGCGCTCGAGCGCGGAATCCTGATGAGCCGCAACGCCCCTCACCTGGTTCACGCGATGCCGCAAGTAGTCCCGCTGCTGCCCTCCATGAGTAGGGGCAAGCGCGCGCTGGTGCGCGCGGGATTCCTGGCCGGCGACGCGCTGCGGACGCTCGCGGGCACGTCGTCGTCGATACTGCCGCGGTCGTGCCGGATCGCGCCGGAGCGCGTCGTGCAGTTGGCGCCCACGGTTCAGCGCGCGGGCCTGGACGGGGGCCTGCTGGCCTACGACGGCCAGTTGATCGACGACGCCCGCTTGGTCACCGCGGTCGCGCGCACCGCCGCGCAGCACGGCGCCCGGATCCTGACCTACGTCGCGGCGTCGAAGGCCACCGGCACCTCGGCGCGGCTGACCGACCAGCGTTCGGGCCAGTCGTTCGACGTGGCGGCCCGGGCGGTCATCAACGCCGCCGGGGTGTGGGCGGCCGAGATCGACGGCCTGCTGCGGCTGCGGCCCAGCCGCGGGACGCATCTGGTGTTCGACGCCGAAGCCTTCGGGAATCCCACTGCGGCGCTGACCATTCCGATCCCCGGCGAGCTCAACCGGTTCGTCTTCGCCATGCCCGAACAGCTGGGCCGGGTCTATTTGGGGCTGACCGACGAAGCCGCCCCCGGCCCGATCCCGGACGTCCCCATACCGTCGGCCGACGAGGTCACGTTCCTGCTCGACACCGTCAACACCGCGTTGGGGGTCGCGCTAGGCCCCGCCGACGTCATCGGCGCCTACGCGGGGTTGCGGCCGCTGATCGACACCGGCGAGGGCCGCACCGCCGACGTCTCGCGCGAGCACGCCGTCGTGGAGTCGGCGTCCGGGATCATCAGCGTGATCGGCGGCAAGCTGACCGAATACCGCTACATGGCGCAAGACGTGCTGGACCGCACTGTCAGCCTGCGGCACCTGCGCGCCGCGAAGTGCCGGACGCACGACCTGCCGCTGATCGGGGCCCCCGCCAACCCCGGGCCCCCGGGCTCCGGCCCGGTCGCCGGGTTGCCGGTCTCGCTGGTGCAGCGGTATGGCGCCGAGGCCGCCAAGGTGGTGGCCACCGCGACGTGCAGGCGCCCCACGGAGCCGGTCGCCGAGGGCATCGACGTCACGCGGGCGGAATTCGAATACGCCATCACCCATGAGGGCGCGCTGGACATCTCCGACATCGTGGACCGGCGGACGCGCATCGGCCTGGTGGAGGGCGATCGCGAGCGCGCGGTGCCGGCGGCCGAGGAGTTCGTGGCGCGCTTGGGCTAGGGCGCGAGGCCGATGTCCTCGTGCCACAGGTCGGGATGCTCGGCGATGAACGCCGACATCATCGCCGCGCAGCGGCCGTCGTCGAGCACCGTGACGGTGACCCCGTTCTCGGCCAGCCACTCGTGCCCGCCGCTGAACGTGCGGCATTCACCGACCAACACCGCGCCGATGTTGAACTGGCGGACCAGCCCACTGCAGTACCAGCACGGCGAGAGCGTGGTCACCATGACGGTCGAGCGGTAGTCACGCTGCCGGCCGGCCGCGCGAAACGCGTCGACCTCGGCGTGCAGCGACGGATCGCCCTGCTGCACACGGCGATTGTGGCCGCGGCCCAACAGGACACCGTCCGCGGTGAACAGCGCGGCCCCGATCGGGATGCCGCCCTCCGCCAGCCCGGCGCGCGCCTCGTCCAGGGCGATGTCCAGCATCGCCTCCGCCAGGAGAGCCATGGGCCCATCTTCCATGAGCATCTTCCAGGAGGCCGCGTCCAGTGCCGATTATGACTGTCAATACCGAATGATAGCCACTATCGTTTTGGCTATGGCGACCTCACGAGTTCCCGTCCTCATCGTCGGCGCCGGCGCCGCCGGTCTCGCCACGTCGGCTTTGCTGACGAAACACGGGGTCCGCTCGCTGCTGGTCGAGAAGCGGCGCGAGGTCTTCATCTATCCGAAGGCGCGCAACCTGAGCTTTCGCACCCAGGAGATCCTGCGCGGCCTCGGGTTGGCCGACGAGGTCCACGCGGTCGCGGACTCTGTTTCGACGATGATGGTCAAACCAGCCCTCAACAGCGCCGAGGAGCAATTGGCCTTCGACATCAACGCGCTCTTCGCGGGCCTCGACGAACTCAGCCCCGAGCCGGCGGCGCAGTACTGCCCGCAGAGCAGGCTAGAGCCCATCCTGATTGCCGACACGCGTCGGCGCGGCGGCGAGGTGCGCTACGGGACGGAGCTTTCGTCGCTAGAGCAGGACGGTTCGGGTGTCACCGCCGTGGTGCGCGACCTGGACACCGGCCAGTCCGAAACCGTCCGCGCGGATTACCTGGTCGGTGCCGACGGTGTGCACAGCCCGATCCGAAACTGGTCAGGCATCAGCACATCTGGTTACGGTGCGCTGCCGATCTTTGTCGTCTTCATCTACTTCCGGGCGCCCTGGACGAAGTACATCTCGCACTTGGCCGACGGCGACGCCGTGCAAGTCAAGAACGCCGACGTGGACGGCATTTTCCTGCTGGTCCAAGGCGACTTGGGGATGTTCACTACCACCTATTTCCCCGGCAAGGGAGAATCGGCCGACCAGTTCACCCCGCAGCGCTGCAAGGAGCTGCTGCTCAAGGCGTTCGGCGAGCCCATCGACATCGACGTGATCGAGGTCGCGGCCTGGCAGCCGTACGAGCAGGTGGCCGACCAATTCCGTTGCGGCCGGATGTTTCTCGTCGGTGACTCGGCCCACACCATGCCGCCGTTCAAGGCCGGCGGGGCCAACACCGCTATCCAGAGTGCGCACAATCTGGCCTGGAAGCTGGCCGCTGTCTTGCACGGGGCGGCGGGACAGGCGCTGCTGGACACCTACCACGCCGAGCGGCACCCGGTCGGGCGCTTCAACGCGCGCCAATCGCTTACCGGGCCGTCGCTGCGCTTCCTGCGGTTGGACGACGACCGGCCCCTGTTACCGCCGGACGAGGAGGCGCCGATGTTCGCGCTGCTTATCGGCTACCAATACCGCTCGGGCGCAGTGGTTTCCGATGCTCCCGCGCCGGTGGACCCCGACGCCGTGTCGCTGGTGGACGAATTGCGCGGGCAGCCCGGCACCCGGGTCCCGCACGTGTGGGTGCGTGACGGGGTTTCGACGCTCGACCTGCTGGGTCCGGGATTCACCGTCCTCGCCGGCGACGAACGCTGGTGCGCCGCCGCGGCTTCGGCGTCGGTGGCCGCGCACCGCGTCGAGAGCCACGAATGGGCGGCGGTCACCGGACTCGGACCGTCGGGCGCCCTGCTGGTGCGCCCCGACGATTTCGTCGGCTGGCGCTGTGACGCGCCGCCGGCCGACCCCGAAGGTCAACTGCGCGAGGCGCTCTCACAGATCGTGGGCAGCTGACGACTCCCGCGAGCAGACACAAAATCGCATTTCGCGGGTACCGCGAATGCGATTTTGTGTCTGCTCGGCGGCGTTAACTGGCCGTCAGCGGACGGTTCAGATGCGTAGCGATGCGGTCGGCGAGGCGGTCAGGTTCTCGTCGGACGTCGTCGATGACGATTGGGATGATCGTCCACCCAAGCTCTTGGATCTTGGCCCACCGAGCCTTATCGCGGAGCATTTCCTCGCGACCGACATGCCAGTCGATGCTCTCGTATTCTGCGGCCAAACGCATTTGCGG
Source organism: Mycobacterium paraffinicum (assembly GCF_001907675.1). Classification (GTDB taxonomy): domain Bacteria; phylum Actinomycetota; class Actinomycetes; order Mycobacteriales; family Mycobacteriaceae; genus Mycobacterium; species Mycobacterium paraffinicum_A. The sequence goes on from NZ_MPNT01000011.1 coordinate 32,678, forward strand.
CCATGCGAAATCGACGCGCCACAACTCGCCATCGCGTCCAACGATCGGATGCTGCAGCTCGGGAAGCGGTAGCCCTCGGTCGATCATCACCAGCCGCGCCTCGCTTTCCATGGGAGATTCCGCACGGCCATCGGCCAAAGGCAACAGTGCGCGCACAGCGACGATGCCTCGACGTCCCCGCTGCTCGATAACGGCTCTGCCAATGTCATTGCGCGTGCACTGCATTGAGCGCAATGCCGCATCGAGCGTCGCCAGTGCCCGCGGCCGGCGCAGCTGCCTTGCGACCTCCACTGCGGTCCATCCTGGTGCCGTCGCGAGACGACACCCTATTCGTCGGAGCCGGGCACCGGTGCGTTGGTGAACCATCAAGCCGACCGTAGGGCGCACACGTACACCGGGATCGAGCACGTGAATAGCTGTTGTGTTCTCGGTGTCGAATCCGTACAAAGCCGCGGCGGTGCCCATGCAGGCCACCGCATGTTGACCCATGAAGACATCCAATGCGGCCAATCGCCCCAGAAGATCTGGACGTGTGGCGCCGTAGACCCCGTGCCATACGCGGACAAGTCGGCCGTTTCCCGACTTGAACGTCGAGCTGTTGACGGGTCATGACCGTCAGTAGTTGTGTCGTCGTCGCGTACCCGCCGGCTCGCTGCATGAGCTTTAGCGCTTCGGTATGCACCGCGGAAGCATGCGGAGGCCCGGCTCGGTCAGCCAGTCACCCCTGGGGATTAACCCGCCGAGCAGACACAAAATCGCATTTCGCGGGTACCGCGAATGCGATTTTGTGTCTGCTCGCGCGAGCAGGTGACCTACAGCGGGATGTTCTTGTGCCGACCGCGCCGCGCCGGCGCCTGGGCCAGCGCCTCGGTGAGCTTGCTGCGGGTGTGCGAGGGGTCGATCTTCTCGTCGACCACGCCGATCTCGATGGCGCTGTCCACGCCACCGGCGATCCGCTCGTGCTCGGCGGCCAGTTCGTCGTGCAGCGCCTCACGCTCGTGATCGGCCGCGGCGGCCAGCTTCTTCTTGTGCAGGATGCCGACGGCGGCCTTGGCGCCCATCACCGCCACCTCGGCGTCCGGCCAGGCGTACACCTTGGTCGCGTTCAGCGACCGGGAGTTCATCGCGATGTAGGCCCCGCCGTAGGTCTTTCGGGTGACCAGCGTGACCCGCGGAACCGTGCACTCGCCGAAGGCGTGCAGCAGCTTCGCGCCGCGGCGCACCACGCCGCCCCACTCCTGGTCGACGCCGGGCAGGTAGCCGGGCACGTCGACGATCACGACCAGCGGGATGCCGAACGCGTCGCACATGCGCACGAAACGTGCCGCCTTCTCGGCGCTTTCGGAGTTCAGGCAGCCGCCCAGGCGCAGCGGGTTGTTCGCCAGGACGCCCACCGTGCGGCCGGACAGCCGGCCCAGCCCGATCACCATCGACGGCGCCCAGTTTGCCTGGAACTCGTCGAACGGCGTCTCGGCGTCCAGGATCGCGGTCACGATCGGACGCACGTCGTAGGCCCGCCGAGCCGATTCCGGCAGCAGCGCGTGGATGTCGGTGTCACCCGCCTCGGCCTTGGTGCGGTCGAAATGGCCCTGCTGGCAGAACAATCCGACCAGGCGACGGCCACGCTCGTAGGCGTCGAGCTCGTCGTCGGCGACGATGTGGCACACGCCGGACTTCTTGTGGTGGGTCTCGGGGCCACCGAGGGACGCCATGTCGACGTCCTCGCCGGTCACGCTGCGCACCACGTCGGGCCCGGTGACGAACACCCGGCTCTCCGGCGCCATCACGATGACGTCGGTCAGCGCGGGGCCGTATGCGGCGCCGCCGGCCGCGAAGCCGACGACCACGGAGATCTGCGGGATGTATCCGGACGCGCGGATCATCGCCTCGAACACCGTGCCGACCGCGTGCAGCGCCTTCACACCCTCGGCCAACCGCGCACCGCCGGAGTGCCAGATCCCCACGATCGGGCTCTGCTCCTCGATGGCGGTGTCGTAGGCGTTGACGATGTGCGCACAGCCCTCGATCCCCATGGCGCCGCCCATGACGGTGCCGTCGGTGCAGAAGGCGATGGTGCGCACACCGTTCACGGTGCCCGACGCAGAAAGCACACCCGAGCGGTCACGCTCGTGCAGCAGCTCGATGCTGCCCTCGTCGAAGAAGTTGCTCAGACGCAGCAACGGGTCCCTGGGGTCGAGCGACTCGCCGACCGACGCGGGGGCCATGATTGTCATCGCAGGTCTCCTGTTCTCCGGTGTGCTTTCTGTTGGGAAAGCGGTCAGTACCGCCCGAAGGCGATGGCTACGTTGTGGCCGCCGAAGCCGAACGAGTTGTTGATCGCGTACTCGTACTTGCCCGGCCGCGGCTTCCCCGATACCACGTCCAAATCGACCTCTGGATCGAGGTTTTCCAGGTTCAGCGTCGGCGGAATGACCTGGTCCCGCAGTGCGAGGACGGTCAGGATCGACTCGACCGCGCCCACCGCGCCCACCGAGTGGCCGAGGGCCGCCTTCGGCGCGTAGACGGCCGCGTTGCCGCCGTGGGGTCCCAACGCGTTGTTGATCGCCATGCTCTCGGCGACGTCACCCACCGAGGTGCCGGTGGCGTGCGCGTTCACGTGGTGGATGTCGCTGGGAGTCAAGCCGGCCAGCTGAATCGCCCGGCTCATCGCGTGCCCGGCCCGCAACCCGTTGGGGTCCGGTGCCACCATGTGGTAGCCGTCCGAGGTGATGCTGGCCCCCATGATGCGGGCCAAGATGTTTGCCCCGCGCGCCTTGGCGTGCTCCTCGGTCTCGATCACCATGAGCGCCCCCGCCTCGCCGAACACGAAGCCGGTGCGGTCCCGGTCGAACGGGCGGCACGCACCCGCCGGGTCGTCGTTCTTGGTCGACATCACGATGCGCATCTGAGCGAACGCCGCGATCGGCACCGCCTCGATCTTGGTCTCGACACCACCGCAAATGGCGATGTCGGCCTCACCGAAGACGATGTTGCGCCACGCCTGGGCGACACCCTCGGAACCGGACGCGCACGCCGACACCGGCGTGATCACGCCGGCCTTGGCGTGCCGTTCCAGACCCACCGCCGCCGCGGCGCCGTTGGGCATGTACTTCTGCACACCGAGCGGCGAAACCGCCTTCATGCCACGGGCGCGCATGTCGTCGTAGCTGAAGACCATTTCTTCCGACGAGCCCAAGCCGGTGCCGATGGACACCAACAAGCGGTCGGAGTCGACCTCGGGGGAGCCGGCGTTCTCCCAAACCCGGCGGCTCAAGATCGTCGACATCCGCTGCAGGTAACCCGTGCGCCGCAGCTCGACGCGGGTCATCTGGCTGTCGAATTCCTCCAATAGGTGCCCACCGATCTTCACCGGCAGGTCGAACTCCTCGACGAACGGATCCTCGAGTCGGCGGATGCCACTTTGCCCGTCCTGCAACAGCTTCCAGGTGTTCTCGGCGTCAGTTGCCAGTGCGGTCGTCATGGCGACGCCGGTGACGACCACGTTCGGGAGCGTTTTCCCGGTAACCAACTCTGTCATGGGTCTTGCGAACGTTCCTTCCGTACCTCGTGGTGACCGCGAGCCCGGCGTCGCCGGGTGACGCGGGTCACCACCGTCTAGCCTCAGTACCGCCCGAAGGCGAGCGCCACGTTGTGGCCACCGAATCCGAACGAGTTGTTGATGGCGTAACGGAAATCGCCGTAGCGAGGTTCGCCCGCGACAACATCAAGGTCGATCTCGGGATCTGGGGTTTCATAATTCAGCGTTGGCGGTATCACGCCGTCCCGAAGGCTCAATACCGTGAGAACAGATTCCAGCGCGCCGACCGCGCCGATGGAGTGGCCAAGAGCCGACTTCGGTGCGTACACCGCCGCCTGCTCGCAGCCTGCGACCCGGATGGCGTTGGCCTCGGCCGTGTCGCCGATCGGTGTCGCCGTGCCGTGGGCGTTGACGTGGTCAATGTCCTTGGGGGACAAGCCGGCCAACTCGAGCGACCGTTGCATTGCCCGGCCGGCGCGAACGCCGTCCGCGGCCGGTGCCACCATGTGGAAGGCGTCCGAGGTGATGCCCGCACCCATCAACCGGGCCAGCGGCTTGGCGCCGCGAGCCTTGGCGTGCTCCTCGGTCTCGATGATCATCAGGGCCCCCGCCTCGCCGAACACGAAGCCGTCGCGGTCCTTGTCGAACGGGCGCGAGGCGCGTTCGGGCTCGTCGTTGCGAGTGGACATGGCCCGCATCATCGAGAACGCGGCGATGGGCAGCGCCTCGATGGGACCCTCGACACCGCCGCAGACGGCGAAGTCGGCGTCACCCATCGCGATCTGGCGCCACGCGTGCGCGATCGCCTCCGAACCCGACGAGCATGCCGACACCGGGGTGATGACCCCGGCGCGAGCGCCCAGCTGCAGACCCACCACCGCCGCGGCACCGTTGGGCATGATCATCTGGACGGCGAGCGGCGACACCTTGCGGGGCCCGCCCTCGTTCATCAGGTCGTAACTCTCGACGATCCGCTCGGCGCCACCGAGCCCGGTGCCGACCACGACCGAGAACCGGTCGGGGTCGACCTCCGGGCTGCCGGCGGACTCCCACAGCTGAGTGCTGAGCAGCTTGGCCAACCGCTGGACGTAGGACATACGCCGCATGTCGAGCCTGCTCATGTGCTCGTCGATGGGCTCCTTGAGGTGGCCACCGATCTTGACGGGCAGGTCCCACTTACTGACGAACTCGTCCTCGAGTACGTGGATGCCGCTTTCGCCGGCCAACAAACCCTTCCACGTGCTCTCGATGTCCGGCGCGACCGACGTCGTCGCCGTGACGGCGGTTACCACAACGCTGGGGTAACCGCCATTAGCAGTGGAAGGCTTGCTCACTGGTCCGCTTCCATCCTCGCCTTGACGTTGGCGACGGCGTCAGGGTTCTCCGTCTCCAGCTTGGCGCGCAGGGCCTCGGCGGCTTCGGGGTTCTCTTCCTCGAGCTTCTGGATGTAGGAGACGACGTCACCGACGGTGCGCAGACCGGCAAGGTCCTCGTCCGGGATCTTCACGCCGTACTTGTCCTCGGTCTGCACCGCGATCTCAACCATCGACAGCGAGTCGATGTCCAGGTCGTCGACGAACGACTTCTCCGGGGTGACCTCGGACGGCTCGATACCGGTGACCTCTTCGATGATCTCCGCGATACCGGCGATGATTTCTTCCTGGCTGACGGCCACAGCGTCTTCCCTTCGTGATGTGTTGTGTTAATCGAACAGAGCGTTCTTATAGAGCGTTATGTGGTTGTACTGGAAGCGGCTTTTCTACAGTTCAGCCAGTGCGTCCAGGTCTGCGGGTGCCTTGACGGCGCGGGTCGCAACCCCCCGAAGTTCGCGTTTGGCGATGCCGGTCAAAGTGCCCGCAGGGGGGAACTCCACGGCCGCCGTGATCTCCCGGTCACGCATAGTCGCCGTGCACAGATCCCAGCGCACCGGCTGGGTGAGCTGGGCGACCAGCGCCTCCATCGCCGCCGCCGCGGAGGCGACGGGCTGACCGTCGCGGTTCGACAGCAGCGTCGCGGTGGGCTCGGCGGTCGCGACGCCGGCCGCCGCGGCGGCGTAGCGGTCGAGGGCCGGAGCCATGTACTTGGTGTGGAACGCCCCGGCCACGCCGAGGGCGCGAACCCGGGCCTTGGCCGGCGGGTCCTCCGCCAGCTTCTCCAACGCGGTCAGCGGGCCGGCGGCGACGATCTGGCCGGCGGCATTGCGGTTGGCGGGGAACAGGTCGAGCTGCTCGAGGCGGGCCAGCACCTCGGCCTCGTCACCGCCGAGCACGGCGGACATGCCGGTCGGCTCGATGGCGCAGGCCTTGGCCATCTCGGCGCCACGGGTGGCGGCCAGGGCGACGGCGTCATCGGCCGCCATCACGCCGGCGATGGCGTAGGCCGCGATCTCGCCGACGGAGTGGCCGGCGACGATGAGGTCCGCGTCGGCCAGCAGGCCGCGCTTGGTGAGCTCCTGGTGGGCCAGCAGGGTGGCGGCAACGACCAGGGGCTGAGTGACCGCGGTGTCGGTGATCTCTTCGGTCGACGCGGTGGTGCCCAGCCGGACCAGGTCGAGGCCGCTGGCCTTCGACCACAGGTCGAGCTGGTCCGCGGCACCCGGCAAGTCGAGCCACGGCGAGAGCATCCCCTCGGTCTGCGAACCCTGTCCGGGCGCAAGCAATGCAATCACGTGTTTAAGAGAACACTGTGGAAACGGTTTTGGCGGGTGTAACAGATTATGAACCTGGTCTTAGGTTTTTGTGTACTCCCCACAAAACCGCTCCGTAAGCTACGTGTTCGATACCGTCCCGCGATCTGTTGCCTGGGTCACTATTACTCGGATTGACCCACGATAGCCGCCCTGACCGGCAGCGGAACCGGCGGCATGGGGTTGGTACCGACGCTAGCGGTGGGGGTGGGGTAGTTGAGTTGGCCCACGGTCGCCGCCACTCGCAGCACGTATGCGTCGCGGGGCTGCGTCGGATCGCGTCCGGTGAAGTCGGTGATCCGCTTGAGCCGGTATCGCACCGTATTTGGATGAACGAACAACTTTCTGGCACAAGCCTCAATCGCGCCGCCACAATCTAAGTAAGCGTCAAGAGTTTCGATGAGCGTCGGCCCCGCGTCGGCCAACGGCCCCATCACGTCGGTGTGCAGCGCGACGATCGCCGACGCGTCGCCCATGAGGGCGCGTTCGGGCAGGAGTTCCCGGGCCTGGACGGGCCGGGGCGCGCCCCGCCAGCCGCCGACGGCGTTCATCCCGGAAATCGCCTCGCTGGCGCTGTGATAGGCGGCCGTCAGCATCGGAGCGGTGGGCCCGATGACCACCGGGTCGTCGGCGAAGGCCTGCAGCAGATCGCCGAGGAATTTGTCGGTTGGCGACAGTTGGCCGGACACAATAGCGACCAGCCAGGTGCCGTGCACGTCGGTGAGGGCGGCGCGGCCGTGCTGGGCGGCGATGTCGCGGACGTGCTGGCTGGCCCGCTGGTCGTCACCCGGCCCGCTCGAGCCGTCCCGCCCGGGCGCCGGGACCCCGACGACGACGGTCGCCGGGGCGGTGGTGTCCCAGTTCAGCGCCGCGGCCCGGGACAGCAGCTCGGGGCCGGTGTCGCCGCGGACCACGGCGTCGACGACGCTGGCCTCCATCCGGCTGTCCCAAGTGCCGCGGGCCTCGGCCGCGTTGGCGTAGGCCGAGGCGGCGGTGAACGCCAGGTCGCGGCTGTACTTCAGGACGCCCACGGTCAGGGCGGTGAGCTGCTCCTCGGAGCGGGCGACCAGCGGCAGCACCTCTTCGAAGAACTCCATGGTGACGCGCACCATGTCCACGCTGTGCCGCAGCGCGATCCGGCGGGCCAGGTCCTGGGGCACCAGCTCGAAGGCCTGGGCGGTGTAGCTGACGTTGCTGTGCGGGTCCTGCATCCACTCGACGAAGTTGTTGATGGCCGTCTGCACCACCAGCGCCACGCTGGCCCGCTGCGAGGCCTCCAGGTCGGCGAAGAAGGGCAACCGGTCCTGCATGACCGAGACCGCCTCGGTGGCGAGCCGGCCGGAGTGCTGCTTGAGCCGGCGCAGCACCGAGTCGGGCACCGTGTTGAGCATTTCCAGCGGCGATCGGGGCTGCTTGGCGAATGGGCCAGCGAACGGGTTGTCATTCACCCCTAAAACCTACGCCACATTTTGGAAGTATTCGCCAAAGAGGTGGGGGTTTTGGGCGGTTGGCGGGCATGGACAGGTCGCGAGCGTGCGGCTGGCTTCACGCTCGGCGACCAGCGTGCGGCTGGCCGCACACTCGGCAGGGGGCGCTTGGCTGTCAGGCCACCCCGGGGTCGGACGTCTGCTCGGGCGCGGCCTGGACGTCGTCGATCTTGTACTGGCGGGCGGCCGCGACCGGCACCGACGGGTCGATCTCCCCGTCGCGCGCCAACGCCTCCAGCACGGCCACCACCTGCGACTCGGCGTCGGTGTTGAAGTAGCGCCGCGCGGCGGGCCGGGTGTCGGAGAAGCCGAAGCCGTCGGTGCCCAGCGTGACGAACGTGTTGGGCACCCACGGCCGGATCTGCTCGGGCACGGCCCGCATCCAGTCGGACACGGCGATCACCGGCCCGCTGGCGTTGGACAGGGCCTGGGTCACGTAGGCGGTCCCGGCCGGCCGGTCCGGGTAGCGCAGCTTCGCCTTCTCGACGGACAGGCCGTCGCGATTCAGTTCGCCCCAGCTGGTCACGGACCACACGTCGGCGGCGACGTCCCACTCGGCCAGCATCTCGGCCGCCTGCAGCGCCGACGGCATCGCCACCCCGGAGGCCAGGATGTGCGCGGTGTTGGCGCGCTGTTCGGTGGCCGCGCGGTACCGGTAGATGCCCCGCAGCACCCCCTCGGGATCGAAGTTCTCCGGCTCGGGCGGCTGCACGTACGGCTCGTTGTAGATCGTCAGGTAGAAGTACACGTCCTCGGGGTTCTCCCCGAACATCCGCGCCAGCCCGCTTTCCACGATGTAGGCGATCTCGTAGGCGAACGCCGGGTCGTAGGCGACCACGGCGGGGTTGGTGCTGGCCAGCAGCAGCGAGTGACCGTCGGCGTGCTGCAGGCCCTCGCCGGTCAGCGTGGTGCGCCCCGCGGTGGCGCCGAGCAGGAAGCCGCGGGCCATCTGGTCGGCGGCGGCCCAGAGGCCGTCGCCGGTGCGCTGGAAGCCGAACATCGAATAGAAGATGTAAATCGGAATCATCGGCTCGTTGTGCGTCGCATACGACGTGCCGGCCGCGATGAACGAGCCCACCGACCCGGCCTCATTGATGCCCTCGTGCAGGATCTGCCCGACTTCGCTCTCCTTGTAGGCCAGCATCAGCTCGGCGTCGACGGCGGTGTAGAGCTGGCCGAGGCGGTTGTAGATCTTCAGCGACGGGAACCACGAGTCCATCCCGAACGTGCGCGCCTCGTCGGGAATGATCGGCACGATGCGCGGCCCAACTTCCTTGTCGCGCAACACTTCCTTGAAGGTGCGCACGGTCGCCATGGTGGTGGCGACCTCCTGGGTGCCGGATCCCTTCTTCAGCGCGGCGTAGATGTCCCGGCTGGGCAGCTTGAGCGCCTTGGCCTTGGTGCGGCGCTCGGGCAGGAAGCCGCCGAGGGTGCGCCGGCGGTCGAGCAAGTAGCGGATCTCCGGGGCGTCCGACCCGGGGTGGTAGTAGGGCGGCAGGTAGGGATTCTCGTCCAGCTGGGCGTCGCTGATCGGGATCCGCATGGAGTCCCGGAAGTGCTTAAGGTCTTCCAGCGCAAGCTTTTTCATCTGATGGGTGGCGTTGCGGCCCTGGAAGTGTGCGCCCAGCGAGTAGCCCTTGATGGTCTTGGCCAGGATCACCGTCGGCTGGCCCTTGTGGTCGAGGGCGGCCCGGTAGGCGGCGTAGACCTTGCGGTAGTCGTGGCCGCCGCGCTTGAGGTTCCAGATCTCAGCGTCGGTCATGTTCTCGACGAGCGCCTTGGTGCGCGGGTCGCGGCCGAAGAAATGGTCGCGCACGTAGGCGCCGTCGTTGGCCTTGTACGTCTGGTAGTCGCCGTCGGGGGTGGTGTTCATCAGGTTCACCAACGCGCCGTCGCGATCGGCGTGCAGCAGCGCGTCCCACTCGCGGCCCCAGACCACCTTGATGACGTTCCAGCCGGCGCCCCGGAAGAACGACTCCAATTCCTGGATGATCTTGCCGTTGCCGCGCACCGGTCCGTCGAGGCGCTGCAGGTTGCAGTTGATCACGAAAGTCAGGTTGTCCAGGCCCTCCAGCGCGCCGACGTGCGCCAGCCCGCGGCTCTCCGGCTCGTCCATCTCGCCGTCGCCCAGGAAGCACCACACGTGCTGGTCGGAGGTGTCCTTGATGCCCCGGTCGTGCAGGTAGTGGTTGAACCGCGCCTGATAGATGGCGTTGAGCGGGCCCAGGCCCATCGACACGGTGGGGAACTCCCAGAAGTCGGGCATCAGCCGCGGGTGCGGGTAGGACGGCAGCCCGCCGGCGGCGTGGCTGTGTTCCTGGCGGAAGCCGTCGAGCCGGTCCTCGCTGAGCCGGCCTTCGAGGAAGGCGCGCGCATAAATCCCGGGCGACGCGTGGCCCTGGATGAACACCTGGTCGCCCCCGCCGGGATGCGATTTGCCCCGGAAGAAGTGGTTGAAGCCGACCTCGTACAGCGCCGCCGACGACGCGTACGTCGAAATGTGGCCGCCGACGCCGACTCCCGGCCGCTGCGCGCGGTGCACCATGATGGCGGCGTTCCAGCGGATCCAGGCCCGGAAGCGCCGCTCGACGTCCTCGTCGCCGGGGAACCACGGCTCCAGTTCGGTGGGGATCGTGTTGACGTAATCGGTTGACGTCAGCGACGGAAGGGCGACGCGCTGCTCGCCGGCCCGTTCCAGCAGCCGCAGCATCAAATACCGCGCCCGCGCCGGCCCGGAGCGCTCCAGCAACTCGTCGAAGGACTCCAGCCACTCCGACGTCTCTTCGGGGTCGATGTCGGGCAGGTACGACGCCACGCCTTCGCGGATCACCCGAACGCGGTCGGGTTCGCTTGCGCTGCTTGGGGTTTTGGCCAGATCGTGGCGCGCGAACTCGGTTGTCAACGCACTCTCCTGTAGTTGGCGGGGCTTGTGCCCTCGGGGTGCCGTGCACCGTCTCCCTCTATCGTGCCGCACCGGCGATTCCCGGGGCTAGCCGACATCGGGTAGCTGGCGCGGGTTCACCCGGCGGACACGAACCCGTGCGTAGCCGAACGATCGGGGTGGTCACCCGGTAACGTCATGAGCCGTGCTCAGTGGATGGCGTGCCGTCCTTGCGGGGGGCTCCCCCAGGCGAGGCGCTCTGGCGCTCGGATGTGTCGCGGCGACGCTGATGGGGATCGTGGGGTGTACCACCGTCACCAACGGCACCGCCACCCCCGACACGCAGGTCGCCCCGGCGTACCGGCAGTCGGTGTCCGCGTCGGTGTCCGCCTCGTCGGCGACCTCGCGGGTCCGCGAGTCCCAGCGGCAGCAATCGCTGACCACCCGGGCCGTGCGCACCTCGTGCGACACGCTGGCCACGTCGAGCAAGGACGCGATCGACAAGGTGAACGTTTTCGTCGGCGCGTTCAACGCGGGCCGCAACACCGGCCCGACGGAGGGCCCGGCCATCGACGCGCTGAACAGCAGCGCCGACACGGTGGGTAACAGCTTCAGCGATGCGCTGTCCCAGCAGCTGAAGGACGCGTTCAACACCTATATCGACGCGGCCCGTGGGGTGGCCAACGCGATCGGCACCCACGCCGCGACGGGCGAATTCAATCGGCGCGTGGACGCGCTCAACGACGCCAAGACGAAAGCGCTGAAACTGTGCCTGGCATCGTTCTGAGGCGCGGGTGTCGACGTGGTTGCGGCTGTGCGACGATAATCCCCATCGCACGGCGCGGGACGGTTTAAGGAGGCTCCACGGTGGTCGCGGCGGATCACGCCCCGAGCTACGCTCGCAAATTGGGCATCCAACGAGACCAAGTTGTCCAGGAATGGGGCTGGGACGAGGACACCGACGACGAGATCCGGGCCGATGTCGAGGAGGCGTGCGGCGCTGAGCTGCTCGACGAGGACACCGACGAGGTGGTCGACGTGGTGCTGCTGTGGTGGCGCGACGGGGACGGCGACCTGGTGGACACGCTGATGGACGCGATCGGCCCGCTGGCCGAGGACGGCGTGATCTGGGTGCTGACGCCCAAGACCGGCAAGCCCGGCCACGTCCTGCCCGCCGAAATCGCCGAGGCGGCCCCGACCGCCGGCCTGATGCCGACGTCGTCGGTCAACCTGGGTGACTGGAGCGCCAGCCGACTGGTGCAGCCGAAGTCCCGAACCGGGAAGCGTTGATGCTGCCCGTCGGCGCCACCGCCCCGGACTTCACACTGCGCGACCAGAACCAACAGCGTGTCAGCCTCAGCACCTACCGCGGCGCCAAGAACGTGCTGCTGGTGTTCTTCCCGCTGGCCTTCACCGGCATCTGCCAGGGCGAGCTCGACCAGCTGCGCGATCACCTGCCCGACTACGAGAACGACGACCGCGCGACGCTGGCCATCTCGGTCGGGCCACCGCCCACGCACCGGATCTGGTCGCTGGAAAGCGGGTTCACCTTCCCAGTGTTGTCGGACTTCTGGCCGCACGGCGAGGTCAGCCAGGCCTACGGCGTGTTCAACGAGGAGGCCGGCTACCCCAACCGTGGCACCTTCGTCATCGACCGATCCGGGATCATCCGGTTCGCGGAGATGAAACAGCCCGGCGAATCCCGCAACCAGCGGCTGTGGACCGACGCGCTGGCGGCTTTGCGGGACTGAGGGCCGCGCGAGCGTCCGTGTCTGGACGCCGACACGCCGCGCGGCGCGGACAAACTCGCACGCTCGTCGTGAATCGCGACGTTTGGGTACTTAGGCCATGTGCGTGTAGCCTGCCCGGCGGGCATGGGGCGCGTAGCTCAGTGGTAGAGCTCTGGTTTTACACACCAGCGGTCGGCGGTTCGATACCGTCCGCGCCCACTCATTCGCTAGCCGGCGTTCGCGAGCGTAAGGCGGTGGCGATTCTGGGCCCCGTTTGTCGCCGTAGCGATACGCTCGCGCCGTGAATGAGCAACCCGTGGAACCGTTTCGCATCGACGTCTCCGACGACGTCCTGGACGACCTGCGGGCGCGGCTGGCGCACACGCGTTGGCCGGATGCCGAATGCGTGGACGACTGGAGCCAGGGCATGCCGCTGGCCTACACCCGTGAGCTGGCGGGCTATTGGGCCGAGCAATACGACTGGCGGTCACGCGAGGCGGCGTTGAACCGCTTCGATCAGTTCATCACCGAAATCGACGGGCTGGGCATCCATTTCATCCACCAGCGGTCGCCGCACGACGACGCGTTCCCGCTGCTGATCACGCACGGCTGGCCCGGCTCGATCGTGGAGTTCCACAAGGTGATCGAGCCGCTGACCAACCCGGCGTCCGGCCGCGCCGAGGACGCCTTCCACGTGGTCTGCCCGTCCCTGCCGGGATACGGATTCTCCGACAAACCGACCCGCACGGGCTGGGGCGTGGAGAAGATCGCCGAGGCCTGGGAGACGCTGATGTCGCGCCTGGGCTATGACCGCTACGGCGCCCAGGGCGGCGACTGGGGCGCCGCCGTGACCACGCAGATCGGGCGCAACGGGGGTCACTGCGCGGGGATCCACCTCAATATGCCGATCGGTCGACCCACGCCGGAATCCCTGAAGAGCCCGACCGACGACGAGCAGCGGGCGATGGCCGCGCTGGCCGACCACCGCAAGTGGGGCACCGGCTACTCCAAGCAGCAGTCCACCCGGCCGCAAACCCTGGGCTACGGGCTGGCCGATTCGCCGGTGGGGCAACTCGCGTGGATCGTCGAGAAGTTCTGGGCATGGGCCGATTGCGACGGCCACCCGGAGAACGTGTTCACCCGCGACGAGCTCCTCGACAACGTGATGCTCTATTGGGTGACCGACAGCGGAGCGTCCTCGGCCCGCCTGTACTGGGAGAGCTTCAGGGTGTTCGGCCAGCTGGACCGCGTCGAATTGCCCACGGGCGTAGCGGCTTTCCCCGGCGAGCTGCTCAAGGCGCCGAGAAGCTGGTGCGAGCCGGTCTACAACATCACGCACTGGACGGCGATGGAGCGCGGCGGACATTTCGCCGCGTTCGAGCAACCGGACCTGTTCGTCGACGACGTCCGCGCGTTCTTCGCGACGGTACGCTGAGCGTTATTGCGGCAGCGCGAAGAACTCCAACGCGATGCCGTCGGGGTCGCGAAAACTGAGTCCCGAGCCGTACGGTGCGTCCACGATGCCGCCGTGTGCGATGCCCAGCGCGTCCAGCCGCGCCACCCAGTTCTCCAACTCCGCACGGCTGGAACAGCCGAAGCCGACGTGATCCAGCCCCACCCGGAGCTCGCTGAAGCTTTCGTCGGGGGCCCGACTATCGTGCTGGTGGATACCGAAGAGCGTGCCGCCGTCGAGCAGCCAAACCAGGTGCCGGAACCCGGCTTCGGTGTGCTCGTCGACTATCGGGTCGGCGCCGAGCAGGTCGCGATACCACGGCCCGCTGATCTCGATGTCGCGCACCGTGACCGCGACGTGGTTGAGCGCAGGAAAGGGCATCGGGCAACTCTACGCCCTAAACGATCCGCCAACCCCGTCGCGCGCGAAACCGCATGTCCCACAGGTACATCCGATACCCGAGGAGCCAGACCCGGTGCGGCACGAAGAGGTCCGCCAGCCGCAGCGCGGACAGCAGCCACCCGAACCGGCGCTGCTGGCCCCGCGACCAGTCCAGCTGCATCAGTGCGCGAAACTCCGGAGCCAGAAACCCCGTCGTCGCAAACAGGTTGAACGGGCCGGCCACGACGCGCAACGGCCACGGCAGGAAGGCCAGCGACGCCACGCCGCGCAGGTGCTCCCGCACTGGAGGGTCGATGCGCAGCTCGTCGAGCGAGCGCTTCCAGTACGCGTCGAACGCCGCCCGATCCGGCGGCCACCCGCCGTCGGGCACCTGCAAAGTGGTGCCCAGCCGCGCGGCGTCGAGATACACGGCGTCGGCGGTGACGTCGTCGAGCGGGCCGTGCAGGAATTCGTGCTGGTCCACGAAATAGCGGTACAGGCACGCGGCCACCCATAGCTGCAGCTTGGGGTCGAAGGCGTTGTAGGACACCGGACTTGACGGCGTCGAGCGAACCTGCCGGTGCACGACGTCGACGGCGCCGCGCATCAACGCCCGGTCGGACTCGGTCCCGATGGTGGCGACGGCGAGGTAGGTGCCGGTGGTGCGGGCCCGCTTGAACGGATGCTTGTAGACGTTGCCGCTGTCCACCGGGCTTTCCAGCACCCCATACCCAACGCCCGGCAAGGACAACTGCATGATCACGTTCGCGGCCGGGAGCAACAGTGCCGCCGGGTTGAGCAGGTCGGCGACCCGGGTCGCGGGCCGCTTCCTCGCGGACGACGCCATGCCTTGGAGTCAACCACGACCCGGACGTTATAACCGGGCGAAAACGGGCACGCCTAGCAAAATGAGCACCCAATTCAGCGGCCCCGCGCACCACCGGGCGAGCGCGTCGACGGGCGCGTTCGACTCACCCGTGCTGATGTGGTGGGTGATCGTCGTGCTGATCGCCGCGGTGATCGTCGCGGCCGTCTTCGCGATGGCCTAGAACCCGGTTCTGCCCGCGGAGGAGTCCGGACCGCGTGTGAGACGCTGCCAGGGTGGTGGCGACGCGGAGCCGGCCGGCCGGCGTGCTGGCCGGCTACCTGGCCGACGTGGCGCTGGGCGACCCGGCTCGGGGGCACCCCGTCGCGGCGTTCGGCCGGGCCGCCGCCGAGCTCGAGCGCGTGACCTATCGCGACACCAGGCTCGCGGGGGCGGTGCACGTCGGCGTGCTGGTCGGAACGGTCAGCATGTTCGGCGCCATGCTGCAACGGGCCGCCGGCCGCGGCGGTTGGCCCTGGTCGGTCGCGGCCACCGCCGGCGCCAGCTGGGTGTCGATCGGCGGGACCTCGCTGGCGCGCACCGGCCTGGCGATGTCCGAACTACTGGAGCGCGGGGACGTCGAGGGCGCGCGCCGCCTGCTGCCGTCGCTGTGCGGGCGCGACCCGGCCTGGCTGGACGCCGCGGGCCTGGCGCGCGCGTCGCTGGAATCGGTCGCGGAAAACACGTCCGACGCCCAGGTGGCGCCGCTGCTGTGTGCCGCCGTGGGCGGGGTTCCGGCCGTGCTGGCGTACCGCGGCATCAACACGCTCGACGCGATGATCGGCTACCGCTCCGCGCGCTATTCCCGATTCGGCTGGGCCGCAGCGAGATTGGACGACGCGGCCAACTACGTCGGCGCGCGGGTGACGGCGGCGCTGGTGGTTGTCTGCGCGCCCTTCGTCAGCGGGTCGGCCTCGGGTGCGGTGCGGGCCTGGCGCCGCGACGCCGCCCGTCATCCCAGCCCGAACTCCGGCGTCGTCGAGGCGGCCTTCGCCGGGGCGCTGGGCGTGCGCCTCGGTGGGCCCACGCAATACCGCCACGGGTTGCAGATCCGGCCCAGCCTGGGCGACGGCCACGCGCCGACGGTCGCCGACCTGCGGCGCGCGGTGGCGTTGTCGCGGACGGTGCAGGCGGGTGCGGCCGTGCTGGCCGGACTGCTCTGTTACCTGCGGCGGCCGTAGCGGTCGGCGAGTTTCGCCTCCACGGTCTGCGGGGGCTCGGGGGTCTGCGCAGCCGCCGCCGGGGGCTGCTTTTCGCGGCGGCGGGCGCGGATCTCGGAATACAC
Source organism: Mycobacterium paraffinicum (assembly GCF_001907675.1). Classification (GTDB taxonomy): domain Bacteria; phylum Actinomycetota; class Actinomycetes; order Mycobacteriales; family Mycobacteriaceae; genus Mycobacterium; species Mycobacterium paraffinicum_A. Next base: position 48,984 of record NZ_MPNT01000011.1, read on the forward strand.
GAAGTAGCCCAACCCCAGCGGGGCGACGATGCCGAACGAGATCCACTGGATGCCGTAGGACAGGAACGGGCCGGCGTCCAGGTGCGGCACGCCGATCACGCCGAGCCCGCCGGGCTGGTCCTCGGTCAGCTGGAGATAGGACCCGGCGAGCGGCACCTTGGTCAGCGCCGCGACCTGTTCGGTGTTGATCGAATACACCTGCTCCACACCGTCTTGGCTTAACGGGTCTTTGCCCGGGGCGACGGCCTCGGAGTCGCGCAGCCGCGCGGTGAGGGTGACGGGCTCCTGCGGTGGGCGGGGGATCGGCGGCACGTGGGAGCCCTGCTCGGGGCGCACGTAGCCCCGATCGACGAGGACGGTGGGTCCGTCGTCGACGACGAACGGTGCCAACACCTCGAACGCGGGTTTGCCCTCGATCACCCGCAACCGCGCCAGCACCTGGACGTCGGGCAGGTAGTGCCCGGTGGCCGTCACGCGGCGCCACTGCGCGTTCGGGGCGGCCGAATCTTGCTGCGGCAACAGTGTTTTCAGGGGAACCGGGTCGGTGTTGAGGGAATACTCGATCTGGCGGTTCTCCCGCGACGTCCGGTTGTGCTTGCCCAGCTGCCACGGCGCCAGCACCGTGAAGCACAGGTAGGCGAACGCGACGACCACCAGCGCCAGCGCGATCCAGCCGGGCCGCAGCAAGAACGCCAACCGACGCATGTCAGCCCGATCCGTTTCGGCCCAGCCGGTCGTCGACCCAGGCGTGCAGGCCGGGCAACGAGGCCTCGATGACGGCGAACACGTCCTCGAAGTCCTGCGCGTCGCCGTAGTACGGGTCCTCGACGTCGTGCGCGTGTGCGCCGGACCGCGGGTCGAACGACCGCAGCATCCGCACCCGCTCCTCGTCGACGCCCAGCTCGCGCAGCATTCGAAGATGGTTGCGGCCCAGGGCCACCACCAGGTCGGCCGCCAGGTGGTCCTCGTCGACCTGGGCGGCGCGGTGGTCGGTGGAGTAACCGTGGGCGCGCAACACGTCGGTCGCCCGGTCGTCGGCGCATTCCCCGACGTGCCAGTTGCCGGTGCCCGCGCTGGTCACCCGCACGGCGTCGGCCAGGCCGCGGCGGCGCAGCTGGTCGGCGAACATCTTCTCGGCCATCACCGATCGGCAGATGTTGCCGGTGCACACGAAGGTGACGTGCAGCGGTTCGCGCTCAGACACCGAGCACCGCCCGCAGCTCGTCGACGGTCGCGGCGTGCGTCACCGCCGTGGTGCCGGTGGCCACCGCGCCGTCGGGGAAGTCGTCGCGCCCATAGCCCCAGCCGACCACCACGGTGTCGATGCCGTGGGCGGCCGCGCCGTGCACGTCGTGGCTGCGGTCGCCGACCATCAGCACCCGCTCGGGCAGGGGTTGCAGCTGTTCCAACGCGTGCGCCAGCACCTCGACCTTGGTCTTGCGCGAGCCGTCGGGGCTCGCGCCGGCGATGACCTCGAAATGCTGATCGAGCCCGAAGTGGGCCAGGATGCGGCGCGCGGTCGGCTCGAGCTTCGAGGTGGCCACGGCCAGCCGGACGCCGGCGGCCTTTAGGTCGGCCAGTAGCGGCTCGATGCCCTCGAACAGGGTGTTCATCGCCCAGCCCCGGCTGCCGTATTCGGCGCGGAAGGCCGCGATCGCGCGCTCGGCGTCCTCGCCCAGCATCGAATGGAAGGTGTCGTCCATCGGCGGGCCGACGATCTGGGCCACCAGGTCACCGTCGGGCACGTCGACACCGACCTGCTCGAGCGCATGCAGGAAGCTGGCCACGATCCCCTCCGCGGAGTCGGTGAGGGTGCCGTCGAGGTCGAAGATCACCAGCTCGGTCGTCAGGCGCGGCGAAGGGCGATCGGTGGACGTTGTGCCTGTCACCTCATCATTGTCCTCGATGCCCGACGGCCGGGTGTGCCGGTGTCGCTGCCACGCCCCGGCGCGGCCCACTAGTGTTTCTCGGATGGCGAGTCTGAACTTGAGCCCGCCTGCGGCGCGCTATCACGGTGATCAGGCCGTCGCACCCGGGATGCTGGATTTCGCCGTCAACGTCCGTCACGCCCGGCCACCCGAGTGGCTGGTGCGGCGGCTGGCCGCGCGGCTGCCGGATTTGGCCCGGTATCCGAGCGCCCAGGACGTGTGGGCGGCGCAGGACGCGGCCGCCGAGCGGCACGGCCGGGCCCGCGATGAGGTGCTGCCGCTGGCCGGGGCGGCCGAGGCGTTCGCATTGTTGAGCAACCTGCGCCCGGCGCGGGCGGCGATCATCGCGCCCGCGTTCACCGAGCCGGCCGCGGCGCTGAGCGCGGCCGGGGTGCCGGTGGACCACGTGGTGCTGGAGCCGCCTTTCGGCCTGGACGGGGTGCGCATCCCCGACGACGCCGACCTGGTCGTGGTGGGCAACCCGACCAACCCCACCTCGGTGCTGCACACCCGCGAGCAGCTCCTCGCGTTGCGGCGGCCCGGCCGCATCCTGGTGGTCGACGAGGCGTTCGCCGATTCGATCCCGGGCGAACCGGAGTCGCTGGCCGGCGACTCGCTGCCCGACGTGGTGGTGCTGCGCAGCCTGACCAAGACCTGGGCGCTGGCCGGATTGCGGGTGGGCTACGCCCTGGGTGCACCGGAAGTGTTGGACCGATTGACCGCTCAGCGCGCCCACTGGCCGGTGGGCACGCTGCAGCTGGCGGCGATCGCGGCGTGCTGCGGCCCGCGGTCCGTCGCCGAGGCGGCGGCCGGTGCCGCGCGGCTGACGGAGTTGCGCGCCGAGATGGTGGCCGGCCTGACGTCCGCGGGCGCCGAGGTGGTCGACGGTCGGGCCCCGTTCGTGCTGTTCCACCGGCCGGACGCCGTTCGGATCCGAAAAACTCTGCAGGACAAAGGGATTGCCATCCGTCGCTGTGACACGTTCGTCGGTCTGGACGAGCGTTACCTGCGGGCCGCGGTGCGCCGGGAATGGCCGCTGCTGGTCCAGGCCGTCTCGGAGGTGCGCGCGTGAGCGTGCGGCTGACCGACGTCATCGACGTGCTCGACGAGGCCTACCCGCCGCGGCTGGCCGAATCGTGGGACTCGGTGGGGCTGGTGTGCGGCGACCCCGACGATCGCCTCGAGTCGGTGACCGTTGCGGTCGACGCGACACCGACCGTCGTCGAGGAGGTTCCCCACGGTGGACTGCTGCTGGCCCATCACCCGTTGCTGTTGCGCGGGGTCGACACGGTGGCGGCCAGCACGCCCAAGGGCGCGCTGGTGCACCGGCTGATCCGAACGGGGCGTTCGCTTTTCACCGCGCACACCAACGCCGACTCGGCCGCACCGGGCGTCTCGGATGCGCTCGCCGAGGCACTCGGCCTCGCCGTCGAGGCACCCCTGGAGCCGCGAACCGACGCGACCGACCTCGACAAGTGGGTGGTCTACGTGCCGCGCGAGAACTCGGAAGCGGTGCAGGCGGCGGTGTTCGAGGCCGGCGCCGGACACATCGGCGACTATTCGCACTGCAGCTGGAGCGTCAGCGGTATCGGGCAGTTCCTGCCGCACGAAGGGGCATCACCCGCGGTGGGCAGCGTCGGCACCGTCGAGCGGGTGGCCGAAGACCGGTTCGAAGTGGTCGCACCCGCGCGGATCCGGGCCGCCGTGCTGGCCGCGATGCGCGCCGCGCATCCCTACGAGGAGCCCGCGTTCGACGTGTTCGCGTTGGTGCCGCCGCCCGGCGACGCCGGGTTGGGCCGCATCGGCGTCCTGCCCCGGCCGGAACCGCTGCGCGACTTCGTGTCCCGCGTCGACGCCGCCCTGCCGCGTACCGCGTGGGGGGTCCGCGCGGCGGGCGACCCCGACCTGCCGGTGTCCCGGGTCGCCGTCTGCGGCGGCGCCGGGGACTCGCTGCTGGCGACTGCGGCCGCGGCGGGCGTGCAGGCCTACGTCACGGCCGACCTGCGACACCATCCGGCCGACGAACATCGCCGGAGCTCGAATGTGGCGCTGGTGGACGTGGCGCACTGGGCAAGTGAATTTCCGTGGTGCCACCAGGCCGCAAACCTGTTGCGGTCCCGTTTCGGTGCGGCGCTGGCGGTGCGGATATGCACCATCCGCACCGACCCATGGAACATGGGGCAGTGCGGCGACGAGACCGGGGGTGAGGCGCGATGAAGGCCGAAGTCGCTCAGCAGCGTTCGCTGCTCGAGCTGTCGAAACTGGATGCGGAGCTGTCCCGCATCACGCACCGGGCCAGCCATCTGGCGGAGCAACAGGCCTGCGAGCGGTTGCAGGACGAACTCAACGCCGCCGCCGACAGGGTGGGCGCCATTCGGATCGCCTTGGAGGACATCGAGGTTCAGGTGTCGCGGTTCGAGTCCGAAATCGATGCGGTCCGGCAGCGTGAAGACCGCGACCGGGCGCTGCTGCAGTCGGGTGCCACCGACGCCAAGCAGCTGTCTGACCTGCAGCACGAGCTGGAGACGCTGACGCGCCGTCAGGGCAGCCTGGAAGATTCGCTGTTGGAGGTGATGGAGCGCCGCGAGGAGCTGCAGTCCCAACTGAACGACGCGCAGGGAACGGTCGAGGCGCTGGAGGCCGAACTGGCCGGCGCCCGGCAAGCTCTCGACGACGCGCTCACCGAAATCAATGCGGCCCGGCAGGCGCATTCGTCGCGCCGGGAGACCCTGACCGCCGAACTGGACCCCGCCCTGGCGGCGCTCTACGAACGGCAGCGCGCCGGGGGAGGGCCGGGCGCCGGACCGCTGCTGGGGCGCCGGTGCGGCGCCTGCCGGCTCGAGATCGACCGCGGCGAGATGTCCCGCATCTCGGCCGCCGCCGACGACGACGTGGTGCGATGCCCCGAATGCGGCGCGATCCTGTTGCGGGTCAAGGGGTTCGACCAATGAAGGTGGTGATCGAGGCCGACGGCGGGTCCCGGGGCAATCCCGGCCCGGCGGGCTACGGCGCCGTCGTGTGGACCGAGGACCGCTCGGCGACGTTGGCCGAGAACAAGCAGGCCATCGGCCGGGCCACCAACAACGTGGCCGAATATCGCGGCCTGTTGGCCGGTTTGGAGGACGCCCTGCAGCTCGGCGCCACCGAGGCCGCGGTCTTCCTGGATTCCAAGCTGCTGGTGGAGCAGATGTCGGGGCGGTGGAAGGTCAAGCATCCCGACCTGGTCGAGCTGCACGGCCAGGCCCGAGCGCTGGCCGCGCGGTTCGACCGGATCAGCTACACGTGGATTCCTCGCGAGCGCAACTCCTACGCCGACCGGCTGGCCAACGAGGCGATGGACGCGGCGGCCGCCAGCGACCTGGCGGACGAACCCGAGGAGCGTGTGGCCGAGACCCCGAAACCCGTTGCGCCGCAATCCCCGCAGGCGCCCGGCTGGACCGGAGCGCGGGGCGCACCGACCAGGCTGCTGTTGCTGCGGCACGGCCAGACCGAGCTGTCCGCGCAGCGCCGCTATTCGGGCCGAGGCAACCCGGCGCTCACCGAGGTGGGGCGCAGGCAGGCCGACGCCGCGGCGCGTTATCTGGCCGAGCGCGGCGGGATCTCGGCGGTGTTCGCCTCGCCCCTGCAGCGGGCCTACGACACCGCGGCGCGGGCGGCCAAGGCGCTCGGCCTGGACGTGACCGTCGACGACGATTTGATCGAGACCGATTTCGGCGCGTGGGAGGGGTTGACCTTCGGCGAGGCCGCCGAACGCGACCCGGAGCTGCACGGCCGCTGGCTGCGCGACACCGGCACCACACCGCCGGGCGGTGAGAGCTTTGACGCCGTGCTCGACCGGGTGGTCCGGGCCCGCGAACGGATCATCGCCGCGCATCCGGGAACGACGGTGCTGGTGGTGTCGCACGTGACGCCGATCAAGATGCTGCTGCGGCTGGCGCTGGAAGCGGGGCCGGGAATCCTGTACCGCCTGCACCTCGATCTGGCATCGCTGAGCATCGCCGAGTTCTATCCTGACGGGGCCTCGTCCGTACGCCTGGTGAACCAGACCGGATACCTCTAGCGGGGTAAGGAGACGTCGATGCAGCCGTCCGAGCCGATCCGTGAACCCGTCCCCGCGGATGTCCGGGCGCGGGTGATGCCGGGAGGTTCTGGGCGCGCGCATTTCGCCGCCGTGCGCGCAATCGTGGACCGGGGCCGAGGAGCGCGGCGAATTGCGCGAGGGCGTCAACGCGCTGGCCGCGGTTCAGATCGTGCTGGCGCCGCTGAACATTCGTGTGCTGTACTCCGACGTTCCCGTCGACGACGACTATTGCGCGGCCATCGTCGACATGGCCTGGCACGCGCTGGCCCGCCGCTGAGCCGGGCCGTAGCATCCCCGTATGAAAAGGACGTTCGTTGCCACCTTCGCCTTCGGGTTGATCGTCGCGTTGTTCGGTTTGATCTGGGCGCTGCAGGGATTCGGGGTGCTTGGCGGTAGCCCGATGAGCAACACCACGACCTGGTCGGTCATCGGTCCCATCACGGCGGTGATCGGCGCCGTGATCGCGGTGGTCAGCTGGCGGAAGCTCTCGTCGAGATAGTGCGTCAACTCCCGGTGACGGTGAAGCCCACCGTGTGCCAGCCGGTGGCGCCGTCGGGAACGGTAGTGGCCATGTCCGACGTCTGGGTGGCCCCGGTGTTGTCGGTGGCACGCACCGTGATGGTGTGCCGCCCAGGGTTTTTCGCCTGCCAGGGAAAGCTCCACAGCCGCCACGTCTCGTTCGAGTAGCTCGCGCCCTGTTCGGCCGGCTGCCACGCGTCGTCGTCGATGCGGACTTCCACGGCCCGCACCCCACGGTTCTGCGCCCACGCGACACCGCCGAACACCACGGGGCCCATAGGCACCCGTTGACCGTCCTTCGGCACGTCGATCCGCGACTCGGTCTTGACGGGCGCACGCGGTGCCCAGCCCTGCCGCGTCCAGTACGCCTGCGCCTTGTCGAAGCGGGTCAGCTCCAGGTCGACGACCCACTTGGTTGCCGATACGTATCCGTAAAGCCCGGGCACGACCAGCCGGGCCGGGTAGCCATGCTCGATGGGCAGAGGCTGACCGTTGAGGGCGACCGCCAGCAGCGCGTCGCGACCATCGGTGAGCGCGTCGACCGGCGTGCCGGCGGTGAACCCGTCGACCGACGTCGACAGCACCATGTCGGCCTCCGGGTGCACACCGGCCGCCGCCAACAGATCGGCCAGGCGATAGCCCGTCCAGACCCCGGTCGAAATCAGGTCGCCGCCAACGGGGTTGGACACGCAGGTGAGCGTCGCCACCTTGTCGACGACCTCAAATCCGGCCAGGTCGGCGAAGCCGTAAGTGGCTTCTCGGTTCACCATGCCGTGCAGGCGCAGCCGCCAGTCGGAATGGCTGAGTTGGGGGAGGGTGAGCGCGGTGTCCACGCGGTAGAAGTCGGCGCTCGGCGTGACAAAGCTCGGCAACGCAACGCCTTTCGGCTGCACCTCGGCGGGTATCGGGGGCGCCGGGGTGCGCGGTTTGGGCAGCGCGAAGCCGGCGCGGTCCGCGGCCACCGAATGCACCAACCCGCGTGACGACCGCGCCCGCCACGCCGCTCACGACCCCGAATCCCAGCACGCCGAGCACGACCAACCTGCGCCTGCCGGCATCCGGCTGTTCGTGGTCGCCGGTATCGTCGGCGACCGGCTGGAAACGACGGGTGAGCAGGCGCAGGGCCGCGACGCCGCAGGCCGTGCCCGCGATAGTCGGGATCGTGTCGAGTGCCGTCGCGCCGTGCCGCGACAGCACCGCGACGCAGCCGAGCGCGCCCGCCGCGGCGATCACCGCGCTGCCGACCGGGCGGCGCCGCGTCTCGAACGAGCCGGCAATGGCGGCGATCGCGGCGATCACCACCAGCACGGCCACGGCGAGGAAGAGTTTGTCCAGCGAGCCCAGGGTCTGAATCGCCCACTCTTTGACCGGGCCCGGCGTCAGGTCGACGACGGCCGCGCCGATCGCGGCCCGGGCGTCGGCCCGCGCACCGAATCCGATGCCCACCAGCTGGGCCACCCCGAGCGCGACGGACGCGGCGGCGACCCCGGCGATCATCCGCTCGTTCGACGGCGCAGCGCTCACCGCAGTCACGTTCCGCCTCAACGTGTTAGGGAGATGGCGTCTTCGGGGCAGTTTTGCTCCGCGGTGACGGCCTGCGCCTCGAGCTCGCCCGAGACGTCGTCGACGAGTAGGACGGAGTGGCCCATTTCGTCGGCGTCGAAGACGTCGGGCGCCAGGGTGTAGCAGCGGCCGTGCCCGGTGCAGCGATCGGCGTCGACGGCTACTTTAGTCACGCCGCCTCCTCCTCACCGCTGCGTCCCCCGCAAGCGGGAGGTGCCCCCACTGCATCGTCGACGGCTGGGCGGGTCATGACGCCGAAAACACCAGCGGCAGTGACTCCACCGAACGCAGCGCGGCGGTGTAGGCCAGCTCGGTACCGGGCTTGATCTCGTAATCGGGTATGCGGCGATGGAATTCGCGCAACGCCACCCGCAGTTCCATGCGGGCCAGATGGGAGCCGAGACACCGGTGCGGGCCACCGCCGAAGGCGCGGTGCCGGTTCGGGTTGCGGGTGAAGTCCACCAGCTCCGGATCGATGAACTCGGCGGGGTCGGTGTTGGCCGCCCCCAGCAACGGGCTGACCCGCTCGCCCTTGCTGATCGGACACCCGCCCACCTCGACGTCCTGGATGGCGACTCGGGCGACGCCGGGCACCGGTGTCTCCCAACGCAACAATTCCTCGACGGCGCTGGGCAGCACGTCGGGCTGCTCGACCAGCTGGCGACGGTGGTCGGGATGGCGCGCCAGGTACACGAAGAAGCAGTCGAGCGAGTCGGTGACGGTGTCCAGGCCGGCGATCAGGAACAGGAAGCAGATGTCGAGGAGTTCCTCGCGCGACAGCGGCTGCCCGGCGATGTCGGCCGCGATCATCGCCGACAGCACGTCGTCGCGGGGGCTGGCGATGTGGTCGTCGATGGCGCGGTCGAAGTAGTCGTAGATCTGTTCGGCGACCCCGGCGGAGCTCTCGTGGCGGCGGTCGAAGCCGGAGTCGCCCTCCGGGCGGATCACGCCGTCCTTCCATTCCAGGAACTTGTCGAGGTCTTCCAGCGGCAACCCGAGCAGCTGCAGGAAAACGGTGCATGGCAGGGGGACCGCGAACTCGGCGTGGAAGTCGCATTCGCCCCGGTCGGCGAAGCGATCGATCATCTCGTTCACCAGCTCGGTGACGCCGGGCCCGCGGCGGGCCATCTCCCGCGGGGTGAACAGCGGATCGAGGATGCGGCGGTACTTCGCATGCTCGGGCGGGTCGACCTGCAGCGGGATCAGCGGCCGCACATTGCCCAGATCGACGGCGTCCATGTTCGACGAGAACAGTTCCGTATGTTTGAGCGCCATCTCGATGTCGGCCAACCGGCTCAGAACGACCGCCTGCGGCGACCGGAACACCGGGCTCGATTCGCGCAACGCCTTGTACATCGGCTGCGGCTCCGCGAGACCCGTCATCGTTTGGTCGACGAACCCTTCGGTTTCTGTCATCTGGTCAGACTGGCACCAACGTCACCGTTGGGCAATGGTCTTCCCTCAGGCCGCGTCGTGAAAGATCAGCCCCATGGCGTAGCGTTCGCCGGACCGCACGACCGAAACACCGTGGCGCACCGGTGCCGCCGACCAGCCGCGGCTCGAGGGCACCGGCCGCTCGCGCGTGGTGAACACGAACCCGTGCCCCTGCGGCAATTGGGTTGCCGTGCCACGGGATTGCGCGCGCGCCCGCTGTTCCACGAGCAGGAATTCGCCGCCGGTGTAATCGGTGTCGGGGCGGCTCAGGTTGATCACCACCTGTAGCGGAAAGACCAAGTCGCCGTACAGGTCTCGATGCAACGCATTCCAGTCGCCGGGGCCGTACCTGAGCATCAGTGCGGTGGACCTGGTCTGGCCCGCCGCGTGGCAGGTGGCCAGCCAGTCGTCCAGGCTGTCCGGCCAGGGCGCGTCGCGGCGCAGCTTGGCCCACCAGTCGCGGGCTATCGGCAACAGGCGCGGGTACAGCGCCTGTTTGAGTTCTTCGATCGGGTCGGGATAGGGCGCGTGGAAATAGCGGTACTGGCCGGCGCCGTACCGCCTGGGCGCCATGTCGATGGTCGAGCGGAACAGGCTGTCGTCGTCGTAGAGCCGGCGGAGCCGGGCCGCCTCGGCGTCGGTGACCAGCCGGGGCAGCGGCGCCCCGCCGTACTCGTCGATCGTGGTGGCGACGGCGTCCCAGTCGCCGGAGTCGACGCGCTTCTTCCACCGGGACATCGGCGTCCTTCCGTCTGCCTGCCTGCGAGGTCCACGATAGAGCCGCCGCAGCGGGGCAGGGGGAAAGCTGCTGGCCCCGGAATCGCGCGGGTAGTACCGTGGATCGTCGCGGACGAGTTGGCCGGGCGGCCGCGGACCGTCGCAAGGCGGTTCGAGGAAAGTCCGGACTTCACAGAGCAGGGTGATTGCTAACGGCAATCCGAGGTGACTCGCGGGACAGTGCCACAGAAAACAGACCGCCACCCTCGCGGTGGTAAGGGTGAAACGGTGCGGTAAGAGCGCACCAGCATCCCGGGTGACCGGGGTGGCTAGGCAAACCCCACCCGAAGCAAGGCCAAGAAGGCCGCGCCGTGAGGTGCGGCCGCGCAGGCGTTCGAGGGTTGCTCGCCCGAGCCTGCGGGTAGGCCGCTCGAGGCACCCGGCAACGGTGTGTCCAGATGGATGGTCGCCGCTGCGCGTCTCCGGTCACCGGTGACGCGCAGAACAGAATCCGGCTTACAGGCCAACTCGTCCGCCCCGTCAGCGCCGTGCTTTGCGCACCGCCTTGGCGAGTTTGCGCAACGCGTCGTCGAGCTGCTGCTCGCACCGCTGGGCCAGGTCGGCCTCCTGCTGGTACAGCAGGCCGTAGGTGAAGGTGTCCTCGCCCGCGGTGTGCGCGGCCTCGGACTCGTGTCGCAGGTGCTCCCGGCTGACCACGCTGTCCTGGTGATCGCCTAGCAGCGACTGGACGGCCTTTGCCTGTTCGGACACCGTGTCCGCACCGGTGGCCGCGGCGGTGTAGCGAAGGCGCTTGGCCCGCTTGCGGATCCGATGGATCGCCTCGTCGCGCTCATGGGGATGGTCGGGGTGGTCTTCGTCAACCTGGGCGGCGGCCTTGGCGGCCTTGCGCACCTTCTTGTAGGCGGCGTCGATGGTGACCGGTGCGTGGTCCCCGCCCGTCGCGCTGCCTGGCGATTGGGCCGCGATCTCGTCGAGGGCGTCGAGCAGGCGGAAATAGCGCTGCGACCGCATGGCCATCAGCGACCGCCGCAGGCCGGTCTGGTAGCGGCGCTTCGCACCGCCGACCAGGCGCTCGTGCACCGGCCCGCGCACCAAATCCGTTGTCAGCCCATCCAATTCGCGCTCGTAACGCTCCGCGAGCACCTCGGCGTCGCGCGCGATGCCGAGGATGCCGGCCAGCTCACGCAGTTCGTCGAGAACCCACCCGTCATCGGGCAATCCGAACGACTCCTGGTAGTCGCGCAGCAGGCTGCGCAGCTTACGGGTGGTGACCCGCATCTGGTGGATGGAGTCGAAGGCGTCGGCCCGCACCGCGCGGTCCCACACCAGCAGTTCGCGGATCTGGGCGGCCACCGCGCGCTGCAGCGGGTGCTCGGCGGGGTCGGCGTCGGGTTGCGGCGTCGTGCCGAGCACCCGGGCCAGCTTGGAGGCGTGGCCGGCGGGTGCGGCGCCGGCGTCCAGCAGCCGGTTGCCCAGCCGGTTGAGCAGGTCGGTGTCCGGGGCCCCGTTGGACTCGACGAGTTCGAGTTCCCACTCGCGCCACTCCTGTTGGGTGGGCTCCAGGTCGGCGTCCTCGGAGGTACGGGCCGACCATGCGGTGACGTGGTCATTGCTGAACTCCGCCAACGGTGCGCCGTCGGCGCCGTACAACACCTGGCTTTCGCGCTGGGTGGTGATGCGCGCGACCGGTACCAGGGGTCGGTCGCGGACGATCGCCAGCACGACGTCCACCAACTCCTCCGGCACCGTGTCGGGGCCGGAAGCGTCCAGCGGCATCCGGACCTCGGTGCGCGCCTCGGGTCCGGTCGGCAGCTTCAGGTGCCACCCCGCGTCGGAGCCACCGGTCCGGCGGCGCAGTGTGATCTTGTTGCGGGCCAGGTCCTGGTTCGGGGTGTCAAAGTACGTCGCGTCCAGCGTCTGGGTCGGCGACTTGTCGACGTGCGCCACCGCGGCAATGCCTTCGAACGAAGGTGACACGGCGGACTCGCCGACATCGAACTTGCGCTCGACCTCTAAATGGCGGGAGGTCTGGGGCGCTTTTGCAGGCATTTTCGGCTCCGTTGAGGGCGCGTCGCCGCGGCCTTGAACGTCGGGGACGGTGGTGATGGGCTCCCATAGCCTGCCATACGGCGGTAACGCGATCGGCGAAGCTGGGCGCCGTGTGGCAGGGGCCGACGTTCGGAGAACCGCTGTCGGTCGCTCAGCCGGGCGGCGGGTCTTCGCGGAGATGCATCGCCAGGCCGCTCAGCTCGCGAATCGCCTGGACCTCGGGCTCGCGGAACGGCCGTCCGTCGGGCGCGAGCAGGTCGTGGAACCACTCGGCCGGCACCGCGGGGTAGGGGTGCTCCCATGAGTCCCAGGGGAATACGGTCTGGGTTTTCCCGGCGACCAAGCCCCCGTTGAAGGCGCCGACGTTGTAGCGCTTCGCGATGGGCAGGATGTCCTGGACGGTGCTGCCCAGCGAGCGGGCCATGTATTCGGTGCACAGGATGGGGCGCCCTTGGGGTGTGAGTTCGGCGATGCGGCTCTCGAACTCCGCCGGTGCGGCATAGGAGTGAAACGTGATCACGTCGGAGTTGTCCAGCTGGATGCCGCTGATCACGCTGCGCCGCCCTGGGTCGGCCCACTCGCCGTCCCAGACGCCGCTGGTGAGCGGTTGGGACGGGTCGACCGAGCGGGCCCAGCCGAACACCTGGGGGAGCAGGTCGGCCACGAGGTCGAGCTTGTCGTCCCGCTCGATCGAGCGGTAGTACTTCGACGGGTTGTCGGGCTCGTTCCACAGGTCCCAACCCAAAACGCGGTCGTCGGTGCGGAACTGGGTGAGCACCCCGGTGACGTAGCCGCGCAGGGTCTGGGCGTAGCCACGGTCGCCGAGGCGCTGCGCACCCGGGCTCTGCACCCAACCGGAGTTGTGCACGCCGGGCGTCGGCGCGCGCTGCGGGCCGGCCTCTGGGTGCGGATCCCAGCAGGAGTCGAACAACACGAACAGGGGCTTGATGTCGTGGCGCGCCGCGATGTCGACGAACTGGGCGAGGCGGGCCTGGAACCCGCGCTGGTCCTGTGTCCACAGCTGGTCGTGGAGGAAGACCCGGATCGCGTTGAGCCCGTTGGCGCGGGCCCAGCCCAACTCGGTGTCGATGCGTCGGGCGTCGAACGTCTCCGACTGAAACATCTCCAGCTGGTTGATCGCGTTCGACGTGATGTAGTTCGCACCGACCGGCCAGCCCTGCGCCTGATACCAGCGGTTGGCACGCTCAACGGACCAGCGGCCCGCCTGCGGCGAGGTGCCCGGCGCGGGCTGCGCCCCCGCGCGTGGTGCCTTGGCCAGTGCGGTGCCTCCTGCCAGTAGCAGCGGTATCTTCAGCACCGTTCGGCGGTGCACGAAGTCACCGCGAGTCCCCCGGTCGATGTGCTCACCCTTGCTTAAGTCGAGACCTTACCCAAGAGCAATCGTACCCGCTTGCCAGACAACGAGTTTCGAATTTGGCTGCGGCGGTGCGCAGAATCCGTCAGAAGCAGTGCTCGTCGGCGGGGAAAGCCCCCTCGGCCACCTCTTGCGCATATTGCATTGCGGCCCGCCGCAATTCCCCACCGATGTCGGCGAACCGCTTGACGAAGCGGGCGGCCTTTCCGGTGCTGACGCCGGCCATGTCCTGCCAGACCAGTACCTGGCCGTCGCAGTTCGGGCCCGCCCCGATGCCGATGGTCGGGATGGTCAGCTTGCCGGTGATCTGGGTGGCCAGTTCGGCCGGCACCATCTCCATGACGACGGAGAACGCCCCGGCTTCGGCGACGGCGATCGCGTCGGCGACGGTCTGTTCCGCGCCGTCACCACGGCCCTGCACCCGGAAGCCGCCCAGGCTGTTCACGCTCTGCGGCGTGAACCCGATGTGGGCCATCACGGGGATGCCCGCCGCGGTGAGGCAGGCGATCTGCTCGGCCACCCGCTCGCCGCCCTCGAGTTTGATGGCGTGCGCGCCACCCTCCTTCATGAAGCGGGTGGCGGACGCCAAGGCCGCGGCCGGTCCCGCCTCATAGCTGCCGAACGGCAGGTCCGCGACGACCAGGGCGTGCCGGGCGCCGCGCACCACGCCGCGGACCAACGGAATCATCTCGTCGATCGAGACGGGCACCGTGGTGTCGTAGCCGTAGACGACGTTGGCGGCCGAGTCGCCGACCAGCAGGACCGGAATGCCGGCTTCGTCGAAAATACGGGCGGTCGAATAGTCGTAGGCCGTCAGCATGGCCCACTTGTGCCCTTCGGCCTTCATCTTCTGCAGGTGGTGGGTGCGGATCTTGGTGAGCGGCTGGGTGTGCTCGGACGTGGCCGCACCATAAACGTTCTGCTCAGACATCATTGTCCCTAGTGGTGGTCGGGTCGATCCTCGTGGCCCTGATCGGGTCCCCGGGTTCGTCTGACGGTGCCATTCTGCCATCTCGGCTGCGCCGTTGCACCGTCCGTGTGATGTGAGCCATACCATGCGGGCCTGCGGCGCCCCAGTGGACCGACGCCGGCTTTTTTTCGCGCCCCGGAGCTATTGCCCGACTTGTGGGAGATGGCCGACGAGTTTGCGGAAGCGATGGCAGAGCTGCTGGCGGCACCTGGTGGCGGGACGGTGGTGCCGCTCATGAGGATCTCAGGTTTCCTCTGGCAGCATATGTTGGCATGGGTCTGTCTCGCCGCGTCAAGGTCGCGCGCACGCTGCTGGTTTGGGCAACGGTCGCTGCCGTAGCGCTCCTTCTCGCGGGTTGCGTGCGCGTCGTCGGCGGGCGTGCCGTGCTGGCCGAGCCGAAGCTGGGGCAGGCGGTCGAGTGGACACCTTGTAAGTCGGCGAACCCGAAGGCCAAGATTCCCGCCGGGGCGATGTGCGGCAAGCTGGCCGTGCCCGTCGACTACAACCACCTCGACGGTGACGTGGCGACGCTGGCGATGATTCGCTTCCCCGCGACCGGGGACAAGATCGGCTCGTTGGTGATCAACCCGGGCGGCCCCGGCGAATCCGGTATCGAGGCCGCGCTGGGCGTCGTGCAGTCGTTGCCCAAACGGGTGCGCGAACGGTTCGACCTGGTGGGCTTCGACCCGCGCGGGGTCGGGTCGTCCCGGCCGGCGGTCTGGTGCAACTCCGACGCCGACAACGACCGGCTGCGCACCGAGCCGAACGTCGACTACAGCCCGGCGGGCGTGGCCCACATCGAGGACGAGACCAAGGAATTCGTCGGCCGCTGCGTCGACAAGATGGGCAAGAACTTTCTGGCCAACATCGGCACGGTCAACGTCGCGCGGGATCTGGACGCGATCCGCGCGGCGCTCGGCGACGACAAGCTGACCTACCTCGGCTACTCCTACGGGACCCGGATCGGCTCGGCCTACGCCGAGGCCTTCCCGGACAAGGTGCGCGCGATGATCCTCGACGGCGCCGTCGACCCCAACGCCGACCCGATCGAGGCGGACCTGCGGCAGGCCAAGGGATTTCAGGATGCCTTCAACGACTACGCAACCGAATGCGCGAAGCAACCGACCTGCCCGCTGGGCACCGACCCGGCCAAGGCCGTCGACGTCTACCACAGCCTGGTCGACCCGCTCGTCGACCCCAACAACCCGATGGTCGGCAGGCCGGCACCGACGAACGACCCACGGGGGCTGAGCTATAGCGACGCCATCGTCGGCACCATCATGGCGTTGTACTCGCCGACGTTGTGGCACCACCTGACCGACGGCCTGAGCGAACTGGTCAACCACCGGGGCGACACCCTGCTCGCCCTGGCCGACATGTACATGCGCCGCGACGCGCACGGTCACTACACCAACGCCACCGACGCCCGGGTCGCGATCAACTGCGTCGACCAGCCGGCGATCACCGACCGGGCCAAGGTGATCGACGAAGACCGGCGCTCGCGGGAGATCGCCCCGTTCATGAGCTATGGCACGTTCACCGGCGACGCGCCCCTGGGGACGTGCGCGTTCTGGCCGGTACCGCCAACGAGCAAGCCGCACACCATCTCCGCGCCCGGGCTGGCGCCGACCGTGGTGGTGTCGACCACCCACGACCCGGCGACCCCGTACAAGGCCGGCGTCGATCTGGCCAACCAGCTACGCAGTTCGCTGCTCACCTACGACGGCACCCAGCACACGGTCGTGTTCCAGGGAGACGGGTGCATCGACAACTACGTCACGGCGTATCTGGTCGGCGGCGCCACGCCGCCCAGCGGGGCAAAGTGCTAGCGCGCGTACGGGTCTGAGGTCGAGCGCAATCCAACGCGCCGCACGAGGGGCGCAGACGAGACCAAGGCGTAACCGTTTCGCGCCGCTTCGGGGACCCGAGGCTGACACGATGACAGCCATGTCGCGCCTGAGATCCTTGAGCTCGGCGCTGCTGTCATTCGGGCTGTTGGTCGGGCAGTCCGCGGTGGCATTGCCCGCGGCCGGCGCGACCCCGGAACCCGGCGCGGGGCAGACCCCGGCCCCCAAGCCGTCCGCCGCGACGCCGCAGCCGTGGGGGGATTGTGGTCAATTCGCCACGGACACAAAGGATATCCCCACCGCGCAGTGCACCACCGTCTCGGTCCCGGTCGACTACGACAATCCCGGTGCGGGACAAGCCAAGCTGGCGGTGATCCGCGTCCCGGCGACCGGCCAACGGATCGGCTCGCTGTTGGTCAACCCGGGCGGGCCCGGCGGGTCCGCGGTCGACATGGTGGCCGGCATGGCGCCGGACCTGGAGGGCTCGCCCATCCAGCGCAACTTCGACCTGGTCGGCTTCGACCCCCGGGGAGTGGGCCATTCGACCCCGGCCCTGCGCTGCCGCACGGACGCCGAGTTCGACGCCTATCGGCGCGAGCCGATGGTCGACTACAGCCCGGCCGGGGTGGCGCACATCGAACAGCTCTACCAACAGCAGGCTCAGCAGTGCGTGAGCCGGATGGGGACCGGTTTTTTGGCCAATGTCGGCACCGCGTCGGTGGCGCGCGACATGGACATGGTCCGCCAGGCGCTGGGCGAGGATCAGATCAACTACCTCGGCTACAGCTACGGCACCGAGCTGGGCACCGCGTACCTGGAGAGGTTCGGCGCCCACGTGCGGACGATGGTGCTGGACGGCGCGATCGACCCGACCGTCGGCCCGGTCGACGAAAACGTCCAGCAGATGGCGGGATTCCAAACCGCCTTCAATGACTACGCCGCCGACTGCGCCCGCTCGCCGGGTTGCCCGCTGGGCACCGATCCGGCCCAGTTCGTCAACCGCTACCACGCCCTGGTCGACCCGCTGGTGGCCAAGCCGGGCCGCACCTCGGACCCCCGCGGCTTGAGCTACGCGGACGCGACCACCGGCACCATCAACGCGCTGTACACCCCGGCGCACTGGAAGTACTTGACCAGTGGGCTGCTCGGGCTGCAGCGCGGCACCGACGCGGGCGACCTGCTGCTGCTCGCCGACGACTACGAGGGCCGCGACCGCAGCGGGCACTACACCAACGATCAGGATGCTTTCAATGCGATCCGCTGCGTCGACGCGCCCACGCCGAAGGACTCGGCGAGCTGGGTGTCCGCCGATCAGCGCATCCGCCAGGCCGCCCCCTTCCTCAGCTACGGCCAGTTCACCGGGAACGCCCCCCGCGACCTGTGCGCGCTGTGGCCGGTGCCGGCCACGTCGACGCCGCACGCCGCCTCGCCCGCCGCGCCCGGCAAGGTCGTCGTCGTCTCCACCACGCACGACCCGGCCACCCCGTACCAGGCGGGGGTTGACCTGGCCCGCCAGCTGGGCGGGCCGCTGATCACCTACGACGGCACGCAGCACACCGCGGTGTTCAACGGCGACCAATGCGTGGACTCCGCCGTCACGCGTTACCTGGTCGCCGGCACGCTGCCGCCCCCGGCCTACCGGTGCCAGTCTTGACCGCACTGAGCAGCATGTTTGCAATGTTCGCAACGGTTCCGACCGCGAGTCGGTAACACAGAATTAACAGCTGTTGCCTACTGTTTCGGTTATGGATCGCCAGAAGGAATTCGTCCTCCGCACACTGGAGGAGCGGGATATCCGCTTCGTTCGGCTGTGGTTCACCGATGTGCTCGGCACGCTCAAATCGGTAGCCATCGCCCCGGCCGAACTCGAAGGTGCCTTCGAGGAAGGCATCGGCTTCGACGGCTCCTCGATCGAGGGCTTCGCGCGGGTCTCGGAATCCGACACGGTGGCCAACCCCGACCCGTCGACCTTCCAGGTGCTGCCCTGGGCCACCTCCTCCGGTCACCATCACTCGGCGCGGATGTTCTGCGACATCACCATGCCGGACGGCTCGCCGTCCTGGGCGGACCCGCGGCACGTGCTGCGCCGCCAGCTGCAGAAGGCCAACGACCTCGGCTTTTCCTGCTACGTGCACCCCGAAATCGAATTCTTCTTGCTCAAGCCGGGCCCGGACGACGGGACGAGGCCGGTTCCGGTCGACACCGCCGGCTACTTCGACCAGGCGGTGCACGACTCGGCCTCCAACTTCCGTCGGCACGCCATCGAGGCCCTGGAATTCATGGGCATCTCGGTCGAGTTCAGCCACCACGAGGGCGGGCCCGGCCAGCAGGAGATCGACCTGCGCTTCGCCGACGCCCTGTCGATGGCCGACAACGTGATGACGTTCCGCTACGTCATCAAGGAGGTCGCGATCGATAACGGCGCGCGGGCGTCCTTCATGCCCAAGCCGTTCGCCGAGCACCCCGGTTCGGCGATGCACACCCACATGAGCCTGTTCGAGGGGGACGTCAACGCGTTCCACAGCCCGGACGACCCGCTCCAGCTCTCCGACGTGGGCAAGTCGTTCATCGCCGGGATCCTCGAGCACGCCTCCGAGATCAGCGCGGTCACCAACCAATGGGTCAACTCCTACAAGCGGCTGGTGCACGGCGGCGAGGCGCCCACCGCGGCGTCGTGGGGCGCGGCGAACCGGTCGGCTCTGGTGCGCGTGCCGATGTACACCCCGCACAAGACGTCGTCGCGGCGCATCGAGGTGCGCAGCCCGGACTCGGCCTGCAACCCGTATCTGACCTACGCCGTGCTGCTCGCCGCCGGGCTGCGCGGGGTGGAGAAGGGCTACGTGCTGGGGCCCCAGGCGGAGGACAACGTATGGGACCTGACCCCCGAGGAGCGGATCGCGATGGGCTACCGCGAGCTGCCCACGAGCCTGGACAGCGCGCTGCGCGCGATGGAGTCCTCCGAGCTCGTCGCGGAAACCTTGGGGGAGCACGTTTTCGACTTCTTCTTGCGCAACAAGCGCTCAGAGTGGGCGAACTACCGCAGCCACGTCACGCCCTACGAGCTGAGCACTTACCTGTCGCTGTAACCGACTCGAGCCCGCCTTGCCCCTGCCGGGTACGCGGGTTGCGATACCGTCGTGGTCGTGACCAAACCCGCGACGCAGCGCCCCCGGCTGCCCAGCGTGGGACGGCTGGGCTTGCTCGACCCTCCGGCGGGCGATCGCCTGGCGCAGCTGGGTTGGTACGACCACGACGACCAGGCCCACGTCGACCTGCTTTGGTCGCTGTCGCGCGCACCCGACCCCGACGCCGCGCTGCGCGCCCTGATCCGGCTGGCGGAGAACCCCGAGACCGGCTGGGACGAGCTCAACGCCGCACTGCTCACCGAGCGCCCGCTGCGCGGGCGGCTGTTCGCGGTGCTCGGCTCGTCGCTGGCGCTGGGGGACCACCTCGCCGTACATCCGCAGTCATGGAAACTGTTGCGCGGCAAGGCGAAACTGCCCTCGCACGAGGAGCTGTGCGCGTCGTTCACCGCGTGCGTCGACGAGGCGTCGGCCGACCCCGCCTCGGCCGTGCCGCGCCTGCAGAACCTGTACCGGGACCACCTGCTGGTCCTGGCCGCGCTCGATCTGGCCGCGACGGTCGAGGACGAACCGGTGCTGCCGTTCACCGTGGTGGGCGCCCAGCTGTCGGACCTGGCGGACGCCGCGCTGGCCGCCGCGCTGCGGCTGGCCCAGGCCACCGTGTGCGGAGACCGGACGCCGCCACGGCTGGCGGTCATCGCGATGGGCAAATGCGGTGCGCGCGAACTGAATTACGTCAGCGACGTCGACGTCATCTTCGTCGGTGAGCGCGCCGATGCGCTGACCACCCGGCTGGCTAGCGAAATGATGCGGGTGGCGTCGTCGGCCTTCTTCCAGGTCGACGCCGGGCTGCGGCCCGAGGGTCGCAGCGGTGAGCTGGTCCGCACGGTCGAGTCGCACATCGCCTACTACCAGCGCTGGGCGAAGACCTGGGAGTTCCAGGCGTTGCTGAAAGCCCGCGCGGCCGTTGGTGATCAAGAACTCGCCGAGCGGTACCTGAGCGCGCTCATGCCGATGGTCTGGGTCGCCTGCGAGCGTGAGGATTTCGTGGTCGAGGTGCAGGCCATGCGTCGCCGGGTCGAGCAGCTGGTGCCCGCCGACGTGCGCGGCCGGGAGATCAAACTGGGCAGCGGCGGCCTGCGCGACGTGGAGTTCGCGGTGCAACTGCTGCAGCTGGTGCACGGCCGCAGCGACGACTCGTTGCACGTGGCGTCCACGGTGGACGCGCTGGCCGCGTTGGGTCAGGGCGGCTACGTCGGGCGCGAGGACGCCGCGAACCTGACCGCTTCCTACGAGTTCCTGCGTCTGCTCGAGCACCGGCTGCAGCTGCAACGGCTCAAGCGCACCCATCTGTTGCCGGACGCCGAGGACGAGGAGGCGGTGCGCTGGCTGGCGCGGGCCGCGCACATCCGGCCCGATGGGCGCCACGATGCGGCGGGCGTGCTGCGCCGGGAGTTGCGGCACCAGAACCTGCGGGTGTCGCAGCTGCACGCCAAGCTCTTCTATCAGCCGCTGCTGGAGTCGATCGGGCCGGCCGGCCTGGAGATCGGACACGGCATGACCGCGGAGGCCGCCGAACGGCAGCTGGCCGCGCTCGGCTATGAGGGGCCGCAGACCGCGCTGAAACACATGTCGGCGCTGGTGAACCAGAGCGGCCGGCGGGGCCGCGTGCAATCGGTGCTGTTGCCCAGGCTGCTGAACTGGATGTCGTACGCCCCCGACCCCGACGGCGGGCTGTTGGCCTACCGGCGCCTGTCCGAGGCGCTCGCCGCGGAGACCTGGTATCTGTCCACGCTGCGCGACAAGCCCGCCGTGGCCAAGCGGCTCATGCATGTGCTGGGCACCTCCGTCTATGTGCCGGATCTGCTGATGCGCGCGCCCAGGGTGATTCAGGACTATAGCGACGGTCCGGCCGGTCCCAAACTGCTCGAGACGGACCCCGCCACGGTGTCCCGGGCCCTGATCGCCTCGGCCAGCCGGCACCCCGACCCGGTGCGCGCGATCGCCGCCGCCCGCACGCTGCGCCGCCGGGAACTGGCTCGCATCGGATCGGCCGATCTGCTCGGCTTCCTCGAGGTCACCGAGGTGTGCCGGGCGCTGACCTCGGTGTGGGTGGCCGTGCTGCAGGCCGCGTTGGACGCCATCATTCGCGCCAACCTCCCCAAGGACGGCTCCGAAAAAGGAAGAGCGCCGGCGGCCATCGCGGTGATCGGCATGGGCCGGCTGGGCGGCGCCGAGCTGGGATACGGGTCCGACGCCGACGTGATGTTCGTGTGCGAGGCGGCGCCCGGTGTCGAGGACTCGGTGGCGATCCGATGGTCGACGACGGTCGCCGAGCAGGTGCGCACGCTGCTGGGCACGCCCAGCGTCGACCCGCCGCTGGAGGTGGACGCCAACCTGCGGCCCGAGGGCCGCCAGGGGCCGCTGGTGCGCACGCTGGGTTCCTACGCCGCCTACTACGCGCAGTGGGCGCAGCCGTGGGAGATCCAGGCCCTGTTGCGGGCGCACGCGGTGGCCGGCGACGCGGACCTGGGCCAGCGGTTCTTGTTGATGGCCGACAAGACGCGCTACCCGCCCGACGGGGTATCCGCCGAGGCGGTGCGGGAGATTCGCCGCGTCAAGGCCCGGGTGGACGCCGAGCGGTTGCCGCGCGGCGCCGACCCCAACACGCACACCAAGCTGGGCCGCGGGGGGTTGGCCGACGTCGAATGGACGGTACAGCTGGTGCAGCTGCGGCACGCGCACGAGATTCCCGCCCTGCACAACACCTCGACGCTGCAGTGCCTCGACGCGATCGCGGCGGCCGAGCTGGTGCCCGCCGAGGAGGTCGACCTGTTGCGGCAGGCATGGCTGACCGCGACGCGGGCCCGCAACGCGCTGGTGCTGGTGCGCGGCAAGGCGACCGATCAGCTGCCCGGGCCGGGGCGCCAGCTCAACGCGGTCGCGGTGGCCGCGGGCTGGCCCACCGACGACGGCGGGGAGTTCTTGGACAACTATCTGCGGGTGACGAGGCGGGCAAAAGCCGTGGTACGGAAGGTGTTTGGGAGTTGAGTCAGGAGACCGGCGTCTACGATGCGATGTTCCATCCGTTGAGCACGGCGGAGGCCGACCGGGTAACGGCGCTGTACGCGCCGCTCGCCGACGCGGTTCGCCAACTCATCGATGCCACCATCCGGACCGAAACTGACGACGACGTTGTCGCCAAGGCGCGCGGGGAGATTGAAGCGGTCACCGAACTGCTGCGCCAACGGATCAGGCCCGTTGGAGTGAGCTTCCGGGTCGAAGGTCGCACACTGCCGCTGGGCAACGCCGTGGTGGGTCTGTGCAATCCGATCGCCCCGCCGGTCGTCGTCCGCCACGACGGCGACGGGCGCTGCTCGAGCGAATTCGTCCTCGGATGCGCCTACGAGGGTCCACCCGGTCTGGTGCACGGCGGCGTCAGCGCACTGATACTCGACCACTTGCTCGGCGAGGCGGCCAGCGACGGACTGTCCAAGGCGCGTTATACCGGAACCATCAGCGTGAAGTACCTCCGTGGCACTCCCTTAGGTCCGCTGCGGTGCGACGCCTGGATCGACCGCGCAGAGGGCGTCAAGGTTTTCGCACGCGGCACGATTTCGGATGCTACGGGGGTCACCGTCGAGGCCGAGGGCGTGTTCATCGAGCCGGCGTGGGCGCGGGAACTCGAATGAAGTTCTACATCAGCAGCGCCTTTCTGAACACCCCGGAGATCATCGAACTCGCCAAGGCCGCCGACGAACTGGGCTACGACGGCATCGGGATCCCCGACCACGTCGTCAACCTGGAGACCCTGGACACGCCGTACCCGTACACCAAGGACGGCGAGCGCCGCTGGCAGCCGTTCACCGACTGGCCCGATCCGTGGGTGCTGGTTGGTGCGCTGGCTCAGGTCACCACGCGGCTGCGCTTCGTCACCACCGTCTACATTCCCGCGATGCGAAACCCGTACTCGGCTGCCAAAGCCATTGGCACCGCGGCGGTTCTGGCGTCCGGCCGGGTGGAGCTCGGCATCGGCGTCGGGTGGTGCCGCGAGGAATTCGCGTTGATGGGCGAGCGGTTCGACGCCCGCGGGAAGCGGACCGACGAGATCATCGACCTGATGCGGGCGCTGTGGCAGCCGGGCTGGACTGAGTTCGACGGCGCGTTCTACCCGACACCGCGGCTGGAGATGGAGCCGACGCCGCCGCCGATACCGGTGTATGTCGGCGGGCTCAGCGACATCGCGCTGCGCCGCGCCGCCCGCAACGACGGCTGGATCGGTGATCTGATCAAGACCGAACGCGCCGTCGAGGCCGTGGGCAAGCTGCGGGAGCTGCGTGCCGAAAATGGTTTGTCGATGGACGATTTCACCGTCCTGACGCCGCTGACCGACGCCTTCACCACCGCCGACTATCAACGCGCCGCCGAGGCCGGCATCACCGGCATCATCACCATGCCGTGGATGTTCTACGCGGGTCCGGACGCGTCGTTGGACGACAAGATCGACGGCATGCAGCGCTTCCGCAAGGACTTGGCGCTCGACGGCTAGGGCTTGATTCTCGCCTTCTCGGTCGGCTTTGGGCCGCGACACATAACCAGTGGCGACGACACGCCGCAAACGTGCGCCATGATTTCAGTCTGGCGAGTTCGATGACGGGTGGGCGGCCGTTTGTAATCCCTTGTCGGCCTGAAAGAATGATGGGCATGCCAATCGGCCGGGTGCGTCCGGCGTCCGCGCGGGATGCCGAGGCGTGCCGTGCGATCTACCGCCCGTACGTCGAGGACACCGCGATCAGTTGGGAAATCGAAGTTCCGAGCGCAGGGGAGATGGCCGCCCGCATCACCGACGCCCACGAATGGCTGGTGCTCGAACGGGACGGCCAGGTCGTGGGTTTCGCCTACGGCCACGTGCTCAGGCGCCTGCCCAGCTTCCAGTGGTCGGTCGAGACCGGAATCTATGTCGACCGCGACCGTCACCGCACGGGCGCCGGCCGCCGACTCTATGCGGAGCTACTACGCCGGCTCGCCGAACGCGGTCATCGGCGGGCTTTCGCCGGAATCACTCAACCGAACGAGGCCAGCAACGGATTTCACCGGTCGTTCGGGTTTCACGACGCCGGCCTACATCGTCGCGTCGAATGGAAACACGGTCGCTGGCACGACATTGCGTGGATGCAACTCGACCTGGGAGGCGCCGCCGAACCCGACGAGCCGCCCGGGCCGATCGTGTGATCGGTTAACGGCCCCCGCCGGCTCCGCCATCGACGAAGCCTCCGCCGGCTCCGCCACCGACGAAGCCCCCGCCGGCTCCGCCACCGACGAAGCCTCCGCCGGCTCCGCCGCCGAAGCGGCCCCCGCCGGCTCCGCCACCGACCATTGCTTGCGCGCTGCTGATAATCATGACCGAGAAGCTAACGCCGGATCGGTTGCCGCCGCAAGAGTTTAAATCTGAACTTTCGGCTTTGACCAACAGGGCTGCGGCGTGGACCGCTTCTATTGCAGCGGCTGGCTTTTGGTGTCGGGCGACCCACCGCAGGATCGCGTTCTCGTGAAACCCCACGCGCACTCCCTGCCTCTCCGGCGCCAGCCGCTAACCCAGGGGCCGCCGCCAAAACGAAACCACCCGCGCGGCGGCGGCCGGCGCGGGTGGTTTCGCTTGCGACTTACACGTCGTAGTACAGCGCGAACTCGTACGGGTGCGGGCGGATCTGCACCGGCAGGATCTCGTTCTCGCGCTTGAAGCTGATCCACGTCTCGATCAGGTCGGGCGTGAAAACGCCGCCCTCCGTGAGGTATTCGTGGTCCTCTTCCAGACGATCGATGACCGCGGACAGCTGGGTCGGCGCCTGCGGGATGTTGGCGGCCTCCTCCGGCGGGAGCTCGTAGAGGTCCTTGTCCACCGGGGCCTGCGGCTCGATCTTGTTCCGGATGCCGTCCAGCCCGGCCATCAGCATGGCCGCGAACGCCAGGTACGGGTTACCCGACGAGTCCGGGCAACGGAACTCGAGGCGCTTGGCCTTCGGGTTGCTGCCGGTGATCGGGATACGCACACACGCCGAGCGGTTGCGCTGGCTGTAGACCAGGTTGATCGGCGCCTCGTAGCCCGGGACCAGTCGCTTGTAGGAGTTGACGGTCGGGTTGGTGAAGGCCAGCAGCGACGGGGCGTGGTGCAGCAGGCCGCCGATGTAATGCCGCGCGGTGTCCGACAGGCCGGCGTAACCGGTCTCGTCGTACATCAACGGGTTGCCGTCCTTCCACAGCGACTGGTGCGTGTGCATGCCCGACCCGTTGTCACCGAACAGCGGCTTGGGCATGAAGGTGACGGTCTTGCCGTTCTGCCAGGCCGTGTTCTTGACGATGTACTTGTACAGCTGCATGTCGTCGGCGGCGTGCAGCAGGGTGTTGAACTTGTAGTTGATCTCGGCCTGCCCGCCGGTGCCCACCTCGTGGTGGCCCTTCTCCAGGCTGAAGCCGGCCTTGATGAGGTTCGACAGCATCTGGGCGCGCAGGTCCACGTAGTGGTCGACGGGAGCGACCGGGAAGTACCCACCCTTGGGGCGGACCTTGTAGCCGCGGTTGGGGGTGCCGTCGTTCTCGGTGGGCTCGCCGGTGTTCCACCAGCCCGAGATCGCGTCGACCTCGTAGAAGGAGCCGTTGGTGCGCGAGTCGAAGCTGACCGAGTCGAAGATGTAGAACTCGGCCTCGGCGCCGAAGTAGGCGGTGTCCGCGACGCCGGTGCTAATCAGGTAGTTCTCGGCCTTGCGGGCGATGTTGCGCGGGTCGCGCGAGTAGGGCTCCAGGGTGAACGGGTCGTGCACGAAGAAGTTCAGGTTCAGTGTCTTGTGTTCGGTGAACAGATCGATCTGCGCCGTCGCGGGGTCGGGCAGGAGCAGCATGTCGGATTCGTGAATGGACTGGAAGCCGCGGATCGAGGAGCCGTCGAAGGCCAGGCCGTCCTCGAAGACGCTTTGGTCGAAAAACGAAACCGGAATTGTGAAGTGCTGCATGATGCCTGGCAAATCACAGAACCGGACATCGACAAATTCGACGTCCTCGTCCTTAACGAGTTTGAAAACGTCGTCGGGCGTCGTTTCCGTCACAGAAATGCTCCTTTACTTGGTGTGATCCGCGGCCTGACGCTATGGAGCGGATGTTGCCCGCCAGTCAACCCCGTGTTGCGCGCACGTTACGCGACCCATGTTGTTCACAAAAGAGGCGCCGCCGCCGGCGGGTTCTATTGTGGGGCCATGGACCGCTGGATCGTATCTCTTCCGGTGCCCGGGCGCACCGTTCATCCGGGGTTGCGAAACGAGTCGAAGCTCGGGCTCAGGCGATGACGCCGAACTCGCCGTCCACCTATCCCGGCGAGCGGTTGGGGCTGCCGCAAACCGGACCGGGATCCCTGGCCCCGATGGGACGCCGGCTGGGCGCGCTGATGATCGACTGGCTGATCTCCTATGGTCTGGCGGCCCTGGCCCTGCGCTTCGGCGTCTTCTCCGAACACACGTTGGCGACGGCGGTGCTGGGCGTCTGGTTCGTGCTCGGGGTGGTCTCGGTGCGGCTGTTCGGCTTCACGCCCGGCCAGTTGGCGCTGGGGCTGCAGGTGGTGACGGTCGATGGGCGCGGGGCGGTCGGCGTCGTCCGGGCGGTGGTGCGGGGCGCACTCGTCGGGATGGTCGTCCCGGCGCTGTTCACCGATTGGGACGGCCGCGGCATGCAGGACCGGCTGACGGCGACGGCGGTCGTGCGGCGCTGACCGGGAAGGGCGGGGGCTACTTGCGCCGCACGGTGCGCTGGACCCCGCGCATCTTGCCGGCGTTGGGGAGCGGACCCTTCGGCAGGACGGCGGCGCCGGCCCGCGTCCCCAGGGCGGCCAACCTGGACTCCAACGTGTCCATCTGTTTGGCGGTGATGTTGGCCGGCAGGCGGTTGAGATGGCGCTCCAGCTTGGCCAGCGGGACCTCGTCGTCGCCGTTGCCGACGACCAGGTCGTAGATCGGCACGTCGCCGATCAGCCGGGCGGTGCGCTTCTTCTCCTGGGCCAGCAGCGGCCGGACCCGGGCCGAGGATCCTTCGCCGACCAGGATGACGCCGGGACGGCCGATCACCCGGTGCACCGCGTCGAGGTGACCGGTCGCGGCCACCCCCGGCGTCACCCGCCACTTGCCGCGCAGGTTGTCCAAAGCCCATGCGGCCGCGCCGGTTTGGCCCTCGGCCTTGCTGTAGACGCTCTTTTGCGCACGACGGCCGAAGACGATGAACGCCGCGAGCGCGCCCAGCACCACCCCGAGTGGGATCAACGTGATCATCGTCAGCCCGCCGGCCCACACGCCGACCCCCACCGAGATGGCCACGATGACGACGAAGGCGCCGACCATGTAGGGCAGCAGCCGCTTGTCCTCGCGGCGCTGCATGTTGAACGCCTGCCACAGCTGGGCGCGGCGCTCCTTCGCGGCGGCCTTGCGCGCGGCCTGCGCCTGTGCCCGGGCGGCCTTGTTCTCAGCGGCGGTGCGGGGTTTAGCCATAGTCAAAGAATACGTATCGGCGCGGACCGCTACGGCGGCGCGGCAGCTTCAGGCGCGGGCGCGCGCCGCTTGCTCGTAGAGCCGGCCCGCCCGGTAGGACGACCGCACCAGCGGTCCGGCCAGCACCCCGGAGAAGCCCAGCCCCTCCGCGTCGCGGGCGAACCCGACGAACTCCTCGGGCCGCACCCAGCGCTCGACCGGGTGGTGCCGCGTGGACGGACGCAGGTACTGGGTGATGGTGACGATGTCGCAGCCGGCGCCCCGCAGGTCGGCCAGGGCGGTGCGCACCTCGTCGGGCGTCTCGCCGAGCCCGAGGATGAGGTTGCTCTTGGTGACCAGCCCGAAGTCACGCGCCGCGGTGATGACGTCCAGGCTGCGCTGGTAGCTGAACGCCGGCCGGATCCGCTTGAATATCCGCGGCACGGTTTCGACGTTGTGCGCCAACACTTCCGGGCGCGATTCGAACACCTCGGCAAGCCGCGCGGGCTCACCGTTGAAGTCGGGGATCAACAGCTCCACACCGGTCGAGGGGTTGAGCTCTTTGATCGCGCGCACCGTCTCGGCGTACAGCCAGGCCCCGCCGTCGGCCAGGTCGTCCCGGGCCACCCCGGTGATCGTGGCGTAGCGCAATCCCATGGTCAGCACGCTCTCGGCGACGCGCCTTGGCTCGTCGCGGTCCAGGGCGGCCGGCTTGCCGGTGTCGATCTGGCAGAAGTCGCAGCGCCGGGTGCACTGGTCCCCGCCGATCAGGAACGTGGCCTCGCGGTCTTCCCAGCACTCGAAGATGTTGGGGCAGCCGGCCTCTTCGCAGACCGTGTGCAGCCCCTCACGGCGAACCAGACCCTTCAGCTCGGTGTATTCGGGCCCCATGCGGGCCCGGACCTTGATCCACGGCGGCTTGCGCTCGATCGGGGTTTGCGCGTTGCGGACCTCGAGGCGCAGCAGTCGCCTGCCTGGCGGGGCCGCGGCAGCGGCGACATCAGGCCTTGGTGCGACAGTCACATCGCCGATGCTACGCGCGTGCCGGGCTGTTCCCGGACCGGAAGGGCCCCGTCGAGGGCGTCGCAGACGGCGTCGGCGACGGCCGCACGGACGTCGTCCACCGCCACCGGACGCCGCAACTCGGCCGACAACGAGGTCACGCCGGCGTCGCTGATCCCACACGGCACGATGGTGCCGAACGCGTCGAGGTCGCAGTCGCAGTTGAGCGCGAACCCGTGCAGCGTGGTCGCGCGCGCGACCCGGACGCCGATGGCGCCGACCTTGCGATCGGGCCGCCCGGCACGGCCCGGCACCCACACCCCGGACCGGCCGTGCACCCGGCACGTCTCCAACCCCAGGTCGCCGCACACCTTGATCAGCGCCTCTTCGAGGCGCCGAACGTAATTCACCACGTCGAGCGGCTCGCTTAGGCCGATGATCGGATACCCGACCAGCTGCCCCGGGCCGTGCCAGGTGATCTTGCCGCCACGGTCCGTGTCTATGACATCTGCGACGCGCGGGTCGCAAACCGGGCGTTCGTGCGGCTCGGTGCGCCGCCCCGCGGTGTAGACCGGCGGGTGCTCCAGCAGCAGCAGCGTGTCGCTGCCGCCGGCGACCCGGGCGTCGGCCAGTTCGCGCTGCAGCTGCCAGGCCGTGCGGTATTCGACGGTCCCGAGCTGGCGGACGTCGATCGCGGCCCGGCTGGACCGGATGGAATCGATCACGTTCGCGACGGTACTCGCCGGGCATGCGCCCCGCAGCGCCGCGTCACGCTGGCGTGACGTTGGGCGGCGTCAGCCACGCTGGCGTGACACTCGCCGGACCCGCTAGTCGTGGTCGCGTTGGGCGGTGGCGTAGCCGAGCGCCTCGCCAATGGTGTTGTGGTGGAACTCGAAACCGGCCCGCTCCAGCGCCGACGGGATGGCGCGCTGACCGATGAGCACGCCCTCGTCGGCGAACTCGCCGAGCGCGGCCCGCACCGCGAAGCCCGGCATCATCAACGGGGTCGGGCGGTTGACGGCGCGGCCGAAGGCGGTGGTGAATTCGGCGTTGGTGACGGGCGCGGGCCCGGTCATGTTGACCGGGCCGGACAGCGCCGGATTGGTGATCGCGAACAGCAGCGCTCGCACCTCGTCCTCCAGGGTGATCCAGGACATGTATTGGCGGCCGCTACCCAGCCGAGCCCCCAGGCCCGTCCTGAACAACGGCCGCAACCGCCCCAGCGCGCCGCCGGCCGGGGAGAACACGAGGCCGGTGCGGGCCAGCACCACCCGGGCGCCCCCGTATTGGGCCGGCAGCGTCGCGGCTTCCCAGTCCTCGCACAGCTGGGCCAGGAATCCCTTTCCCGCGCGGTCGTTTTCGTCGACCACGCGGTCCTTGGTGTCCCCGTAGTAGCCAACCGCGCTGGCGTTGACCAGCGTCGCCACCCCGGCGTCGGCGACGGCATGCGCCAGCACTTCGGTGGGCGCGATGCGGCTGTCGCGCAGGCCCTGCTTGAAGGCGCCCGACCAGCGGCGCTGGCCGACGTTGACGCCGCACAGGTTGACGACGGCGTCGACGTCGCAGACCGCGTCGACGTCGAATTCGCCGCTCTCGGGGTTCCAGTGCAGCTCGTCGGAATTCGACGGCGCCCGGCGCACGATGCGCAACACCCGGTGGTCGGCCGCGCGCAGGGCGGCGGTCAAGGCGGATCCGATCAGGCCGGACGAACCCGCGATGGCGATGACGGGCTTGGCCACGGTTCGCCAGTCCTCCTAAAGACCCAAGTCGGCCTCGAACGCTCCCTCTTCGAGCCGGTGCTTGATCGTGGTGAGGAAGCGTCCTGCGTCAGCGCCGTCGATGAGCCGATGGTCGTAGGTCAGCGGGAGATAGCAGATGGACCGGACGCCGATGGACTCGTTGCCGAACTCGTCGACGATCACCCGGGGCCGCTTCACGATCGCCCCGGTGCCCAGCATGGCGGCCTGCGGCGGAACCAGGATGGGGGTGTCGAACAACGCGCCCTGGCTGCCGATGTTGGTGATCGTGAAGGTGCCGCCCGACAGCTCGTCGGGCTTGAGGTCGCCCGACCGGGCGCGCGCGGCGATGTCGGCGATGGCCCGGGCCAGCCCGGCCAGCGACAGGTCGCCGGCGTTGTGGATGACGGGGGAGAGCAGCCCCTGCTCGGTGTCGACGGCGAAGCCGAGATGTTCGGCGTCGTAGTAGGTGATCTCCTTGGTCTGCTCGTTGTAGCTGGCGTTGATGTTGGGGTGGATCTTCAGCGCATCGATCACCGCCCTGGCGATGAACGGCAGGAAGGTCAGGTTGACCCCCTCGCGCTCGGCGAATGCGGTCTTCGCCCTGGCCCGCAACCCGACGATCCGGGTCATGTCGACCTCGTGCGTCTGGGTGAGCTGGGCGGTGGCCTGCAGGGATTCCCGGGTCTTGTTCGCGGTGAGTTGGCGGATCCGGCTCGCCTTCTGCGTGGTGCCGCGCAGGTGCGCCAACGCCGGCGCCGGGGCGGGCGCGTCCGCCGGGGCCGCCTTGCCATCGGCGGCGGGAGCGGCGGGCGCCTGGGCCGGGGCGGGCGCCTTCTGCGCCTGTTGCTTCTTTTCCGCGGCGGCGAGCACGTCCTGTTTGCGGATGCGGCCGCCGACGCCGGTGCCGGTGATCTGGGCCAGGTCGATGCCGTTCTCGGTGGCCAGCTTGCGGACCAGCGGGGTCACGTACGGCGCACCGTCCGGGCCCGAGCCGCCGGGCTCGGCAGCTGGTTGTGCTTGCGCCGGTTGGGCTTTCGGCGCGGGCGCCGGCTGGGACACCGGCTGCGGCTCGGGCTTCGCCTCGGCCTTGGGCGGTTCGGCCCTGGGCGGCTCGGGCTTGGGTTCCGGCTTGGGAGCGGGTGGGGGAGTCGGGGCGGACGCGGCCTCGGAGCCGGTGCCGATCCGCGCCAGCTCCGCGCCGACCGGCACGGTGGCGTCCTCCTCGGCGGTGATGCTGACCAGCACACCGGCCACCGGTGAGGGGATCTCGGTGTCCACCTTGTCGGTCGACACCTCGACCAACGCCTCGTCGACGCCGACCGAGTCGCCGACCTTCTTCAGCCAGCGGGTCACCGTGCCCTCGGTCACCGACTCGCCCAGCTCGGGCATCAGCACCGGGGTCGCGTCGCCGCCGCCGGAACTCTGCGGCGCGGGTTCGGGTTCGGGCTGGGCGGGTGCGGCCGCCTCGGGCTCGGGCTCGGGCTGGGCCGGCGGGGCGGATTCGGCCTGCGGCTCGGGCTGGCTGGGCGCCTGCGGAGCCGCCTGTGAACCGCCGCCGTCGGACGAGTCGCCGATGACGGCCAGCTCCCCGCCCACCTCGACGGTGTCGTCCTCCTGGGCGACGATCTTGGTCAGGACACCGGCGGCGGGCGACGGGATTTCGGTGTCGACCTTGTCGGTGGACACCTCGACGAGGGGTTCGTCGAGTTCGACCGTGTCGCCTTCCTGCTTGAGCCAGCGGGTGACCGTCCCCTCGGTGACGCTCTCACCGAGTGCGGGCATCTGGACAGAGAAGGCCATCGTTTTTGACTCCTCGATCGCTCGTGGGTCGGAGTGGGTCGAACATCTCGCTAGCCGTTGGAAAGTAGCTATCCAAAACTATCCTGTCACTGCGTCCACGCCGGCACACATCCAGGGCGGACGTTGCCGGGACTTCCCGAACACCCTTGCTACGGTGTGGCCACTGCCGTTCCAGCGGGGAGGTCGAAGATGCCGGCAACACCACAGCTACCTCAGCATTTCGTCGATAGCGCCGACGGCGCGCGAATCGCCGTCTACGAAGAGGGGAATCCCGACGGCCCCACCGTCGTGCTGGTGCACGGCTTTCCCGACTCCCACGTGCTGTGGGACGGTGTCGTGCCCCTGCTGGCCGATCGGTTCCGCATCCTGCGGTACGACAACCGCGGCGTCGGTTCGTCCTCGGCGCCCAAGCCGGTGTCGGCCTACACCATGGACCGGTTCGCCGACGACTTCGCCGCGGTCACCGGCGAACTCAGCCCCGGTCGGCCGGTGCACGTGCTCGCCCACGACTGGGGCTCGGTCGGCGTGTGGCACTACCTGAAGCGGCCCGGCGCCGGCGACCGGGTGGCCACCTTCACTTCGGTGTCCGGCCCGAGCCAGGAACAGTTGGTCGACTACATCTTCACCGGCCTGCGCCAACCATGGCGCCCGCGCACCTTCGCCCGCGCGGTCAGTCAGGCGCTGCGGTTCAGCTACATGCTGTTCTTCTCGATCCCGGTGCTCGCGCCGCTGTTCCTTCGGCTGACGATGTCGGTCCCGGCGCTGCGGCGCAACGCCGTCGACAACATCCCGGTCGAACAGATCCACCACTCGCCCCAGCTGGCGCGCGACGCGGCCCGTTCGGTGAAAACCTACCCCGCCAACTACTTTCGCTCGTTCTCCGGCCGCGGGCAGGGCATCCACGTCGTCGACGTGCCGGTGCAGCTGATCGTCAACACCAAGGACAAGTACGTGCGGCCGTACGGCTACGACCACACGCCGCGCTTCGTGCCGCGGCTGTGGCGGCGCGACATCAAGGCCGGCCACTTCTCGCCGATGTCGCACCCGCAAGTGATGGCCGCCGCGGTGCACGACTTCGCCGATTGGGCCGAAGGCAAGCCGCCGAGCCGCGCGCTGCTGCGCGCGCAGGTCGGGCGCCCCCGCGGGTCCTTCGGCGACACGCTGGTGTCGGTGACCGGCGCCGGCAGCGGAATCGGTCGCGAGACGGCGTTCGCGTTCGCGCGGGAGGGGGCGGAGCTGGTCATCAGCGACATCGACGAAGCGGCCGTCAAGGCCACGGCCGCCGAGATCGCCACCCGCGGCGGCGTCGCGCATGCCTACGTGCTCGACGTCTCCGACGCCGAGGCCGTCGAGGCGTTCGCCGAGCGGGTCAGCGCCGAGCACGGGGTGCCCGACATCGTCGTCAACAACGCCGGCATCGGGCACGCGGGCGGATTCCTGGACACCCCGGCCGAGCAGTTCGACCGGGTGCTCGACGTCAACCTGGGCGGCGTGGTCAACGGGTGCCGTTCCTTCGCGCGGCGGCTAGTGGAGCGTGGCACCGGCGGCTACATCGTCAACGTCTCGTCGATGGCCGCCTACGCCCCGCTGCAGTCGCTGAACGCCTACTGCACGTCGAAGGCGGCGACCTACATGTTCTCCGACTGCCTGCGCGCCGAACTCGACGTCGCCGGGGTGGGGCTGACCACGATCTGCCCGGGCGTCATCGACACCAACATCATCAACACCACCCGCTTCGACGCGCCCGCCGGAAAGGGTGAACAGGTCGACGGTCGCCGCGGCCAGCTCGGCAAGATGTTCGCGCTGCGGCACTACGGCCCCGACAAGGTCGCCAATGCGATCCTGTCGTCGGTCCAGAAGAAGAAGCCAATCCGCCCGGTCGCGCCGGAAGCCTATGCGCTGTATGGCCTTTCGCGCCTGGCGCCGCAAGGATTGCGCAACGCGGCGCGACTGCGCGTGATCTGATCCGGGCTTAGGTGCTCGCCCGCGCCGCGCCTTGGCGGCCCGTCAACAACGCGCCGCCGATCGCGAGCAGTCCGATGACCGCCAGCGGGATCGACCACGTGCGGCGACTGCCCACCGACGACTGACACTGCGCCACATAGTCGGTGTGCGGTACGACCTGATTGAGGATCGGGATGCTCGCCACGCTGTTGTTGTTGGCGTTTCTGGCCGCCGACAGGTCCGTGGCGACCGCGTTTCCGCACCCGATCGAATGGCCGTTGCCGTCGGAAATCGACACCGGCGCCAACAGCCCGATCACGCCGGCCAGCAGCAGCACGGCGCCCACAACCAGGATCAACCGTCGCACTGTCACGATCTCGCCTTTCTTCGTACGGGCTTTCGACCGTGGGAGATTAACCGCTGGACAGCACCGGTAAACCCCGAGTCGGCCGGATTCAGCGCCCCGTTGGTGGGTATTCCGCCGCGGTAACCGAGAGGGGGAATCTGGCCGTGGTACTCATTCCGACGCGGGACGTGGCCGCGCCCTGCGAGCGGGTGTGGGAAGTGCTCGCCCAAGGGTGGACCTACACCCAGTGGGTGGTGGGCAACAGCCGCATGCGGGCCGTCGACCCCAACTGGCCCGAGCCCGGGTCGTCGATCAGGCACTCGATCGGGATCTGGCCGTTGGTCATCAACGACGCGACGGTGGCCCTCGAGTGCGAACCGCCGCACAAGCTGGTGCTGTGCGCTCGCCTGGGGCCACTGGGCGCCGCGCGGATCACGATGCTGCTGCACGAGACGCCGCAGGGCTGCCGGGTGGAGATGATCGAGGTGCCCGCCGAAGGCCCGATGGCGGCCATTCCCAATTCGGTGGCGTTGGCCGCGGCCTACCCGCGCAACAAGGAGTGCCTCTGGCGGCTGGGGGCTCTGGCGGAGCGCAAGGTGCCCAGCCAGGTGAAATGAACGCGCGGGACACCGCCGACGCCGTCGTCATCGGCGCGGGACACCACGGACTCGTCGCCGCCGCCATGCTGGCCGACGCGGGCTGGGACGTCGTGGTGCTGGAAGCCCAGCCCGAACCGGGCGGCGCGGTGCGCAGCGCCGAGCTGACACCGGGATACATCACCGACCTGTTCAGCTCGTACTACCCGATGACGGTGGCTTCGCCCGCGATCGCGGCGCTGCGGCTGGAAGACCACGGGCTGCGGTGGTCACACGCGCCGGCGGTGGTGGGCCATCCGCGCAGCGCGGCCGACGACGATCCGCCAGTCATCTACCGCGACCCCGCCCGCACCGCAACGGAATTGGCGCGCCGCGAGCCGGCGGACGGCGACAACTGGTGGCGCCTGGTCGACCTGTGGGAGCGGATCAAGGCGCCGCTGCTGGACGCCATGCTGGCGCCCTTCCCGCCCGTGCGCCCGCTGCTGCGGCTGCTGAGCAGGCTCGGCACGTCGGAGGCGCTGCGGGTGGCACGCCTGCTGGTGCAGCCGGCCAACACCATGGCGAGCGAGTTGTTCGCCGGCGAAGCCCCGCGAGTGTTGTTGCTGGGCAACGCAATGCACGCCGACGCCCCGCCGGACGCGCCGATCAGCGGCGCCATGGGATTCCTGATGACGATGCTGGCCCAGGACTGCGGCTGGCCGGTTCCGGTCGGCGGTTCCGGGCAGTTGACGGCCGCCCTGGTCAGCCGGGCCCGCTCGGCGGGCGCGCGGATCGAGTGCAACCAGAACGTTTCCCGCATCCAGGTGCGGGGTGGCCGCGCGGTCGGGGTGACGACGGCCGAGGGGCGCACGATTGCGGCGCGGCGGGCAATCGTCGCCGACGTGACGGCCCCCCGATTGTTCTGCGACATGCTGCCGCCGGATGCGTTGCCGCCCAAGCTGTTACGCGACCTCGAGCATTTCATGTGGGACCCACCGGTGGTGAAGGTCAACTACGCCGTGGGAGCGCCCGTTCCGTGGCGGGCGAACAACCTGCACGGCGTGGGCACCGTCCATCTGGGCGCCGACGGCGACGGGCTGGTCCGCTGGATGGCCGACCTGAACACTCGCGTGTTGCCCGAGCATCCCTTCATGTTGTTGGGCCAGACCACCACAGCCGATCCGACACGGTCGCCGAAGGGCACCGAAAGTGTGTGGGCCTACACGCATCTGCCGCGCGACGTGGCCGACGACGCGTCGGCCGATCGGCTCGCCGACGCGGTGGACCGGGTCATCGAGGAACACGCGCCGGGTTTCGGTGCGGCGGTCGTGGACCGGTTCGTGCAACGCCCGTCGGACCTGGAGGCCAGCGACGCCAACCTGCACATGGGCGCGCTCAACGGTGGCACGGCGCAGCTGCAGCAGATGCTGATCTTTCGCCCGGCGCCCGGTATGGGGCGGGCCGAAACCCCGGTGCAGGGGCTGTATCTGGGCAGCGCGTCGGCCACCCCGGGCGGCTCCGTGCACGGCGCCTGCGGCCGCAACGCGGCCAACGCCGCGCTGGCCGCCGACGGGGCGACGGGCTGGCCGCGCCGCACGGTGCAGCGAGCGGTCTTCTCGCTGATGACGGGAAAGCGCTAGCCGTTCTCGGCGATGTCCTCGAGCACCGCGAACATGGTGCGGGTCGGCACACCGGTACCGCCCTTGGGCGTGTACCCCCACGGGCCGCCGGTGTTGTACGCCGGGCCGGCCACGTCGATGTGCGCCCAGCCCACCCCGTCGGCGACGAACTCCCGCAGGAACACCCCGGCCACCAGCATGCCGGCGAAGCGCTGACCGCTGATGTTGGACAGGTCGGCCACCGTGGACTTCAGGTCGTCCTTGAGTTCGTCGGGCAGCGGCATCGGCCAGCCGTTCTCGCCCACCCGCTGCGAGATCGCGGCGACCCGGTCGCGGAACTCCTCGCTCCCCATCACGCCCGGGATCCGGGCGCCCAACGCCACCGTCTGCGCGCCGGTCAAGGTGGACGTCTCGATCAGGTAGTCCGGGTTGTCCTCGCACGCCCGCACGATGGCGTCGGCCAGGATCAGCCGGCCCTCGGCGTCGGTGTTCTGCACCTCGACGGTGATCCCGCCGTACTGCGTCAGCACGTCACCCGGGCGCTGCGCCGTGCCCGACGGCATGTTCTCGGCCATCGGCACGGTGGCGATCACGTCGATCGGCAGCCGCAGCTGCGCGGCCAACGCCACCGTGGCGATGACCGCGGCCGCGCCGCCCATGTCCGAGGTCATGTAGTGCATCGACGCCGCCGGCTTGATCGAGATGCCGCCGGTGTCGAACGTGATGCCCTTGCCGACCAGCGCCACTCTCTTTCCGGCCTTCGCCTGCTTGCCTTTGGCCAGCTTCGAGCCCCGGTGGGTCAGCCGCACCAGCCGCGGCGGCCGCGACGAGCCCTGGCCGACGCCGATCACGCCGCCGTAGCCGGCCTTCTGCAGCGCCTTGTCGTCGAGCACCTCCACCTCGAGGCCCACCGATTCACCCAAAGCCCTTGCGCGCTTGGCGAATTCGGCGGGGAAGAGGTGACTCGGGGGCGTGTTGACGAAGTCGCGGGCGGTGGCCACCGCGGTCGCCACGGCGGCGCCGTGCGCGCTGGCCGCTTTGGCGTCCTTCGAGGCGGACAGCACGGTGATCTTGCGCAGCCCTTTGTCTTTCGGCGCGGTCTTGCCGCTGCGGAATTCGGTGAACCGGTAGCTGCCCAGGATCAGGCCCTCGACGGCCGCCGAGCAGACGTCGGCGCTGAAGTCGCCGGGCAGCGTGACGAGCACCGCCTCGGCGCTGCCGAGCGAACGCGCCGCCACACCGGCTGCCCGCCGGATGGTGTCGGCGGGCCACTCGGGTCGCGGCTTGCCCAGGCCGATCGTCAGCACGCTGGACACCGGCAGCGACGGCACCACCAGGCGGTGGACCTGCTCGCTGCCGCCGGTGGCGTCCAGTGCGCGCAGCCCGGATTCGATCTCGGTGACCGCCTCGGCCGGCAGCAGCGATTCGCCGGGGGCGACCACCGCCCCCGGCCTGTCCTCGTCGCCGGTCGAGACGACCGGCACGATCAATACCGAAGAGCCCGCCCCGCGTTTCGGCAGCGTTGCGGCGACGTTGACGGAGGGGCTGTCATAGCTCAAATCGGTGGTCACGGGCAGTTACCCTAATCGCCGGAGCCCGAGCCGAGATCGGGGGAGTCCTCGCCGTGCAGCTCGAAGGCGATCGTGGGGGTGTCAAAACCCTTGAGCTCGAAGGGGCCACGCGGCGTCGCCAGCCAGTTCGGCAACTGTTCGTGCAGCGCCGAATCGGCCAGGATCTGGCACGGGGCCGCGGCCCCGACCAGTCGCGCCGCGAGATTGACCGGGCTGCCGAAGTAGTCCCCGTTGATCGCCAGGACGGAGCCGAAGGCCAGGCCGGCGCGGACCTGCAGACCCTCCTCGCGCGCCCGTGGATGGTTGACCAGGTCGACCGCCGCCTTGGCAAGGCGTTCGGCTGACGCGCTCACCCACATCACCTCGTCGCCGATGAACTTCACCACCCGGCCGCCGTCGCGATGCACCACGTCCGCGACGGTGCCGGCGAACTCGTTGAGCAGATAGGAGAGTTGCGCGGGGGTGAGCGCGCGGGTGAGCACGGTGAAGCCGGACAGATCCGCGAAGCCGACGCCGCACACCACGCTTGCCGAGGTGTCGCGCAGGACGCCTTCGAAGTGGGTTCGGGCGCTGGTCAGATGGTGCCGGTGGACGACGTCGATGAGCGCCGAAATGCGGGGGACGAACTCCGCGACCGCGCGGTACGCCTGCGCCGTGGCGAGTTCGTCGTTGGTGTAGGTCATCTGGATGTCCGGCGTGCCGGCCCGGATCGCCGTCGACTCGGCCTCCGCGAGCCGGGCCATCGCGGCGCCGAGCACCCGCAGTAAACCGAACGCGCCGTCCTCACCCACCACCGCCTTCAAGGCCACCCAGGTGGCCAGCGCGTCGACGTCGGCCTGGCTCAGCACCGGAACGTCGGGGCCGGCGACTGTCAGGCCGAGCAAACCCCACGCCTGCGTGACCTGCTCGGGCGACAAGCCGAGTTGTTCGGCCGCCGCCGCGATCGTGTGGATCGGGCGCCCCGACCACTGCAGGACGTCACCGGCGAGGCCGAACAGTCGCCCACGCTGCTCGGCTTCCACCATCTCGTCGACGGTGAAGCCGAGTTCGTCCAGGTACTTGATCAGGTCGGCCCGCTCGCGCGCGTTGGCGATTCCGGCGGCCTCGAGCGCCGCGAAGTCCGGGGAATCGACCACCCACCCAAGTGTGCCAGCCCCCGCGATTAGGGTGAACCGTCGTGACCGATGACCTACAGCATGGCCCGTTGGAAGACCGCCACCGCGCGTTGGGGGCCAGTTTCGCCGAGTTCAGCGGCTGGCTCATGCCCGTGTCGTATGCCGGCACCGTCAGCGAACACAATGCCACCCGCAACGCGGTCGGTCTGTTCGACGTCAGCCACCTCGGCAAGGCGTTGATTCGTGGGCCGGGTGCCGCCGAGTTCGTCAATTCGACGCTCACCAACGACTTGAGCCGCATCGGCCCGGGCAAGGCCCAATACACCTTGTGCTGCACCGAATCCGGCGGGGTCATCGACGACTTGATCGCCTACTACGTCGACGACGACGAGATCTTCCTGGTGCCCAACGCAGCCAACACCGCCGCGGTGGTCGAGGCGCTGCAGGCGGCGGCTGACTCCGGTTTGGGGGCGGGCCTCACCATCACCAACGAGCACCGGTCCTACGCGGTGCTGGCGGTGCAGGGCCCCCGGTCGGCGGAGGTGCTCGGCGGGCTGGGCCTGCCGGTGGACATGGACTACATGGGCTACGCCGACGCGTCTTACGCGGGGGTGCCGGTGCGGGTGTGCCGCACCGGATACACCGGGGAGCACGGCTACGAGCTGCTACCGCCGTGGGAATCCGCCGGCGTGGTGTTCGACGCGCTGGCCGCCGCGGTCGGCGCCGCCGGCGGCGAACCCGCCGGTCTGGGCGCCCGCGACACGCTGCGCACCGAGATGGGCTACCCGCTGCACGGGCACGAACTGGCGCTGGACATTTCGCCGCTGCAGGCCCGATGCGGCTGGGCGATCGGCTGGAAGAAGGACGCGTTCTTCGGCCGGGACGCGCTGCTGGCGGAGAAGGCGGCCGGACCGCGACGGCTGCTGCGCGGCCTGCGGATGGTCGGACGCGGTGTGCTGCGGCCCGGTCTGACGGTGCTCGCCGGTGAGACGCCGGTCGGGGTCACCACCTCGGGAACGTTTTCGCCGACGCTGCAAGTCGGCATCGGGCTGGCGCTGATCGACACCGGCGCCGCCGTCGAGGACGGCCAGCGGGTCACGGTCGACATTCGCGGCCGCGCCGCGGAGTGCGAAGTCGTGCGGCCGCCCTTCGTCGACGCGAAAACCCGTTAGTGCCGCCGGTTCGGGTGAAAAGCCCGGTCGCAGGCGGATATACAATCAGCCCCATGACCAGCGGCTCCCTCGAGTTCACGGTTTCACGTTCGGCCAATCCGGCGACCGACGCCGAACGTGGATCCATCCTGGCCGAGCCCGGTTTCGGCAAGTACTTCACCGACCACATGGTGTCGATCGACTACGACGACGAGCGGGGTTGGCACAACGCGCGCGTCATCCCGTACGGCCCGATCGAGCTGGATCCCTCGGCGATCGTGCTGCACTACGCGCAGGAGATTTTCGAAGGGCTCAAGGCGTACCGCTGGGCCGACGATTCGATCGTGTCGTTTCGCGCCGAGGCCAACGCCGCGCGGATGCGGTTGTCGGCGCGGCGCCTCGCGATGCCCGACCTGCCCGACGAGCTGTTCATGGGCTCGCTGTGCCAGCTCATCGCCGTCGACAAGCCCTGGGTCCCCGCGGCCGGCGGGGAGGATGCGTTGTATCTGCGTCCGTTCATCATCGCCACCGAGCCGGGATTGGGTGTGCGGCCGTCCAAGCGGTACCGCTATCTGCTGATCGCGTCACCGGCCGGCGCGTACTTCAGGGGCGGCATCAACCCCGTCACGGTCTGGGTGTCGACGGATTACGTGCGGGCCAGCCCGGGCGGCACCGGCGCGGCCAAGTTCGGTGGCAATTACGCCGCCTCGCTGCTGGCGCAGGCCGAGGCCGCCGCCCACGAGTGCGACCAGGTGGTGTGGCTGGACGCCGTCGAACGGCGCTTCGTCGAGGAGATGGGCGGCATGAACATCTTCTTCGTGTTCGGCAGCGGCGGGTCGGCGCGGCTGGTCACGCCGGAGTTGTCCGGTTCGCTGTTGCCGGGAATCACCCGGGATTCGTTGCTGCAGTTGGCAATTGACGCGGGATTTTCGGTCGAGGAACGCAAGATCGACATCGACGAATGGCAGAAGAAGGCCGCCGCCGGCGAGATCACCGAGGTGTTCGCGTGCGGTACCGCCGCCGTCATCACCCCGGTCTCGCACGTGAAGTACGGCGACACCGAGTTCACCGTCGCCGACGGCCAGCCCGGCGAGGTGACGATGGCGCTGCGCGACACCCTGACCGGGATCCAGCGCGGCACGTTCGCCGACACGCATGGCTGGATGGCGCGCCTGGGCTAGCCGGCCCGCCGCCTTAGAACCGCACCAGCCCGGCGAGCGCCACGGCGCTCACCGTCGTGGTCAGCTCGATCGCGGCGCCCAGCACGTCGCCGGTGATGCCGCCGAATCGGCGCACGCAGTGCCGCACCAACACCGCGCCGCAGCCCAGGCCCGCCAGCACCGCCACCGGCCCCTGCCACGGCCGCGGCCCGGCGACCAGCGCGGCCATCAGCAGCGCCGCGACCCAGGCCGCCGCGACGATCAGCGGCTGACTGCCCGCGACCCGCGCGCCCAGCGCGCTGCCCGCAGCCGCCGGCACCGTCCGGCGGCTGGCCAGCACCGCGGCCACCCGGCCGGCGACGACCGTCACGGCGATGCCGGCGAGCCCCGGCCTGCCCGCCGCCCCGAGCGCCGCGAAGGCCAGCCCCTGCAGCGCGATCGTCAGGACGACGGCCGCCGCGCCGAACGGGCCGGTCGACCCGTCGCGCATCACCGCCAGGGCCCGCTCGGGCGGCCCGTAACAGCCCAGCCCGTCGGTGGTGTCCGCGACACCATCGACGTGCAGGCCGCGGGTCGCCAACAGCAGCGCCGCGACCGCGAGCAGGCCGGACAGCGCGGAAGACGGCCCGAACACGTGAGCCCCGCCCCACGTCACGGCGGCGGCGAGCGTCCCCAGGACGGCGCCCACCACGGGCAGCGCCGTCATGGCGCCGCGGCCCACCGGAGCATCGTGCGACCCCGGCACGGGCAGGACCGTCCCGAATGCGAAAGCCGTTGCCAGCGAACGCATCACAGTGGGGCGGCGGGCCGGTCGGACACGCCGGCCTGGGTGAAGGTGGCCATCGACGACAGCGTGGCCACCGCGGCGCGCAGCACCGGCAGCGCCAGCGCGGCGCCGCTGCCCTCACCCAGCCGCATCCGCAGGTCCAGGATCGGCTCCAGGCCGAGTTCGGTGAGCGCCAGCGCATGACCGGGCTCGGTGGACCGATGACCGGCCTGCCACCACAGCCGGGCGCCGGGCGCTAGCCGCTCGGCGACCAACGCGGCGGCCGTCACCGCCATCCCGTCGAGCAGCAGCGGGGTGCGCCGCACCGCGGCCTGCGCGCAAAAACCCGCCATCGCGGCCAGGTCGGCGCCGCCGCCACAGCGCAGCAACGCCACCGGGTCGGGCAGCACGCGCGACACCCGGAACAGGGCGTCGCGCACCGCGGCCGTCTTGCGTGCCCAGCCTGCGTCGTCGATCCCGGTGCCAAAGCCCACCACCGCGACCGGCTCGGCGTTCGTCAGCGCCGCCACCAACACCGCCGCCGGCGTGGTGTTCCCTATGCCCATGTCCCCGGCGATCAGCAGGTCGGCCCCGGCGTCGACCTCCTCGTCGGCGATGGCCCGGCCCGCGGCGATCGCGGCGGCGGTCTCGTCGTCGGACAGCGCGTCCTCGACCGCGATGTCCCCGCTGCCCCGGCGCACCTTGTGGGCGCCGATCCGGTCCGTCGGCGCGTCACCGGCGACCGCCAGGTC
This sequence comes from Mycobacterium paraffinicum, assembly GCF_001907675.1. GTDB lineage: Bacteria > Actinomycetota > Actinomycetes > Mycobacteriales > Mycobacteriaceae > Mycobacterium > Mycobacterium paraffinicum_A. The sequence continues at coordinate 92,615 of NZ_MPNT01000011.1, forward strand.
CGCGACACGCACGGTCGCGCCGGCGAGGTCGGCCAGCACGTTGATGGCCGCCCCACCGGCCTCGAAGTTGGCGACCATCTGCGCGGTCACCTCCGGCGGGTAGGCCGATACCCCGGACCGCGCGACACCGTGGTCACCGGCGAACACCACCACCCGGGCGCGTTCGAATTGCTTTGGCGGGCAATGCCCTTGACACGAGGCCAGCCACACCGACAGGTCTTCGAGGCGGCCCAGCGCGCCCCGCGGCTTGGTCAGGGTGTCCTGGCGGGCGCGGGCCGCCGCGGCGGCACCCGCGTCGGGCGGCGATACCGGGGCGAACTCCATCACGTCCCCGACGGCTTGATCGGCACCGCCTGCCCGGCCACCACCAGGACCACCCGGTCACAGAGCTCGGCGACGCGCTGGTTGAGGCTGCCCAATTCGTCGGCGAACCGGCGCCCGGACGCGGTGGCCGGCACCACGGTCAGCCCGACCTCCGGGCTGACCAGCACCAGCGTGGAGTTGAAGTCGCCGACGGCGGCGAGCATTGCGTCGATGGGCGCGGCGACCGACCCGCCGTCCCACCCGTGATGGCGGTCCAGCGTGCCGGTCAGCCACGAGCCCAAGTCGTCGACGAGCGTCGGAGTGTCCGGCGCCGCGCGCAATTGGCTTGCGATGTCGTCGGTTTCGACCGTCGACCAATGGCTGGGCCGGCGGCCGCGGTGCTCGGCGACCCGGTCCGCCCAGTCCGCGTCGCCGTCCCCGACCGGGCCGGGGGCCAGATAACAAACCCGCTGGCCGGCCGGCAGCGTCCCGGCGATGGTGTCCTCGGCCCACCGGGATTTGCCCGATCGGATCCCGCCGAGCACCAGCGTGCGCACCGCGCTCAGGCGGGCCTACTTGACATCGGCGCCGCGCTTGACTTGGGCCCGCGGCGTCCGCAGCCGGCGCATCTGTGACGCCCGGCTGGCGGCGTAAAGACCCAGCTTCCAACGGCTTTCGGTGTTGTCGGGGAACTTCGCATCCACCAGCTTGCTCACCCTGCGGCCCAGCAGCAGCCCGTCGACCAGCATCACGGCCATCAGCAGCAGCATCGCCGGGGAGACGTAGAGCTGCAGCTGCGGCGTGGTGAACAGGGCGAACATCAAGAACAGCGTCGCCGGCATGAACAGGCCAAGCAGGTTGCGCCGGGCGTCGACCACGTCGCGCACGTAGCGCCGAACCGGGCCCTTGTCGCGCGGCAACAGGTACGCCTCGTCGCCGGCCATCATGCGCTCGCGGCGATCGGCCATCTTGGCGCGGTTGGCGGCCCGGTCGGCCCTGCGCTCGTCGCGGCTGAGCTTGGGACCGGCCAGCGACTTGCGGCGGGCCCGCGCCTCGGACGCGGTCATCGGTGCGGGCGCGACCGGACCCTTGCGCGCGGTGCGCCGCGCCTCGTTGCGTTTCGGCGTCGGCCGGCCCTTGCGGGTCGTCCCGCGCACGCCACGAGACGTCTCGGGGGCGCCGGCGGCATCGAGCGCCGCCGCGCTCTCGTCAAGGTCCTCGTCCTGGCCCTTCTTGCGGCCCATCAACTTCACAGAGGCCAGGTTACTTCGCGGACGGGCCGGTCCGGAATCGGCTTGGAATGCCTTGCTATTAGACCTGCGTCAGCGCCTCACTTGGCCCTACTCTTACCAGTGATGAACGGCTGCCTGTGATGGACGACGGCACCATGGCCTCGGACGATGCTGCTTTGGGCCTCGCTCCCGGGCGTCTGCAGCTGCCGGCCATGCTCGTCCTGGTCGCCCCCGATTGCTATGGCGACAGCATGACCGCGGTGGAGGCCGCGGCGGCCATCGCGACCGGGTGGACCCGGAGCCGGCCGGGCGATCGGTTCATCGTCGCCCCGCAGTCCGACGGTGGCCCCGGCTTCGTCGAGGTGCTCGCCAGCCGGCTGAACAAGGCGCGGCGGCTGCGGGTGTCCGGGCCGCTGTCCACGATGGTGGAGGCCGCCTGGGTGTTCGATCCCGCCACGACGACCGCCTACCTGGAGTGCGCGCAAGCGTGCGGCCTGGCCCTGCTGGGCGGTCCGCCCACCCCGGAGACCGCGATGGCGGCGCACAGCAGGGGAGTGGGGCAGCTGATCGCCGAGGCGTTGCGGGCCGGGGCGACGCGGATCGTGGTCGGGCTGGGCGGCAGCGCGTGCACCGACGGCGGGCAGGGCATGATCGCCGAACTCGGTGGCCTGGACTCCGCCCGCCGCCAGCTGGCCAACGTGGAGCTCATCGCCGCGTCCGACACCGAATACCCCCTGCTCGGGCCCTGGGGAGCCGCCAGGGTCTTCGGCCCGCAGAAGGGGGCGGACACGGTCACCGTGGCGGCGCTGGAGGTGCGCCTGCAGGCGTGGGCGCTCATCCTGGAAGCGGTCGCCGGCCGCGACGTGAGCTCCGAACCCGGGGCCGCCGCGGCAGGGGGTATCGGCGCCGGGCTGCTGGCATTGGGCGGCCGCTGCGAGTCGGGCGCGGCGATCATCGCCCATCACACCCGCCTGGCCGACGACCTGGACATGGCGGAGCTGATCGTCACCGGGGAAGGCCGATTCGACGAGCAGTCGCTGCACGGCAAGGTGGTGGGCTATCTCGCCGACGCGGCCCGGCCGCGGGGAGTGCCGGTGATCGTGCTGGCCGGGCAGGTGGGCCTGGACAATGCCACAGTCCGCTCGGCGGGCATCATGGCCGCCCTCTCCATCGCCGAGCACGCCGGATCGGTGCGGCTGGCGCAGGCCGACGCGGCGAATCAGCTCATGGGGCTGGCGTCCGTGGTGGCGGCACGACTCGGGAATAGCGGTCCTGCAAGGTACCGTTGAGGAAGTGGACTTTCTCGGGCCCCGCCTGAAGACCCAGCCAACGAGAGGCATGTAGGAGAAGCAATGACGGTGCAAAACGAGTCGACCGCCAAGACGCACGGCGTTATCTTGACCGAGGCCGCCGCCACCAAGGCAAAGTCCCTGCTCGACCAGGAGGGGCGGGATGACCTGGCGTTGCGGATCGCGGTCCAGCCGGGGGGGTGTGCGGGCCTGCGCTACAACCTCTTCTTCGACGACCGGACGCTCGACGGCGACCTGACCGCGGACTTCGGCGGCGTGACGCTGACGGTGGACCGGATGAGCGCGCCGTACGTGGAGGGCGCGTCCATCGATTTCGTCGACACGATCGAGAAGCAGGGCTTCACGATCGACAACCCCAACGCCACCGGCTCCTGCGCCTGCGGCGACTCCTTCAACTGAGCGGGTAGCTTCCGCTCAGTACGAGCCGCCGGTGCGCAGCACGTACGAGCACACCATGATCTGGCCCCGCTGAAACAGCAGCTGGGCGATGCCTTGCAGTTCACCACGCATCGGGCCCCCGGCAGCGGGCGACGCCTTCATGGTGAACAGCGCCTGGGCCTGGTACTGCGACAGGTAGACGATCTTGTCGATCGAGGTCAGTTCGACCTCGGAGAACTGCTTACGGAACGCGTCGCTGCTCAACTTGGCCAGCGCCTGGTCGGACCGTTTGTCGCGGACGCCGTCGTACATGCCGCACAGCGCGTTGCGTTCGATCTCCTCGATGTCGCGGTGATCCAGCGCGTCCAGATACCCCTGGATCGCCGTCTTGGCGGCGCCCTCGGAGAACGTGGCGCCGGTGTTGGCCCCGTTGGTCCGCACGCCGTAGACGATCGCCACGGTCAGGGCGGCCGCCAGCGCCACGGCCAACAGGATGCCGATTACGAGCCGCCGCTTGGAGGACCGCCGCTGCGGGTACGGCATCGGCGGTGCCTGACCGGCATAATTGGCGGGAGCCGCGCCGCCGGCGCGGGGGTCGTCCGGAAACTCGAGCGGCTGAGACTCTGTTGGTTCGGGTCCGCCGCCGCCGACGGTGTGGTTCGGCGAGTGCGGACCTGCCATCGTGGTCTCCTACGGTGGTAGACGGGGACTGGTAGACGGGCTGGTGCGGGAAACCCGACCGCGCTTCGTGTCCCGGCGACTGGAGCGAGTTCCCTAGGGAGGCTAGCGCACCGCTTCGCGCCGACCGTGGACGCGGCGACGGTCGAGGCGCGTGCGTAAGCTAGATAACCTTGCTAACGAAGGGCGGAGACATTCGTGACGATCGCGGTGACAGGTTCGATTGCGACCGACAATTTGATGCGGTTCCCCGGCAAGTTTTCCGAACACCTGCTGGCTGAACATCTGCAGAAGGTATCGCTCAGTTTCCTGGTCGACGACCTGGTGATCCACCGCGGCGGCGTGGCGGGCAACATCGCCTACGCCATCGGCGTGCTCGGTGGTGACGTGGCGCTGGTCGGCGCGGCCGGTGACGACTTCGACGACTACCGGCAGTGGCTGCAATCGCACAACGTCAACTGCGACAACGTGCTGATCTCGAAGACGGCCCACACCGCGCGCTTCACCTGCACCACCGACGAGGACATGGCCCAGATCGCGTCGTTCTACCCCGGCGCGATGTCGGAGGCCCGCAACATCAAGCTCGCCGACGTGGTGTCGTCCATCGGCGAGCCGGACCTGGTGATCATCGGCGCCAACGACCCGGCCGCGATGGTGGTGCACACCGAGGAGTGCCGCAAACTGGGCCTGGCCTTCGCCGCCGACCCGTCCCAACAGCTGCCCCGCCTGTCCGGCGACGAGATCGACAGGCTCGTCGACGGCGCCGCCTACCTGTTCACCAACGACTACGAGTGGGAGCTGCTGCTCAACAAGACCGGCTGGTCGGAGGCCGACGTGCAGGGCAAGGTCGGGCTGCGGGTGACCACGCTGGGGCCCAAGGGCGTGGACATCGTCGAGCCCGACGGCACGACGACCCGCGTCGGCGTGGTGCCCGAGACCAGCCAGACCGACCCCACCGGCGTCGGCGACGCGTTCCGCGCGGGCTTCCTCACCGGGCGCAGCGCCGGCCTGAGCCTCGAGCGCTCCGCGCAGCTGGGCTCGCTGGTCGCCGTGCTGGTCCTGGAATCCACCGGAACGCAGAACTGGAAGTGGAATCGCGAGACCGCGGTGAGCCGGTTGGCGGGCGCCTACGGCGAGGACGCGGCCAACGAGATCGCCGCGGTGCTCGCCTGAGCCTGGCGAACAGACGCGAAATCGCGTCGCTCGCCCCGCCAGAGCGCGATTTTGCGTCTGCTCGCGGTAGAACCGGCGCTAGAGCTGGACGGGATACACCGGCTCGCTGATCTGCGGCACCACGCTGTGCTCGACGAAGATCGCGTGCCAGAGCATGAAGATCAGCAGCGTCCAGAGCCGGCGGCTGTGATCGCTGACGCCGTTGCGGTGCTCGTCGAGCATCCGCCGCACGGCCGCCAGGTCGACGAGGTGACCGGCCTGCGAGGACGCCACCAACCCGTGGGCCCAGTCCAGCAATTCGCCGGCGCGCAACCAGTGCCGGATGGGCACCGGGAACCCCAGCTTGGGCCGGTGCAGCACGTGCCCGGGAACGATCGGCTCCAGCGCCCGGCGCAGCGCGTACTTCGTGGTGGTGCGGGTGATCTTGGCCTCGACCGGCAGCCGCGAGGCCACGGCGAACACCTCCGGATCCAGGAACGGCACCCGCAGCTCCAGCGAGTTGGCCATCGTCATCTTGTCCGCCTTGACCAGGATGTCGCCGCGCAGCCAGGTGAACAGGTCGATGTGCTGCATGCGCGCCACCGGGTCGCAGCCCTTCGACTGCGCGTACACCGAGGCCGTGACGTCGGTGTGGGTCCACTCCTCGCGGAAGCCGGGCAGCACGTCGCGCAGCTGGGCGTCGGAGAAGCTGCGGGCGTTGCCGTAGTAGCGCTCCTCGAGCGTGAGCGAGCCGCGGTGCAGCAGGCTCTTGCCCCGCATCCCCTCCGGCAGCGGCTTGGACACCTTGCCCATCGACCGTCGCAGCGGCCGCGGGAGGTAGTTAAAAGGCTTGAGCGACAACGGTTCCCGGTAGATCGTGTAGCCGCCGAACAGCTCGTCGGCGCCCTCCCCGGACAGCACCACCTTGACGTGCTTGCGGGCCTCGCGGGCGACGAAGAACAGCGGCACCAGCGCAGGATCGGCCACCGGTTCGTCGAGATACCAGACGATCTCGGGCAGGGCGGCGACGAACTCGTCCGGGTGGACCACCTTGGCGATGTGGCGGGCGCCGATCGCCTCGGCGGAGGCCACCGCGACGTCGACCTCGGAGAAGCCCTCCCGCTCGAAACCGGTGGTGAAGGTGATCAGCTTGGGGTTGTGCCGGATGGCCAGCGCCGCGATGGCGGTGGAGTCGATCCCGCCGGACAGGAACGCCCCGACGGTGACGTCGGCGCGCATGTGCTTGGCCACCGAGTCCTCGAGCACCGCGGTGATCTCGTCGTAGCGGGCCTGCTCGGTGCCGCGGGTGATCGGTGTGGCGGCGAACCGCGGCACGAAGTAGCGGGTGACCTCCGGTTGCCGCCCGGCCGTGATCCGCGCGTAGCAGCCCGATTCGAGGCGGCGCACCCCGCGGTGCAGCGTCTCGGGCTCGGGCACGTATTGCAGCACGGTGTAGTGCTGCACGGCCCGCTCATCGATCCCGGTGTCGAATCCGACCAACTCGGCGAGGTCCAGCAGGCATTTCTTCTCGCTGGCCACCGCGGTGCCACCGGCGCCGGTCGCCATGAAGAGCGGCTTGATGCCGAATGGGTCTCGGGCGCAGAACAATTCGAGGGTGGCGGTGTCCCACAGCGCGAAGGCGAACATGCCGCGCAGCCGGGTGAGCACGTCGGCGCCCCAGTAGTGGTAGCCGGCGACGATGGCCTCGGCGTCACCGTCGGTTGCGAAAACGGCGCCGTGGGTGGCGGCCAGTTCGTCGCGCAGCTCCAGGTAGTTGTAGATCTCGCCGTTGAACACCAGCACGTAGCGGCCGGGCGCCTCCGCCGGCCCCCACCGCAGCGGCTGGTGGGAATGCGCGATGTCGATGATCGACAGCCGGTTGAAGCCGAATACGACGGACCCGTCGGCGCCCGGGTCGGTCCACGTGCCCGCCTCGTCGGGGCCGCGGTGGCGCATCAAATGCGACGCGCGCGCGATCGCGTCGTCGGCCCGGGCGGCAGCGTCGTCACTGGCACTGTCCGGGGCAGCGACAAACGCCAGCAGACCACACACGGCGCCCCAGTATGCCGCACTCGGCCGCCGACTGTGGCGCCGCACACCCGTGACGGGCCGGGGTTTCGTCGCTCGGGTAAGCGGCGTGGTCTACGCTGCGTAGTATTCGATATCCGAGCAGGAGGCGCCAACGTGACACCTCGCGAGCAGGTCCGTTCGCAACGTTTGTCGCAGGGCAGGTTTGAGAGCCTTTCTGGCCGCCGTTCCGGGGGCGTTCGGCGGGGTGGGTCCCGTCGTCTGCGGCCGTTGGCGCTGGCCGCGACGTTCGGCGTATTGGCGGTCACCCTGAGCGGATGCACCTGGTCGGACGCGCTGGCCCTGGGCTGGCCCAAGGGCATCACCCCGCAGGCCCACATCAACCGCGAGCTGTGGATCGGCGCGACGATCGCCTCGCTGGTTGTCGGGGTCATCGTGTGGGGCCTGATCTTCTGGGCGTCGGCTTTCCACCGCAAGAAGGCCACCGACACCGAGCTGCCGCGCCAGTTCGGCTACAACATGCCGCTGGAGTTGGTGCTCACGGTGACGCCGTTCCTGATCATCTCGGTGCTGTTCTACTTCACGGTCGTGGTGCAGGAGAAGATGCTGCATGTCGACAAGGACCCCGAGGTGGTGGTCGACGTCACCGCCTTCCAGTGGAACTGGAAGTTCGGCTACCAGCGCGTCGACTTCAAGGACGGCATGCTGACCTACGACGGTGTCGATCAGGCCCGCAAGAACGCGATGGTTTCCAAGCCCGAGGGCAAGGACGCCCACGGTGAGGAGCTCGTCGGCCCGGTCCGCGGGCTCAACACCTCCGACCGCACCTACCTGAACTTCGATAAGGTCGAAATCCTGGGCACCAGCGACGAAATCCCGGTGCTGGTGTTGCCCACCGGCAAGCGCATCCAATTCCGGTTGGCCTCGGCCGACGTCATCCACACGTTCTGGGTGCCCGAGTTCCTGTTCAAGCGCGACGTGATCCCCAACGCCGAGGCGAACAACTCGGTGAACGTCTTCCAGGTCGACGACATCAGCAAGGCGGGGGCTTTCGTCGGGCACTGCGCCGAGTTCTGTGGCACGTATCACTCGATGATGAACTTCGAGGTTCGGGTGGTGCCGCCCAACGACTTCAAGGCTTACCTGCAGCAGCGGATCGACGGAAAGAGCAACGCGCAAGCGTTGCAGGCGATCGGTCAGGCGCCGCTCGCGGTGACCACTCACCCGTTCGACACCAAGCGCGGTCAGTTGGCCGGAAGCCAGTAGGTTAGGACACCAAATGCATATTGAAGCCAGGCTTTTCGAATTCATCGCCGGGTTTTTCATTTTGGTTGCGGTGCTTTATGGGGTGCTGACAGCGCTTTTCGCCACAGGTGGCGAGGAGTGGGCCGGCACGACCGCGCTGGCGCTGACCGGGGGACTGGCGTTGATCGTGGCCACCTTCTTCCGGTTCGTCGCGCGTCGCATCGACACTCGACCCGAGGACTACGAAGGCGCCGAGATCAGCGACGGAGCAGGTGAATTGGGCTTTTTCAGCCCGCACAGCTGGTGGCCGATCCTGATCGCGTTGTCGGCCTCGGTCTCCGCGGTCGGAATCGCGCTGTGGCTGCCCTGGCTGATCGCCGCGGGCGTGATGTTCGTCCTCGCATCGGTCGCGGGATTGGTCTTCGAGTACTACGTCGGTCCCGAGAAGCACTGATTCGTATCGGTAAAGGTCACAATCAGATCACGTGATCTGTGGCCGCTTCGCCAAGACTTCTTTGCCCCTCTGCGTTCGGTAGTGTTTTGCCCAGGCAATTGACAATTTCTCAAGCGCGCGCGCAACGGTATGGCCGCGGGGCCCCGCGCGCTGGTGAGGCAGTCGGACAGGGCAGGCAGAGATGAGTGGGCCGAAACCGCCGGAATGGGAACCTGAGGAACCCGATTCCGTGAGCGAGGCTCCCCACCAACCGGATTCCGGCTCCGACCCCGCGGACGCCGACGACGCCGGGGTCGAGGACGAGCTCGAACCGTTCGACGACGGCGCCGAGCCGGGGGCCGACCAAACGGGTCAGACCGACGCCTATTCGCGGGCCTATTCGGCCCCGGAGTCCGAGCACTTCATCAGCGGGCCGTACCTACCGGCCGACCTCGGGCTCTACGACTACGACACGTTCGACGAGTCGGCCGAAGGCGAGGACGAACACGCCGCCCCGCGCTGGCCGTGGGTGGTCGGGATCGCCGCGATCGTGGCCGCCATCGCGCTCGTGGTGTCGGTGTCGCTGCTGTTCGCGCGCACCGACACCACCAAGCTGGCCAACCCCAACACCACCACCACCGTGAGATCGACGCCGCCGCTGCAAGACGAGATCACGACCACCAAGCCACCGCCGCCTCCGCCGCCGCCGCCGACGACGACCGAGCCGCCGCCCCCGACAGCAACGGAGACCCAGACCGTGACGGTGACGCCCACACCGCCGCCGCCACCGCCGGCGCCCGCGCCCGCGCCGCCGCCGGCCACCTCGACCGCCGCGGCGCCGCCGCCGCCGACCACCCCGGCCGGCCCGCGGCAGGTGACCTACTCGGTCACCGGCACCAAGGCGCCCGGGGACATCATCTCGGTGACCTACGTCGACGCCTCAGGGCGGCGGCGTACGCAGCACAACGTGTACATCCCGTGGTCGATGACCGTCACGCCGATCTCGCAGTCCGACGTGGGCTCCGTCGAGGCGTCCAGCCTTTTCCGGGTCAGCCGGCTCAACTGCTCGATCACGACGAGCGACGGAACGGTCCTGTCGTCGAACACCAACGACGCACCGCAGACGAGCTGCTGATGGTGAGCAGGTATTCGGCGTACCGCCGTGGCGACGACACCATTTCACCGGACGTCATCGACCGCATCCTGATCGGTGCGTGCGCGGCCGTCTGGCTGGTGTTGCTCGGCGTGAGCGTCGCCGCGGCCGTCGCGCTGACGGACTTGGGCCGCGGCTTTCACAAAGCGGCCGATAGCACGCATTCCACCTCGTGGGTGCTGTATGCCGTGATCGTCGTCTCGGCGCTGATCATCGCCGGGGCGATCCCGATGCTGATTCGGGCGCGCCGAATGGCCCAGACCGACCTGGCCGGCCGGGGGATGACCGCGCCCAGCCGGCCCCCGGTGCGGCTGATGTCGCAGGCGCCGCGCACCGCGGCCGAGCGGGCGCGGCAGCCGAGGCCCCAGGCGCCGGCCGCGTCGCCCGATGCCGAATGGTCGGGTGAGACGGTCGATCGGGTCTGGTTGCGCGGCACGGTGCTGTTGGTCACCGCGATGGGCGCGGCGCTGGTCGCGGTGGCGACGGCGACCTACTTGATGGCCGTGGGCCACGACGGCCCGTCGTGGGTCGCGTACGCGATCGCCGGCGTCGTCACCGCCGGGATGCCGGCGATCGAATGGCTGCACGTTCGCCAGCTGCGCCGGGTCGTCGACGCCGAGTAGGCGCCGATCAGGACGCCTTGGCGTACCTGCGAACCAATTCGTCCTCGCCGAACGTGCCCGTGTGCTGTGCGCCGTGGTCGTCACGGCCGAAGAACGTCCAACGCCGGGGAGTCGCCTGCGGGCCGCTGATCATCCTGACGGTGTAGCGCAGTTTCGTGGGACGCAGCGTGCCGATGGTGTCTCCGACGCGGATCTTCGAGGGATGGATCTCTGGCGCATCGGCCCAGTCCTGTATTGCCATTACGCCCGTCCTCACCGTTTTGGCCCCCCGCTCACCAGGACAGCGCCACGGTCAGGCACTCGCCACTCTAGTGCAACAGCGGGGGCGGGCCCTGGTTTCCGCGGCGCCCGGGCGATTCCGCGTCCGCGCGCCACCCTGGCAGTCCCGACGGGTCATCGGGGGCGTAGCGTCGACTATGAGCCGTTTCGTTGTCAGCGGTGGTCCGTGCGACCGGTACGGGCCACTCACGGGCAATGCGATTCCTCCGTCCGCCCCGCGCTCGCCGGGGCGAACGACGCCGACGTGAAGGAAACCGCCCGTGGATGTTGCAACAGTGCCTGGCCGCGACCGCGGAGCGCGTCGATGACCGCATCGCCGGAACGCCGGCGCCGAGCCAACCCCGTCCGCCTGTCGGTGGGGCGTGAGCTCGGGCGGGCGATCGACGGCGCGTGGTGGCCGCGCGCGGACCGCATCACCAACGAGTTGCCCGAGCTGGTCGCCGTCCTGACCCCGTTGCTGGGGGAAATCGAGTCCATCCACGTCAACTGGCCACCGCTGCAGCGACCACCCGACCTGAACTGGTCCGGGTGGGAACGGAAACGCCAGCACGTGATGACCGTCATCGGGGCCGACGCGCGCATCAACCTGCTGGTCATCCCGTACGCGACCTATAGCGCGCTCGCCCTGATGGTGTTGCGCTGCGCGGCCGACCTACCCGTCGAAGCGCGCGACCAGTTGAAGCCCGCGTACCTGACCGCAGGCTCCGTCCTACGAGCCGCTCACCAACAATGCGGCACGGCCGTCAGCGAACCAGCGCGAGGCTAGTGGTGCTCGCCGTTCTTGCCGTTTGAACCGACGGTGGTCTCCTGGTGCTCGCGCAGGGCGGTGAGGGCACGTTGCTCGGAGCTGTGTTCCGCCTCGCGCAGCGCCGCATCCTCCGACGCCGGGTCGGCGAACAGGAAGCTGCCGTGCCCCGGTGAACCGGCCGAGCCCAGCTTGTTCATCCGCTTGGGCAGCGCCGCGCCCTGGTACTCCAGCGGTAGCGGGTGGCCGTGGTCGTCGACCGGGCCGAGCGGCTGATGCAGCTCGATGTACGCGCCGTGCGGCAGCCGCTTGATGATGCCCGTCTCGATGCCGTGTGCCAGCACCTCGCGGTCGCTGCGCTGCAGCGCCACGCACCACCGGTAGGCGACGAAGTAGACCACCGGCGGCAGGATCACCATCCCGATGCGGCCGATCCACGTCGTGGCGTTCAGCGAGATCTGGAACTTCAACGCGATGATGTCGTTCATCGCCGCCAGCGTCAACAACATGTAGAACGAGATCGCCATCGCGCCGATCGCGGTGCGCACCGGGGCGTCACGCGGCCGTTGCAGCAGGTTGTGGTGGGCGTAGTCACCGCTGAACCGCTTCTCCAGGAAGGGGTAGACGATCAGCAGGATGAAGATCAGGCCCATCAGCAGCGCCACCCAGACGGGGGCCGGAATGGTGTGGTGCCAGAAGTAGAACTCCCACGGCGGCCAGATACGCGCCAGGCCCTCGGTCCACATCATGTAGAAGTCGGGCTGCGAGCCGGCCGAGACGTGAGATGGCTTGTAGGGGCCCAGGTTCCAGATGGGGTTGATCTGCAACAGCCCACCCATCAGGCCGAGCACACCCACGATCGCGGCGAAGAACGCGCCGGATTTCACCGCGAAGATCGGCATCACGCGCACGCCCACGACGTTCTGCTCCGTGCGGCCCGGGCCGGGGAACTGGGTGTGCTTCTGGAACCACACCATCGCGAGGTGCAGCCCGATCAGCGCCAGGATGATCCCCGGGAGCAGCAGGATGTGCAGGGCGTACATCCGCGGGATGATGGTGCCCAGGGTGGCGCACTCGTTACCCACACCGCCGCAAGGGAAGTCGCCGCCGAACAGCGCCCAGTGCAGCCAGGTGCCGATCACCGGCATGCCCAGCGTGATCGAGGAGAGCGCCGCGCGCAGGCCGATGCCCGACAGCAGGTCGTCGGGCAACGAGTAGCCGAAATACCCCTCGAACATGGCCAGGATCAGCAGCAGCGAACCGATCACCCAGTTCGCCTCGCGGGGCCGGCGGAACGCGCCGGTGAAGAAGATGCGCGCCAGGTGCACCATGATGGACGCCGCGAAAATCAGTGCGGCCCAGTGGTGTACCTGCCGGACGAACAAGCCGCCACGCACCTCGAACGAGATGTCCAGGGTCGAAGCGAACGCCTTGGACATGTCCACACCGCGCAGCGGCTGGTAGGCGCCGTTATAGGTGACCTCGGCCATGGACGGGTCGAAGAACAGCGTCAGGTATACGCCGGTGAGCAGCAGCACGATGAAGCTGTACATCGCGATCTCGCCCAGCAGGAACGACCAGTGCGTCGGGAAGACCTTGTTGAGCTGCCTGCGCACCGCCGCCGACGGGTGATAGCGGGTGTCGATGTCTTCGCCCTGACGGGCCAGGACATCGCCGATCTTCGGCGGTTTCGGGGGACTCAGTTTGGGACTCATGTTGTCGTCCTCTCCCAGAATGCCGGTCCGACGGGCTCGATGAAGTCACCGTTGGCGACCAGATACCCGTTGGAGTCGATCGTGATGGGCAGTTGCGCCAGCGCGCGGGCCGCCGGGCCGAAGATCGGCTTGGCGAAGTGCAGGGCGTCGAACTGCGACTGGTGGCAGGGGCACAGGATCCGGTAGGACTGCTCCTCGAAAAGCGAAGCGGGGCAACCCAGGTGCGAGCAGACCTTGGTGTAGGCGAACAGCTCGCCGAAGTTGAAGCTCTCCTGGCCCTGGCGCTTGACCACCCGGGGCATGTCCGACGGCCGGACCCGGATGAGCATCACGGGGTTGCGGACGCCCTGGTTGATCGCGCGCAGCTTTTCCTGCGATTCCGGCGTGGTGCCGTCACCGTCGGACTCCCGCCAGGGGAACACGGTCTCCATGCCGCCGGCGTCGAGGTCCTCGGGCCGCATCTTGATGAACGGTGACGCGCCGGCGGACCCAGTGGCCCGCGCGAGGAAGATGGTCTCGCCCGCGTACCGCGGGGTCCAGCCGGACGTCCACAGCACGGCCTTCTTGCCCTCGGCGGTCGGCACCACCGGCTTCCACGGGTTCTTGATCAGGCCGCCGGCGAAGGCCACCAGGGTGGACAGACCGAACGCGCCGAGGCCCAGCCCCAGCGACGCCCCAATCACCTTGCGGCGGCGCACCGTCGAGCCCTCCAGGGCGTCGGTCAGGTTCGCCACGACCGTCTTGCGGTCGATGTCCCGGGAGGCGCCGTCGTGCCGCTGCTGGATCGAGATCTCTTCGGGGATGAACCTCTTCTGGTAGAGGATGGTGCCGATCGCGATCGACAGGATCGACATCCCGAAGGTCAGCCCGTACAGCGGGGTGGCCAGGTCATAGAGCAGGCTGCCGGCGGCGTTCTTGGGCTTGTACTCCCACGGCCAGAACAGGAAGACCAACAGCAGCGCGAGGCCGAAGCCACCGCCGAGCAGCAGCCACAGGGCAACCCCGCGCTCGGCGCGCTTCTCGGCCTTGGTGCCCTCGACGGGCCAGCGGGGTTCCTTGACGATCGTCTCGACGCCGTCGAGCTTGCCGCCCAGCGCCACCAGCTCCTCGCGCGACATCGCGGCCAGGGCCGCCTCGTCGGGTTCGCTTGGCGCGGCGCCCTTGTCGGTGTCAGAGCCGCCGACGGCATTCACGTCACTCATATGCGCCGCTCCTCCACATCGCGCCGGCCCCCGCAAGCGGGCGGGGGTTCCCCCAACCGCACCGCGGTGAGGGGGCGTGCCCCCACTGCATCGTCTCGGCGCGGCTCATGATGCTCGTGCCCCAATCCAGAGCGCCAAACCGATGGCGGCGACCATCCCGATGATCCAGGCCGCCATGCCCTCGGGTGCGGGCCCGAAGCCGCCCAGGCCGTAGCCGCCGGGCTGGCGCTCCTCGGTGACCGCCTTGATGTAGCCGATGATGTCCTTCTTCGCTTCGAAGGACAGCTGGCGGTCGGAGAACTTCGGCATGTTCTGCGGGCCGGTCCGCATCGCCGCCAGGATCTGCTGCTCGTTGGGCGGCTCCAACGGCGGCGCGTACTTGCCGGACGACAGCGCCCCGCCTTTGCCGGTGAAGTTGTGGCAGGACGAGCAGTTCAGCCGGAACAGGTCCCCGCCGCGGCCCAGGTCGTCGCCGCGCAGCGACTTCATGGCCAGGCTGCCGTCGGGGTTGCGGACCGTGGTGGGACCGCCGCCGTTGGCCTGCACGTACGCGCCCAGGGCGTCGACCTGCGCCTCGTCGAAGATCGGCTCCTTGCGCGGCGCCTGGGCCTCGCCGGTCATCGCGGGCATCCGGCCGGTGGACACCTGGAAGTAGACGGCCTCCTCGCCGACCCCGATCAGGCTGGGCCCGCGGTCGGGCACGCCCTGCAGGTTGGCGCCGTGGCACGAGACGCAGGACGTCTCGAACAGCTGCTTGCCGGTCCGCAGCAGCGCCGAGGACGACTCGTCGGCGACGGCCACCTGCGGGCGCGGCGTCAGCACGGCGGCCAGCCCGCCTGCGATGGTCAGCGCGATCAGCAGCAGCAGCCCGCCCGACAAGCGGCGGCGCAGGCGCCGCCGGGAGCGATCACTCGCGGCTTTTCGCGGCTTCCGGTTTCGCATGGACCCCAGTTTCTTCAACCGAGCACTCCTGTTCATTCCGTTATTCGGAGCCGTCGGCTCATCGGATGAAATAGATCACGGTGAACAGCGCGATCCACACGATGTCGACGAAATGCCAGTAGTAGGACACGACGATGCTCGCGGTGGCCTGCGCCGGGGTGAACTTGCTCATCGCGGTGCGGGCCAGCAAGAAGATGAAGGCGATCAGACCGCCGGTGACGTGCAGCCCGTGGAACCCGGTCGCCAGGTAGAACACGCTGCCGTAGGCGCTGCCCGGGATCGTGGTGCCGTGCGTGGCCAGGTGGTAGTACTCGTAGCCCTGCCCGCAAACGAAGAACAGCCCCATCAGGAAGGTGATCACATACCAGCGGCGCAGCCCGAAGACGTCGCCGCGTTCGGCCGCGAACACCCCCATCTGGCAGGTGAACGACGATGCGATCAGCACCAGCGTCACCGGGACGGCCTGATAGAGGTTGAGTTCGGTCGGCGGCGGCGGCCACTTTCCGCCCGACTGCGCACGCGCGGTGAAGTACATCGCGAACAGGCCAGCAAAGAACATCAGCTCGCTGGAGAGCCAAACGATGGTGCCGACACTGACCATGTTGGGTCGATTCAACGAATGAACCCGCGACGTGATTGCAGTACCTGAGGTCCCTACAGCGCTGGTCACATCCGCAAGTATGACGCTTTGTAGTTGTTGAACTCCACCCGGGGCGGCATTTGATGTTTTCGCGTCGCGACCACGCCCGGAGCGGGCGGCCCTCCGCGGTGGTTGGGGGAGGTCCGGTCCTCGTGGGACCATCGGCGCGTGGCTCTGTCATCTGAGGCTTCCTCCCTCGGGGGTTCCGCCGCCGGCGCGGCGGGGACGGCGCCGTCGTGGCCGCGGATCCTGGCCAGCTTGACCGGCGGGCACGACCTGGCCCGCGGCCAGGCCGCCTGGGCCATGGCGCAGATCATGGCCGGCGACGCGAGCCCGGCCCAGATCGCCGCCTTCGCGGTGGCGATGACGATGAAGGTGCCCACCTCCGCCGAGGTCAGCGAGTTGGCCGACGTCATGCTGAGCCACGCGCGCCCGCTGCCGGCCGGTATGCGCGACGACACCGTGGACATCGTCGGGACCGGCGGTGACGGCGTCAACACGGTCAACCTGTCCACGATGGCGGCGATCGTGGTCGCCGCCGCGGGCGTGCCGGTGGTCAAACACGGCAACCGCGCGTCGTCGTCGTTGTCCGGCGGTGCCGACACGCTGGAGGCGCTCGGGGTGCGCATCGAGCTGGAACCCGAGCAGGTCGCGCAGAGCCTCGCGCAGCTGGGCATCGGGTTCTGCTTCGCGCCGCTTTTTCACCCGTCGTACCGGCACGCATCCGTGGCGCGCCGCGAGATCGGCGTGCCGACAGTGTTCAATCTGCTTGGGCCGCTTACGAATCCGGCCAGGCCACGGGCCGGCTTGATCGGCTGCGCATTCGCCAACCTGGCCGAGGTGATGGCGGGGGTGTTCGCCGCGCGCCGGTCCAGCGTGCTGGTGGTGCACGGCGACGACGGGCTCGACGAGCTGACCACGACCACCACCAGCACGATTTGGCGCGTGCAGGCCGGGACGGTGGACAGGCTGACCTTCGATCCGGCCGGATTCGGTTTCGCCCGGGCCGATCTGGGCGACCTGCTGGGCGGCGACGCGCACGCCAACGCGGCGGAGGTGCGCGCCGTGCTGGCCGGCGCCAAGGGCCCGGTCCGGGACGCGGTCGTGCTCAACGCCGCCGGGGCGATCGTCGCGCACGCCGGATTATCCAGCCGCGCTGAATGGTTGCCGGCGTGGGAGGACGGGCTGCAGCGCGCCAGCGCGGCGATCGAC
Source organism: Mycobacterium paraffinicum (assembly GCF_001907675.1). GTDB lineage: Bacteria > Actinomycetota > Actinomycetes > Mycobacteriales > Mycobacteriaceae > Mycobacterium > Mycobacterium paraffinicum_A. The sequence goes on from NZ_MPNT01000011.1 coordinate 109,885, forward strand.
TCCGGTGCGGCCGAACAGCTGCTCGCGCGATGGGTGCGGTTCGGCCAGCAGCTCTGAATCACGTTGGGCCGCTTGCTCGTACGCCAACCGCGCAGAGCGCGCCGAGGTCGCCCACGCCGCCCATGCGCCCGCGGAGCGCAGCGGTGACGCCCAGCCGGCGGCGTCGGGGGAGTCGTCGACGCGCACGATGCGCACGCCCGGCCCGGCCAGCCAGCGCGCGATCAGGGCGGACTCCTCCACCAGCGCACCGCCCAGCGGGGCCGCGCTCGGCAGAATCGCCTGTGCGCCAGCCACAATCGCGTCGACCACCGGCATCGGGGCTACCCCGCGCCGCGCGCGCCCCGCCGCGGCGAGCTGACCGTGCCGGACGACGGCGAGGTGGTAGCCGCCCTCCCCGTCGGGCGCGGCGGCGATCAGTTCGGGCACGGCGGCCAGGGCGCGCAGCCGCTGGCCGCGCCAGAGGATCTCGACGGCGGTGGCGGTGCGGTCGCGCAGGCGGGCGGCGCTCTCGAAATGTCGGCGTTCGGCCAGCGCCGTGACCTGGTCCACGGCGGCGGCCAGGGCGCCGTTCTCCAGGCCGTCGATCAACGCCGCGGCGTGCGCCACGGCCGCGGCGTACTGGGTGGCCGTGACGTCGCGCGCCGCGGGGCAGGGCGACACTTCGACCTCGGCGCAGGCCGGGCCGTGCAGGACCGAGCGCCCCAGCCGGGCGGTGCAGGTTCGCAGGCCGGTGAAGCGGGCCAACAGGGCGGCCGTATCAGCGGCGTCGGGGCGGAGGCGAAACGGGCCGACGGCGCGGTCGTGGCGGGGCGCTCGGACCACCGCGAGCCGCGGGAACGCCTCGTCGGTGAGCGCCACCCACCACCACCGGTGCGGGAATCGCGACCGGCGGTTGTAGGGCGGGGCGTGCGCGGCCAGCAGCCGCAGCTCGCGGACGCCGGCCTCCAGCCCGTGGGCGCATTCGACGTGGTCGACCGCGGTGGCCAGGTTGACCATCTCCTTCATCCGGCCGCGCGGGTCCGCGCCGGTGAAGTACTGGCCGACCCTGCGGCGCAGGTCGACGGCGGTGCCGACGTACAGCACCTCGCCCGAGGGCCCGCGGAACAGGTAGACGCCCGGCCGGCGGGGCAGGCCCTCGGCGAGGACCCGCTTGCGCCGCTGGGCCGGGGTCACGTCCGGCAGGTAGGCGCGCAGGTCGGCATAGGTGTGCACGCCCTGGTTGCCCACCCGCTCGACGAGCGCGTGCAGCACGTCGACGGTGGCGCGCGCGTCGTCGAGGGCGCGGTGGGTGGGCTGGGTGGCGACGGCGAACAGCCGCGCCAGGGCGGCCAGCCGCACGCTGGGGGCTTCCTCGCGGTTGAGCACCCGGCGGGCCAGCCGCACCGTGCACAGGACCTGCGGCCGGGGCCAGGGGATTTCGCACCGCGCCGCCGCGGCGCGCAGGAATCCGATGTCGAACCCCGCGTTGTGGGCGACCAGCACCGCGTCCCCGGCGAACTCGAGGAACATCGGCAGCACCGCGTCGATGGTCGGGGCGTCGGACACCATCGCGGTGGTGATGCCGGTCAGCTGCACGATCTGCGGGGGGATGCTGCGTTCGGGATCGACGAGCGTGGCAAACTCGCCGAGCACCACGCCGCCGCGAACCTTGACCGCCCCGATCTCGGTGATGGCGTCGGGGGCGTTTCCGTCCGTGCTCTTCGTGCGGCCGCCCGTGGTTTCCAAGTCCACCACCACGAAGGTGGTGTCGCGCAGCGGGACGTCGGCGGTGGCGTCGGCGGTGGCGAAGGGCGACCCCAAGTCGGCGAAGCTGAGCTGAGTCGCACCACCGGCACCCATGGCCGCGAGGTTAAGCGCGACCACCGACACCCGCGCGGCTCCCACGCCGGGGCGAGTCGGGGCCGTTGCCGGCCGAAACGCGGCGCCGGCTGGTTGTCGGTGGCTGCGGTTACGGTTCGGACAGTCCGACCCGACGTTCACCCAGCCCGACCGAGAGGACCGATCCCGATGGCACGAAGCAGCAGACCCGACAGCTACGGCGCGGAGGCGCCGGATGCGGGCGCCCCGGTCGTGATCGACTGCGACGAGTGCGCCGTGCGCGGGCGCGGATGCCGCGATTGTGTAGTCAGCGTGATACTCGGGGTCCCGGAAACTTTGTTGGAAGACGAATGCGCTGCGTTGGCGGTGCTTGCCGATGTCGGCCTGGCTCCGCGTTTGCGGTTAGTGCCTATCCGCCGCGAGCACGATTCGGGCGTCGCCTAAGATGCTTTGTGTGCCAAAGGTTTACGAGACGGTCAGTGTCGTTCACACGATAATGACAGAAATCTATCCAATTTCTTAACCGCCCGCTTTGGACAAACGTCGATATCGTTTCGTAACCTGTTTGAGACCTAAACCCAGCTCGACGGCGCTTGCGCGTCGGTGGCCGTTTAAGGAAGCAAATCTTGAGGCTTGACTCTAGATACCCGTTTGCGCGTTTCGTCACACGAACTGCCATCGGGACGCTAGCGGGCTTCACTGTGTTGTCGGGTGTCCTTGCTGCGCACGTCTCGGCCGACCCGGCCGACGACGCGCTGGCGAAACTCAACGAGTTGTCCCGCCAGGCCGAGCAGACCACCGAGGCGATGCACAGCGCGCAGCTCGACCTGAACGACAAGTTGGTGGCCGAGCATGCGGCGGAGAAGAAGCACGACGACGCCCAGGCCGCCGTCGACGCGGCCAGGGCCCGGCTGGCGTCGTACCAGGGCGCCGTCAACAAGCTCGCCGCCGCGACCTACATGGGCGGCCGCGTCGACGGCATGACGGCCATGTTGACCGCCGGATCGCCGCAAGGGCTGATCGACAAGCTGGCCATGCAGCGGCAGATGGCAACGCAGATGGCCGACCAGATGACGAACTTCCGGGTCGCCGGCGAGCAGGCCGCCAAGGCCGAGCGGGAGTCGGCGAAGGCCGCGGCCGACGCCAAGAGCGCGGCCGAGCAGGCCGCCGCGGTGCGGGCCAGCCTGCAATCCAAGCAAAGTCAGCTGCAGGTGCAGATCGCCGTCGTGAAGTCGCAGTACGTTTCCTTGTCGCCCGAACAGCGCACCGCGCTGGCCGACCCGGGCCCCATTCCGGCCGGGCTGCCGGCACCCGGCGCGCCCGCGCCGGAGGCCGCACCGCCCGGCGCGCCACCGCCGGCCGGGCAGGCACCCGGTGAGGCGCCGCCTCCCGGGGGGATGCCCGGACCGTTCGGCGGCGGGGTCGGCGGCGGTGACCGCGCGACCGTCGTGCAGGCGGCGCTGACCCAGGTCGGCTCGCCCTATGTGTGGGGCGGTGCCGCACCCGGCGGGTTCGACTGCTCCGGGCTGGTGATGTGGGCGTTCCAGCAGGCCGGGATTTCGCTGCCGCACTCCAGCCAGGCGCAGGCCACGGGCGGCCAACCGGTGGCGCTGTCGGACCTGCAGCCCGGCGACGTGATCACCTTCTATAACGACGCCTCACACAGCGGCCTCTACGTCGGTGACGGCATGGTGATCCATTCCTCGACCTACGGCCAGCCGGTGCGCGTGGTGCCGATGAATGCGGCAGGCCCGGTCCACGACGCCCGCCGCTACTAGAGGCTCGACCCGCCGGCTCACGCTCCTGCTGGCCTGGGTGTTCCTGGTCGAGCTCGTCGTCGCGGCGGCCGTGCCGCTCGAAGCCGGACGCGGTGTCGGGATACGGCCCGCGCAGCTGGTCACGCCGACGCGCAGCCAGGCCAGCGCCACGACGAAGTCGCTGGTCGTAGGCGACCGCACCGTACGGCTGACGGGTTTCGGCGGCCCGGCGAGCGATCGCCTACTGTCGCGGGTCGTCTCCGACATCGGTGCCGCGATCAACGCGGTCGAGGCGTTTTGGGGCGTGCACTGGTCGCCCGACATCTCGTTGGTCGCCGCGCGCACCGACGAGGAGTTCCGCGCCGCCGCGGGCGGGGGGCCGGCGGCGCAGTGGGTCGACATCGCGGCGGTAACGGTCGCCGACCGCGTCGATCCCGCGCACCGGGCGGCGGTGGGCGAGCGGATCGTGCTCGCGCCAGGCGCGGCCACCATGACCGCGGGTGCGTTCCGAATCGTGTTGGCGCACGAGCTTTTTCACTACGCCGCCCGAGCGGACACCGCCGCGGACGCGCCCCGATGGCTGACCGAAGGCGTGGCCGACTTCGTCGCCCGGCCCCGCTCGCCGGTGCCGGCCGACGCGTTGCCCGTTCCGCTGACGCTGCCCTCGGACGCCGACCTGGACGCGCCCGGGCCGCAGCGCTCGCTCGCCTACGACCGCGCGTGGTGGTTCGCGCGTTTCGTCGCGGACACCTACGGCGCGGACAAGCTGCGCGACCTGTACCTGGCCGCCTGCGGCGCCGGCCACACCGACGTGCCCGCCGCCATCCACGACGTCCTGGCCACCGACCCGGCCGGCCTGCTCGCGCGCTGGCACGATTGGCTGACCCACTCGGGTTGAGGAGATGCCCCGCGCGCAGGCAGGCTAGCCTGACGCAGTGAGTCGGGTCCTGCTGGTTACCAACGACTTTCCGCCCCGGCCGGGCGGCATCCAGTCCTACCTGAGCGATTTCGTCGGGCGGCTGGTCGACGCCCGGTCGCATTCGGTGACGGTGTACGCGCCGCAATGGAAGGGCGCCGACGCCTTCGACGAGTCGGCCGCGGCGGCCGGTTACCGGGTGTTCCGTCACCCCGGCACGCTGATGCTGCCGGGGCCGGCGGTGGACGCCCGGATGCGCCGGCTGATCGCCGAGAACGACATCGACACCGTCTGGTTCGGAGCGGCGGCGCCGCTGGCGCTGCTGGCGCAGCGCGCCCGCCAGGCCGGCGCCACGCGGGTGGTGGCCAGCACGCACGGCCACGAGGTCGGCTGGTCGATGCTGCCGGTCGCGCGGTCGGTGCTCCGCCGCATCGGTGACACCACCGACGTCGTCACGTTCGTCAGCCGCTACACGCGCGCGCGGTTCGCGCCGGCGTTCGGGCCCAAAGCATCGCTGGAATACCTGCCGCCCGGGGTCAACACCGACCGATTCCGGCCCGACCCGGCGGCCGGCGTTCAGTTGCGCGACCGGTATGGGCTTGGTGAGCGGCCGACGGTGGTGTGCGTGTCCCGGCTGGTGCCGCGCAAGGGCCAGGACACGCTGATCAAGGCCCTGCCGTCGATTCGGCAACGCGTCGACGGCGCGGCGCTGGTCATCGTCGGCGGCGGCCCTTACCTCGATTCGCTGCGCAAGCTGGCCCTCGATTGCGGGGTGGCCGAGCACGTGACGTTCACCGGGGGTGTGCCGGCCGCCGAACTCCCCGCCCACCACGCGCTGGCCGACGTCTTCGCGATGCCGTGCCGCACCCGGGGCGCCGGCCTGGACGTCGAGGGGCTGGGCATCGTTTTCCTCGAGGCGTCCGCGACCGGCAAGCCGGTGATTGCCGGTGACTCCGGCGGGGCACCAGAAGCCGTGCAGCACAACAAGACTGGATTGGTGGTCGACGGCCGGTCGGCGGACGCGGTCGCCGAAGCCGTCGCCGGGGTGCTCGGCGACCGGGACCTGGCCGCGGCGATGGGGGCGGCCGGACGCGAGTGGGTGTTGGCCTACTGGCGGTGGGACACCCTCGCGGCGCGGCTGGCCGACCTCCTGCGGGGTTAGCCGCTCAAGCGCCACGCTGGCGTGACGCTCGACGCCCCGCGCCACGCTGGCGTGACGCTCGACGCCCAGTGTGACGCTGGCAACCGGGCGGCGGTCCCCCAGCGCGTCACATCGACGGCTGGCGAGGCCGGGCCGCTACTCGTTTTCGTAGATCCAGTCGATGTCCGAGGCGAACTTCTCGGCCACAACGTTGCGCTTGACCTTCATCGTCGGTGTCAGCTCACCGGTGTCCTCGGTGAAATCGACGGGCAGGATGCGGAATTTGCGGATGGACTCGGCGTGCGACACCGCCTGGTTGGCGTGCTTGACGGCCGCGTCCACCTCGGCGACCAGGTCCGGGTCGTTGGCCAGGTCGGCCACCGACGCGCCGGCCGCCTTGTGGTTGCGTTCCTTCCAGGCGCCGAACGCCTCGGGGTCGATCGTGATCAGCGCGCCGATGAACGGCTTGGCGTCGCCCACGACCATGGCCTGACTGATCAGCGCGTGCGCCCGCAGCTGGTCCTCGAGCACCGCCGGGGCGACGTTCTTGCCGCCAGCGGTCACGATGATCTCCTTCTTGCGGCCGGTGATCTTCAGGAAGCCGTCCTCGTCGAGCGCGCCGAGGTCGCCGGTCTTGAACCAGCCGTCGGTGAACGCGTCGTTGGTGGCCTGCTCGTTGCGCCAGTAGCCGCTGAACACCACGCCGCCGCGCACCAGCAGCTCGCCGTCCTCGGCGATGCGCATGCTGTTGCCCGGCAACAACGTTCCGACCGTTCCGATCCGCACGTTGCCGACCTGGTTGACCGTGATGGCCGAGCTGGTCTCCGTCAGGCCGTAGCCCTCGTGGATGGTCAGCCCGACGCCGCGGTAGAAGTGGCCCAGCCGCGCGCCCAGCGGGGCGCCACCCGAGACCGACGCGTGGCATTCACCGCCCATCGCGGCGCGCAGCTTGTGATAGACCAGCCGGTCGAACAACGCGTGCTTGGCACGCAGCACCAGCCCGGTGCGCCCGCGGTCCTGCGCCTTGCTCCAGTCGACCGCGGTCTGCACCGCGGCCGCGAAGATCCGCCCCTTGCCGTCGTTGACCGCGTTCTGCTCGGCGGTGTTGTAGACCTTCTCGAACACCCGCGGCACCGACACCACCACCGTCGGCTTGAACACGGCGAACATCGGCAGCAGGTTCTTGATGTCGCTGGTGAACCCGACGGTCACCTTGTTGGCGAACGCCGAGAGCGTCAGTGAGCGCGCCAGCACGTGGGCCAGCGGCAGGAAGATCAGCAGCCGCTGCCCCTCGTCCAGCAGCGTCGGCAGGCACTCCTTGGCGCCCCGCGTCTCATACAGCAGGTTGGAATGGGTGAGCTGGCAGCCCTTGGGCCGCCCGGTGGTGCCGGAGGTGTAGATCAGCGTCGCGGGGTCGTCGGAGCGCAGCGCCTGCTGGCGGGCGGTGAGCTCGGCGGGCTCCACCTCCGCGCCGGCCTCGACGAGCTGATCGAGCGCCTTGGGGCCCGAACCGTCGATGTGCAGGACGCGGCGCAGACCGGGCAGCTCGGCGGTGAGTTCGGTGACCATCGCAGCGTGCGCGTCGGTCTCGGCGAAGGCCAGCACCGCCTCGGAGTCCTGCAGCACCCAGCGCACCTGTTCGGCGGACGACGTCTCGTAGATCGGCACGGTGACCGCGCCCACGGACAGGATCGCGAGGTCGATGATCGCCCACTCGTAGCGGGTGGCCGAGAAGATGGAGACCCGGTCGCCGGCCTGGACGCCGAGCGCGATCAGGCCCAGTGCCGCGGAGCGAACCTCGTTGGCCACCTCGGCGCAGGTGACGTCGGTCCAGGCGCCGTCGACCTGACGCCGGAAGATGACGAAGCCGGGGTCCGCACGCTCGTGCTCGAAGACCATGGCCGCGATGTTGTCGTGCTCGCCGACGGAGAAACGGGCGGGGACACTGTACTCACGCACTCTTGCTGACCTCGTTTTTGGCTTGGCTGACGGTCCGGGGGGACGGCTGGTTGTCGTCCAGCCTAATCCGCGCATTCCTGCAGGACTGGGGGCAGTCCACCGCCGCGGCCCGCCCTCGGCGCGGCCGCGGGAGATTGCTGTGTGAAGCTGGGGTGGTGAACAGCATCCAGATCGCGGACGAGACGTTCGTCGCCGCCGACGGTGCGCGGGTCGGGGCCGCGGTCGCCGACCCGTCGTGCTGGCGTCGCTGGTGGCCGGACCTGCGACTGCAGGTCGTCGAGGATCGGGCCGACAAGGGCATCCGGTGGGCGGTCACCGGCGCGTTGACCGGCACCATGGAGATCTGGCTGGAGCCGTCGCTGGACGGGGTTGTGCTGCATTACTTCCTGCATGCGGAGCCGACCGGGGTGGCGGCCTGGCAGCTGGCCAAGCTCAATCTGGCGAAAATGACACACCGCCGTCGGGTGGCGGGCAAGAAAATGGCCTTCGAGGTCAAGACGACACTGGAACGGTCACGTCCGGTCGGAGTTTCTCCGGTAGTTTAGCCGGGTCAGGTTTGCAGGGAGAGTACCGTTTCGGACCGGAGGCCCGGGGGTTAGACCCGCACGGTAGTTTCCCCGCCGGCGGCGTCGGCCGCTTGCGGGAGAGAGGGCAGCATTAGGTGGCGGAAAAGACGTCGCAGACCATCTACATCGAGGCCGACCCGGACACCGTGATGGACGTCATCGCGGATATCGATTCCTACCCGCAGTGGATCTCGGAATACCGCGAGGCCGAGGTGCAGGAGACGGACGCCGACGGCAATCCCAAAGTCGCCCGAGTGGTGCTGGACGCCGCCGTGCTCAAGGACACCCTGGTCATGGCCTACCAGTGGCCCAAAGACCGGCAATCGGTCAGTTGGACACTTGTCTCCAGCTCGCTGCTGCGGTCCCTGGAAGGCACATATCGGTTGGCGCCCAAGGGATCTGGCACCGAGGTGACCTACGAGCTGTCGGTCGACCTCGCCGTCCCGATGATCGGTTTGCTCAAGCGCAAGGCCGAGCGCCGGTTGACCGACACCGCGTTGAAGGATCTGAAGAAACGAGTCGAGGGCTGAGTGAGTCCAGCCAATCGCCGGCGCCCACCCCGGCCCGGATCAGCCTCTTCGTTGGCAAGGGCGGGGTAGGGAAATCCACGCTGGCCTGTGCCACGGCGGTCAGCGCCGCGAGCGCGGGCCAGCGCGTGCTGGTGGTGTCCACCGACCAGGCGCACTCACTCGGCGACGTGCTCGGTGTCCCCGTCCCGCCCAGTCAGGACGAACTGGTTCGCGTCCTCGCCGACCTCGACACCGGGCAAGGCCAGGCCGGCGGTGGCTTTCTGGACGCGCTGGCATTGGACACGTTGGCGCTGCTCGAGGTGCGGTGGCGCGACGCGGTCGACACGCTGGATCGGCGTTTTCCCGACTCGGAGCTGAGTTCCATTGCGCCCGAGGAACTTTCGGCGCTGCCCGGCGTTCAGGAAGTGCTCGGGCTGCACGCAGTCGGGGAGCTGGCCTGCTCCGGTACCTGGGATCGCATCGTCGTCGACTGCGCCTCGACCGCCGATGCGCTGCGCATGCTGACCCTGCCCGCCACCTTCGGGCTCTACGTCGAACGTGCGTGGCCGCGGCATCGCCGGCTGTCCGTCGGCGCCGACGACGCCCGGTCGGCGGCGGTGGTGGAACTGCTCGAGCGCATCAGCGCGAGCGTCGAGGGGCTCGGCGCCCTGCTGACCGACGGCGAGTTGGTCAGCGCGCATTTGGTGTTGACGCCCGAGCGGGTGGTCGCGGCCGAAGCGGCCCGCACGCTCGGTTCGCTGGCCCTGATGGGGGTGCGCGTCGAGGAACTCATCGTCAACCAGGTCCTGACCGAGGACGAGTCGTACGAGTACCGCAACCTGCCGGAGCACCCCGCGTTTTACTGGTACGCCGAACGCATTTCCGAACAGCGGGGTGTTCTCGACGAGCTCGACGCCACGATCGGTGAGGTGGCACTGGTGATGACTCCGCACCTGTCCGGCGAGCCGATCGGCCCCAAGGCGCTGGGAGCTTTGCTCGAGAACGCCCGCCGACGTGGGGGAACGCCGCCGCCGGGACCGCTGCGACCGACGGTGGACCTGGAATCCGGCACGGGACTTGGTTCGGTATACCGGATGCGGCTAGCGTTGCCGCAACTCGATCCGTCGGGACTGACGTTGGGGCGCGTGGATGACGACCTCATCATCAGCGCGGGCGGATTGCGGCGCAGGGTTCGCCTGGCCTCGGTACTTCGGCGTTGCACTGTCATAGACGCGCAGTTGCGGGGTACGGAGCTGACCGTGCGATTTCGACCAGATCCGGAGGTGTGGCCTAAGTGAGTCAGGGTCATTCGGAGATCGGTCCGGAGTTGCGCAGGCTCGCCCAGTCGATCCTGGACGGTATCGACCCGGCGATGCGGACCGCGGCCGCGCTGACGGCGGGCCGGGGAGTCGGAACCGGCAAGTGTCAGCAGGTGTGGTGCCCGGTGTGCGCGCTGGCCGCGTTGGCGACCGGTGATCAGCACCCGCTGATCACCGTCATCGCCGACCACAGCATCGCGCTGCTCGAGGTGGTGCGCGCCATGCTCGACGACATCAACGGCGCGGCGAAACCGCCGCCCGACGGGCCGCCCGGCGACGGTGGCACCGACTCGGAGGCACCCGAGGCCCCGACCAGGACCCGGTATCAGCCCATCCCCGTCACCATCGAGGAGTGACCCGGCTGCGCCGGAGGTGGTCCGCTGCCCACGCGATGGGTACAGTTGGCGCAGAACACCGGCGGGCGGGCGAGAGGGAGGGCCATGTGGTACTGGCTTTTCAAGTACATACTCCTCGGCCCGTTGCTGGCCTTGCTCGGTCGGCCAAAAGTTGAAGGCCTGGAACACATTCCGAGTTCCGGCCCGGCGATCCTGGCCAGTAATCACCTGGCGGTGATGGACAGTTTCTACCTGCCGTTGGTGGTGCGTCGCCGGATCACCTTCCTGGCGAAAGCCGAATACTTCACCGGAACCGGCTTGAAGGGCTGGTTCCAGCGCTGGTTTTTCACCGCGGTGGGCCAGGTGCCGATCGACCGGACCGACGCCGACAGCGCGCAGGCCGCGCTGAACACCGCGGAGCGGCTGCTGTCGGCGGGCAAGTTGTTGGGCATGTACCCCGAAGGCACCCGTTCGCCGGACGGCCGGCTGTACAAGGGCAAGACCGGCCTGGCGCGGCTGGCATTGCACACCGGGGTGCCGGTGATCCCGGTGGCGATGATCGGGACCAACGTCGTGAACCCGCCCGGCTCGAACATGTTGCGCTTCGGGCGGGTCACCGTCCGCTTCGGCAAGCCGATGGACTTCTCCCGTTTCGAGGGGCTGGCCGGCAACCGGTTCATCGAGCGCGCCGTCATCGACGAGGTGATCTACGAACTGATGGGCCTCTCCGGCCAGGAGTACGTCGACATCTACGCCGCCAGCGTCAAGGAGAACCGCAACGGCTCGTCCGGTGGGGCATCCGACGGCGAGGCCGCGCGGATCCCGCAAACCGCCGTAGGCTGAACCGCGGCGACGATCAGCCGACGGCTGTCGCCGGCGTCAATTGCTGCGGCGCCGATTCCCGCGCGGGCGTGCGGGCGGTGACCGTCAGGCCGGCGACGACCAGGACGGCCAGCGCCCACCAGACGTAGGACATCCCCGCGAGTTGGCGCCACCACACGGCCGCCGCCTCGTGGTGCTTGGGCAGCAGGTCGATCGTCGACCATCGCATCAGCGCCACCCCCGCGGCGCCGACCACGGCCAGCGCCACGTTCCGGCGCCGCCAGGCCAGGACGGCCAGCACCACGACCGTCGGAAGCCCCCACACCCAGTGGTGGGACCACGAGACCGGCGAGACCACCAACCCGAACAGTGCGGCGCACACGACCGCCAGCACGGGCTCGTCGGCCCGCAGCACCCTGCGCATCGCCCACACCGTCAGCGCCAGCACCAGCAGCGAGGCCGCCACCCACAGCAGGAAGCGCTGTTGCTCGCCCAGCCCGATCCGGGCCAGCGCACCGGCGATGTTCTGATCGGTGTTCAACGCCGCCTCGCCGATCCGGTCGGTGTGGGCCAGCGTGTGCGTCCAGTACTCCCACGAATCGCTCCATGCCAGAACGAAACCGAGCGCCGTCGCCCCCACGAACGACATCAGCGCGGTCGCCGCGGCGCGGTTGTCCCGACGCAGCAGGAAGTACAGCAGGAACACCGCCGGCGTGAGTTTGAGCGCGATGCCCAGGCCCAGCAACAGGCCGCGCGGCCACGGGACGCGGCGTGGCAGGCAGTCGGCGATCACCAGGGTCATCAGCACGACGTTGATCTGCCCGAAGGCGAAGTTCGACATGATGGGTTCCAGCCACCTGGTCGCCGCCGCGGTGATGACGACGGCCAGCCACCAGCGGCGCAGCCACGCCGGGCCGGGCAGCGCCGTCGAGGCGGCCCAGACGTCCAGGCGGGTCAGCACGATCACCGTCGAGACCACCAGCAGCGCCAACGTCAGCGCCGTGATCGCGACGCTGGCGGCCGGCATGTGCAGCCAGGCGAACGGGCAGAACACGATCGCCGCCAGGGGTGGGTAGGTGAACGGCAGGTTGATCCCGATCGGTGTGTGGAACAACACATCGCCGTGGTACAGCGAATGCCCGTGCATCCAGGCTTGCGCGCCCATTTGATACACGTCGATGTCGATGCGGTAGGGGATGTGCCCGAACAGCTGCCAGGCCACAAAGCCCAGGCCAGCCGCCGCCAGCAGCCACAGCCCGCACCACAACAGGACGCGCCCGGGGTGACTGCCCGCGCCGGGCACCCGCGATCTACTCATGTCGCACAACAGCGTAATGGGTGCGTGCGCGCGCGACGTGGCCCGCGCGGCTCCCGCGGGGTGGACCCCCACAGGCGTACGTTTCAAGAGTGCTCCACTGGTTCGTTCTGCGGGTGACGCACTGGTTCGCGAACGACATCCTCCGCGGTGGCCGGTTGCCCCTGCTGTGTTGCCTGGTGGCGTTCATCCTGACCTTCTTCGTGACGCGGACGTTCGTGCGGCTCATCCGGCACCGCGCCGACGCCGGCCGGCCGGCTCGATGGTGGCACCCGCGCAACGTCCATGTGGGCGGCGTCCACATCCATCACGTGACGTTCGGCGTGGTGCTGGTGTTGCTCTCCGGGCTGACGTTGGTCACCCTGTCGATCGACGGCCGCGAGCCCGAATTCACCCTGTCGGCAATCTTTTTCGGGATCGGTGCGGCCCTGGTGCTCGACGAGTACGCGTTGATCCTGCACCTGTCGGACGTCTACTGGTCGGAGGACGGGCGCACATCGGTGGACGCCGTCTTCGCCGCGATCGGGGTGGCCGGCCTGCTGATCATGGGGCTGCACCCGCTGATGTTCTTCCTGCCGATCTGGGAGGGCACCGATTCGTGGCCGCTGCGTGCGGCCGCGGCCGGCGCACTGGTGTTGACGCTGCCGCTGGCGATGGTGGTGGTGCTCAAGGGCAAGGTGTGGACCGGGTTGCTCGGCATGTTCATCGTCGTCCTGCTGGTGATCGGCGCGATCCGGCTGTCGCGCCCGCACGCGCCCTGGGCCCGCTGGCGATACACGGCCCAGCCGGAGAAGATGCGCCGCGCGCTGCAACGGGAGCGGACGCTGCGCCGGCCCGTGGTGCGGGCCAAGCTGTACCTGCAGTGCGCGATCGCCGGCACGCCCGGGCTGCCCGACGAACGGGTCGTCGACGCCCAGCTCGACCACGAGGTGCACCCCGCGCCGCCGCCGACCGGCCCCATCCTGATCAGCAGATAGGCGGCTCATACCCTGTCAAGGTGCGGTACTTCTACGACACCGAATTCATCGAGGACGGCCGCACCATCGAGTTGATCTCGATCGGGGTGGTCGCCGAGGACGGCCGCGAGTATTACGCCGTGTCCACCGAATTCGATCCCGAGCGCGCCGGTGGCTGGGTACGCGCCAACGTGCTGCCCAAGCTGCCGCCCCCCGCGTCGCAGCTGTGGCGCTCGCGCAGGCAGATCCGCGCGGACCTCGAGGATTTCTTCGACGTCAACGGCGGCGACCCGATCGAATTGTGGGCGTGGATCGGCGCCTACGACCACGTCGCGCTGTGCCAGCTGTGGGGCACGATGCCAGAGTTGCCGCGGGCGCTGCCCCGCTTCACCCGGGACCTGCGGCAATTGTGGGAGGACCGGGGGTGCCCGCCGATGCCGCCGCGGTCGCGCGATGCCCACGACGCCCTGGTCGACGCCCGCGACCAGCTGCGGCGATACCGGCTGATCACCGCGGCGGAGGCGGACGGGGCCGATGCCGACCCGGGCGGGGGAGCACGGGCCTGAGCCCGCCCGAACGGCGTTCGCGCTGATCAGTCACCCTCGCGGCCCGGTTACCATAGACCGATGAACTGGACCGTCGACATCCCGATCGACCAGCTGCCGTCGCTGCCCCCGCTGCCGCACGACCTGCGGGCGCGGCTGGACGCCGCACTGGCCAAGCCGGCCGCCCAGCAGCCCAGCTGGCCGGCCGACCAGGCGACGGCCATGCGCACCGTCCTCGAGAGCGTGCCGCCGGTGACGGTGCCCTCGGAGATCCTCCGGCTGCAGGAGCAGCTGGCACAGGTCGCCAGGGGTGAGGCGTTCCTGCTGCAGGGCGGCGACTGCGCGGAGACCTTCACCGACAACACCGAACCCCACATCCGGGGCAACATCCGGGCGCTGCTGCAGATGGCCGTGGTGTTGACCTACGGCGCCAGCATGCCGGTGGTCAAGGTGGCCCGGATCGCCGGCCAGTACGCCAAGCCACGGTCGGCGGACATCGACGCCCTGGGGTTGCGGTCCTACCGCGGCGACATGATCAACGGATTCGCCCCGGACGCGGCCGCGCGGGAGCACGACCCGTCGCGGCTGGTGCGCGCCTACGCCAACGCCAGCGCGGCGATGAACCTGGTGCGGGCGCTGACGTCCTCGGGGCTGGCGTCGCTGCACCTGGTGCACGACTGGAACCGGGAATTCGTCCGCACCTCGCCGGCCGGCGCGCGCTACGAGGCGCTGGCCACCGAGATCGACCGGGGTCTGCGGTTCATGAGCGCCTGCGGGGTGGCCGACCGCAACCTGCAGACCGCCGAAATCTACGCCAGCCATGAGGCTTTGGTGCTCGACTACGAGCGGGCCATGCTGCGGCTGTCGGACAGCGAGGACGGCGAGCCCCAGCTGTTCGACCTGTCGGCGCACACCGTCTGGATCGGCGAGCGCACGCGCCAGCTCGACGGTGCGCACATCGCCTTCGCGGAGGTGATCGCCAACCCGATCGGCGTGAAGATCGGCCCGACGATGACCCCGGAGCTGGCGGTCGAATACGTGGAACGGCTTGACCCGAACAACAAGCCGGGCCGGTTGACGCTCGTGAGCCGGATGGGCAACAACAAGGTGCGCGATCTGCTGCCCCCGATCGTCGAGAAGGTCCAGGCCACCGGCCACCAGGTGATCTGGCAGTGCGACCCCATGCACGGCAACACCCACGAGTCGTCCAACGGCTACAAGACCCGGCACTTCGACCGCGTCGTCGACGAGGTGCAGGGCTTCTTCGAGGTGCACCGCGCGCTGGGCACCCACCCCGGCGGCATTCACGTCGAGATCACCGGCGAGGACGTCACGGAGTGCCTCGGTGGGGCGCAAGACATTTCGGACTTGGACCTGGCGGGGCGCTACGAGACGGCCTGCGACCCGCGGCTGAACACCCAGCAGTCGCTGGAGTTGGCGTTCCTGGTCGCCGAGATGCTGCGCGACTAGCCGCCCAGCAGGCCGTTCAGGTTGCTTCCGATCGTCCACGCCGCGGTGGCGACCATCCCGGCGAGCGCCAGCACCAGGGCCACCCAGATCAGCACCAGGCGCCGGCCGCGCTGGCGGGCGTCCGCGAATTCACCGATCGGGATGCCGGCGAATTCGCCTGTGACGGGCTGGTATTCGTAGTCGTCGGGCTCGTCGTCCGATTCCGGCGCGCGCGGCGGTTCGGACCAGTCCTCGGGGCCGCGGGTCAATTGGCGGGTGGGCTGGCGGACCGGAGCCGCCGTGGGCGGTGGCGCCGTGGCCGGGCGTTGGCTCGTGCGGCTTTGATGCAAAGCCCGGTGCTGCGCGGAGTTGCGCGGCGCGGGGACGGAGAAGTCCGGCAGCGCAAGCTCTTCGGCGATCGCGTCGAGCTCGGCGCCCATCTCGATCGCGTCGGCGTAGCGGTCGGCGGGATTGCGTGCCGTCGCCCGCCGGACGAACTCGTCGAACTGGCCGGGCACGCCGTCGATCGCCGCGCTGGGCGGCGGCACATCGGTGTCCAGCCGTTGGTAGGCGATCGACAGCGGCGAGTCACCGGTGAACGGGGTGCGCCCGGTGAGCAACTCGTAGGTGAGGATTCCGGCGGCGTACACGTCGCTGCGCGGGCTGGCGTCGCCGTCGCGCACCTGCTCGGGTGACAGGTAGGCCGCGGTTCCCAAAATGACGCTCGTGGAGGTGATTCCGGCGGCCGCAACGGCGCGGACCAAGCCGAAATCCGCGATCTTGACCTCACCTTCGTCGGAGATCAGCACGTTCTCGGGCTTGACGTCGCGGTGGACCAGCCCGGCCCGGTGCGCCGCGGCGAGCCCGCTCAGCACCGGTCGCAGCACCGCGGCCACGGCGTACGGCGGCATCGGCCCGCGCTCGGCCAGCAGCTCGCGCAGCGTGCCACCCTCGATCAGCTCCATCACCAAGAACGGGTGCCGGGAGTCCAGACCCTGGTCGTAGACCGCGACCAGGCCGCGATCCTTGAGCCGAGCCACCGAGCGGGCTTCGCGCTGGAAGCGGGTCAGGAACTGGTCGTCGCCCGCGTAGCGCGAATCCATCACCTTCACCGCCACCGGGCGGTCGAGCCGAGTGTCGACGCCGCGGTACACCGTCGATGTGCCGCCGCTGGCGATCTTGGACTGCACCAGATAGCGGCCGTCCAGCAACGCGTTGTCCAGCGGGTCTGCCACGCCGGTGTCGGCCCGGCGACGGTGCGGGCCGGGACGGCCCGATGACCCGGGCGATTCAGCTTCGGCCACGGGGCCATCGTAGGTGCGACGGTGTGATTGGACGCCGGAACGTGGGTTCAATCCGCGTGGCAAGGCCTACACTTGCGCCGTGAGCAGTGTTCCTGCCGGCGACGATGTTCTTGATCCCGACGAGCCCACCTACGACCTGGCGCGGGTCGCCGAATTGCTCCGGATCTCGGTCAGCAAGGTGCAGCAGCAACTCCGGGAAGGCCACCTGGTTGCGGTGAAGCGGGACGGCGGCCTGGTGGTGCCGCAGGTGTTCTTCACCAAGTCCGGTGAGGTGGTCAAGAGCCTGGCGGGGCTGCTGACGATCCTGCACGACGGCGGCTACCACGACACCGAGATCGTGCGGTGGTTGTTCACCCCCGATCCGTCGCTGACGATCACCCGCGACGGCAGCCGGGATGCGATCAGCAATGCCCGCCCCGTCGACGCCCTGCACGCGCACCAGGCACGCGAGGTCGTGCGGCGGGCGCAGGCCATGGCCTGCTGAGCGGGCACTACGCCTGTTCCAGGGCCTCATCCGCTTTGTCGGCCCGTCGGTCGGGTGCGCGGTCGAGGCTGTACCAGGCCAACAGCGCGCAGGCCGTGGCCAGCGAGAAATGCAGCCACGAGTACATCCCATGCGAGCCATCGGGTTTGAAGATCACCATCACCCAGGTCGACAGGCCGGCGATGACCGCGATCGCCCGTCGCGATTGCGCCAGCGGGGCGACCACCGCCAGGGGCCAGGAGTAGTACCACGGCAAGGCCGCGGGGACGAACAGCACCACGACAAGCATGGAAAGCGCGATGCCGGTCAGCGCGGCGCGGTCGTCGCGCCGGAACCGCCACCACAGCAGCGGCAGCGACGCCGCGATGACCACGATTCCGACGAGCCGGGTGATGCGCAGCATCGGGTAGAAGTGCACCACGAAGAATCCGCTGAACACGGAGTGGATGATGTTGGCTGCGGCGGTGGGCACCGTGAGCCAGTTGATGATCTTCACCGACCCGGCCAGCGCGGTCAGCCACCCCAGGCCCACCCCGGCCACGGCCGACAGGATGCCGAACACGACGGCAAAGATCAGCAGCGACATCGCCGTGGCCGCTGCGAACGCCCGGGCCGGCCGGTATCCGCGGCGGTCGCGCAGGTGCCGGGTCCATACCCACACCATGAACGGCAGTGCGATGCCGGCGGTGGCCTTGACGGCGATGGCCACCGTGATCAGCGTCGTGCCCAGGACGTGACGCCCGGCGAAACTGAGCGCGATGCCGGCCGCCATCAGGCCCACCATCAGCATCTCGTTGTGCACCCCACCCATCAGGTGGATGAGCACGAGCGGGTTGAGGACGCAGATCCACAGGGCCGTCGATCCGTCGGTGCCCAGGTGGCGGGCCAGCCGCGGGGTGGCCCAGATCAGCAGGGCCAGGCCCGGCAGCATGCACAGCCGCAGCAGCGCCGTACCGGCCACCACGTTGTTGCCCACAACCATGGTGACCAGCTTGGCCACCAAGATGAACGCCGGGCCGTACGGGGCGGTGGTGATCGTCCAGATGGGACTTACGTTGTCCAGCAAGCTGTTCGGGTTGGCGACCGGTCCGACCGCGTAGGGGTCCAGGCCGTCGCGCAGCAGCGCGCCCTGGGCCAGGTACGAATAGGTGTCCCGGCTGAAGACGGGTACCGACAGCAGCAACGGCGCCAGCCAGAAGCCGGTGGTCGCCTTCATCATGAACTCGGTCATTTCGCCGGCCAGCACGCGCCGGCCGAGGCCGAGCCACGCGATCAGCATGAGCCCCACGCCCGCCCACAGCACCACCGACGACAACACCAGGCCATGGCCAAAACGCAGCCAGGACATGTGGATCGACTCCAGCAGCGGATCGTGTTGCCGGGTGCTGCCCGCGCCCAGGCCGCCCACGAGGATCAGCACCGAACCGAGCATGCCGAGTTTCGCCGGTCCGGACTGAGCGGCGCTGGCGAACGCACGTAGCTGTGAAAACCGCCCGGCGCCAGCCGGTTTGGCTTCCGGCGAGTCGGACGGCGGGGTGTGGGTCGGAGTCGTCATCGGCTCAGGCGGACCGGTCGGTGGCCATTTTGGCCAGCTCGGAGAGCCCCGCTTTGGCCGCCGGGTTGATCGGCCCGGCCGCCAGCGCCGCCAGGGCCCGCTGGGTCAGCTCGGCGATGCGTCGCTCCGCCGCGGCCAGGGCGCCCACCGACTCGATGACCCGGCGCAGCCGGTCCACCTCCGTGTCGGTCAGCTGCGCCCCGATGGAGTCGCGTAACAGCTTGGCCGCCAACGGATCCGAGCCATCGGCCAGCTCCAGCGCCTCGGCCAGCAGCACCGTGCGCTTGCCCGAGCGCAGGTCGTCACCCGACGGCTTGCCGGTCACGGCCGGGTCCCCGAACACACCCAGCACGTCGTCGCGGAGCTGGAAGGCGACGCCGATGTCCGTCCCGAAGCGGCCGAACAGGTCCTGGACATCGGGCCGGTCGGCCGCGGCGGCCGCCCCCAACTGCAGCGGGCGCGACACGGTGTAACAAGCGGTCTTGTAGGTGTCGACGTTCATCGCCGAAGCGATCGACTCGGCGGCGCTGGCTTCGGCGACGATGTCCAGGTATTGACCGCCCAGCACCTCGGTGCGGATTTCGGCCCACACCCGCTGAACGCGGCGCGCGGCGTCGGGCGGCAGGTCCACCCGGAACACGATGTCGTCGGCCCAGGACAGCGCGAGGTCGCCGAGCAGGATCGCGGCCGAGATGCCGAACTGTTCCGGCGAACCCCGCCAGCGCCGGCCGCGGTGCAAATCGGCGAACTGGACATGGGCGGTGGGTCGACCACGGCGGGTGGAGGAGTCGTCGATCACGTCGTCGTGCACCAGCGCGCAGGCGTGCAGCAGCTCCAGCGCGGAAAACAACAGCAGCACTTCGGCATCGGGTTCCCCGCTCGCCACGGCGCGCCAGCCCCAGTAGGCGAACGCGGGTCGCAGCCGCTTGCCGCCGTTGAGCACGAAGCTTTCCAACGCGGCCACCAGCGCCTCGTAGTCCCCGCCGATGTAGGCGGTGTCCGCGCGCCGGTCGTGCAGATACCGCCGAAGGCGATCGGTGATCGCGCCGGTCAACTCGACGGTTGCCGCTGCTTCGACGCTCAGCGCCGCGCCCCTTTCTGCTCGACGTGCGTGGTGTGGCAGGCCCGACCAGTGTATTCGGCGCGGCACCTGGGACCTTCCCAACCTGGCGGCACGGTGATTGCGTCGACCGGCTCGCTATTCCCCCGCAGGCGGCCCGGACCCCCACGCCTATGCTGGCGGGGGTGTCGGGGCCGCCCGCCGTGCGGCCGGGAGACGCCCCCAAGCCACTCGTCGGATGGAGAGAAGCCGCGTGACACTCAACACCATTGCGCTCGAGCTGGTGCCGCCGAACGCCGATGAAGGCCGGGAGCGGGCGCTCGAAGACGCGCGAAAGGTGGTGCAGTACTCCGCGGAAACCGGTCTGGCCGACCGGCTGCGGCACGTGATGATCCCCGGGATCATCGCCGAGGACGACGACCGTCCCATCGTGATGAAACCCAAACTCGACGTGCTGGACTTCTGGTCCATCGTCAAGCCCGAGCTGCCGGGAATCCACGGGCTGTGCACCCAGGTCACCGCCTTCTCCGACGAGCCGACACTGCGCGGGCGGCTGACCGATCTGCGCGCGGCGGGGATGGAGGGCGTGGTTTTCGTCGGCGTTCCGCGCACGATGAACGACGGCGAAGGCTCCGGCGTCGCGCCCACCGACGCCCTGTCCATCTATCGCGACCTGGTGCCCAACCGCGGCGTCATCCTGATTCCCACCCGCGAAGGGGAGCACGGCCGGTTCAACTTCAAATGCGACCGGGGCGCCACTTACGGCATGACGCAGCTGTTGTACTCCGACGCGATCGTGGGCTTCCTGCGCGAGTTCGCCGCGAACACCGATCACCGGCCGGAGATCCTGCTGTCATTCGGCTTCGTCCCCAAGATGGAGAGCCGCGTCGGCCTGATCAACTGGCTGATTCAGGATCCGGGTAACGCGGCGGTGGCCGACGAGCAGGAGTTCGTCAAGCGGCTGGCCGCCAGCGAACCGCCCCAGAAGCGCCAGCTCATGACCGACCTCTACAAACGCGTGATCGACGGGGTGGCCGAGCTCGGATTTCCGCTGAGCGTCCACCTCGAGGCCACCTACGGGGTGTC
Organism: Mycobacterium paraffinicum; assembly: GCF_001907675.1. Lineage (GTDB taxonomy): Bacteria > Actinomycetota > Actinomycetes > Mycobacteriales > Mycobacteriaceae > Mycobacterium > Mycobacterium paraffinicum_A. The sequence goes on from NZ_MPNT01000011.1 coordinate 130,781, forward strand.
GGCGCCCGCCTTCCAGACGTTCGCGGAGATGCTGGCCTACTGGTCGCCCGGCCAGCGGGGCTAGCTCGGGGTCTGGTCGCGCGGCGCGGTGAGCCGCGGGGAGCGGTCGCGGCTCATCCAGGCCAGGAGGGCGACGACGCCGGCCGCGGCGAACGACGCGATGCCCAGCCACACGCCCGCCCCGGTGAAGGACCGGGTGTTCGGGTCGGTGTAGCGGGCCTGGGCGGTCATGGTGTTCACCACCCCCGGCTTGAGCTTCCAGGACACCACCGTGGACTCGACCCGGTCGCCGTTGGTGGACGTCACCACGCCGGGGAAGGCGACGGTCAGCTCGACGTCGGCTTCGGAATCGGTCAGCGAGGTCAGGTCCGCCCGGCCCTCCAGAATGACCAGGTTGCCGTTGCGCCGCAGGGACAGATTCACGCCCTGGGCGTCGGAGTTCAGGTTGGCCAGCTGCGGCAACTCGGCGAACGTCAGGTCCGAGAACACCGCCTGCGATCCCACGTAGCCGTCGCTGTCGTAGTTCGACACCGCCACCTTCTGGCCGAACGGCAGGTTGTTGCTGTCCAGCTGTGGGCCGGTGTCCTTGGGCGTCTTGGGTTTAGCGGCGGCGACGATCTCCCCGGACACCAGGTCGTCGGGGGAGATGGTGAGCGACGCCCTGACCCGCAGGCACCCGGTGGCCAATGGCACCAGCATGAGCAGCATCGCGATGGCCACCAGGCGGCGGCGCCGAGCGGTGAATCCGCGGGTTCGGGGCGGGGAGAGGCTGGCGCGCACCAGGTCATCGTGCCAGATCCGGCGTGCCACCAGGGCGGGTCTGCCCGGGCGCGCCCGGGATCCGGCGATCACAGCGGTAGCTTGCGGCCCAGGATCGCGAATGCGCGTGGGTCACCGGCGAAGTGGTAGCGGCGAATGACGTCGGTGAAACCCAGCCGCCGGTACAACCGCCAGGCCCGGTTCGGCTCGCCGTTGGTCTCCGGCGTGGACAGCAGGACGTTCTCCTCGGCGCGACCGGCGAGGAGCCGCCGGGCCAGCGCCTCGCCAAGGCCGCGGCCCTGTGCGCGCGGGTGGATGTGCAACTCGGTCAACTCGAAGTAGCTGTTCATCAGGCCGGCGATCTCCTGGGCCGGCCGGCCGCCCCGCTGCAGGCCGAGGACGACCTGCTGTTGCCACCACTGCCCGGGCGCCCCGGGGTACCCGTAGGCGATGCCGAGCAGCGGGGCGTTGCTCAGTTCGGCCGCCGACGGCATCGGCCCGTCCGCGCCCTCGGCCACCTCGGCGTCCACGACGCCCACCCCTTGCCACCCCCGCCGGCGGATGTGCTCGAGCCACATCGCGGCGCGCTGGTTCTCGGTGCCGCGCGGGTAGCGCATCGCGTCGACGTACACCTTCAAGGCCTCGCCCAGCCGGCGCTCCATATCGGCGGGCGGCAGATCGATGAGGAATATCGCCACTCGCGCTGTCCTCCTCACCCTCTGCTCGCCTGCTCGCCTTCGCGTTGCGCGCGGCCCGCGCCGCCATCGCCATTATCGAACCCGGGCGAGGTTGTCCGGCGAGCGGTCGCGGCAACGAACCGACCAACCATGCCGGCTGGGGAAGCCGGTTGTAGCGCACGGCCGTTGCGGCTTCGATGGGTGTCCAGCCGGGGCCAGGATAGAATCGCCACCGAACCAGTGGTATGGCGCAGATTGACCTCGTATCATTTCAATTAGTTGCCCCCACAACGGGCATCCGCGTGCTATCGATAGTTACGCGTCAACTGTCGGCAAGGAGGGACGAATGCCACTCTCCGATCATGAGCAGCGGATGCTCGATCAGATCGAGAGCGCTCTCTACGCCGAAGATCCCAAGTTCGTGTCGAGCGTCCGCGGCGGAGGGTTGCGCGCCCCGACCGCGCGCCGCCGCCTGCAGGGCGCGGCGCTGTTCGTCATCGGCCTCGCGATGCTGGTTTCCGGAGTGGCGTTCAAAGCCACTATGATCGGAAACTTCCCGATTCTCAGCGTGTTTGGGTTCATCGTGATGTTCGGCGGCGTGGTGTTCGCGATCACCGGTCCGCGGTTGTCCGGCCGCCCCGACCCCGGCTCGGCGCCCGGCTCGCTGCGCCAGCGCCGCAACAAGGGCGGCGGGGGTTCGTTCACCAGCCGGATGGAAGACCGGTTCCGCCGCCGCTTCGACGACTAGCGGTATCGCCGGCGAATCTGGGGAAGCCATCGGCTCCCCCTTTTTCATGCCCGTCGCGGGCGCGGCGCCATCGTCACAGATTCGCCCGGCTCGGCTGAGGATCGCCGTGCCCCCGATACCGTTTTGACTCCGGATCGAGCCGCAACCGTGCTTCGGCGCAGGCGCTGAGCCCCACCGCGCCCCACTCTGGGCCCCCACTTCGCCCCACATCCCGCGCAATGGCGTTTTGAGCTGCGGTTTCCTGCCGTCCGCTGCGATCCTCGGCGGGCCCCGGGGAACCGCCGTCCGACGGTGTAGGCACCCAAAGGTGGCGGATAGCCCGGAAAACTCCGGCGCGACACACTCGGAATGGGGCGAAGTGGGGGATAGTGGGGTATGGTGGCTGCAGTGTTTGGGTGACACAGAGCCGCTTTCGGCGGGAGGTGAATTCTGGTGTTTCTCGGCACCTACACGCCCAAACTCGACGACAAGGGGCGGCTCACGTTGCCCGCCAAGTTTCGCGACGCGCTGGCAGGGGGGTTAATGGTCACCAAGAGCCAAGACCACAGCCTTGCCGTCTACCCGCGGGGCGAATTCGAGCAGCTCGCGCGCCGCGCCAGCAAGGCATCGCGGAGCAACCCCGACGCCCGGGCGTTCCTGCGTAACCTCGCCGCCGGCACCGACGAGCAGCATCCCGACGCACAGGGGCGCATCACACTGTCGGCCGACCACCGTCGCTACGCGAGCCTCTCCAAGGACTGCGTGGTGATCGGAGCGGTCGACTACCTCGAGATCTGGGATGCGCAAGCCTGGCAGGACTACCAGCAGACCCACGAAGAGAACTTCTCCGCGGCCAGCGATGAAGCACTCGGCGACATCATCTAATGCGTGGCGACCCGCCGCGCCCGGCGCCGCCGGGCTTGCGATCACCACGACCTCTGAGGCGCACGCCCGTGCAACGTGGCCTCTGCCCGAACCGACCCTGGCGTACTTCCCCAACGCCAGGTTCGTGCCTTCGGACAGGGACCTCGATGCAGGGGCGGCTCGCCGAACCCGGGGAGGTGTTGCGGTGGCTGACGATTCAGGCGACTTCGGGCATGTGCCCGTCCTGCTGCACCGCTGCGTCGAACTGCTGACCCCCGCGCTGACCCGCCAGCATGCCGATGGTTCGGGCGCGGTCCTGCTCGACGCCACGCTGGGCGCGGGCGGGCACGCCGAGCGGTTCCTGACCGACCTGCCGGGGCTGCGGCTGATCGGCCTCGACCGCGATCCCAGCGCGCTGGAAATCGCCCGCGACCGGTTGGCGCGGTTCGCCGACCGCGTCACGCTGGTGCACAGCCGCTACGACGGGCTCGCCGAGGCACTCGCCGAATCCGGTTGCGACCCAGTGCGATCGGTCGACGGGATGCTGTTCGACCTTGGCGTGTCCTCCATGCAGCTCGACCGCGCCGAGCGGGGCTTCGCCTACGCCCTGGACGCGCCGCTGGACATGCGGATGGATCCGGAGTCGTCGTTGACGGCGGCCGACATCCTCAACACCTACGACGAAGCCGCGCTGGCGGACATCCTGCACCGCTACGGCGAGGAGCGGTTCGCGCGGCGCATCGCCGCGCGGATCGTGCGCCAGCGCGACCGAGCCCCCTTCACGTCGACCGCGGAGTTGGTAGCCCTGCTGTACCAGGCGATTCCGGCGCCGGCCCGGCGGACCGGGGGCCACCCGGCCAAGCGCACCTTCCAGGCCCTGCGGATCGCGGTCAACGACGAGCTGGACTCTTTGCGCAGCGCGATCCCGGCCGGGCTGGACGCGCTCGCCGTCGGTGGGCGCATGGTGGTGCTGGCCTACCAATCCCTGGAGGACCGGATCGTCAAGCGGTTGTTCGCCGACGCGGTCGCGTCCCGCACGCCGGTGGATCTGCCGGTCGAGCTTCCCGGCCACGAGCCGCGATTCCGGTCGCTCACGCACGGCGCCGAGCGTGCGGACGCCGCCGAAATCGAACGCAATCCGCGCAGCGCCGCGGTGCGACTACGCGCCGTGCAACGGGTCCAGCAGGCAACCGGAAAGGGCGACGCATGAAAGCAAAGCGGGAGACGCCGAATCGCCGGGGCGGGCGCGACGGGTCCGCCCGGCGCGGCAGGCGTTCGGCCGCCGAGCCCGGCTCGGCTCGCCGCCCCCGCCCCGGGCGGAGCGCGGCGCCCACCCGGGAGAGCCGTGCGCCCAAGTCCGGACCGCACACCAGCCCGATCGCCAGGCCGGTCGAGCGCCCGAAGCGGCCCAAGAGCACGAGTCAGGCCAAGGCCCGGGCCAAGGCCCGCAAGGCCAAGGCGCCCAAGGTCGTTCGTCCCCGCCTGAGCGAGCGCCTGGCGGCCCGGCTGGCCTCGATCGACCTGCGGCCGCGCACCCTGGCGAGTAAGGTGCCGTTCGTCGTGTTGGTCATCGGCGCGCTCGGCGTCGGGTTGGGTCTCACGCTGTGGTTGTCCACGGACTCCGCGGAGCGCTCCTACAAATTGAGCCACGCCCGCGAAAAGACCCGGCTGCTGCAACAGCAGAAAGAGGCGCTGGAACGCGATGTGCGCGAGGCGGAATCCGCGCCGGCGCTGGCGGAGGCGGCCCGCAAACAGGGCATGATCCCGACGCGGGACACCGCCCACCTGGTGCAGGACCCGTCCGGCAACTGGGTAGTCGTCGGCACGCCCAAGCCGGCTGACGGGGTGCCGCCACCGCCGTTGAACAGCAAGCTGCCCGAGCAAGGACCGCCGGCACCACCCGCGCCGCCCGCGCCTCCCGCCGAGGTGCCGGTCCGACTGCAGCCCGACCCCGCGGCACCCGTGCCGGCGCGGTCCGGGCCCGAGGCGCTGCTGCGCGCACCGGACGGATCGTCGACGCTGGGCGGCCAGCACCTGGCGCAGACCGGGCCGCCACTGCCGGGCATGCCGGGATCACCGGGGGCACCCGTGCCCGGGCAGAACCCCGGCGCGCTGCCCGTGCCCGGCGTGCCGGTGCCGGGGCTACCCGCCCCGGCGGCGATCGCGCCCGCTCCGGGTCCCGCGGAGGTGTCGATTCCCTTGGGCGGCTTGCCCATTCCGCCGCCCGGGCAGGTTCCTGCACCGCTGCCCGCTGAGGTGCCGGTGCCGGTGCAACGGGCGCCCGCGGTTCCCCAGCCGGTGGCTCCCGTCGTGCCCGCCGCCCCGGTGTTGGCGCCGCAGCCGGTGGCGCCCGGTCCCGCCGCAACGCCGGGTGCGCCCCGGTGAGCCGCGGCGAATCCGTGCGCGCCCGCCGGTCGCAGCCGACCCGTGGTCCCCGTAAAACGCAGGACGCGAAGGGGCTTCGCCAGCCCAAGCGGCGCGCCAAGCAGCAGCAGGCGCAGGACGTCCGCGAACCGAAGCGATTCCGGAAAGCCAAGGAACCCAAGAAGGGCCGCGCGGCCGACCGTCCGGACGCCGTGGCGACCGGGCACTCGGCGCGGGAGCGGCGCACGCGGAAGCTGGTGCAGGCGGGCAGCAGCGGCGCGTCGTTCGTGTTCCGGCATCGGGCCGGGAACGCGGCCATCGGGATCCTGATCGTGGTGGCGGCGGTCCAGCTGTTCGTCCTGCAGGTGACCAACGCGCCGACGCTGCGCGCCCAGGCGGCGGGCCAGCTCAAGGTCACCGACGTCGAGAAGGCGGTGCGCGGCAGCATCGTCGATCGCAACAAGGACCAACTGGCGTTCACCACCGAGTCGCGCGCGTTGACGTTCCAGCCCAAGCGGATTCGAAAACAACTCGACGAGGCCAGGGCCAAGAACTCGGCGGCCCCCGATCCGCAGCAGCGGCTGCGCGACATCGCCAAGGAGGTCGCCACCCGGCTGGGCAACAAGCCCGACTCCGCGACGGTGCTGAAGAAGCTGCAAAGCGACGAGAACTTCGTCTACCTGGCGCGCGCCGTCGACCCCGCCGTCGCCAGCGCGATCTCCGACAAATATCCCGAAGTCGGTTCGGAGCGACAGGATCTGCGGCAGTACCCCGGCGGTTCGTTGGCGGCCAACATCGTCGGCGGCATCGATTGGGACGGCCACGGGCTGCTCGGGCTGGAGGAGTCCCTGGACTCGGTGCTGTCGGGAACCGACGGCTCGGTCACCTACGATCGCGGATCCGACGGCGTCGTCATCCCCGGCAGTTACCGCAACCGGCACCGGGCGGTCAACGGCTCGACGGTCCAGCTGACCCTCGACGACGACATCCAGTTCTACGTGCAGCAGCAGGTCCAGCAGGCCAAGAATCTCTCCGGCGCACACAATGTTTCGGCCGTCGTGCTGGACTCGAAGACGGGCGAGGTGCTGGCCATGGCCAACGACAACACCTTCGACCCGTCCCAGGACATCGGGCGCCAGGGTGACAAGCAGCTGGGCAACCTGGCGGTGTCCTCGCCGTTCGAGCCGGGCTCGGTGAACAAGGTCATCACTGCGTCCTCGGTCATCGAGTACGGCCTGTCCAACCCCGATGAAGTGCTCCAGGTGCCCGGGTCGATCCAGATGGGCGGGGTGCCCATCCACGACGCGTGGGACCACGGCGTGATGCCCTACACCACCACCGGCGTGTTCGGAAAGTCCTCCAACGTCGGCACTTTGATGCTCGCCCAGCGCGTCGGGCCGGAACGCTTCTACGACATGGTCCGCAAATTCGGGCTCGGGCAGCGAACCAACGTGGGCCTGCCCGGTGAGAGCGCCGGGTTGGTGCCGCCGATCGACCAATGGTCGGGCAGCACCTTCTCCAACCTGCCGATCGGGCAAGGCCTTTCGATGACACTGCTGCAGATGGCCGGCATGTACCAGACGATCGCCAACGACGGGCTGCGCATCCCGCCGCGGATCGTCAAGGCCACCATCGCACCCGACGGCACCCGCACCGAGGAGCCGCGTCCCGAGGGCGTGCGGGTGGTGTCGCCGCAGACGGCCCAGACCGTGCGCAACATGCTGCGCGCCGTGGTGCAACGCGACCCGATGGGCTACCAGCAGGGCACCGGGCCCGCCGCCGCGGTGACGGGCTACCAGATGGCCGGCAAGACGGGCACCGCGCAGCAGATTAACCCGGCCTGCGGCTGCTACTTCGACAACGTCTACTGGATCACCTTCGCCGGCATGGCCACCGTCGACAACCCGCGCTACGTCATCGGCATCATGATGGACAACCCGGATCGCAACGCCGACGGCACCCCGGGCCACTCGGCGGCCCCGCTGTTCCACAACATCGCCGGCTGGCTCATGCAGCGCGAGAACGTGCCGCTCTCGCCGGACCCGGGCCCGCCGCTGACGCTGCAGGCCACCTGAGCACAACGCCGGAGCGCAACGGGCCCCTAGCCTCGGCGCAGGACGCAGTCGACGAGCGCATCGATGAACGCGTCGTCAACGGGCTCTCCCGTCACGATCACCCGATAGTGGAGTGGCCCGACGAGGCGTTCTGCCAGCAGCGCCGCGTCCGTGTCGGGCGGTAACTCCCCGCGGTCGATCGCACGCGTGAACGGCTTCTGGTCACGAATGCGCTGCTCGAGCAAATACCGGGCCCGGAAAGACTCGGCAAGCTCGGCATCGTGCTGCGCCTGCCCGACGAGTGCGCGGTACACCGCCCCGGCGTCGTCGAAAGCCAAGAACCGGGCCGTATTACGCAAGTGGGCACGCAGGTCGGACTCGAGGCTGCCGGTGTCGGGCGGTTCGAGGTCGTCGGCGGCGTCTTCGAGGAACGCGTCCATCAGCACTTCCGTCTTGGAGTTCCACCACCGGTAGACCGTCTGTTTGGCCACCCCGGCCGCTTTGGCGATTCCCTCCACCGTCACTGCCGCGAACCCCTTCTCGGCGAGCAGATCGTCGGCGGCCCGCAGGATGGCCTCGCGCGCGGCGTCGCTGCGGCCGTGCCGGTTGCCGCGGTGGGGTTGCCTGTCTTGCACGGTTCGATTCAACACCATTTCGGCCTAGCGTAGACGCAACGTTGCGTCTACGCTAGGAACATGACATCAACCTTGAATCGACCGGAATACGCCTCGATCATCGATCGGCTCTTCGCCAATGCCCAGGGGGACGCCGAACGGCGCAAGGGCGCCTCGCCGCGCGACTACGCCGTCGAGGAACGAGCGGACGCGTTCCAGGACCTCTATTTGTCCGTTGCTCCCGAGTCGGGTCGCCTGCTGTACAGCCTCGTCCGTGCGGTCAGGCCGACGGCGATCGTGGAATACGGTCTGTCCTACGGGATCTCGACGCTGCACCTCGCCGCAGCGGTCCGCGACAACGGTATCGGCCACATCACCACCACCGAGATGAGTTCCCACAAGGTGGCCGCCGCCCGTGCGACATTCGCGGAAGCGGGCGTGAGCGACCTGATCACCATTCTCGAGGGCGACGCCCGCACCACCCTCAAAACCGTCAGCGGCCCAGTGCAATTCGTGTTGCTCGACGGCTGGCCTGACCTGGATCTGGAGGTCGTGAAGATCCTGGAGCCGGTGCTAGCGACGGGTGCGTTGATCATCGGCGACAACGTCAACCTGGATCCCGACCACGCCTACCTCGACTACGTGCGTGCCCCGGAGAACGGTTATGTCAGCACGCCACTGCCGATCGATAAGGGTTTGGAGCTGGCGGTCCGCGTTTAGCCCTGAGCCTTGAAAGCGCGGTTGCGGGCTTCGATTTGTTCTCGGGTCGCCGGAACCGGGCGCTCGCCTCCCGGCGCCGCCATCGTGGACATGGTCGACACATATTTTTGCCCCTGTTCGAATCGCGAAAGGGCCGGTGACGCGCCTGCTTGGGCGCGGGGAGACCGCGCGGGCCGCTGCTCCTCGGTAGGGTGTCATGGCTGATCATGGCGGACCGGGAGGAGGTGGTGGCTGGTGTCCAATGCCGTCTCGGGGGTGCCGCTGTCGCTCCTGGCGGCCCAGGTCGGGGCGGTACTCGCGGACCGGGGCGTGGCCATCCCCGACCTGGCCGTCACCGGCGTGACGTTGCGTGCCCAGGACGTGCGGCCCGGCGATCTGTTCGCCGCGCTGACGGGGGCCTCGACGCACGGGGCCCGGTACGCGGCCGAGGCGATCGACCGCGGCGCCGTGGCGGTCCTCACCGACGCCGCCGGCGTCGCGGAGATGGGCGCGTCGGCCTCGACCGTCCCGACGCTGGTGCACCCGGCGCCCCGCAGCGTCCTGGGCGCCCTGGCCGCGACGGTGTACGGGAGTCCGTCGGAGCGCACGACGGTCATCGGGATCACCGGAACCTCGGGCAAGACCACCACGACGTATCTGGTCGAGTCCGGGCTGCGGGCCGCCGGCCGGACGGCCGGGCTGATCGGCACGATCGGCATCCGCATCGACGGCGCCGACGTTCCGAGCGCGCTGACCACCCCGGAGGCGCCCGCGCTGCAGGCCATGTTCGCCGCGATGGCCGAGCGCGGGGTGGACACCGTGGTCATGGAGGTGTCGAGCCACGCGCTGGCGCTGGGCCGGGTGGACGGCACCGGGTTCGCGGTGGGCGGTTTCACCAACCTGTCCCGCGACCACCTCGACTTTCACCCCACCATGGCCGACTACTTCGAGGCCAAGGCGAAGCTGTTCGATCCCGCGTCGCCGCTGCGGGCCCGGCGGGTGGTGATCTGCATCGACGACGACGCCGGCCGCGCCATGGCGGAGCGGGCCGGTGACGCCATCACGGTCAGCGCCGCCGGCGAGCCCGCGCATTGGCGCGCCGTGGACGTGATGCCGTTGGGCGCCGGGGGACAGCAGTTCACCGCGATCGACCCCGCCGGGGTGCGCCATCGGGTCGGCATCCGGCTGCCTGGCCATTACAACGTCGCCAATTGCCTTGTCGCACTGGCGATCCTGGACGCGGTGGGGGTATCGCCCGAGCAGGCGGCGCCGGGACTATTGGAGACCCGGGTGCCCGGCCGCATGGAGGACATCGACTGTGGCCAGGATTTCCTTGCGCTGGTCGACTACGCCCACAAGCCGGGCGCGCTGCGGGCGGTGCTGAGCACCCTGGCGCGGCCGGATCGCAGGCTGGCGGTGGTGTTCGGCGCCGGCGGCGAGCGCGACCCGGGCAAGCGGGCGCCGATGGGCGCGATCGCCGCCGAGCTGGCCGACCTGGTCGTCGTCACCGACGACAACCCCCGCGGCGAGGACCCCGCGGCCATCCGCCGCGAGATCCTGGCCGGTGCGGCCGAAAGCGGCGGTGCGGCCGAGGTCGTCGAGATCGGCGACCGGCGCGCGGCCATCCGGCACGCCGCCGCCTGGGCCCGACCGGGCGACGTGGTGCTTGTCGCCGGCAAGGGGCACGAGACCGGGCAGCGCACCGCCGGGGAGACCCGTCCGTTCGACGACCGGGTCGAGCTGACCGAGGCGTTGCGGGACCTGCGGCCCCGTGGAGCGCGGAAATGATCGATCTCACCGTCGCACAGATCGCCGAGCTGGTGGGCGGCACGCTGGCCGACATCTCGCCGCAGGCCGCCGCCGAGCTCCGCGTCACCGGAACCGTCGAATTCGATTCGCGCGCAGTGGGTCCCGGCGGGCTGTTCCTCGCCCTGCCGGGGGCTCACGCCGACGGCCACGACTACGCGAAGTCGGCGGCGGCGGCCGGCGCGGTGGCCGTGCTGGCCGCCCGCCCGGTGGGGGTGCCCGCCATCGTGGTGCCCCCGCGGCCGCGGGCGCACGGTGGCGGTGGCCTGGCCGGTGTGCTCGAACACGACACCGACGGCTCGGGCGCGGCGGTGCTGGCCGCGCTGGCCAAGCTGGCCAAGGCGGTGGCCGCCGAGCTGGTGGCCGGCGGCCTGACCATCATCGGCATCACGGGCTCGTCGGGGAAGACGTCGACCAAAGACCTCGTCAAAGCCGTGCTCGAGCCGCTGGGCGAGGTGATCGCCCCGCCCGGGTCGTTCAACAACGAGCTGGGCCACCCCTGGACGGTGTTGCGCGCGACGCGGGACACCGACTACCTGGTTCTCGAGATGTCGGCCCGCCACCCCGGCAACATCGCCGCGCTGGCCGAGATCGCCCCGCCGGCGATCGGGGTGGTCCTCAACGTGGGCACCGCCCACCTGGGCGAGTTCGGCTCGCGGGAGGCCATCGCACGCACCAAATCCGAACTGCCGCAGGCTGTTCCGTCGTCAGGGGTAGTCATCCTGAACGCCGACGACCCGGTCGTGGCGGCGATGGCCGGCGTCACCGGGGCGAGGGTGGTGCGGGTCGGCCGGTCCAGCCGCACCGATTCGGGTCCCAGCGACGTCTGGGCGGACGGAGTGTCGCTGGACGAACTGGCCAGGCCGCGCTTTACCCTGCACGCGATGGACAGCGCGGTCGAGGTCGAGCTCGGCGTGTTCGGCGACCATCAGGTCACCAACGCGCTGTGTGCCGCCGCGGTCGCGCTGCAGTGCGGCGCGACGGTCGACGGGGTCGCCGCCGCGCTGGCGCAGGCGGGGCCGGTGTCGCGGCACCGGATGCACGTGACCACCCGGGCGGACGGCGTCACGGTGATCGACGACGCCTACAACGCCAACCCCGACTCGATGCGGGCGGGCCTACAGGCGCTGGCCTGGATCGCCCAGGGCACGGGCGAAAAGCGCAGGAGCTGGGCGGTGCTGGGCGAAATGGCCGAGCTCGGCGACGACGCGGTCGCCGAACACGACCGCATCGGCCGGCTGGCGGTGCGCTTAGATGTGTCTCGACTGGTCGTCGTGGGAAGTGGGAGGTCGATGAGCGCCATGCACCACGGAGCCGTCATGGAGGGCTCGTGGGGAGCTTCCGGCGATAGGGGGGCCGTCAACGTGGCCGACGCCGACGCTGCCCTGGCGCTGTTGCGGGCCGAGCTGCGGCCCGGCGACGTGGTCTTGGTCAAGGCCTCCAACGCGGCGGGCCTGGGAGCGCTGGCCGAGGCGCTGGCCCGTGACGATCGCGAGGGCGGCGCAGCCGGGCGAAGCGGGTCGTCACCATCGACTCGTGACGATCGCGAGGGCGGCGCAGCCGGGCGAAGCGGGTCGTCACCACTGAACGACCGGGGGGCGCGCTCGTGAGGCAGATCCTGATCGCCGTCGCGGTCGCGCTCGCGGTGTCAATCATGTTGACGCCGGTGCTGATTCGCTTGTTCACCAGGCAGGGCGTCGGCCATCACACCCGCGACGACGGGCCGCCCAGCCATCACGCCAAGCGGGGCACGCCGTCGATGGGCGGCGTGGCGATCCTCGCCGGGATCTGGGCGGGTTACCTCGGGACGCACCTGGCCGGGCTGGCGTTCGACGGCGAGGGTGTTTCCGCGTCGGGTCTGCTGGTGCTGGGCCTGGCGACCGCGCTGGGCGGCGTCGGGTTCCTCGACGACCTGATCAAGGTCCGCCGCTCGCGCAACCTCGGGTTGAACAAGACCGCCAAGACCATCGGGCAGGTGGCCGCCGCGGTGCTGTTCGGCGTGCTGGTGTTGCAGTTCCGCAATGGCAGCGGATTGACCCCGGCTAGCTCCGACTTGTCCTACGTGCGCGAGATCGCCACGGTCACTTTGACTCCCGCGCTGTTCGTGTTGTTCTGCGTGGTTGTAGTCAGCGCCTGGTCCAACGCGGTCAATTTCACCGACGGCCTGGACGGCCTGGCCGCCGGGTGCATGGCGATGGTCACCGCCGCCTACGTGTTGATCACCTTCTGGCAATACCGCAACGCCTGCGTGACGGCTCCGGGGCTGGGCTGCTACAACGTGCGCGACCCGCTGGACCTGGCGCTCGTCGCGGCCGCCACCGCGGGCGCGTGCATCGGCTTTTTGTGGTGGAACGCCGCTCCCGCAAAGATTTTCATGGGCGACACCGGATCGCTGGCGTTGGGAGGCATCATCGCGGGCCTGTCGGTCACCAGCCGCACCGAGGTCCTGGCCGTCGTCCTGGGGTCGCTCTTCGTCGCCGAGGTCACCTCGGTGGTGTTGCAAATCCTGGCGTTTCGCACCACCGGTCGCCGGGTGTTCCGGATGGCGCCCTTCCACCACCATTTCGAGCTGGCCGGCTGGGCCGAAACGACGGTGATCATCCGGTTCTGGCTGCTCACGGCAATCACGTGTGGTCTGGGCGTGGCGCTCTTCTACGGTGAGTGGCTGGGCGCGATCGGTGCCTGACGTGCCCGGGCTCGAGCCTCTGGTGGCGGGCGCGCCGGTGCTGGTGGCCGGCGGCGGCGTCACCGGCAAGGCGGTGCTGTCCGCGCTGATCCGGTTCGGCGCGGTGCCGACCCTGTGCGACGACGATCCGGCCACGTTGCGGCGCTACGCCAACAGCGGCGTGGCAACGATGACGACGTCGACGTCCGCGGAGCGCCTTGCGCACTACGCCCTGGTGGTCACCAGCCCCGGGTTCTCGCCGGACACGCCGCTGCTGGCCGCCGCCGCGACGGAGGGCGTGCCGATCTGGGGCGACGTGGAGCTGGCCTGGCGGTTGGACACCGCGGGTTACTACGGGCCACCGCGCCGCTGGCTGGTGGTGACCGGCACGAACGGCAAGACGACCACGACGTCGATGCTGCACGCGATGCTGACCGCCGCCGGTCGGCGCAGCATCTTGTGCGGCAATATCGGCGACCCGGTGCTCGATGTGCTCGCGCAGCCGGCCGACCTGCTGGCCGTCGAGCTGTCCAGCTTCCAGCTGCACTGGGCCCCCTCGGTGCGCCCCGAGGCGGGCGTCGTGCTCAACATCGCCGAAGACCACCTCGATTGGCATTCCACGATGGCCGACTACACGGCGGCCAAGGCGCGGGTGCTGGGCGGCCGGGTGGCGGTGGTGGGGCTCGACGACGCCCGGGCGGCGGCGTTGCTGAACACCGCCGCCGCGCCCGTGCGCGTCGGCTTCCGGCTCGGCGAGCCGGCGGCGGGCGAACTCGGCGTGCGCGACGGCCAACTGATCGACCGCGCCTTCGCCGACGACCTCGCGCTCCTGCCCGTCGACTCGATCCCGGTGCCGGGGCCCGTCGGCGTCCTCGACGCCCTGGCGGCGGCGGCGCTGGCCCGCAGCGTCGATGTGCCCGCCGAGGCGATCGCGGAGGCGATCGCGTCGTTCCGGGTGGGTCGGCACCGGGCGGAGGTGGTCGCGGTCGTCGACGGCATCACCTACGTCGACGACTCCAAGGCCACCAACCCGCATGCGGCGGAGGCGTCCGTGCTGGCCTACCCGCGGGTGGTGTGGGTGGCCGGCGGTTTGCTCAAGGGCGCGTCGGTGGCCGCCGCGGTCGCCCGGATGGCCCCCCACCTGGTCGGGGCCGTGCTCATCGGCCGAGATCGCCGAGAGGTTGCAGAGGCGTTATCGCGACACGCGCCGGATGTCCCCGTCGTCCAGGTTGTGACAGGCGAGGATGCTGATATGAATGCGACGGCTGTGGTTGTTGGTGCAGATGTGACAGAAGTGAAACATTCGGGTGACGCTCTCGGCACTTCCGTCATGACCGCGGCGGTGGCCGCGGCCCGCGACCTGGCCCGGCCTGGCGACACGGTGCTGCTGGCGCCGGCCGGCGCCTCGTTTGACCAGTTCACCGGGTACGCCGATCGCGGTGACGCCTTCGCCGCCGCCGTCCGCGCGGCAACCCGGTAGGCGGGCATGGGTAACCCGCTGGCCCGGCTCAGACGCCGGGGCAAAGACATTTCCGAGGACATGTCCGAGGGCGTTGCAGAGGGCGTTGCAGAGGGCGTTGGGGAGGCCGGCGCCGTCGAGACCAACGACGCCACGCCGGACGAGCCGGACGCCGACGCGGCGACCGGCCCCGTCAGCGCCGCCGGCAGCTCGGAAGCCAGGCGGTCCACGAAACCGCAGGCGGGAGGCGAGCGGCGTAACCGGTTCGGCGCCTGGCTGAGCCGGCCCATGACCTCGTTCCACCTGATCATCGCGGTGGCGGGGCTGCTGACGACCCTCGGTTTGATCATGGTGCTGTCGGCGTCGGGCGTGCGGTCCTACGACGCCGACGGGTCGGCCTGGGTGATCTTCGGCAAGCAGGTGTTGTGGACGGTGATCGGCCTGATCGCCTGCTACGCCTCGCTGCGCATGTCGGTGCGCTTCATCCGCCGCGTCGCCTTCACCGGCTACGTCGTCACGGTCATCCTGCTGGTGCTCGTGCTGGTACCCGGCATCGGCAACCTGGCCAACGGCTCCCGGAAGTGGTTCGTCATCGCCGGCTTCTCGATGCAGCCGTCCGAGCTGGCGAAAATCGCCTTCGCCATCTGGGGTGCGCATCTGCTGGCGGCCAGGCGGCTGGAGCGGGCCTCGCTGCGCGAAATGCTGATCCCGCTGGTGCCGGCCGCGGTCATCGCACTGGCGCTCATCGTCGCCCAGCCCGACCTGGGGCAGACGGTGTCGCTGGGCATCATCCTGCTCGCGCTGTTGTGGTACGCCGGATTGCCACTGCGCGTCTTCGCCACCTCGCTGCTGGCCGTCTTCATGGCCGGCGCCATCCTGGCCATGTCGGCCGGTTACCGCTCCGACCGGGTGAAATCTTGGATGAACCCCGAGAACGACCCCATGGACACCGGCTACCAGGCAAGGCAGGCGAAGTTCGCCCTGGCCCACGGGGGGATCTTCGGCGACGGCTTGGGCCAGGGCGTCGCCAAGTGGAACTACCTGCCCAACGCCCACAACGACTTCATCTTCGCGATCATCGGTGAGGAGCTGGGCTTCGTCGGCGCGTTCGGGCTGCTGGTGCTCTTCGGGTTGTTCGCCTACACCGGGATGCGGATCGCCCGCCGGTCGGCCGATCCCTTCCTGCGGCTGCTGACCGCCACCACGACGATGTGGGTGCTGGGTCAGGCCTTCATCAACATCGGTTACGTGATCGGAATCCTGCCGGTCACCGGGATCCAGCTGCCGCTCATCTCCGCGGGTGGAACCTCCACGGCCGCAACGCTTTTCATGATCGGGATCATGGCCAACGCGGCCCGTCACGAACCGGAGGCGGTGGCCGCGCTGCGCGCGGGCCGCGACGACAAGGTGAACCGCTTCCTGCGGCTGCCGCTGCCGCAGCCCTACGTGCCGACGCGGCTGGAATCGTTCCGCGACCGCAAGCGCGGCGGCAAGCAACCGGGCAAGGGAACTTCCGCCCGGAAGGCCGCCCAGGCACCCGCCCGCAAGGCCCAAGAACCCCTGCGGCCGGCGTTCTCCCGCACAGCCGCACGGCCGGCCCGCAGGGCGGTGCATCATGGATCTGGCCAGCGCTCCGCCACTCGCGGAGCCGGCCAGCGTCAGGCACGGCGCGCACGCGCACTGGAAGGTCAGCGTTACGGGTGAACGACACGGTCAGCAAGCCGACCGGCGGGCGGGGGACAAGTCCCCAGCCCGCCGGTGCCGCGTTGTCGGCTTTTAAGCCCCTGTCGGTCGTGCTGGCCGGCGGCGGCACCGCCGGCCACGTCGAGCCCGCGATGGCGGTGGCCGACGCGCTCAGCGCGCTCGATCCGGAGGTGCGGATCACCGCGCTGGGCACCCACCGCGGGCTGGAAACAAGGCTGGTGCCCCAGCGCGGCTACCACCTCGAGCTGATCACGCCGGTGCCGCTGCCGCGCAAGCCCAACGGTGACCTCGCGCGGCTGCCCCCGCGGGTGTGGCGCGCGGTTCGCGAGACCCGCGCGGTGCTCGACGCGGTGGACGCCGACGTCATCATCGGTTTCGGCGGGTACGTGGCGCTGCCGGCCTACCTCGCCGCCCGCGGCATTCCCCGCGGCCTCAGCCGTCGGCGCCGCGTCCCGGTGCTGATCCATGAAGCCAACGCCAGCGCCGGCCTGGCCAACCGGGTCGGCGCCCGCCGTGCCGACCGGGTGCTGTCCGCCGTGCCCGATTGCGGCTTGCCGCGCGCGGAGGTCGTCGGGGTGCCGGTGCGGGCGGCCATCACGTCGCTGGACCGCGCGGCCTTGCGCGCCGAGGCGCGCAGGCACTTCGGCTTCGCCGAGGACGCTCGGGTGTTGCTGGTGTTCGGCGGCTCGCAGGGGGCCGTGTCGCTCAACCGGGCCGTGTCCGGGGCCGCCGCCGACCTGGCGGCCGCGGGCGTGTCGGTGCTGCACGCGCACGGGCCGAAGAACACCCTCGAGCTGCGGCAGAGCCAACCCGGCGATCCGCCGTACGTGGCGGTGCCCTACCTCGACCGGATGGACTTGGCCTACGCCGCCGCCGACCTGGTGATCTGCCGGTCCGGCGCGATGACCGTGGCCGAGGTCTCGGCCGTCGGGTTGCCGGCCATCTACGTGCCGCTGCCGATCGGCAACGGCGAGCAGCGGCTCAACGCGCTGCCGGTGGTCAACGCCGGAGGCGGCATGGTGGTCGCCGACGCCGCCCTGACGCCGGAGCTGGTCGCCCGCGAGGTGTCCGCCCTGCTCAACGACCCGCCCCGGTTGGCGGCGATGACGGCGGCCGCCGCGCGGGTGGGGCACCCCGACGCGGCGCGCCAGGTGGCGCAGGCGGCGCTGGACATCGCCAGGAAGGCAGCGGCGGGAGGACGACGGTGAACGCCGAACAGCTGCCTCCCGAATTGCAGCGGGTGCACATGGTGGGCATTGGCGGGGCCGGCATGTCGGGCATCGCCCGCATCCTGCTGGACCGGGGCGCACTGGTCTCGGGCTCCGACGCCAAGGAATCGCGCGGCGTGCACGCGTTGCGGGCCCGGGGGGCCTCGATCCGCATCGGTCACGACGAGTCGTCGCTCGACCTGTTGCCGGGCGGCCCGACCGCGGTCATCACCACCCACGCGGCCATCCCGAAGACCAACCCCGAGCTGGTCGAGGCCCGGCGCCGCGGCATCCCGGTGATCCTGCGCCCGGTGGTGCTGGCCAAATTGATGGACGGGCGCACCACGCTGATGGTCACCGGCACGCACGGCAAGACCACGACGACGTCGATGTTGATCGTGGCGCTGCAGCACTGCGGCCGCGACCCGTCGTTCGCGGTCGGCGGCGAGATGGGGGAGGCCGGCACCAACGCGCATCACGGCAGCGGTGACTGCTTTGTGGCCGAGGCCGACGAAAGCGACGGCTCGCTGCTGGAATACACGCCAAATGTCGCCGTGGTGACCAACATCGAGACCGATCACCTGGATTTCTACGGCAGCGCCGACGCCTATGTCCGGGTGTTCGACGCCTTCGTGGAGCGGCTGGCCCCCGGCGGGGCGCTGGTGGTGTGCGTCGACGACCCGGGCGCCGCCGCCCTGGCGGAACGAACCGCCGAGCTGGGAATCCGGGTGCTGCGCTATGGATCCGACCCGGCCGAGGACCAGGCCGCCACCCTGCTGTCCTGGGAGCAGCAGGGTACCGAGGCGGTCGCGCACATCCGGCTCGCGGGCGAACAGCACCCCCGCGTGATGCGGCTGTCGGTGCCCGGGCGGCACATGGCGCTCAACGCGCTGGGCGCGCTGCTCGCCGCGCTCGAGATCGGCGCCTCGGCGGACGCGGTGCTCGACGGGCTGGCCGGTTTCGAGGGGGTGCGACGGCGGTTCGAACTGGTCGGTAACTCGGGGTCGGTGCGGGTCTTCGACGACTACGCCCACCATCCCACCGAGATCAGCGCGACGCTGTCCGCGGTCCGCGCGGTCCTCGAGCAGAGCGGCGGCGGCCGCAGCCTCGTGGTGTTCCAGCCCCACTTATATTCGCGCACAAAGGAATTCGCGGCGGAATTCGGTCGCGCGCTGGACGCCGCCGACGAGGTGTTCGTCCTCGATGTGTACGGCGCGCGCGAACAACCCCTCGCCGGCGTCAGCGGGGCCAGCGTCGCCGAGCACGTCAGCGTGCCGGTGCGCTACCTGCCGGACTTCTCCGCGGTCGCCGAGCAGGTGGCCGCGGCGGCCGGTCCCGGTGACGTCGTCGTCACGATGGGCGCGGGCGACGTGACCCTGCTGGGGCCGGAGATCGTCACGGAGCTGCGGATCCGGGACAACCGCAGCGCGCCCGGCCGGCCGGGAGTGCCGCGATGACGCAGCCGGACGACCCCGTGGGGTTCGCCGGCGCACCGGCCTCCGACTCGGCGGACGGCGCGATCACCGAACCCATTTTCGCCGCCGGCCCCGACGTGCGGACGCCGACGGAGAGCGAGGAATTCGAGGGGCCGCGCCGGCGGGAGCGTCGGGAACGAGCCGAACGCCGCGCCGCCCAGGCGCGCGCCACCGCCATCGAACAGGCCCGCCGCGAGGCCAAACGCCGGGCCACCGGCCGCGCAGCCGACGAGCCCAAACCCGTCGCCCGGGGCGCGGTCCGCGGCCTGAAGATGCTGTTGGTGACGGTGCTGCTGGTCGTCCTGGGCATCGGGCTCGCGTTGATCCTCTACTTCACGCCGGCGATGGCGGCCCGCAACATCGTCGTCGTCGGCACCGGGGTGGTGACCCGGGAAGAGGTGTTGGACGCCGCTCGGGTGCGGCCGGGCACGCCGCTGCTGCAGATCAACACCAACCAGGTCGCCGACCGGGTGGCCGCCATCCGGCGCGTGGCCAGCGCGCGGGTGCAGCGCCAGTACCCGTCGGCCCTGCGCATCACCATCGTCGAGCGAATCCCGGTGGCCGTGAAGGACTTTCCCGACGGCCCGCACCTGTTCGACCGCGACGGCGTCGACTTCGCGACCGGGCCGCCGCCCCCTGCGCTGCCGTACCTCGACGTCGCCAACCCGGGGCCCAACGACCCGGCGACCAAGGCCGCGCTGCAGGTGCTGACCGCGCTGCGACCCGAGGTCGCGGGTCAGGTAGGCCGGGTCGCCGCCCCGTCGGTGGCCTCGATCACGCTCACGCTGGGCGATGGCCGTGTCGTCATCTGGGGGACGACCGACCGCACCGACGAGAAGGCCGAGAAGCTGGCCGCGCTGCTGACCCAGCCCGGGCGGACCTACGACGTCTCGAGCCCCGACCTGCCGACGGTGAAGTAGGGACGCCGCTCAAGCCCTGCGTGTGACCGTCGTAACAGAAAAAATTTGCGAGCCGCGTGTCGGCGCGCCTGCGGGATTAGGGCGCGCCGTGCCCATACCGTTCTGGTTGCGCGGAACTACTTGACATAACTCTAACTCTATGGTTGAGGTTGAGGGTTTGCCAGCAGAACCGTCAGTGACCGGAAGAACCGAATCCCCACCAGGGAGGAAGACGAGATGATGACCCCCCCGCATAACTACCTGGCCGTCATCAAGGTTGTGGGTATCGGTGGTGGCGGCGTCAACGCCGTCAACCGGATGATCGAACAGGGCCTCAAAGGCGTGGAGTTCATCGCGATCAACACCGACGCGCAGGCGCTGTTGATGAGCGATGCCGACGTCAAGCTCGACGTCGGCCGCGACTCCACCCGCGGACTGGGCGCCGGGGCGGACCCGGAGGTCGGCCGCAAGGCCGCCGAGGACGCCAAGGACGAGATCGAGGAGCTGCTGCGCGGCGCGGACATGGTGTTCGTCACCGCCGGCGAGGGTGGCGGCACGGGCACCGGCGGCGCGCCCGTCGTCGCCAGCATCGCCCGGAAGCTGGGTGCGCTGACCGTCGGCGTGGTCACCCGGCCGTTCTCCTTCGAGGGCAAGCGCCGCGGTTCGCAGGCCGAAGGCGGCATCAACACGCTGCGGGAAAGCTGCGACACCCTGATCGTCATCCCCAACGACCGGCTGCTGCAGATGGGGGATGCCGCGGTATCCCTGATGGACGCGTTCCGCAGCGCCGACGAGGTGCTCCTCAACGGCGTGCAGGGCATCACCGACCTGATCACCACGCCGGGCCTGATCAACGTCGACTTCGCCGACGTCAAGGGCATCATGTCCGGTGCGGGCACCGCGCTGATGGGCATCGGCTCGGCCCGCGGCGAGGGCCGCTCGCTCAAGGCCGCCGAGATCGCGATCAACTCGCCGCTGCTGGAGCAGTCGATGGAAGGCGCCCAGGGTGTGCTGATGTCGATCGCCGGCGGCAGCGACCTGGGCCTGTTCGAGATCAACGAGGCGGCCTCGCTGGTGCAGGACGCCGCCCATCAGGACGCCAACATCATCTTCGGCACCGTCATCGACGACTCGCTGGGCGACGAGGTGCGCGTCACCGTCATCGCCGCGGGCTTCAGCGCCACCGGTCCCGGCCGTAGACCGGTCACCGGGGACAACGCCGCCGAAAAGGGCGGCGCACATCGCATCGAATCGGCCAAGGCCGGCAAGCTCACCTCGACATTGTTCGAACCCGTCGACGCGGTCAGCGTTCCGGTTCACACCAACGGCGCCACGCTCAATATCGGTGGCGACGACGACGACGTCGACGTGCCGCCGTTCATGCGCCGCTGAGGGTCTCGGTTTGCTTGCCCGTGCGCGACAAACCGGCCACGAAAACTAGAGCTTGGATGGCGCTGCCCGTCGGCAGCCGGGGAGCTCCGGATACTGAAGAAGTGAGCGTGCGCATCCGGCGGGTGACCACCACCCGCGCCGGTGGTGTCTCCGGTCCACCGTTCGACACCTTCAACCTGGGCGACCACGTTGGCGACGATCCGGCGGCGGTGGCCGCCAATCGAAACCGGCTGGCCGCCACCATCGGACTCAAGCCCCAGCGCGTCGTGTGGATGAACCAGGTCCACGGTGACCGGGTGGAGGTGGTCGATGGGCCCCGCGCCGGCGCCGTCGACGGCACCGACGCGCTGGTGACCGGCACCGCCCGGCTGGCGCTGGCGGTGGTGACCGCCGACTGCGTGCCGGTGTTGCTCGCCGACGCCCGCGCCGGAGTGGCCGCGGCCGTGCACGCCGGCCGCGTCGGCGCCCAGCTCGGGGTGGTGGCCCGCACCGTGGAGGCGATGGTCGAGCTGGGCGCGCGCCCGGAGGACACCTCGGCCCTGCTGGGCCCGGCGGTCAGTGGCCGCAACTACGAGGTGCCTGCGGCCATGGCCGACGAGGTGGAAGCCGCACTACCCGGCAGCCGCACCACCACAGCGTCAGGCACCCCCGGCCTCGACCTTCGGGCCGGAATCGCTTGCCAGCTCAAGGATCTGGGTCTCACGGCGATCGACATCGATCCGCGCTGCACGGTCGCCGACCCGACATTGTTCAGCCACCGCCGGGACGCGCCCACCGGGCGGCTGGCCTCGCTGGTGTGGATGGAGTGACCGCGATGGCGGCGGACATGCCGGCGGGGGACCGCGAAACGGAATTGACCCATGCATTAGCCGCGGTGCGTGCGCGCCTTGCGGCGGCCGCCGAAGCGGCGGGCCGCAATGTCAGTGAAATCAAACTTCTGCCGATTACCAAATTCTTCCCAGCAACCGATGTGGTGACTTTGTCGCGATTGGGTTGCCGGGCCGTTGGTGAATCGCGGGATCAGGAAGCGTCGGCGAAAGTGGGCGAAGTCACCAAACTCTTATCGCGGACGGACGTTCCGGACATGCGCTGGCACATGGTGGGCCACATCCAGCGCAACAAAGCTCGCTCGGTCGCCCGGTGGGCGCATACCGCCCACTCCGTGGACAGCTCACACCTGGTCAGCGCGCTCGATCGGGGTGTGTCGGCCGCCCTGGCGGAGGGACGCCGCGCCCATCCGATGCGGATTTACGTCCAGCTCAGCCTCGACGGCGACGAGTCGCGCGGCGGCGTCGACATCGCGGTGCCGGGGGCGGTCGACCGGCTGTGCGCGCAGGCCGAGGAGTCGAAACACCTGGAATTGGCCGGGCTGATGGCCATCCCGCCGCTGGGTTCGGATCCCGACGCGGCCTTCGGGCGCCTGCGAACCGAGCATCTGCGCGTGCTCGAGTCGCATCCCGGCGCGGTCGGGCTGTCCGCTGGCATGTCCGACGATTTCGAGATTGCCGTCAAACACGGTTCGACATGTGTGCGTGTCGGTACCGCGCTATTGGGCCCACGGCCGCTACCGTCACCGTATTAAGTCACTGTAGTCACATCTTCATCACTGACACCACGCATCAGGGGCTAGAAGGGGTCAACGCAATGAGCACACTGCACAAAGTCAAGGCCTATTTCGGTATGGCCCCGATGGACGACTACGACGACGAGTATTACGACGACCACGCGCCGTCCCGCGGTTTCCCGCGCCCGCGTTTCGACGACGGGTACGGCCGCTACGAGGGTCGCGACTACGACGACCCACGCGAGCCCGCCGACTACCCGCCGCCGAGCGGCTACCGCGGCGGTTACGCGGATGAGCCACGCTACGGCGCCGTCCACCCCCGCGAGTTCGAGCGGCCCGAGATGGGCAGGCCACGCTTCGGGTCCTGGCTGCGCAACTCGACCCGTGGCGCGTTGGCGATGGACCCACGACGCATGGCGATGATGTTCGAAGAGGGCCACCCGCTCTCCAAGATCACCACGCTGCGGCCCAAGGACTACAGCGAGGCCCGCACCATCGGCGAGCGGTTCCGCGACGGCACCCCGGTCATCATGGACCTGGTGTCGATGGATAACGCCGACGCGAAGCGGCTCGTCGACTTCGCGGCCGGCTTGGCCTTCGCGTTGCGCGGCTCCTTCGACAAGGTCGCCACCAAGGTCTTCCTGCTGTCGCCCGCCGACGTCGACGTGTCCCCGGAGGAGCGTCGGCGGATCGCCGAAACCGGCTTCTACGCTTACCAATAGACCCGGCTCGGCGGCGCCGATCGGCCGCCGCGTTCGCTGGCCCGGCCGGCTGAGATGTGGCCGAGCGCCCAGAGTCGGTACGCTGGCAGGCGCCGCGCACGCCTGCGGCGCATGACATCTCATCGGTAAGGTCGGGGCTCTTCAGTTGGTGCTGTTCTTTCAGATCCTTGGGTTCGCGCTGTTCATCTTCTGGCTGCTGCTCATCGCCCGGGTCGTCGTCGAGTTCATCCGCTCGTTCAGCCGTGACTGGCATCCCACCGGCATCACCGTGGTGATCCTCGAGATCATCATGTCGATCACCGATCCGCCGGTGAAATTGCTGCGTCGGCTGATCCCTCAGCTAACGATCGGGGCGGTCCGCTTCGACCTGTCCATCATGGTGCTGTTGTTGGTCGCGTTCATCGGCATGCAGCTCGCCTTCGGCGCGGCCGCCTAGCCTTATTTTCGGGCCCACTTTCGATCGCCGGCCGCGGGCCGGCTTCCGGCACGGAGACGGTTCGGCCACGTTTTAGCCTCGGTTTGGTGGCTGCGATTTAAAAATTCTAAGGTTTCGGATTTTATTGCCCTGAGCGTTTGAAATTGGTTCTTATTTATTGGCCTTAACAGCAACCGTCGCGTCTGGTGTGACAGGATGGACGGCAGTTGCACCACGGCTACCACTGCGTTCTACACTTTCCAGAACGTTAGACAGGAACTTGAGGGGACGAAACAATGCCGCTTACACCAGCCGACGTCCACAATGTGGCGTTCAGTAAGCCACCGATCGGCAAGCGGGGCTACAACGAAGACGAGGTCGACGCCTTCCTCGATCTAGTGGAAGCCGAGCTGACGCGGCTCATCGAAGAGAACAGCGATCTGCGTCAGCGGATCGAGGAGCTGGACCAGGAGCTGGCCTCCGGAGGTGGCGCGAGCGTCACCCCGGCCGCCGCCGCTGCCCCCACTCAGGCGATTCCCTTCCCCGAGCCCGAGCCGGCGCCCAAGCCGGCACCGGTGGCCGCGCCCGCCGCTTCCTCGTCGAGCAACGAGGAGCAGGCCATGAAGGCCGCTCGGGTGCTCAGCCTGGCCCAGGACACCGCGGACCGGCTGACCAGCACGGCCAAGGCGGAGTCGGACAAGATGCTGGCCGACGCCCGCGCCAACGCCGACCAGATCCTCTCCGAGGCCCGCCAGACGGCCGAGACCACGGTGACCGAGGCCCGGCAGCGCGCGGACGCGATGCTCGCGGACGCCCAAACCCGTTCCGAGACCCAGCTGCGCCAGGCCCAGGAGAAGGCCGACGCCCTGCAGGCCGACGCCGAGCGCAAGCACTCCGAGATCATGGGGACGATCAACCAGCAGCGCACCGTCCTGGAAGGCCGCCTGGAGCAGCTGCGCACCTTCGAACGCGAATACCGGACCCGGCTCAAGACCTACCTGGAATCGCAGCTGGAGGAGCTCGGCCAGCGCGGATCGGCCGCGCCCGTCGACTCCAGCGCCGACGCCGGTGGATTCGACCAATTCAACCGGGGTAACAACTAGCCTCACAGGAGTGCCGGACACTCGCCCAGCTGCGCGGTTGGCACACTAGACCTGCACACGAACTGGCTGTCTCGCTCGCCGCTTGGAGGATGACCGATGCTGATCATTGCGCTGGTACTGGCCCTCGTCGGTCTCGTCGCGTTGGTGTTCGCCGTCGTCACCAGCAACGAGTTGGTGGCCTGGGTGTGCATCGGCGCCAGCGTGCTGGGCGTGGTGCTGTTGATCATCGACGCGTTGCAGGAGCGGCAGCGCCGCGACGCGGGCGCTGCGGACCAGAACCAGGACGAGGCCGGCGAAGAGGCCGTCGACTACCCCGAGGAGGCGCCCGAGGAGGGCGCTTACGAAGCCCCGGCGGAGGCCGGCACGCCGCCGTCCTCGGAGGCGACGGAACAGTCGACCGTGTCGGCGGAGGGCCGCGGCGACGAGGCCGCCAAGTAAGCCTCAGCCGGTGGGCGTGGCGAGCGTTTCGCGCACCTCGTCGTCGCTCACCTGATGGAAGTCGGCGTACACCTGGCCGACGGCTTCGAACCCGGGCGGCATCGTCACGCAGACCACCTCGTCCGCCTCGAGGCGCAGCTCACGGCAGGTCGACCGCGGCCCCACCGGCACCGCGACGACGATAGATTTCGGGTCCGCGGCTCGCACCGCCCGGACGGCGGCCAGCATGCTGGCCCCCGTCGCGATGCCGTCGTCGACCAGGATCACCACCTTGCCGCGGGGGTCGGCCAGCCCGCGATCGCCCCGGTACGCGTGCTCACGGCGGGCGAGTTCGGTTGTCTCGCTTTGGATTACCTCGCGGATCTGCTCGTCGCTGATCTGCAGGCTCGATACCACGTCGTCGTTCATCACGACACCACCGCCGCTGGCCAACGCGCCCATCGCAAGCTCCGACCAGCGCGGCACCCCGAGCTTGCGGACCAGGAATACATCCAGCGGAGCGTGCAGCGCCGCGGCGATCTCCCAAGCCACCGGCACGCCGCCCCGGGCGAGCCCGAACACCAGCACGTCGTCCCTGTCGCGGTAGGACACCAGCTGCTCGGCCAGCGCGCGGCCAGCCTCGCGGCGGTCGCGGAAGGTGCGCGTCGCAGAGTGCCGGAGAAATCCGTCGGGTGTCATCGGTCGCATTCCAGCCTACGGGCTCCTGCCCCGGCCGGGGGCCAGCTCGACGCCTGCGTGGGCACCATCATGCCTGCGGTTGACCGGTCAACGCGGGAACCAGATTTGGCTGGCGTTACGTCCGACGCTACGTGGGGGGACTACGGGAGATTCGTTCGTGCCGCCATGCATCGAAGTTGCAGTGCAGGAGCCATTTCTCCGCCCCGATTGCGGGACTGAGGCAGGCCGCGACTTGAAGGCCTGCACAACGCGTGTGATCGCGGCTTCGCCGCTCAACACCCTCCATCGGCTCGGAAATAACGCGAGCGTTCATCTCGCGCAGAGCGCGTGTGATCGCGGCTTCGCCGCTCAACACCCTCCATCGGCTCGGAAATAACGCGAGCGTTCATTTCCTCGCCTCAGTCGCGTGTCCGAGGGGGGAGTTGTCCACCTGCGACACGAGTTGAGACCTTCCAACTCGGTCGTTGACGGAACGGCCGATGGCCATCGTCATGAGTTTGAGCTGCATATATTGCGTAAATGCGTCCTCTGGTCGACTATATATGTGTGAGTGAGATGACGGCTGTGGCAGGTGCGGAGATCCTGGGGGTTTCGGCGCGGCAGGTCGCGCGGCTTGCCCGTGCGGGGGAGTTGACGGTGACGCGGACGGTTGGCGGTGCGTTGTTGTTGGATGGTGCGTCGGTGCATCGGCTGGCAAACCAGGTCCGCCACAATGGGCGCCCATGGACGCCGGCCACGGCGTGGGCGGCACTCGCGTTGCTCTCCGGTGAGCGTGTGGATTGGCTGGACGCCTCGGCGTTGTCGCGGCTGCGGCATCGGCTGCGGGCTGGCGGCGCGTCGCAGTTGTGTTGGATGACGCGTCGCCGCGCGTCGGTGCTTCGGATGCGTGGGTGGGGCACCGATACCGGGCTGCTGGCCTCGGGAGTCAGTGCATTGCACGATGAGGCGATGTCGCAGCTGTTCGATCTCACGGCTGTCGATGGGCGAGTCGAGGGTTATGTTCGTGCTCGCGATTTGGCCGGCGTGGTCGGCGCGGCCGGGCTTATCGATGACGTGGGGGGTGACGTGATCGTGCGGGTGGTGCCTGAGGATGCCGGCTACGCGGTCGACCACATCGTGACGGCCGCGGTGGCGGTCGACTTGGCCGAGTCGCTGGACACCCGTGAGTCTGCTGCGGGGATCGGTGTCCTGGAGGATCTGCTCGACCGGTTTCGTTCCGGTGACACCGGCCGGCGCGTGTCGGGACGACGGGACCGATGAGTCCGCAGGCCGAGAATCGACCGCTCTGGCAGGTGGATGCCCCGGCCGGCGGATGGCCGTCGCCGTGGCCGCAGCTCGTCGAGATCGCCCACGCCGTCCCCTGCACGCAGTGGACGCTGGTGGGTGGATTGATGGTGCAGCTGCATGCGGTGCGGGCGGGGTTGCCGCTGACCCGCGCCACGCGTGATGTGGACATGATCCTGCACATCGAGACCGGAGCGGCGACATTTGGTGGTGTCCGGCGTGACTTGGAACGCCTCGGATATCGCCTGCGTGAACCCGTCGGCAGCGGGCCGGTACACCGTTTCGTCCGTGGTGCTGGCGACGGCGAGACGGTCGATGTCATGGTGGCCGATCGCCTTCCGCTCAAGCTTCATCCGAAGGTGTTGCAGCGGAAGGTGTTTGCCGTCCCGGGTGGGACTTCGGCGCTGCGCAAGACGGTCAACTGTGAGGTGACTGCCGGCGCGGGCGCCGTCACGCTCAGCATTCCTGACGTGCTGGGCGCGTTGGTGCTCAAAGGCGCTGCCTACCTGGATGACTCGCGTGATCGCGGTCGCCATCTCGATGACGCGGCAGTGCTGGCCTGCGCAGTGA
Organism: Mycobacterium paraffinicum; assembly: GCF_001907675.1. Lineage (GTDB taxonomy): Bacteria > Actinomycetota > Actinomycetes > Mycobacteriales > Mycobacteriaceae > Mycobacterium > Mycobacterium paraffinicum_A. The sequence goes on from NZ_MPNT01000011.1 coordinate 158,921, forward strand.
CCGATCCGGTTGGTGATCGCGCTCGGATGATTGGCAGCGACCGCAAACGTATCGCCGCGCTGTGGACGATGCTCAGTGATCTTGGCCATCGATCGTGGATAGCTACGGGGACAAACTCACGACGAGGGCACGCAGCACTGCGAGTCCTGAGCGGCGGCTGACAATCCTGGGTGTTATCAGTGCTTCGAGTGTCCTAGCTGTCGGGAGGAGCTCCTCCCGACAAATCGCTGAGTTGGTTGTATCGCGCAAGTACGCGCTCCAGCGCGGATTGGAGACGATCGCGATGTGCGGGCAGCGTAGGGATCACCCGGTGGAGTTCTCGGCCAACTTTCTTCAAGGCTTCGTGCATGGATAGAAGTACGTAGTTGGCGTGCACGCTGGTGGAGACGAGAGCGTCAGTCGCGGCTAGCGCATTGTCGATATCGTCAGTATGGAGTTGGCACACGATCATCAACGCGTCGAGGAGCACGCCGTTTTCGATTGACTCATTGGCTTCCCGCCATAGGAGTACGTGACGAAGGAGTTCCTCAAACTGCCCCGCCTCGTAGAGACGATTCGCGAGATTGTTCTGTATCGCACCGCCAGGATTCGCAGAGGGGTCACTGTCCGCGATGCCGGCGAGTTCGGTCCGCGCTCCGGCTAATAGCGGCGAATTGCGGTGCAGATCGGTGCGATTGAGGTAGCTGAGGGTCTCGGCGGCGATTACGTAGCCGAACCTGCGTTTCGACTCGTCCGCGCTGGCTGTAGCTTCGCGAACCGCGACCAGGAGTGGGTTCACGAGTGTGGAGACCATCTCCGGGGCTGCCTCGCCGATGGATAGATCGCCGATCATGTTGCTGAGAATCTTGGCTCGGATGAGTCGCGCATGTTGCTCATGCAGCCACGGCGCCAGGTCCTGTGTTGCGGCATGACCGAGTTCAAGTGCCTGCTGCAGCCTGCCACGACTCGCTGCGCACGTGCTGAGCTCGGCGCGCAGAAGTGCTTTTGCGTAGGTGAATACACGGAGACTCTGCCTCGACATCGATGATAACGGCTCGTTCTCCGCGATGAGCGCCAGAAGATCATCGGCGTGGACGCGAAGCTGTTCGACTGCGAAGAATTCGCCTTGGTCGCGCAACTTTCCCAGCCACCCGACAAGGAAGTACATGAATACGGTGCACTGGGACTCTAGATAGCCGTGGGGTACAGCGGCCAAGTATGACCGGCGGAGAATGTCGTGTACGAGGGGATGGACCGCAACCGTCTCACTGACGGGTGTGCGGTTACCTTCCCCGTCGTTCACAACTCGCTGAGCGATGGACTGCGTGCGCAACGCAGACAGAACTCCCCGACGAACAGCTTGATCTACCTCGGTTGGTACCGGGAGGTTCGCAAGATCGACGTAGACTGATTCGTCTGTCGCCTGCAGAACGAAGTTGAGTGGCAACAGTTCTGGTGCAAGCAGACAGCCGATCTCCACGACGGCCCGCGCCGACCTGCCGTACACCTGCCCGGTTCGCGTGCCTTTTGCCAAGCTGCGGGCGGCATGCTGGATAGCTGCAAACGCCGTCGACGGGAAGCCGGGCGGTATCGATGCATCGTCGGCGAGCGCTTCCAAATCGCTGAAGTACTGCAAAGCCAACTCGTCGAGTTGACCCTCAGTGTTCTTGAAGTAGATCGCAGACATGCTCACAGCCAAGGGCACCAGACCCAAACGGACAACAATCTCGCGGATCGAATCGCGGGCACGGTCGAGATCTGCGGGCCCGATATCCGCATACGCTGCAAAGCAATCGATGGCTTCATCTTCGGTGAACTCAGCCACTTCGATAACCGGAGCAGTTGGCCACCAGTTGAGACTGTTATTGGATGCGACGATAATCGAGCCGTAACCTCGCGACGGGATGTATTCCTCGATATCTGTGCGGTTTTGGAGTCCATCGAAGATGAGCAACCAAGGGCCCGGGTGGCGGCCGAGGATGCCGGCGAACACCGGCCCGATTGTCGTGCCACCTGGGACGGTCTCGTTCAACTGCTCAATCAGATTGCGGATCTGCGGTTCGATGAAGTCAACGTCGCGACAGTCGACCCAACATATGAACGCGTACGAGATGGCTTCAATATGGCAATAGTCCGATGCAAGAACGGTTTTCCCGTTTCCTGTCCGGCCCGCTAACACCACGCGAGAAGGAGTCGACACTTCCTTCGTAAGGTCGAGATGGCTTTGAATCTCATTGAGGTAGCCCAGCCTGGGAACGGTCGACAGATAGTTGGGGATGTTGGTAATCGGTAAGCCCCAATCAAATCCGCCGGCGACTTGCGCGATCGCTGCGTCCGGCATGACGAGCTTGTCGAGGAGATCGAGGGCGGAAATTCTGCTTGGTTCTGTCCCCGCCGCAGCGCTGAAGATGAAGTCGACAAGGATCGAGACCAGCAGCTGGCAGGTGACGGTGCCTGGCGAGCGTCCACGCTCCACGCGGAAACCTTTGATCAACTCCGTGATTGAGTCGAACAACTCAGCCGTGCTTCGCGAGTCGAAGATGATGCGCGGTTCCGCAGCTCCAACAGGTGCCTGCGGGCCCGACGGCCAGGTGTACTCCGTCCGGCTCGCATAGGTCGTTTGCTCTATCGCCGCGTCGGCCAGGACGGGCGAGAGGGGCTTGTTCGTGAGCAGAATTCTCTCTTCAGCGGGGTGGATCACAAGTCGGTCGAAGACTTCTCCCGCAGCAGCCGGTTGCAGTGGGTGATCATCGGGCTCAGAGGACGACTTCACCTGCACGTTGTGCGATGGCTCGTCGTCGATCTCGACCGCGAAGTCGACTACATCGTCGTCTTTGCCATCGTCCTTCCTATGCAGCGGCTCGATCACCAGCGTCGTGTGCGGTATCAGAGCGAGGTTATTTCGAAGGAAGCCCAAGACGTATTCGGCCGTTACGAGGTACTGGTACCTGAGACCGAAGGCTGCGATACCACCGCCGCCCAACGCGACCATTCTGCTCCCCGTCGTTGTCAGGTACTTGGTCGCCAGACTATCCACCACAGTCCGGCTGAACCTTTACGTCCGCCAGTGTCACCAGGACGCGGCGCATTGAATCGCGGTGAGTCCGGAGACATGTCGAAGCAATTCACGGTCCTCTTGAATCCGTTACTAATCGGCAGGTCTGATCGCCTGCGACCTCGGTGGTCGCAGTGGTGAGTTCTTCGCGGCGGTGCTTTCGCCGCCGGCGTTAGTTGTGGGGGTCCGTGTCGGTGTCGAGTGGACGTAAGCAACCACGAAAAATCCGCTCCGATGCAGTTCGGAGCTGATTTACGGACACTGCCAGCTAACAAGATTGTGTCCGAGGGGGACTTGGCCATCTGCGACACGGGTCGAGACCTTTCAACTGAGTCTGACCTGACCAGTCGAGTTTGCGACGTGAGTCATCGGGCGTGCAGTGGATGCAAGCGTAGCGATCTCTCGTGCTGTTGCAGAGGGGGCGCACCGCTGCCACAACCGTGAGCATGGGCGTAGCTTCCCGAATCAGGGCGCCGACGCCGGTCCTTGATCAGACAAACGGACTTCAGATCGTCCTCGGGAAGGTCCGCCCGTTCCGCCTCGCCGAGGCTCATCTACAGACCTCTAATCATTGCTCAGCATCAGTAATCACTGCTCAGCATCAGGCGGTCTGACGGGTCACGTCGGGTCGGTTCGGGGTCGAAAAGATCAGGAGGTGGGGCCACATCCGTTTACGGACATAGACATGTCGGCTCGGTGAGCTACGAAGAATCATGCATTTGACATGAATTATCTCTGTTGCTAGGAACAGATTATCGCGACCAGCCAGATCACACTCGGAGCGCAAAGCCAGTGTCGAAAAGTGCAAACTATGTCGGGAGCTCGACAAAGATGGTGACGATTCCGATGTGCTACGTGACCCCGGAGGCTTCGCCGCGCCCACACGCCAGCCCAGACAGAGGCTTCTGCGGTGCGGGCAGGAGGTTGTGAAGTGGTTGACGACTTCGATGACGCCGCTGTGGTGGCTGGCACGGCGCAGCGGGTCGGTCGGTTCCGGTTTTTCCTTGATGGCCAGCGCTGGGAGTGGTCAAAGGCGGTTGCCCGGATGCATGGCTATGAGCCGAGAACGGTGACACCGACCACCGAGCTGCTCCTGCTGCACAAACATCCCGACGATCGCCAGCAAGTCACGGCTGTTTTGGATCGGGTGCTGCAGGGGGAGCCCTTTAACAGTCGGCACCGCATCATTGACACGGCCGGGCATACCCGCTTTGTGGTCGTGGTGGGTGACAGCATGGTCGACGAGTCGGGTTCGGTCATCGGCACTTCGGGGTTTTACCTGGATGTCACCACGGGCGATTCGGGAGGACATCACCACGACGATCTCGGAGACGGCGGTTGCGCGGGGGCAGATTAATCAGGCCCACACAGGTGTTCATCGTCGCCTACGGCGCTCGGGCCGCGCGCCTTCGATATCTTGGTGGCTGTTCCCAGGCGACCAACATCAAATTTCGACAATGGCGTGACCCTGCCCGATCGACTGGCCCGAGTCGATCACGCACTGTTCAGCATCGACTTGCACCACCTGCGGCCCGTCCGACGCCTGCAGGGCCGTTCGACGTAGCCAGGTTCTCGGGAGACGACCGCCTACCGGCCCAGGCCGTGCTTTCAGCGCAAACCTGCCCTTACAGCTTGTGGAAGTTTTCCGCTTGTGTTATCAGAAATATATGTCTGCAGCCATCGATCGTTATCCCTGATCGGGAGGTGGAGTCCCAACACCGCAGTAACGGTGAACTGGCGTCGGCAGCGACGGCCTGGGCCGAAGATCTGCCCGCGGCGGCTCGCGCGGCAACAGAGGCTTTTGTTTATTTGATGCGCCAATACCGGGTGCGCCCCTATGACATCGCCACGACTTGTAGTTCACGATTCGCGGATCGCGACGCGCCGCCCGCAGGGCGCTCTCACTTTGAGATCGTGTGCCATTTCGACGTGGCGGCACCATTTTGGCCCTTGACCGCCGACGCCGATCAGGTCTGCGGTTACGCCATTAGCTCCGATGGGCACTGCATCCGGTATGAGCGAACGTCCTTCTCAATAAGCCCGTATGCCTTCGGGTTTATTGAGCAGCGGGCTGAATTCGCCCCCGGCTGCCGAGAAGTGATCCGCCGCGCGACAGCAAGCAACCCTGCCTTCGTGTGCAAGGTGCTGCCTGCCCGCTCCGCTGTTCATGTTATCGCGAAGTATCTGATTGATGCAGCAGTGACACTAATCGAACGCCGCGGGCCCTTGGCGGTCGAGTAAATTATCGGGTGGGGTGCAGTGGGGCCAATGACCAGGCCGATTGGGTCGAGATGTGATCGGACAGCCTTACTTGCCGTCAACTTCTTTATGGCCGACATGTCGGCCGGCATGGGCCCGTTTTTGGTGTGGTGTTGCAGAGTCGTGGTTGGGGCACCGCCGCTACCGGTATGGTGGTCACCCTGGGTGCCATTGTTGGCATGGTCGCGGTCGCACCGGCGGGAGCGCTGGTTGATGCGACCACGCGCAAGCGGGCCTGTGTCGTCGCCGTCGGCGCGTGCACGGTGACGGCCTCTGCGCTGATCCTCTCGGCGCGACAGTTTTGGGTCATCGGTGCTGCGCAGGCCGCCATGTGTATTGCTGGGGTGACGATGGTGGCGTCCGGAATCCGGTGTAAATGAGGCCGATGAAGGTTCTGGCTTCGGTGGTTGATGTGACGCCGTGGCGCTGGCGGTTTCGGTGGTGTTGTTTGGGCAGTCCTGGTTGTGCTGGGGTCGCAGTTGGCGGGGTGGTTGCAGCAGGCTGCGGCGTAGGTCTTGCAGTTGACGCAGCCCCGCGGGGGTCATGGCGAGGCCGCGCCAGCCGCGGGAGGCGCGGTCGAGGACAGCCCAGGCGATGCTGATGCAGCTGGTTTCTCCGGGGAAGCGGCCGATTACCTTTGCGCGGCGCCGTGTTTCACCGAAGGTGCGTTCGATGAAGTTCGAGTGGCGGATGCGGTGATGGTGTTCGGCCGGGAACCTCAGATAGGCGGTCAGGCCTTCGCGATCGGTCAGCACGATCTTCATCGCCGCCGGATACGTGGTGCCGTAACGCTCGGCGAACGCGGTCAGCCGGGCGTCGACGAGCTCGACCAGGCGCGGACCGGGCCCGGTGTTGACCTCGGCGGTGTCAAAGCAGGCCCAGTAGCCGTCGCGGATCTCGGCCTGCATCCCGGCGGGGATCTTGACCAGAATATTGCGTAGCCGGTGGATGAGGCAGCGTTGCCGCAGCGCGGCCGGCAAGACCTGCTCGATCGCGGCAATCAGGCCGGCCGCGCCGTCGGAGATGACCAGCAGCGGGCACCCCAAGCCCCTGTCGCGCAGGTCGGTCAAGAAATCGGCCCAGGCGTCGGTCGACTCGCCGGCACCAGGGGCCAGGCCGACGAAGACGGGTTTGCCGTCGGTGGTGATGCCCCAGCCGGCCAAGACCGGCTCGGCCGGCGAGCCAGGATGTATCCGGAAGAACGACGCATCCAAGAACAGGTAGTCCAGCACCACCTCGTCGAGCCTCCGCGCCGCCCAGCTGTCGTACTCGGTCTTGATCGCCTGGCATACCTCGACACCGTTGATTTCGAGATCGCGGCCTGATCACCGAGCGCGTCGGCCAGGGTGGCCTCCACATCGCGCACCGACAACCCCCGCACGAATGAGGCGATCACCAGCGACTCCAGTGCGTTGGTCTTGGTGACGTGCTTGCCGAACAATCGCGAAGCGAACGCGGTGGTCGTGTCACGCAGCTTAGGCCGCTCCAAAGTGACCGGGCCGGCGGTGGTCTTGACCGTCACCGGCTGATAGCCGTTGCGTGACCCGGGCTGGGCATCCGGTGCCGCGGCGGCGCGCTGGCAGCGCTCCCGGCCCAGGAACTCGGTCACCTCGGCCTCCAGCGCGGCCTGCATCAGCAACTGCGCGCCGAGGCGGGCCACCTCCTCCAAGATGTCGGGCAGCTCACGATCGGAGGCGAACAGCTCGTCGATCTTGGCGCGAACACGATCGGTCGGTGATACTCGTGCAGGCACGGGCGTAGGTCCTTTCACTTCGATGACTTGGCGGTCTCGAAGCAGAACCTACGCCCGGCCCCCTTTTACACCGGCTTTCGGACGCGACCTCGCCCCGACAGTGATTGGCATCACCCTTGGTGTGGTGGGCCAGGCCGGGTTCACCGGCCAGAACGGTCGCGACCAGGCCTGGAATCACGCTGGCAATATGGCCGGTGCTGCGCTGTCGGGGCTGCTGGGCTGGCAGTTCGGGTACCCCGCGGTGTTTTGGTTGGCGGCGGCCGGCCACAGGCAGGTCGGTCAATGGCCGCGTCACGGTGTCGCGATACCTGCCGTCGCGCCCACAGTCCGGACAACGCGGATTCCTCACCACGGGGGTGCAGAAGATCGTGGTCTGGGTGTCGTCGACGGCGGCGTCGGTGATCGTCACCCCCAACTCGATCGTGCGCATGATCGTGTCGGCAACAACAGAGCGCGGGCAGGCATTGGCCTCGCGCAACGGGTCCCCTCGGTGGTGTTGGTGGAGCTTGGTGTAGGAACCCGCATCGTCACCCACCGAGGGCCCGCCTCAGCTCACCGACACGACACCCTTCCCCAGCGTTCCGCTAACCACCGGTGCACGCTCGATCACGAAGAGCCGGTTTGGCCGCGGCGCCAGCTCGTGAGTGGTGCTGGCTAACGCTGATTCGTCTCGCGATCGGTGGTGATCGCGCTCGGCTTTTAGGCACTCAGCAACGGGCCTCGTTGCGGCCGTCGTCGTGTGTGTGGCGGGCGGGGTGTCGGTGACGGTTGGGGTGTGTGGCGGGCGCGTGCACAGCGGGCCATAATTAGCACTCAAGGAATCGAAGTGCTAACGCTTGTGGATGTTGGGAAAGGAGGAAATCCGAGTGCGCAGCATCGATTTCGTGCAGGGTGTGTCGACGCATTCTCGGCCCGATGGTCGGGCCCGGCGGTTGCGGATTGTGCAGGTGGCGCCGCCGTATTTCGACGTTCCGCCGAAGGGCTATGGGGGTGTGGAGGCGGTGCTTGCTGATCTTGTGGATGCTTTGGTTGCTCGTGGGCATGAGGTGACGGTGTTGGGGGCTGGTGAGTCGGGCACGGCGGCGCGGTTTGTGTCGTTGTGGGATCGCACGATTCCGGATCGGCTTGGTGAGCCCTATCCGGAGGTCATGCATGCATTGAAGGTTCGTAACGCCGTCGCGGACCTCGCGGCGGATCAGGGCGTCGATATCGTGCACGATCACACCTTTGCCGGTGTGCTCAACGTGCCCGTCTACCGGGGGCTGGGCTTGACGACGGTGGTGACGGTGCACGGCCCCATTGATGCCGATCTGTACCCGTACTATCGCGGATTGGGTGCAGACGTGGCGTTGGTGGCGATCAGCGATCGCCAGCGCGAATTGGCCCCGGACCTGAATTGGGTTGGGCGCGTGCATAACGCGCTGGAGGTCGAGCAGTGGCCGTTTGAAACCGACAAGGGCGACTATGCGTTGTTCTTGGGCCGTTTCGCCCCGTATAAGGGTGCGCACCTGGCCGTGCAGGCCGCCCACGAGGCGGGCGTGCCGCTGGTGTTGGCGGGCAAGTGCTCGGAAGCGTCGGAGAAGGCCTACTTCGATCAGCGGGTGCGTCCGCTGCTGACCGGCAGCGATCACGTGTTCGGTGAGGCTGACGCGGTCAGCAAGCGCAAGCTGCTCGCCGGTGCGCGGTGTTTACTGTTTCCGGTTCAGTGGGAGGAACCGTTTGGGATCGTGATGATCGAGGCGATGGCCTGTGGCACGCCAGTGGTGGCGTTGCGCGGCGGAGCGGTGGCTGAGGTTCTCATCGATGGAGTCACCGGTGTGATTTGTGAGCAGCCGGCTGAGCTGCCGGCCGCGATCGAGCGGGCGGGCAGTCTTGACCCGCACGCGTGTCGTCGGCATGTCGCGGCGAACTTCGATGTGGCGCAGTTGGGTTCGGGCTACGAGCGGATCTATCGCCGGCTGCTGTACGGCGAAGAGATTACTCGGGCGGCGAGCAACCCGATATCCCGGCGGCGTGAGTCGACGGATGAGATGGTCACCGCATGAGTGACGCGCCCGCGGCGTTCAACACCAGTGCGCCGGCGCGTCTGGGGGCCGGCGCTGACACCGTCACCCTGGTGGAGGGGTCGACGTTTTGCCTGTCCGATTGTCTCGGCGACGTGGTCGCGGGCCGCGCGCATGGGTTGTTCTTCCGCGACGCGCGGGTGTTGTCTCGGTGGGAGCTTCGGGTCGACGGCCAGCCGCCCGAACCGCTGTCGGTGCAGCCGTCGGCGGGGTTTGCCGCGCAATTCGTGTTGCGCCGCGCCCCGCGCGGCGGCCAGGCCGACAGCACACTTCTGCTGGTTCGGGAGCGGCTGGTGGCCGACGGGTTGCGCGAGACCATCTCGGTGGAAAACCTCGACCACGAACCCACCGTGGTGGTGTTGCAGTTGCACGTCGACGCCGATTTCGCGGACCTATTCGCCGTCAAGGAGGGCCGCGCGGCGCGCGGTGGCGCCGAGGTGGCCGCCATCGACGGTGAACTGGTGCTGTTGGAGTGGGGCGATCGGGTCCGCGGCCTGCGGGTGACCGCCTCGGGGGAGCCGGTGGTGGCACCGGGGTGGCTGACCTGGCGGGTGGTGGTGGCTGCCGGCCAGCGCTGGCACACCGAGATCCTCGCCGAGCCGACGTGGGCCAACAACACCGTGCGAACCCGATTCCGTCGCGGCGAGAACCTGCAGTCCAGTGCCCCGGCGCGCAAACTGGAGGCCTGGCGGCACACCGCGACCACCGTGGAGGCGGGTCATCGCGTGCTCACCGAGGTGCTGCGGCAAACCGAAAGCGACCTGGGCGCGCTGCTGATGCATGACGAGAGCGGTCAGGGTCGTTCGTTCGTGGCCGCCGGAGCGCCCTGGTTCATGACGTTGTTCGGCCGCGACAGCCTGCTGACCGCGTGGATGGCGTTGCCGCTGGACGTCGGATTGTCGGTGGGCACCTTGCAGCAGCTTGCCGCGGTGCAGGGCCGGCGGGTGGACCTGATCACCGAGGAAGAGCCGGGGCGGATCATGCATGAGATCCGCCGCGGCCCGGCCAGCACCGACGTGCTGGGTGGCGCCGTCTACTACGGGTCGGTCGACGCCACCGTGCTGTTTGTGATGCTGTTGGCCGAAGCGTGGCGGTGGGGCGCCGACCCGTCAGTGGTACGCTCGCTGCTGCCGGCCGCTGATGCGGCGCTGTCGTGGGCCCAGCGTTACGGCGATCGTGATGGTGACGGGTTTATCGAGTACCAGCGCGCCACCGACCGTGGCCTGATCAACCAGGGCTGGAAAGACAGCTTCGATGGCATCAACGACGCCACCGGCCGCACCGCCGAGCCGCCGATCGCGCTGTGCGAGGTGCAGGGCTATCACTACGCGGCCCTGCTGGCGCGCGCCGAGCTGGCCGAGGCATTCGACGACCCCACGGGAGCCGGGCAGCTGCGCGAGCGCGCCCAGGCGTTGCGCACGCGGTTCCTCGAGGCGTTCTGGTTGCCGCAGCGCGGCTGGTACGCGGTGGCCCTGGACCGGCGCAAACAGCCCGTCGATGCGTTGACCAGCAACGTCGCGCACTGCCTATGGACCGGTATCGCCACCGATGAGCACGCCGCAACGCTGGTCAAACACCTGGCATCCGGTGAGATGGATAGCGGGTTCGGGCTGCGCACCCTGGCCACCACGATGGGCGCTTACAACCCGATGAGCTACCACAACGGCGCCATCTGGCCGCACGACACCGCGATCGCGGTGGCCGGGCTGCTGCGCTACCCGCATGTGCGCGAAGCCCACGTCCTAGCCCACCGGTTGGCTAACGGCCTGCTGGATGCCGCCGACGCGTTCGGCACCCGGCTGCCTGAGCTGTACTGCGGATTTCCCCGGTCGCAGTTCGGTTCACCGATCCCGTACCCCACCTCGTGCTCACCGCAAGCCTGGTCCAGCGCCGCGCCGGTCCTGCTGCTCAGATCGTTGCTGGGACTCGAACCGCACGTGCCGGCGCGCCAGATAGCGGTCACACCGCATCTGCCCGAGGCGTGGGGCCGCGTCGTGCTGACCGACCTGCGCCTGGGAGACGCCAGCATCGATCTGGAAGCCGAGGGTGACACGGTCAAAATACATCGGATGCCCGAGGACTGGCAGCTGCTCAGCTCCTCAGCATGACCCAGGTATCGCCGCGCTCGCTCCGTGCGCGGCACCGCCTGATCCGTAATCATCTGATGGTGTGGATTCGCTGCTGCCACAACGCCGCCCCCGACATGCGCACACAGACCCGCAGCGGGTATTGCCCGCCGCGGGTGCCGCAACCAGCGTCCTAGGCGGTTTCTGTGGGTGATTGCACGACTTGGCCTTCGATGACGTGTGGTGCCGCGCCGTGGGCGACCTCGATGCGGCGCGGCTTGGCCCCTTCGGCCAGCGGGATGCTGACGGTGAGCACCCCGTTTTCGTACGTCGCGCTGATCACTGAGGCGTCGATGCCCTCTCCCAGCCACAGATGCCGACGGTATTCGCCGAAGAACCGTTCGGCGGTCAGCCACTGCACCGATTCCTCGGAGCGGGCGGTGCGCCGCGCCGACACCGTCAGGGTGCCGTTGTCCACGCTGACGTCGATCGACCCCGGATCGACCCCGGGCAAATCGGCGGTCAGCACATAGTGGTCGTCGATCTTGCACAAGTCCATCGGCATGAACCGAGGACCGCGGCTCGACCCGACCGGCCCGGCCAGCACGTCACGCACCAGAGCGTCGAAATCAGTGAACGGATCGAAACGCAACACAGCAATCCACCTCCTGTCACACTCGGTGCCCGCCACCCTGGCGGGCAGCAAAATTACTGTGCGCCAACAACTTTAGCGCTCTCACCGGCCCGCTGCCAGACGCCGCCAGGCCCGCCGGCGCGCGGCCCTGCACCGGATACGGGCAACGACCGGTGTGCCAGAGCGGAACTCCATCGCAGCGCCCCGCAGCCCAGCTTTCACCGCCCCGACACGGGACCGGATGGGATGGTGGATGAGAACTGGTCGGGATTAGGGATGTGACGCGGCGGGAAACGGTGTTGTCCCGGAAGGCTTTCTCGGCTTCCCCTCCACCGCACACTGGGTGTCACCTCCATGGCAGTGCCCGCGAGCCCCATGGGGCCCCCGGACCATATCGCCGGGCACGTACCTTCCCCGTGACGGGTTGGATCCCTCGCTCACGTCGCCTCGACGGGGGCAGAGGCCAGTGAGATGTGGTTGCCGGTGCGACGCAGCATGGGCGCGAACCCGAGCCAGATGGCCAGCGATCCCATCGACAATCCGCCAAGCATCACGAAAGCCGCTGAAAAACCAAATATTTGGGCGGTGAACCCGCCGAGCACCGGGCTGAGAGCTCCCCCAAGTCCTTGGGCGGCCATGATCGCGCCTTGGCCGACGTTGATGTGGCCGGTGCCGTCGAGGATGCGGGCCACCAGCCCGGGCACCGCTACGGACAACATGCCCGCCCCGACGCCGTCGAGGATTTGCACCGGTATCACTCCCCAGGTCGTGATGACTCCGGCGGCGACGAGCGCGCGGATGGGTAAGGCGCTGAACGCGATCAGAATGGCTAGCCAGTAGCCATGAGTTTGCACAATCCTCATGGCCGCCAGGGATGCGGGGATCATCACGGCCTGTGCCACCACGACGGTGCTGGCCACGGTGGTGAACGCGTTGGCGTGGGTGGCGACAACGGCTAGCCCGTAGAGCGGCAGCATCGCCGCATTACCCAGCCAAAACAGCATCACGGCGGCGGCCAGCGCCAACAGCGGCCGGGACTTTACCAACACCCGTAGTCGTTTGACCGGGGGCTGCTCGCCGGCCAAGATCTCGCCGCGCGCGACATGATGGTTGATGCGACCGGCGGGGATTCTCAACACCGCGAGGACGGTGACCACCGCAAAGGCTGCGGCAAGCCAGAACACTCCGGCGTATCCGAACACCCAGCCCAGCAGACCTCCAATCGCGGCGCCGGCCATGTTGCCGGCGTGGTTGTACGCCTGATTGCGACCGTTTTGGCTGATAAACCCGGCCTGGCCCACCAGGCCCAGTGTGATGCCAATCACCGCCGGGGCGATCATCGCCCCGGAAACGCACATAACAGACTGCGCGGCGGCGACCACCCAAAACTGCCGCGACGTCAAAATCACCGCCGAAGCCGCCACGGCCGCTAGACCGACTACGATCACACAGGCGCGTTTGCGGGTGGTGGCATCAACCAGCGCCCCCGCGGGCGCCACCGTGCACATGCCGACAATCGCACCCAAGGTGATAACGGTGCCAATCGCCCCGGTGGTCCAGCCGCGGCTCGCGAGCAAGACACCCAGGAACGGGCCCATGCCGGCTTCCATGTCCGCCATGAAAAAATTGACCGCCTGCAGCGCGGCGCGATCCCGGATCGGCACCGTGAGCATCGACGTGGCTTGGCTGGCCATCCCCTGAATACTCAGGCATCGAGTCGGATCTTCGCAATGCGATCGCACCGGTTCACGGCCGGGTGGGAAACGGTAACTTGACCGACCACGGGCGCTTCGCTTTTGGCACATCGGGCACCAGGGGGCCCAGAGCCACAGCATCGCCGGCGGCTTATCCACCAGGCTTTGCCGGTGGAAGTCCTGCCTGTCCAGCGGTAATCCGCAAGCTCGCCAGCGTCCACGCTAACCTGCTCGGCAACGTCGCCCATCCCATCGGCGCCCCGACTAGCGGAGACAGAGATTTCATCCAGTTCCCCCCGACACGGGGCTAGCCGCAGGCTAGCCAGTGGTGCCGGCGTCGCGGTCGTCGTCGGGCCAGGCAACGATGATGGCTTGATCGCTGACGTCGATGGGGTTGGCATCACGCTACAGGGGGTCGGCGAGGTGGTCACGATCGAGGCCGTCCTCGGTATCGGCGTCGACGGGCTGCTGCTGTTCGACGGCGTCGCCGATGGGCACATCGTCGGGCAGTTGACAGTTTTCGACGTTGATCCTCATCGCTGACGGGCTCCCCTTCCTCGAGTCGCCACCAGGTGTTCATTGCCCGGGCCGGTGTGGCGCAGGCGGGCGTTTTCGGACCTGAGGTGGCTGAGGTCGGACTCGAGTTCACCGTTGAGGTCTTGCAACGCCAGGATCTGGGCGATTCCGGCGATGTTGACGCCACCGGCGACCAGGGCACTGATGCGCTGCAGGCGCACCACGTCGTCATCGCTGTAGCGGCGGGTGCCCCCGCCGGTCCGTGCCGGGGTGAGCAACCCGCGCCGCTCGTAGAGACGCAGGGTCTGCGGATCCAGACCGGTGAGCTCGGCGGCGACCGAGATCGCGTACACCCCGCGCCCTGGACGTGGCCGCTGGTCGTTGGGCAATGGGCGCTCCCTTTCGGTCGATACTCCGCTCTTGCCTCAACCTAACACCAATGCTATATGAAAGCTATGTTGGCTCGCATAGATCACCCACGGTAATGATCGGGAACGATGGGGCCGCGGTTCACCCTCCCGGCCTGCGTAGCGCTACAGCTGAGCTGGCGGTAATGGTGGGGCAGTCAGGGGTCGGGGGCGGTCGGGCATCGCTTCACGTCGCCATCGGTGCACGCTGGGACGCGCGTCCTATCGCTGCACAACGCGTAATTTAGGCCATTCACCCGCGGCGGCTCCCGGTTGCCGTCATGGCCCGGGAGCCACCGCATTCACCGTCGGGCAGGTGTCGGGGCGGGCACCCGGCAATGCTGATCCGCAGCACGGCGGGGTTATCTGCGGAGCGCCCCGGCGCGGATTCGCAGGGTTGATGCTCCTCGCTGCCTGGGCGGGCTGGCCCGCGCCGGCTGCTATCGATGCTGTGCCATCGAGCACCACCTCCGCAGGCACCACCTCCGCAGGCACCACCTCCGCAGGCCTTGGAGAACCGGTGAGCAGCACGGCGCACACGGTGCGCGCGGCCATCGGGCACCGCCTGCCCGCAGGCGCGCTGACACGCTCGGGCAAGCGCAGCACCCGATGACCACGGATCTTGTGGGTGACCCGCCAGCCCACACCTTGCGTGCCGACGCCGGCGCTGCGGGCAACACCTCGGGCTCGGGGGCGGCGGTGGACTCACCCGACGACCTGAGCGAGACGCCGGGCACACAACCCCATCGCGTCAATCGTGGTGTCGATGGGGGCCGCGGGGCTGACCCGGCCAGCGGGGGTGTTGACGCCGCCCGGTGCGCAGTGATCAGCGCGATCACCAGCCGCATCAGCGAAAAACGCTTGAGTGCAGCACAAGCCGCCCTCATCTTGGGGCTCACCGGGCCCCGAGTGACCGCTCTGTTCAACGGGTATGTCGACACTTTCAGCCTCGACGAGCTGATCAATCTGCTGCCCGCACTTGAACTGACTATTGAGGTGGTGCCCCAACCGCAGCAATGACTCGTCGCGATCACCTGCCGGCCCGGTGCCGGCGTTGCTCAGCCGCGCCAGGTGATCACACTCCGAATCATCGGGCGCGGCGCAGGCATCGGCGGGCTTGCACGTCGGCCGGCCTGCGACGAGCGTCACAGCGTCCAAGCCACTCCGCTGTCCATGGCCATGGGAAAGTCCCCATCTGTGGCCATTAGAAAGTCCCCACTGGTGGCCAGGTAGAAGTCCCCACTCCTTTGCGGGCTCGTCGTGTCATTTCCGGGAGCTGAGGGCCTGGGCGGTGACGGTGATAGCGCCAACTGTCACCTGATCACCGCCCAGGGAGCTCTATTGAAGTCTGCAAGGGAGCGTATGAACATCATTTCGGCGTATCACCAGGTCGGGTCGTATCGCGGCGCGGCCGAGCTGTGCGGTACTACCCACAAGACGGTCAAGCGGGTCATCGAGCGGGCCGAGGCCGGCGGCGCGCCCCCGAGGGAACCACGGCCACGCAACCTCGACGCGTTCACCGATCTAGTCGCCACCCGAGTCGAGAAATCACACGGCAAGATGTCGGCGAAGCGGATGCTGCCGATCGCCCGAGCTGCCGGGTATCAGGGCTCGGCCCGTAACTTCCGTCGCCTGGTAGCCGAGCAGAAAGTATTGTGGCGCAACGCTAACCGGCATCAACGCCGTCCGGCGGTCTGGTCACCCGGTGATTATCTGGTGATGGACTGGGCCGAAGCTGCACCGGGGTTGATGGTGTTCTGCGCGGTGCTGGCCTATTCGCGGTGGCGGTTTGTGCGGTTCGCCGCCGACGAGAAAGCCTCGACCACGCTGGCGATGATCGCCGAAGCCCTCGAGGCGATCGGTGGGGTTCCGGCCAAAATCCTGGCCGACCGGATGGGCTGCCTCAAAGGTGGTGTCGTCGCCAATGTTGTTGTTCCAACACCGGATTATGTGCGATTCGCGTCCCACTATGGCTTCGTTGCGGACTTCTGCCACGGTGCGGATCCGCAATCGAAGGGCATCGTGGAGAACCTCTGTGGCTACGCTCAGGACGACCTTGCGGTACCGCTGCTGACCGAAGCTGCGTTAGCCGGTGAGCAGGTCGACCTACGTGCCCTCAACGCCCAGGCGCAACTGTGGTGCGCCGAGGTCAACGCCACGGTCCACTCGGAGATCTGCGCCGTGCCCAACGATCGCTTGGTTGACGAGCGCACCGTCTTGAGGGCGCTGCCCTCGCTGCGGCCGACGATCGGCTCCGGGTCGGTGCGCCGTAAGGTCGACGGCCTCTCGTGCATCCGTTACGGCTCAGCTCGTTACTCGGTGCCTCAGCGGCTCGTCGGTGCCACCGTGGCGGTGGTGGTCGATCATGGCGCCCTGATCCTGTTGGAACCTGCGACCGGGGTGATCGTGGCCGAGCACGAGCTCGTCAGCCCAGGTGAGGTGTCCATCCTCGATGAACACTACGACGGACCCAGACCCGCACCCTCGCGTGGTCCACGCCCGAAAACCCAAGCAGAGAAACGATTCTGCGGATTGGGAACCGAAGCGCAGCAGTTCCTCGTCGGTGCTGCCGCGATCGGCAACACCCGACTGAAATCCGAACTCGACATTCTGCTCGGCCTTGGCGCCGCCCACGGCGAACAGGCTTTGATTGACGCGCTGCGCCGGGCGGTGGCGTTTCGCCGGTTCCGCGCTGCCGACGTGCGCTCGATCCTGGCCGCCGGCGCCGGCACCCCACAACCCCGCCCCGCCGGCGACGCGCTTGTGCTCGATCTGCCTACCGTCGAGACCCGCTCCCTGGAGGCCTACAAGATCAACACCACCGACGGGACGGCCTCATGACCACCGCTGCCAAGCCGGTGGCACCGTCCTCGGCGGCACCGCTGGCTGCTGACCTTGACGCGGCGCTGCGGCGGTTGAAGCTGGCCACGGTGCGCCGCAACGCCGCCGAGGTGTTGCAAGTCGCCAAGACGCAACGCTGGACACCGGAGGAGATCCTGCGGACGTTGGTTGAGGCCGAGATCGCTGCCCGCGATGCCTCCAACACCGCCAACCGCCTCAAGGCCGCAGCGTTCCCGGTCACCAAGACCCTCGACGGGTTCGACGTCACCGGATCGTCGGTCACCGCAGCCACTTTCGACTACCTGTCGAGCCTGGAATGGATTCGGGCACAACAGAATCTGGCGGTCATTGGCCCACCTGGTACGGGCAAAAGTCACCTGCTCATCGGCTGCGGGCACGCCGCCGTCCACGCCGGATTCAAAGTCCGCTACTTCACCGCCGCCGACCTGATCGAGGTCCTCTACCGCGGCCTGGCCGACAACACCGTCGGCAAGATCATCGACACCCTGCTCCGCGCGGATCTGGTCATCTTGGACGAGATCGGCTTCGCCCCGCTCGACGACACCGGGACTCAACTGTTGTTCCGGCTCGTGGCTGCCGGCTACGAGCGCCGCTCGTTGGCCATCGCCTCGCACTGGCCCTTCGAACAATGGGGGCGATTCCTGCCCGAGCACACCACCGCCGCCAGCATCCTCGATCGGCTGCTGCACCACGCCAGCATCGTCGTCACCTCCGGCGAGTCCTACCGGATGCGCCACGCCGACCACAAGAAGGGAGCCACCAAGAATTAGCCAATCACCCGCAACGGAGTGGGGACTTCTGCTGGCCACCAGCGGGGACTTCTACTTGGCCATTGACACTCCGCAGGGCAACACAGCCCCGGCCTGCCGAACACCCTGAGAGGCACCACGATTCGATGGCTAGTACATGCGATTGCAGCAGCCAAAGCGCACCGGCAGCCGGTGTGGCTGTACGGGCTGCTACCCGCAAGCGTTACGTGCGACACCCAGCAGGGCTTCGTCGCCTGACCCGCGAAACACAGATTGGAGGAACGTGAGCACCGATCACAGCACGCCAGATCCGCGCCGCAGTGCCGACCGGATCCTCGACACCGCCGAGGGCGTACTGATCACGCTGCGCCGATACCACCTCAACCAGGCCTTCATCGAGTTAGCGCGAACATCCAGACGCCACGCGATCCCCCTAACCAGCTTGGCTGATGCGCTGGTCGCCCTGGCCCAAGGCCAATCCACGGCTGACTGCGAAAAGCGCGCGGTGCACATCGCCCGGGCGACGTGGGGCGCACTGCTCGACGGCAACGAGCGCTATCACCCTGCAGAACGCGACGCAGCGCCGTGTGACCTCCGACCAACCCGCTCTGGGCAGCCATCCACCTCGACACGTCGCCACCGGATCGTCGGTGATGTGCGCTGAGCCGCTGCTGACTGAGCTGGGCCAACGGTTCCAGGGCTTGTTGAACGCCGCGCTCACCAAGGGTATCGCTCCCCCCGGTCGATCTGGTCTTGGTCCCCGCACGATGGACGCGGTGGCCGTGGTGGCCTGTGAGCATCCCGAAGCCACCCCCGAACACATTGCCCACGCCTACGACATGTTCTTGACCGAACATGGCACAGGCCACCGTTGAGCGCGGGATTCGCTTGCGCCGCAGGCGTGCTGGGGTTTAGCTTTAGCCGCGCCCGTCGCGGTGTAATCTATCGAGTTCACCGTGCAGGGCAGCGATAGTCTGGTCGCGTTCACGCAGTGCGGCCCTGAGCTCGGCGATCTGGGTGTCCTTGGCAGTCAGCCGGGCCGCAGCGCAGCCACGATGCTGGTTTCGGTCCCCGGCGGTGGTGGGTCGTGGGAACGGCCACGACCGGGCGGTGGGCGTAGATGAGAGCCAGCAGGTCCTCGCGGCGGTAGATGCTCTTGCGTGTTACCCCGGCGCGGCGGGCCACGCTGCTGACGGTGATCGTGGCGTTGTGCTTACGCAGCTCGCGCAGCGCCTTCTCAATTCGGGCGCGCACGGCGTCGCGGCGCTTGATACCAGTAGAGAAAGTTCTCACACCGCTGGTCGGGGGCCGGTGTATGAGCGTTTGCGCGCCTGCTGCCCACGGGAGCTCGCTGTGGCGGCGAGGAGCGAGGAGAGCTCTGGGTTGTCGTGGGACCCCGGGGTCGTGAGGTCCCTTGAGGTGTGGGCTCTGACTGGTCGTAGACGGGCTGGTGTGGCGGCGGACGGAGGGCGAAGCGTAGCGACCGGCGCGGACGGGAGCGCCAGCGGACGGGAGCCCAGGGAGCGGAGCGAAGCCCGCAGGTAATCGTCGCATGGCGTGCTCGCCAGACGTTGCGCTCGGTGTCGCGGCGTCGGCTGTGAGCTGCGCCGTGGCGGAGGGACTCGTAGGCTTGCGGGTGTGAGCGGGGTTCTGGCGCAGCGTGGACGGCGCGAGGCTGAGTCGCGGTTGGCAGGGCAGTCTGGGCGGTTGGCGCATGTGCGCGGCGTGGTGACGGCAGCGCAGCAGTTTGGTCGCCATTTCGATGCAGAGACTGCCGATTGTTTGGTGGCGGCGGCGTGGCTGCACGATATCGGCTATGCGCCGTCGGTGCGCCGGACGGGTTTTCATCCGCTCGATGGAGCGGAGTTTGTTCGATCGGCCGGCTTTGGGGAGCTGGTTGCGTCGTTGGTGGCGTTTCATACCGGAGCGCGTGTGGAGGCATCCGAGCGCGGTCTAGAGGGGTTGTCAGAGTTCAGTGATCCGCCCAGCGACGTCCTGGATGCGTTGACGTTTTGTGATTTGACGACCGGGTCGGACGGGGCACCCGTTTCAGCCGATGATCGATTGAGCGACGTGTTGGCTCGCTATGGGCCTGAGGATCCGGTGCATCGCGCGGTCGATGCGGGCCGCGAGGAGCTGTTAGCCGCTGTCCGGCGAATGCGGGACTGGCTCTAACCGCCCGTGGGTCAGCCGAGATAGGGACTGTCGCGGTGCTGTGAGTAGTGATCGATGCGCAGTCGCATCGAGGGGTGCATATCCAGGGTGGGGATGTCGTCAGGGTGGACCCAGGCGATATCGGTGCTTTCGTGGTCTATGGCCAGATCACCGCCGAGCAGGGTGGTGGTGAAGCACAGGGAGAATTGTTGGCGGACTTCGCCGTCGGTGAACGCCACGACGTGGTGTGGGTTGGTGTAGACGCCGACCAGGGCGGTGACTTCGACGTCGAGACCGGTTTCTTCTTTCACTTCGCGCACGGCGGTGCCTGCGATCGTTTCGCCGATGTTGTGTCCACCGCCGGGGAGCGCCCACAGGGTGTTGTCGCGGCGTTTGATCAACAGAATGCGGCCTTGTTCGTCGGTGACGATGGCCGAGGCGGACGGGACCACGCTGTTGGGCTGGGGAGCTTCGGGGTCGTTGTAGTAGTCGGTGCGCATTGAGGATCAGCCTTTCGTTGGCAGTGGGGTGGCGTTGTCCCAAACGCGGGCAAATGCTTGTTCGAAGGTGGCCCAGAGTCGGGGTTCTTGGTGGCGGGACAGCACGAGGACGGGATTGTTGCGTCCTGGTGAGCCATAGATGTGGAAGTTGATGATCATAGTGTCGTCGACCCGGAAGGTTGATGTGTATAGGGTGGTGTCGTGGGTGCGGATGTGCAGCCCCGGTGAGTTGGCGTGTGGAGTGAGCAGTTCGGCGGAGGTGCGGCACCGTGCGATGACGGCTTCACCGATGCCTTCTTCCTCACCGCGCAGGATCGTGGTGGCGGTGTCGGGGTCGCCGATGAGAAATCGCACCTGAACGCCACGGGCGGCGGCGTCGAGCAGGGTGTCGAGAAATCCGTCGAGCGTGTCGAACAGGAACGTGGCAGCCAAGACGAGTATGTCGATACAGATGGTTGCGCCGGCGAAATGCTGCTGCCACGCGGTGATCGGTAACTGCGTGCGGCTGGGATATAGCGTCGCGGTGAACGGCCCGCCCGAGTTTGTCGCCAGCGCGCGTCCGGTAAAGGGTTGGAACTGGTTGGGCCACAGGTCGTGCGGGCTGCAGCCGAGCACGTCGGCGGCGCGGCGTGCATTATCGGGGCGGACGTTGTAGTTGGTGTTGGCTAGCCACCGGCGCACGGTTTTGACGTCTACGCCCACCGCAGTGGCGAACCGCCCATGGGACATCCCCTTGGCGTGCAGCCGTTGCGTGAGGCGATCGTTGGGGATCACTGCGGTGTCGATGCAACCGTCCTGATCGTCCATCGTCTCAGCACATGTCTTTCGGTGTTGATCCTGTCCATCACTAGCGTGGTTCCTAGTTTGCCATGGGGCTGGCGCCTCCCTGCTGCGGTGATGTCTGCCTGGTGTCGGCAGCTATGTCCCTGTCGTGCCCGAAATGTCTGGGGCCGTGTCGGCAACGCCTGCAAACGTCCCTCGCAACGTCCGCGGTGTCCGCGTGAACTGATTCGAGCGCCTCATCGGGCGCATTCAGATCACGAAAGGAATAGCAGGACAATGCGATTGAGAATTGATACATCGGGGACGCGATTCATCGTCACCAGGGCTGCCGAGCCGCGGTTGAACTTCGAGACCGGCAGCCCGAAAGTCGACACCGCGACCGGGGTGCCGTTGTACGCAGCGCAGCTGCTGGCGTTGGACGACACCGGCGGCGAAGTGCTCAACGTGACGGTGGCAGGAGATCCGAAAGTGTCGGTGACACAGGCAGTATCGGTGTCGGGTCTGGTGGCCATTCCGTGGGCTCAAGGTGATCGCAGCGGCGTGGCCTTCCGCGCTGATGCCATCACCTCCACCACACCCGCAGGTGCGCCCAACGAACAGGCCCGCCCGCAGAAATAAACCACGATTTTGGGGCGCGGCGCCCATACGGTCGCGCCCCAAGATGGGCCTGCTATCGGCGAAACACCTACGGAGAGCATCGGTCATGGCATCAAACAAGAAGCACACCAACAACACTGGGTCGGATCATGATGATTGGTTCGAAGACCTCGTCCTATCCCTGGCCAAAGCCACGGGGTACCTGCTGTGGTGGTCGATTCTGTTCCCCGCCCTCAGCATCCCCATCATCCTCAGCCTGGCAGTCGCCATCAGCCACGGCCCACGCGCGGGCTTGATCACTGCCATCGCGTGCGGTGCTGCCTATGCGGGGTGGGCCTGGCTAGACCCAGGGTCATTTCAAGCCTGGGTGACCGAACCGGTGCGACACCGCTGGCTGAGCTGGTGGCGCTACAGCCGCAGCTGGGAATCGGTGTGCAGCCTGCACGGACTCACCGCCCGCCTGGGTGAACGCGCCCTCGTGCCAGCACTACGGTCGGTACAAATCGGCAAGAGTACCGACGTACTGCAGCTGCGCGTGGTGACCGGCCAATCCCTGGCTGACTGGCACAGACAAGCCGACGCGCTGGCCGCCGCCTGGCGCGCCGATCGGCTGACGATCACCTCGACCGCGCCCGGGGAACTAAAGATCACCGTCATGCGCGGGGATGTCTTGGCGGACCCGATCGCATTGCCCATACCCAACCCGGCCACACGGGTGGATGTGGGGGCGGTGCGGGTTGGGATCACCGAAACCCGCCACTGGTGGCACCTGCCCCTGCTGGGCCACCACATGCTGATTGCTGGAGCCACTGGGGCCGGCAAAAGCAGCGTGTTGTGGTCACTGATCGCCGGCATCGCCCCCGAGGTGAAAAACGGGCTGGTGCGGCTGTGCGTGATCGACCCCAAAGGCGGCATGGAACTGGGCGCCGGGGCACCAATGTTCACGGTATTCACGCACGATGCCACTGACACCACCGTGCGCCTGTTGCGCCAACTGGTTGACGTAATGCACGCGCGGGCGCACCGGCTACGTGGCAAGACTCGCCTGCATACACCCACCCCATCGGAACCTTTATTCGTCGTGGTCATCGATGAGATCGCCGCGCTTACCGCCTACGTCTCCGATCGCAAAATCCGCGCCGAAATCGAACAACTCCTGGGCCTGCTGCTCTCCCAGGGCCGGGCAGTGGGAATCAGTGTGGTGGCCGCGGTGCAAGACCCGGCAAAAGAGACACTGCCCGTGCGCCAACTGTTCACCGTGCGGATCGGGCTGCGACTGACCGAAGCCACCCAAACCGCCATGGTTCTCGGCCAGGGAGCAAGGGATGCCGGTGCGGAGTGCGACCGTATCTCTGATGCAACGCCGGGTGTCGGGTACATGATGATTGATGGCACCGCCCACCCGGTGCGGGTACGGGCATTTCACGTCACTGACCACGACATCACCACTCTGGCAGCACGGTTCCGGGCACCCCGTGCCGCGACCCGCACCAACCAGGCCAATAGCGAGCGCACGAACACCGATCGGGGTCAGCGGTGACTACTGCAACGACGGCCCTCGCGCTGGCGTTGCCCGGGATAGCCGCCACAATCGACGCCAACGCGGTGGTGGAGCAGATGGTGCGCCGCGCGTCCTCAATGGGATTCGAATCCTGGTGGCGGCGCGCGGAATCCGTTGGCTTCTGCGCCCACCCCATTCAACTCACGGGTACAGACGAGTTCGGCCGCGATCGGGTCGTGTGGACACGGTGCAATAACCGCCGCGCCCAGATCTGCCCGTCGTGCTCGGACCTCTACGCTCGCGACACGTGGCAACTGGTGCACGCTGGCACCGCCGGCGGCCACCACGACATCCCCGAAGCAGTGGCGGATCGTCCGCAGGTGTTCGTTACCCTGACCGCGCCCAGCTACGGGCCGGTCCACACCACCTCACGTGCAGGCGACAAGCGCCTCCGGGTGTGCCGCGACCACCACGGGACTGGCCGCTACCGCCGCTGCCCGCATGGAAAACCGCTGTGGTGCAGCACAGCTCACGGAGAAGCTGACATCCATGTGGGACAGCCGATCTGCGCGGACTGCTACGACTACATCGGGCATGTGCTGTTCACATGGCACATGCCAGAACTGTGGCGACGCTTCACCATCACCCTGCGCCGCACACTCCGCCGAGAGCTACGCGCCACGGGCGCCGACCCGGATGCGGTGCGGGTCAGCTTCATCAAAGTCGTCGAATTGCAAGCCCGGCTCATCCCGCATATTCATGCCCTGATCCGCCTCGACCCGCCCGACGGCGATAACTGCGGCGGTCATTACTGGCAAGCGCCCCTCACAGCCACCGAACTGGCCACCATCGTCCAACAGGCCGCTCGAACCGTAGCCGTGACGGTCACCGACCCATCCTCAGATACCGCGACACGGGTGATCAGGTTCGGCACACAAGTCGACACTCAACCCATCGACAACCGGCACGCTGGCACGGAAAGTCCTGCTGTGCAGGACGATTCACCACACGGCCGGATGTTGCCAGGCCGCCGCGTAGCTCGCTACCTCGCGAAATACGTCACCAAATCCTTAGCCGACGTAGGGATTAGCGCGCGACGAATCTCCACCGAGGCCATCGCCAACTTGGATGTGTCCGATCACGTCCGGGCGATCCTGACCACCATCAGCCAACTCGCCGATAGGGGACTGGCCGGTGTCGGCCGGTGGCTGCACACCCTGGGCTACCGCGGGCACATCACCAGCAAATCCCGCCGCTACTCCACCACGATGACCGCGCTGCGGGAACGCCGCGCCACCTGGACACGTGAACAACGTCTGAAAAGCACTGCATACCAACATGATTTAGGTTTCGACCCCACCGATAGCGATGATCTGGTGGTGTGGGAGTTCGACCGTGCCGGCCTCACCAGCCTCGGTGATCGCACCCTCGTGAACTCCGCGGCTCTCCGATGCATAGACGCCCGTCGCATCGGACTGATGGAAGTCCGTGGCAAAGCCCGCAACCAGCGATGGGATTTGCCAGGGGGATGCGATGGCTGACGGATCCCCAACAGCAAATGCCCGGTGCGAGGGTGACGCTCGAATCGCTGCGCCGACGATGTCAGTGGGGGATGTTGAAATTGTCCTGCCCGACCACTATCGACTGTCGCGCGAGGCCAACAGCGCGCTGGTACACGTGATAATGGCGGTGCGGGACCGGATGCTCGGATCAGGAAGGGTAGTGGGGTGAGTCTGAGGTTCGCCTTCTATGGCCGAGTGAGCACGGAGGACGCTCAAGATCCGGAGGCGAGCCGCAGCTGGCAGAAGCGGCGGGCCATGGACTTGATCACTCCGCACGGCGGAGTCCTCGCCGCTGACTACTTCGATGTGGGACAGAGCCGTTCGCTGCCGTGGAAGCGCAGGCCAGAGGCGTCACGTCTCCTTGCTGATGTCGCTTGTCGGGACCGTAGCTTTGATGCTGTAGTGATCGGGGAACCCGCCCGTGCGTTCTACGGGCCGCAGTTCGCGCTCACCTTCCCTGTCCTCACGCACTACGGCGTCGGCCTGTGGGTACCCGAGGTCGGCGGAGCGGTTGATCCCGGCTCCGAGGCACACGACCTGGTGATGACTCTGTTCGGTGGCATGAGCAAGGGAGAGCGCGCTCGAATCCAGATGCGCGTCCGTACCGCGATGTCGGCACTTGCGCAGGACACGGCCAGATATCTCGGTGGTCGACCACCCTACGGTTACCGGCTCGTCGATGCCGGCCCGCACCCAAACCCTGCTAAGGCCAATCTTGGGCAGCGGCTTCACCGCCTCGAACCTGACCCCGCGACATCTTCGGTTGTCGAGCGGATCTACCGCATGTACGCCGACGGAGCGGGCCTGCGCTACATCGCGCAACAGCTCACCGACGATGGCGTGCCGTCACCGAGCCAGTACGACCCGGTGCGGAATCGTCACCGTGACCCGCGAGGGTGGTCCCATTCGGCGATCCGCGCCATACTCGACAACCCGGCGTACCGCGGTATCCGTGTTTGGGGCAAGCAGGAGAAATACGAGGTCCTGGTCAACCCCGACGATGTCGCGGCGGGGTATGAGACTCGCATGCGGTGGCGTGATGAGGCCGACTGGATCGCACCAGATCGCCGCACACATGAAGCGCTGATTCCCGATGAACTGGTGCAGGCTGTTCGCCTTCGGACGCAGGCACGGCGTGGTCCCGGTCTCGTTTGCAGCAGAGAATCGACAGTGCCGTATGCGCTGCGCGGCCTGTTGTTCTGCGCCGCGTGTGGACGGCGGATGCAGGGGGCCGCTCGCGTCGGGAAACGAACGACCCGCATTCTCTACCGTTGTGAGCTGGGCAAGTCGCGCTCTGTACCTGTGGACCTGAGTGATCATCCGCGCACCGTCTATCTCCGTGAAGACGAGGTGACTGCGCGACTTGACGAATGGATCGCCAGCCTGGCCGATCCGGAAGACCTCGCACGCGGGCAGGATGTGGACCCGGCAGCCGGCACTGGCTACGCCGCCCTGCAGCGCCAGCTTCGCGAGGCGAATGCCAAGGTTGCTGCTTTGGTTAGCGCCGTGGAGTCCGGCGTGGCCGTGGAGGACCTAACCGCCGCATTGCGTCGCCGCACCGCCGAGCGCGACGAGCTGAAGGCCCGTCTTGAGCAAGCGGAGCGGCCCCGCGTCATGTCTGCGGCACAGATCAGCGAATTGGTCGAGGAACTGGGTGGGCTGTCAGCCGTGCTCGGTGCGGCGACCGGGGCGGAACGCGCCGAGGTGTACGCGAGCCTGGGGCTCCGCCTTGATTACGATCCGCATCTGCGACAAGTCAAGGCGACGGCCGACTTAAGTCGTGTCGCCGGATGTGTCCGAGGGGGGACTTGAACCCCCACGCCCATTAGTAGGGCACTAGCACCTCAAGCTAGCGCGTCTGCCATTCCGCCACTCGGACAAGACCAACGAGAGTTGGCAGCTAAGGCTAACGGATTGTCGCACGCGCACCCAACCCAGCCGGGTCGCCGGGCATCGAGCCGAGCGGCCTCCGCAATGGTAGGAAAGGTGGTTGTGACCGACCACACCGATCTCCCGACCAACCCGAGTGACGACGTGGTCGAGGTTGTCAGCAGATTGATCCGGTTCGACACCACCAACACCGGCGAACCGGAGACGACGCGGGGCGAGGCCGAGTGCGCGCACTGGGTCGCCGAGCAGCTCGCGCAGGTCGGCTATTCGCCGCAATACGTGGAGTCGGGCGCGCCGGGCCGCGGCAATGTGATCGCCCGACTCGCGGGTGCGGACAGTTCGCGGGGCGCCCTGCTGATCCACGGGCATCTCGACGTGGTGCCCGCCGAGCCGGCCGAGTGGAGCGTGCACCCGTTCTCCGGCGCGGTCAAGGACGGCTTCGTCTGGGGCCGCGGCGCGGTCGACATGAAGGACATGGTCGGCATGATGATCGTGGTGGCCCGGCGGCTGAAGCAGGCCGGGATCGTGCCGCCGCGCGATCTGGTGTTCGCATTCCTGGCCGACGAGGAACACGGTGGCAGCTACGGGGCCCAGTGGCTTGTCGACAATCAGCCCGACCTCTTCGCGGGCGTGACCGAGGCGATCGGCGAGGTGGGTGGCTTCTCGCTGACCGTGCCGCTCCGCGACGGCGGCGAACGCCGGCTCTATCTGATCGAGACCGCCGAGAAGGGCCTGTCGTGGATGCGGCTGACCGCCCGCGGTCCGGCCGGACACGGGTCCATGGTGCATGACCAGAACGCGGTCACCGCCGTCGCCGCGGCGGTCGCCCGGCTGGGCCGGCACCAGTTTCCGATCGTGCTCACCGACACCGTCGCGCAGTTCCTGGCCGCCGCCGAGGAGGAGAGCGGCCTGGCGTTCGACGTCGAGTCGGGCGACCTGGCGGGGGCGGTCGACAAGCTCGGCCCGATGGCCCGCATGCTCAAGGCCGTCCTGCAGGACACCGCCAACCCGACGATGCTCAAGGCCGGCTACAAGGCCAACGTCGTCCCGGCGGTGGCGGAAGCGGTGATCGACTGCCGGATCCTTCCCGGCCGCAAGGCCGCGTTCGAGGCCGAGGTCGACGAACTGCTCGGCCCGGACGTGACGCGCGAGTGGATCAAAGACTTCTCGTCGTATGAGACGAGCTTCGACGGTGACCTGGTGGACGCCATGAACGCCGCCGTGTTGGCCCTGGATCCCGATGCCCGGACGGTGCCCTACATGCTGTCCGGCGGTACAGACGCAAAAGCCTTCGCGCGCTTGGGTATTCGCTGTTTCGGCTTCAGCCCGCTGCGGTTGCCGCCGGACCTCGACTTCACCGCGTTGTTCCATGGTGTCGACGAGCGGGTACCCGTGGATGCGCTGAGGTTCGGCACCGAGGTGCTGACTCACTTCCTGACCCACTGCTGAACGACACCTAACGAAAGGACTCTCAATGACGATGTCAAGCCGCCGACTGAGTGATCGGGGGTGAGTCGGGTTGCCAGGTGCGGTTGTCGCGGATGAGTGCGTAGA
Organism: Mycobacterium paraffinicum; assembly: GCF_001907675.1. Classification (GTDB taxonomy): domain Bacteria; phylum Actinomycetota; class Actinomycetes; order Mycobacteriales; family Mycobacteriaceae; genus Mycobacterium; species Mycobacterium paraffinicum_A. The sequence continues at coordinate 187,499 of NZ_MPNT01000011.1, forward strand.
GGACGTTGGTGCGGCGTCGGGCCAGGCAGATGGT
>NZ_MPNT01000012.1 GCF_001907675.1 Mycobacterium paraffinicum
CAGGTAGGTCGTAGAGCAACCTTTTTAGTGTTTCTCCAGTAAGGTCAAGGTGCCTACGTAGCAACTTGATTCGCCCAATTAGGTCATCGAACGCGCCATCATCCTTGAGAACAACCACAAGCGCAGCACCGCTGTCGGTGGTCCGGTAGCCAAGTGCGCTTGTACCTTGCGCTGGTACGACCTCGACAAGCCCCCGACCTACCAGAGATCCGAGTACGGCGAAATAGCTCGGGTCCCAAGGGCCGTAGCGATACCGCATCATTCTCGATTCCAGCGGGCTGTCCTGCAGGTCTAGGCCTTTCCGCACTGATTCACTAATGCCCCGTCTGACCAACAGTGTCGCTAAGTGCGCGGGATACCTCAAGAGGAAGTCCAACTTGGCGAGCTTGACGCGACCCTCAAGAGTGCGCGTACCGGTCGTCTTACGACTGAACTCGTCTATCAGCAGAAGTACTCGCGCTTCGGCTTCTCGCGTTGCGCGGTATCTGTTCTTGCCGAGATCGGCTCTCTGGCCAGGATATACGCTCCCTGGCTCGGTCACGTCATGCCCCAGCCATAGCGACACTGATCAGAGACACCGCACAGATGACCGACTATCAGACGGTGATCCCTTCTGTAAAGGTTGTCGACGTCGAGCGCCGCCGTGTTGGCTGCGTTACTTATCAGGGAGTGATAAATGAATTCAGCGGGCCGCTGGATCGTGCCGGCGGTTGACGCCGCGACCGCAGCAACCGATCCCGCCATCGTTAGCAGTCTTTTATCGAGGGCGTCCTCCGCGACATCTGTAATCACGCCTGAAGCGCGACCTTTGGTCGCGACTACATCCGCATCAGCACGTGCCAGCAGCGCGGACTGAATAGTGCTAGTCGTTGCGCCTGCTCGAGCAAGTTTCAGTTCTAGCACCGACGCCTCGCCGGCGGCCGCACGGGTGAGGAGATCCCCTATGCCGTCAGCGGAGAGCGGCGGGCAGACCGCCCTTAGTTGTGCCGGCAACAACAGCTTCAGTGCTACCGGATCCCAGACCGAACTCTTCACCGGTTCCGATTGAGCCGCGCGAAGTGCTTCCATCATGTTCAGCGGAGGTAGCTCGGCACGCTGCGCCGACTCGGCCACCGACAGGAGGTCCTCGTAGAGATGCTCGACCTCACCCATTGTGAGCGCGGGCCAGAGCGCGCCAATCGTCCGTATCACCACCGCGTCGATAGTCTGACGATGTGGCTGGTGGCAATGAATCGATAAGCGCTCGAGGAAATCGCTGAGTTTCGCGCCGTTTAGCCCAAATTCTCGAATCTTCCTCTTTATCGCTGCCGTGGCTGAAGTCGGGTCGGCAAAGAACGCAGTAGTTTCCCTTTCCTCTGATGGCGGGCCTTCGAGCCAGACCTCGAAGCGAGAAAGGTGCACGATTCCGGCCGCTTCCGCGGCCAGGTACGAAGTTGCCAGGCGGTCTACGGCATGGTGTTTCGCGCAAATCTTGGCCGTACTCCATGACCCTTTGTCGCGGGTCTTCAATTGGGCAAACCGGAAGCCGGTCGTCTCAACAATGGCGAGGTCTTCGAGGTGTTCGCAGACAACTGCAAGCATCGCAGCATCTGTGAGTAGTAGCAGCCAAGCTCGCACGGCGAGCTTGGCTTGCCATTCGAATCGCTGAAAGGTAGCGGTCCCTGTGTCGTCTGCCTGTATGCCGGCGAAGGCGGCGATCTCATCATCCCCCACCGGGGAGTCGACACTTGGTGCAGCCGATTCGCCGGATGTCATGCCCTACCCGCCATGGCTCCCCTCCCTTATCACCGACCATTCCTCTATACAGCAAACCGCCCTAAACCGGCGCCAAGCCCGGAATTTAATGTTCATGTCGAAGTAGTAGGCGACGATGGCCGTCGGTCAGGTCCATGTGAGCGGGACCGGTGCGGCATGCGCCTCTCTTCTTCGGCAGGCGAAGGGCGGGTCCCCGAGCATCAACGATCCGTGCCAGCATTCCCTCGCGCAGTGCTGCGCCGATAAGTTCGCCGTGCGCCGTGGCGCAGAATTCAGACAAATGAGCTCAAGGCAGATACTCAGCCACCGCAAGCAATGGGACATGACCCGTCGGCTCACACGAAGTCAGCGCGGCGATCTGTGGCAGGCATTAGCGGCGAGTGCGGTGAGGGTCATTGGTCCTTCACGCATTGCTTGGCACCGGAGTGTCGGGCGGCTGCACGACGGTCGTCTTCTCGGTTGATCGCCAGAGCCCGCCTTCCAGAAGTTGCTGGACCATGTCGATGACGGTCGACGTCACCTGGTGGCTACGGACATAACCCGCATATAGGCCCACCCCACAAAGCACGACCATCAGCGTCTCGACCAAGGCCGGCGCATCGATATCCGCTGCGACCTCGTGGCGCTCGATCGCGTCATTGACACCGCGCATAAGAAATTCCCGAGTGATCCGTACGGAAGCGTTCTCAACGCTCTTCCATTCCGGATGACGTTGCGATTCAAGTATGGCTGTGATTAGGAATGCCGATCCGGCGGCATTCGTGGAATTCGCTCTGCCCGCCGCGTCGATTAACGCGGTCAGGCGTGCCACAAACGTGTTCTCGCATTCTGCCCGACTAATAACGGCCTCGAGGATAGATTTGTTGGCGGCCCTCAGCACCTCGCGATAAAGCACCCGCTTGCTCGAGAAGTAGTGATTGATGGCCGGTCTGGTCAAGTCAGCGCGTTCAGCGATGGCCTGGAACGTTGCGCCGTCGTAACCGCGTTCGCTGAAGACTGTAAAGGCGGCTTCCATGATCCGCAGCCGCGTCTCATCGGCATTCACGGCGAGCGGGCGTCCTGGCCCTCGCTTCCGTCGTTCTTGCATTTCTAGAGTGTGCCACCAGTCTTCGTGCGGCAAAGCGAATTTGACGCTGTACGTTGACCTTTTGAAGCGCTCAAATCGCACTACTTCTGTCCGAGACCTCACCCGACAACTCTGATTGTCGTCACCTCGATCGCGTCCCGGCCTGTAGTAACCGAAAGCCGATGGTGCGCAGCAGTTTAACTGGCTGCTAACACAGGATATTGTTTCGTGTGCGCGCGGCGAAATTACGCCGATCCTTGGAGGGATATGGCGGAACCACCTTTGAAGCGAATTGCGCACCTAGCGGATCGTTGCGGCGACGTCACTGGTTCGGATGCGGGTGCGTCGCGCTTGATGCGGAAGGTGTTGATCGGTCACCGGAATTAGTACCCCCGGACGGCGGCGATCGAATAGTCACGAAGGACCTTACGATCAAGGTGTCGACCACCCGACGTCACGTCGAGCGCCGGGACAGTCAACCCTCTGACTCAGTACGAGAAGACGGACTCAGTAATAGGTACCGGCCGCGGCTGCGCCGTCCGGCGGTTGGTAGCCAGCCGCCGAGTTCCGCAGCTGCCATATCAGCTCAGGACAAAGCAAGTTGACCGCGTACGAGACCAGATAATTAGCCGCGAACTCGTCGTTGGGGGTGACATCACTCTTGACGTCACCCATGACTTGCCCGTAGCCCTCCCCCCGGCCGACCTTATCGCAAATTCCGTGGCCGTAGCTGAGCGCGTCGTTGTCAGGAAATCCGTAATGCCGCCGCACCACCACGTCGTAGACGTACTCGACCTCGGGTGCGGGAGCGGCATGTACCCGCGGCGGTGGCGTTAACAGAAACCCGCCGACGGAAACTGCGCCGACGATCAAAGCGACTAGCGATTTCCGACTCTTCATGGCTGGCGGCTCGAACCAAATGGCCAGCGTCGCCACAATCAGGCCCATGAGATGTGCCCCTCGGTCCACCTGTTGAGCCGACCAGTTTCGCACGGCGATGGGCATAGATCAAGACGTTAAACTATATAACGGATAAGGTCCAGGGATCTCACGATAGAAGTCGAGCCAGACCAGCCACTAGCTGGGGCTGGTCGGGATTGCCTTCGGCGAAATGCCAACGGGTAGAGCTCCGACGGTTGCGTCTTCGCCAAATCCTCGGGAATGCGACGCCCCCTCCTCCTGGTCCAGCGTGTAACTCACGTTGATGCATCGTGCTGACGCGCAAGATGTGCCGCCCGAAGTGTGGCGCGAACGACCTTGCCGGCACTACTGAGCGGCAGCTCGGCGACCGAATACCAATACTGCGGAATCTTGAAGTCGGCGAGCTTGACCCGGGCGAAGGACCCTAGCTCCTGGGGCCGTGGGGGATGAGCCAAGTCTGTCGGAACTATGAACGCGGCCAAGGTTTCTCCGAGTCGCGGGTCTGGCACGCCCACAACGCCGACCGCGGCAACCGCGGGGTGAGCGCTGAGCACATTCTCGACTTCGAGCGGATAGATGTTTTCCCCACCGCGAACCACCATGTCGTGTCGACGACCGCAAAGACGGAGATAACCGTCGGCATCCATCGCACCCAGATCACCGGTGTGCAACCATCCATCGGCGGCCTGGGCGGAAAGGTGCGCCGCGGCGGCGAACACTTCGCCAATTCCTGCTCGGTCCGGCTCGTCGATTCGCAGACGGAGCCCGCTCACCGGCCGACCGACGCTGTACAGGATCTCGGGATTTTTGACCGCGGCCATTCGATGATCGTCTGGGCTCAGGCTGGTGATCGGGCTGCCCTCGGTTTGGCCGTAGAGACTGACCATGTCGACGTCTGGCAGCACGTCAAGGACCCGTCGCAACGTCTCGACGGTGATCGGCGAAGTCCCATAGATCAATGTCTTAAGCGGAACTGCGTCGAGAAGCCGCTCGCTGAGCAACATCTCGATCATGGTCGGCACGAGCAGGCAGTGGGTGGCCTGGAGTTGCTTGAGGTTGCGCCACCAGTCGAAGGAGAATCTGTTGGTGGGGATAACCGCTGCCCCGGCCGTGAGCGCTACCAGGACGTTGCCCAGTCCCCCGATGTGCTGCAACGGTGAGCCGGTGGCATAGCGATCGTCGGGGCCGATTCCGATCAAGCGGCGTAGCAGCTTGGCGCGGGCGCCGAGCACTCGCTCGGTGAGCGGGACCATTTTGGGAACTCCGGTTGTTCCCGCGGTGTGCAGGTAGATTGCCGTGGGAGCTGGTTCCGGATGCAACGGACGCCTGGACACTGGCAGGGAAGATATTGACACCACCCGTATCCCAACCGCGTCGGCGACCTGCCGAGCCGTCTCGGCGAACGCCGCGTCGGCGAGAAGGACGGGCGAGCGGCTCCGGCGCACCGTTTCGGCCAACTCCGCAGCGGTCTGCCTCGGTCCGAGCGGAGCGAGTGGTCGGTTGGCGGCGGCACCGCCGAACAGCAATGGCAGCGCATCGGCGTTGGTGGTGAGCAACCCAGGGATGGGCTGACCTGGCTGCACGTCGAGATCGACGAGCAGGTCCGCAGCTGTGACGCTCATGCCGATCAGTTCGCGGCCAGTGACGGAACCCGCTGTACCGATGACAACGGGACGTTCATTGCGCTCGTGGACAGCGCAGATTCGGTCCAGCCACTTCATCCGAGCGGGGGAACCGGACTCGTCGGGCGGAAGGCCATCGCGTCGTCTCTCCTAGCCATTTCACCAAAACGAAAAATAGTTTACTGTTTACGTGAAATGTCTCAAGGCTCAAAGGAGGGCCGGCTGCGTGCGGATCATTGTCACCGGCGGAAACAGTGGCGTCGGGAAGGCGACCGCGCACGCAATGGCCGCTGCCGGCCACGACGTGGTCATCGCCTGCCGCTCCTTGACGAAGGCGCACCAAGCCGCGGCGTCGATGCCCGGCGACGTCGCGGTGTGCGAGCTGGATCTGGCCGACCTCACCAGCGTGCGCAAGTTCGCCGACACCGTCGACTACGTCGATGTGTTGGTGAACAATGCCGGTGTGTTGGGCTTGCCGCTGACCCGCACGGCCGACGGCTTCGAGGCTCATATGGGCATCAATCACTTAGGCCATTTCGCGTTGACATGCCTGCTTGGCGGCCGGATCCGCGATCGGGTGGTGGCGGTAGCAAGCACCAATTACAGCACCGCCCGCATGCACTTCGATGACCTCAACTACCACCGTCGCCGCTACAACCCGTGGTCGGCGTACGGGGAGTCCAAGCTGGCGAACCTGTTGTTCGTGCGCGAATTGGTGGCCCGCGGTACGACCGCCTACGCCTCCGATCCCGGCATGACCGACACCGGGATCACCCGCAACGGTTCAGGCGTGTTGCAGTGGGCGGGCCGGGTGCTCTCGCCACATATCGCGCAGAGCCCATCCGACGGCGCCCGCTCGACTATTCAGGCGATTACCACGACGCTGCCCAACGGCACCTACATCGCGCCGCGCGGCTTGATGCATCAGTGGGGAAAGCCGAAGCCCACCAAGCTCAGAGAGAAGGCCCGCGACGCAGACAGCGCACGACGGCTCTGGAATCTCTCTGCGGAATTAACCGGCTGCGAGTGGCAGGACGGCCGTCCATGACTGTCGAGCGCCTGCTGCCGACGCCCGAGGCACGCGAATTAGTCCAGCTAGCTGGTGATGTCGCGGACAAGGTACTCGATCCGATCGTCGACGAGCACGAAAAGAACGAGACCTATCCCGACGGCGTCTTCGCGACGCTGGGTGAGACGGGGCTATTGACATTGCCGCATCCGGAGGAATGGGGTGGCGGCGGACAACCCTACGAGGTGTACCTTCAGGTTCTCGAGGAACTGGCAGCTCGATGGGCCGCAGTCGCTGTGGCTGTCAGTGTCCATGTGCTGTCCTGCCATCCGTTGATTGCGTTCGGCACCGACGAGCAACAACAGCAGTGGCTGCCGACCATGCTGGGTGGTAACACGATCGGCGCCTACAGCTTGTCCGAGCCGCAAGCCGGTTCCGATGCAGCCGCTCTGAACTGCAAGGCCACTGCGACCGACGGCGGTTACCGCGTCAATGGCGCCAAGGCCTGGATCACCCACGGCGGCATAGCTGATTTCTACAACCTATTCGCTCGCACAGGCGAAGGCGGACGGGGTATTTCGTGCTTTCTGGTCGATAAGGGCACCGACGGCCTTACGTTCGGCAAACCCGAGGAGAAGATGGGTCTGCACGCCATCCCGACTACTACGGCACACTACGACGATGCGTTCGTCCCCGAGCAACGTCGGATCGGTGCCGAGGGGCAAGGTCTCCAGATCGCCTTCAGTGCATTGGATTCGGGCCGTCTGGGCATCGCCGCGGTAGCCGTCGGGCTGGCGCAGGCCGCGCTCGACGAAGCGGCTTCTTACGCCCAGCAGCGAACAACGTTCGGCCGCAAGATTATCGATCATCAAGGCTTGGCGTTCCAATTGGCCGACATGGCCGCCGCGGTCGACTCCGCTCGCGCCACGTACCTGGATGCTGCGCGGCGCCGAGACGCGGGACTGCCATACTCCCGCAACGCCTCCGTGGCGAAACTGATCGCCACCGACGCCGCGATGAAGGTCACCACCGACGCCGTCCAAGTCTTCGGCGGCTACGGATACACCAGGGATTACCGTGTCGAGCGCTACATGCGCGAAGCCAAGATCACCCAGATCTTCGAGGGCACGAACCAGATTCAGCGGCTGGTCATCGGTCGATCGTTGGTCGGATCGTGACCTATCAACGCCCCCAGTTGCGTTTGGCACCTAGTCCGACCGCCGAGTCGCGGCCGTTCTGGACGGGCGGGCGTAACGGCGAGCTGCTGATCAGCCGGTGCCACGATTGCGGCCACTTCTTCCATCCGCCCGGGCCGTCCTGCTGGCGCTGCAGAAGCACTCACGTTGCGCCGGAACGCGTTTCGGGGCGAGTCACCGTGGCGGCGTATACAGTCAACCGCCAGAATTGGATTCCCGGTTACGAACCGCCATACATCGTGGCGATGGTCGAGCTTGCGGAGGAGCCCGATACACGGCTGATTTCGAACGTGGTCGACGTTGCCCCAGACGAGATCAGCGTCGGGATGGCCGTCGAAGTTTTTTTCGAAGACTGGACCGCGTTGTCGGGCGAGGAAGAAAGCCGGGTGTGGTTGCCGTTGTTTCGGCCGGTCAAAAACTGATCACGTCCCTGGGCCAGATGCTGCTAATGTGACAGTCAACTGTCAAACCGTCGATGAGGACGTGAGATGACCAGCCAAGCCTTGCCCGTCACGCTGCGCTCGCCCGCGGACCTGACACCAGCCGTTCTGACCTCGCTGCTGCGTCGCCACCGGCCCGCGGTGACGGTCACCGACGTGCGGGTCCGGACCGCCTGGCAAGGGACCACCTCACACATCCACCTCGACGTGGACTACGCCGATGACGACACCGGCTTACCTTCAAAGCTTTTCGTCAAGACACAACTTGGCACGGTGCACGATCTTCCCGCCGCGGTCGACGAGTCGCTATCGGAGGGCGGCGGCGGGACGGTTATGTTGGATGACGAGACGAAGTTCTATCGCAATCTTCGTGACGATCTCGACGTCGAGACCATGACGACCTACTTCGCTGAACATCTCGACGGACCGTCACAGTTCTTGGTGATCGGCGAAGACATCACGATGCGCGGAGCGCGGGTGCCCGACGCGGAGGCCGGTCTGCCCGTCGAGCAGGTCGACGAGCTGCTGGCGACGTTGAGCCGTGTGCACGCCGCGTTCTGGGCGAATCCGAGGCTCGATGGGCGCGGCGACCTGGCGTGGCTGCAGCATCCCGTCACCGGAGGGTTCGCAGAATTCCTGCGCACCAATGGATTCGCGATTATCCGTGCGTTCATCGACATTCCCTATAAGCGGGAGCTTCTCAACGCAACCGGCGCCGACATGGACAGTATGGAGGCAGCGTTCTGGACCCTGCAGGATCGCGTGGCTCACGATCCGATCACGCTGTTGCACGGGGACCCGCACCCGCGCAACACATATGTTCTCCCCGACGGCCGAGTGGGGCTACTGGACTGGCAGTTGGTGCGGCGGGGCTCGTGGTCCCACGACGTCGGATACGCATTGATCGGCGCGCTGCCGCCTGCTTCGCGTCGCGAGCACGAGCGTGAACTGCTCGACAACTACCGCGGGCGACTGCTCGATGCCGGCGTCTCGTCCGTGCCGGATCGCGAGCAGATGTGGACCGCCTATCGGCAGAGTCCGGCGTGGGGGTTTTGCATGTGGGCCATTACGCCCGATCAGATGTATTCCGTCGAGATCGTGCGTGCTGTGCTTGGCCGCTTCGCCGAGGCCTATTCGGATCTCGGCACCGGCAAGTTGTTGAGCTGAGGAACAGCACCAACTTCCTTGGTCGTCGGCCACGTCGGCCGGTCACCGGTGCAGTGGCGCAAGACATTTGGCGCGCAATCCTCGAAGTTCGGCCCTATCGGTTGTTCCAGACGGTCTCCGGCCTGGCCTGCAGCAGGTGAACCTCGCCGTCGGCGTCCACGGCCCACTCAACATCCACGGCGTACCCGGCGTTCTGCTCGATTTGTAGGGCGAGGCGTGCGACCTTGAGCAGCGTGTCGTCATCGATGCTGGGTGCATCACCCTCGCCGGGGGCGAGATGGACAATTCTGACCGCCCCGTTTTCGTACCGATGAGCGCGAGTCTGGCGCGCAATCTTTCGCTTGCGCACGCACATGCGGGCCTTGTCGACCCAGGCGCTATCGGATTCCACGTCGCCATTGACCACGCCTTCACCCAGGCCTAGGGCCGACGCGACAAAGATCTGGCCACGGTCTCCCGTCACCGGCTCCAACGTCATCGTCACGCCCGCTGCGACTGCCGGCACCATTCGCTGAACAACGACCGCCATCGCCACGTCAACGGAAGCCACGTTGAACCGCCGGCGATACGCGATCGCCCGCGGTGTGTAAAGACTCGCCCAACAACGCACAACGGCCTCGAGCAGCGCGGGCGCACCCTCGATCCACAGATAGGTATCTTGCTGACCGGCAAACGACGCCTCGGCCGTGTCTTCGGCAATCGCGCTGGACCGCACCGCTACCGGCCCGCCACCCATCTGGGCGTAAGCCTCCACAACTTGGACAGCGAGGCTCTCCGGCAGGGTGACTTGGTCGAACAGCGTCATGGTTGCCGCCGACCGGTCCCGGTCGGTGCCCGTTGTCGCCAGTGATTCCGCGATGCGTGGCGCGACTCCTGCGGCGGCAACTGCCTCGCGGTAGGCGCTCACAGTGACGACAAACCCTGGCGGAACCGACAAACCTTGCTTGGTCAGCGCCCCGAGGCCGGTAGCCTTGCCACCGACCTCGTGACTCAGCTCCGGACTGCACCGATGCAGCGGAAGAACATGCGTCGCCATGTGTTCCGGCCGGTGCGCACCTTCTGCCGAACCCCGGCGGTCAACCGCGCCGACGGGCTTTTGATCAGTTGTCATCGCGGGCGCCTACTTGATCACGAATTCCGGTATGCGATAACCGGTGTCACCGAGGTCGACGATACGCATCTGCACCCGCTGCCCGATTCGCACGTCGGCTGGATCCGCGTCGATGACCGCGTTGATCCGCAAGCCCGGCTGCTCCACCAGTTCGACGAGCCCGACGACATACGGGGGCACCCGACCGGGAACGAGGGCCTGGCGCACGACGATGTAGCTGAAAATTGTGCCGTCCCCGCTGACTTCCTCGAAGTGCACGGGGCCACCGGTGTACCGGCTGCGCTCCAACGGCGGATGGATCCATTTCCCAGTGTCGTCGCAGCGGCACAACATCAACGAACCGTTCTTCAGACCCTCCCAGTAGGGCGCCGAATCGGGGTCAGGCACCGGAATCGGTGCCACCAGAGCTGGACTCGTCATGGCTTCTCCCTGCTGTAGACGTTGGCGCCGCCGAATGGCCCTCCACCGGCAGTGACCAGCGCGAGCTGGGCATCGTCGACCTGACGCACGCCGGCGGCGTGGCGGAGTTGCAGTGCAGCCTCGTAATGGTGGTTGAGGCCGTGAATGTAGCCCTCGGACAGCAGCCCCCCGTGCGGGTTGACCACTACGTCTCCGCCGTAGGTGGCGCGCCCGGTCGAGAAGAACTTGCCGACTTCGCCTTTCTCGCAAAAGCCGAAGCCCTCCATGGTGGCCATCACCGTGTACGTGAAGCAGTCGTACATGCAGGCCACATCCATGTCCGACGGACTCAGGCCTGTCTTTTCCCAGACCTTGGGACCCGCTGAGCGGGAGTACATCTCGGTGGGGTCGTCCCACTCGCTCCAACCGGCGCCGCCCTGCGAATTCGACGATCCGACCAGCCACATCGGGGGCTGCTTGGTGTTGCGGGCGATGTCCTCCCCGACAATCAGCACCGCCACCGCACCGTCAACCTCGGATGTGCAATCCAGTACCCGGAACGGCTCGTTGATCCAGCGGGCGGCCAGATAGTCATCCATGGTCAGCGGTTCGCGTCGCAGGGCGTGCTCGTTGGGCCCTGCGTGGCGTCGTTGAGTGATCGCGATCTGACCGAGATCCTCACTGGTTGAGCCGAACTCGTGCTGGTGCCGACGAGCCCACATGGCGAACCATTGCGGCGGCACCATGAAACCGGAGGCTGTGTCGAACTGGTCGTGGTGCTGGACCCGCATGGGTCCCTCGATGTGACCGAACCGATAGCCGGAGCGTCCGTTTAGCGACCGATACACCAACACGGCCTTGCACATACCGGCCTCGATGACCGCGGCAGCAGTGGCGATTTGGTCAGCCACGAGATTGCCGCCGCCATACATTGCGTTGGCCCAAGCTAATTCGTCGATGCCCAGCGCCCAGCCGACGTAGATCGGCTGTTCGGAGTCGTTGGCCATGAAAGTGCAGATACCGTCGACATCGGCCGTCGTGAGTCCGGCATCGGCGATGGCGTCGCGGCAGGCAGCCACGGCCATGCCGCGGGTCGTGCGGCCGGAGTTGCGGGAATACTCGGTACGGCCGATCCCGACAACGGCACAAACCATATGTCTCTCCGATCTACTTAGGTGCCGGGTCGCGCGGCAGGCCCAGAATGCGTTCGGCGACCAGGTTTCTCACAATTTCCGACGTGCCGCCCGCGATCGTCAGGCACCGGCTGAACAGATAGTCGTGTACGACGTCGGGTTCCTCTCCGACCAGGATGGCCCGGTCGGCAATTCGCAGCGCCAACTCTGCCACCCGCTGAGCGTGCTCGGCTCCGAACAATTTGGCTATGTTGCCTTCGACTCCGGGTCCGGCGTCGAAGACGGCTCGGGCGGCCTGTCGCAGATTCAGGGTGGCCAAGGTGTAGGACTCGATCAGCAACGCACCGACCTCGCGGGCGATGCCAGTGTCGCCGGGCCGGTGGCGGGCCAGCAGATCGATCAAAGCGCCGGCGGTCATGGTGACCGAGCCGCCGCCGATCGACACGCGTTCGTTGCCGAAGGCAGCCATCGCTACACTCCACCCGTCGTTGACACCGCCGACCACATCACGAGCGGGCACGAAAACGTCGTCGAAGAAGACTTCGTTGAATAGCGTCTCGCCGGTGATCTCGGTGAGCGGGCGAATGCGCACGGCCGGGTCGGCGAGGTCGATGATCATCGCCGTGATGCCTTTGTGCTTGCGCACGTTCGGATCGGTGCGCACGGTGGCCAGACCGCGTTGGCAGTTCACCGCATCACTGGTCCACACCTTCTGACCGTTGACCACCCAGCCACCGTCGACCCGCCTGGCCTTGGTAGCAACCGCCGCGGCGTCCGAGCCGGCGCCAGGCTCGCTGAACAGCTGGCACCACCGCAGGTCGCCCTCCAGGCTCGGCCAGATCAGTCGCTCGACTTGTTCAGGGCTACCGTGTTGCAGCAGCGTTGGGACCACCCATTCACCGAGGCCGAGACTGGGTTTATCCAAACCGTCCAGGGTGTCCTCGATGATGAGCTGCTCTACGCTGTCGGCGGCCCGGCCGTACGGAGTGGGCCAATGTGGTTGAAGGTAACCGCTGCGCGCCCAGAGCCTTTGGTGATCGTCGGCGTCGGCCGCCTCCAGTTCTGACCGGAAATCCAGTGCGGCCTGGCGATACTGTTCGGCGCCCTCGGGCAGGTCTACCGATTGGCGTCGGCGAACGCCGTCGCGTTGCAGCGCGATGACTTTGTCCCGCAACGCATCCTGGTCGCCGGCGAAGGTTTGCAGGACGGTAGCCCGTCTGATGTAGAGGTGAGCGTGGTGCTCCCAGGTGTACCCGATGCCGCCATGCACCTGCACGTTCTGCAAGGCCACCCGCTGATAAGCGGTCAACGCATGTCCGGCCGCCATGGTCGCGGCCAGCTCGGCCTCCGCACCATCGGCACGAGCCGCGTCCCAGGTAGCGGCGACTGCGAGTTCGGTGTCGACCAGCATGTTCGCGCAATGATGTTTGACTGCTTGAAACGAGCCGATAGGTCTGCCGAACTGCTCGCGGCCGGCGGCGTAAGCCGTCGCCATCTCGGTGCACGCGCTCAACCCGCCAACTGCCTCGGCCGCGGCCAGCAGTCGAAGGATCCGCGTCGCCGTCCCAGCCGCGCCCGGGAGGATCTCGAGTACCGGTGCCGAGTTCAGGCCGAGTACCACCACCGGGGCCAGCAGCCGATCTACCGATTCGATAGTCCGAACGCTGACGCCCTCACCGGCTGCCAGCAGCACCAGGTCGTCACCGGCGGGAAGCAGAAACAGGTCCGCACCTGACTCGGCCAGTGCCGGTACCGCTGCGGCAGTGACCGCCGAATCGCGAACGACAGCACCGCCGTCGGTGCCGATCCCTGTGATCACGTCACCGGACACCAGCCGCGGCAACCACCGTTGCCGCTGCCCGTCCGTCCCGGCTTCAGCGATCACCGCAGACACTGCGACCGTGGGCAGGAAGGGTCCGGCCATCGCCGCGCGGCCCAGTTGCTCCAACACGATCGTCAGTTCAGGCAGACCGTAACCCTGGCCGTCGAATCGTTCGTCGATATGCAGGCCGAGCCAGCCGGTGGAGACCATCTCTTTCCAGAGTCCGTCGGTGGACCACCAGCGGTCGCTCTTGTCACGGTCGAGCAGGATCCGGCGGGCGCCCGCGGTGCCGGCACGCCCGGCGACCATTGCGGCCGCTACTTTGGCGAGGGCGCGATGATCTTCGGTGATCGCCAATGGCATCAGCGGCTCTCCAATCTGCTCACCAGGGTGTACCGAACCGCTCGCGGCATGTCAGCGATGTGGCCGGGCGGCGGCGAGGCGGTGCGAGCTTGCGTGCGGGCAGACCGACATAGACTGCGGCCATCGGGATCAGATTCTGCGGCAGTTCCAACAGCTCTCGCACCTGGTCGACACCAAAAGTGGTCAAGCCGGTGGTCAAACACGAACCGTAGCCAAGGTCGGCGGCAGCCAGAAGCATATTCTGCACAGCCGGGTAGATCGACGGCGGCGCATAGATCTCCGGCACCCGGTCCGTGTCAGCGCATACCACGATGACCACTGGCGCCGCGGCGAAACCTCCTTGACTGCAACCGAACTCGAGGTCAGCAACCAATGCCTTGTCTTCGACGCTCTGCTTGACGAAGTCACCTCCGCCCGCGTTCCATGTTTCTGTCCACCACGCCGCGAGGAGAGCGCGGTTGCGGTCGTCGCGGACTACGATGAACGTCCAAGGCTGGGTGTTTTCCGCGCTCGGCGCGTGCACCGCGGCGGCGAGCATCTGCTCGACGTCGGAATCGGGTACCTTGCCGTCCGGATCAAAACGACGACACGCGCGTTGAGCGTGGATGACAGCAAGTAAGTCGCCCACTAGCTGTCCGCCAGAACGCGTTTGCCGCGTGGCGCCCATCCGGTGAGAGAGATGGTGGTCAGATCGAGCCACTCCCCTAGTGACAGCGTTCCGGCCATGACCCGTTTCAAGAATTCCGCCATCACGACGTCGGGTTCGTTGTCCAGCTCGTAAATCACCATGTAGCGGTGTGTCGGCGGCGGCAACTGAGCGGGCAACTCTTGGTCGTCCGGGACTTTCAGTTCGACGATGTCGTAACGCTGGGCGGCAACAACTCCCGGGACGTCGAGAACCTCCGGCAAGTGCTGAGCGTCGTACCACTTGTTGAAGGTGTCATCTTGACCCTCGATCGGGTTGGTGAGCGCTATGAACAGATTCGGAGCCACGTCGGATACCTTTCGCAACGGCCGGGATTACGTCACACTATGACAGTCAACTGTCATAGTCAACGCGGCGGCGGGTCGGTGAGACTCGACCTCTCGAGGTAGGCGTAGCCGGTCTCCCCGCCCCACGTCACCTCGGCCCAGCTGACGGTGTAGGCCTGTGCCGGATTCACCAGCCCATAGGGCAGGCCGTCGGCCATCGACAGCCACAGTGATGAGCAGACGGTGGCCTCGATAGGTTGACCGTCGAGCTTGCAGCCAAATTGCTCACCGTCGCGCTGCAACACCGCCGGCGGCGGAATCTCCTCCAGTGTCACGTGTCGCAGTGAACCGTCGGTGACCGCGTAAGCACCCTGCAGCGTGGTACGCCCGTCGCGGGCCCAATACCTGCAGAACCCGAATGCGCGGCCGCTGGGCATGACTCCCCCGGCGATGACGTGGCCGCCCCAGTCGCTGAGAGTGTCGGCCCCGCGTGGCCCACGCGAATGATCGCGCCAGCCACCACCATCGAACCGGAAGGTCTCCGATCCTACGGTCACCTCGCCGACGACACGGGTGAGTTGCTCGTAGTGTTCTCTGGCCCAGCTCTGTTCGGCCATGCCGGCGCCCGAGTCGGTCGGCGGACCGGCCTCGGCGTCCCACACCGGAGTCACACCGTGCACCTCCAGATCCAGGCGAACGTGGGTCTTCGGCCCGTCGGGCAATGGTGCGGAGCGCATCGCGTCATAGGGAGACCGCAGACAGAATCCGTCAAAAGTAATGTGCCATTTCAAGAACGGCTTTTCACACCGGAAAGCCAGATTGGCTCCCGCGGGCCGGCGCTCGGGCACAGTGCGGTGATACGCCCACATGGACAACACTCCCTGATCCGCGGGCAGCGCGATGAGGACGCGGTCCTCCCACATCTCCCACATGTCGGCAACTGTGCCCAGATGCAGCCACATGCCGATATCGTGCCCAGGGTCGTAGGGCGTGAATAGCAGATTCTCGGTCCAGCCCGGCACCGGCGGGCAACTGGTCACGACTTGCTCTTTGGCCGCGGGCAGACCCGAAGAGAGCGCGCTCACTTCTGCACCGCGGACCGGGACCGGGTCAGCACCGCGATCTCACCGGTGGTCCCGTCCACCCGCACGAGGTCGCCGCTGCGTAATGCCGTGGTGCCGTTGCCTGTTCCGACCACGCACGTGATACCGAGCTCGCGCGCGACGATTGCCCCGTGACTGGCGGGACTGCCGATGTCGGTTACCAGGGCACCCGCCAGCGAGACCAAGGCGGTCCAGCCAGGGTCGACGAACTTGCAGACCAGTACCTCGCCGTCGTCGAGGGTGTCTTGGGATTCCGGGTCGACCACCACTCTTACGATGCCTTCGAAGATCCCTGGGCCTGCGGGTGTTCCGTGAATGACGGCATCCTCTGAAGGCGGCTCATTCGACCGCTCGATGGCCTCCGGCATCCCGGTGAAAACCGACGGAACCTCAAGGCGCCGGTACTCCTCGCGCCGGGTTCGGCGAAACTCCACCAATTCGCGCACGTTCGCGGGCAGCGGAGCCAGCAGTTCGTCCACGGTCAGGTAACAGGCGTCGTCAACCCGATCCAGCGTCCCGGCGTCGACCAGCTCAGCACCGAACCCGCCGGCTGCCGCGCGGCATCCGTCAACGGCGGTCAAGAACGCGGCCTTGGTCAGTTCTACGGCTCGCACCTGAGCCCCCGTCGATGCCAGCAGGCGACACACTAACAGGCGTCGCGCCGCGGGAAGCGTTGAGAGCAAGCCGGCCTCGGCTTTCCGGCGCGTCGCGGCTGCACGTTCTGCACGCACCGCCGGGCGGTCGGACTCGGGCCTGCCGCTGTGCGCGGCGGCCGCACGCAGGACCGCGTCTGGGTCCTCCCGCCACGAATGACCGATCACATTGCCCTCGTTGGGACCATGGAAACCGTGCCGAGAAACAAACTCGTCTAACGTGATCCGGCCGTGCCCCAACGACCACACGTCATCGGCCAATTCGGTTTCGATCACGCCGCCATACCCGGCCAACAGCGCCGGCACCAGATCACCACGACCCGCCTTGACGGCAATCGATTCGACCTGTGCGCGAAACACATTGAGGATGAGACGAGTACGAACATGCACCCGCATCGCCGCACTGAACCGGTAGGAGGAATCAGTGAGCAGATTGCGCGGGTCAGGCCATCGTCCAGTTAGTAGGGTTGCCCGCCACCAGTCCATCTGGCGCTGGTGTAGGCGGCGCGGAGCAGACCGCGCTCGTGCCAGCACCAACGGCGCCTTGACGATGACTGCCGGTAACCGGCGGGGGTCGCTACGGGTCGGAGCCGCATCAGGCCGCACTGCGCCCAACAAGTCGCGTTCGAAGTCATCCCCGGTCATTCCGGGCAGCAACCCGGCGAGTTCGCGGGCGCGATCGACGTTCATAGCCTGTCTGCCGAAGAAGCAGGCTGTGCTCCACTGATTCGGGTCGTCGGGTACCCGAAGTGCCGATGACCCCAGCACTCCGAAGTCGTAGAGGCCGCCGCGGGAAGCGAACTCGACACCGGTCCCCCAGAGTGACCAGCACAGCGGAGAGAGGATGTCCGGCGTCGCTTCGCCAACGTTCGTCAGGGTCCAGAGCCGGCTGGGCTCGCTGCTGCCTCGGATCGGATCGGTCAATGGCACCGCAGGGCCGGTGTGCATGGTTCTCCTAATCGTATCGACTGACAGTTCACTGTCAAAGCTTTAGTCGATTGTCGCACTGGACGAGCCACTGCGTATACCAATCTTGATCTTCGAACGCTGGCCACTTGGATCTTGACGATTGGCAGCCGACTGTCATAATGATCGAGGTCACGCTCTACGTGCCGTCGGATCATTCGGTCGGCGGTCCGCCACCGGCCCATGGAATCGGAGGGCGCAACATGAGATTCGCCGTCAATCTGCCGAACTGCATGCACGTCGCGGCGATCACGCAGCCGTGGGAACACCACCTCACCGGCGCCGACATCGCCCGAGTCGCTCAACATGCGGAGCAGTTGGGTTACTCGATGGTGTTCCTGCCCGAGCATTTCCTCACCTCGACTAGCCATCTCGAGTTTTCCGGTAACCACTATTTCGACGCGACCACCGCTCAGGCCTTTATTGCGGGCGCCACTTCGACGATCACCATCGGCTCGATGGTGACGATCCTGCCGTTGCACAACCCTGTCGTCATGGCCAAGGCGATCGCGACGCTCGACTGGCTCAGCGGCGGTCGGGCCCAGGCCACCGTCGGCGTCGGCTGGCTCAAGGACGAATACGACGCGATCGGCGTTCCTTTCAACAAGCGCGGTCGCATCGCCGACGAATGTCTGGCCGCGATGTTCGAGTTGTGGGACAGTGATTCGCCGACCTTCGATGGTGAGTTCGTCAAGTTCGACGACGTCGCGTTCGGACCCAAGCCCATCTCCAAGCCCCACCCCACGGTGTGGATGGGCGGAGACGCCGACGCGGTGTTGCGCCGAGCGGCCAAATTCGGTGACGGCTGGGCACCGTGGCTGACCAAGCCCGACGAACTGCCGGCAAAGATGGATTACCTGCGCTCACAACCGGAATTCGATGATCGGCCGTTCTCCCTGTTCTACAGCCTGGCGGTGCTGTCCATTGGTGAAGAGCACGCCATCATCGACGATCCCAACGCGCAGTTTGGCCAAAATGCCCAGCAGGTGATCGACAACTGCAACATGCTGGCCGAGCGCGGCGTCACGGATACCTGGGTGAATCCGCCGGAGCTGAAAGGTCTTAACGCCTACCTCGACCATATGCAATGGGTAGCGGAGGAAATAATCCCGAAGGTCGGCTGAGCCGTTGCGCGGCAGGTGCCAGATTACTGGCGCCGCGCCGACGGCGGCGTGATGCACAGCGGTACCGATTGCAGGGACATCGTCCCGGTCGGCCACGGCATCTGTGGCGGCTTGCCCAGCGCAAGAGTGTATTCGGGGATGCGTGAGTGCCACTCTTCGAGGATGAGGCGGAGCTCGAGACGCGCCAGGTGTGAGCCGAGACAGCGGTGCGGTCCACGCCCGAAAGCGAAATGCACGGCCTTGCTGTCGAGGTGAATCTCGTCGGCATCCTCGTATCGGCGCGGATCGCGGTCGGCGCTGCCATAACTGAGCATCACCGTGGTGTCTTTAGGCACGAATCTGCCTGCCACTTCCACCTCCTCGGTGGTGACACGTGGCGCGAACGGTACCGGGCCGTCGACACGCAGAATCTCTTCGACGAATGCCGGTATGAGTGTGAAGTCGTGCGCGATACGCCGGCGCATGTCGTCGTCGGCCGCCAGCCTGGCCAGGGAGAACCCGACGGCAGAGGTAACGGTGTCGAGGCCGGCCAGCACGAACATGAAGCACAGACCCAGGATTTCGTTGTCGGACATTCCTCCTTCGTCGGTGTCCTGGATCAGCTGGGTGAGCATGTCGTCACCGGTCGCATCGGCGCGCCGCTCGGCGATGTGCTCGGTCAGATAGCTGAATAGTTCCAGCGCATGAGCCATCACCTCCGGGGTCGCCTCGGTGCTGCTCGGATCGGTGAACTGCAGAATCGCGTCCTTCCACTGCACCAGCCGGTCGCGGTCGGCCATGGGCAGACCGAACAGTGTCAGAAAAACCTGCGAAGGAAACGGTGTCGCGAGATCGGGAACCACGTCGCACTCGCCGCGGGCAACAATGGCATCGATCAATTCGCCGGCCTGCCGGCGTAACTCGGGTTCACGCTCGGCCATCTTCTTCGGACTGAAGAAGGGGTCGAGCATGCGCCGGAAGCGGGTGTGATCTGGTGGATCGATCGCGATCGGTACCAACGGAACCGGACTTCCCAGCCGGTCAAAAGCCCTTGCCGAAGAGAAGATTTCAGGCTTCTTCGCCGCGAACTCGACAGCCTCGGCGCTGGTGAGCACAATCTCCTCGCCAGAGCTCACCGCCTCACCGGCCTCCCGCAGCTCGCGCCACGCGCGCGTGCGGTCTTCCGCGAAGGGCAGATCGTTGATGTTGAACGTTCCGGTTGTGCCGAGCTCGGTCATCGAGACGGAGATCCTCTCTACCCCGCGCCGGCCGGCGCTTGGGTCGTTTGACAGTCAACTGTCATAAATTGGAAGTATCGTTGGTGCAACGGCAGGTGTCAACGATGTGCCCTCACCCGTGATCGTTGTACTGTCAGGACAGTCGTACGCAGGAGGAGGTTGGGCAATGGCCCGGGGCGACCGATCACCGCGCGACGCGCACGCGGACCGGGTCCGCAATGCTCTGCTCAACGCCGCCCTGAACCTGTTCAGCACGAACGGGTACGACGAGACCACCACGGACCAGATCGCGGAGAGCGTCGGCGTCTCACCGAGAACCTTCTTCCGCTACTTCCCCACCAAAGAGTCGGTGCTCTTCTTCGGTGAGTACGACTTCATCGACGCGGTCAGCGGCGTCTACCTGGCTCAACCGGAGAAGGCATCCGATTTCGAGGCATTGGCCAATTCGTTCGCCCTGCTGGCGCCGGGCCTCAAGCGCATTCGCAAAAGGATCGCGCAGTACCACGACGCGGTTGCATCGTCGCTGGTGCTGCTGGGCCGCGAGCGTAAAAACCATGAGGCCAACGCCGAGACCGTCGCCAAGGTGATCGCCGAACGACGCCGATTGCCGGCACCCGACAGCGAATGCCGGCTCTTGGCGGCTGTCGGGATGCTATTGGTCGAGCGCGCCCTCAACCAGTGGCTGTCAACACCGGGTCGCTCGCTTGATGATCTGATCCGCCAGGAATTCGCCGCGCTGCCCGCGGTCCTCAAATAGCCGTAACCTAACGATCGGCCATCCGGGTGCCATCGGGGCAATGCCGGGGCGTTCCCGGTCCGCAGTACTGGGTACGCAGATAGCTTGGATAGGTTTGAGTCGGACCGGCGTAGAAGCCGGCGAGGTTCACCGGCACGTCGTACACACCGATCGCCACCACGTGCAAAAATCCGGTCACCGCCAGCACCCTGAGCAGTCCTGCGATCCCTGGCCCGGCCCACCGCAACGTCTCCACGCCCGCCTCGACCCGGATTCTGCCGTCACGGTTGCGGAAAAACATCAGTGCGCCACTCGAACTCAGCACCAGCGACCACAGGATGGGGCCGTACAACGGAATCTGCGCGGTCTGACCCGGCCACAACGTGACGCCGGGAATCGACGCCGGGTAGCCGAGCAGACCGTGGCGCACGGCAAAGATCTCGAGCGGGAACTCGATCACGTACACCGTGAGCCAACCGGCACAGAAGGTGCGGACGGGTCCTAAAGCCGGCCACCTGTTCCGGGCGCGACCCATGCCCCAGCGGGCGAGCGAGCCCATGGCCAGCGGCATCCAGACGTAGATCATTCCGATCATCAGCACAGGTTCGGCCATCAGTCGACCATCGGGGCTGAGCCAGCCGGGGATGTTCTGCGTCCAGTTGCCGAAGTTGACCAGCCCGGCGTTGTAGAACAGTGCCGGCTGAAACCAGTTGATCAACGGGTCGTGCCACCAGGCGATGGCCGAGCCGATCACGACGGCGGCCTCGACGCAGAGTTGACGCTCGCGGATGCTCTTGCGGACTACGTAGACGATCGCGATCAATGCCAGTATCGGACAGCCGATCTGGAAGGCGGTCATCGCCAAACGAGTGGCTCCGGGGATCGGGTCCGGCCCCGGATTCACCGGTGTCGCATTGCCGGACACTATCCAAGAGATGTAGACGTAGGCGGCGATGACGACGAAAACCGCACCGACGCTCGACCAGAACAGCACCGGCCGAATGGTCATGATCCGCGCGGGCTCGATGGCCGACGACTCTGCCTTTCGAGGCGACTTCAAATCCGTCACTGCGCAACTCCTTTGGCACGACTAATCAAAGATGACAGTTCACTGCCATAGTGTCAATGTGCGGGATCGGATAACGAACGCGGCTATCGGTACAGCCGGTTCATCAGCGCGGCGGTGTCAAGATCCTGCACGGCCGCGCATGCCCGGCGAAAGGCGGCGTCGGCATTCTGCTGTGCCTGCAAGCCCGGCCAATTGATCGTCATCGCCGTCGCATCCCAGGCCTCGGCGGCAAAAAGGCGATACCGCTGGAACGCGACATCGAAGTTTGGTACGTCTTCTGCTCCACCGGCGCGCAGACCTTCCAGGTACTGCTCGATGAGATCGCGCTCCGCAGAGCGGCGCATCTCCGGTTCCAGGCCGGTGGTCATGAAGTAGGACACCTCCCGCAATCCTGGCCCTCGCCAAACCACTTGCCAGTCAAGTAGTCCGGAACGCCCATCGGCGCACGCGAAGGTGTTGCCCAGGTGCGAGTCGCCGTGCAACAGAGTCAACGGCCCGGACTCGAACTCCCGGTAATACTTAGCTGCATGCGTGTCGAGAGCCGCCGCGACAGCGCGCACCGCGGATGTCACCTCGGGGCGTTCCCGGCGAAGCGCACCGCGGCGGCCGCGAGAGTAGAAAGTCGTCAACACGCCGTACCCTGGCCGGGTGCTCCAGGTTCGGACCCAGGACAGATCCCCGACCAACCGCGGGCTCTGCCAGAACCGGGCATGCAGTGTCGCAAAGGCGTCGATCAATCCCTGCGCGTGGACGATGTCGCATGTGTCGGCCAATGCATACGGCCGGCCGCCGGCGGCGACGATGTCGTCGAGAACGATCAGGAATCGCGCTCCGACCCCGGCATGCGCGTACCAGGAGCGCGGGGCGACACCGCCGAGCTCGTCGGCGGCCTTGTTGTAGAAGCGTGCTTCGTTGACTGCCATCCCCAACGCCGCCACCATCGTGCGGTTCTTTGCGGACAGCGGGGTGCTCTTGAGGAACAGATGGTCGGGCAGTCCCGCCGCGCGACCCGGGCCATTCCATTTGACGGCCAGGCGCCGACGGTCTGTCGTACCCGTGGTGCCGTCCAGGACCGAAATGCGCTGCGCGACAGCACCCGGCGTCGTACTCGCCAGGTGTCTCGTCAACCAGTCGGTCGTGACATCCGCCGCTGACGACGGGCCGGATCCGGGAAGCGCCGGCAAGACTGCGGCGACAAACTCGCCCGCCGCGGTGAGGTTCGCGACCGCCGAGCCGGCGCGGTGCCGCAGCGTTCGAGCCGTCATACAGCGCCAACCTCCAGCCCGGTTCTGGCGACAAACGGAATATAGTAAACTAGGTTACACAGGTAGCCAACCGAATGAACCGCGCTCGCTGAGAGGCAACGATGCTTTTCGCCACGTCACAGCTAGCGCCACCGGCGACCCTCCATCCATCCGGTGTCTGGTTCTTCAACTGGGTGATACCGATCGCCGGCAGCATATTCATCGTTCTGGCGATCGCCGATGTCATCCGGCGGCGGCGCCTGACGTGGGGGTTTCTGTTCCTGTTCAACAGCCTCGCGGTGTACTGGATGGAGACGATCGGTGACTGGGGCCAGATGCTGTTCTACAGTCCGGCTTTCGCGCAACACCATCTGCTCGAGTGGCTGCCGATCAAGACGCCCCACGATCCGTTGTTCATGCCATTCGCGTACGCGGTGTATTGGGGAGTGCATGCGATCCTGGTGCTGTGGCTGAGTCAATGGGTATCCACGCGGTTCGGCTGGAGCATGCTCAAATCCATGCTGGTGCTTGCGATTCCGGTCAACTACGTCTGGGACTTCGTGGTCGAGGGCACCGCTACGGCAATGGGTTGGTGGACATACGATCCCGGCATCGGACCCGTTCTCCAGTGGGGCAACGGGGGTCGCATCACGCTGCTCTGGACCATCGGCATCATGTGTGTGTGGCCCAACCTGATCGCCTACTGGGCCGGTAAACCGCCGATTCGCGGCCTCAACCATTTCGAGCGATTCTGCCGCTTGGATCGTTTCACCGTCCCGCGGACCGGGCCGCATCCGACCGGCCACACCGAAAGTCGGGGCGGAACCGCCTTGGCTGCCAGGCAAGCGGTCTTGACCAAACAGCAAGAATTCGACGGTTACCTCAACTACGACGTGGTGATTCCGCGGTGGCGCTTCGAACTCATGCGGCTCGGCGCTTGGTTCATCGTCTTCCAGGTCACCTTCTTCGTCTTCCTGATCATTCCGCTGGTGGTGTTGCGCACCGTGACCGGCGCCGACAGCCCCTACGTTCCGTGATCCGAAAGGAGCCGCGGTGGCAAGCGACCGCATGAAAGATCTGGCCCCCGAATTCTTCCTGCCTCCGCAGACCAATGCAGCGCTGCGCCGAGAGACCGTCCGCCTTGTTGCGGCATGCGCGGCGTTCATCGTGATCCTCGGCGCCGTCGTGGCGCTGACGCAAGGCATCGTCGTCACGGTGTGATGCCGTGGCCGGACGGCGACTGATCTAACATTGGTGTCACTTCAAGCGAAGAGGTGATGAGCGTGACGTCGGAGCGGTTGGTGGTCTGCGCGAGCCACAGCCCGGGCAAGGAACGCGATGTCGAACACGCCTTCGGTCGCCGGTTCCGCTCGGCACTGACATCAGCGGCCGAGCAAGCGCAGAAGTTCGATCCCGACGTCGTCGTTGTGTTCGGCGGCGACCATCGTCGGGCATTTCGCCACGTGGTGCCCGCCTTCGGGGTGGCGCTGTCCGCGTCGATTCTGGCCGAGGGCGGCCACCCGGCCGGCGACCTGGATGTCCCGTCGGAGTTGGCACGCGAGCTGTGTGAACACCTGCTGTCGGCCGGGTTCGATGTCGCCGCATGTCGCGACATCGGGCTGGATCACGCGTTCGCGCAACCTGTTCGGGACTTACTCGGGGAGTTGGCGATCAAGCCGGTGATCCCGGTGCCGGTGAACTGTGCCACGGCTCCGCTGCCCAACGGTCGTCGGGTCGCTGAATTCGGCGCGGAAGTCGGCCGGTTCTTCGACGGGATCGCCGAGCGGGTGCTGGTGATCGGCACCGGAGGGTTGTCACATTCACCGCCGAGTCTAGAGGTCGACACCTACGACCTCAGCGACGAAGACCGGGCGCGCATCATCGCCGAGGGTATGGCGGACGCGCGTACCAAGATCCGTCCCGATTGGGACGGCGAAGTGTTGGATGCCATGTCGATTTGGGATGTCGCTGCGTTGGTTCAACTCGTGGACACCGCCCACGCCCGCGCCGGTGCGGGCGCCAACGAGGTCCGGACCTGGCTTGCCGCCGGCGCGGCAGGTGGCGGCCGGCCGGTCACGCCGCTGGTCTACGAGCCGGTGCCGGAATGGATCACCGGAATGGCCGTCGCGGCCTCCCACCTGACCAGTCCAGCCGTCGTCTGACACTGCGTACTCACAGATTTCGGTACGTCATGTGCAATTCGAAATTGAAGACCACAAACTGATATCGTTCTTCTGACATCTTCGTCACATCATCCTCGGAGGCACCGCATGACGAATGCCCCGTTGGCGGGCATCACTGTGGTGAGCCTCGAACAGGCAGTCGCGGCGCCATATGCGACCCGCCAACTCGCCGATCTCGGCGCGCGGGTGATCAAGGTCGAGCGACCACAGGGCGGCGACTTCGCCCGTGGCTACGACCGCGCGGTGCACGGCGAGTCGAGCTATTTCGTCTGGCTCAATCGCGGCAAAGAGTCGTTGACCGTAGACATCAAGCAACCCGGAGGCAGACGCATCTTTGACCGTCTGCTGGAGGGCGCCGACGTGCTGGTGCAAAATCTTGCACCGGGCGCAGCGGCCCGGCTGGGATTAGATGCCGAATCGGTTTCCCGCACTCACCCGCAGACCGTTACGGCCACGATCAGCGGGTACGGGCAGGACGGCCCTTGGCGCAACCGCAAGGCCTACGACCTGCTGGTGCAGGCCGAGGCGGGGCTGTTGTCGGTGACCGGCTCGCCGGACGAAGTGGCGCGCACCGGAGTGTCGATCGCCGATATCGCCGCGGGCATGTTCACCTTCTCCGGAATCCTCACCGCGCTCTACGCCCGCGCCACGACCGGCGTTGTCCGGCCGGTGTCAGTGTCGTTGTTCGACGCGTTGGTCGAATGGATGTCCCAACCGCTCTACTACGGTCGATACGGTGGAACGGCGCCGAAACGTACGGGTGCGCGACATCCAACGATCGCTCCGTACGGCCCGTTCACAGCGGGCGACGGCGGAACCGTGTTGCTCGCCGTACAGAACCCAGCCGAATGGCAACGGCTCTGCGAGACCGTCTTGGACAGAGCGGATCTCGTCGCCGACCCGCGATTCGCCACGAATCCCGATAGGGTGGCGAACCGCGACGAGTTGGAGGCGATCATCGCTGCGGCGGCCGCGCGGCTGAGCGCTGAAGAGCTCGAGAAGCGCCTACAGACGGCCGGCGTGGCACATGCCCGGATGAATGATGTGGACCAATTGTGGCTGCATCCGGTGCTCGTCGGCCGGGACCGGTGGCAGGAGATTCAGACACCGGGCGGTCCGGCGGCCGCGCTGCCGCCGCCCGCTGCCTTGGCCGGCGTCGATCCGTTGATCGGTGACGTGCCCGCGCTGGGTGAGCACAGCCGAAAAATATTGTGCGATTTAGGATATTCGATGAAGGCGATCGATGAGCTTGTCGCCCAAGGTGTTACGACCGCATAGCGGAGCCCGTTTACTTCTTGCGTCCGAAGAACCCGCGGCGGATGCAGGTGATCAACACATCGATGAGTTCGTCGTCGTCGATCGGCTCGGGCAGATCGAGGGCCGCCTGCGGCACGCGGGTGACCAGCGCCCGTAAGATCAGTGCCGAGACCACCGGATCGAACGGGTACCGATCCGATCCGCGGATCAGCATCCTGGCCGCCCCGATGTCCATCTGCACTTGTCCGTTCTCGCCGATGCTGACGATCGTGGGATCGTCGGTGGCGCCCTCGGCCCAGGCTTCGATGCAGCCCGAATACTTGTCGTAGAACTCGACGTAGGTGCCCAGCCAGTGCGGCAGCGTAGACGTTTTGCCCACAGGATCCACCTCGGCGATCCGGTCGGCGAACGCCATTCCGGCGCTGTAGATTTCGGCGGCCACGGCAGCGAGCAGATCTTGCTTGTCTTTGAAGTACTTGTAGAACGTACCTCGCGCCACGCTGGCCGACTCGACGATGTCGTCGACACTGGTGCTGCGGTAGCCGCGCGCACGGAATTGAGCGGCGCCGGCATCGGCCAGAGCATTCACCGTGATGACGGCACGCTTACTGAGGCTGGCGGTGCGCTCGCTGACCGACAGCCCCGAAACGTCTGGCGCCGGGGGCACTTCGAGCGCGTCCACGTCAGCCCCCGGGTCTGTGCTGGCATGCAGACCTAACGACGTCAACACCGACCGCGGAGTATCGGGGAACAACATCAGCTGCAGGAATACCGACAGCGTGTCAACCGCGTCCTTGGCGCTGCGACCGTAAGCCCGGTCGGTGTGCACGAACAGATTGAGGCGGTGCACCAGCGCGGTCATCGTCATGGCCGCGACCTCCGGGTCCAGCCCCGTCAGGCCGGAGGCGGCGAGCCGCTCGGCGATGCGATGGTTGTAGCTGCGCACGAAGCGGGTGATTTCGGGGCGCACCTTGGTGTCCGACGAGGCGATCGCCGTCCACTGCACGAACATGGTGGAGTACTTGTCGAACACCCAGCTCCATTCGCCCAGCCACCAGTTCAGATTGTCGAAACCCACCTCGTCCGGCCCGAGCGCGCCGATGCGGCGCGCCACCCGGAACAACGCGCCGCCGCATTCATTGAGCAGCTCCAGAAAAATCTCGTCCTTGCCCTTGAAGTACTGGTACAAGGTGGCCCGGGACACCCCCGCTGCCTTGGCGATCGCGTCGACCGACGTGTCGAAGTACCCCAGCCGACCGAACAGCTCCAGCGAGACCTCGGCGATCCGGCCTCGGGTGCTGGCACCGCGAGCGCCCACAGCGGGGCTGGACGGGCCGTAACTGGCCCTGCGGACGATCGAGGCTTCGGACATGGCGTGTTAAGCCTATGGCCCATCTGGGCGGCCCGCGTCGCGCCCAGCGGCGTTTCTCGGGACGAGGAACTCAGCGGAGCCCGCAATTGCGATCCCGCCCGTCTGTCGTGCGGCCGTCAACTCCACGCTCACCCGGTCGGCGTCGGCTTCTGCCGACACCGCGGTCACCGTGCCGGAACAGGTCAGCACGTCGCCGGGCCAGACCTGCTCGCGGAAGCGGACACCGAAACGGCGCACGCAGCGAGCGCCCAGCCAGTCGGTGGCGAACCCGGCCAGCAGTGCCGCAGAGAACATGCCCTGCGCGAACACCGAGGGATAGCCTGCGGACTGTGCGAGCTGATCGTCGTAATGCATGGGGTTGAGATCGCCCGACGCGCCCGCATAGCGGACAAACATCTGCCGGGTCAGCGGCCCAAAGTCACGGGCCGGCGCACGTGCGCCGACACTCACAGCAGTGGTGGTCACCGTCATTGCTTCGCCGCCGTCTCGATGAAGGTGGCTTTGGCCTCGGCGACGAGTGCTCCCTGCGCGTTGCGGTATTCGGTGACCACAGTGGCGAAACGCATGGTGCCCCCGCGCCTGCCGGGTTTCGAGTAGCGATCGACGATCCGCTCCTGCGCGGTCAGCACGTCGCCGGCGGCGGGCGGAGCGGCGTGGAAGGTGTATTCCTGCTCCCCGTGCAGCAAGCGCTTGCGCTCGAACCCCACGTCCACCCTGGCGCCGGCCGGCGCCCAGCGTCCGCCGCTGGTCAGGAACGTCGGCGGGATGATTGCGTCCGGACCGCGATACGCCGGATCGTCACACATCATGGCTTCGGCGAACTCTGCGATCTTGCCGCGTTCCACGACCAGCTCCCATGGCCGTCCGGCGCTGTCGTCAGCGACACTGTCAGGCGAAGCGTTCATAGTGACCAATAGTGTCAGAAAAAATACAGCACTGGAACAAAATCCTCGCTTCACGGCCAATGAACCGCTTGTCCAAAGATGACATAGCTGCCAGAATCGGTGGCCATGGTCGAGTTGGCGGCGAGCTATGTCGCAGGCAAATGGGTGTCGGAAGCGCACGCCGCGACGTTGGATGTGGTGTCGCCGAGCACCGGCGAGCTGCTGGGCACAGTGGGTCTCGCCGGCCGGGCGGAAGTGGATTCCGCGGTCGCGGCCGCCCGCGGTGCCCTGCCGGCCTGGGGGCGGGTGCCCGCCGCCGATCGCGGCGCGGCGCTGGGCCGACTCGCCGACGCGCTGAACGCCCGCAAGAGCGAACTGGCTGACCTGACCACCGCGGAGATCGGCTCGCCGCGATCCTGGAGCACGTTCGGTCAGGTCATCACCGCGGTCGGTGTGCTGCGCGCCTACGCGTCGATCACGCCTGACTATCCCTTCTCCGCCACCCGTCCCTCGATGACAGGCGGCACCGTCGAGGTGCGTCAGCTCCCTGTCGGAGTGGTGGGCGCGATCGTGCCCTGGAACACGCCATTGTTTATCGCCGCGTTGAAACTCGCTCCGGCCCTGGCGGCAGGCTGCACGGTGGTGCTCAAGCCGGCGCCCGACGCCCCGCTCGAATTCGGTGTGCTAATGGAGGCGATCGAGGAAGCCGGGCTGCCCGACGGAGTCGTCAATGTCGTCAACGGCGGCGCTGTAACCGGTGAGTCGCTGACGGAACATCCAGGGGTCGACAAGGTCAGCTTTACCGGTTCGACGGCCGTCGGCGCCAGGGTCGCGGCGTCGTGCGGCTCCCGAATCCGCCGGTGCAGCACCGAACTGGGCGGCAAGTCGGCGGCGATCGTGCTGGCCGACGCGCCGCTCGAAACGACGGTGCCGGGTTTGGTCGCCGGTGTGATGGGCAACAATGGTCAGCTGTGCGCCGCGCTGACGCGAATTTTGTTGCCGCGGAGTCGGTACGACGAATTCGTGGACGCGCTGAGCGCCGCCGTCTCCGGGCTGAGAGTCGGGGACCCCGCCGATCGGGCCACCGACATCGGTCCGCTGATCAACGAGGCCGCGCGCGACAGGGTCGAGGGGTTCCTGCATCGCGCGCGGCACGACGGCGCCACCGTGCTGGTCGGCGGCAAACGTCCCGACCGCCCAGGGTGGTACGTCTCCCCCGCGCTGGTCGAGGCCACCAACGACATGGAGATCGCCCGTGAGGAGGTCTTCGGCCCGGTCGCGGTCGTGATCGCCTACGACGACAGCGGCTCCGACGACGCCGATGCCGCCGAGGCGGTGGCCATCGCCAACGACTCCCGTTACGGGCTGGTCGGGGCGGTGTGGTCCGCCGACGACGAACGGGCGGCGGCAGTGGCGGCCCGGCTGCAGGTGGGTTCGGTGGCCGTCAACTCGACTGCAGTGCTCGATTTCGCCAGCCCGTTCGGTGGATTCAAGCAATCCGGCATCGGCCGCGAAGGCGGCCCCGAGGGCATCACCGGGTTTGTCGAACATCAAGCCATCATTCGTTGACCCGGAAGGGATTCCAGTGCACACCCAAGCAGCGGTCCTATTCGAACGCAACACACCATGGTCCGTCGAAACCATCGAACTCGATACGCCGAAGGCGCCTGAGGTACTGATCGAACTACACGCTTCGGGCATGTGTCACTCCGACGACCACCTTGTCACCGGGGATATGCCGATCCGGTTGCCGTGCATCGGCGGGCACGAGGGTGCGGGCGTGGTCAAGTCCGTCGGTGAGCACGTGTCGTGGTTGTCCCCGGGCGATCACGTGGTGTTCAGCTTCATCCCGTCGTGCGGCCGGTGCCCGTCGTGCTCGACCGGCCATCAGAGCCTGTGCGACCTCGGCGCAAAGATCTACTCGGGCATGCAGATTCACGACGGAACCGCCCGCCACCATCTCGGTGGCGAAGACCTCGCGCTGGCCTGCGGCGTCGGCTCGTTCGCGCACCACACCGTCGTGCATGAAGCGAGTTGCGTGAAGATCCCGGAGCACTACCGCCTCGACCTGGCCTGCCTTCTCGGCTGCGGCTTCATTACGGGTTGGGGATCATCGGTTTACGCCGCCGAGGTCCGGCCGGGCGACACCGTCGCCATCGCCGGCGTCGGAGGCATCGGCGCCGCGGCGGTACAGGGTGCCCGGCTCGCGGGTGCCCGCACGATCACGGTCATCGACCCTTCGGAGTACAAGCGGGCCGAAGCGGTGAAGATGGGCGCCACGCATACCGCAGCGGACTGGGACGAGGCCAAAGATGCTATCGCCGAGGCTACCTGGAACCGCGGCGTGGACAAGTTCATCTGCGCCATGGGAGTCGGCGACGGTCAACTGGTCGGCAGGGCGCTGGCCATGACGGCCAAGCGGGGCCGGTTGGTGGTCACCAACGTCCACCCGATGCTGGAACGCGAAATCCGTGCCAATCTGATGGACCTCACCCTGACCGAAAAGCAGATCATCGGAACCCTTTATGGCTCGGGCAATCCGCGAGCCGACATCCCGAAGATCCTCGAGCTGTACAGCGCCGGGCAGGTCGACCTCGAATCCATGGTGACCCGCACCTACCCGCTGGAGAAGGTCAACGACGGTTACGCCGACATGCACGCCGGCGCCAATATCCGGGGCGTACTGATCTATCCGCCCGCCGAGGGACTTCTCGCCGGAGAAGGTCGTGACTAATAGACGTCTCGCGGGCAAGGTGGCGCTCGTGACCGGCGCAGCAAGGGGTCGCGGTCGAAGCCACGCGCTGCGTTTGGCCTGGGAAGGCGCAGATATCGTGTTGGTGGATCTGTGCGACAACATCCCGTCGTGCGACTATCCACTCGCGACGAGCGAAGACCTCGACCGCACCGCTACGATGATCGAGAAGCTCGACCGAAAAGCACTGGTGTATCGGTGCGATGTCTGCGATCGACTAGAAATGGAGATCGCCGTCGACACCGCGGTGCGTCAACTTGGCGCACTCGATATCGTCGTGGCCAACGCTGCCATTGTCCCGACTCAGCCGGACGCCCCAATCGCGGCCTTCATAGACACCTTCGACGTCGACTTCATCGGCGTGGTCAACACTTTCAGCGCCGCGGTGCCCAGGTTGGTCGAAGGCTCGTCGCTCATCGCTTCTGGTCCCACATGCTCCCCGCAAGGACCTTTTCTCGATCGACCGCAGGGACTCGGTGGGGCAGCATATGAGCTCGCTCAGTCGATGGTCTCGCAGTACGTGAAGACGCTGGCCAAACAATTAGCACCACAAGGCATCCGGGTAAACACCGTCAGCGGCGCGGAGGATGCCGGCGATGTGCGGCGTGCCGGACGGCTGCATCGGCCCGTCATGCTCGACGTGGATAGCAGAGGCAATCAGGCTGGTGCGGCGTCGCTTTCGACGATGTTATGGCCGGCTGCGACCTGGGCGGACACTGACGCATCCGCTGCAGTGGCGTTCTTGGCAGCGGACGAATCGCGAACGATAACCGGCCGACACGTCACGGTCGACGCCGGCTCGTCCCTCAACTAGCTTCGACGACGAGCACGACACCGGAGCGGCTCAGGTCGACACCGTCCAGTTGGTGGTCGATGAGGTGAATGGCACACCTAGTTTGGCAAGTATCCACGGCGGCAAGCGTTTTGGCATCGGTAAGGGTACCGATCGGGCACCACGCGCCTCGAGCAACGCTTCGTAGGCGGTGGTATCACCGCTGAACGGTTGTCCCTCACCGGCGATGAACCCGTAAAGTTCGCATCCCTCAGGGCCGGCCTCCCAAGGTCCGAACACGTCCCCCCACTCGAGCATGATGTGCGTACCGGCGCGGGCGACGACGTCACCGCAACGGATCTCGCCGGCCAGAATGAAGTTGCTGTGATCGCCGGTGTGACCGTGCTGCGAGGAGATGGCACCCGGGTCCCACTTGTTCCAGAACGCGAAGTAACGGGGAGAAAGCTCGATCCACTTCTCCCAGATCGACGCCGTGCGACCATCGGCGAACTCGTAACGCAGCATTTCCTCGGCCGGTACATCGTCGAGATGCTTGATCGACGGTCCACCTTTCATCGGGCAGTTCCCTTCCTTTGCTTGCTCGACCCGCGCCTCACGCCTGCACGGGCTCCCAACCACCGCCTTCAGCTGAGCGATGCGCAGCATCGATCACCGCAAGCGACAGCAGCCCGTCCTCGAAGGTGGCCGCGCCGCTGGGCCCCCCGTCGAACGCGGGCAGCCAGTCCTGCAGCATCAGCGCCATCGCCCTACTCGCGTGGCCCGCCAGGCCGCCGGGCAACCGCTCGGGGTACGCGGGCTCGCGTTCATCAACCGTCAGAGGGCTCAGTCCGGGATCGGTGGCGGTGCCGAGACTGTACGCCGCAGAACGCAACTCGCCGTCGCCGATGATGGTGCCATCGGAACCGAACAACTCCAGGCGGTAGTAGTCGGCGTGGGCGCCCATGACCGTGAGGCTCAACACGACGGTGACCCCGGACTCCATCCGCATCAGCAGCGCCGCAGTATCGTCGGCGGTGACCGCCAGAGTCCCCCCGTCGGGCAGTTCGCGGACCGGGTCGCTGGTGCGGACTTCGGCGCACACCGATACCGGGCGGCCGAGCAGGCTGCACAAGAAGTCCAGATCGTGCACGAGCATGCCGGCCAGATAGCCGCCGCCCTGCTCGCGGTCGTACATCCAATGGGCCTGCAACGGATGACTCGGATGCCAGTAGGACGCGCTGCGACTGACCCGCGCAAAGTACTGCGAACCGAGGAAGCCCGAGCGCACCCGGTCCGCGACGGCCAACCAGTCGGGGTTCCAACGGTTCTCGAAACAACATGCGGTAGGCAGCTCGGCATCCGCCGCTGCGCGCACCATGTGGCGGGCCGCTTCGAGGTCACCTGCTAGCGGTTTCTCACACAGCACGGGCTTGCCCGCCGCCAGCGCGGCGATCGTCATCTCATGGTGCAGCACAGTGGGCGTCGCGACCGAAATGACGTCCAGATCGTCGCGGGTCACGAACGACTGCCAATCCGTAGAGGTCTGTTCGATGCCCAGTTTGGTCGCCACCCGTTCCAGTCGATCAGGTGTACGGGCACACAGCGCGACGGGATCGAAGCCCTTCGCCGCCCGGAAACCGGGCACCTGCACATGCGCGCCCCAACCGACGCCGATAATGCCGACCCGTAAGGTCATGTGCTCTCCTCCGCTACTCAGGTTTGAAGTGACACCAATGTTAGATAGGTCGCGCCTACTGCGTAGGAATATCGAGCCATTACCGGATTTTATCGAGCACCCCGGCATTGCCTATAAGTGACATGGGTGCCAGAATCGGGTGCTGTGAGCGCAATCGACATCGACGAGCAGCAGTTCGCGCCGCTGATCGACTTGCGGTGGTGGCAAGAGCGTCCAGCTGACCGCAACGAGCTTTACCGGCGCCTTCGCGAGGCCGGCCGCCCGGTGTTCGTCCGCACCAACCGACCCGACTCACCGCGGCCACGCGGGTTCTGGGCAGTCGGAGCCCACCGCGACGTCGTCGACATCAGCCGCCGGCCCGGCGACTTCAGTTCCGGGCAGGGCACGCAGATCTTCGACCAGACCGCCGAGATGCGCGAATACCGCGGCTCCATCATCGACATGGACGATCCCGAACACATGCGGCTGCGCAAGATCGTCTCGCGGGGCTTCACTCCCCGCATACTCGCCGAGTTGCGTGGCCTGGTCGAGGAGACCACTGCCGAGATCCTCGAGGAGATGCCGCGTTCGGGTGAATGCGACTTCGTTTCGTCGTTCGCCACGCTGCTGCCACTGCGCATCATCGACACCATGCTCGGCGTTCCACGCGAATACGAACAGTTCATCGTGCGGGCGACCAACATCGTGCTCGGCGCCTCGGACCCCGAATACGTACCCGACCAGACCGTCACGGGTATCGGAGCAGCGGTCACCGAGATCAGCGAGCGGCTCATCGAGTTGCTCAAGGGCATCGCCGAGGACCGCATCGCCCATCCCCGCGACGACGTGATCAGCAAGCTGGTCACGTCCGACGAGGAGAACCTGACCCCTCAGGAGCTGGCGAAGTTCTTCATCCTGCTGATCGGCGCGGGCAACGAGACCACTCGCAATGCGCTGACCCACGGGCTGCTCATCCTCAGCGCGCACCACGACCAGCGCGACCGCCTGCTGGCGAACTACGACGACATGGCCCCCACTGCGGTCGAGGAGATCCTGCGGTACGCCAGCCCGGTGATCCACTTTCGCCGTACCGTGACCCGCGACGGTGTGACGCTGACCGACGCGTTGGGCGAGGTCACCCACACCTTCAACGCCGGCGACAAGGTCGTGGTCTGGTATCCCGCGGCCAACCGCGACCCCGCGGTGTTCGACGAGCCGGAGCGCTTCGATATCGCGCGAAAACCCAACAACCACGTTGCTTTCGGCGGTCCGGGCCCGCACTACTGCCTGGGCGCCCACTTGGCCCGCCTGGAGTTGAACGTGGCGTTCAGGATGCTCTACGCGCGATACCCCGACATCACCGCCGCGGGCGACCCAGTCATGCTGAGGTCGAACTTCGTCAACGGCATCAAACACCTGAAGGCCACCTACACACCATGAACACGCAGGCAGCGATCCTGTCCGACGTCGCGGACGGCGTCATGACGATCACCCTGAACCGACCCGAAGCCGCCAACGCGGTGCGTCCCGACGACCGGGATGCGCTGATCGCTTTACTGGCCACCGCCGACGCCGACGAGAAGGTGCGCGTGGTGGTGCTGCGCGCCAACGGCAAGCACTTCTGCTCCGGCGCCGACGTGGGCTCCCTCGCCGAACGGCGCGCGCAGGGCGAGAAACGCGTGCTGGAGCCGACGCGGCGCATCATGAACGGCGCCCAGAAGCTGGTGGCCAGCGTGCTGGACTGCAACAAACCGGTGATCGCCGCGGTGCACGGCGCGGCGACGGGCCTGGGAGCCCATGTCGTGTATGCCTCCGACTTGGTGATCGCCACCGAAAACGCCTACTTCGCAGAGTCGTTCGTCAAACGCGGGCTGGTCGTCGACGGCGGCGGCTGCTACCTGTTGCCCCGCCGCATCGGCATGCAGAAGGCCAAGGAGATGACGTTCTTCGGCGAAAAGCTTTCAGCTACCGAAGCATTCACCCTGGGATTGGTGAATCGGGTAGTCAGCCCCGCCGACTTCGACGCCACGGTCGGCGACTTCGCCGGGCGGCTGGCCGGCGCGCCGACCTCGGCGATCGCGTTCACCAAACGGCTGCTCAACGACTCCCCCGACACCGACCGGTCTGGTGCATTCGTCGCGGAGGCGATGGCGCAGGAGATCCAGTCGTATTCGCACGACTCCACCGAAGGTGTTCAGGCGTTCGTGGAGAAACGACCGACCGAATTCACCGGGTGGTGAAGGTGGCCCGCGCTGATATACCAACGATCGACGCGGCCAGCGCTCCCTATTGGGAGGCCGCCCGGCAGGGTCAGTTGCTGATCGCCGAATGCGCGGCGTGTGGCAAGGTCCATCACTATCCGCGCCCGTTCTGCCCCTCTTGCTGGAGTGAGGACGTGCGGCCGATAAGGGCGAGCGGGAACGGAACGCTGTATACGTACTCGACTGTCTACGTCAATGATTTGGCACCGTTCAAGGAGCGACTGCCGTATGTGGCCGCGATCGTCGAACTGGCCGAGGGCCCGCGGCTGATGACAACGATCGAAGGCGCCAACGGTGGCCACCTTCGGGTCGGCATGCCGGTGACCGCGGTCTTTCGCCCGGTTGACGACGCCGATCCCGAAAGCCCATTCCTGACGGTATTCGCACCAACCGAGGAGAGCCCATGACCGGACTGCTCGACGGCAAAGTCGCCCTGGTGACCGGGGCGGGGCACGGCATCGGCCGCGGCCACGCACTCGAGCTGGCCAAGCACGGCGCCACCGTGATCATCAACGACCTGGGCACCAGCTTGTCCGGCGAGGGCACCGGCAAGGTCGCCGACGAAGTGGTGGCGATCATCGAAAGCCGGGGCGGCACAGCTGTTTCCGACTTCAGCGATGTCGGTAACGAGGAGCAGGTCGACCTCGCCGTCGAGCGAGCATACTCGCAGCTGGGCCGGCTGGACATCGTCGTCAACAACGCTGGAATCGTTCGGGACAAGGCGATCTGGAACATGTCGGCCGACGATTTCGACTTGGTGATGCGGGTGCACGTCCGGGGTAGCTGGCTAACCAGCCGCGCGGTCGCCCGCAAGTGGCGCGCGGAATCCAAGGGATCCGGCGGAAAGGTCTACGGACGCATCATCAACACCACCTCCGGCGCCGGTCTGCACGGCCACTTCGGGCAGACCAATTACAGCGCCGCGAAGGCGGCGATCGTCGGCCTGACCCAGACCCTGAGCCTGGAGTTGGCGTCGATCGGCGCAACCGTGAATGCAATCAGCCCGGGTGGGCGCACTCGGATGTCAGCGTCAATGCCCGGCGCGCAGGCCCCGATCGAGCCCGATGAGCGCGCCGAGGACCAGTTCGACCCCAAAGATCCCTCACTGGGCTCGCCGGTGGTGGCCTGGTTGGCTAGCCCGGAGGCCGGTCACGTCAGCGGCCAGGTGATCCGCGCCATGGGCGAGCATCTGCAGCTACTCAAGGGCTGGCATCCGGTCGCATCCGTCTCCAACGGCCAAAAGCGTTGGGACGCAGAGAAACTCGGTGCGATCATGGCTACCGACGTGTTCGGCACCCGCAACACCGGTCTGCGGCTCGGCGGATGACCACCGCGACGGAAGTCGAGCGGGAGTTTCGGCGCTACTTCATGACCGGCCCGGTGCTCGAGGACTGGCAAGCCTGGGCCGGCCTCTTCACCGACGACGCAACCTACTTCGACCACTTCTACGGAACGTTCACCGGCCCGGCGGAAATCACCAAGTTCCTCGAAGGAACGATGGGCGCCGCACCGCAGGTCTACAGCCCGCTGGTCTGGTACGTCGTCGATGACACGCGGGTGGCATACAAGGTGCTCAATCGCGCCGACAATCCGCAACCTGGCGGAGCACCCATCGACTTTCCGTCCTATCAATTCATCGAGTACGCCGGCGATGGCAAATGGCGTTCCGAGGAAGACGTTTGGCTGCTGCCCGAGATGAAGCAGTTCGCGAAGCGCTACGCCGCCGCCGAAGCCGCACACCCACAAACACTGCAGCAGAAGCTCCGCCGCGAGGACTGGGGGCCCTGGGTGGACTGGGCACGTCCGGAACCCGGACACGACGCAGCCCCGTCATGGCTGAACAAGCCCAGCTTCACACCGTTCGCTGGCCTTCAAGACATCGATTTCGGAATCCGTTCTCACTAACCTGTTGCCGTGGTAGATGTTTCAACCGCCGTCGGCACCGAAGTGGTCAGTGCGCAATTGGACTTTGCGCACCTTGCCAAGCGACGTGCGGGGTAGCTCGTCGACGATGGCGAGACGTTCTGGGGTCTTCTGCTTGGCCAATCCCGATGCGGCGAAGTGGGCCCGCAGGTCGTCGAGGTCGAGCACGCACCCCGGTTTGAGGATCACTATCGCGGCGACCACTTCGCCGTAACGCGAATCCGGGGCTGCGACGGCAACGCCGTCGGCGAGAGCGGGGTGTGCGTTGAGGACCTCTTCGACCTGACCCGAGGAGATGGTCTCGCCGCCACGGATGACGACGTCTTTGATCCGGTCGGTGATGGTCAATCTGCCTTGGGCATCGAGCTGCCCGAGATCACCGGTACGGAACCAACCGTCGTCAGTGAACGCCTTAGCGTTCAGCGAAGGATCCTGGTAACCGATTTGATCGGGACCGCGCACGATGACCTCGCCGTCCACGCCCGGCGGGCAGTCTGCGCCGTCGGTCCCGAGGATGCGGACCGCAGAGCCCGGCTGCGGTTTTCCGTCGGTGGTCAGGCGGGCCCACTCCGGCTCGCCCTCGTGTTCACCGGGTGACAGTGGGGTGTTCGGTAGCGCCGAAACTGCGGAAGGTGCTGAGCCCGGCTTGCGCGGCGCGGCGGCCGATCTGCTCGGCGACCGGTGCGGCGCCGACCAGAAACTCACGCAGAGATGCCAGCTTGTCCCCGGTATCACCGAGGTCCAAGATTCCCTCGAGGTGAAACGGTGTGCCGGCGGTGCAGGTCACACCGAAACGGTGCACCATCTCGACCGCCAGGGCCGGGTCCCAGCCATCGGTGAAGATAGTCCGGGCACCGCTCAGCAACGGCCGCAGCATCGATCCGACGCCTGCGATGTGGCCGGGCGGAAAGGTCACCAGGTACACGTCGTCGGGTCTACCGCCCAGCAGCGCCGGCATGGTCTTCTGCTCAGCCAAAACCGTGTTGTGGGTGTGCTGCACGCCTTTGGGCGCAGACGTGGTCCCCGACGTGTAAAGCAGTAGGCACACATCGTCGGCGCCCACCGCGGGGCGCCGATACTTCGCGACGCAGGTGTCAAGTTGCGACCACGCGCGATAGCCTTCGCCGGGCTGGGCGTCCAGCACGACGACATGCCGTAACGAAGCGACACGCGAAAGCTCTTGCAGCCGTTCGCTATAGACGGTCGATCCGTGCCGCTCGGGCATGATCAAGACCCGAGCGCGGGACTGACTCAGGATGAAGGTCAGCTCGCGTACACCGTAGATGTGCACGATCGGCACCAGCACCCCGCCGAACAACAACACTGCTTGATACGCAACCGCACACTCGACGCGATTGGTCAGCTGAACTGCGACCGCGTCGCCCGCGCGCACTCCGAGCCGCTGCAGCGAGGCCGCCACGACCAAGGCCTGATCACGGATTTCACCCACCGTCGGGCTGCGCACTGAATCGTCGGTTACGAAAGTCAATGTCGCGCTGCTGTGTTCGGCCGCGGCGGCTTCGAACGCGTCCAAACACATACGGTCCGAGTGCCAACCGTTGCGACGCCACGTGTCGCGTAGGTGCTTGTGGTGTGACGACATCAGCGGAAGAGATACAGCCCGGACAGCACTGCCCACAGCACGAGGCAATAACTTTCGAACGCCACCCGCAAAGGTACTGGCGCGGTGCGAAGTTCCATGAAGTCAAGCCCGACCAGCCTGATCTTGAACGCGGCAATCCCGAAGACCCCAATCGCCATCACCGATCCGATACCGTGGTCCGCCCCCAGGACGTAGGACAGCAGTGTTGCGGCGATCAGCATCAGCCATGACACGCCGGCGCGGCCCCGCGCGAATCCAAAGGCCGAGGGTCCAGACATCAGGCCACCAGGTAGAGCAACGGGAACAGCACTATCCACAACAGATCGACGAGATGCCAGAAACAGGTGCCGCCCTCCACCACCGCCATCCGGGTTTCACCGATGTCGTGCCGACGGGTCTGGGTGAGCAAGAACGCCAGCACCGCCATACCGACACAGACATGGAACAGGTGCACGCCGGTGAGGATGAAGTAGTACAGGTAGAAGTGGTTGGCCCCGACGCCATGCCCGTGCGCGGCCAGCGAGTGATACTCGAACACCTTCAGAAGTACGAACAATGCGCCGCATACCATTGCCGCCAATACGGCCGAGCGCGCGATGTGGCGGGCTCCTGACCGGAGCGCGCCCAGGGCGACGACCACGAACAGCGAACTGGTCAGCAGTACCAAAGTGTTCGTCAACCCGACGCCGATGTGCAGTGTCTTTCGCGAGACGTCGAAGATCTCGGGCGCCTTGGCCCGCTCGACCATGAAGGTGGCGAAGAACGTGCCGAAGACGAGCATGTCGCCGAACAGGAAGACCCAGGTGCCGTTTTCGCCGGGAACCCGACGCGTCGTCGCCGTCGCGGCCGTCGGTGCGCCGACCGTCACGTGGCAGCGGCCGCCAGCGGTCGATCGACCGCCTGCTCTGCGCCGATCGAGCAAAGCATCACTGCGGTCACCGCGATCATCCAGACACTGAATGCGACCAACGGAATCCAGAAGGCGAAAACGCCGTTCCACGCGAGCGGGCCTTCGTTGAAGATCATCACCGCGCCGCCGGGCAGCGCAAGCAACGCGTACCACGCGTTGAGATAGCCGAACCACCGCGGGAACGTCGGCGGATCCGTTCGGTCGACGAACGACGCCGTCGTGAGCACCAGAGCCTGCACGACCAGAGTCCCGACGATCCCGACGAACATCAACCAGAAGACGTCGTTGAGCGCCTGGGTGATTTCGGGATCGCGGTGTTCGGGACGGAACGCGGCAGCGGCCAGCACCATCATCGGGAAGAGAAAGCCCGGCACGAAGATGACCCCGGCGAAGATCTGCGTCACCGATAGCACGCCCCACTTGCCCTCGACCCGTCGCACCCGCAGACAGATCGTGGCCAGGAACGGCAACGCGATACAGGCTGCGAGCAGGCTGAACGCGAGGCCCACCCGTACCCGCAGCTTGTTCGCAACCAGGAAGTCGGCAATGTCTCGCGCGCTCGCCGTCGGTGACAGCGGCGGAATGAGCTTGCCGATCAGCATGAAGAAGACGAAGAACAGCGCGAGCATCACGATTCCGCCCCACGCGGCGATGCGTTGGAGTTTCAGATCCATGGCCAAATCGTAGAACTAATCAGCTCAATGTTTAACTGTTTCGCGAGTAACCGTGTTTTAGTCTGCCCGCGTAAAGAGAGGGCCGAGCCGGTCGGGCGTGCTCCCGTGTAAGACCAGCTCGTCGGCCCCTGCCTCCCAATAGCGCTGGAATACCTGGTGGCACGCGGACGCCGATCCGATCGCCGCCGCATCGCCAGTCCATTCTGCGGGCAACAGCGATGCGACCTCGACGAGTTGTTCCCGAGTGAGCACCGAGTCGGCCGAACGTCGGATCCCGTTGAGCAGCGGATGGGATCGCAACCGCGTCAACGGCTCCGGATCCCATCCGCTGGCAGCCGCCAGTCGCTCACCGAAGCCCGGGATCTGGTAGTAGGTCACCGCCCGCGCTCCCACCACCGCGAGTTCCTCGTCTGGCGGGAGTTCGCAGGCCACCACGACCGTGGCGTATACCCGCACGCTTCCCGCCGGCCGCGCCGCCGCGC
Source organism: Mycobacterium paraffinicum (assembly GCF_001907675.1). Lineage (GTDB taxonomy): Bacteria > Actinomycetota > Actinomycetes > Mycobacteriales > Mycobacteriaceae > Mycobacterium > Mycobacterium paraffinicum_A. Next base: position 41,837 of record NZ_MPNT01000012.1, read on the forward strand.
GTTCGACGCCGCGCACGAGCTCCACCGAGCGGCGCACGGCCCCAGGCGTGAGGAATGGATGCAGCAGCACGCCGTCGAAGTGCCGGCCGGCGAGCGCCAGGCCTTTGGACCCGATCGCCGCGAACACCAGCGGTGGCACCGGTTGATCAGGTAAGTCGTTGAGCCGCAGCGACGGATAGGTGCCGGCGGGCCCGTCGTAGCGCACCTTCTCCCCCCGGCACAGGCGGCGGAAGATGTCGACATGGTCGACGATCGAGGCGTTGGTGGGCTTCGGCAGTCCGACAGCTTTCCACATGGCGTCCACGGAGCGCCCGACGCCGAGGATGAATCGACCGCCCGACAACGCCTGCGTGGTCATGGCCAGCGACGCCAACATTGCGGGATGGCGTGACTGCAAATGGGTTATGCCCGAAGCAATTCCGATCCTCGACGTGACCTGGCTGATCGCACCTGAGATCACGCCGAGGTCCTTGGCGCCCCACCGTTCGCTGAGCCACACCGTGCGCAGACCGAGGCGCTCTGCGGCTTGCGCCTGGCCGACCACCGCATCGGGATCAGTGACACGTCCGGGGAGCACGTAAGCCCCGAGCGGGATACTCGCATCCATGACCGCTATTCTGACAGTAGTGTTCAGTTTTGGAAAGGATGCCGATGGCGTACACATCCGCACGCGGCGATCTCGGCGACCGAGTAGGCGAGGCGCTCGTTTCTTGGCTGCCGCCCCGGCTGGCCTCGGCCGGGGCGATAGCTTTCGAGATCTCCGAATTCAGTGCGCCGCCGGCCGGCTACTCGGGCAAGACAGCGTTCTTCACCGCTGTCTGGGTCGACCAAGCCGGCGTGCGCCACGCCGAGGATCTGGTGTTGCGCGCGCAGGCTGATGATCATCAGTTGTTCGCTGTGCCCGACGCCCCGCGACAGGCTGAAGTGATGCAACGACTTGGCGCTCAAGGTATTCGAGTGCCGGACGTCGTCGGCATCGAACGCGACCCTGCCATTCTGGGATCGCCGTTCTATGTGATGCGCCGGGCGCGGGGGCGGACACCGTCGGACGTCCCGAGTTGGCACAAGCGAGGCTGGACCGTCGCACTGTCCGCTGCGGATCGGGGGCTGTTGTGCGACAACGGATTGCGCGCGCTGGTCGATGTGCACCGCGTCGAGGACGCCGACACGCTGCGATTCCTGCGTGGCGACGCCGACCCGAGTGACACAGCGTTGCAGCGCTATCTCGACAGACTCAGAGACTGGTACGAGTGGTGTCGTGCCGATCTGGTGGTCGGTGCCGATGTGCTCGCTCGGGCGCTACGCGTGATCCTCGAATCCGCGCCCGACACCGAGGCCGAAACGGTGGTGTGGGGCGACGCCCGCGTCGGAAACATGTGCTTCGGCGACGACTTGTCGGTGGTCGCATTGTTCGATTGGGAGACCGCAGGCACTGGTCCATCGGACATCGACCTCGGTTGGTGGCTGATGTTCGAACGTTTCCTCTGCGAAGCACTGGGATTCACTCGCCTACCCGGTGTACCCGACGATGACGAAATCGTCAGGCGCTACGTCCAATTCGGCGGGACCCTGACCGGTGACATCGCCTACTTCCAACTGCTGGCCGCGTTCGTACTTTCGCTGATCAACAACCGACTCGCCCGGCTTTTGGTGCGCGACGGACTGGACGCCGACACGGCACGCAGCTATCCGCAGACGTCGGTCACACTGATCGAACGGTATCTCGATCAGATCTGACACATGCGTCACGCCAGGGCGAGCGTGGTCAATAGGTCGGGCGTGTAAGCCTCCGGTGACGCAGCCCACGCCCCGGCGTGCACCGCGTCGAGCGCCGCGCCCAGTTCTGGGCGTCGGCGCAGCAATCCGAGCATGCGTGACCGGCGGGCCGCGCGATCGGGCATGCCGAAACCCGTCAGCAGATCGGTCATCGCGCTGGCGAATCGCAGCCGGGCCATCCGAGTTCGGCGTTCGTCGCTGTAGCCGGCCAGTCCCTGGGGTGTCCAGTCGGGTCCGGCAAGGAGCGCTTCGGCCAGTATCCGGGCATCCCGCAGGCTGATCGCCAATCCTTGGGCGGTAACGGGATTGCTCCACCCCGCGGCGTCGCCGACCAACGCCACTCCCGGCACCACCGGCTCGTCTACCCAGGCGTCATTCATCGGGAAGGTCGCGCAGGGGCCGATCGGCGTCGCCTCCACCATCGCGTTGGAGTCTGGAAAGATCGGTGTGCGAAACGAATTCAAGAACTCCCCGACCGCACTCGGCCCCTGAATCGGCTCCGGGTCGTCGTCGCGGCGGGCGACGTACAACCGCAGCCGCCGATCGGCTCGGGGTATCACGATGAACAGGTTGCGGCCGTCAACCGAGATCGCGGTCTCGGCGCGGTTCCACGCGCCACCGTCGTCGACCAGCATCCCGGTCAACCGCACCCTGGCGTGGGTCGTCGACAACGTCAGGCCGAGTGCGGTGCGCGTCGCGGACTTCTTGCCGTCCGCACCCACCACGAGCCGGCATTGCGCGACGCGGGTGCATCCGTCGACATCATAGGTAACCGTTGGGTTGCTGCCGCCACGTACGACCGAACGCCGAACACCACGGACGACAGTGGCACCGGCTTTGGTGGCCGCAGTGGCCAACGCTTCACGTAGCTCGGGGTGACCGACGCCAACGACACCCGGAGCACCGTCGACCACGTCGGACAGGTCACGGGCTCGACGCTGGGCCTGCTCGAAGCTCAGCGACTCGTCGTAGGGCACCATTCGGGTCATCACCGAGACCCCTTCGGTCTCGAGGATCACATCTGCCAGTCCGAGTTGACGCGCTTCCTGGAATCCCCAGGGCACCAGCGCCTCTCCCCGCACGATGTCGCGATACACCCGTTCGCGCTCGAGGACGACGACCGCAATGCCGGCGGCGGCCAGTCGGACGGCCAACGCGCACCCGGCGATGCCGCCGCCGACGATGATGACTTCTGCGTCCACGACGGCCTCCTTCCCACGATCCCATTTACTATGGCATAATGGGATGCCTTGACACCAGCCAGACGGGATCCCGATGCCGCGAAGCCGCGGTGGAACGCAGCCGCAACCCATCTCCATGACCGACGTCGTCGGTGCGGCACTGCGTGTCGTGGCGCGTTCGTCGCTGGACCGCCTGACGGTCCGCGCCGTCGCCGACGAGTGCGGGGTCACGCCGCCCGCCATCCACTACCACCTGCGCGGGGGCGACGAACTCGCCGATCGGGTGGTCGAGGCCGTCGCGACACGGATCGACGTCGCAACCGACACCAAGGCGCCCTGGGTCGATCGGTACCTCACGCTGATCTCCGCGATGGACAGGGCTTTCCTCGCCTACCCAGGAACCGGGTTACGGGCACTCACCGCGACCGGTCCGTCACCCGGTGCCACCCGACTCACCGAGAATGCAATGCAAATCCTGCGCAATGCAGGGCTGCCCGAAGCCGTTGCGGTGCAGACCTTTACGACGACGTACTTGATCTTCGTCGGCTGGCTTGCCACCCGAAACTTAGCCGAGGGCAATGGGATCCACCCAGCGCTCGCTGCGGCGGGAGCCGGCGCGCTCGCCGATGACGGCGACCAACCACTCATCGTGGCGATTCGTCGCGTGTTAACCGCTGCAGAAGGAGACATCAGATGACAACCGACGACACCACCTGGCTGCGGCAGTACTACGCGGACTGGGATTCCGGTGACCTCGAGGCGATCACCTCGTGGCTCGACAAGGATGTTGTGCTCGAGGACGTGCCGACGGGTCACGTGGCGCGCGGGGCCGACGAGGCCCGCGCCTTCGTCAGTGGCGCACTGAAGATGGCACCAGGAGCGTCCTACGAGGTGCTCAGCGTGCTGGCCGACGGCGAGCAATTCGCCGTCGAGTGGGTGATGCAGCCGGCCGGTCTGCGCGGCGCATCGATCGGCACCGTACGCAACGGCAAGGTGGCGACCAACCGTGACTTCTGGGACGCCTCAGCGACGAAGCAGTGACGTTCTAAAACTGCGCCATGCCCTGGTCGACCGACAAACGGGTCGCCGTTACGAAGCGCGACTCATCGGACGCCAACCAACACACCGCGGCCGCAACGTCTTCCGGCTCGCAGGCCCACTGCGGCAGGAATGGTGTGCCCATGTTGTTCAGCGCGGGGTTGGTCTCGATCGCAGCGAACAGCGCGGCGATCATGTCACCGCCGCCCATCGGCGTATTCACTGGCCCGGGATGCACACTGTTGACCCTGATGTCGTGCTTGCCCAGCTCCGCGGCGAAGGCCCGGGCCATGCCTGTGACGGCATGCTTGCTCGCTGTGTAGTGCACCATGTACGGCTGCACCTTCACACCGGCGTAGGAGCTGATCAGGATGATCGATCCGCCGCGGCCCCCGTCGATGATCTGTTGCGCGCCAGCCATCACCGTGTTCCAGGTACCCGTTACGTTGACGTCGATGATGTCGCGAAAAGACTCCGGGGTGATCTCGTTCCACGGCGACGGGATGCAGATCCCGGCGTTGGCCACGATGACGTCCAGCCGCCCGTAGGCTTCGACGCCCACGTCGACGGCGCGACGCAGCGCGTCCAGATCGCGGATATCGGCTGCGGTGGCGATTATTCGGCCACCTGCGGCCTTCACCATCTCCACGGTCTCGGCGAGGTCGTCGGGGGTGGCCGATGGGTAACGTACTGATTCGGGCAGCGGGGCGGCGAGGTCGACGGCAATGATGTCGGCCCCTTCGACGGCCATTCGCACGGCGTGTGCGCGGCCTTGTCCCCTGGCGGCGCCGGTGATGAACACGACTTTTCCCGCGAGTCGACCCGTCATCAGGGTGTCCCCGCGCTCGCGTGGTCCAACGCCAGCGGCCCCTCGCGTACTGCGGTGTCCAGCAGCCCCAGCTCCACACCTGCCTCGGTCGCGGCTTCGCGGCACGCCGCGATGTCCTTGCGTAGAAACGGCCCGGCCAACTCCGCGAACCGGGCCATCCCGCCGACGCGGTGCGCCTGTTCCGCCGCGTGACTCCTGGCGCTGCACACCTGCAGCGTGGACAACAACACTTCCGGTGCGACGCCCAACCGATCTCCCAGTTGCGTCGCCGCGGCAAGGAGTTGGGCGTTGGCCGCGAACAGCAGGTTGTTGATCAGCTTGAGCGCCAGCGCGCTGCCCAGTGCACCGGTCGCCACCACCGGGTCGGCATAGGCGTTGAGGATGGGCGTTACTGCGGCGACGGCGTCACTCGGTCCACCGATTAGCACGGTGAGTCTGCCTGCGTTGATGTCGTCCGCGGTACCGCTGACTGGCGCATCGAGGATGACCGGCGGCGAAAGACAACTATCCCGCAACGCCTCGAGGGTGGACAGGGTGCCGGTCGTGTGAGAAACCAACACTGCACCCGGCTTAGCGTTAGCGATGAAACCGTCTGCGCCCAGCCCGGTTTCCCGCAACTGTGCATCCGAAAACAGGCATGCGATGAGGATGTCGCTACGGCGCGCCAGGTCAGCCACCGAATCGGCCATTGCCGCGCCTTTCGACTCCAGTCGCAGGCGGACCTCCTCGCGCCGGGCGTAGACCAGGACGTCGTGGCGGGCGCCGAGCAACCGCTCGACCATCGGCTGGCCGAGTTGTCCGGCGCCAAGGAATCCGACGGTGTTGGGCACTGCGCTCCTAAGCGTCCACGGGTACGGCGAGCGGCACCGGAATGACCGTGGACGACCACCGTGCAATTCGGTCCCACAGCTGGGTGCGGTGACTCGCGAAGTTGTGACAGTGTCCCGAGCCCGGAACGAGGTGCAGTGTCACATCCCGAGAACCGGTGTAGTTGGCGGGTTCTGCATAGGGGTTCGGCGAAACGTCCAGCGCCGCGCCGAACCCAAGGAAGATCGGTACGTCCACCTGAGGCGCGTACCGCTCGACTATGCCCGGTGTGGTGACTTCGGCGGCCGCCCGCAACGGAGTCCGGCTCTCCACAGCGGTGTCCGCGTCGATGACGTCCTGCGGCTCTTCGCCCGCATAGAAGAGATCGGCAAGGTAAGAGCGAGGCGCGTACAGGTGGGCGTCGGTGGGTTTGGCCCCACTCAATTGGCAGGACGCCTCAATAGTCTGTTGGATGCGCTCTTCCAGTTCGGCAGCATCGGGAGTGTCACGGTAAACGTTGGTGATCTGCACGCCGTAGCCCAGGAGCACGACAGCGTCGTAGGGGTGCGTAGTCGCCTGCACCATCGTCGTCAAGCACGCGCCCATCGAATGGCCGACGCCAATCAGTGGCGCATTCATCGGGGGCAGGTCCTTGTGTAATTGGCCGCGCCGCAATCGTTCTCGGACCTGGCGTGCGACTTCGGCGTCCCCCCTTGCAAGCAACTCCAACCCGACGGGTCCCGACGCGGTGGGGTCCGCGCTCTCACCGATCGCGAGGTGGTCCACTGCTATAACGACGAACCCGGAGTCGGCCAGATGCTCGCCGAAGCTGTATCCGGGGTAGCCGTCGACCTCGATGTGCCAATAGTGCTTGTCGTAAGTGCCCCCGGCGAGACAGAGCATTACGCCGCTCGCGTCGGCGAGCCGCGCGGGCATGAACAGCCACGCTGCCTGTTTCAGCTGCTCACCGGATTCGACCGCGCCAGTCACGTCGAACGTCAGCGGTTGCGGCATGACTCACCCCGGCCGATCAGCTGCGCGACATCGTGGCGCGACCGGGCCCACGCGGCACACCCATCTCAGCTCCAGGTCAGCTTGAGCGAATCGACGCCGAACACCTGACCACCGTGCTCGATAGGTTGCCCGGAGACCTCGTAGTCCGGAATGCGCTTGTGCCACTCCTCCAGCACCACCGCCAGCTCCTGCCGCGCGAGGTGGGAACCGAGGCAGCGGTGCGGGCCGCCGCCGAAAGATAGGTGACGTGTGACGCCGCGGTCGAAGTTGACCGTGCGGGCATCGTCATAGACCGATTCGTCCCGGCCCGCGAACGCGAGCGAGAACGAAGCCATGTCGCCCGCCTTGACCGGACATCCGTGAAAATCCATGTCCTGGGTGGCCTTTCGTGCCGTCTGCACGATCGGATAAACCCGTAGGAGTTCCTCCACTGCCTTCGGAATGAGCTCGGGTTCGGCAACGATCCGTGCGCGGTCGGCCGGATGGGTGGCCAGGTGCAGCATCGCGTACGACAGCTGGTTGGAGACTGTGTCGAGCCCGGCCATGAACAGCAGCAGGAGACAGTTGAGCAGTTCCAGGTCGTTGATGGGTTCGCCGTCGAGCGTCCAGTCAATGGCCTTGCTGACGATGTCGTCCGCATCCGGGTCACGATTCTCGCGCCGCTCCGCAATCAGGCCGGAGAAGTAGCCCATCACATGCGTCATGCCTTCGAGCCGGGCCGCGTTGACTTCCTCCCCCGCCCCGCTCTGATGCAGGATCATGTCCTCCCAGGCCAGGAACTTCTCGAGATCCTCGACGGGCATGCCCATGATCGTCAGGAAGACCGTCGACGGGAACACCCGCGAGATCCGCGTCACGAAATCGCACCCACCCTCGCCGGCCACTTCTTCGATCAGTCCCGCGGCCAGTTTCTGCTGCGCGTCGCGCAGGCCCTTGACGCGGCCAGGCGAGAAGTACTCCGCCAGCACATGACGCCACTTGGTGTGGTCGGGCGGGTCGAGCATGATTGGGATCCACTTGTACGGCGGCTCCGGATCCGTCGGCACGATCACGCTGCTGGACCAAAGCTCCGGGTGCTGAAGCCCGTCCAGAATCAGCGGGTTGTCGGTGAATACCCAGTAGTCCATACCGGCCTCGGTGTTCCGGAAGACCGGTCGGGCCTCGTCCTGGCACTCGTCGAGCAAATGAAAGTGAGTCAGCGCAGGCGAGTCCGGAGCGTTCATGTCGATCTGCTTCATGGGACACGTTGCCGTGGGCTGATTCTGGATCATGATGTCCTTCCGTACAGCTTCGAACGGGCACGAACTCGAAGCACTCGCGGCTCGCATACTACGACAGTCCACTGTTAACTTGGACCGATTGAGACGACGGGTCAACGAAAACTCATCGAACTAGGTTAACTATGTCGTGTGACGAACGCAATAGTCCGTGAGGTCTGGCGAGCTGTCAGCGGACCGCGAACCCCGCATCGAGCGGCCACGCGATGCCGGTGATGAACTTCGCTTCGTCGGACACCAGGAACGCCACCGCGTTTGCAATGTCCTCCGGCATCAGGATCTGGATGGGCAGCGCGTTCTGCATCGCCGCGACAGCGGTGTCGTTGGCCTCGAGCAGCTTGCCCATGGTCTCGTTCATCACCATTCCAGTGGCCACACCAGTTGGATGGATCGTGTTGACGCGGATCGAGTACTGCGCGAACTCGTTCGCCCACACTTGCATCAGCCCCACCAAGCCGCGCTTGGCCGCGGTGTAGGCCTGTCCACCAGCCCGATCCGTGCCGGTGCCTTTGAGGCCGGCACTCGACGAGGTCAGCACGATCGATCCGCCGCGGCCACCGTCGATCAGTGCGCGTTGGGTGGCCTCGACGGTGTTCCACACGCCGATGAGGTTGACGTCGATGATGTCGCGGAAAGTCTGCCGCCGGTCGCCGCCAGGACCCAGTCGAATGACGCCGGCGTTCGCGATCACTATGTCGAGGCGGCCGAACTCGGCGAGTCCGTCGGCCACCGCCTGCTCGACGGCGTCGGCGTCGCGGACGTCAGCCTGGCGGGCGACGATGCGTCTGCCCTCCTTTTCGACAAGTCGGGCGGTTTCGTCGAGGTCCTCGGCGCTGGCGTTGGGATAGTCGATGGTGTCAATGTCGCGGCAGATGTCGAGTGCGACGATGTCCGCCCCATCGGCGGCGAGCCGGACTGCGTGTGCCCGGCCCTGGCCTCGCGCTGCTCCGGTGATGAAGGCGACTTTGCCATTCAGATTTCCCACGGGTTCGGCTCCTCTTGTGTCAATCGGCAACGCTGCCGGTGTGGATCCTTGCTTGTCGCAGGCCTTCCTGCGGATCATCGACCTCGATCTCCCAGTCGCCGCACGAGCACGTACAACGGAAGTGACCATTGACGGGCAGTATCGCCTGGCCGTCACACGATCCGCCGGTATTGGCGATGCCGGTCAGAAACTCCAGCGGTTTCTCGTGCAGGGCGCTGTCGTCGGACATGGCGTTACTCCTCGCCCCGATCGCCGACCCGGAAGACAGGCAGCAGCCAGCCGTCGGAAATGGGTGAGAAGTCAACGCGGACAGGCATTCCGATCGTGACGTCGGCGGGTGCGACGTCGATGATGTTGGAGACCAGTCGCGCACCGGGCGCGTCGGGCAGGTCAAGTACCGCCGGCACCAACACCAGGTCCGGCATGCCGGGGAACCCGTGAACGACTGCGAAGCTGTAGACCACCGCGTCGCCGCTGAGATCGACCCAATTCACTTTCTTGGATTGGCAGTTAGGGCAGAACGGTGTCGGTGGCAGGCGGAAGATCTGACAGTCGCCACACTGTGGCGCCACCAGCCGCCGCTCCTTCGCGGCCTGCCAGAACGGTTCAGTGTCCTTGTTGACGGCGATCCGGACGTGTTCACCCGGGATGGTGGTCGCCAGGGCGACGGCGGCGGAAGTCATGCGCGCCGCTCCTCAATCCCGGCCATGCCGGGATCTTCGTCGACGGCGGTGGTGCTCATGCGGCGTGTCCCAGAATCAGCCCGCTCACGGGCAAGCTCGCCGGCCCCCCGGTGACGAGAGCGAGTTTGGCGTCAGCCACCTGGTTGATGGCGGTCCCACGCATCTGCTCAACCCCTTCCATGATGTGGGTCATGCCGATGATGTAGGCCTCAGAGAGCTGACCACCGTGCGTGTTGACCGGGATCGAGCCGCCGTCATACCGAATCGCTCCGCTTTCAACGAATGCGCCGCCCTCCCCCTTGCCGCAGAAGCCGTAATCCTCGAGCTGCATCAACACCATCGGGCTGAAGTGGTCGTAGAGCAGCGCGACGTCGATGTCGTCGGCGCTGATGCCGGCCTGTTCGTAAAGCCGCTTGGCGATGGGTGCGTTGCCCGCGGAGGCGAAGTATTCGTCGGGCATTCCCATCCACGCGAAGGCCCGGCCCCAGTCGCGCACACCGCCGTGGGCGGCGGCGACCACCGGCACCGGCGGCTGCTTCAGATCCTTGGCGCGATCCATGCTCGTGGTGATCACGGCCACTGCCCCGTCGGTCTCCTGGCAGAAGTCGTAGAGGCACAACGGTTCTGCGATCATCCGAGCGTTGAAATAGTCCTCGAGTGTCAGCGGTTCGGGGTGCATCGCCTTCGGCCGATTCGCCGCGTTGGCTCGTGTGGAGAGAGCGATCTCAGCGAATGCCTCGCGACGGGTGCCGTAGAGGTGCATGTGCCGACGTGCCATGACTGACATCAGCTGACCGGGACCGAACAGCCCGGACGGTTGCAGGAACGAATTGATCGGGTCGGGTTCGATCGCCGAGAAGACCGAGCCGAGGCGCTGTTTGGATTGCTGCAGCGCCATCACCGTCACGACCACGGAGGCATCACCGGCGACGATGGCTGCCCGCGCCAGCCCGATCGCGCCCGCCGAGCCGCCACCGCCTGCGGTCAGTGCTGCGGTGAAACGGACTTCCGGAATCCCCAGTGTTTCCATGAAGTCGGCGGTGTCCATCTTCTCGGTGTAGCCCGCGCTGGCGCCTGAGTAGTACGCGAAGCCGTCGACGTCGGTCACGGGAAGGCCGGCATCCTCACACGCCGCCATGATGGCCTCGCCGGCCAACTCGGTGATCGACTTCGGCAGTGACCCGCCACGTTTGTAATAGGGTGTGGCGCCGACGCCCACAATGGCGACGTCGCGTAGTCCTGTTGTATTGGGCACGCGCTCAGACGGTTTCGGCTGGTATGGGCGGGACATCGGGGAACAGTTCGTAGAATGTGCCCTGGGTGATCCGCAGCCGGGTCTCGTCGCTGACGCCGTCGAACAACCCCTTCAGGGTGTCTTGGGTGTGGCCGAAGGTGCCTTCCATGTGCGGGTAGTCGCTGCCGAACATCACGTTCTTGTAGCCCATGTGCTCGAACGCGGCGACCGCGGTCTCATCGTGCTGGAATGAGGCATAGACCTGGGTGTAGAGGATTTCCTTGGGACTACGAGTCAGCTTGGGCCGCACCGCCATATGGTGCTGGCGATAGCCCTCGACCATCCGGTCACCGAGGAACGGCACCCAGGTGGCGCCGCCTTCGGAGATCAGCACCCGAAGATCGGGGTGGCGGTCCAGTGCGCCGGAGGCGACCATTTTCATCGCTGCTCGCTGTCCGGAGAACGTGGTCTCGGCATAATTCATCACCGCTCCACCGGGCCCGCGGTACACCATGCCCGCTCCACCCGATGCGCCGCCGACGGTCATGTCGACCGGATCGGTGCCGATGTGAAACGCGATCACCACGCCGGCTTCCTCGGCCGCCGCCCAAAACGGCTCCCACTCCTTGCGATGCCAGTCCGGGGCGCTCGGATGCGGTGTGGTGGGCAGAAACACCGCCTTGAAGCCTTCGCTTGCGGCCCAATGCAATTCCTCGATGGCGTCCTCGACGATCAGTGTCGACACCTGGGCGGTCACCACATAGCGCGGCGACACCGCGCAGATCTCCTCGAGCGCCCACTCGTTGCTGGCACGCATGCATGCCTTGAGTAGTTCAGGGGTGCGAAACGTCGAGGCCCACATGCCCAGCGACGGGAAGATGACCTCACCCCAGACACCCTCTTTGTCCAAGTCCCCCAACCGCGCCTTGGCGTCGCGAATGCCTTGCGGCTTCATGCTCTCCTCGATGAAGGCCTCCATCGCCGATGACGGCAGCTTGCGCCGGAAGATCTGCCCGTCGACCGAGACTGTCTCGTACTCACCGTCGGGATCCTTTTCAGCGCGGGGCGTCAGATCGGCGAGCGCCTTCGGCAACCGGGACTGCCATAGGTCGTCGGGTTCCAGGAAGTGCGAGTCACCCGAATTCGTCCAGATCATGCTCATTGGCCCTCCGCGGTCCGTCTGCTCACCCGAATGATGCCAGCCGAACCGCCAGAAGTCCAGACTTTCTAATGCAATGACATTATTATTTCTGTTAATGCTGCCGCGCCGGTACAACTGAGGCGGAACCGTGAGGAGATCCATGACGAGCACTGAATCGGCTGCGGGGTCACGGCGACGAAATGCCTCGGGCGAATCGACCCGCGTGATGTTGATGGAAGTTGCCGAACGGCTGTTCGCCACCCGGGGTATCGAGGCCGTCACGCTGCGGGAGATTCAGCAGGCCGCCGGGCAGTCCAACACCTCGGTGATTCGCTACCACTTCGGCTCCCGCGACGGCCTGATCCGGGCGCTGATCTCCTACCGCCAAGCGTCACTGGGAGCCGATCGCCGGGAAATGCTCGCGAGCATGCGTGAGCAAGGCAAGGAGGCGGATCCGCGCGCGGTGGTGTGGCTGTTGGCGCGCCCGCTGGCAAACAGCATCGCCGCGGGCGAGATGTTCGCGCCGTTCCTGGCGCGGCTGGTGGAGGATCCACGAGCCCGCAGCGAGTACTGGCCGGATCACGTCGATGACGATTGGACGCAGGAGAGGCTGGAGGAACTGGTCGACGCCGCGCTGCAGGACCTGCCTGGGCGCATTCGGCGCGGCCGAACCTTTCAGCTGTATGTCAGCCTGATCAATACCCTTGCTGCGGCGGCGCGTTCGGGCCACGGACTCAGCGAGGCACAGCTGCACAATTACGTCGACACTTGGGTCGGCATGCTGACCGCCCCGGTGTCGTACGAGACGCGCGCGCTGATCGCCGACGACGACTGATCCGTCAGCTACCGCCCACGATCTCTTTTGCCCTCAAGTCGGCGATCGTGGCGTCGTCCAGACCGATCTCGCGCAGCACCGCATCGGTGTGCTGCCCGATGGTGCATCCCGCGTCGGCCCGGGTGCGTGAGCGGGAGAACCGGCACAGCGGGGCGAGCCGGCGGTGCTCTTCGAAGATCGGGCTGTAGGCGTCCACGGCATAGCCCGCCGCGTAGTACGGATCGGTCTGCAGCACCAACTCGGAATTGGCCTCCACCACCTCGACGCAACCGACGTCCTGGGCGGACAGTTCGTGCTCCCACTCCAGCTTGGTCTTGCTGGCGAAAACGGTCGTCAGTGCGGCGATCAGCTCGTCGTCGTGCGCCGCGCGAGATTCGGCATCGGTGAAGCGCTCGTCGGCGTGCAAGTCGACGTAGGGCGCCATCGCCTTCGTCAGCGCCGGCCATTCGCGCGGCAACGGCGCGGCGAGAAAGACGTAACCGTCTGCAGCACGGTACATCCGGTACAGCGCATTCATGCCGAAGAATTGCTCGTCGGCGGCCGCCTCGGCGGGACGGGACGCATAGCTTGCGTTGTAGGCGATCATCGCCTGCTGAACGGTCCCGAGCATGGTCGTCACCACGTTCGTCAGCGTCTTGCCGCGACGCTTGGCATACAGCGCGACCAGCAGCGCAGAACCGACACCGTGCGCGGCGATGCCGTCAGATTGCACTGCGGGGACGGCCCCGCCTGCGTGCAGTTTGACTGCTCGGCGGTGCAGATCGTCCAAGTCGGCGGCCGGCTCTCCGGTGTCGTGGCTGTCGACCAGCGCCAGCCCGGATGCCGCGCCGACCGACGGCGCGTAGGCGGCGCGGTGAGCGAAGGGTCCGTCGATTCCGTAACCTGAGGTCGTCACGAACGCCAAGTCCGGGTTGACCGCCCGCAGCGACGCCTCGTCGATCTTCGCCCGCTCGGCGGCTTTGCCACGGAAGCACTGCAGCACGATGTCGGACCGCTTGGCCAGTTCGTACACCAGCTCAAGGCCTTCGGGCTTGGTGAAATCGATCGCGACGCTTTCCTTGCCCTGCAACACCTTTGCGCCGCCGGCTTCGGGAAAGGCGACCAAGTTACGGATGTTGTCGCCCTCCAGCGGCTCGACCTTGATCACCCGGGCGCCCAGGTCGGCCAGCAGGGTCGCGCCGTACGGTCCGGCGAACATGCTGCCGAACTCCAGCACCGTCACACCGTTCAGCGGCGGGTCGTCGGAGCTCACGCCGGCCTTGTCGGCGTCGGCGGGCGTGAATGACACGACGTCGTTGTGCTCGCCGATTCGCGGTGCCCGCCGAAGCTGGGTCAGCGGTTTGCGATCGGCATGTATGAGGGTCGACGGTTGACGGACCGGCCCGAGATCGGGGTCGACGACGGTAGCGGCGCGGCCTTCGTGGACGGTCTGGGGATGGTCCAGTGACTCCGCGGGACTCCGGAACAGTTCGCCGCTCAGGTCGAGGTTTTCGGTCATGGCCTGCTGCCACTCGGCGAGGGTGCGGGCCCCCACCCGCTCGATCATCATGTCCCACCACTCGGTGCGAAGTTCGGCCGTCGGCAGCATCGGAAACCCTTGCCACTTCGGGTCGCCGAGTTCCTTCAGCAAGTCGAGTTCGGTGAGCCAGGCGCCGATCAACTTCGGTGAGACCTGCGCGAATTGCAGCCAGCGGCCATCCTTCGTCGGACACACCAGCAGTGCATAAATGAGGTAGGCCTGGGGCCTGCCCTGGTCGTCGTAGGCAGCATCCATCGGTGCGTAGGCGCCGGGATACCGCTCGAGCACCATCTCGTAGAACCAGTTGTACGGATCCATCGAACCCATGCCGGTGACCAGATTGGTTTCGACCCTCTGGCCCAGCCCGCTGCTGTCTCGCTCGAGGAGCGCGGCCAGCACACCTTGCACAGCGGCGTGGGCAGCTCCCCACGACGCATAGGAGAACGTGGTGTAAGCCGGTCCCGGCCTTGTCGTCAGTCCGCGCTTTTCATGCATGACCCCGGTCTTCGCCATGACCAGGGCTTCCCAGCCCTTGTAGTCGCGGAACGGCCCCGTCGACCCCCAGCCCGTGATCGTCGCCACGACGAGTCGGGGGTAGGCGTTCGACAACGCGTCCTGCGTCAATCCGATGCGCACGGCCGTGGTCGGCCGCATTGTGTTCACCATGACGTCGGCGCGGCGCAACAAGTTACGCAGCCGCTCCAGATCGGCGTCGTCGTGCAGGTCCAATGTCACGCTGCGCTTGCCGCGGAGCAGGGCGGGCCAGCCCGCGAGCTCGCGCAACGGACTACCCTCGGGCGGCTCAACCATGATCACTTCGGCGCCGCAGTCAGCGAGGAACTGTGTCGCCTGCGCGCCAGGCAACGTCGTCGACAGGTCGACCACTACCAGGCCGGCCAGCGGCCCGTCCGACGCGACTTCCAGCATATTCGCTCCCTAGCGCCTGCGGGCGGATCTCATGAAGACGTGAAGTGACGCACGCCACGACAGCATCGCAGCGATCAATATTAATGTCAATGTATTAGTCTCGTGAGATGACGGAGACCCATGAAGCGGAGTCACGGGGCGGGTTCCCGCCGATGCGTACCTGGCAGGAGCCGGCGGTACGGAGCCCGGGCGGCGGCGCCGAATACGGCGACATGATCGCGGCGCTGCGCGATTTCCTTGACCACGTGGCCGCGGCGGC
The DNA here is from genome assembly GCF_001907675.1 of Mycobacterium paraffinicum. GTDB lineage: Bacteria > Actinomycetota > Actinomycetes > Mycobacteriales > Mycobacteriaceae > Mycobacterium > Mycobacterium paraffinicum_A. The sequence continues at coordinate 57,342 of NZ_MPNT01000012.1, forward strand.
GCCGGATACGTCGACCATAGTCGCGCTAAAAGAGGACTTGCGGGGATGGGCCGACCGCTTGGCCCAATCCGCAGCCCCCGAGCAACGGCAGATCTTCGCCCGCCGGCTCGATCTGCCGGGACGCGGACAAACCATGTCCCCCAACTTCATTCCGACCGCGGGCGACCATGAAAAAGTCGAGGGGTCGGTAACGTTCGGCCGATACTTCCTCGGCGGCGGAGGGGCCGTCCACGGCGGCGCCATCCCACTGCTATTCGATGAAGTGCTCGGGCGGCTCGCCAGCAGCGGCGACCGTGCTCCTGCGCGGACCGCGTATTTGCACACCGACTTCCGGTCTATTACACCCGTCGGCGAGGAACTGGCGGTACGGGCGTGGTTCGTCAGCGAGCAGGGGCGCAAACGAGTTCTGCGCGCTCAACTCACCCACAGCAACACGCTGTGCGCCGAAGCTGAGGGCCTGTTCATCGAGCTGCGTCCGGATCAGCCATGAGTCAACGCTCGACTTCTGACCTTGTCGGTTGCCGGCGTTGAATATCTTTGTCATGCAGGGTGATCAGTTCGCGCAGGGCGAGCCGGTCGGGCTTGAGCATCGCCGTCAACGGTAACTCATCGACGATCAGCAATTCGTCGGGAGCCTTGTAATCGGCCAGTTCGGCCGCCACGTGATTTCGCAACTCGGCCAGCGTCGGCGGCGCGGCGGCGTCTGCCGGCACCACGCACGCGACGCCGATCTCTCCGATCACCGGGGCCGAGCGCCCCACTACGGCAGCGTGTTTCACGCCGGGGTGTCCGGTGAGCGCCCGCTCAACCTCGCCGGGGTGGACGTTATAGCCGCCCCGGATGTACATGTCACCGCGGCGACCAACCAGGGTGATATTGCCGTCGTCACCGAGCACGCCGACGTCGCCGGTGCGCAGCCACCCGTCGCACAACACCTCTGCGGTGAGTTGCGGGTTGCGCCAGTAGGCGCGCATCACGCAGGGGCCGCTCACCTCGACCACGCCGTCGGATCCGATGCGCACGTCCATTCCCGCAGTGGCGCGCCCCACGGTGCGGAATTGAACCTCGGGGGCGTCGTCTGGTTCGGTGCCGCTGATGGTCGGGCACTCGGTCATCGCGTACCGCACGACCAGCGGGACCCCGATGCGCTCGGCGACCCGCCGTACCAGTTCGGGGGGCGCCGGCGCTGTGGCCACCACTCCGATCCGCAAGTGCGGCAATGCATTCGAGGTCACTCCATCGACATCGAGCAGCTTGGCCCACTGGGTCGGCACCGCGCCCGCCACGGTGACTCGCTCGTCGCGAAGGATGTCGAACATGCCCTGGGCCGACCACGGTGTCGGGGGCACCACCAATGTGCTGCCCCACACCAACTGATCCCAGAGCTTGAACATGTAGCCAGCGTGAGCGAACGGCGTCGAGGTGAGGCGCCTATCATAGGGCGCGCTCATCACGCCTGATGCTGCCGCGCCCGCGGCCAGTCGGTCGGCATCGAAGGCCGCGCCCTTGGGCGTTCCCGTGGTGCCGCTGGTGAAGATCAACGCAACCAGGTCGCGACGGTTGAGCTCCGCGGCAGGTGGTGCCGATGACGACGTGTCGCTGCACAGAGCATCCCGCGACAGCAGCCGGTGCCCGGTATCGGGTAGCGCGCCGAGCTGCTCGTCGGCGACGATCAACGCTGGATCAGCTTGCTGCAGAATGGATTCGATCTCTCGAGGACCGAGCCGGGGGTTCAGACCCGCGGTGATGGCGCCGAGCATCGCCGCGGCGGCATAACACGTCGCATAGTCGATGCCCGACGGCAGCCACAGCGTGACGACGTCACCCTTGCCGATGCCGAGGTCGGCGAACTGCGATGCCACACCACGGGCCCGGCCGATCCAGTCCGCGAAGGTGATGCGCCCTCCGGGCTCGACGTAGGCCTCGATGTCGCCGTGGACGGTGGCGGCCATTTCCAACATCATCCGGGTGTCGGCCACATCAGAACTCAGCGGTGCGCTGGCCACCTACGGTTCCTCGGCGCCGAGAATCATTGTGCCGCTGGAACAGAACCAGCCGCCGGTGCCGCTGACGCAGGCGATCCGAGCGTCAGGCACCTGCCGCGGTCCGCATTCACCGCGTAGCTGACGGGCCGCCTCGACCAGCAGGAACAAGCCCCGCTGACCCGGGTGGCACGCCGACAACCCGCCGCCGTCGGTGTTGGTGGGAAGTTCACCGCCCAACCGCAACGAGCCTTGCTCGATGAATGCGCCGCCCTCGCCCTTCGGGCAGAAGCCGAGGTCTTCAAGGGTGAGCAGCAACATGTAGGTGAACGCGTCGTAGATTTCGGCGACGTCGACGTCAGACGGAGAGACACCGGCGCGAGCGAAGGCCAGCGGACCGCTGACCGCGGCAGGGCCGACAGTGAGGTCGTCCCACTGGGACGTCAGCATGTGCGACGTGGTCTCGCCCGAGCCCAGCACCCATACCGGCTTACTACGCAGATCCTTCGCGCGTTCGGCGCTGACGAGCACGGCGGCGGCGCCCCCGTCACTGCGAATGCAGCAGTGCAGCTTGGTGAATGGATCGGCGATCATCGGTCCGCCAAGCACATCGTCGATGGTGATCGGGTCTCGGTAGTAGGCGTCGGGGTTGTCGGCCGCGTTGAACCGCGCCGACACCGCGACCTCGGCGAGCTGCTCGATCGTGGTGCCGTAGCTGAACATGTGCCGGCGCGCGGCCATAGCGTACTTGGAGATCAGGGTATGCCCGTACGGTGCCTCCCACTGCAGTGGTCCGCGCGCACCCCAGTTGATGTTGGCGCCCCGCAACCCTTTTCGGAGATCCGAGCGGGCGGTTGAGCCGTAGGTCAGCAGCACCACGTCGGCGTGCCCGGTGGCGATGGCGTCGGCCGCGTGGGCGGCCATCACCTCCCACGACGCTCCCCCGACCGCGGTGGAATCGATCCAGCGTGGCCGCAGCCCGAGATACTCCCCGACATCGACCGGGGGCAGTGTGCCTTGACTGGTGGAGGCCAACCCGTCGACATCGTTGGGTGTCAGACCGGCATCAGCCAGGGCGCGCCGGCTGGCCTGCGCGATCAGCTCGTAGGGTCCCTTGTCATCGACCCGCCCCACGTCGGACAGGGCGACGCCGGCAATGGCGACGGTGCCGCTCACTGTGCGCGGTCCTGGGCCAACAGCTCGGCCAGCACGTCGGTCGGCTCTCCGAACAAATGCCGAAACACGTGCGCGCGCTTGAGATACAGGTGCATGTCGTTCTCGAACGTGTAGCCCATCCCGCCGAATACCTGAATGCCCGCGGCGGCATTGTCGACCGCCGCCGAGCCGGCCACTGTGACGGCCGAGAGCACCTGCAGCAGTGCGTCTGTGCGTCCATCCGCCACCGCGATCGCGGCGAAGAATGTCTGCGCCTGGGCCGCCTCGGCGGCGATCTTCATGTTGACGCAGGCGTGCTTGATCGCCTGGTGCACGCCGATGGGTTTGCCGAACTGCTCACGAGTCTTGGCGTGTTCGGTGGCTGACGCCGCGGCGGCCGCGGCCAACCCGGTGAGGTACGCCGCGGTCAACACCATGGCGCGGCCCCAGATCCATTCGTCGTCGGCAGGCAGCCAGTGCAGCGGTTCCGCGGATTCGACGGTGGCCGTGGATATCCGGGTACCCGGGTCGGCGGCGGTCACGGGTGCGAGCGCACCGAAAGAGTCGACGTCGACCAGGGCGGCACCGCTGCGGGCCACCAGCAGAGCATACGAAGCACCCGCCGGTTCGAACAGATCGAAAGTGCCCTTCACGGGACGGACGTCGCCGTCGCCACGCAATACCGCTAGCGCCACCAAGGACGCCCCCGAGCCGATCCGCTGCGCCAGCGCCCCGTCCCCGCACCGCGCGGCCACCCGGGCGCCCAACGTGCAGGCCAGGAACGGCCCTGGCGCGAGGCGCTTGCCGAGTTCAACGAACACCAGTGCCTCGTCGTCGAGGGGCCGCCCGGACCCGCCGGACTCCTCGTCGAGTCCGAGAGTGAGCAGGCCCAATTCGGCGCATTCTCGCCACAGCGAATCGGGAATCGGCGCCTCGGCATGGCGATTGGCGCGGATCCGTTCGACCGGCATCCGTTCGGCTAGGAATTCCACTGCTGCCGTGATGATTTCAAGCTGCTCAGCTCCGGGCAGCAGGTTCATGGCCGTCTCCTCAAAGTGGTCATCGGGGCAGCCCCAGCACGCGTTCACCGACGATGTTGCGCTGAATCTCCGACGTTCCGCCGCCGATGGCTTGGGCGAAGCTGTAATAGTAGTAACCGACCCAGCCGTCGACGTCCCAGCGCGACGAATAACGGACCGAGGCCGGACCGACGACATCCATCGCCAATTTGCCGATTTCCTTGGCTAATTCGGCGTACATCAGCTTCACGATCGAACCACGAGGGCCGGGCGTCTCGGTCTTCATTGCCTCGCAGATATTGGTGTAGGTGAGCGCCCGCAGCGCTGCCACCGCGGCGCGGGCCCGGGCCAGCCGCCGGGCGATCTCGTCGTCGGCAATGGCGGGTCGGCGGCCGTCCGGTCCGACGTGGTCGCGGGCATAGTCAATGAGATCCTCAATGATCTTCGCCAGCCGGACCTGGTTGGCGGTGAACGCAGTGCCGCGCTCGAAGGACAGTGTCGCCATCGCGACCGACCAGCCGTCACCCACATCACCGACAACGTTGCCCAGCGGGATGCGGACATCGTCGTAGAACACTTCGCAGAATTCCGAACCGCCCTCGATGGTTTCGATCGGGCGGACGTCGATGCCCGGCGTGCTCATGTCGCAGATCACCCAGGTGATGCCCTTGTGCTTGCCGCCGGTGTTGTCGGTGCGCACCAGCAGTTCCTGGTAGTCGGCGATGGTGGCGAAGCTGGTCCACACCTTCTGCCCCGACACCACGAGGTGTTCGCCGTCGATGACCGCCTTGGTCCGCAACGCCGCCAGGTCCGACCCGGCATCAGGCTCGGAGAAACCCTGACACCAGACCACGTCACCGCCAAGGATTTTCGGTAGGTGGAAAGACTTCTGCTCATCGGTTGCCCGGGTGATCAGGGTCGGCCCGGCGTGTGAGTTACCGACGAAGCACGCATCGATCCCAGGGAACCCCCGCGCGGCGTATTCCTCGTACCAGATCAACTGCTGGAGCAGCGTCAGCCCTTTACCGCCGTACTCCGTCGGCCAAGCGATGCCGGCCCAGCCGCCTTCCCATTGTGTGCGCTGCCACGCGAGGTCGTATTCGCGGATCCCGGCATCGTCGCGCGGCCGTGTCTCGGGCGGCTTGTTCTCGTCGAGCCACGTGCGGACCTGGTCGCGGAACTCGAGCTGGTCAGGCGTGAAGTCGAGGTCCATGGTCCGGAATTCTAGGTGACACTATAGTCAGAAACAATGCGTCAGTCATCGACCTCGATACCTCGCGGCCAGTTCTTCAGCACCGCGGGCCAGCAATGCCACGTCCGCTCCCACGAGCACGAAACTCGCGCCGGCCGTCATGTAGCGGCGTGCCAACGGTTCGCTGAACGCATTCACACCGGCGCGCTTACGGTGGTTCACGATGGTCGCTAACGCAGCCTCTATGGTGCTCACGATCTCCGGGTGCTCCGGTTGCCCGAGTTTGCCCAGCGAGGCTGCCAGGTCGGCCGGGCCGATGAATACGGCGTCCACCCCGTCGACGTCGGCGATCTCGCCGAGCTGAGTCAGGCCGGCCACACTCTCGACCTGAACGGTCAACGACACCGTCGCATCGGCGGTGACAAGATAGTCAGAAATGCGGTTCCAACGCGATGCCCGGGCCAACGCGCTGCCCACGCCGCGGATTCCCTGCGGTGGGTAGCGGGTGGCGGCGACGGCCGCGGCCGCGTCGTCAGGCCCGTCGATCATCGGGACGATGATGTTCTGCGCACCGACGTCGAGCAGTTGCTTGATGACTACGGGGTCGGCCGACGGCGGGCGCACCAATACGTCGACGTCCGGGTAGCCCGCCAGCACCTGTAGCTGTCCGAGAGTAGTGCGCAGATCATTGGGCGCGTGCTCCTGATCCAGCAGGAGCCAGTCGATGCCGGACCCCGCGCAAATCTCGGTGATGTAGCCGCTACCCGAGGCCACCCACATGCCGATCCGCGGGTCGCCGTCATCGATGCGCTGGGTCCACCGATTTGTCACGACGCCTCCGCGTCGAACGTCACCGAGACCGTGCCCAGGGGACCGTAGTCGGCCACGAAGCTGTCCCCCGGCTCGGCGAACACCGGCTTGGTGAACGATCCGGACAGGATGACCTCACCGCGCTCCAGTGAAACCCCGTGCGGAGCAAGCCGATTGGCCAGCCAGGCGACACCGTTACCAGGATGGTTGAGCACCGCGGCGGCCACCCCGGACTCCTCAATCGTGCCGTTGCGCAGTAGTAGCGCCGCGACCCAGCGCAGGTCGACGTCCAAGGGGCGGAATACCCGCCCGCCCAGGACCAGACCCGCGTCCGCGGCGTTGTCGGCGATGGTGTCGACGATGGTGCGCAGGTGGCCGGTGTCCGGGTCCGACATCTGCACCCTGGCGTCGAGAATCTCGAGCGCAGGAGTGACGAACTCGGCGGCCCGCAACACGTCGAACAATGTGACGCCAGGTCCGCGCAGCGTTTCGCCCAACACGAAGGCCAGCTCGACCTCGACCCGTGGCCGGATGTAGCGGCCCACCGGAATGCGGCCGCCATCCTCGATGAACATGTCGTCGAACAGCGCGCCGTAATCCGGTTCGTCGATCGACACCGCCCGCTGCATCACCTTCGACGTCAGACCGATCTTGCGGCCCTTGACTTCGCGCCCGTCGGCGACCTTCAGCGCGACGAGTGCCCGCTGCACCGCGTAGGCGTCCTCGATGGTCATGTCGGGATAGTCGAGTGACAGTTGCCGAATTGGCGTGCGGGTCTGCTCGGCCTCATACAGCCGCCGGGCGATGTCGGAGAGGTCGTCCTCGGCGGGTCTGCTCATCGGGCGAGGAACTCGATCGCCGCAGCGTTGAACGCCTCAGGGTCCTCGAAATGCGGCCAGTGCCGCACCGAGGGCATCTCGAGCACTTCTGAGTTCGGGATCAGGTCGGCAATGGTGCGCGCGGTATCCTGGTACACCCCGTGGTCCTTACCCGAGGCCACGATCATCACCGGGGCCTCGATGGCGCGCCACTTCTCGTCGGGAATCAGGTTGCGCTGCCGCACTTTCTCGTCCTGCAGGATCAGCAGCCGGTCGATGGTGTTGCGGGTGTCCTCACGCCGGTAGACCGCCTGGCGTAGACCGATGAGATCAGGCAGTCGATTGGACTCGTCGGCGATCAGGTGGGCGAATACGGCGTGCAGCGATTCCCACGTCGGCTCGTTGACCGCCTTGGTTCGTTCCGCCCGGATGCGCGCCATATTCGACGCCGAGGCCTCCCGTCCCGCCGGCGACATCAGGATCACCTTGTCTACCCGGTCGGCGTGGCCAACGGCCAGCGCGGACGCCACGAACGCGCCGAGCGACATGGCGATGACATTGGCCGACGCCATGCCGAAGTGGTCCATCACCCCTAGCACGTGCTCGACGTAGACCGCGATCTCGTAGTCGTAGTCCGGCTTGCCGGAAAACCCGTTGCCGACCATGTCGATCGCCACGCAGTGGAACTGCTGGGAGAGTGCGGCCAGGTTGGGCGCGAATGTCTCCCAATGCCCGCCGGTGCCGTGCAGCAGGATGGCGTGCGTCTGGTCCGGGTCGCCCGCCTCGGCGTAACGCGTTCGGACGGGCACTCCGTTGACTTCGACGTCGACGAACCCCTGCCGGAACTCGAGCTCCTTGAGATACATCCAGATGCTGCGGTAGTTCTCGGTGTCGACTCGGCTCACGTCGACCGCGGCGTCCGGTGCTTGTAGTTGGCTCATCTCACCTTCTCACTGTGGAGTATCTGACACATCTGTCATCTAGTGCAGACGTTGCCCCGTCTGTTTCCCATCGTCGCACAGGCCCCATGTTCCCATGTGAAGAACGACTAACGTCGCTCCACCTGTACGCGATCCGCGGGCGCGCATTGGAGAGGCCTCCATTGATTCTGACACTTGTATGCGGTAATACTGGGCAGGTGAACACTCCGGCCGGATGCCGCGTGCTTGCCGACCTGGTCAACGAGTTCGCGGCCGTGCGGTTGTCGTTGGACGTCAACGGCAACGGCCCCCGTCTGCTCGTGGAGGACCTCGAGGGCGGCGAGCACATTTTCTTGTGTCCGTTGGAGTTGGCCAGTTTCACCTTGGCCACCCCCGAAGACCGCGAAGAGTGGGTGCGGGTAGGTAACTACCGCGGTGAGCGACGGCCAACGGAGCAACCGTGAGCGCCGCCGATGCCGATCTCGTCGGCCTGGGCATGACCGCCATGTCGCTGCGGCCAGGCGCGACCCCGCTCGCGCTGGCCGTGCAAGCGAGCGCAGCTGCCCTCTCCGACGCCGGGATCGATCGTGCTGATGTCGATGGGATCCTGGTCGCCTCGTCGCAGGGCGTCCGGCCAGACCGGCTGGGCGTCGGCTTCGCCGCGACCGCCGGCTTTACCGACCTGCGCCTGCTGGAGCACGTGGAGATCAAAGGCGCCACGACCATCGCCATGATCCAGCGCGCTCGTCACGCGATCGTCACCGGTGAGGCCGCGACCGTGCTGTGCGTCTTCGCCGACGCACCCTTGGTGGCCGGCCGCGGCGCAGGGTCGACCTATGCCCACAGCGGCGGCAACGTCGGGGTGCGCGGGCTGGAGCGGGCTTCGGGGCTGCTGGGCTCGGTGCCAACGTATGCGCTGCTGGCCCAGCGCTGGTTGCATGTCACCGGGACCAGCGCCGACGCGCTGCGTTCGGTGGTCACCACGGCGAGGAATTGGGCACGCGGCAATCCCGACGCGGTCAACCGAGAGCCGCTCGACGACGCCGACTACACCGCTTCCCCGATGATCGCCGAGCCGCTGCGATTGTTGGACTGCGCGCGGCCGGTGAATGGGGCGGTCGCCGTCGTGCTGACCGGGCGGCCCGCGGTCGGCGGCAGCCGATTACGGGTTCGCGGCGCCGGGCGCGAGCATCCGGTGCGGCGTCGTCGCGGTGGAGCCGAATCATGGTTCGGCGGCGGTGGCCGCGCGGTGCAGGACGCACTCGACCAGGCCGGCATGGTCCGCTCAGATCTGCACGTCGCCGAGCTGTACGACCCGTTCTCGGTCGTCACTCTGGCGCTGCTTGACGAATACCGGCTCACCGGCGACGTGCCCGCGGGTGCGTTCGTACGTGACGGCCACACTGGGCCTGGTGGGACGCTGCCGACCAATACCGGCGGTGGCCAGCTTTCCGGTTTTTACCTGCAGGGAATGACGCCCTTGGCGGAGGCGATGATTCAGCTGCGCGGCACCGGCGGGCAGCGTCAGGTTCCGGGGGCCACGGTGGCGCTGGTCGGCGGCATCGGCGGCCGGATGGACCACCATGCTGCGTTGGTATTGGAGCGCGCCGCATGACCGCCACCGCGGTCGAGGACTGGCTGCTGGACACTGCGTTGGCCCCCGCCGCCGATGACGATCTGCTGGCGCCGTTGTACCGGGCGGCCGCTCGCAACGAGCTTGCGGTGCCGTTCTGCGCGGCGTGCGCGCTGGCGTTGGAGCTCGACCAGGAGGTCTGCGACGGTTGCGGGCACAGCGAACGGGATTGGCGAACAGTCGAACCGCGCGGGACCGTACATGCCGCGACGCTGATGCACCGGCGCGAGCCAGGCCTCGTGCACGGAGTGGTGCCCTACCCCATTGTCGACGTCGAACTGTCGAGCGGACACCGGATGGTGATGACCAGCGTGCAGTCCGCGGAGACCGCATCGCCTATCGGCGCGGCGGTGCGCATCGGTTTCCGACACCTCGGCGGCGTCGCCATCCCGGCCATCGACATTTTGGAGGACCAGTGACCACACTTGAATCCGCGCCTGCGACAGACAGTTTCGACGTCGGGACCGTCGTACGCAGCGACCGGGTGCACGGAAGTGTGTACACGTCCGCCGACATCTTCCGCCGCGAAATGGACAGCATCTTCAAGACCGGGTGGGTCTACGTCGCGCATGAGAGCGAGGTCAGCGAGCCGGGTGACTACCTCACCCGGATGATCGGACACGACCCCGTCGTCGTGGCGCGCGGCAAGGACGGCGTCATCCGGGTGGTCCTCAACCGCTGCACCCACCGGGCCAACAAGCTCTGCAACGCCGAGAAGGGCAACGCGAACTCGTTCCGGTGCCCATATCACGGCTGGACCTTCAGCAATACCGGTGCGTTGCAGGGTGTTCCGATGCGCGAAGGTTACGGCGAGGCTTTCAACCAGGTCCGCTCCGAACTGGGCCTCGCCCAAGCGCCTCGCGTGGACAGCTACGGCGGATTCATCTTCGCGTCGCTCGCTTCGGAAGGCGTTTCGCTGACCGAGCATCTCGGCAACGCGACACGCGCCATCGACCGGCTGCTGAACCTGTCCCCCACCCGCACGATCGACTTGCGGGCCAACTGGATGAAGCACCTGCACCATGCCAACTGGAAGATGGTGGTGGAGAACAACGTCGACGGCTACCACGCATTGTTCACCCATGCCTCGGTGTACGACGCGATCAAGCCCGCCAAAGTGTCGCATGTCCCGACCAAGGTCGATGTGCTGGTCCGCGACCTCGGCAACGGTCATTCCGAGATCGACTACAGCGACGAATACCGCAAGCTCGACGAGGAATTCGTCTGGTACGGGCGCATCCCACGGACCAAGCTCGCCGACTACGTCCAGGCACTCGAAGGTGCGTACGGTCCCGAGCAGGCGCACAATGCACTGGTTGTCGGCCCACCACACACATTGATCTGGCCCAACCTCTTCCTGGCCGAGATGAACGTCATGTTCGTCGAACCGCAGGCCCCCGACCGCACCATCGCCTACACCACCGCGGTCCTCATACCCGGCCAGGACGCGTTGAACGAACGCACGCTGCGCCGCTCCGAGGGGGCGATGGGCCCGGCCGGCTTCTTGATCGCGGACGACGGAGAGATCGGCATGCGCAACCAGGCCGGGCTCGCCGCCGAGTTGCCCGAGTGGCTGGTGCTGGCCCGCGGCGTCGACGGCGATGTGACCGACGAAAGCGGAATCATCAACCGCGACAAAAGCGCCGAGACTCCCCAGCGCGGTTTCTACTCGCACTGGGCCGCGGTCGTCGGCGGAATGGCCTGAGCATGACCGCCGACTCCCAAACCCAGACACGTCCCGCCCTGCGCCCGCTGCCCGACGCCGAGATCCTGTCGTTTCTGTATCTAGAGGCGCGGCTGGCCGACGAGGGCCGCTACTCGGAGTGGGAGGAATTGTGGGCCGACGACGACGACGCGGTCGAATACCGCGTCCCGATGCACCCCGGCGACGACCCGCGCACCACGCTGGCCTACATCAACGACAACCGGCGACGGATCAAAAGCCGGGTAGCCCAGCTCAACACCGGCAACCGGCACTCCCAGACACCACCGTCGGTGATGCGTCGCGTCATCTCCAACAGCGAAGTGGTGGACACCGGCGCCGACACCGTCACAGTGCAATCCAACTTTGCGTTGTTCGAATACCGTCTACGTCAACGCTTCTGGGCCGGTCACGTCCTTCACACGATCCGCCGCTCACCGGACGGCCCGCGGCTGATCCGCAAAATCGTGCACCTGATCGACGCGAGCGGACCGGTCGAGACACTCGCTTTCCTGATTTGAAGGGCCGTTTCCTTTGCTGCTCATCGGTGACATCGCAACCAACAACGCGCGCCGCTACCCCGACAAGTGTGCGCTCGTCGACGGCGACCGGACGCTGACCTGGCTTGAGGTCGACGAGCGGTCCCGTCGGCTCGCCGCCTTCCTGATCAACCGGGGGCTCACCCCGGGCGACCGGGTAATGGTGCTCGCCCGCAATTGCATTGAATGGCCGGAGATCTCGTTCGGTCTGGCGAAGGCCGGGCTGATCGCGGTACCGGTCAACATCCGGCTGGCGCCCGACGAGGTCGCCCACGTACGCGACGACTCCGGCGCACGAGCGGTGATCATTCACGCCGATCACCTCGAGAAGTTCCTCGGCGAATTAACCGAGTTGGCACTGATCGTGGGGGTGGGCGCCAGCTCAGCACTCGGCACAAGCGAACTAGTCACCGACTACGACACGGCGCTGACACAAGCACAGCCCAGCGTTCCGCGTCGCGACGTCACCGCGGACGACGTCGCGGTCATCCTGTACACCAGCGGCACTACCGGTCGAGCCAAGGGTGTGATGCACACTCACCGCGCCTTGCTCTACCAGGCGGCGGACACGAATCTCGTGACCGAGGCCAATCGCTCGGATGTCATGCTGGCCACCACTCCGTTCTTCACCGCCGGCGGCATGGTCCGCACAGTGTCTTGGCTGTATCTCGGCCAGACCATGGTGATCCATCAGAAATTCGATCCGCAGGCGGTGATCGACGAGATCGAGCGCAGCGCCATCACCTTCACGACGTTCATCCCGACGATGCTGCACCGGACCCTGGCGATCCTGGAAGAGGGTCCGCCGCGCGACATGTCGAGCCTGCGGCGCATCTCCTACGGGTCGGCCCCCGTGCCGCCCGGGCTGGCACGCAAAGCGATGGACCTGCTCGGCTGCGACCTGCAGCAACGCTACGGGTTGACCGAATGCGGCGGACAGGCAACGATTCTCACCCCGCAAGATCATCGCGACATCGTTGCCGGCAAAACGTCGATCGCTACCTCGTGCGGCCGGGAGACTCCGATGTGCGTGATCCGCGTCATCGACGTTGACGGCAACGACGCCGCACCCGGGGACGTCGGTGAAATCGTGATCACCAGCCCCGCCAACGCCGTCGGCTACTGGAACAGGCCCGAACAGACCACGGAGACGTTCCGGCCCGACGGTTTGCGCAGCGGCGACCTTGGCTACCTCGACCGCGAGGGTTACCTGCATATCACGGGCCGCAAAACCGATCTGATCATCTCCGGCGGGTTCAACGTCTACCCGGCAGAGATCGAACGGGTACTCGCTCAGCACGACGGCGTCGACATGGTGGCGGTCGTTGGGGTCCCTGACCCCGAGTGGGGTGAGACGCCGGTCGCCGCGGTGATCGCCAAAGCCCACGTCAGCGATCACGATGCGCTGACCGCCGAACTGGCTGCGTTGTGCCGCGCCGAATTGGCCGGCTACAAGCAGCCGCGCCGCTTCGTGTTCTGGCGCGAATTCCCCTTGGGCCCCGCGGGCAAGATCCTCAAACGCGAGATCGCTAACCAGGTTAGTCATGTCGGCGACTCGGGTGCGAAGATGCCGGTACCGACCGGATCGACCGAGGAGCGCCCGTGATCGAGCAGACCGACTTCGCCGCCATCGAGTTCCAGGTAAGCGACCACGTCGCCACCGTGGCGCTCAACCGGCCGGAGCGACTGAACAGCTTCACCGAACAAATGGCCGCCGAACTCGCCAGAGTCTGGGCCCGAGTCCGCGACGACGAGGACATCCGGGTCGCGGTGCTGTGCGCGAACGGCGAACGCGCCTTCTGCACCGGCATCGACGTGACCGAAGGCACCTGGTGGAAACACCGACCGATCTTCAACCAGGAAGACCCCGGCGAATTACTGGGACCCAAGGCGCACAAGGTCTGGAAGCCGGTGATCGCGGCACTGCACGGCATCGTGGCCGGCGGAGCCATGTACTTCGTCAATGAGTGCGACTTCTCGATCTGCAGCGAGACGGCCACGTTCTTCGACCCCCATGCCAACGCCGGCATTGTCTCGGCGTTGGAGCCAATGGGCATGCTGGCCCTCGGCGTGCCCTACGGCGAGGTGATGCGGTGGGCCTTACTGGGCAGTGAGGAGCGCATGTCCGCGCAGACCGCCCTGCGCATCGGGCTGGTCACCGAGGTGGTCCCCGACGATCGACTACGCGCCCGCGCTTTCGAACTGGCCGCTGAAATCGCTGCGCGCAGACCTAATGGTGTCCAGGGCACCGTGCGTGCGATGTGGGAAGCCCGCGATCTGACCCCGAGTGTGGCTGCCCGACATGGCAAGTTCTACACCGACCTCGGCAACGCCGGCGCCACCCCGGACTCGTTGAACAACAAGAAGAAACCCCGAACCCGGTGAGGAAGGGCCGATGACCGACATAGCGATCGAGCAGCTGGTCCATTTCGACCTGCTCATCGGGGGCGAATCATCCTCCGCCGCAACGGGAGCGACCTACGACAGCGTCGACCCCTTCACGGGCAGACCCTGGGCGCGGGTACCCGACGGTGGGGCCGCCGACGTGGACCGCGCGGTCGCCGCGGCCCGGGCTGCGCTGAACGGACCGTGGGGTGCGCTCACCGCCACCGCCCGCGGCAAGCTGCTCCTTCGTCTCGGCGAAATCATCGCGCGCGAGGCCGAGCAGCTCGCCGAACTCGAGGTGCGCGACGGCGGCAAGCTGGTTCGCGAAATGGTCGGCCAGATGCGGTCGCTGCCGGACTACTACTCCTACTACGGCGGGCTGGCCGACAAGCTGCAGGGCGACGTCATACCGGTCGACAAGCCCAACTACTTCGTATACACCCGCCACGAACCCGTCGGCGTGGTCGGCGCGATCACACCCTGGAATTCGCCGCTGCTGCTACTGACCTGGAAATTGGCCGCCGGTCTGGCCGCGGGTTGCACCTTCGTCGTCAAGCCCAGCGACCACACCCCGACATCGACGCTCGCGTTCGCAAAATTGTTCGCCGAAGCAGGATTTCCGCCGGGCGTCATCAACGTCGTCACCGGCTGGGGCCCGGAGACCGGTGCCGCGCTCGCGTCGCACCCGGGTGTCGACAAGATCGCGTTCACTGGATCGACGGCTACCGGCATTCAGGTGGGCAAGGCCGCGATCGAGAACATGACGCGGTTTTCCCTCGAACTCGGCGGCAAGTCGGCGCAGGTGGTGTTCGACGATGCCGACCTCGACGCCGCGGCCAACGGGGTGATTGCCGGCGTGTTCGCCGCCACCGGCCAGACGTGTCTGGCGGGCTCACGGCTGCTGGTCGCTGAGAGCGTCGCCGATGCTCTGGTGGACAAGATCGTCGCCAGGGCGGCGACCATCAAACTGGGTGACCCGAAGGATCCGGCGACAGAGATGGGTCCGGTGTCCAATCAGCCACAGTACGAGAAGGTGCTGTCGCACTTCGCTTCTGCCCGTGAGCAGGGAGCGACCGTCGCCTACGGCGGTGAGCCGGCCACCGACCTGGGCGGTTTCTTCGTCAAGCCGACGGTGCTGACCGGTGTCCACCCGTCGATGCGGGCCGTCGCCGAGGAGATCTTCGGACCGGTGCTGGCGGTGATGACCTTCGCCGACGAGGACGAGGCCGTCGCCGCTGCCAATAGCACCGAGTTCGGATTGGCCGCGGCGGTGTGGACCAAGGACGTCCACCGGGCGCACCGGGTAGCGGCCAAGCTGCGCGCCGGCACGGTGTGGGTCAACGCCTACCGCGTTGTCGCGCCGCATGTTCCGTTCGGCGGCACCGGCTACAGCGGCATCGGGCGGGAGAACGGCATCGACGCCGTCAAGGACTTCACCGAGACCAAGGCGATATGGGTAGAACTGTCGGGCGCCACCCGCGACCCATTCACACTCGGCTGACCAATCCACTCGACAAGGAGAACAGACATGACACTCGACCTGGGGGCCGCCGACAAGGTGCTGGCCGGACTGCGGCCGTTTCCGGTGGCGGTCACCACGATTGACGACGGCTTCGCCAATGGGTTGATCTCGCTGTCTGCGGGCTCGGCCAGCATCGTGCCGGAACTGCCACGCGCCACTGTCAGCCTGACCAAATACAACAAATCGCACGACATGCTGGTCAACTCCAGCGTCTTCGTGATGCACATGCTCTCGGCCGGACCGGACGAGATCGACAAGTCGATGGAGATCCTGATGACCCTCGGCGGCAGTTCGGGCCGCGACGGCGACAAGATGTCGAACTTGCGAACCAAACCGGGCGTCACGGGTGCGCCGATCCTGCTCGACGCACACAGCTACGTCGAGTGCCGCATCACCGGGTCGTTGGACAACGATGAGAACACCATCTTCGTCGGAGACGTCGTGGCTGCGGAGGTGTTCAGCACCGCGCAACGGCTGCGGATCGGTGAAGCGTGGGGCAAGCTGCCACACGAGTGGATAGACCAGTACGAGGCGAACCACGAGCCCCAGCTGCAGAGTGCACGCGACCTGCGGGCGGCAGCAGCGGCGCGGGTCTGATGGCCGAAGAGCCTTCTGGCGCATGGCAGCTGCCCGAAGAGCTGGTGATGTTGCGCGACACCGTGCGGCGGTTCATGGCTACCCAGGTGCATCCGCTCGAAGAGAAGCTGGACCATGACGCGGTCGGATTACCTCGCGAACAACTCGTGCAGTTGCAGGCGAAAGCGAGGGAGCTCGGACTGTGGGCGCTGCAGACGCCGGCCGAGTACGGCGGCGCCGGGCTCAGCGTGCTCGGCCAAGTCGTGGTCGCCGAAGAAGCCGCGAAATGCCATATGGGAGCGTTCTTTCCGGCCCTCGGTGCGTTCGGTGGCAACCCACCCAACATCATGTTCAAGGCATCGCCCGAGCAGTTCGAGAAGTACGCCAAACCTGTCATCGACGGCGTCATGTCCAAGGCGTACACCGCAATCACCGAGGCCTCCGGGGGATCTGACCCGGCGCGGGCGATCAAGCTCAGAGCGACGCGCGACAACGGCGGCTATGTGCTCAACGGCGCCAAGATGTGGATTTCGCATGCCCCGCATGCCGACTGGGGGGTGGTGTACGCCCGCACCGGCGAGGGGCGACAGGGGATCTCGGCATTCATTGTCGAAAAGGACACTCCTGGTGTCTCGTTCAACCGCATCCCTGTGATGGCGTCCTTCGCCCCCTACGAGCTGCACTTCGACAATGTTAGGGTCCCGGCCGAGCAACTGATCGGTGTTGAGGGACAGGGCTTTTCGTTGGCCACCGAGTTCCTGGTGCACGGCCGTATCGTGTACGGGGCCGGGCCGATCGGCATCGCGCAGAGCGCACTGGACATGACCTGCCAGTGGGCCAAGGACCGGGATGTTTTCGGCGGCAGACTCGCTGACAAGCAGGGCGTCAAGTGGATGCTTGCGGACAGTGAGGTAGACCTGCGGGCCGCCCGGCTGCTGATCTACCAAGCTGCGTGGAACGCCGACCTCGGACGCGACGTCCGGGTAGACGCCTCGGCGGCCAAGTTGTTCGCCACCGAGGCCGCCTACCGAGTTCTGGACCGCTGCATCCAGATTCACGGTGCACTGGGAATCTCCACCGAACTGCCGCTGGAACGATGGTTTCGCGACCTGCGGGTCAAGCGGCTCGGCGAAGGCGCCACCGAGGTGCAGCGTGAGATCGTCGCCCGATCGCTGGTGCGGTAGCGGGCCGAACAAGGAGTCGGAGGGACGAAGTGCGCTACAACCTGATGTTCCCGATGCGGGCCGTCAAACACTGGAGCCGCTGGTGTGAGGGCGCCGGCATCGGTGATGTCGCGCGGTTAGTGGAAGATGCCGGCTTCGACGGCTTTTCGATGTCCGAACACCCCTATCCCGACCGGGACTGGCTGGCTCGCGGCGGGCACCACGCTTTCGACCCGTTCGTGTCGCTGAGCTTCGCGGCTGCCGCCACCACCCGCATCCGACTGATGACCTACATCCTGGTGTCGGGTTATCGCAGCCCCTTTCTGACGGCGAAGGCCGCAGCGAGCTTCGATCTGCTCTCCGGGGGTCGGTTCACACTCGGCACTGGCGCGGGCTACCTCAAGACCGAATTCGAGGCCTTGGGCGCTGATTTCGACCGGCGCGGCGTGCTGCTCGACGAGGCGATCGCGGCGTGGAAGGCGACCTGGACCGGCGTCGAGCACGACGGACCGGCCTTCGGAGTGAGCGGTCACGTCGCGTTACCGCCGCCGCTGACCACGGGCGGTCCGCCGATCTGGATCGGTGGCAACGGCGCAGCTGCACAGCGGCGCGCCGTCGAGATCGCCGACGGCTGGATGCCGATGGCGGCATCGGGCGAGATGGCCGCGATCACCCGTTCCCGCCCACTCGAGGACATCGACACGCTCGGCGAGTGGGTCGCAAGAGTGAACAAGCGACGGGCCGAGGCGGGTCGCAGCGCTGCCGACGTCGCCTTCGTCCCGTTCGAAGCAGGCCTGCTTGCGAGCGGCGACTGCGAGACCTTCTGCGCTGCAGTGCAACCACGGCTCGAGGCCTACGCTGAGGCCGGCGTTACGTGGATCACCATCGAGCCGGCCAGCAGGAGCTTCACCGACTTTCGTACCGACATCGACATGCTGAGCTCTCAGCTGATTCACCGATGACCGGCCGCGACAGGTCGCTGCCCGACCTCGTGCTCGTCCACGGCGGCGAACACGCCGGTGACTGCTGGCATCTCGTCATCAACGAAATATGTTGCCGCGAGCCGGGCCTGCGGACTCTTGCAGTGGATCTGCCTGGTCACGGGAACAAGGCCGGCGACCTGGCCACCGTCACGATCGCTGACTGGGTCGACTCTGTCGTCGCCGACATCGAAAACGCTGGTCTCGGTGACATCGTGATCGTCGGCCACTCGATGGCGGGCGTGACGGTGCCCGGCGTCGTCAGCAAGCTCGGTTCATCGCGGGTCCGAGAGATGATCCTCGCGACGGCATTTGTACCGCCTCAGGGTTCGGCCATCGCGGACACCCTCGGCGGCCCGCTGGCGATCTTCGCCCGGCGCGCCGCCCGGATCGGCAGACCCATGAAGATTCCGGCACCGGCGGCGCGGTGGGCATTCTGCAACGGGATGACCCCGGCGCAGCGCCGGCTGACGATGTCGAAGCTGCACGCTGAGTCGGCGCGGATACCCGCGGAGCCGGTCGACCGCAGCGGACTACCGACCGACGTGCCACGCACCTGGATATTGACCACCCGTGACCGCGCCTTATCGGTAGCCTCTCAGCACGCGAGCATCGCCGCGCTCGGCGGCGTGGAAACCGTCATACCCGTCGACGCCTGCCACGAGGTGATGTTCAGCCATCCGGCACGATTGGCCGAGATACTCATCGAGCGATGCCGGTTAAGGGGCTAGAGATCAGGTCACAGACTCATCGACGAATCAATCCGACCCAGCACCGACGTGCTTCTTCATCACCGACGGGAAAGGCTACCTCCCAACCCTTTTGGCACGAGGGCCGTGGGGTCCGTCGATCAGTGGTAACTACATCGGCGGGATGCTGGGGCGAGCGGTGGAGCGGGAAGTCGACGACGCCGGCCTGCAGCCTGCGCGGCTGACGGTGGATCTGCTCAGGCCAGTGGCGCTGCAGCCCTTACAGATGCACGCTTCGGTGGTGCGTGACGGCCGCCGCCTCCGACTGGTCGACGCGACCATGACTCAGGACGACGTGATGGTGGCCCGGGCCAGCGCACTGTTCCTCCGCCGCAGCGAGCATGCCGCCGACACGGTGTGGACGTCACCCGTCACAATGCCCGCAGTGCCGGCGGAGCCCGCCGTGCTGGCCGGCGACGTTCCCATGGTGTTTCACTCCTTCGGCCGGGACCCGGTCGCGGGCAGTCCGGGTGTCGGGGTCAAAGAGTGGCGACACCATGGGCAGAAATTCGCGTGGATGCGCGAGACGAAGTTCCTTGTCGACGACGAGCCACTGTCGCCTTTCACTCGCGCCGTCATGGCTGCTGACGTCACCAGCTCGTTAACCCATTGGGGCACTGAAGGATTGCAGTTCATCAACGCCGACTACACGGTGACGCTCAGCCGCTTGCCGCAAGGTGTCTACATCGGATTGGCTTCGCTCACGCACTACAGCCACGCCGGGGTCGCCACCGGCGTGGCAACCCTTTTCGACGAAACCGGACCTATTGGCAGCGGCATGGCAACGGCGTTGGCGAACCCGGGATTCACGCCGCCACCGTCGATAGTCGTGACCTGACAGCGCTCAGGTGATGGCGCCTTCAATTTTCAGCTCGATCAGGTCGTGGTCGTCCATGCCGAGTTCCCGCAGCACCTCGTCGGTATGTTCGGCGAACAGCGGTGCACGGGTGAGGTGGGCGGCGGCTTCGTCGAACTTCACCGGGTTGGCCACCAGCCGTTGCTGATTGCCCTGGGCGTCTTTGACGTCGGCGATGCGGCCGTTGGCGATCAACGACTCGTCCTGAGCGACCTCCCAGGCATCCTGGACCGCAGACCACTGGCCGTGGAGAAGGCTGAGCAGCCGCGTACAGTCATCGAAGGTTCGCGATCCGATCGCGTCGGCGAGCAACGCGGTGGCTTCATCGGCGTTGGCTGCCAACGACTCGAGCGAGGCGAATCGCTCGTCCACAGCGGCCGCGTCGAGTCCGAAGAGTCGGCAAACGGGGGTCCAGTAACGCGTGGGCTGAAGCATCGAGAGCTGAATGAAGCGACCGTCCGAGCACCGGTAGGCACCGGTGAGCGGGTTGCCCGGGGTTTGGGTCCGCTGGTCGATCTTGGGCAGCGGGCAGCCGTAGAGCATCGCGAGGTTGACGTTGGACTGATTGGCCCACGCCCCGACCGCCAACAAAGACACATCGATGACGGACGTTTGTCCCGTCATTTGTCGGCCGTAGAGCGCGGCGGCAACCGCGCCGGCGATGGTGATGCCGCCGATGTTGTCCCCGAATGCGCCCGCCGGCATTCCCGCGGGTACCTCGGATTCGGTCGACGTGACCCCGTCGGCGTTGCCGGCCCGCGCCCAAAACGCCGTTGCGTCGTGCGCGCCCGTCTCACGATCGGGCCCCTCGCTACCGAAGCCGCTGCCCGCGACATAGACGATCGACGGATTGATACGCCGTACCTCATCCAGGTCGATCCGTAATTTCGCTCTCGCCTGCGGCAACAGGTTTGTCAGGAAGACATCACTGCGCCGGACGAGCTCCTCGAACACCGGCCGAGTCTGCCTCAACGCCAGAGACATCCCGACACTGCGCTTGCCCCGGTTGGGGGCTTCGACCGTAGGCGAAAACGAAACTCCCGGTGCGGTCGCGGACCGACCGGCGACAGTGACGAGTCCCCTCTGTGCGTCCCCCGTCACTGGGTTCTCGATCTTGATGACATCGGCGCCCCAGTCGGCGAGGACCGCGCCAGCCGAAGGCACGAAGGTGAATTGCGCGACCTCGAGGACACGCACACCGGTCATCGGTTTTTGCATCCGCTCACCTCTGTCCTGCTGGCGACGCTGCTTAGTGCCAACATAGGTTACTAGGTAAGCAATGTCGAGGTCATCTCTCAACGGGTTGTCTCCAGCTGGAGATTTGCCCGACGAAGGCACCTACAGGGATGTCAACGTCTTCGGCGCGGCCGGACAGATCGGCCCACGACACCGAAATGGTCGCTGCGCAGTTGCGCTTTGCGTACCTTGCCCAGCGACGTGCGCGGTAACTCGTCGACGATGGCGAGACGTTCTGGGGTCTTCTGCCTCGCCAACCCGGATGCGGCGAAGTGGGCCCGCAGGTCCTCGAGGTCGAGCACGCACCCCGGCTTGAGAATCACTATCGCGGCGACCACCTCGCCGTAACGCGAATCCGGCGCCGCGACGGCAACGCCGTCGGCGACCGCGGGGTGCGCGTTGAGGACCTCTTCGACCTGACCCGAGGAGATGGTCTCGCCGCCACGGATGACGACGTCCTTGATCCGGTCGGTGATGGTCAATCTGCCTTGGGCATCGAGCTGCCCGAGATCACCGGTACGGAACCAACCGTCGTCAGTGAACGCCTCAGCGTTCAGCGAAGGATCCTGGTAACCGATGAATTGATCGGGACCGCGCACGACGACCTCGCCGTCCACGCCCGGCGGGCAGTCTGCGCCGTCGGTCCCGAGGATGCGGATCTCCGAACCTGGCAGGGGTTTTCCATCGGTGCTCAGCCGGGCCCACTCCGGCTCGCCCTCGTGTTCGCCAGTGACAGTAGGATGTTCGGTGGCGCCGTAACTGCGGAAAGTGCTGATTCCGGCTTGCGCAGCGCGACGGCCGATCTCAACGGCGACCGGTGCCGCGCCCACCAGAAACTCCCGCAGACTTGCCAGCTTGTTCCCCGTGTCACCCAGATCCAGGATGCCCGACAAGTGAAACGGCGTGCCTGCGGTGCAGGTCACCCCGAAACGATGCACCACCTCGACCGCGACTGCTGGGTCCCAGCCGTCAATGAAGACGGTCCGGTTGCCATTGATCAACGGTCGCAGCATCGACCCCACTCCGGCGATGTGGCCGGGCGGAAAGGAAACCAGCGACACATCGTCGGGCTTACTTGCCAGCAACGCCGGCATGGTCTTCTGCTCGGCGAGAACCGTATTGTGGCTATGCTGCACACCTTTGGGCGCAGAAGTGGTGCCTGAGGTGTACAGCAGTAGGCATATATCGTCGGCGTCCACGGCGGGTCGCCGGTACAGCGCGGCGTTTGCATCGAGTTGGGACCACGCGAGGTAGCCGTCGCCGGGCTTGGCGTCCAGCACGACCACGTGTTTCAAGGAATCGATGCGCGAAAGCTCGTGCAGCCGTTCGCTGTACACGATCGATCCATGGCGCCCAGGCATGATCAGCACTTTCGCGGACGACTGCTCGAGAATGAACGCGACCTCGCGCACGCCGTAGATGTGGACGATCGGCACCAACACCGCCCCGCACAGCAACACCGCCTGATAGGCGACCGCGCACTCGACACGGTTCGTCAGCTGTACCGCGACGGCATCGCCGTCGCGTACCCCAAGCCGCTGCAGCGACGCAGCCACAGCAATGGCTCGGTCGTGGATATCGTGGACTGTCCGATTGCACACCGCGTCTCCGGCAACGAACGTCACTGACACACTGCCAGTTTCGGCCGCTCCGGCTTCGAAAGCGTCTAAGCAGGTGCGGTCCGAATACCAACCTTCGCGATACCACCTGGCGCGGTTGTTGAACGGCATTGGTCGAGGTTACCGCCGGCCATGTGCGCTCATCAAAGATCCGGAAGCGGGGCGATCATGCGGACCTGGGTATGCGAATGGTGTTCCGTTCCTTTCGCTGCTAGATGAGTGTGAACCGTCTGACGGCGGGCGTACGGCTATGAAATGCCTACTCGGGCTGGATGCGGACTTCGCTGCGATCATTCAGAACGATGCTCACCTGGGCGCGACCCTCGGCGTCGGCGATGAGCGAGTCTGCGGTGGCTCCGGTGACCCGGTAACGGCGATCAGGTTGCAAACGCGCGAGATGCAACACCTCAGTTGAACCCTCTCGTCCCGGACGAAGGACCAGGTGCAGGTCGTCGCCACCGCTGGTGGCGCGGGCAACCAGGACAGCGGGATAGGCGACCTCATCGAGGATAGGACCTGAGCGGGCGGATTCCGGAGTCGGATCGATGACGGTTTTGCGCCAGAAGTTTTGATGCAGTTGGCGATCGAGGGTGACACACGCATTCACCGAGTTCGACATTTTCTGGTAGCGGAATACCCCGTCTTCGGTAATGGGGGCGCACAAAGAGTCGAGTGCGAGCTTGGCGGCAGCGGCAGCGTCGGCGTCCCCGAACTCGCGCGCAGCCCCGAAGAGCGATTCAATCGCGAGGCCGTAACCCGGCTTGTAATTGCCCATGTCGACCGCCCCCTTGGGCAGCACCGGCTTCAGTTGTCCGGCGTCCTCAGCGAAAGCTTCCGTGCGCAGAATTCCCCAATAGCGCATAGCGATGTCTGGGAACATTGAGTTTAGATACACCGCGGGAATGGCGTCGGGCAGCGGGAACGGAAGATCGATGCCGGTGTGTTTCGACTTCAGCGAGACCATGCCGAAGTCGGGGTGCACGAACTCGGTTTCCAGACGGTGCCTGAAGTTTTCGGCAATCTCGTCGAAGTAGTGCGACCCGGTGACACGGTCGTACACCTGCAACGCGCCCATACCGCGAAAGTTGCACGCGGTGTAGGTCCAGTTCGGTTCGCAGGGGAACAGTCCAAAGGGCGCCTTACGGAAGTTCGTCACGAGCGACTCGGCGACATCGTGCAGCGAATGCTGGTGCTTACCGAAGCTGAGACCGCCGTCCTGTAAGTAGCGGTCATCACCGGTCAGTGCCGCGTATAGCCCCACCTGCAGCCCAAAGAACCCGGTGAGCATGATGTTGTCGCGCCCGACCGGGTCAGGATTCAACCGTAGATTTCCCCAGGCGTTTTCCCAGGCCCAATAACCCCACACCTGACGGTCGCGGTAGGTGTCAATCAGTCCACGTTGCGCGCGAGCAAGGTAGCCGCGGAAGTTCGGTGTGTAGTGAGCTTGACAGACGGCGAGGGCATAGCCCAGGTAGTTGATTTGATACCGAAGGGCCGCGGTCTGAAACTGATCGATCTTGTCGTAGCCGGTGAAGTCACCCGGCGCCTGAAGTCCGCGGTCGATCACGTAGCGCAAACCGGCCAGCGTTTCAGGGTCGAGTTCACGCTGCTCCGGCGCCGGCGGGGCGACTGCCCGGCGCCGCGCGGAGGCAATCGCTGTAGGCAAGTACTCCAGCCGCTCAGTACGTCGCTGAAGGACCGATTTCCGGGTACGGCGCGAAACCAGTTTCGCCACAACGAAGCCGACGACGACCAGGGATGCCGCGATGACCACTCCGGGTGTCCACACCGACCGCTCGGTGGTAGCCCAACCGGCCAGCACCGCGGAACCGAGCCACACAACGGGGGGCAGCGTGGTGAATCCCGCCGCGAACCACGCCACCAGAGACAGCACGAACAGCACCAGCACGACGGGTGTCAGCGCCAGCCACCATCCGCCGGAGGCCAGAAATCCGGACCCTGGGAACCACAGGCCCACACCGACACTGGCCCAGAACGGCGATCTGGTCCACGTCAGCACCACGCCGATGACGACGAACGCTGCATAGGTCAGCAAGGTGCGTCGCAGCCGGGATGTGGTTACCGGCCCGTGCGCTGAGGTCAATTCGACGCCTCCAGCGGGGCCGCCGATGTGTGAGAGATCAATGGACACTGTCGGTCCCTTTCGTTCAACGGTTCCGTGCGGCTGTCACGGACCGCAGCACCTCAGGGTCAGCTTGCGATTCGGCATCGCGCCGGAACACGCGAAGTAGCCGCGATAACAGATGAGCCACTAGGACGCAGCAGGCCATCGGCTGCTAGTCCCGTGCCGCGGTGTGCGTAGGAACTACGCTGAACTCCAAGCTTTCACCTTGGTTCAGACGATCGGTCTTGCGCAATCGCCGACGTATCGACTGCCGCTCGAGGGCGGTCATGGCCTGAAGCCCGCGCTGTTTGAGCCCGGTGTAGGGTGCCGCGAGCGCGGCCGATATCGAGAAACGCGTTGGGGCGTCCATTACGCCGCGGCCATGGCTGAAGGCTGCGAATCCCGAGCGTCCGTGGTAGTAGCCCATGCCACTTTCGCCGACGCCACCGAACGGCATCCCCGCCACGGTGTAGTGCAGCGTGACGTCGTTGATCGTCACCCCACCCGAGTACGTGCGGGCCAGGAAGCGTTGGCGCGCAGCATCATCGGGCCCGAAGTAGTAGGCCGCGAGGGGTTTCGGGCCGGAGTTGATGTGATCGATCGCGTCATCGATGCGCTGGTAGGTCGCGATCGGCAGCACCGGACCGAATATTTCCTCTTGCATGACGCGCATGTCCTTGGTTGCTCCGAGCACGAGTGTCGGCGCGATCTTGTGTGCGGCCTGAGTCGAGAAGTCCTCTGCTGCAGGGTTGATCGTGATGATCTGCGCGCCCTTGGCGTGAGCATCGTCGATCAGCCCGTGGATGCGGTCGAAATGGCGCTCGTTGACGATGGAGGTGTAGTCGTCGTTGTCGAGGATCCGTGGGAACATTCGGGTGACGCTGGCGCTGACGCTCTCGACGAACGCGCGTTCCTTGCCGCCGGGGATCAACACGTAGTCCGGCGACAGACAGAGCTGGCCGGCGTTCATCGTCTTGCCGACCATGACTCGGTCAGCGACCACCTTCAGATCAGCGTCCGGGGAGATCACCACCGGAGACTTGCCGCCCAGTTCGAGAGTTACCGGAACGAGGTTGTCGGCCGCCGCCCGCTGCACATGTCGGCCCGTTGCCGGCGACCCGGTCAGCAAGATGTGGTCAAACGGAAGCGCGCAGAACTCTGCCCCGACGTCGGCGCCGCCGGTGAAGGCCCGCAACTCGGTGGCGTCGAAGCGTTTGACGATCTCGGCGCGCATCAACTCCGAGGTGTTCGGAACATACTCTGAGAGCTTCACCATCACCGCGTTGCCCGCCGCAAAGGCCTGCGTCACAGGGTCGAAAGTGAGACCCACCGGGAAGTTCCACGGACTGATCACGCCGATGACGCCCAGCGGCTGCCAGTCCACCCATGCTCGCGCGCCAACCAGCCGCATCGCTCCAGTTCCGTAGCGGGTCGGCTTCATCCAATTGCGCAGGTGCTTGCGCGTGTGCTTGATGCCGGGCAACGGACCGACCACGTCGGACATCATCGATTGCGCCCGGGATCGATGACCGTAGTCGCTGACCAGGGCATCGACCAGTGCGTCAGCGTTGGTCACGATCAGGTCGACGATGCGGTCGATGCGGTCTATCCGGGTGGCTGCCGAGGGCGGCCCAGCATCGAGGAAGGCGCGGCGCTGCGCGTCCAGCACCGAGCGCATGTCGCTGCTGTCCTGTACGTGACCGTTTGGGTGGATGGTCTGAGCCTTCGACGCCATGGCGCTACCTTCAGTCCTTGTTCATCAGGTGCACGAGGCGCCACATAAGGCTTGGGGACAGTCGGCGGAGCAGCCAGGTGCCGCGGGCCTCGACTCCGGGGACCAACACCTTGGTACCGCGCTCCAATCCCTTCTCGATGCGATCGAGGATGTCGTCGGGATCGGCTGCTCGACCCGAGGTGACGGCGTCCACCAAAGCTTTGGGCCCACCGGCGACGGCTTGATCGAGTAGCGGTGTCTTGACCGCGGACGGAGCGGCAAGGATCATCCGCAGTCTGGTGCGACGAAGTTCGTGAATCAGAATCTCGCTGTACGCGTTCACCGCGGATTTGCTCGCGCAGTAGGCGGAGAAGTTGGTCGACGACGAGTAGCCGGTGATCGACCCGAACAGCACGACATCGCCGCGGTTGCGTGACACCATCCCCGGCAGGACGGCTTTGGTTACGTGGACCGTGCCGAAGTAGTTGATTTTCATCGGTGCCAACAACCGCTCGACTGGCGTGTCGAGGATGCGACCCGCCGGCATTATTCCCGCCGCGTGTACCAGCCGATCGATGGGACCGTGGGTGGCCTCGACCCTTTCTACCGTGTCGCTGACGGCGTCTGCATCGGTGACATCGCATCGGTAGGGGACGACCCGGTCCCCCCCGAGCCGTTGCGTTTCCTTCATCCCGGGCTCGTCGACGTCGACGACCGCCACAGCGGCTCCCTGATTGGCGAGCCGCACTGCGGCGATCCGCCCCATACCGCTGCCACCGCCGGTCACCAAGGCAACTCGCCCGTTGAACACCATCGTTCCCCCATCGTCGGCGCAGGCCCCGCTACGTCGCACACTAGCGCAACATAGATAACTTAGTTTACTTTATGAGGGGGTTCGGCACAGAAGCAAATGAGCAAACCGACGAGCGACCGCGGCGATACCAGAGCACCGAACGAGGGCCCCCCAAATCGGACGGAACAACGCGGGTGAAGGCGGACAACGATGTCAACACCATTGGGTGATGATCTACAGCATCAGGTCGCACTGCCGCTGTCCGGAACGCGTGTCATCGACCTGACAGACGGCGCCGCCGCCTCGTCGACACGGCTGCTGGCCGAACTGGGTGCTGACGTGGTGCTCGTCGAGCCGCCCGAGGGACTCGCGTCACGACGTGCACACCCGCGACACGACCGTCTCGGACTCCCTTTTCTCACCGCACATGCCAACAAACGGGGCGTCGTCCTCGACTTGAGCACCGACCAGGGTCGCGCCGACCTGCTGTCGCTCGTGGACGGCGCCGACATAGTCGTCGAATCCTTGCCTCCCGGAACGCTGGACGGCCTGGGCGCGGGGCCCAGTGTCCTGCGAGAGCGCAACCCGGCACTCGTCGTGGTGTCGATCACCGCCTTCGGGCAGACCGGCCCCTACCGCGACTGGCGAGGTACCGAGGCAGTGCAGATGGCTATGTCGTCGGTCTTGACCCGATCCGGCGCTCCGGATCGAGAGCCCCTGCTACCCCCGGGCAATTTCGCCACCGAGGCCGGTGCCGTCCAGGCGGCGTACGCCGCGCTGATCGCCTACTACCGCGCACTCAACACAGGACAAGGCGATTATGTCGACTGCGCCCTGCACGACATGGCCGTGCAAGGGCTGGACCCCGGCTATGGAATGGCCGGCACCGCCACCATGGGCCGCCCGATCTCTGAGCTTCCTCCAGGGCGACCCGACGCCCGATTGCTTTACCCGATCTTTCCGTGCGCGGACGGTCACATCCGACTGTGCATGCTCGCACCAAAGCATTGGCGGGCGATGTTCAGATGGCTCGGCGAGCCCGACGAATTCGCGGACCCTTCGTTCGAACAACTCATCACCCGGTTCATGTCCTGGGACAAACTGCGCAAAGTGATCGCCGAGCTGTTTGCCGACAAGCCTCGCGACCACATCGTCAAACAGGGCATCGAACTCGGCATCCCCATCGCTAGTGTGAACACCCCGGCCGAGGCAGCGACAAGCGACCACGCGACGGGCCGCAAGTCGTTCGTCGACGCCGAAGTCGCACCCGGACTCATCGGCCGAATGGCCAACGGTTATTTGGAATTGGGCGGCAAACGTGCAGGATTCCGCTTCCGCGCGCCCACTTTGGGTGAGCACACCGACGAAGTGCTCGGCGGTGTCGGTGGTGGTGTGCCGGCTGGATCTGTGAGTTCACCTTCGCCTGTGCCCAGCCTGCGCCCGCTGGAAGGGCTTCGCGTTCTGGATCTCGGGGTAATCGTGGTGGGCGCCGAAACCGGACGCTTGCTCGCCGACCAGGGGGCCGAGGTCATCAAGGTGGAGAACCGCGCGTTCATGGATGGGGCACGCCAAGCCGACACCCCGGAACGGGTCAGCCACGCCTTCTCAGTAGGTAACCGAAACAAGCTGAGCTTGGGCCTGAATCTGCGGGATCCGCGCGGCGCCGAACTGATGCGCGGCCTGATCGCCAAGTCGGACGTCCTGTTGACAAACTTCAAACCCGGCACGATGGAGTCTCTCGGATTTGACGACAACACCCTGGGCGAGCTGAATCCCGCCATCGTCGTGGTTGAAAGCAGTGCGTTCGGCAGCAGCGGACCGTGGAGCAAGCGCATGGGTTACGGCCCGCTGGTGCGGGCGGCAGTCGGGCTGACCACCCTATGGCGGCACCCGGACGCACCCGAAGGGTTCGGTGACGACATGACCGTCTACCCCGATCACGCCGCGGCACGGGTCGCCGTTGCAGCCATCATCGCCGCCCTGGTGGCCCGCCGACGCAGCGGCAGGGGCACCAAAATCACTGTGGCACAGATGGAGACGGTTTTCGTCCAGTTGTGCACCGACTATCTGCGCCAATCGCTGCAGCCCGGCACGATGACCGCCCGGGGCAACGTCGGTGAGTTCGACGCGCCCTCCGGCGTATATCGCTGCCACGGCGAGGACGCCTACTGCGCCGTGACGGTCGACGGCGATACCGATTGGCTCAATCTGGCCGCAGCGATCGGTAGAGACGATCTCGCGCAGCGCGCGGACCTGAGCACTGCCGACGGCAGGCTGGCTCACCGCGAGGAGCTCGACCGAGCCGTCGAGCAGTGGGCGTTGCCGCTCGATCCGCAGGACGCTGCGGCACAACTTCAGGCGGCTGGCGTCGCGGCCGGCGCGGCTGCACATGTCAAGGACCTGCTCGACGATCCCCAGCTGGCGCATCGACACGCGCTCGGTCAACTGCGGCAACCTGGTTGGGACGAGCCGCTCACTGTCGAGACCGGCATCGCCCTCTTCGATGCCATCGCGCCACCGCCATTGAACCCGGCACCAACCATGGCACAAGACACCCGATCGGTTTGCCATGCCGTGCTGAAACTCAGTGACACCGAGATAGATCAGCTTGCTCGGGAGGGCGTCCTCGAATTGTCCGACGAGCCAACGGGATGAGCGCTTCCATCGATCCCCACACACCGGTGATCGTCGGTGTCGGTCAATTCAGCGAGCGGATCGATGATCCCGACTACCGGGGATTGTCGGCGGTCGAGCTGGCCACCGAGGCCGCGCGTGCCGCACTCCGTGACTGCGGTGCCGACGCGACCGCTGCCGCTCGCCGGATCGACACAATCGCCGGAGTCCGCCAGTTCGAAATCTCCACCCCGTGGGCGACGGCGCCGTTGGGAAAGTCCACGAACTACCCGCGGTCCGTCGCGCGACGCATCGGGGCAAGCCCCGCCGACGCCATCCTGGAGGTTGTGGGCGGCCAGAGCCCCCAACACCTCGTCAACGAAATGTCGGCAGCCATCGCCGCCGGCGAGCGCAACGTCGTTCTGCTGTTGGGGTCTGAAGCCATCTCCACTGTCCGTCATCTCGCGTCCGCTGACGACAAGCCCGATCTCTCCGAAGTCGTCGACGGACAACTGAACGACCGCGGATACGGATTGGAAGGCATGAGCGGCCCGGAATTCGTCGCCCACGGGCTGGTCGACGCGGCGTCGCAGTACGCCCTGCTGGAGAATGCCCGCCGGGCGCGGCTGGGGTTGACTCACGAGCAGTACCGCCAACAGATGGCTCAGCTGTTCGCACCACTCAGCACCGTCGCCGCCACGAACCCGTTCGCGGCGTCGCCGGTCGAACGCAATGTCACCGAGTTGGCCACAATCACCCCGTCCAACCGCATGATCGCCGACCCGTACCCGCGGTTGATGGTGGCGCGCGATCAGGTGAACCAGGGTGCCGCAGTACTCGTCATGACGGTGAGTGCCGCCTCCGAACTCGGTGTGCCTGAGGATCGTTGGGTGTTTCTGCATGGACACGCGGACCTACGCGAACGAAATCTGCTGGAGCGTCCCGATTTGAGTCGGGCACCATCGGCCGTGTCGGCAACGCTGGAAGCGCTGCGTGTCGCCGACGTCGACGTGGACGGGATAACTACGTTCGACCTGTACAGCTGCTTTCCGATCGCCGTATCCAATGTGCTTGAAGGACTCGATCTTTCGGCTGATGATGCTCGGGGGTTGACGCTGACTGGTGGGCTGCCCTACTTCGGCGGCGCAGGCAACAACTATTCGATGCACGCCATCGCCGAGACGGTCCGCGCGATGCGCGAACGCCCGGGTTCGCACGGGCTGGTCGGCGCCAATGGTGGCACCCTGTCAAAGTATTCGGTTGGCATCTACTCGACGACGCCCCGTCCTTGGCGAGCCGACCGAAGTGCCGCCCTCCAGTCGGAGCTGCAAGCGCGGCCCGTCGCAGAGGTGGCACAGGTCCCGGAGGGAGACGCTCGCATCGAGACCTACACGGTTCGCTACACCAAATCGGGTCCCGTCGGCATTGTCGTCGGCCGCCTCGATGCGGACGACCGCCGATTTCTGGCCAACCCCGCTGAGGGCGACCATGACCTTCTCGACCTGCTCATCGACGGTGAACCGATCGGCGCCCCGATCGTGGTGCGGCCGGACCCGACCGGCAACAAGGCGGCGCTGAGCACTGCCGGAATCGGAGAGTGCGTTAGATGAAAGTTCTGGTGACCGGGGCGACGGGACCCTTCGGCCGTGCCGTGTGTCGGCGCCTGGTCACCGCAGGCCATGACGTCACCGCCATGGCTCGCAACCGGCCGCAGACTCTTGTCGACGGTGTCGCCTTCACGGCCGGCGACGTCCGTGACGCCCGTGCGGTGACCGACGCGGTGTCTGGATGTGACGCGGTCGCGCATTTGGCGTGGGTCGTCGCTCCACTCAAGACCGAGGCCGCTACCGAGGAGATCAATCTCGGCGGGACCCGGAATGTGTTGGACGCGATGGCCGCAACGGGCTGTCAACGGCTGGTGTTCTCATCGTCAGTGCTCGCGTACGGAGCCGTGCCCGGTCATCCACCGATGCTGACCGAGACCGACGAGCGGCGACCGCCTCGCGAGCACTTGTACGCAGCGCACAAAAAGCGGGCCGAGGACCTGATTGACCGCAGCGGGGTAGACGCGGTGATAGTGCGTGCGGGCATCATCGCCGGACGCGACGTCGACAACACCATCTTCCGGTTTTTCTCCAGTCCGGCATTGCCGGTTCCCGACCCAGACCGTCACCAACAGTTCGTGCACACCGACGACGTTGCGCGTTTCACCGCAGAGGCGGTGTCGCACACCCATACCGGTGCGGTCAACATCACCGGCACAGGCACTCTCACCATGCGCGAGATCGCACACATCATCGACCGGCCGCTCATCCGGGTCCCTGAGCGGGCCCTTCGAACGGCAATCAGCGCGGCCTGGAAGCTCGGAGTCAGCGAGCTGGCGCCCGGCGAGATCGGTGGCCTGCTGTACATGCCGATCGTCGACACCACCCGACTCCACGACGAGTGGGGGTTCACCTGCGCGTGGTCGAGCAGGGCCGCCCTCGAGGACATGGCTCGCGCCGCCCACGGCGTGGTCTCCTTGGGCAAAAGGACTGTCACGTTGCCCTGGCGGGTATCTCCCGGTTCAACCGAACATGTGGGTCCACTGCGCGCAATCCTGTTGCGGCGCACCTACGCAGACGAAGTAGACCGCGTCGTCCGCGATATCGAGCGACTGGTCTCGGAAGGCAGACCGGAAGAAGGACCAACAGCGGATGCCCGCCGGCAGCTGATTTTGGATATGGCTGAACACAGCACGCTACTGGCCCGCATCGGTGACCAAGCGCGAATGCCCGCGCATCTGGTGGCACGGGCGACCCAGGCCAGCGCGGCTGCAAAGGAAGGGATTACATCGTGAAGCAGATGAATGGGCTCGACCGGATGTTCATCAATGTCGAGACAGCGAGGTTGCCGATGGACATGTTTGGCATCCTGATGCTGGACCCGTCCACCGCACCCGACGGGCACGATTTTGCCAGGTTCCGCGCCGAGATGGCTGCGCGACTACCCAAGATCCCGGTGTTCACCCGTCGTACGGTTTCTGCACCCTTCGGCGCCGGCCATGAACACTGGATCGTCGATCCGAAATTCACCATCGACCGCCACCTCAAGCACCTCGGCGCCCCCGCCCCGTACGATCTGTCGGCGTTGTGCGAGCTGGCCGTATCCCTCGCCGATGAACCACTGGACCGAAGCCGTCCGCTCTGGCAGATGTACTACGTCGATGGGCTTGCCGACGGGTCAGCGGCGATCCTGCTCCGCTTGCATCACGCCGCGATCGACGGCGTCGGCGGCACCGAGATGCTGAGTGAGCTATTCGATACGGCACCACTGGCGATGGATCCTGACCTCGCAGCCTACAAAGTCAACGGGGAGCGGGTGCCGTCTCAAGTGGAGATGCTGCTCCGTTCCGTTCCGGATCAGATGATCACACCCGTCAAGCTTGTTCAGCGCTCGGTTCCGATCGCCGTCCCGCTGTTGAAGGGCCTGGTGTCCCGCGCCTCTTCGGCGGGCCGACCCGCGGCCAAGCCCGAGGTGGACGAACCATCGCCTCGGGAGAAGCGGGCGCCCACCGGGCCTTCCCCCGCCGGTTCCCGAAACTTGCTGAACCGGTTGACCTCTAGCTCCAAACGTTCGCTTGCCGTCGCGTCCCTGTCGATGTCGGAAGTGAAGCGGGCCAAGGATCGGTTCGGGGTGACGCTCAACGACGTCGTGCTGTCGATCACGAGCGCCGCCGTTGCAGACTATCTTCGGGACCTTGACGAGTTGCCCGGCGAGCCGTTGCGCATCGCTGGGCCGGTGAACATTCGCGATGAGGCCGCCGAATCCGCCAGCGGCAACCACTTCGCGTTCATGATGGTGCCGATACCCGATATCGCCGACCCGGTAGAACGCCTCCGCACGGTTTCCGCTTTGACAGCCAAACGTAAGCCGGCACGCGCCAGCTCCAGGGCCAGCGCGACGCGCACCAGTCGCAAACCCACCGGCACCGTCAGCCAGGTGATGAGGCTGATCGACGCGCTGCCAACCGGGGCATGGCTGGCATTGGGTCAGCTGGTGAATTCTCCGGCCATCGAAGCCGTCCCGCCCATCGCGAACTTCGTGGTGTCCAACATTCCCGGGCCGAGGGACAAGCTCTATATCGCAGGGGCCGAGATCACTCACATGTACGGACGGACCATGGTGGGAGCAGGCATCGGTCTATTCATCCACTGCCTCAGCTACGGCGACAGCCTCGATTTCGGGTTCACTGCGCTGGCCGACCTCATTCCGGACCCGGAAACAATCGTCGAGGGCGTGCATCGGCATCTGGCGGAGCTGCTGGACGCTCCAGCCCAAGGTTCGGACCAACTCACCGGTCTCGCCGCCCGCCGCGAGACGAAAGCTACTGTCGCACAACGCAATAAGGTCAAGAGTTAGTGCTCGGCGAGTCCGTCCACCACACCCACAAAGGAGCCGCGGTATTGGCAACACGCCAAGCGCCATCTAAAGCTGAATTACCGTTAGCGGCCGACTCTACGGGTGCGCAGCCGACGAAATCTGGGCCGTCCAGCAATTGCCGCCATGGCATGAGCACCAGACCCCAGGGAAACCCGCCTGCGATTGTCGCCGCGTTGGTGACGAGTCGACGAATCAGCGCGTCGCGGAACGCATTGACCACCGGTGTCTCCTTTCTGTCCTGTCGCGCCACGGTTCTGAGGCGAGTCGCGCCTTCGCTTCGACAACCACCGAGAAGGGTTGCCTTGCGCGGGATCTCAGGTAACACGCAGATGCGCCGACTGTATCGGCGGCCTTCGGCCCAGACTAATACAACGCTGGCTGCACCGACAGTGAAAGTGATGTCCCAAATTGAGATGTCCGAATGGTGATGGCGGCCACAGGATGGACGCCGGTGCCTCCGGGCTCCCGAATCAGGTTCGCACATCACCTCCTTGAACTCGGTGACGGCCGGCGCGTTGGAGTTTCGGTCGGTGGCCACGGTGTCCCCTTGATGTTCTTCCATGGGATCGGGATGAACCGGCGCGTGTACATGAAGCTGCTCAGCCGGCTTCCCCAGCTGGGATTTCTGGTAGTGGCCATCGATGCGCCGGGGCACGGGGAGACGTTCGCGCCCAGGGTTGGTGAGCACACGTTCGCTCACCGAATTGCAGTCACGGAACAGATTATGGAACGGCTCGGTATCAAGCGGGCCGTTCTCGTCGGTCACAGCATGGGCGGTCGCACCGCCGCAGAACTGGCAGCGCGGCACCCGGAACGCGCGCTCGCGGTGGTCCTCATCGATCCCGCGATCGGCGCGGCCTTTGACGCGTCGCGGGTGCGCATCGCATCACCGATGCGGACCGGCGCTGCGCTGGCCGCGGCGGTCGGCGACACAATCGTCGACCGGGTGGGTTTACGCCGTCGCGATCAGGTCCGCTACATGCGCATGCTGAGCAAGCTGTTCTTCAACACGGCCGCCCATCCGGCGACGTTCGCATCCGCGGCGAGAGCAATCGCCCGGGCTGACGACAGCGCGACCGCGCTGAAGGCACTGCATAGCGCCAACACTCGGACCGTCATCTTCCACGGCGAGCAGGACAAGATCGTCCCTCTCGCGTCCGCAGTCGATGCCGCAAG
This sequence comes from Mycobacterium paraffinicum, assembly GCF_001907675.1. GTDB lineage: Bacteria > Actinomycetota > Actinomycetes > Mycobacteriales > Mycobacteriaceae > Mycobacterium > Mycobacterium paraffinicum_A. Next base: position 93,041 of record NZ_MPNT01000012.1, read on the forward strand.
CCGTAGTGGAGCGTTGTTGGTGACGCTGCCCGAGGCCTACCACTCATGGGTGCTCAACACTCCGTGGACCTTTACTGAGATCCTCAGCCGGCTGATCGCCGATAACCAGCTCCGCATGGACCTGCGATCGGCAACGTCACCACCGAGGTGGGGCGTCGGACCTGACAGCGAAGGTATGTATCGCCCCGGTGCGCTGGTCCACGACCTGACCCCCCAGATCAGCGTCCTTGGCAGTGCCTATCCGCAACGGCGCCGCATGTACCACCGGTATCGAATCTGGGATCCCCAGGAGATAGCAGACTTTGAAGCGAATTAAGCCGAGACGGCGCCTGTCTTCTGACCTATTCGGTGTGCAGAGCCCGGGAGATCGGAATGGCCACCGCTGCACACGTCACCAGCATGACGAGCCCGCCGAGCGCTTGATCCCAGGCGACCGAAATCTTCAGCGGGCCAGCGGCGCCCGGGCCGCCCCACGCACCGAATACGGACAGCAGCCCGACGAGCGCGGCGATTTCTTGCGCTGCGAGTAACGAGATGCGACGAATCTTCAACGGAAGGACTGCGGCTGTCCGAAGCACGCCAAACCAATACGCTATGCCGATCATCGATGCGCCAATGGCGAGCCACAACGGCACGACATTCCTTGCCCCTCCGTGGTGATGTCCTCCCGGAAGGTGGATCGCGATGAGCAGTGCCGCGTAAGCCAGCGCCGATCCCCCGCTCAACAAGATCCAACCAGCACGGCGGCAACCGGTGCGCCCCGTATCTGCGGCGGACGGCAGGACCGTGAGTATCCAGAGCGGGACCGCAACCAACTGCACCTCGAGAACAATCATGCCGACCAAATGCGACTGCGCAGCAAGCACACGAACTGGGTGAGACGCCATGCAAATAATGGCGGCGGCGGCGCCCACCACGGTGACGATGATTTGTCGGCGCAACACCCACCAGATGAACGCGGCTACGGCCAGCACACCGACGGTGAGCACCGGCCACGTCCAATGCAGATGTGGCGCAGACGGTTTCGGCACGTCTGACATCGGCGCCATACCGTGCGTCGGTGCCATGCCCTGCTCATGGCGGTGCCCGGCAGGGCGGTCGGTCCAGACCAAGATGCGGGCCAGCACGAGTGCGCCGACGAGCTCTGCCGCTGCGATGATCCAGGTACGCGCCGGCGGAGCGCCGCGCCGGTCAGTCATGCGCTGACCCCCGCCAGACAACCAACGCCTCTTTCCCCGACAGGCCATCCACGTGGCTGAGTATATGGTCAACTAGGTTTGATAAGTGCGATCCGTCGAGATCAATCCCGTCTGGCACCGAGTCCGGCTGCCGGACGCGTCGCAGTGGTGGCAATGCCCGACATGGAGGTCCGCGTGACGTCTCTGCAGACTCCCGGCGAGCTCTTCGATCTGAGCGGCCAGGTTGCCGTCGTGACCGGAGCGTCCAGCGGGCTCGGCGACCGGTTCGTCCGTGTGCTGCACGCCGCGGGTGCCTCGGTCGTCGCCGTGGCCCGGCGCTCGGATCGACTCGCCGCGCTCGCGGCCGAACTCGATCGCGTGCTCCCGGTCACCGCCGATCTAGCCGACGACTCCGCAGTCGAGGAGATCGTCCCGCAGACGATGCAGCGCTACGGCCGGCTCGACATCGTTGTGAACAATGCCGGCTTCGGCTCCCCCCAACCAGCGGTTGAGGAACCTATCGATGCCTTCCGGCGCACCTTGGAGGTCAATCTGGTCGGCGCCTTCCATCTGGCCAGGCTGGCCGCCGTGCCGATGATCGCCACGGGAAGTGGCTCGATCATCAACGTCTCCTCGATCCTCGGTCTCGTCGCCGCCTGGCCGATCCCGGACGCCTCGTACAGCTCCTCGAAGGGAGCCCTGGTCAGCCTCACCCGTGACCTCGCATGCCAATGGGCACGACATGGAATACGGGTCAACGCTCTGGCGCCGGGCTTCTTCCCCAGCGAAAGCTCGGCTCCGATGATGGAGGACGAAGCAAGCCGGCGCTATCTGCGCACGGGGTGCCCGATGGGACGAATGGGTGAACCCGACGAGCTCGACGGAGCCCTCCTGTATCTGGCGTCGCGGGCCTCGACATACATGACCGGGCAGGTGCTGACCGTGGACGGCGGGTGGACGGCGCATTGATGGTACCGAGGTCGGCGCCAGCCGTCCGCAGGTAGGAGGCGACGATGACTTTTCTGGCTGGCTGTCGGGTGGTGTTGGATCTGGACTGACGAACGCGAGCTGTTGACCGGACCACAGCGCCGACTGGGCTCGCGCCACCGGCACGCACGACATGTACGTCAATGCGCTTACGCTACTGCGCATTTGGGAATGCAGCGTCCGCGACCGGCTCGGCCTCATTACGCTCGATCGCCGAGCCGGTTCGAATGGGTGCGCTACTCCTCGTGCTCTTGGCGGTCAATGATCAGGTCGGACAACTCGACGGCGTTCAGCGACACGTAATCGCCCGTTTCGAGATCTTCGAGGATGACACGCGGCTCCGACCCGTTTCTGTCGAGCCACAGCCGCACAGCGGCGGCCCTGTCGATGAGGATTGCCAACTCGCGGGGTTGCCGTCTCTTCAACTTTTCCCAGCTGCTGCGGACGGAATCGACCCGGCCGATAGTGCCATCGCGAGAACCGACCGAGAAGGCCGCCGCGTCGCACCGGTAGCGACGGTCCATCATTTCCGGCCCGAGAGCAGGTCGTTCACTCGGCTGGTTCGCGAAGGGCGCATCCGGATCGATCGAGTCATCCTCCGGCACGTCTTTCATCGGCCAATCCACTGTGATTCCTCCACCCGGTGACGGGCTCGCCCTGTCGCCATCCGATCAATTGCGACCGTCGCAGCTCGACCGCTTGTGGCATCGCACGTCGCCAGCGGCACTGCTGTCGTTTTGCAGCAACGTATCTTACTAAGTAAACCATGTACCGTTGGCGTCGGCCCTCACTGGGCGGCGAGCTCGCCACTCCAGTGAGGCCAAAACAGGACTGACCGAGGATGATTGGCGGCCGAATTGGCCCTGTGGGACACGTTCGCAACGAAAACACATCCAGCACCGGGCTCAGCAACGTTCTGGACTGTGCCGATCCGATGGCCGACCCAACGTCGAGCCAGCTGTGACCTGGGTCTCGCCCAGCACCACTGCGCCTGATACTCTCGACTCGTCCAGTCGCAGGAATGCGCCATCAATCAACGATAATCGCAGGACCTCGGAGGAAACGTGACAACGAGCGAGCAGGCGGCGACGGTGCCGGTCGTCACCTTCGACTACACCACCACTGAGCCCGAGGGAACGTGGTTCGCTAAATACGATGAGCTGCGCGCTCAGTTTCCTTGGTACCGAAACGAATTTGGGCCTGGCTTCTGGACGGTCTGCAACTACGAGGGAATCCTGCAGATCATGCAGAACCCGGAGGCCTTCTCCAACAGCGTGGTTACCGCGCTGGATCCGAATCCACCGATCAAGTGGATACCGGAGATGCTGGACGGGGAGGAGCACAGGCAGTGGCGGCGCCAGCTAGGTCCGCTGTTCTCCCCTGGCGCAGTCGAGAAGCTCGAGTCCACGGTGCGCCAGCGCGCGATCGACCTCATCGACGGCCTCGCCAGTCGCGGCTCCTGCGACTTCATGGCCGACTTCGCCGCCCGCTTCCCGACCACGATCTTTCTGGAAATGATGGGACTGCCTGTCGAGGAACTCGACGAGTTCCTTGCATGGGAACACGACATCTTGCACGCCGGCGGTAGCGACGAGGAGAAGCTGCGCACGCAAATGACCGCGATGATGTCGGTGATGGGCCGGTTCACAACGGTCATTGCCGAGCGTCGCGAAGAACCGCGCGACGACATCGTCAGCAAGGCCCTGACCTACGAGATCGACGGCGAGCCGGTCACCGACCAGGATCTGTTGTCCTTCTGCCTGCTGATGTTCATGGCGGGCTTGGACACCGTCTCGGTCACTCTTGGCTGGATGTTTCTTCATCTGGCCCGCAACGACGACGACCGGCACAGGATCGTGAACGAGCCGGCCGTCATCCCCACCGCGGTCGAGGAGTTCGTCCGTGCCTACGCGATCGTGATCCCCGCCCGCAAGGTTATGCGGGACATCGACATTCAGGGCTGCCCGATGAAGGCCGGTGACATGGTGAACATCCCGCTGGCCGCGGCGACCCGCGACGATGCCGCCTTCACCGACGCGACGTCGGTGGACATCACCCGTAAACCGAACAACCACATCGGGTTCGGCGCTGGCCCGCACCGATGCCTCGGCTCACACCTGGCCCGTCAGGAACTCAGAATTGCCCTGGAGGAATGGCACAAGCGGATCCCTAACTACCGGGTGGCTCCGGACGCACAGATGCTCGAAAGCGGCAGCCAGCTGGGACTGGAAAGCCTTCCGCTGGTCTGGGACATCTGATGCGCAAGCCGCTCGACGGAGTTCGCGTGCTTGAGGTCGCGCAGTTCACCTACGTCCCCTCCGCCGGAGCCGTACTCGCCGACTGGGGTGCCGAGGTTATCAAGATCGAGCATCCCGTGACCGGCGATGCCCAACGGGGGTTGGTCAAGGTGCTCGGCGCGGCGGCCACCAAACCAGGATCGACCTTCGCGCCGATCATGGAAGCGCCCAATCGCGGAAAACGCAGCGTCGGAATGGCACTGGACAACGCCGACGTGCGCCCAGAGTTCGACGAGTTGATCCGCCGCAGTGACGTCTTCCTCACCAACTACCTCCCTTCAGCACGGACGAAGCTGCACATCGACGTCGCCGACGTCCGAAAGGTCAACCCCGACATCATCTACGTGGCGGGCAGCGGATTCGGCATGAACGGACCCGACCGCGACGCGGGCGCCTATGACGCGACAGCGTTCTGGGCCCGCGGCGGCAGCGCCGACGGACTCAATCCACCAGATGCCGATCAGTCGGCGTTCATGCCCGCAGGCGCCTACGGCGACAACATCGGCGGCATCACCATCGCCGGGGGTGTGGCAGCGGCACTGTACGGCCGGCACGTCACCGGTGAGGCCTCGGTGCTCGACGTCTCCCTGCTCGCGGTCGGCGCTTGGGCTACCCAGTTCAGCGTCAACATGGCGATGTTGATGGGCGGACCGCTACCGAAGATCGAGCGCCGCACCCAAGCTCCGGGCAATCCTCTGACCGGCGCCTACCGCACCTCAGACGGGAGGTTCGTCCAGCTGTCGATGCTGCAGCCCACCCGGTACTGGCCGGAGTTCTGCCGGCTGATGGGCCTGGACCAATACATCGAGGACCCGCGGTTCGAATCACTGCAGGCGATGGCCGAGCACGCTGATCTCGCCTACGGCATCGTCCACGACGCCATCGCAAAGCTGACTTTCGCCGAGTGCAAGGAGGTACTGAGCCGGGGCACCGGACAGTGGGCACCGGTCCAGGACGCCTGGGAATTGGCCCACGACGAAGGACTGACCGCCAACGGTCGGATCGCCCACATCGTTGACGTCGAGGGAAATCCGCAACACTTGGTGGCAAATCCGGTGCGGTTCGACGACGACCCTGCCGAACTGCAACGCGCCCCCCAGTTCGCCGAACACACCGACGACGTCCTCCGCGAACTCGGGGTGGACGACGAGCGCCTCATCGAATTGAAGATCGCCGGTGCCATCACCTAAGGCCGCCCCTTTGGTGACGACCCTCGACGAAAAGGGCAGCGTCAAGGATCGGTTGATCCGCGCCGCGGACGCAGAGATCACCGCCTGCGGCATCAATGCCGTGCAGATGGACGTGGTCGCCAAGAATGCGGGCGTCTCCCGAGCCACCGCATTCCGCCAACTCGGCAGCGTCTCGGAGATGCTGGTGCAGGTCGCGCTGCTGCGAGCGCGCCGACACGTAGCGGCGGTAGAGGCGCTGATGGCTCCGAAGACCGGTGTCTTCGCCAAACTGGAAGCCGCTCTTGTGTATACGGCTCAGGAATTACCGTCAGATCCGTCGATTTCCGCTCTGATCGCCCGGGGTGCAGCCAGCGTGCACGACCCTCGGGTGCACCAGGTTGCCATGGATGTGATGGGTCCGGTGCTGGACGACGGCCAACGTAGCGGCCAGATACGCACCGACATCGACACCGACGAAATGGTCGACTTTCTGGTGGAGCAGACGTACCTCGCCGCCGAGGAGATCGATAGGTCCGTCGACGAGGTTCGGCGTCGCTTTCGCCATTTCATCGTCCCTGGGCTGGCCGCGCCGAAAGGCTTGGGCGGTGCACACATTTCGCGGACCATGGAGGTCCGGGGCGCGGTGACGACGGCGATTGAGGCACTGACCGATTTCGCCGACCTCTTGCGTCGCTCCGAGTGAGCGTGGCGGCACGTTCATTGCAGGCGGTCATCCGTTGCGGATCGCTGCTGCAAGTTTCCGGGGCGCATCAATCATGACAAAGGCTGAGCAGTCGGGGATCTCGATCAACGTGGCATGCGGGAACGCGTCGCGTAGTCGTCGAGCGTGACCCAGGGGAAACAGCTGATCCTCGGTGCCCCACGCCAAGGTGACGGGTCGGTCGAAAGCTTCGATCGCCGGCGCGGCGCGCAGTGTGAGAACCGGGTCCAATGAGGCGGTCACCGTGACGGCGTCGCGGCGGGCCGCCGCGCTGGTGCCAAAGGCTCCGAAGATCTCCCGCTGCCGCTCAGGAGCGGGGGGGTGCTTGCACACCGCCTTGAGGAAGAATGCCTGCCCTGGTCCGCTGGCCAGCATGCGTACAACGGCACCACCCAGCGCGGTGCTGAAACGGCACAGCTTGACGATCTGCGCGAACGAGCCAGGCGGAAAGTGTTCGTAGCTGTCGCAATTGGTGAGCACCAAGCGGGCGATCCGGGATGTGTCCAGCGTTGGATCACCTAGCGACGCCAGCACCAGGCCGCCGCCGGTGTCGTTGGCCACCACAGTGACGTCGGTCAGATCGAGGACTTCCATGAAGTGGACGATGCGACGGGCGGCCGCCTCAGCGCCGAGGTCGGCACCGTCGGTGGCCGTGCGGTGGGCTCCCAGCGGCCAAGTGGGGGTGATGCAGCGGAAGCCGTCCCCCAGTTCAGCCACGACGTCGTTCCACACTGCGCCGGTAACGTAGACGCCGTGCACGAACAGGATCGTCGGACCCGTTCCGCCGTCGGTGTATTCGATGTCCAAGCCGTCGACTCGTACCTTCTTGGTCGTCACGTCGGTTCTCCTTGCATCAATGTCCGCCAAACTCGGGGTGCCGTCGTTCCCGAAAGGCGCGCGCACCTTCTTTGAAGTCAGCAGATTCGATTAACGCCAACTGCCCCTCGGCTTCGATCGCTTGCACCGGCTCGAGTGCGCCGAGCGTCGCTGCGGCCAACGCGCGCTTGGTCCAGCCAAACGCCAACGTCGGACCGCCGGAGACCGACCGCAGAACGTCGGCCAGCACAGACTGGTAGTCGTCTTCGCCAGTCAAATAGGAGATCATTCCCCACTCGAATGCCGTTGCCGCGGAAACTTTCTCAGCCGTCATCGCCATGCGCGCCGTGCGTGCTCGCCCGATCAGTCCTGGCAGCAGCGCGGACGCACCGCCGTCCGGCATCAGCCCGACCCGGGTGAAGGCCAACTGAAAGTATGCCGAGGGTGCGGCCACCACCAGATCACAGGCCAGCGCGAGAGGGCATCCGAAGCCCACTGCAGCGCCGTTGACGCCGGCAACCACGGGCTTGGGCAGCCCGACGATCGCCCGCACGACCCGGTTCGCGGCTTCGGCGGCGCCTGCGGTATCACCACCGGTGAGGTCGCCACCGGAACAGAACGCTCGGCCGGCGCCGGTGAGCAGCACCGCGCGGACTGAGTCATCCGACCCGGCGCCGCGGATGTGCGCCGACAACTCGTCGAGCATCGGTGTGTCGACGGCGTTGAGCTTCTCCGGCCGGTCCAGCCGGATCCGCAGCACAGTGTCGTCGCGATCGACCGAGATGCCATTCACGACAACGGGTTCACAAGCCCAAGTCGCGGCCGATGATGTCTTTCATGATCTCGGTGGTGCCGCCGAAGATCGTCATGATGCGGTTGTCCAGGTAGTCGCGTGCAACCCGGTATTCCGTCATATAGCCGTATCCGCCGTGCAGCTGCACGCAGCCATCGATGACCTTCTTCGCGGTCTCGGTGCACCACCACTTGGCTTTCGACGCCTCGACCGCCGTCAGTTCACCGTCGACCACAGCCTGCAGGCAACGGTCGATGTACTGCTCGCCGATTTCGAGCTCGGTGTCCATCTCGGCCAACAGGAACCGGTTGTGCTGGAAACTGCCGATCGGCTGGCCGAAGGCTTTGCGGTCCTTGGCGTATTGCAATGTCTGCCGCCAGGTCTCGCGCGCACCGGCGATCGCTGAGATGGCGATGGACAGCCGCTCCGACGGGAGGTTGTGCATCAGATGATAAAAGCCGCGTCCCTCCTTGCCCAGCAGGTTCGCCGACGGCACCCGCACGTTTTCGAAGGCCAGCTCGGCGGTGTCCTGGTAGTGCAATCCCATCTTCTCGAGCTTGCGTCCGCGGCTGAAACCCTCCATGCCCGCCTCGACCACCAGCAGCGTGAAGCCCTTGTGGCCGGCGTCGGGGTCGGTACGACACACCACCACCACCAGGTCGGCGTTGATACCCGAGGAGATGAATGTTTTGGCGCCGTTGATGATCCAGTCGTCGCCATCGCGGACGGCCGAGGTGCGGATACCGGCCAGGTCGCTGCCAGCGCCAGGCTCGGTCATCGCGACAGCGACAATCAATTCGCCGCTGATGATGCCCGGCAGCCAGCGCTCCTTCTGTTCGTCGTTGGCCAGTGACGAGAAGTACGGGCCGACAACGTCGTTCTGCAAGCTCAGCGACGGCGACGGCCCCCCGTAGCGGGCGATCTCCTCGTCGATCACGGCGTTGAACCGGAAGTCGTCGACTCCCCCGCCGCCGTATTGCTCGGGCATGTTGAAACCGATCAGGCCGTACTTGCCGGCGGCGACGAACGCCGAGCGGTCGACGATGCGGTCACTCTCCCACTTCTCGGCGTTGGGCACCAGCTCACGTTCGATGAACTGCCGGACCGTCTCGCGGAACGCCTCGTGCTCGGGCTCCAGAACGAGTCTTTTCATGTGGTGGTCTCACTCTCCATACAGTCGTCGCATCTCTTCACCGACTTTGCCAGACACTCGCGACACGACCTGCGCGCCCCGCCTTCGCAGGTCGGCGTCCGGGATCGGCAGCACCACCGCACCGGAAGTCTTCGACGGCAGCAACACCTTGGCGGTGCCCCGTGTGGTGGTTTCGTTCCGCTGGCTGGTGGCGAAGACGTCCAATGACACTAAGTCATCGGGCCCGTCACCCTTCGCGGTGACCGTGCCGGTGCACCGGTGCACGTCGCCGTGGTAGTTGAAGCCACGCAGCTGCAGGTCCATTTCGGCCAGCCAACCGTCGTCGCCGATCCAGTTGGTGATCAAATGGCTCACCCATGCTGCGCGCATCTGTCCGTAGTCGTAGGGCGCCGGAATACCCAGGGCCTGAGCGCGTGCGGCATCCCAGTGCAGTCGTTGCACGACATCGGGGACGCCATATTCATCGGGCTGGTAGAAGGCGGGCATCCGCTTGCGCAGTTGGTGGGCAAACTTCAATGGCCCCACGCCGTAACCGCCCCAGCCCCACCCCATGTGCATCGAGATGATGTCGACGACGGTCAACGGCCCCTTGATGATTCCGGGAAGTTCGTCGCCGACCGAGATGTCCTCCCACCATTGCGGATCGGCGCCTCGCCGTCGTTCTGCCTCGTACTCTTCCTCGACTTGGGCGAATTCCTCGGGAGTCCAGTGCTTGCGTTGTATGTCTTTGAGCTTGCCGGACTTCTTCGAACCGTGACGCTCGGCGTTGATGTAGGACTCGTCGCGGGTCGCGATCGGGTTGCCATCGATGTCGACGTAGAGGTAGCGGTAAGTCTCCTTGACCGAACGCCCACCGGAGAATTCGCTGTCCTTCACCTGAACGTCGAGCGTGTAGTTCTCCGCGAGCACCGGCCGACCCGCGTAGATCGGGCGGTACCACGTCCACTTCACCCCCGAGTAGTACTTCCCGGTCCCGCGAAACAGACCGCGAAACAGCTTCTTTCGCTCCGGGTCGGTGAATTTCGGGGTTTGGTCCAGGCCCGTCGCTATCGGGAAGGTCGGCGATGCGATCTGTCCGTGCCAGCGCGTGGTCGGTCCGTAGGCCGGATCGTAGAACAGCGGGTTGTCGTCACCGCAGCCGAACGCGAAGTGCGTGATGGCATCGGCTGACGGCAGCTTGTGCCACGCTTCGTCGCGCTGGTGAACGGGAATTCCGATCTGCCCTTTGGCGCGTTCGATGTCCTCGTCGGTGATGCGGCCCTCTTCGGCGGCCAGATCATCCCCGGTCGCTTCGCTCGCCCCCGCGTCAGCACCGGGCTTTTGGGTGGTGGTCATCGGTCCTCCTAGAACTTCAGCATGGCGCCGGCGTCGACCTTGAACTGCAGGCCCGTCACATACCGGGACTCGTCAGAGGCCAGGAAGCACACCGCGTTCGAGATGTCCGAGGCTTCGACGTACGGGGTGGGCATCGCCTGCATGGCGGGGAACGCCAGCAGGGCGTCGTCGCGGCTCGGCGCCTCGAGGTCCGGCCGGAACTGCCGGTACATCGGCGCACTGTTGAGCATCGACGTGTTCACGTTTGTGGGATGAACGACGTTGGCGCGGATGGATTGGGGCGCCAGTTGCGCGGCGAGCTGCAGAGTGTAGGAATCCACCAGCTGCTTGGCGTAGCTGTAGCCTGCGCCGCCGGGGCCCTGCGGGCCGCCCGCCCCGGGGGGCTGTGCGGCCGCGATGAGGCCGGCGACCGATCCGGTGGTGATGATCGACGCTCCCGACTTCAGATACGGGAGCGCGGCGTGGACCGTGTTGACGACGCCGACGAAGTCCACGTCGAAGGCATCGGCGAAGGCCTGAACCGGCAGATGAGCACCCAGCGGACAGATGCCCGCGTTGGCGATGACTACGTCGAGTTTGCCGAATTCGGCCACCGCGTTGGCTAGTTCGCGGCTCACGGCCGCCCGGTCGCGGACGTCGACTTCGGCGGTGTACGCCTTGCGACCGGTCTTCTCCACCTCCAGACCGGCTTCCTCGAGATCGCGCGATGTCGCCAGCGGGTACTCGTTGGTGTCGATGTCGTGACAGATGTCGAAGAGGATGGCGTCCGCGCCCTCCTCTGCCAGCTTGACGGCGTGGCTGCGGCCCTGGCCGCGGGCGCCCCCGGTGATCAGAACGACTTTTCCTGCTACGCGTCCCACGCTCTCCGCCATGCTCAACGTGCCTTCCATTCAGGGAGACGCTTTTCAGCGAAGGCCCGTGGGCCCTCCTTGGCGTCTTCGGATTTCAACAACTCGGTGAATTCGCGAGTCGTGCGCTCCCACTTGGGTTCCTCCGCGCCGATGATCCCGTTGTCTGCACCGTAGGCGACTCGTTTGCTGGTTTGTACCGACAACGGCGCGTTGCAGGTGATCCGCGCGGCGAGTGCCAGGGCGGCTTCCACGACGGTACCGTCCGGCACGACCTCATTGATCAGGCCCCACCGCAGCGCGTCGGCCGCGGACATGGGCTCACCTGTCAACACCAGCTCCAACGCGACCTTGCGTGGCAGCTGTTCGACGATCCGGAACACGCCGCCCGCCCCGGCGATCAGGCCGCGTTTCACCTCGGGCAGCCCGAAAGTTGCGCTCTGGCAGGCGATCACCAGATCGCTGGCCAGGGCGAGCTCTGAGCCGCCGCCGAGCGCGGTGCCGTTCACTGCGGCGATTGTGGGTTTGTCGATGAAGTGATGCACGTAGCCGGCGAAGCCCCATTCAGGGTGCTCCGCGTGGTAGAGATTCTCGCCGCGCGAGACGGCCTTGAGATCGGCTCCGGCACAGAATGACTTCTCGCCGGCACCGGTGATGACGACCGCCCGCACCTCGGGATCGCGCTGCGCCTCCTCGAGCGCGTCACCCACGGCCGTGCTCACCGCCCCGTTAACGGCGTTGCGCGCGTCAGGCCGATTGATGGTGATCAACGAGACGTTGCCACGCAGCTCCACGCTGGCCGCCAAGCTCGCCACGTCGGTCGCAGTTTCGGTCACTACGGTTCCTCTCCAAGTCGATGGTTGCCTGATAGGCGTTTTAGCCTGCACCGGCTGGTTGGACAGTGCTCGCGCCGAGCTCGTCGAACATCGTGAGCAGCCTGCGCCGGTCGACCTTGAGCGCCGCTCCGCGCGGCAACTCGTCGACTACGAAGACGCGAGCGGGCACCTCATAGGGCGTCAGCGTCGCCCGGCAGTGCTCGCGCAGCTCCTCGCCTTCGATGGCCGCCCCGGGACGCAATTCGACTGCGGCAACCGGAATCTGGCCCAACCGCTGATCGGGCACGGGCGCGATGGCGGCATCTGCGACGGCCGGGTGCGCACGCAGCGCCCGGACCACGGTCTCGGGTGACACCTTGAAACCGCCCCGCACGATCACGTCGTCCGCGCGACCGTCGATGTAGAGGAAACCGTCTTCGTCGAGATGCGCCAGGTCACTGGTGGTGACCCAGTCACCGGCTTGACCGGCCTGCGGCGTGGCGACCTGCAGCCTGCCGCCCTCGTTGGCGCCAAGGACGGCGCCGTCCTCGTCTACGACTCGCAACCGCACGCCGGGAAAGGCACGCCCGACGCTGCCTTTTTTGTCGGCCCATCGCGCGTGGAAGTCCTTGACGGTCCACCCGGCCACCGCGCCGGAGAACTCCGTCGCGCCGTAGACGACGAGGATCGGGATGCCGTACCGCTCGAAAAACGCATCAACCAATGCCGGGTCGACGGCGGCTGTCCCCGCATTGATGGCGCGGATGCTCGCCAAATCTTGGCGGGGGATGTCGGAGTCGAGCACCGATCGCATGGCCGCCGGGGGCAGTCCTGCCACCGCGGGCCGATACTGCTTCACCACGGCGTGCCAGCCCGGCACCGTGAATCGATCGAGCATCGCGATCGGGCGTGCCGCGACCAGCGACTGCAACAACGACCACAGCCCGCCGATGTGCACGATGGGCAACGTCACTAGGCCCACGGTGCCCGACAGCGGAGGTTTGGGCTTGGCATCGGCGCGGTCGTTGTGCTGCAGCGCCGACGCGATCGAGGCCTCCAGTTGCGCACGGGTCAGGGGGATGCGCTTGGGAGCGCCCGTCGTGCCCGAGGTCAGCATCTCGATTGCGATCGCCGCGTCGCCGCTGACGGCCTGCGTCGTGCCCTTTACCTGGAGAGCCAGTTCGCCGTCGTCGAGACGCCAACCGGTCGCCCCCAGATCGGTGACGGCACGGCTGAAGACGTCTTCGGACCATAATGCGGCCGGCGCAAGGACATACGCGACGCCGGACGCCGCAAGATCGTCACTCAGCCGGTCCGGCGGCTGCAGCGGACTGATGGTCACCAGCGTGCGTCTCCCGCGGAAGATCGCGATGAGCGCCGCGACGGACTCCATCCGATTGGAGAGCACGACGGCTACCCGCCCGCCGGCTTGACACCCCGCGGCAGTCAGTTCCTGGTCGATCCGCTCGGTGAGCGACCTAACGGAACCCCACGACGTCCAGCGTCCGTCGCACTCCAGCATGCGGTCGTGGTCGTTGGCGTCCCAAAGCCGTCCCAGCGCGTTGTCGATGCTCGTCATCGTCACTTTCCAAATCGGCCCTCGCGGCGAAAGCCCGTCATCTGAACCTAGAGGACATGGTTTACTAGGTCAACTTAGTAGAAGGGCCATCGATGGACTTCGGCTTGACCGACGAACAGGACCAACTCGCCGCGGCGGAGCGCGCCTGGCTTACCAAGCACGACCCCATCGCCAGGGTCCGCGAAACGCTGGACTCGGCTGCGGTCACGGTAGATTCCGCGGTCGTCGCGCACGCGGCAGAATCGGGTCTTCTGGAGCTGCTCACTCGCGAAATAGGTGGCACGCATGTAGATCTCGCCGTCGTGACGGAGCAGCATGGATACGCGGGGAGCTCGCTGCCGGTCGCGGATCTGAACATTGCGGCGTGGCTGCTCGACTGCGTCGACTGCCCCACCGAAGACTGCGAGCTGACAGGAGTGGCGCTCGGTCCTGACGCCGCTCTCGATGGCGATGCGCTGCGGCTGACAGGCGTCACCCGTCCGGTGCCGATGGCCGCCGACATGGACTCCATCGCGGTGGCAGGGCAGGTGGGCGATGGCGAATACGTGACGGTCCTCAGTGCCCCGACGTTGTCGGTGATGTCGACCCTCGACCTGAGCCGTTCGTGGGCGCGGCTGGACCTCGACGCGACGATCGCGGAATGGAAGCCGCTGCCACCCGGCACGCTGGCCTTGTTGCGCGACGCTCTGGCGGTGCACCGGGCGTTCGACGCGTTGGGCGCGGCAGCCCGGCTGCTCGATATGACGGTGTCTTACGCCGGCCAGCGGGAACAGTTCGGCGCGCCGATCGGCTCGTTCCAGGCCGTCAAGCATCACTGCGCCGACATGGCCGTCGCGGTGGAGGCCGGCCGGGCCACGTTGTGGGCCGGGGCTCTCGCGCTGGACACCGCACCCGTCGCTGCGCGGTCCCGGGCCGCGTCCGCGGCGGCGGCATACACCAAGTCCGCTGCCGCGAAGGTGGCCGGAACGGCGCTGCAAGTGCATGGCGGCATCGGATTCACCTGGGAACACGATCTGCATCTTTTCCTGCGCCGGATCAAGGTCGACGAGGCCTTCAACGGGAGCGTCGCAGAACACCGCGCGGCACTGCTCGGCGCCTGACATTCAGCGCCGATCCCGCGGCAGTGCCAAGCCCCGCTCGGCGATCAGGTTGCGCATGATCTCCGAACTGCCGCCTGCGATCGTGTAAGCCCGGGCGTACAGCCACTCGTCCTGCCAACGGCCGCCGTCGAGCGCGCCCGGGTCGCCCTCCACCAACATGCCTGCCTCACCGCCGAGTTCGACTGCGAAGCTGGCCATCTCGAGATTCAGCTCGCTGAACATCAACTTGGCCATCGCGCCGTCGTGCATGCGTTCGGTGCCACGCAGCCACCGCGTGAGGTTGGCGTACGTCAGCGCCGACAGCGCCTCCACCTCAGCGCTGAACTCGCCGATGCGATCACGTACCCGATCGCTATCGATCGCTGGACGACCGTCGAGGTTGACCTGCGAGGCGAGTGTGACAAGTCTGTCGATCGCCAACCTCAATTTGACGACCGCGGCGCCGACGCTGGTGCGTTCGTGCCCCAACGTGGCGTTCGCGATGGCCCAGCCCTGTCCTGGTTCTCCGATCATCGCCTCGGCAGGTACCTCGACGGAATCGAAGAAGACTTCGTTGAAGTCAGAAGTGCCGGTCAACTCGCGCAATGGCCGAACCGTGACGCCGGGGCTCGACATGTCGAGGATGAACGCACTGATGCCTTTGTGCTTGGGGGCGTCGGAATCGGTGCGCGCCAACAGATATCCGTAATCGGCCCAGTGCCCGTCGGTGGTCCACACCTTCTGCCCGTTGACGGTGTAGGTATCACCGTCGAGCACCGCCCGGGTGCGCAACGACGCCAGGTCGCTTCCCGCGCCCGGTTCGCTGAACAACTGACACCACAGCTGTCGACCCGCGCGAATCTCGGGCAAGTGCCTGCGCCGCTGCTCATCGGTGCCGTAGTGGATCAGCGCATGCGATGCCAGCGCGTTGCCGCTCGGCACGCCCGGCACCGCGGCCCGGGCCAATTCCTCGCTCACCACGATGGCGTGTTCAGCGGAGCGATCGTCGCGACCACCGAACTCGACCGGCCAGTCCGCGCCGACGTAACCGGCTTGGAACAGGCGCGCCGTCCAGTCTTGAAGTGCCTTGAGTTCGGCTTTATTCTCGGCGCTCCGCACGCCCGCTCGTGGTGGGATGGGCGGTGCATGCTCGGCAATGAACGCCCGTACTTCGGCGCGGAAGGCCTCCATTTCGGCACCCATTCCGTATTCCACGTTGCCGTCTTCCTGTTCGATGTGACGTATTAGCGGCTCAGCGCCAGCAGTTCGCCGGCGGCGTGGTCTCGCAGCGCGTCGGCACGGCCGACCAACACGGCGTTAGCCTTGGCGCGGCGTAGCAGCAGATGACTGGGATGCTCCCAGGTGAACCCGATGCCGCCGTGGATCTGCAACGCACCCTCGGTGGCCATCACCCCGGCGTCGAGCGCGGCCGCGGCGGCCAAATCCGCGATGTACCCCGACTTCTCGAGGTCAACTTCGGCGGCCGCGAGCACTTGGCTGCGGGCGCCTTCGAGGGCGACCAACATGTCCGCGCATCGGTGCGACACCGCCTGAAAGCTGCCGATGGCGCGGCCGAACTGTTGCCGTTCGCCTGCCCACTGAACGGCCATCGCTAGCGCGCGCGAAGCAACACCAATGGAATCCGCCGCCACGGCTAACACCGCCTGACGGCGAGCCGTGCTCAGCACTCGAGCCACGTCGTTTCCGTCGGCGACCACCTCACCCGCGGCCGCGGTGAAGGTCACCGAGCCGATGGTCGCGGTCATATCGAGCGGTTGCTGAGCCGTCACGTCGACGCCTTCTGCCGTGGCGTCGACCGCCACGAGAAGCTCACCGACGCCGTCGGCGACGCGAGCCAGCACCACCAGAACCTCGACGTTCGGCGCCCCTGCCACGATCGGGATCACACCGGAAAGACCCGACCCATCCCACTCGGGTAAAACGGGACCGCTGGTCACCCAGCCACTGTCGTCGACGGGCACGGCGAATGCCGCCGCCGCGCCGGCGGTGATTCGCTGCACCAAAGCCTTTGCGCCACAATGCAACGCGACGCCGAGTGCGATGACCGTCGGAACGAGCGGCGCAGGTGCCAACGCCCTCGCGGCCTCCTCGATGGCGGCGTACAGCAGACGTGGTCGGGCGCCCGCTCCGCCAAGGGATTCCTCGACTGAGAGACCTGGTAGACCGAATTCGGTGAGCGCCGACCACACTTCGGGCTCTGCTGTATCGATGGGACGCTTGCGGTCGAGCAATGCCGCTTCGTCCACCGTGGCCTGCAGTGCGGCCGCCAACACCTCGCGAAGCTCGCGTTCATCCTCCTCGGGCGTGGCCAGTGGTGCGCCAGGCGCAATGGCGGCTGCGCGGCTGCCCTCGCCTCGGTGCGACGGCAGCCCGAGCACACCCTCGGCGATGGTATTGCGCTGAATCTCGGCGGTACCCGCGCCGATCGTGGTCGCCCGGCTCATCAGGTAGCCGAACGTCCAGCGCCCGTTATCGACGGCGTCGGATGCCCGGCTGCCCAGCGCTGCATAAGGACCCGCTGCGCGCAGGGCGAGCGCGTGCATATGCTGCTCGAACTCCGATTTCACCAACCGGTTCACCGAAGCCACACCGCCCGGATCCTCGCCGCGCAGCACCGCGGCCAATGCGCGGGCGCTGTTGGCGGCGATGGTGCGAACCCCAGATTCCAGCCGCGCGACGTCCTGGCGAACCATTGGGTTGGTGTCGAGCCCTTGGGAGACAACGAGATCGATCACCCGGTCGACCGTGCGGCGGTACTTGAACTCGTCGGCCAGAAACGCAGTCGCCCGCTCGTGGCCCAGCGACGTTCGCATGATCGACCAGCCGGCACCCTCCTCGCCGACGACGTTCTCGACCGGCACCGCCACGTCGTCGAAGAAGACCTCGGCGAAGTGCGCGGCGCCGCTGATGTCGCGCAGCGGACGCACCGTAATCCCCGGGCTGTTCATCGGGATCAGCAGATAGGTGATGCCGTCGGAGGGCTTGTCGCCCGAACCCGTCCGCACCAGGGCGAACATCCAGTCGGCGCGGTCGGCCATCGTGGTCCAGACCTTCTGGCCAGTCACCCGATACACATCGCCGTCGCGGACCGCGCGGGTGGACAGTGACGACAGGTCACTGCCGGCTCCGGGCTCGGAAAACCCTTGGCACCAGAACTCATCCGCGCGAAGCAACGGCGTCAGGAATCGATCCTTTTGCTGCTGCGTGCCGTGCGCGATCAGCGTCGGGGCCAGGATGAATGACAGCGGACACGGATGCGGCGGTGCACCCGCTTCCGTGGTCATCCGGTAGTAATCCAGCTGATCGGCCAGCGGCAGGTCCAGCCCACCGACCTCGCGGGGCCACCCCGGGGCGGCCAGCCCGTGATCGACGAGTTCGGCGTGCCAGGCCCGGGCCACCTCGATGCGGTCAGGCTTGGTACCTGACTGCGCGGCGTCCGCCCGACGACGACGAAACTCGGCGAGAAGCAACTCGAGACGCGGCCGCCAATCAGCTGTATGCATGGCACTCCACAAAGTCAACTTGGTTAACTATGTCTGCAGTGTGCCGGTTAATGCAGCCGCTTGGCAAGCGCGCCCGTCAGCCGTCTTCGAGAATGAGGGCAAGCTCGGGGCATGCCGCTACCCCGTCGCGGGTCAGCTGCTCGTCTTCCGGTCGCACCTCACGCTCCCCCAGGATGGAGTAGCCGGAGTCGTCGATCGGGAACAAATCCGGGTCGACGGCGTAGCACTGGGCGTGGCCCACGCACTTCGACTGCTCGAGCCGAATCTTCATACGACCTCCTTCGCTCGACCGTTCCCAGCCGGACGGTCTCATCCAAGTTTTCAGCATAAGACTAAAGCTTTAGCTATTTCGACACACCTCTAGGCCACACTTATTCTGACACTTGTGTCGATACATATTCCTGAGTTACATCGCAGATTCAGCGCATATTTGTGGCGATCAACCCGACTATGTTCCACTTAGTTCTGACATCTATGTTCGATAGGAGCTGCAATGACAGTCGCGCTCAGCGATGAAGAGACCATGCTGGTCGAAACCGTGCGGGCCTTCGTCGACCGAGACGTCAAGCCCACGGTCCGCGCAGTCGAGCACGCCAACGAGTACCCGGAAGCGTGGATCGAGCAGATGAAACGCATCGGGATTTTCGGGCTTGCGGTGCCAGAGGAATACGGCGGTTCGCCGGTGTCGATGCCCTGCTATGTGCAAGTGACCGAGGAACTGGCCCGCGGCTGGATGAGCCTGGCCGGCGCGATGGGCGGACACACCGTGGTCGCGAAGCTGATCTCGTTGTACGGCACCGAGCAGCAGAAACAGAAATACCTGCCACGCATGGCGAGCGGGGAGATGCGTGCCACGATGGCGCTCACCGAACCCGGTGGCGGCTCCGACCTGCAGGCGATGACGACCACCGCACGAGCCGAGGGCAACGAGCTGGTGATCAACGGCGCGAAGACCTGGATCAGTAACGCGCGTAGGTCCGGCCTCATCGCACTGTTGTGCAAGACCGATCCACAAGCCGAGCCACGCCATAGGGGCATCTCGATAGTCCTGGTCGAACACGGTCAGGGTCTGACCGTCTCACGCGACCTGCCCAAGATGGGCTACAAGGGCGTGGAGAGTTGCGAGCTGTCGTTCGACGATTGCCGGGTACCGGCCTCGGCAGTCCTCGGCGACGAGCCGGGCAAAGGATTCGCCCAGATGATGAAAGGCCTTGAAACAGGCCGTATTCAGGTGGCCTCGCGGGCACTGGGGGTGGCAAGCGCAGCACTCGAGGACGCGCTGAAATACGCACAGGAGCGGGAGAGCTTTGGCCAACCGATCTGGAAGCACCAATCAGTCGGAAACCACCTGGCCGACATGGCCACCAAACTGACCGCCGCCCGCCAACTCACCCGCTACGCCGCCGAACGCTACGACAGCGGCGAACGCTGCGACATGGAGGCCGGGATGGCCAAGCTCTTCGCGTCGGAGGCTGCCATGGAAATCGCGCTCAACGCCGTCCGAATCCACGGTGGCTACGGCTATTCCACCGAATACGACGTCGAGCGCTACTTCCGCGACGCACCTTTGATGATCGTCGGCGAAGGCACCAATGAGATCCAGCGCAATGTCATTGCCGCACAGCTGGTCTCGCGAGGCAAACTTTAGACGCCGGCGAGTTGCCGATCGTCCGCTTTCACCCGCGGGAAGTTGAGCATCCGGCGGGCGTTCTCCTCGACGATCAGCTTGCACTCGTCGTCGGGCACCTCCGCGAGCACCTCGGCGGCCCGCTTGCGCGAGTTCGGCCAGTTGGAGTCGCTGTGCGGGAAGTCGATCTCGAGCATGATGCGGTCGATGCCGATGCTGTGCCGGTTCTTCAGGCCGTGCTCGTCGTCGATGAAGCAGCCCCAGAAGTGCTTGCGGAACAACTCCGACGGACGGGTGTCGAAGTCGATCTTCTGGTAGTAGCGGTGCCGCTCCCACACATAGTCGGTGCGCTCCAGGATGTAGGGCACCCAACCGATGCCGCCTTCGGCCAGCGAGATCTGCAGCTCGGGGAATTGTTGGAGCTTGCCAGAGAACAGCAGATCGACGGTGCTCCACATCAGGTTGGTCGAGAACAGCGCCGTCGCCACGGCAAAGGGGGCGTCCGGCACGGTGATCTGACCTGCGATCGGCTTGACCGACGAGAACGAGAAGCCCGGCACGTAGGAGCCGGAGCCGAAGTGCAGCGAGACCGGCATCTTGGCCTCGGAGCAGACCCGCCACAGTCCGTCCCAGTGGTCTGAGTGGAACGACGGGAGACCAAGGGGCACAGGACTATCGGGGAACGAAATGGTCCTGGCGCCCTTGGCGGCCACCCGCTCGGCCTCCGCGATGCAGGCATCGATGTCCCAGGTCGGCAGAATCGCAAGCGGGATGTAGCGATCAGGTGCGGTCGCACACCACTCGTCGATGTAGAAGTCGTTCCACGCCTTGACGCACAGCAGGGCTAGCTCTTTGTCGTCCGCGCGCTGGAACGTGCCGCCGCCGAATCCGGGGAACGACGGGAAGCACAACGCTGACTGCACACCGTCGAGATCCATGTCGGCGACCCGGGCGACCGGGTCATAGCAGCCCGGAATCATGTCCTCGTAGCGGACGGGGTCCATGCCCCACTCCTCGGGCGGTTTACCGGCCACAGCGTTCAGGCCGATGGTCGGGAAGACCTGCCCGTCGTAGTGCCACAGATGCATGCCGTTGTCCTCGACGATGCGCGGGCCCTGGTCGAGGTATTTCTGCGGCAACCGGTCCTGCCACACGCGTGGGTGCTCGACCAAGTGGTCATCAACGGACACGATCTGGTGGTCATCCTGAAGCGGCATGATGCTCCTTCGCATCTGACGATCGGCCATATTTTTCTGACATATCGTCTTGTTTTCTGACGGTTCGTCTCACAGACTATATGACACACGCCACATTCGTCCAGCAGTTGAGAGGCCCGACATGGAAACCACGGACCGACCCGCCGAAGACGCAGGCCGGGACAAGGTCGATGAAGACGACCACGACCTGTTGACCTTCGGCGAAGCGGGCGAACGGCTGCGCATCGAGATCGCCGCGGCGGCGCGAAACGTCCAGGACCTACAACAATCCGGCCCGGTCGAAGCACTCGAGAAGGCTCAGGCCCGCCTGGATGCGCTGCGGTCTGCTGCTGCTCGCAACAGCGTGCAGCCCATCAACGACGCCAACTTCGAGAAGTTCTTCGGCTATCCCGGCAAAGCCAAGCGCAACCTGCCCGGAGCGCCGTCGGCACCATGACGACCGCGCCGGCGCGGAATACTTCTCCCATGGCCCGCACTCCCGACAAGCTACGGCGCCCCGGCTACGCCCCCGCCACCAATGCCGGCGTGGGGCGCCGTGGTCTGCACACCCGCGACCGGATACTCGGGTGCGCCGCGAAGGTCTTCCTGGCCAATGGATTTCATGCCACCTCGCTTGACGCCATCGCCAAGGCGGCCCGCGCCTCCCGCGCCACCGTTTATCAATACTTCGCCGGCAAGGAGGAGATCTTCGGTGAACTGAGCGCGCTGGCCGGGCGTGATGTGCTGGCACACGGCGAACACCTCGGTGGACTCGGCCCGACGGCCGACGGGATTAACGCGCTGCACCGCTGGCTCGTCGAATGGGCGGATATCTACGACGCCCACGCTGCGGTGTTCGCCGAGTTTCCGGGCATCGGCACGGCCACCGGGTTGGCCGTCGTCGACGCCAGTTCGGCCGCCGCCCAGTTCCATCAGACCGTCACCGATCGGCTGCGGCGGACACGCCTGCGGGATCTGGAAGCCGACGACGCGGCCGCAGCACTCGGGCGGATCCCCCACATGGTTCACCTCTACAGGTACCGAAACATGTTCCCTTTGCCCGCTCGCGCGACCGTGACGTGGTCGTTGACCGGTGCATTGCAGCTGATGCTGTTCCCCGAGACCCCAGCCGACACGTTGCAGGTGCTAGCACCGGCAAGAGACGGATGCGCACGAACCACGCCCCGCGCCCTCGGCTATGCCGCGGCGACACCTGCGGCTGTCGAGGCGTCGGCATCGCCGATTCCGCAGGATGTGCTGTCGGTCAGTTCGGCGTTGTTCGCCGAACGCGGCTACTACGCCATCGGCATGGCGGAGATCGCGGCCGCCGCCGACGTCAGCCGCGCGACCTTGTACCGGTACTTCAGCACCAAGGACAAGATCCTGGCCGAGCTGACCCGCCGAGCGGTCGCCGAGATCGAAAAGCACGCCGCCGCCCTGCCTGCCATGGCCGCGGATTCTCTGACCGAATGGATGCTTGGCTACGTCCAATTCCATCGCACCTACCGCGGCGTGATTCGGGCGTGGTTCGACGGCACGGTCGCAGAACAGCTCTCCAACGCCGATGTGGACCACGGTATTGGCGCGATTTTCCAGGCGGTTGCCGCGTTGTTGTCCACCGTCGACCTGCCGCCCGGCATCGACGCCGACGTCGCAGGCGCGGTCTTCGCGGCGGTCCTGGGCCGGATGTCCGAGCCGACGGGGGCTAGCGGACCGGACAGCGACGAGCAGGCCGCTGAGTTGATGGTCAAGCTGTTGCGCCGTTCGCTCTTGCGCGAAGCGTGAGCATAGGAGCTCAGCCGGCGGCGGCCTTCAGCTCGGCGCGCAGTCGCTTCTTGTCCACCTTGCCGCTGGCCAGTACAGGCAGTTCGGCGACCAGCACCAGTCGACGAGGCACCTTGTAGCGCGCCAGTCGTTGCCGGACCCCCTCTTGCACCATTTCCAGCGTCGGCGACGCACCGCTGCGCGGCACCACGACCGCGCAGACCGCCTCGCCCCACTTGTCGTCGGGCACCCCGACGACAGCGCAGGCGACTACTCCGTCAACCGCACTGACCGCATCCTCGACCTCGGGCGAATAAATGTTCTCGCCGCCGCTGATGATCACGTCCTTCTTGCGGTCCATCAGATAGAGCAGACCGCGCCCGTCCAGTCGACCCATGTCGCCGGTGCGACACCACCCGTCCCGCAGCGTCGCCTGCGTTGCCGCCTCGTCCTGCCAGTAGCCGCGGAACATCGAGTCGGACCGCACGACGATCTCACCTGCCTGCCCCACGGGCAGGACGCCACCGTCCGCATCGACCACACGTACCCGGGTGTCGGGAAATGGGAAGCCAACCGAGCTCAGCCGCTCGGCAGCGTTGGGGTCGTCGAGGATGTGCAGTTCGCGGGGCAGTCCAGAGACAATGGCTTCCGTCTGTCCGTAAAGGTTGAGGAAACCCGCGTCCGGCAGCACGGCGAGGGCCCGCCGCAGGATGGCCGCGGTCATCGGCGCAGCCGAATAGACCACCGTGCGAACCGATTCCACCGCCGAGCAATCACTCACCTCATCAAGGAGCGCCCTGAGCATGACCGGCGCCAGATGCAGCACCGTGATCCGCTCGTCGGCGATCAGCCTCACCGCATCGGCCGCGTCGAACTGTTGCTGCAGCACCACGGTTCCGCCGCGAGCATGCAGTCCACCGATAATCCCGAGCGCACCGAAGTGGAACATTGGCATGTTGATTAGCCCGCGATCGGCGCTGCCGCAACGCATCTCGTTGTTCATGGTGAATGCGACCCGGCGCATCTCTCGCTGCCCGAGGATGCAGCACTTGGATGCGCCGGTCGTGCCGCTGGTGAACAGCAGATACGCGGTGTCGTCCGGCCGGGCTACGAAGTCGGGCGCTCCACTGCGGCCTTCCTCCACAAATCGTTCGTAACCCGTGATCCCCGGCGGAGCCTGTCCGCCGATGACCACCAACATCGGTGGCGACGGCATATCCGCGATGAGATCGCCGATCACCGGCACGAACTCGGCGGCGCAGAACACGATCGACGGGGCGACGCGCCGCAGCGCATCATCCATCTCGGGTGGCGAAAGCCGAAAGTTGATGGTGGCCATGATGATTCCGCCAAGTTGGGCGGCCGCGTTCACTTCGCCGAACTCGATGCTGTTGCGGCTCAACACCGCGATGCGGTCCTGGCGCTTCACCCCGTTCTCGGCCATGGCCGACACCAATCGGACTGCCCGGTCCCGTAATTGTGCGTGGGTCACGGTGCGCTGGCCGTACCGGTAGGCGACGACGTCGGGGAAGCGGACCGCGTTGTCGGTCACGATGTCACCGAGCGTCATGTCGTCGACTTCGGCCCTCGACATGAGTTACCGGCTACTCAGCAGCATCGATCCGGCCACCGGCCCGCCGCCCACACCGACGGCCACCACCTCGGGGGTGCGGGGCGCCTGCCGGTCGCCGCCCTCGCCCCACAGCTGGACACACGCCTCATGCAGGAAGCCCATTCCGTGCAGGCGACCGCCGGAGAGTTGCCCGCCACTGGTGTTGATCGGCAGCGAACCGTCCAGTGCGATAGCCGAACCGTCGCCGACGAACTCGCCGACCTTGCCGTGCTCGCAGAAGCCCATCGCTTCCAGCCACATCACGGTCAGGAAGGAGAAGCCGTCGTAGAGCTGGGCCATGTCGACATCGGCGGGTGTCAGGGTGGTGTGCTCCCACAGCGTGGCCGCCGAATCGTGCGCGGCCATCGTGGTGATGTCGCAGCGCTGATCCCAGGTCGCCCGCTCGAACATCCCGGACCCGACGGACTCCACCGTCAGCGGGTGTCGCGGCAGGCCATTGGCGGCGTCACGGCGCGACACGATCACGGCGGTGGCGCCGTCGCAGGGCACATCGCAGTCGTAGAGGCACAGCGGCTCGGAGATCATCCGCGCTTCAAGGTAGTCGTCCATCGTCATCGGTTCGCGATAGATCGCATCGGGATTGAGTCCGGCGTTGGTGCGGGCGTTGATCGCGATGCGGCCGAGGTGCTCGCGGGTCAGACCGAAGTCGTGCATATAGCGCTGAGCGGGCATCGCCAGCCAGTTCGCCGCCGACAGTGCGCCAAAGGGCGCCATCCACTCAAGGTGCGGCGGCAATTCCCCGCCGCCGAACAGCACCGAGGCGCGGCCGCCGCCGGCCTGCTGCGCGGCGGTGGACTCCCACACCGACCGATAAACCACGACATGGTTGGCCAGCCCGAGCGTGACCGCCATACAGGCCTCGATTGCCGGCCCGATCTGCCCCGCTGTCTCCATCGCCGAGACGTACCAGCGGGAGCGCAGTCCGAGTGCGTTGCGGACCTCCTGGACGGTGGCACCGGAGAATCCCGCGTCCGGCACACCCGGTCCCGGGTAGCTGGCGATCCCGTCTACGTCGTCGACGCTCAACCCGGCGTCGGCGATCGCCCGCAGCACCGCCTCGAGGGTGAGGTCCAATCCCGTCCGGCCCAGCCTGCGGCCGACCTGCGACTTACCCGCTCCGGTCAGGACGGCTTTGCCGTCGAACGGGCCACTGGTCACCAGACGAACCTAGCGATCAGTTCGGCCACGGCGGCCGGTTTGTCGACTCCGTCGATCTCGACGGTGTGTCGCACGGTCAGGTTCACGGTGTCGTCGGCGACCTTGGTGGCGTTGGCGAGCTCGGACCGGACTCGGATGCGGCTACCGGCGGTGACCGCGGACAGGAATCGCACCTTGTTCAGGCCGTAGTTGATACCCATCTTGGCGTTCTCGACGCGGTAGTTGTCCTTGCTCACACCGGGGATGAGCGAGAGCGTGAGAAAGCCGTGCGCGATGGTTGCGCCGTAAGGACTTTCGGCCTTGGCCTTCTCGACGTCGACGTGGATCCACTGATGATCCATCGTGACGTCGGCGAAGGCGTCGATCCGGCTCTGGTCGATTTCCACCCACCGGCTGACGCCCAGTTCCTCACCGATCGTCGCGAGTGCATCGTCCACGGACCTGATCAACTTCATCGCTGCTCCCAACGTCGCCTGCGCCGATATACCGATATCTATTTAACGGTATAGACTGGCCTCGCTCGTCGGGCAAGCAGCCCGTCAACTCTGACGACTTGGGAGACACATGGCCACCACCACGTCCCGCGCAGCGATCGTGGCCGCTGCCCGCACACCGATCGGAACGGCGCGCAAGGGCACGCTGGCCAACATGCCCGCGATCGAGCTCGCCAAACCCGTCGTGCAGGCCGTCGTCGAACGCTCCGGACTGGACGCGGCGGACTTCGACGACCTGGTGCTGGCCGAGAGCATGCAGGGCGGCGGCGACAGTGCCCGCTACATCGCGGTGGCCCTCGGCATGCTCGACATTCCCGGGCTCGCCGTGAACCGCCAGTGCGCATCGAGTCTTTCGGCCATCGCCGTGGGCGCCGGGCAGATCGCGTCCGGGATGAGCCGCGCCATCCTGGCCGGCGGTATGGAGTCGCTGTCGACCGGCCCAATCATGCAGAAGCGCAAGCTCTTCACCACAGGCAAGTCGCCCGAGGACTATGCGCAGTGGTTCCCCGAGTCGCATCCGCCGACTGCGGAAGCGCCCGCTATGGACATGTCCATCACCGTCGCGCACAACTGCAACCTTCAGTACGGGATCACCCGCGAGGACCAGGACAAGTGGGCGCTGCGCAGCCACCAGCGTGCGATCAAGGCCATCGACGCTGGGGCGTTCACCGACGAGATCATCCCGCTCCAGGTGCCCCAGGCCGACGGCAGCGTGATTGCCTTCGCCGAGGACGAGCATCCACGGCGCGGGAGTTCGATGGAGTCGCTTGCCGGGCTGAAGGTGCTGCATCCTGAGATCGAAGGCTTCACCGTGACGGCAGGAAACTCCTCCGGGATCAACGACGCAGCGGCAGTGGTCGCGCTGGCCAGCCCGGACACCCAGCGGGAGGTGCTGGCAAGCGTGCTTTCCTGGACGCAGGTCGGACTGGACCCGACGCGGACCGGCAGCGGGCCGATCAAAGCTATCCCGAAGGCGCTCGAGTTGGCGGGCCGCAAGCTCGAGGATGTCGCACTATTCGAAATCAACGAGGCGTTCGCCGCTCAGGCGGTGGCGTGTGCGCGCGAACTCGGTCTCGACGAGGAGATCGTCAACGTCTACGGCTCGGGCATCAGCCTGGGCCACCCGATCGCCGCAACCGGCGCCCGCATGGTCACCTCGGCGATCTACGAATTGCGCAGGCGCGGTGGGGGTATCGGCGTGCTGTCGATGTGCGCCGGCGGTGGTATGGGTGCCGCGATGGTCATTGAGGTGGCCTGAGATGACCGCACTGATCACCGAGGGACTGTTCCGGGTCGACGGCGGCCGTGCGGTGCTGTTCGCGTCGCGCAGGCGTTCGTCGGGTGCGGTGAAGTTCCCTGCAGAGCGGCCCGAGCTGTTCGACGGCGACCCTGACATTCAGCAGGACATCGAGCCGATCGAATTGTCCACCGCCGGAACGTTGTACACCTATACGACGCAGGAGTTCCCGCCACCGCTGCCCTACAAGGGCAATCGGGATCCGAAGGTGTTCCAGCCGTATGTGGTGGGCTTCGTCGAGCTGGCCGAGGGCGTTCTGGTGGAGACGCTGATCGTCGACGCGACCGCCGACGAACTGCGGATCGGTCAGCGCCTGGTCTCGACCACCACGACCCTGGAGACCGCCGACGGTCAGTCGCTGGTGACGTTCGCGTTCCGACCGGCCGAGGAGAGTTAGAGTCCATCCAGTGACGGACCTGGGCTCTCCGCAATTCGGGCTTCATCCCCTGCACGGCGTGCACGACCCCACGACCGGCAATCCGCCGCGCCGGCCGCGATCCGCGCGCCGGACCACGTCGATCGACATGACCCGCGACGAGGGCTCGCTGGACCCGGTATATCTGAGGGGGCGGGCGCGCGATCTGTGGACAGCCGGCGACGAAACGGTGACCGAACTCGGCTCCGCGACACTCTCGGCCACCATCGAGCTGGTCGCCCGCGTCGTGCGTCACGTCGAGGTCACGCCAGCCGTCGTCGCGATGTCTCGACTGGCGGGCGCACCCGCGATGAGCGGGTTCCGCGCCGCGGCCGACGCGGTGGCTCCCGAGCTGCGGCACGCCCGCGACCTGCGCTACACCCTGCTCGATGACGTTCCCGTCGCCACGCTGATCTCCGGCCACGCGCTGTCGGCGTCCAACCTGCTCGGCGACGTCGCGAAGTCCGGATACTACCTGCCGGTCGCAGACCAGTGTGCCGGCTTCGCGACCGGGGGTCTGCTAATGACTTCGTTCGAGGCGGGCGATCCCGTGATCGTCACCGGCCCAAAGGCTCCCGACCTCGACCACGGCCAAGATCCTGCGGACCCCTGGGCCTGGCACGAAGTGGCGGCGCTGCCGCGCCACGCCATGCGCCGCAGGCGGCGCATCGACGTCTACGAAGAACGCACCGGGCGAGTCGGCATCGATGCGATGTTCCGCGACACCTACGTGCGAAGCGACGGGGTGGAGACGATCATCCACGAGTACACCCTGGACGCCGTCGTGGACGCCCAGACCGGCGTCATCGTCGATTCGCGGGCCACACCGCGAGTGCTGCCGTGGCAGGAATGCCCGGGAGCCGTCGCCAGTGCTGCGCGAATCACCGGAATGACGTTGCAGGAACTTCACTTTCGTGTGCGCCGCGAATTACACGGCACCAGCACATGCACCCATCTCAACGACCTGCTGCGTAGCATCGCCGACGCCGAGGCGTTGATACACCTCGTGACGGAAGCCTGAGCGCGTCAGCGCGGGCCGGGCGTCGCGTCGCCCAGCTCGTCGGGTTGAGCGGGAGGTGTGGCGGACTTCGGCTTGGTCGCGCCGTCAGTCTCGTCGATGTCCTCGAGGGACGCCTCGTCGGTAATCGGTTGGCTGGTATCGAATCCTGACATGGCTACTGAATAGCCAGAATCCCGGCGTTCAATCCTCTAAGCGTTGGCGAACGAGAACGTCCGTGTGCGGCTAACCGTCAGCGTGGTCACGTGATTCGTTGCGGGTGGCCAGATCACTGTTCCCTGCGAGATCACACCGCGAATGTCCCGATAGGCGGTGAAGGTGTCAGCCACCACACACGCCTGGATTTCAGCGCGTTGTGCGGCGTCACCCTTCACACCATCAACGACGACGGCGATTGTGGCGGAATCGAAGTCGACCACCCGCGCCGGTAGGGCCAGCAACTGGCCGTCGGTGTCGACGACACAGATCGCGCCGGACGGCCCTTGCGCCAAGAACTCGGCTAGTTCGTCCTCGGCCATCGCAATCGGACCGGAGCTGCGCGGATTAGGCACGTCGATCGGGGAGATCGGCGGCGCGGATCTGGTTGAGCGTCAGGACGACGAAGCACCGCTTGCCGCTGAGGAGGCGGTCGCGGACGTTCGTCACGACCGCCTCCGGCACGCGTTGATCCGGTGAGCTTTCGCCGATGAGCTCGTCGACCTCGGCTGCGGACGGTTGGTAGACGGAAGCATGACCACAAACAGAGACCCAACCCTCGTCGTCGCCGACTAAGCAGGCGACCTCGGGAGCCGAGCGCAGGTGTTGGACCTTGGCGCTCTTGGCGTAGGTGGCGAAGTAGAGGCAGCGGGTGGCGGAGCGATAGGCGACCGAACGCATGGCGTAGCCGATCGGACGTCCGGCGCCGTCGCGGCAGAAGAGAAACACGCGGTGGTGGGCACGGATGAGCTCGATGACGTCCGGCGCGTCGAGCGACAGCGGGCTCACGACGCGAGAGGCGCTGCCATCGCGACGATCATCTCCGCGACCACCGCGATCATCTCGTCGCGGTCGACGGCCACGGTCTGCCGGTGCACCGTGTGCCAGGCGCGGTCTAGCAGCCCCATCACCGCGACGCCGACGACGTCTGGCGAGTGTGTGCCGTTTCCGGCAATCGCCTGGCCAAGCTTCCATGACGCCCGAGTCACCATGCGGTTGCGGGAGTTTCGGAAATCGTCGTCGTCGGGCGCCGACTGCGCCGAAGCGAGTACGAATGCGCCGTGGTGATCCATGTAGTCGAAGTAATGACCGACCCAGGCCCGGATGTCGGCTGGGCCGAACGCTGCGTCGGCCTCGGCCCATTCCGCGATGACGGCCAGGGCTTCGCGGTAGGCGTTTTTGCCGAGGACGTTGAAGATCTCGCGCTTGTCTTTGAAGTAGGTGTAGAAGCCGGCCCGAGAGATGCCACACGCCTCAGTGATCGCATTGATCGGCGTGCCCGCGTAGCCGCGTTCCAGAAACAGACGGCGACTGGCGTTCAGGATCGCCGCGCGGGTGCGCTCACCGCGGGTGGGGTCCGATTCCCGTTCGGTGGCCGAAGCCGAGGTCACCGTCATGCGGCGACCTTATATGACAGTGTCGTCAACTGCAATCAATACACCTATTCGACAGATCATGGCACGGAATCATCCGAACTTGACACAAGTGTCAAGTTCGGCGAAGCTCATAGCCAAGCCCATAGTCGAGTAGCGAGAGGCACCACGATGACGCAGTTCACCGACGCACCGATCTTCGATGCCGATCAGCACATGTATGAGACCCCCGATGCGCTGACGAAATATCTGCCGAAGGAGTTCCAGTCCAAGGTGCAGTTCGTCCAGATCGGCAGGCACACCCGCATCGCGATCCTGAACAAGATCACCGACTACATGCCGAACCCGACGTTCGAACGGGTCGCAGCCCCCGGCGCGCACGAGAAGTTCTACTCGGGCCAAAACCCCGAGGGCCTGTCGATGCGAGAGATGTCCGGTCGTGGCATCGACACCCCGCCGGGCGCGCGCAACCCCGAGGACCGGATCGCCGAGCTCGACCGCCAGGGCGTCGACGCGTGCCTGAACTACCCGACGCTGGCCAACCTCGTCGAGCACTCATCGGCTGAGGATCCCGACCTGACCGTGGCGATCATCCATGCGCTGAACCAATGGATGCTGGAGCATTGGGGGTTCAACCACGCCAACCGGGTGTACTCGACGCCGGTGCTCAACCTCGGCCTGGTCGACGCAGCGCGACGCGAGCTCGAGTACATCCTGGACAACGGCGCCAAGGTCGCGCTCATCAAGCCGGCGCCAGTCAATGGATATAAGGGCTGGCGGTCCCCCGCGCTGCCCGAGTTCGATCCGTTCTGGCGCGAGGTCGAGGACGCAGGCCTACCGATTGTGTTGCACGCCAGCCAACCTCCGCTGCAGGAGTACATCGACAAGTGGGAGCCGCCGTCGACCAGCAGCGCGTTCGAGATGTCGGCGTTCAAGTGGACCGCGCTGGGCCACCGAGAGATCGCCGACATGTTGACCAGCCTGATCTGCCACGGCACGTTGACCCGATTCCCGAAGTTGCGTATCGCCAGCGTCGAGAACGGCAGCGCATGGATCAAGCCGCTGTTCGACGACCTGCAGTCGACATACGGCAAGATGCCGCAGAACTTCCCCGAGCATCCGCACGACGTGTTCCGACGCAACATCTGGGTCAGCCCGTTCTGGGAGGGTTCCGTGGCCGACGTCGTACAGACCGTCGGATGGGACAAGGTGATGTTCGGCTCGGATTGGCCGCATCCCGAGGGCTTGGCGGAGCCAAAGCGCTATTGGCAGTACGCCGAGGGTATGGACGAGCGTCGCACCTATGACTTCATGGGTGACAACGCCCGTCGCTTCATGGGGCTGCCGATCGCCAACCCCGACCCAGACGCCGTCAAGCCCCCGCAAATGGCGAACGCCTAAGTCACCGACAGTCCGCAGCAGCCAACAGCGCAGGAGGCCACACGTAGCGCTAACAGCCATTTAGTAAGCACGCCTAACTTTTCGGGTAGGCTCGGAATAGCTCGTTTCGCCGAGAGCCACGAAAGGGACCGTGATGGCCAGAACCGACAATGACACGTGGGACATCAACGAGAGCGTCGGCGCCACCGCCTTAGGGGTTGCCGGCGGGCGGGCCGCGGAGACCAACAGCGCCGATCCGCTGATCAGCGATCCCTACGCAAAACTGTTCCTCGAAGCTGCCGGCGACGGCATCTGGCGGGTTTATCTGGACGATGAGTTACCGGCCGAATTGGTCGGTGCCGATCCACAATTCGAGGACCGGATGCAGGCGATGCTGGGCTATACGGCGTGCCGGACGAAGTTCTTCGACGACTACTTTCTGGGGGCGGCCGGCGAAGGCATCCGGCAGATCGTGATCCTGGCGGCCGGTCTGGACTCACGCGCCTGGCGACTCGCCTGGCCCGCAGGGTGTGTGGTCTACGAGATCGATCAGCCGAAGGTGCTGGAATTCAAGATCGGCACCTTGAAATCGCATGCGGTCGACTCGATCGCTTCTCATGTCAGCGTCGGCGTCGACCTCCGTCTGGATTGGCCGAAGGCACTGGTGCAGGCCGGGTTTGACGCGTCGGCCCCGACGGCGTGGTCGGCGGAAGGGCTGTTGCCTTATCTAACAGCCGATGCCCAGGACCTGTTGTTCGATCGAATTCAGTCGCTCAGCGCTCCCGGGAGCCGTGTCGCGGTCGAAGCGTTCACCAACGAGTTCTTCAGCCCAGAGAGTTTCGCGCGTCGCGAGGAGCAAACGGAACGCTACCGACAGGCCGCAATCAAGCTGGGCGGCAAAGACATCACCGAGTCTGGCAACCTGCTCTATGAAGAAGAGCGAACCGAGGTCGTCGACTGGCTGCAAGCGCATGGCTGGACTGTCACCGCTGCGACTAGCGCAGAGGATCTGATGGCCGCAAGCAACCGAGCCGTCCCGGCGGGCCTCGATGCCGCCGTCCCGGAAAGCGTGTTCGTCGAAGGCCGGCTGCGCTGACCCCACCGACCCGCCCGATATGCTAAACGGCCCGGCCTCGAGACGGCGGCCACTCCCCACTCGCTGTCAGTCACTGGCCGGCAGCGGCTTGGCTTCCTTGAGCGCCAACGGCTTTCCCCCGATGCTGAGTGAACCGGCGCCCGCCTTGGTGACCAGCACCTCGGCGTCGCCGTCGTCGACGTAGCGCTTGCCCATCGTGGTGCCGTCGGCGAAGGCCGCGTCGAGCGTGGCGTCGGCGGGCCGCTCGGCGTCCAGTGGCAGCATCGGCCGGCCCCCGCAACGCAGATCGTCGAGGCTCTCAGCGGCTTTGACGACGATCACCTGGGTATCACACACCTGGCTCTGCAGGCGCGTGCCGTTCTTGATCATGTCGGACTCCTTGTTGTTGTCTGGGAGACGGATTCAGTGCTCGGCTGCCGCCGGTTTGAGGCCTTCGAGGATCTCCCGGCGCAGCACCTTGCCGGTCGGCGTGGTCGGCAGCTCATCCCGGAACACGATGCGGTCCGGCGTGCGGGACCCGCGCAGCTTGGTGCGGGCGAACTCGCGCAACTGCTCGGGTGCCGGCGCGGCACCCGCCTCGGGCACGATCACCGCTACGATTGCCTGCCCCCACTCGGCGTCATCCAGCCCGACGACGACGACCTCGCGGACGTCGGGGTGCTCGATGAGCACGTCCTCGACCTCCGACGGGGCGATATTCTCGCCGCCCCGGATGATGGTGTCGTCGGACCGCCCTCCGATGAACAGGTAGCCATCCTCATCCAGCATCGCGACGTCCCTGGTCGGGAACCAGCCCTGCGCATCGAGCACCGAACCGATCTCGGTGTAACGGCCCGACACCTGGGGGCCGCGAACGAACAGCTCACCCGTCTCGCCCGGCCCTAGCACGGTGCCGTCCTCCGCGCGAATCTGCACCTCGATGCCGGGGACCGGTCGACCGACCGAAGTCAGTCGACGGGCGATGGCGTCGTCTCGCGCCTCGTGGGCCAGGCGATGGTCGTCGGGTGTGAGCACCGCAATGGTCGAACTGGTCTCGGTCAGCCCGTAGGCGTTGACGAAGCCGACCTGCGGTAGCAGGTCGAGCGCCCTTCGGACCAGGGGTCGCGCCACCTTCGATCCGCCGTACGCGAAGTTGCGCAGCGTCGGAAGCTCGGCAGACCGCTCCTCGAGGACCGCCACAATGCGGGACAGCATGGTCGGCACCACCGTTGCGGTGGTCACCCGCTCGTCGCGGACCAGTCGAACCCATTCGTGCGGATCGAACCGGCGCAGGTACACGATTGCCCGTCCGGCATACAGGTTTGACAATGCGGCCCCGACCCCCGCGATGTGATATGGCGGGACGCACACCAGCGCCGCATCGGCGGGATCGGCGGAACCGAATTCGACAGTGCCGGTGACATAACTGGTCAGGTTGTTGTGAGTCAGCTCAACGGCTTTGGGCCGCGACGTGGTACCCGAGGTGAACAACACGACCGCCACGTCGTCGGGGTCGGCGAAGACCGAGACGGGCTCGGTGGATCGCGCGGCCTCGATGAACTCGTCGGACGTCATCATCTGCTGGCCGAAACCGGCCACGATCTCGCGGTACTCGGCGTCAACCACGACCAACGGTGAGGGCAGCCGATCGATGAGTTCGCGCAGCCCCTCTGGACTCAGCCGATAATTCAGTGGCGTGAACGCCGTGTTCGCGCGCGCCGAAGAGAATAACAACAGCGGGAGTAGTACTCCGCCGGTGCCGACGTAAGCGACATGGGATGCCCCGGATGCGACGATAACGCCTGCACCGCCGTCGGCGAGCTCGCTGAGGTCGGCGGTGGTCAACCGAATGTCGCCGTCCACCACGGCAACCCGGTCGGGATCACCCGACGCCGCCATCTCCAGCAGCAAAGAAATACTCAACGCCCTCAGCCCTCATCTGCGAGTTGATGCCCTAACGCCGTCAGTGCGCAGCGATCCGATTGTAGACCCGCACCGACTAATCAGATATATAGTTATAGGCTTAGTGGTATCTGAGTCAACGCGCGCTCCCGTCGACGGCTGGTTCGACAGTGACGCCTGCCGGAAGGAACACGATGAGCAGCACGCCCGACATCGCCATCATCGGCGTTGGACTTCACCCGTTCGGGCGGTACGAGGACCGGTCGGCGCTGGAGATGGGCGCCGTGGCGATCAGCAGGGCACTGCGCGATGCCGGGGTGGCGTGGTCCGACGTGGGCAGCCTGTATGCGGGCAGCCTCGAGGTGGCCAATCCCGAGGCGGTGACGGGGTTGGCCGGGATGACCGGCCTACCGGCGCGGGCCACGTTGAGCGGCTGCGCGACCGGTAACTCGCTGTTGACCCTGGCCGCGCGAGACGTCCAACTCGGCGAAGCCGACATTGCGGTCGGCGTCGGGCTGGACAAGCACCCGCGCGGCGCCTTCGGCGCCGACCCGTCGGTATCGGGGTTGCCGCAGTGGTACGGCGATCAGGGCATGTTCCTGACCACGCATTACTTCGGCACCAAGATCATGCGCTACATGCACGATCACGGCATCACCGAGGAGACCCTGGCCCGCGTTGCCGCCAAGAACTTCGACAACGGAGCGCTGGCGCCGCACGCATGGCGCCGCAAGCCGATGAGCGTCGACGCGATCCTGAGCTCTCCGGTCGTGAACGCACCGCTGCGTCAATACATGTACTGCAACCCGAACGAAGGCGCTGCCGCCGTCGTGGTGTGCCGGGCCGATAAAGCCAAGCAGTACACCGATACCCCGATCTACCTGCGCTCGACCGCGCTGCGCAGCCGCCGCGAAGGCGCCTACGAACTGCTGCGTACCTCGATCGAGCTGCCGATCGTGCCCGGCACCACCGCGGAGGCCGCCCGCGCCGCCTACGAGTTGGCCGGGATAGGCCCTGAGGACGTCGACGTCGCGCAATTGCAGGACACCGACTCGGGTTCCGAGATCATCCACATGGCCGAGACGGGGTTGTGCAAGGACGGCGAACAGGAGGCGCTGCTCGCTGACGGCGCCACCAAGATCGGCGGACGGCTGCCTATCAACACCGACGGCGGCCTACTGGCGAACGGCGAACCGGTCGGCGCGTCCGGCCTTCGCCAGGTCTACGAGCTCGTCCAGCAGTTGCGCGGTATCGCCGGTGACCGTCAGGTGCCGAACGATCCGCAGGTCGGGCTGGCCCAGTTGTATGGGGCCCCCGGAACCGCAGCCGTCGCCATCTTGTCCAAGTAGCCGCCATCCCGAAGGGAGTACTGCCGATGACCGACACCCAGGCGGAATCGCGCCCGCGCGCCGAGGTCGACCTCGACCACCACTCACCCGAGTTTCGCGATGACCCCTACGGCCGGTTCCGTGAGATGCGCGAATCGGGCTGTCCAGTAGCATATTCCGAGCACTACGAAGGCTTCTGGGCGTTGGTCGACTACGCATCGGTCTTCGAAGCGGCCCGCGACGACGACCTGTTCAACTCTTTCCCCTCGGTCGGTGTGCCCGCCAGTGAGCTGCCATTGCCGATCCTGCCGATCGAGTCGGATCCTCCCGAGACGCAGGAGTTGCGCGAGGTCACCCTCAAGCGATTCTCCCCGGGTTCGGCGGAACGGTTTCGTGAGTCCGCCATCGAGATGACCAATGAGGCGATCGATGCCTTCATCGAGCGCGGTGAGTGCGACCTCGTCGGTGAGCTCACGACGCCGCTGCCGGCGCGGTTGATCTTGCGGCTGTTGAACTTCGACGAGTCGCGGTTCATGGACTGGGTCGGCTGGGTGCACACCACCGTGCACGACCGTGCCCATGACCCGGACAAGGCCGGAATCGCGGGGATGGAGATGTTCGGCGAGATCGTCAAGCACATGGAGCAGCGTCGGGCGGAGGGACTCGGTGATGACCTGTTCAGCGACATCCTGCGCGGAACGCTGAACGGCGAACCGCTCGACGATGGCCAGATCACCATGTACACCGTGCTGATGATGCTCGGTGGCATGGACACCACCAGTGGCTTCACCGCCAATGTGCTGTTGCGGCTGTGCAAGGACGCCGAGCTGCGCGCCAAGTTCACCGCCGATCCGAGCCTGGTGAAGAAGTCCACCGATGAGCTGCTGCGCCTGTACACGCCGACGCTCGGCCTGGCGCGCACTGTCTCGCGCGACGCCGACTTTCACGGCCAACACCTGTGCCAGGGCGACCGGGCGATCCTGATGTGGGCTGCGGCCAACCGAGACCCCGCAATGTTCGAGAACCCCGACGAACTCGACCTCGATCGCCCAAATGCCAAGAAGCACATGGCTTTCGGTGTGGGCATGCACCGCTGCCTTGGCTCGCACTATGCCAAGCTGATGTTCGACGTGATGATCACCCAGGTGCTCAAGCGGCTACCCGACTTCCAGTTGGCCGGTGAGGCGAAACTGTTCGAGGACGCGGGCGAGGTGTACGCCGTGCGCGAACTGCCGGTCAGTTTCACGCCCGGGCCGCGGGTGGGCTGACGGCCGGCCGGGACGGGAGGAACGCGGTGACGGCTGGCACCATCGCCGGGCTGCTGGACGAGTGCGCTGCCGGCCGGCCGGATCGCCCGCTGCTGCGCGACGTCGACGGCGAGACACTCACCGTGTCGCAGGTCGCGGGACTGGTTTCGGCTGCCGCGGGATGGCTGACAGATGCCGGTGTACGTCCCGGAATGACGGTCGCCTGGCAGCTACCATCACACGTCAACGCGGCGGTGGTGATGCTGGCGCTGGCCCGCATGCCCGTTACGCAGGCCCCGGTGTTACACCTCTATCGGTGCCGCGAGGTGTGCGCGGCGGTCGACGTCGCGCGCGCTGACATCCTGCTGGTTGATGAGTCGACGGCCGCCAATGCCGCACCAGGGTTGCCGACAATCACGGTGCCTGCCGACCTTGTCCGCCGACTCCAGACGTCGCC
This sequence comes from Mycobacterium paraffinicum, assembly GCF_001907675.1. Classification (GTDB taxonomy): domain Bacteria; phylum Actinomycetota; class Actinomycetes; order Mycobacteriales; family Mycobacteriaceae; genus Mycobacterium; species Mycobacterium paraffinicum_A. The sequence goes on from NZ_MPNT01000012.1 coordinate 130,894, forward strand.
GGCCACAAGCGCCGAGTACGAAGCGCTCCACTCCGCAGCGGAGCCGCGCTGGGTGTACTTCACGTCGGGCACCACCGGGCGCCCGAAAGCCGTGCGTCACACCGACGCCACGTTGCTCAGCGCGGCCCGCGGTTATGTCGCTCATCTTGGTGTGGGCAGTCATCCGCGGGAAGTCGGCACCATCGCATTCCCCATCGCCCACATCGGCGGCATGGTCTACCTCGCCACCGCTCTGTTCGGCGACTTTCCGGTGGTGCTCATCCCTAAGGTTTCCGCAGCCGACCTGCCCCGGGTGCTCGCCGAACGCGAGGTGACGGTGACCGGAGCGAGCACCGCCTTCTACCAGATGCTGCTGGCCGCCCAAATGGCCGCGCCGACAACCGAATTGCTGATGCCGTCGCTGCGGATGCTGATCGGCGGGGGTGCCGCGTGTCCGCCCGAGGTGCACAGACAGGTGCGTGAGCACCTACGCGTTCCGGTCGTGCATGCCTACGGAATGACCGAGGCGCCGATGATCTGCGTCAGCGAGGCCACCGACACCGACGAACAACTGGCCAACAGCGCGGGCCGGCCCATCCCTGGATCACAGGTGCGGATCGCAGCGAGCGGCGAGATCGAGCTGCGCGGCGACAACCTGACACCGGGATATCTGCAGTACGACCAGTGGGCCGACGCGCTCACCGCGGACGGGTGGTTCCGCAGCGGCGACCGGGGCCACCTTCGCCCGGACGGCCGCATCGTGGTCACCGGTCGCACCAAGGATTTGATCATTCGCAAGGGCGAGAACGTCGCCCCTGACGAGATCGAGAACGAACTGCTGGCCCACCCCCTAGTCGACGAAATCGCCGTTCTCGGCCAGCCCGACGAACTGCGCGGCGAGCTCGTGTGCGCGGTGGTGCGTCGTTCGCCACGCCATCGCGACGTCACCCTCGACGAGCTCTGCGCATTCCTCGACGAACGCGGGCTGATGAAGCAGAAGTGGCCCGAGCGGCTCGTCCTCGTCGACGAGTTCCCGCTGACGGGGCTCGGCAAGGTCGCCAAGTCCGAGCTGGCCCGGCAGATCGCAGGAGGAACCCGATGACGGCGTTGTCCGCTGACGAACGTCAGGAACTCGCGCAGTCGGTGCGCTCCGCCTGTGAGCGACTGGCATCCGAGGACCGAGTGCGCGCCGTGGCATACGGCGAGGGCGACCGCGGCGGCGGAGCCGGACATTCCGGCTTCGACACGGTGCTGTGGGACGTGCTGTGCAACCAGGTGGGGATAGCCGCCATAGCGCTGCCCGAACACCTGGGCGGCGCAGGTTACGGCGCGTCGGCGCTGGGCGTGGTCGCTCACGAGCTCGGCCGCGCGCTGGCCCCGGTGCCCTTCGTCAGCTCCACGGTGCTGGCCACCGGCCTGCTGCTCGACCTGACCGAGCGCGACCCGGATGCCGACAAGCGACTCACCGGGCTCATCGAAGGTCGCCGCACCGCCGCCGCCGCCCTTACCGGCGACGGCGGGTTGTGGCGACGGTCCGCGGTGACGCTGAGCGCCACCCGCGCCGGGGATGATTGGAACCTCGACGGCACGGTGCGCCACGTGCTGGGCGGCTCCGGTGCCGACGACCTCGTCGTGGTCGCCATCGACGAAGATGGCGAGCCGGCGGTGTTCCTGCTCGACCCGACTATCGACAGCGTCGTCGCGAAGGCCGAACGCGTGCTCGACCGCACCAGGCCGATGGCCACCATCACGCTGAGCTCGGCGCCGGCACTGCGGCTGTCCGGCGAAGGACCCCTTGGCGACGTCGTCGACCGCAACGTCGACATTGCGCTGGCGGTATTGTCGGCGGAACAGGTCGGCGCCTGCGAGCGGGTGCTCGAGATCGCTACCGATTACGCCCGCACGCGTGAGCAGTTCGGACGGCAGATCGGCAGCTTTCAGGCCATCAAGCACAAGTGCGCCGACATGCTGGTCGATCTCGAGTGGGCGCGCTCGGCCTCACAGGCGGCCCTGGAAGCTCTCGACGATCCGGACTCCGCGGCCGCCGGCGAAGCGGGCTGGCGGGCGAGCATGGCCAAGGCCGTCTGCTCAGAGGCGCTGCGCAACGCGACTAAGGCAAACGTCCAGATTCACGGAGGCATCGGCTTTACCTGGGAAGATTCCGCACACCTGTACTTCCGGCGCGCCCGCACGGACGAGGTGATACTGGGCACCCCGGGCCAGCACTGGGACCGTTTATCGATGCTGGACCCGTCGACTCAGCTGTCGGCTTCGCCAGAAGTGACGAAAGAGCTCAACGATGTCGACGCCCTACGCGCCGAGATCCGCTCGTTTCTGCACAGCGCACCGAGGCCGGCCGGTCTGCGGAACTACGGGCCCACGCCCACCGCGGATGATGTTGGGCCCGGACGGATCTGGCACCGCTACCTGGCCGACCACGGCTACGCGTGTCTGCACTGGCCGCGCGAGTTCGGCGGTGCCGCAGCGACGGTGGCCTATCAGGCTGTGTTCGCCGAGGAGTGCGCACGCGCCGGCGTGCCCCGCCAGCTCAACATCACCGGCGCCGACCTGGTCGGTCCGGTGCTGATCAAGTTCGGCAGCCAAGAACAGAAGGGCCGCTACCTGGAGCGGATCCGGTTGGGCGACGACGTCTGGTGTCAGTTGTTCTCCGAGCCAGGTGCCGGTTCAGACCTCGCCGGCGTTCGCACCCGAGCCGAACGCACCACGACCGGTTGGCGGATCGATGGCCAGAAGGTGTGGAGTTCGGCGGCCGCCTCGGCCCGATTCGGGCTGCTGCTCGCCCGCACAGGTCCAGACAAGCACCGTGACTTGTCGATGTTCGTTGTGCCCATGGACATCCCGGGGGTCACGGTCCGTCCGCTGACGCAGATGGACGGTGAGAGCAAGTTCAACGAAGTCTTCTTCGACGGCGCCGAACTCGACGACGACGCCCTGATCGGTGACGTCGGTCAGGGCTGGACCGTGGCGATGGTGACGCTGGGGCGTGAGCGCCTGACATTGGGTTCGCAAGCGGTCTCGATGTTCCGCCTACAGGAACGCATGGTCGACGCTGCCCGTGACCGCGACCTACTCGACCCGGTGCTCTCGAGGTCGATGACCCGATTGTGGGCCCGGATGTGGCTGCTGCGCTACACCTGGCAGCGCGCCATCGACTCCGGCGACCTCACGTCGCCGGCTTTCTCGGTACTCAAGCTTATGACCTCCGAAACCGATCAGGACCTGGGTGATATGACCACTGAGGTGCTGGGCATCGACGCGTGCGTCGACCCGGCCGACGACGGGCTGGTGCATCACATGCTGGTCGGGCGGGCGCAGACCATTCTGGGCGGTACCAGCGAGATTCAGCGCAACATCCTCGGTGAGCGGGTACTCGGACTTCCCAAAGAACCGCGATGACAACGAGTTTGAGCCCTTTGAGCAGGGCCGGCTTCACTGCCGCGCTGCGCGCCGCGCTGCGGCCCGGAATGACGGTTGCCCTCGGCGACGGAGTTGGCGCGCTGGGCTGCCTCGACGACGGCGGGTCGGTTGGCGCGGCGCTGAGCGCCGCGGCCAGGGAGGTCGGTTCGGTGCGGCTGGTACTGGGCTGGCTGCCCGCCCCGATCGACGGCCTGGACGCAGACGCGTTCGCCGAAGTGGTTGCGTTGATGCCCGGTTGGGGCGTGCGCGACGTATTGCGCAGCTCGAAGGTGCGATTCCTGCCGACGCGGCTGGCCGCGATTCCCGCGCTGCTGGCTGACGTGTTGCGGCCTCAGGTGCTGCTCACCCGGCTGGTACGAAGAGATGGCTTGCTGCAGTTCGGCCCCGAGGTGTCCTGGCAACGCGCGGTAATGGATAACGGCGCAAGGACTCTCGCGGTCATCGACACCTCGGCTCCCGCGGCGGATGCCGGGCCTGCACTCGATCCGTCGACTGTCGAGGTGATCGGCACGGTCGCAACCGGACCGCTGCGAGTACCGCAGCGCGACCCCGAGCCGATACACGACGAGCTCGCGGACGCAGTACTGAAGTTGCTCCCCGAAGATGCCCGGATCCAGTACGGGCCAGGCCAGCTCGGCACCGCACTGCTACGCCGGGCACAGGTGCCGTTGCATATCGACACCGGGTTACTCACCGACGCCGTCGTCGACCTCGACAAGCGCGGCCTGCTGGCGGGTACACCCTCCGCGACGTATCTCCTGGGCAGCGACGTGCTCTACGACTGGGCCGATGGACGCCGGATCCTGAGCGGACTCGACTACACCCACGACCTCACCCGGCTGTCGCGCGGGTCACCGCTGGTCGCAGTGAACACCGCCATCGAGATCGACCTATACGGGCAGATCAACGTCGAAGGCTTGGGCGACAAGGTAATCGGTGGCATCGGCGGCCACCCCGACTATTGCGCCGCCGCGAGGATGAGCCGCGGCGGTCTGTCGATCATCGCCGTTCCGACTCAGCTGAACGGACGCTCACCGCTCGTCGAGCAGCTCAGCCGTCCCGCCTCCACGCCCGCCCATGACGTGGACGTAATCGTTACCGAGTCCGGATACGTCGACCTGCGCGCAGCAGACTGGTCGCAACGCCGGCAACTCATCACCGAATTGTTCTCGAAGTGAAGGGGCTAACGAGCATGCCTGAAGGTCCACTGACCGGCAAGGTCGTTTTGGTGACGGGCGGCGGCCGGGGAATCGGCCGAGCCCACTGCCTCGAGTTGGCCAAGCAGGGTGCGGCCGTCGTGGTGAACGATCCAGGTGTCGGCAGGGATGGCTCACGCAGTGACGAGGAAGGTCCCGCGGCGGACGTCGTGGCCGAGATCGAGGCGTCCGGCGGCAAGGCCGTCGCGCACACGGGTTCGGTGTCGGCGTGGGACGACGTCGCCGACATGATCTCCACCGCCATCGACACTTTCGGTTGCCTGACTGGAGTGGTGAACAACGCGGGCATCCTGCGGGATTCCATGGTGGCCGCCTCCAGCGAGGCCGATTGGGACGCCGTCATCGCCGTACATCTCAAAGGTACCTTCGCGGTCACCCGACATGCCTGCGAGTACTGGCGCGCTCAGTTCAAGGCAGGCAACCCGATTGACGCGCACGTCGTCAATACGGTGTCCGGCGCGGGCTTGTGGGGCAATGTCGGGCAGAGCGCTTACGGCGCGGCCAAGGCCGCGATCGCCAACCTGACGCTCGTCACCGCGATGGAGGCACAGCGTTACGGTGTTGCAGTCAATGCGATCTCGCCACTGGCGATGTCGCGAATGACCGCCGATGTCTTCGGCGCCCGGGCTGACGATCCCGCGCTGGATCCCGCCCGCAGCTCCGCTGTGGTGGCCTGGCTGCAATCTGCGCAGTCGTCGTGGCTCACCGGGCAGATCCTGCGTATCAACGGCGACAAGCTGACCCGCATCGAGGGCTTTACCGAGGCTCCTGGCGCCTACCACGCCAAAGACGGTTCCTCCCTAGGCTTTTCGGAGATCGGACAGGCCGTCAGCTGGCTCTACGGCACTTCGCCCCGCGGGCTGGCCGGGCCGCTGCCGACGGCCTGAGTTCGTTACTAGGGCGCGCCACCGTCGGCGTAGATGGTCTGGCCGGTGACGAACGCGCAGATGTCCGACAGCAGGAACGCGATCAGTGCGCCGATCTCATCAGGCTGTCCGGGGCGCCCGAGCGCGGCGTCGAACCCGAAATCCTCCACCAGTGCCCGCTCGAGGGCCTCGTCGTAGGGATAGCCCTTGCTTTCGGCGACGTATCCCCGGATGGCATGCAGCGCATCGGTTTCCACGGCACCGGGGGCTACGCTGTTCGCCCGGATGCCCGATTTGCCATGGGTGCGCGCGATGCCGCGGGTGAAGGTGGCAACGGCCGCCTTGAGGCTGGCGTAGGGCAGCCGGGGCTCGTGCGGCGAGCGCGCCGAGTACGCGGCGGTGGTCACGATCGCGCCTCCGTTGACCGCGAGGTGCGGCAGTGCCGCCTGCACGCTGCGGACGGTGGCCAGCAAGACGTCGTGAAACGCGGTGTCCCAGGCGTCGTCGTCGGCGTCGATCGGCATCATTCCGGCGGTGCCCATTGTGACCGCGATGCCGTCGAGCCTGCCGAGAAGCCGCACTGCCTCGTCGACCGCGGCCACTGCCGCTCCGGGCTGACTCACGTCGAAGACCAGGTCATGCGCCGAGGCCGCACCCGCTGCGGCGACTTCTTCCGCGGCGTTCTTTCCCCGCTGTGGGTCGCGCCCGACCACGACGACCGACGCACCCTCGCGAGCCAGCGCCCGTGCTGCCGCCAGTCCCATACCCGCCGTCCCGCCGACGACGACATAACCCTTGCCGCGCACTCCCAGGTCCAACGCTCAACCCCTTTCCACGGCCGGACTGAAGTACTTCAGCGGCCGCTCGACGAATTCGAATACCACTCCGTCGGGCGAACGCAGGAAGGAGATATACAGCCCCTCGATCTTCGTCCCCGGCAACGGGCACCACACCGGATCACCCATGGCCTCAACGAAATTCGGGACCAACGCCATTGCCGCCTCGGTGTTTTCCACCCGCAGCGCGCAGCGGTACAGCCCTTGATGGTTGCCGCCCCACGGCACCGGGTCCGCGCCACGGGTGTCGGGATGTTCAACAATGGTGAGGCTGAACTGATGGGCGTCCTCAGGAAGCGCGTAGCGCGCCACCGCGCATTTGACGGCATCGGGTGACCCGCCAGGCGTGAGTTGGTCGCCGGCCACCTCGACTTGAATCGGCGCCTGCACCTGAGTGAAACCGATCGCGGCAAGGAACTCTCCGGTGGCCACTGCGTCGATGGCGGCGATGCGGATTCCGGCGAACACCGCCCCCGGCTTATCGCTCGGGGCTTCGGTGAGCTCGATGACCGCTCCGTCGGGGTCGACCGCGAGAACCGATTTAGAGCCGGAGATCAGGCCGTCGACCGGCCCGCCCACGGTGATGCCGGCCTCACGCAACGCTATGACGGTTGCATCGAGATCGGCCACTGTCAGCAGCGTCGACCGGATGCCGGGACGAGTCGGGTCACTGTTCGGGTCGGCTTTCAGCGCCGGATTGTGAAACTCGATGGCCTCCAAAGCGCAGCCGGCGCGGCCGCCTCGCGAATCGTAGAGAAACGATGTCTCACAGAACGTTTCGTCGCCGTTGATGCCGAGGATGCTGCCGTCGGTCGGAACTTTGGGATCGGTGCGCATTCGCGCCGACAGTCCAAGCTGCTCGACGTAGAGCCCCTCGGTGGCGTCCAGCGATTCACAGTTGAGATTGACGTGCAGGAAGCGCCGCGCAAGTTCCTCCGAACCCACTACAGCACAACCGAATTGATTTTGAATTCGATGATTTCTTCCTCACTGAAGCCGAGCTCAGCAAGTAGCGCATCGGTGTGCTCACCGTGGCCCGGCGCACACGTCAGGTCCAGCGGAGCCTCGTCGAACTGCACGGGGCTGGCCGCCAGCGCGAACTCGTTGTCGTTCGCATCGGTGACTTTGGGCAAATACCCGTTGGCGATCACCTGCGGGTCGCTGTGCACCTCGTGAGCGGTGTGCATGACGTCCCACACCCCGTCGAAACCAGCAAATGCCTTCTCCCAGTGGGAGAGATCTTCGGACTCGAACGCGCTGCGCAACTCGCCGATGCACTCCTGACGGTTGCCGAACCGCACGACCGCGTTGGCGAACCGTTCGTCCTCGATCAGATCGGTGCGGCCCAGCCGGGTGCAGAAGTCCGCCCAGAATCGGTCGGCCTGCAGCAGCACGAAGGCGATGAACCGGTTGTCGCGGGTCTTGTAGATGCTGGCCACCGGGTTGGGCATCTCGTCGAGGTTGAACTTCGGGATGTCCTGACCGGTGACGCCTGATCCGACGATGTCCGGACCCAACTGCCAGATCGCGGCGTTGAGCAGCGACACGTCGACCACCGACGGTTCGCCGGTGCGCTCGCGCTTCACCAGGGCCGCGGCGATTCCGCCCGCGATCGCCAGCCCGCCATAGGAGTCGCCGAATGCCGGTCGCTGAATCGGCGGGTAGGTGCCGTCGCCGGCCGAATAGGCATCGCCGACGCCGCCGCGCGCCCAGTAGGCGGCCAGGTCGAAGCCGCCCTGCGAGGCGAGGTCGCCACGGGTGCCGTAGCCGTGGCCGCGGGCATAGATGATCTTGGGGTTGCGCGCCCGTACCTGCTCGACGTCGATGCCCATCCGCTGGCGCGAATCCGGCAGCAGATTCGTGACAAAGACGTCGGCGGTTTCGAGCAGCTTCATCAGCAGCTCGAGCCCGTCCGGGGTCGAGGTGTCCAGCCCAATGCTGCGCTTGCCGCGGTTCGGTTGCTCGATGAAGTGATTCACTCCCCCTGCGCCGGTGACGATCCCGGAGCTGATCAGGCCACGCTGCGGGTCACCGGTCTCGGGGTGCTCGATTTTGATGACGTCGGCACCCCAATCGGCGAGCACGGCGCCGGCGGCCGGAACGAATGTCCACGCCGCCAGCTCAACGACGCGTATTCCGCTGAGGATGTCGCTCACAGGGGGTATCCGATCGTCTTGGTCTGTAAATGCTGCTCGAAGCCCTCGATACCGTTCTGCCTGCCGATACCGCTCATCTTGTAGCCGCCGAAGGGGGCGTCGGCGCCGTAGTACATGCCGCTGTTGATCATCAGTGAGCCAGTGCGGATGCGGCGGGCGACGGCCATGGCGCGCTCGTCGGAGCCCATGATGCCGCCGGCCAGGCCGTAGGCGGAGTTGTTGGCCAACTCGACGGCGCCGTCGTCACCCCCGTCGTACGGCGTGATGGACAGCACCGGCCCGAACACTTCCTCCTGGAAGATCGTGTGGTCCGGTGCGACGTCGGCAACGACGGTCGGTGCCACGAAGTATCCGCGGTCCAGGCCGTCGGGGACTCCGCCGCCCGTGGTGACGCGGCCTCCGTCACGCTTGGCTATCTCGATGTAGTTCAGCACCCGGGCCTGTTGCTTGGCCGAGACCAGCGGCCCGCAGAAGGTATTCGGATCCGCAGGGTCGCCGACGGTCAGGGAGCCGAATGTCGCGGAGGCGACCTCGACGGCCTGGTCGTAATGGGAACGCGGGACGAGCATCCGAGTGGCCAGCGCACACCCCTGCCCGGAATGCATCAGTGCGCCGATACAGCCGGGCAGCGCGGTGCCCATGTCGGCATCATCGAGCACCAGGTACACCGACTTGCCGCCGAGCTCGAGCATGTTGCGCTTCATGGTGTCGGCCGAGAGCCGCTGGATGAGTTTGCCGACAGCTGTTGATCCGGTGAAGGAGACCATGTCAATCCGCGGGTCGGTGGCGAGCACCTGGGCGATGTCGTTGTCCGACGCCGGGACGATGTTGACGACACCGGCCGGGATGTCAGTCTTCTCGGCGATGATCCGGCCCCACCGCAGGGCGCTCCACGGCGTCTCCATGGCCGGCTTGAGCACCATCGTGTTGCCGGTGGCCAGGATCTGGCCCACCTTGTTGCTGATGATCTCGAACGGGAAATTCCACGGCGTGATGGCGCCGACGACACCCATCGGTTCCTTGACCACGACGCGGTTGTACGGCACGCCCATCTTCGCGTCCTGATCGAGCATCCGCTCCCACTGGAAGGTCGAGATCAGCTGGGCCGGCCACCGGATGGCGTCGGCCAGCGGCCATCCCATCTGTGCGATGTGGGTCATCCCCACCGTCGCACCGACCTCGGCGATCAGCTCGGCGCGGATGTCTTCGGCTTCCTCCTGCAGCGCGTCGTGCAACTGCATCAGGCAGCGTTGACGGAACTCGTGGTTGGTGGACCAGTCGGTGGAGTCGAAGGCACGCCGGGCAGCGGCGATGGCCTCCTCCATGTCTTCGGCGCTGGCGTCGGTGGCGAGCCCGAGCACTTCCTCGTTAGTCGGGTTGATGTTGTCGACGGTCTTACCGGTCGACGAATCCCGCAGCCGGCCGTCGATAAAAAGCCTGGCCTCGGGATTGAACTTGACAGTTGTAGCGGCGACCGGTGAAGCCGTCATTGGCACTCCCTCTCGCAGAGTTGTCGACGTGGAGCTAGTGTACCTTGTTATAGATAACTGTTTAGCGGATTCAGCTCCGGCTGGCGAGACGCGAGAACCAACGGAAGGGCAGCAGTTGTCCGTCCCTGTCACTAGCGCCCTGCATAGCGGTCGCCACCTCGAATACCTGTCCAGCGTCGCGGCCTACCGCGAGGACTTCCGACATTACCTGCGTGATTTGAAGACAGCCGACGAGTGGCGCGTGGCCGCGTTCACCAGCGCCGAGGACGGACTTGCGCACGACGCCACGGTGATGGCCACTCTGAACGCGGACGGCTGGAACCGGTACGGCTGGCCGGAGGCCGCGGGTGGATTGGGCGGCAACGAGATTCACCGTGCCGTGTACTACGAGGAACTCGGCCACGCGATGCTGCCCATTCCGGCCCAACACTGGACGCTGGAGACGCTCGGCCCCGCCCTGTTGAAGTTCGCCCCCGGTCTGGCCGCGGCGTATCTGCCGGGTTATCTGCGCGGCACCGAGTGGTGGGGCCAAAGTTTCTCAGAACCCGAGTCGGGCAGCGACCTGGCCAGCCTGCGCACCCGCGCGGTCGACGACGGGGCCGGGGGGTTCGTCGTCAACGGTCAGAAGATCTGGACCAGCCAAGGGCCCACCGCCACGCGCCTGTTGGCGTTGGTCCGGACCGGGACACCCGAGAGCCGACACCGCGGGCTGACGATGATCATGGTCGACGCCGACGCACCGGGCGTCACCATTCGCCCGATCGCGCTGGCCAGCGGACGCCGCGAACTCGCCGAGGTGTTCTTCGACGACGTCCGGGTCGACGGTGAGCGGGTCGTCGGCGACGTCGGCGGCGGCTGGGCCGTGGCGATGCATCTGATGCAGTACGAACGCGGCATGTACGGCTACGCCGTGCTCAACAAGGTGCTCACCGAATTGGGTCGATTGCGTGAGCACATGGTGACCGCCGGCGCTACCGACGCGCAACGCCAGCGCTTCGCCAGGGTGTATGTCGACGTGGCGGCCGCCCAGGCACGCACCGCCACCACCGTGCGCCGATTGGCTGCGGGCGAGGCGGTCGGTGCCGATAGCAGCATCGACAAGCTGCTGTTCGGCCGCGCCGAGAAGGAGGTCAACGACCTCATCCTGGAAATCGAGCGAGAGCACCTGATCGCCGGCACGGGCCGTGGCGGCGCGGAACTGGACACCGCGCGGGCCGAGTGGTGGTACTCGCGGGCCGCCACGGTGATGGGTGGCACCGCCGAAGTGCAGCGCGGCATCATCGCCGACCACCTGCTCGGGCTGCCCAAGGAGAAACGATGAGGAACGCGCCGGCGCCCGACGAGTCGTGGCAGATGGTCGAGGAGGCGGTGTTTCGCCTCTTCGAGGAGCTGGCGGGCAAGAACGCCGGTGAGCACCTGGCAATCGGTGGGCGGCTGGCCGAGTTGGGCTGGCCGGAGATCGAGGCCGAGTACCCCGTCCAGGCGGGTGAGCTGTTGTTCCGCGCGCAAGGCAGATCACTGGCCCTGACGGACTGCTTGGACCGCATCGTGTTGGCCGAACTGGCCGCAGTGCTCGACGGTCCCGCGGACCACGTGCTGCTGCCCAACCTGTCCACCGGTTGTGTGGCGGGTTCCGATGCTGACCGGATCTCAGGCATCGTCCTGGGGCCGCTGGAGGGTCGAATCGTGGTGCCGGTGTCCGGGTCGACGGGCACGGTGTCGGTAGGCGTGGTCGACGCAGCGCGACTCGACGGACAGCGGCTGGACACCTTTGATGTGTCGACGCACTGGACCCGGGCGAGCGGATCACTCGACGTCCCGCTAATCGAGGCCTCCACCGAATGGAAGCAAGCCGTCGCCGCGGCCCATCGGGGTCTGGCCACCGAACTGGTCGAACTGGCCGAGCAGGCGCTGCGCATCGCGGTCGAGCACGTCGGCGTGCGCGTCCAGTTCGGCGCACCGATCGGGTCATTTCAATCGCCGCGGCATGCACTGGCCGATGCTTCGGCGGTGCTCGCGGGCGCGCGGGCGCTGCTAGGCGAGTCATGGCGAGACGGCGGCGAACTGTTGGCGCTGGCCGCCAAGGCCGCCGCGGGCCGGGCGCACCGCGCCGTCAGCGACGTGGCACTGCAGGTGTGCGGGGCAATCGGACTGACCGCCGAGCACGACCTGCACCGCTATGTCACTCGCGGATTCCAGGTCGACGCGCTCTGCGGGTCGCACGATCAGCTCGAAGGGCTGCTCGCCGAGCGGCTCTTCGAGGACTCTGACGAGGGCTGGGCACCCGGCCGCGCGCTGCCCGCCGTCGTGACGTGGGCCGAGTAGAAGGAAGCATATGCGCCGCAACATCTTCGACGAGATCCACGACGAGTTCCGCGCCACCGCCAGGAGCTTCTTCGAACGCGAATGCGTGCCGAACGTCGAGAAATGGGAACGCGACGGCAAGGTGAGCCGCGAGGCCTGGCTGGCCGCGGGCGAACACGGATTGATCGGTTGGGAGTTCGACGAAAAGTACGGCGGACTCGGAGTCAAGGACTTCCGGTTCAACCAGATCATCTCCGAGGAAATGTTCCTGACCGGCTCGGTCGGCATCGGCCTCGGCGTGCAGAACGACATCCTGGTGCCGTACCTCAATGATCTGACCACCGAGGAGCAGAAGGAACGCTGGCTGCCCAAGTTCGTCGCCGGCGAGTACATCGGTTCCATCGCGATGTCCGAACCCGCGGCCGGATCCGACCTGGCCGGCATCAAGACCACCGCCCGCGACGAGGGCGACCACTGGGTGGTCAACGGCCAGAAGACATTCATCAGCAACGGGCTGCTGTCCAAGCTGGTGCTGACGGCTGTGAAGACCGACCCTTCCGCCCGGCACAAGGGCATCAGCCTGCTGATGATCGAGGACGGGATGGAGGGTTTCACCCGTGGCCGCAAGCTCGACAAAATCGGCCAATACTCCGCCGACACTGCCGAATTGTTCTTCGAGGATGTCAAGGTGCCCAAGGAGAACCTGGTGGGAGAGCTCAACCGCGGCTTCTATCATCTGGTCTCCAACCTGCCCAGCGAGCGGGTCGGCGTGGCCTGCTACGCGCTGCCCGCCGCCCGCCGTGCGCTCGACCTGACCAAGGCCTACGCGTCGGAGCGCACCGCGTTCGGGCAGCCAATCGGCAAGTTTCAGGTCAATAGGCACTTCCTCGCCGAAATGCAGACCAAACTCGACGCCGCACAAACTTATCTCGATCAATGCGTGCTCTCGGTCAACGACGGCACATTGTCCGATCAAGATGCCGCAGGCTTGAAATGGTGGACCTCCGAAGTCCAGTGGGAGATCATCGACCGATGCCTGCAGCTGCACGGCGGCTACGGCTATATCAACGAGTACGAAGTGGCCAGGCTCTGGCGGGACTCGCGGGTGCAGCGGCTCTATGCGGGCACCACCGAGATCATGAAGGACCTCATGGGACGGGCGATGGGGTATTAAGGGTGACGTTGCTAACTGAAGGTCGCCAATTCCCGGTTCAACCGGCTAGTTCGGCTAACCTGCTAAATGGTTAGTTGATTCGCATATTCGCATAGCGGCGGAGGTTGCAATGGAGGTCACCAGTCTTCGAGAACCGAAGATGGCCGATCGGGTGGCCGCGGTGCTGCGGCGGATGTTCATCCGCGGCGAGATCACCGAAGGCACCATGTTGCCGCCGGAATCGGAGCTGATGGAGCGTTTCGGCGTGTCCCGGCCAACACTGCGGGAAGCGTTCCGCGTGCTCGAATCGGAGTCGCTGATTCAGGTTCAGCGTGGGGTACGCGGCGGGGCCCGCGTCACCCGCCCACGGCGCGAAACACTCGCCCGCTACGCCGGCTTGATCCTCGAATACGAAGGCGTCACGGTGAAGGACGTCTACGACGCACGAGTGACGCTCGAGGTTCCGATGGTCGAGCAGTTGGCCAAGGACCGCAATCCCAAGGTGATCGCCGAACTCGAGCAGATCGTCGAACGCGAATCGCAGCTGAATCCCGGCAGCGAAGCCGTCGATCAGCTCACCGACTTCCACGCCGCAATCGCGCGGCTGTCGGGCAATAGCACCCTGCAAATCGTCAGCGACATGCTGCATCACATCATCGAGAAGGCCAACCGGTCGCTGCAGCCCACCAAGGGCACGCGCGCCGAGCAGGCGGTCCGCCGCTCGGCGAAGACCCACCGGATGGTCCTGGACATGATCAAGGACGGCGACGCCGACAAAGCCGGCGAGCTTTGGAAGCGCCATCTGCAGAAGGCAGAGGAGTTCGTCCTGACCGGGGCCGAATTGTCCACTGTAGTAGACCTTCTCGAATGACCGGTGTCGACGAACAGGTAAACCAGCACGATCTCGAGACACCCGACTCGATACAGGTCCGGTTCGGTATCGAATACGTCGAATCACACCCGGCCAAGGCCACCGCCGTGCTGTCGATGCCGATGCACCGATTCCGCAATCCGTACACCGGCGCTCCCACTGTGGGCCCCTTGGCGATCCTCGTCGACGCCGCTGCCGGGATCGTCAACCATTACCGCAGACGGCCGGGCCAGTGGACGGTGTCAAGCGAGCTGTCGATGGACCTCAGCCCCGACGTCGGTGACCTCGACGGCACGGTGCTGGCCAGCGCGCACTCGCCGGGTCCACTGGGTGCCACGTCGCTGGGAATCTGCACGCTCACCTATCGCGGATCCGTGATCGGCACCGGCACGGTGCGGTCGTTCTTCATCGACGCGGATGACGTTGTCCCCCAGTATCGTTCGGAGACGCTACGGCGGTCGGCCGACACCACGTTCGCCGACCTGATGGCGGTGCACGTTGCGGACAATGGTCCGACGGCGGTGCTGGCGCAGCGGGTCGACCACAACCTGAACAACGACATCGACATCGTGCACGGCGGCGTGGCAGCGGCCGGCCTGGAGCTGGCGGCGTCTGCGGCGATGAACCGGGACAAGACCGAGGATCTGCTGCAGACCGGGTCGTTACGGGTGAACTTCCTGCGCCCCTTCTTCGCCGGCGGCGAATCCCGCTACGAGGGCACGCCGCTGCGCGTGGGCCGCAACACCGGCGTGGCCGATGCGCAAGCCATCGGCGACGACGGCAAGGTGGCGATCACCGCGCGAGCGACCGCCTACCGCTGACTGATTGCCGCGCCGGCCCCTGGAAGCTACTTCTTCGAGCGCGCCCGGAACGCGGCCACCCGCTCCTTGAACTCCGGGGTCGAGAACGACGTGTATTCCTCGGCCAGCGCGTACTCCAGCACGCCGAGCGCGGCCCGCGACAGGTGCATGTTCATCGCAACCTTGCTGGCGCGCAGTGCTTGAGGCGGCAGACCGGCGAGTCGCTCCCCGATCTCGAGCGCCTCGTCGAGCACGGTGTCATCGGTGGCCACCTTGGTGACAAGGTTCAGCTTGTCTGCGATCGCCGGGGTGATCCGATCCCCTAGCAGCACATACTCTTTGGCCTTCATCAGGCCGATCAGCAGCGGCAGCATCGCCGCGCCACCGTCCCCGGCCACCAACCCGACCGCGACGTGCGGATCGGCTAGATAGCTGCTCTCCCCCATCACGAGGAAGTCACTCAGCAACGCGATCGAGCAGCCGAGCCCGACAGCCGGGCCGTTGACCGCCGACACCAGCGGCTTGGGGAAGTTGATCACCTCCAGGAACACCGTGCGGGCCTCGGTGATCTGGAACTGGCGCGCCACCGCGTCATCAATCAGGCGTCCGAACATCACCATGTCGCCGCCGGCCGAGAACGCCTTGCCGACACCGGTCGTCACCACCGCCCGTACGTCGTCGTCGGCAGTGAGCACCCGCCAGATCGTGGCGAACGCGTGGTGGACCTGTTCGTTGACGGCGTTGAACGCCTCGGGCCGGTTGATGCTCACGACGTGGACGTTGCCGCGCTTCTCCACCAGCAGCCACGGCGCAAACTCTTCGTAGCCGGGCAGCGTGGCGATCTCGGATGTGGTCATGTGATGGTCCCGTCAGTTCTTCTCGTTGGAAAGGACAGTGACCGCGGAAACCGCGGTCGGCCCGCCGATGTTGTGGGCCAACGCGATTCGCGCACCGTCGACTTGATTCTCGGCTTCACCGCGAAGCTGGTTGAACAGTTCGTAGCACTGCGCCACGCCGGTAGCTCCCGGCGGGTGCCCTTTCGCCTTCAACCCGCCGCTCGGGTTGATCGGAATCGAACCGCCCACATAGTGTTCGCGGCCTTCCACCAATTTGTAGGCCTCGAAACGGTGTGCGAACCCCAGATCTTCGTAGCTGATCAGCTCGACGCCGGTGAAGCAGTCATGCACCTCGGCGACGTCTATGTCGCGCGGCGTCACCCCGGCCATCGCCATCGCGGCCTTGGCGGCACGCACCGTCGGCGGAAACGTCGTCATGTCCGTCTTGTGCTGGTGCATCACCCGGTCCATACCCAGCCCCACGCCGCGAACCCACACGGGACGGTCGGTGTAGCGGTCGACGACGTCCTCGGCAGCCAAGATCACCGCGGCCGCGCCGTCGCTCTGCGGGGTGCAGTCGTAGAGCCCGAAGGGTTCGACCACGATCGGCGCGGCCAGCGCCTGCTCGACGGTGATCTCATAGCGCAGTTGAGCTTTCGGGTTGTTCACCGCGTGGAAGTGGTTCTTCACCGCCACCATCGCCATGTGCTCCTTGGTCGCCGGCGACTCGTGCAGATATCGCATCACGTGCAGCGCGAAATTGGCGGGCGCAACCAGCCCCAGCGGGTAGTCCCATGCGTTGTCGCGGGTCATCGCCGCCCAGTCCCAGAACGTGGTGTTCGAGGAGGTCTCGCGGACCTTGTCGGCCCCGACCACGAGCACCACGTCGTAGAGGCCGGAGGCGATCGCCAGCGTTCCGTTGCGGATCGCGTCATTGCCCGTCGCACAGGCGTTTTCGACGCGGGTAACCGGAATGTCGGTGAGGTCGAGGGTGTCGGCCAGAATGCCGGACGGGAACCCGTCGGTGGTCGACAGCTCGCCGAACCACGCGGCTTCGATCTCAGCCTTCTCGATGCCCTTGTCGACCTTGGCGACCGCTTCGGCATACGCCATCGGAATCAGGTCCTTGACGCCGAGCTCGAAGTGTTCGGCGAAGGGCGTCATCCCCGCGCCGACGATGGCAACATTTCTCATGCAACGGTTCCTTCCAGCGTGCGGCCCGGCCAGAATGCGTAACCGTAGTCGGGGATGCCGGCCCGAATAGCGATCCTGCGCAACACCACCGAGCCAGGCTGTCCGATCCTCGCGTCACCGGCGGGTATACCGGTGACCTTCAGCAGCACCCGCACCGGGCTGCCGTCGAGCTGAACGACGGCCAGTGAGTAGGGGCTGGGCAGGTCGGGCACCGGGATCCGCACCGTGGTGTGGGTGTAGACGGTGCCGGTCCGCGGCAGCGGCTCGAGCCGGTATTCCGTGGCCAGTCGCCCGGCGTTGTTCACCCTTAGCCGCGGCGGGAACTGCGGCGCGGCATCGATTCCTGGGCTCTCGTCGAAAACCGCTGCCTCCCATCGGATCTTAGGCTCGAACGCGCGCGCATATGCGGGCATCGAGATCGGTATGCCGACGCCGTCGGCGACGCGCATCTTGGGTAATTCCCGCGTCGAAAATTCGTCGCGGGAGATCCGGGGCGTCGCACCCTCGAACGCGAGGTCGGCGGCGCTGATGCTGGACTGCTCGACCGCGAGCAACAAGCCCTGCGTGCCCGCCTCGATCGCGTCGGCGAGCAGCCGGATGATCGCCGCCGCGGAGACACTGGGGTCGGCGACGGCCCGCGATGTGTCGAAGTCGCTCGCGATTTGCGCCAGCGGCACGCCTGCCACGGCGGCCAGCGCCGGGCTTCCGGTCAGGCCGAGTCGGGTCAGGGTGGAGCGCACCCCCACCTCGCGTTGCAGCCGGGGGTCGACGTAGGCATGGCGCGCGCCGTCCTCCCCTCGGGCCGTCAGCGGCAGGCTCCGCGTCTGGCGCGCCGCCGGGGTCAACGTGACGCCGCCGTCGCCCGTGAGCACCGCGCCGGCCCCCGCGGCAAGATCGTTGTCGTCGGCGGCGATCACCAAGGTGCCTTCGCCGGCGCTGCAGATTTGGTCCAACACGGCGGGCGCACCGCCAAGGACCTCGGCGACGGGGGTGTCGGCCGGCAGGGACAACGCGGCCAACAGCACCGCGCCGTTGCCGCCCTCCAGCAGCGGAAAGTCACGTGACACCAACGCCACGCGTTGCGCCGTGGCCTCGGGATCGGCGGCGCGACCGGCGGCGACGGCCATGGTCAGCGCGTCCTCGTCGGGTCCCTTGACCCGCCGGTCGCGCACCGTCCATGGCGGTAGGTAGGTGCCGATCGAAAAGACCCGAGTCATAGATCCCCGCTTTTGTGGATGAGCGCGCATTTCATCGCGCAACAAACTAGCTATATAGTTATAGCATTCAACCTCACAGCCTAGCGACGGACGGAAGGGTCAACGAACCGTGGGCAATCCCCATCCTCGCAGTCTGAGGGATCGCGTCGTGCTGGTAACCGGTGCCAGCCGCGGCATCGGCGCCGCCATCGCCGAGCGTATCGCCGAAGACGGTGCCGCCGTGGCATTGCTGGCCAAAACTGAGACACCGAATCCCAAGATCGCGGGCACCCTTGCCGAGACCGCCCACGCCGTGCGCCGCGCGGGCGGCCGTGCCCTACCGCTGACCTGCGACGTGCGCGACGCGGGCGCGGTCGCTTCAGCCGTCGCGGCGGTCGCCGACGCGTTCGGTGGCATCGACGTCGTCGTCAACAACGCCGGGGCCCTGGATCTGCGGCCGACCGCGCAACTCCCGCCGAAGAACCTGCGGCGTCTGCTTGAAGTCAATGTGGAGGGGCCGTTCGCGGTTGTGCAGGCTGCACTTCCGCATCTGCGCCGGTCTGCCAACGCACATGTGGTCAACGTCTCTCCCCCACTGAACATGGACCCCGGCTGGGTCGGCGCCCACGTCGGGCACACCGTGGGCAAGTACGCCGAGAGCCTGCTTACCTTGGGTTGGGCCGAGGAGTTCGCCTCGGTGCCGATCGCGGTGAACTCGCTGTGGCCGGCCACCACGATCGCCAGCACGGGGATGATGGTCGCGTTGGGGGAGGTAGCGGTACGCGCGCAGGCCCGTAGCCCACAGATCATGGCTGAGGCGCTCCACGCGCTGGTCACCCGCCCCGCCGCCACGTGCAGCGGCCACTTCTACACCGACGAAGAGATCCTGCGGGAAGAAGGCCGCGACGACCTGTCGGGCTACCTACTGGCCCCGAGCGAAGAGGACCTGAAGCCCAACTTCTACCTCCCGTCGGCCCCGGTGCCCACGGTTTAGGAAGCGGCTGTGGTGAATTCGTTCGACGCGTTGAGCGCCCGTGTGCCCGAGTTGGTCAAGCTGCGCTCCGCCGTGCGGGACTTCTTACAGTCCGACCGCGCTGAATTCGGGTGGCAGCCCGGCGTCGACTCGTGGCTGGCCGGGTGGGACGAGGAGTTCTCAGCGCGGCTGGGCGCCGCCGGATTCGTCGGCCTGACCATCCCGAAGCAATACGGCGGCCACGGTCTCGGGCATTTGCACCGCTATGTGGTGACCGAGGAGCTGATCGCGGCGGGTGCGCCCGTGGCGGCGCACTGGACCGCCGATCGCCAGGTCGCACCGGGCCTGTTGACCTACGGCAGTGAGGAGCAGCGCGAACGGTTGTTGCCCAAAATTGTTGCCGGCAAGCTCTATTCGTCAATCGGCATGAGCGAGCACGGCGCCGGGTCCGACCTTGCCGCCGTGCAAACCAAAGCCATCCGCGCCGACGGCGGCTGGTTACTCTCCGGCAGCAAGGTGTGGACCAGCGGCGCCCACCATGCGCATCAGGTCGTCGTGCTGGCCCGCACCAGCCCGCCGGATCCCGAACATCGCCACGCCGGTTTCAGCCAATTCCTGGTGCCGTGCGATGCCGAGGGCGTCCGCATCGAACCCATCATCTTGATGTCGGGCGCACATCACTTCAACGAGGTGCTGTTCGATCAGGTCTTCGTAGCCGATGCCGACGTGCTCGGCGAGGTCGGCAACGGCTGGCACCAGGTCACGTCCGAGTTGTCGTTCGAACGCAGCGGGCCCGAGCGGATCCTATCCACCGGCCCTCTACTGTTCGCCGCCATCCGGGCACTCAATCGTGGGCCGATGCCCGATGACCGCACCGCGGCCGACATCGGCGACCTGATGGCGCGGTTGATCTCGCTGCGGCAGCTCTCGTTGTCGGTGGCCCGCACGCTCACCGACGGCGGCGATGCGGCGAATCAAGCCGCGCTGGTGAAGGACCTCGGCACCCGCTTCGAAGCCGAATCCGTGGGATTGATCGCCGATCTGCTCGAGGCAGTGCCACCGGATTCCGAGCTGGAGACGATGCTGAGCATCGCGTGGCTGCACAAGCCCATGTTCACCCTGCGCGGCGGTACCAACGAGGTGTTGCGCGGCGTGATCGCCCGCGGAATGGGGCTGCGATGAGCGCGCTGACTGGCGGGGTTTTCGCCGTGACAGGGTCTAAGGACGACGACACGCAGCTGCGTCAACTGGTCGACGACCTTGGGCGGCGCTCCTACGACGCCGGTCTGGGCCATCGCGGCATCCCCGACCAGTTCGACACCGAGCTCTGGCGCAAACTCGAGGAAACCGGGCTGGCCAGGCTGACCAGCACGCCGGACATGGGAGCCGGCCCGCACGAGCTGGCCATTGCGCTCTACGGCGTGGCCCGCCACGCCGGTGCGGTGCCGTTGGCAGAAACCGACGCGCTTGCCGGCTGGCTCGGCCAGCAGGTCGGAATCGAGCTACCCCGCGGCCCGCTGACCGTTGCGGTCGCCGATGGTGAAATCGACGGCGACCGGATCACCGGCACCGCGGACGCGGTGCCGTGGGCGCGAGCGTGCGCCGCCGCCCTGCTAGCCGTCACCACATCCGCCGGCCTGCGGATCGGTGTCATCGACGTGATCCCCGGCCAACTGCGGGAAGGTCACAACCTAGCGGGCGAACCCCGCGATTCGCTCGTGTTCGACGTGCCGGCCGACCAGTTGCATGACGTCGACCCGGCGCTCGGCGCCGAGCTGGCTCGTCGCGGCGCATGGTCACGCTGTGTGCAGACCATCGGGGTGCTGGACGCGGCCGCAGCGCTGTCGGTGCAGCACACCCGCCAGCGCGTCCAGTTCGGTCGTCCGCTCAGCGCCTTCCAGTCCGTGCAGCAGTCACTGGCCGGGATGGCCGGGGAAATCGAAAGAGCCCGTGCTGCTGCGGAGTTGGCTGTCGCCGCCGCTGCCGAGCACGGCTTCGCTTCCCCCCACACCGACTACGCCGTCACGGTCGCGAAGGTCGCGGTCGGCCGTGCCGTCGACCCGGTCACCAGCGTCGCCCATCAGCTACACGGCGCGATTGGTGTCACCAGCGAGCACCCGCTGTGGCTGTTCACCCTGCGCGCTCAGAGCTGGACCGGGGATTACGGCACGACCGCGAACTACGCGCGGCGACTCGGTCGGCTGGTCTTGACCACGGACGATCCGTGGAGTTTGGTGACGGGCGACCCGGCTCAACTGGAAAACAACGGTAATTAAGGAGAATTGGTGACTGTAGCGAAATTCGAAGGCGCGTCGGCGATTGTCAGCGGCGGCGCGGGCGGCCTGGGCGAGGCGACGGTCCGTCGGCTCCATGCCGACGGACTCGGCGTGGTGATCGCCGATCTCGCTGCCGACAAGGGCAAGGCGCTGGCCGACGAGCTGGGCAGTCGGGCGCTGTTCGTGAGCACCGACGTGACCAGTGAGGACAGCGTTCTCGGCGCGATCGAGCAGGCCAACCAGCTCGGCCAGCTGCGCTACGCGGTCGTCGCGCACGGCGGTTTCGGTGTGGCGCAACGGATCGTGCAGCGCGACGGCAGCCCCGCGGACTTCGGCGGCTTCACCAAGACGATCGATCTCTATCTCAATGGCACCTACAACATGGCCCGACTCGTGGCCGCAGCCGTGGCCACCGCAGAACCCCGCGATGGCGGCGAGCGGGGCGCGCTGGTGCTCACCGCCTCGATTGCGGGCTACGAAGGGCAGATCGGGCAGACTGCCTATGCCGCCGCAAAAGCCGGTGTCATCGGGCTGACCATCGCTGCCGCCCGTGACCTGAGTTCGGCGGGTATCCGAGTCAACACCATTGCACCTGGAACGATGAAGACGCCGATCATGGAGTCGGTCGGCGAAGAGGCGATCGCCAAGTTCGCCGCCAACGTACCGTTCCCGAAACGACTCGGCTCCCCCGACGAGTTCGCCGACGCGGCCACGTTCCTGCTGACAAACGGCTACGTCAACGGCGAGGTGATGCGCCTCGACGGCGCGCAACGCTTCACTCCGAAGTAACCGGAATGGGCGGACGGGCCGGCCTCGCGCCAGCTGTAGCGACGCGCTACAACCGGCCCTCCACCCGAAGTTTCGGGTGCACCCAGTCCGGCGAGTTCTTCTGCTTGAACGCCCGGAAACCTTCGGCCGCCTCGGGACCAAAAAGACTGGTCGTCATGCCGATCCGGTCGTACAGCCCGAGGTAGTTGTCCAGGCTCGCCTTGACCAACCCGCGCGCTCCCGGAGCGGTCCGGCAACACTGCGCGAGCAACTCCTTGGCAACGCTCATCAGGTCGTCGTGCGGGACCACCCTGCTCACCATGCCCCAGTCGAGCGCCTCCTGCGCGTTCAGCGTCCGTCCGGTGAACATCAGGTCCTTGGTCCGGACCGGTCCGATGAGCCGGGCCAGCACCTGGCTGTAGTACGTGTCGGCGATGCCACGGAACAATTCGGGCACCCGGAAGACGGCCCGATCACTCACCACGGCGAGGTCACTGCACATCGCGATCTGCAGGCCACCACCCTGACAGATGCCGTTGACCGCGGACACGACCGGCTTGGCCGACTGCCGCAGCGTGTCGAACGGCGTGACGTCGGTTCCCAGGGTGGACGCGAAGTCCATCCAGTTGTCTGCTGCTTTCTGACCCAGGTCACCTCCCGGCGCGAAGACGTCGCCGGTGCCCGTGATGAGCAGGCCCGCGAGGTCGGGGTCGGCATTGACCCGACTCACCGCGTAGCGGATCCCGAAGTACATTGCGGGCGTCATCGCATTCCGAGCCTCGGGGCGGTCCAGGGTGCAGATCGCAAACGCACCTTCACGTTCGAACCTCAGGTAGGGGCTCCCCAACCAGTCACCGTCGGGTGGGCGTGGACCGCCATTGGGGCTGTCGGACATGTGATATCCCTTCCAAGGCTCGGAGTGTTCCGTCGCCCACCAAATTAGCCAAATAGTTGTATGATTCCAATTCCGCGGCGTAACGTGGCGCACGTCACTGCGTCGCGCCATCACCATCCCACAGAGCGCGGCCGATAGCGCGAGCTACTGGAGGCTTAAAGACATGGGTTCACTGGACGGCAGGGTTGTCTTCATCACCGGAGCCGCTCGCGGGCAAGGCCGTTCGCACGCGGTGATGTGCGCCGAGCAAGGTGCCGACATCGTCGGCATCGACATCTGCGAGAACCTCGACATCGTGCCCTATGCACTTGGCACCGAAGACGATCTCGAGGAGACGGCCCGCCTGGTGGAGAAAACCGGCAGGAAGATGCTGACCCGCAAGGCCGACGTCCGCGACAAGGCTGCGCTACAGGAGGCGTTCGACGCGGGCGTCACCGAGTTCGGCCACGTCGACACGGTGCTCGCCAATGCCGGGGTCGTCCTGACCAACGCCGATGAGCGCGACGCGTCGGAGGCGCTGAGGTTAGGGCTCGACATCATGCTCATCGGGGTGTGGAACGCCTTCCAGGTGGCGATCCCCCATATGAAGGAACGCGGTGAGGGTGGCAATCTGATCGCGACGAGTTCGATGATCGCCCTGCTGGACCTCACCGACGGCCGCGGCGGCAGCGATGCCTACTTGATGTCGAAGGTCGCCGTCGTCGGCCTGGTCCGCGCGTATGCGGCCATGCTTGCCCCTGACCGCATTCGCGTCAATGCCGTGGCGCCGACCAACTGCGCGACCCCGATGATCACTGACAACCCGGCTCTGTTCAAGGTGATTGAGGACAACCCTCGCATGGTCAATGCGGTCCAGACCGCGCTGCCGGACTTGCCGCTGATCGAGCCACGCGACGTCAGCAACACGATCCTCTTCTTGCTCAGCGACGCGGGCCGTTCGTTCACCGGAAGCATGCTCAAGGTGGACGCCGGCATGGACGTGCGGCGAGGCTAGTCGGCGCAGCGGATGCATTACCGTATCGACGGCCGATCGGCGCTGGTCGTAGGCGGCAGCAAGGGAATCGGCTTCGAGGTCGCCAAACTGCTTGCCGCGGAAGGTGCGCGGGTTGCGATACTGGCGCGGACTAAGACCGATGTCGACGCCGCGGTCGAGGCAATCCGCACCGAAGGGGGCACTGCCATCGGTGTCACTGCCGACGTGGCCGACGACGGGCAGCTGACCGACGCCGTCCGCGAGATTGCGGCCCAGCACGGGGCGCCGCTAATCGTTGTCGGCCAAGCTAAATACCAGCGGCCCGGCGATTTCGCCGACATCACCGATGTGAATGTCTATCGCGAGTCCTTCGAAATGCACACGATGAGCCAGATCCTGCTCTTGCGAGCGGTTCTGCCGGCGATGCGGGACGCGGGCTGGGGCCGATTCGTGCACATCGGGTCGGCGACCGCCAAGGAGCCGGCGGGCAACATCCACCACGCAGTGGCCAACACCAGTCGGCCGTCGACGATCGGCCTGCTCAAGACGGTCTCCGACGAGTACGCCCAGTACGGCATCACGGTCAACACCGTCGCGCCCGGCTGGATTGAGACTGAGAACGCACTGGCCTACCTGGAGCAGCACCTCGGCGCGAGCACCGATCAGGAGCGACGCGAGTTCATGCTGCGCGAAGCTCGGGTGCCGGCAGCGCGAATGGGCAAACCGAGCGAGATCGCCTCGCTCATCGCCTACCTGTGCTCAGAACCTGCCGGCTACCTCACCGGTAGTTGGATCGAAGTCGACGGTGGCTTGCACCGGTCGGCGTTCTAACCTTTGGGAGCATACGTGGAAACCCTTGGCGCACCCGAACTTTCCTTCGCCAGCCTGCCGATGGCGGCAGACCGCGGGGTGGGGTGGAAGGTCCTTCGCGACGCAGGGCGGGTGGTGTCCGTCGACGGAATATTCTATCTGACCCACCGCGAGGACGTGCTGGCCGCGCTGCGCGATCCCGAATTGTTCTCCTCGAAGAAGGCTTTTGACGTGCTCGGCAGCCCGCTGCCGTTGGTGCCCATCTCGTTCGATCCGCCGGAACACACCCGGTTCCGTAAGATCCTGCAGCCCTTCTTCAGTCCGCACACCTTGAAAGAGATGCTGCCCTCGCTTCAGCAGCAGGCGATCGAGATCATCGAGCGGGTAGCCGCACAAGGCGAGTGCGAAGTCGTGGCCGACGTGGCGATCCCCTACCCCTCACAGGTATTCCTGACCTTGTTCGGGCTGCCGCTGGAGGATCGCGACAAGCTCGTCGCATGGAAAACCGCGGTCATCGCGATCTCGGAAGCGCCGTCACTGGAGGATGCCGACCTGACGCCGGCACTCGAATTGGTCGAGTACCTCACCGAGGCGATCAACGCGCGGCGGGCCAACCCCGGGCCGGACATCTTGTCTCAGTTGCTCAATGGCGAGGAGCCACTCGACGACGCCGAAATCATGGGCCTGAGCTTCCTTTTCGTCCTGGCCGGGCTGGACACCGTCACCGCGGCGATGAGTTCCGCACTGCTGGAGCTCGCCCGCAACCCGGAGCTGAGGACCACCCTCCGCGACGATCCCGACCAGATCGATGTGTTCGTCGAGGAGATCGTCCGGCTGGAGCCGCCGGCGCCGATGCTGCCCCGCGTGACCACCACCGAGGTCACCATCGGGGACGTCACGCTGCCCGCCGACACCATGGTGCGGTTGTGTGTCGCTGCCATCAATCGCGACGACAGCGACGAGATCTCGACCAACGACGTGGTGATGGATGGAAAGGTGCACCGGCACTGGGGCTTCGGTGGCGGGCCACACCGCTGCCTGGGGTCGCACCTGGCCCGCCTCGAGCTGAAATTGATCGTGGCCGAATGGCTCCGGCGCATTCCCGAGTTTTCGGTGAAAGTCGGTGAGGAACCGCAGATTGTGTTCCCCGCGAGCACCTTTTCACTTGAGCGCGTGCCTCTGAAACTGGGCTGATCACCTATCCCTTCGCCGAATACTTGGCGACGAGCTGCTGCTTGTACAACTTACCGGCATCGGTCCGGGGCAGCTGCGCCTCGAACGAGAGAGACCGCGGACACTTGTAGTGCGCCAACCGGTTTCGCAGCCACTCCAATAACTCTGCCGCGAAGCCGTCGTTGGCATCAGCCGGATCTACCGTCTGCACCACGCCTTTGACAGCCTGACCCATCTCGTCATCCGGAATACCGAAGACTGCCGCGTCGAGCACCTTGGGATGGGTGATCAGCAGGTCTTCGGCTTCTTGTGGGTAGATGTTCACCCCACCCGAAATGATCATGTGATGACGGCGATCAGTGAGATAGAGGTAGCCGTCCACGTCGAGATAGCCGATGTCACCGACGGTCACCCAGCCGTGCGCGTCGTGGGCCGCCGCCGTCTTCGCATCGTCTTTGAGGTACTGGAACGAATGCCCTCCCTCGTAATAGATCTCGCCGGGCACACCAGGCGGTAGCTCATGGCCGCTCTCGTCGAGGATGTGTGGGACCCCAACCAAGGGTCGGCCGACCGAGCCGGGGTGGGTCAGCCAGTCCTCGGCGCGGATGAACGAGGCTCCCACCGCCTCCGAAGCGGCGTAGTACTCGTCGATGATCGGCCCCCACCACGCGATCATCTGTTTCTTGATGTCCACCGGGCATGGCGCGGCCGCATGCACCACCCGCTGCAGGCTGGAAACGTCGTAGGACATACGCACCGCTTCAGGCAGTTTGAGCATCCGCACGAACATTCGCCGGGACGAATTGGCCATGAGTGATGCCGTAGCGCTGGATGCACTCGAGCGCATGTTCCGGGTCGAACTTCTCCATCACGATGGTGGTGCCGCCTAGCGACTGCACCACCATCGACCAGAACGACGGCGCGGTGTGATACAGCGGCGCCGGGCTCAGATACACCGACTCGCTGGTGATTCCGACGGCATTCATCAACGGCATCAGGATGTTGGGTGCTTCGCTTGGTGGTAGATGCGGAAGCTCACGGCGGATCCCCTTGGGTCTGCCAGTGGTTCCCGACGAGTACTGCAGCAGATCGCCTTCGCTTTCGTCGGGGATCGGCGTCTCGGGTTGGTCGGCAACACATTCCGGGTAGCGGTACCATCCGTCCAGATCGTCGTCGGCGATCAGCAGCAGCTCAGGTAACCCCCTGGGGGAATGCTCGGCAAGGCCTTCGCAGACGTCGCGAGTCGCGCGTGACCCGATCAGCGCCTTTGCTGAACTGTTGTCGACGATGTAGGCGGCCTCGGCGGCCGTCAGGTGAGTGTTGATCAACGTGTAGTACAGACCGCTTCGGCGGGCCGCCCACATCACGGCATGGACGTGTTCATTGTTCTCGAGTAATGCCGCAACCGTGTCACCCTCGCGAAGTCCGGCTGCATACCAGAAGTGAGCCAGACGATTGGCACGCTTCTCCAGCTCGGCAAAGTCGATCACCGTGCCAGTCCGAGCGAGTACCAGGGCAGGTTTACCGGATGAGATGTGATCGCGGATCTCCACGATTTCACCTTAGAGTCTTCCGAGGTAAACAAGGCGAAACTCGATACTTTGTAAGGGATCTACCGAATTTTTCGTCACAGGTGTCAAAAAATGCACTAGGGTGCAGGGATGGCTCCGACACCATGGGACCCCGAGACCACGGCCGTTGTCTGTGTGGAATGCCAGAACGGTGTGCTGGGCCCCGAGTCCGTCTTGCCCGCTTTGGCCGCCGACAGCTCTGAACTCGTCTCCAGTGTGCGCCGACTTCTCGATTCCGCCCGCCAGTTCGGCGCGCGGGTTGTGCACGCGACCTATGAGGGCAACCTCGGCGGCCGGCCGACCGGAACAGCGCGCATCTGGCGGGCCCTGGGCCCCGCAACCGCTCACTGGGCACCCGGAACCGCCTCCACTACAGTGCTTCCCGAGCTACTGGCACCCACCGATCTGGTGTTACCGCGCCACCACGGCCTTTTCCCAACGCTCGATTCCGAACTACTGCCCGTGCTCAAAGGCTTCGGCGTGGGCACCATCGTCCTTGCCGGCGTTTCGCTGAACCTGGCGATCACCCACACTGCCGGGCATGTTACGCAGGCGGGTTTCGAACTCGTCGTCCCGCGCGACGCCGTCGGCGGCACCCCCAAGGACTATGCAGAACAGGTGCTGGACAACACTATTGCCGTGCTGGGTCGGCTGACCACAATCGATAAGCTCATCGACGAATGGACATCGGTCAGGTCTGACCGTTGACCGTTCGCCACAGCATCTCGGTGGCCGCCATGAGCACCGCTTGGCGCGTCGTCGACGGGACCTCGTTGTGGCGAACCATCAGCCATGACCGTTCGAGCATCGCCATAATCACCAGCCCGGTAGCCACGGGGTCAAGGTCGGGCGGTGCCGGCGCCATCTTTGCGATGCCCTCACCGAGCGCGGCGGCGGTTCGGCGGTGCGAGCGGGCGACCGCGGCGCGGAATTTGCGATCGGGAGGCATGTCCTCGGTGGAGCGGATGACGAACGCACCGTTGCGGTCGAGGTAGTCGAAGTAGCCGGCAACCCAGGCCTCGACGTCCTTTCGGCTGGGCGGGCTTTCCTGCTCCATGAAAGCCTCGACAACCGCCAGCGCTTCGCGGTAGGTGTCGGTGCCGAGCTCGATGAAAAGCTCGGTCTTGTCGGAGAAGTAGTAGTAGAAGTTCGCCCGGGTGACCGGCGCGAGGTCAGTGATGTCCTTGATGGTGACGCCCGAAAAACCCTTGCGCGCAAACGCGGTCCGCGCAGCGTCCAGGATTGACTCTCGGGTGCGGTCGGACTTGCGTGTTACCCGCGGGGGCGAGCCCTCAGACACCATGCGCGACCGGCTCGGCGGCGGCCTCCGGTTCGGGATAAAACCCGCTCGCCCACCGACGCAACGCGCGAAAGCCTGCGGCCTCCGAGGTCGCCAGACCCGGCGGTTCGAGGTACTTCTGGTGCTCCCAGATCCGGATGTCGTCGGGCAGGGCGAGTTTCGCTGCGGCCAGACGCGCCTCAAAATCATCCGGGCCTTCTGACGGTTCCTCGCTGATCCAGTAGCCGGCGAAGATGTCGGATCTGGTGTCGTCCACCGGTGTCGCGCAGATGGAGATGACTCGGATTCCGTCGCGGACGTGTTCGCCGTTGTAGCTGAGCCCGATTCCTGACCAATAGATTTCGATCGTGTTCATCGTGTCGCCGGTGCGGTCCAGGCCGTCGCTCCACCTCCGGCCAAAGCCGACCTTGGCCGACCAGGTCGAGCTATCGGTGCTTTCACGCAGTACCACGGGACTGATCGGGGTGCGATGGACGAATTGGAAGTGGTGGGGATCGACGGCGTTCTCGGCGATCACCTGGGGATGCACCCTTACCCCCTCATGCCGCGTCCGGCAATCGGCGCCAAAGGGGTGGAACCGCCGCGAGCGGACATGGTCTCCGAGCACCGCGAAAGCGTCCGGCGCAACCCATAGCGGCTCCCGGCCTGCGCTGTCATGCCAGATCAAGATCGAGTCGTTGAGCTCCGCGACCGGGTAGGAACGTACTCGTCGGGCCTTATTCGGCCGATCCTGGTACGGGATGTGGACATTGCGTCCGGCGCCGTTCCACACCCAGCCGTGAAACGGGCACTGGATGCCTTCTTCGACGACGCACCCCCCGTGGGCCAGGCTCGCGCCAAGATGTTGGCAGTGCGCGTCAAGCACCTTCACCACCCCGTCCAGCTGCCGGAAGGCGACCAGGTCTCGGCCGAAGTAGTGCAGTGGGACGACCTCGGCGACGGCGATGTCGGCGCTCCAGGCCACCTGGAACCAACCGGTGGGCAGCATGCTCGGCAGGGTTTGCATTATCCGAACGCCCTTTCCACGCGGGACACCTGAACAGATTTATTTCGAGGCTACTCATTTTTGACACTTTTGTCTAAACGAGCGTGCCGGCCGGCGAATTTCCCCGCGGCGACCAATCAGGACGTACAATTACTTGTCTTACTAGGTTAATGATGTGCTGTGGATGGATGTGAGGATGCATGGACTGGGGTCTGCCTTGGCCGGGGCCTGCGCTGGCAACACAAGCGGAGACCGCCGGCGCGCAGGCGTTTTGTGCCGGTGAGTTCGCCGACCTCAACGCGTACATCACAGCGACCGAGATGGCCCTCGGCACTTCGCAGGCCTACATTGGCCCGGGAATCGCATATGCATTCGCCCGGTCCCCCTTCGTGCATGCCGCGGCCGTGCGGCAGCTCTGGACACTCGCGCCGGGCAGGATCTTTTTGGGACTTGGATCGGGCACCTCGCGAATGAACAAAGACTGGTTCGGTGTCGACGCCACCCACCCCGCACCTAGGATGGCCGAATTGATCGAGGCGATCAGGGCGTTCCTGAACGCCGAGAACGGCGAACGCGTTCGATACGAGGGCCGGTTCTACACGATCGACGCCGACATCCGGGCACCCGTGCTCGGCCGGTTGGACGTGCCCATCTTGATCGGCGCCTTCAACAAGATCATGTTGCAGACAGTAGGTCGCAGCGCCGACGGTGTGCTGGGGCATGGCCTGTTCACCGACCGCTGGTGGACCGAACTCGTCGAGCCCGAACTGGCCCGCGGCGCCGAATCAAGTGGGCGTGACGCGGCCGAGCTACGCCGCTGGGGCTGGCTGATCACCGCGATCGACAACGACGACCCGGCCCGGGCCATCCGGGACGCGCGGCTCCAGATCGCCTTCTACCTCACCGTGAAGACCTACGACTCACTCGTCGAACTGCACGGCTGGACGGACGAGGTCGCCCGGATCCGATCGGCCTTCCGCAGCGGCCATCCGGAGACGATGGCCGACCACGTCCCCGACGATATGCTGTGGTCGATCGCGATCTGCGGCGACGACACGCAGGCACGCGAAATGCTGGCGACTCGCAAACGACTGCCCGACTTAGCATTCGCATCACCGCCAAGCTTTCTGGTCGGACGCCAACGACGTGCTGGCTATGGTGCGGCCGCGACGCGCGTTCTTTCGCAACTGCATTGACGCCGGCCACGAATGCACCGGATGCGCGCCTTGCATGGTGTACTGAGTACTACATGTCGAGTTCAGGAGGTCGCGATGGCCAAGCGGGAACCGCTCGCGCCGATGACCACGTCACAACATAACGGCGCGGTGCGGTCGCCGAAGACGGCCGAGATCGTGGCGGACACGTTGCGGCGGATGATCGTCGAGGGACAGCTCAAAGACGGCGACTTCCTCCCCTACGAGGCCGAACTCATGGATCACTTTCAGGTCAGCCGGCCGTCACTGCGAGAAGCGGTGCGAGTCTTGGAGTCCGACCGCCTCGTGGAGGTGCGGCGCGGCTCACGCACCGGCGCCCGGGTTCGCGTCCCGGGCCCCGAAATCGTCGCGCGGCCGGCGGGCTTCCTGCTCGAGATGGCGGGAACGACGCTCGCCGACGTGATGACGGCACGGATGGGCATTGAACCGTATGCGGCCCGGCTGCTCGCAGAGGACGGCACCGCTGCGGCCCACCGCGAGTTACGCGAACTCATCGAGAAGGTCCCCGCTGCGTGGGAGACGGGCAAGCTGGGCGCGGCGTCCACCGCATTGCACCGCCGCCTGGTCGAATTGTCGGGCAACGCGACACTGACCGTGATCGTCGGCATGCTGCACGAAATCTTCGAAAGGCATATGACCGCCGCATTTCTCAGCGTTGAGAACGTCGTGCCCAAGGCTCAGTACACCAAGCTGATGCGGTCCTACACCCGACTCGCCGACTTGGTGGCCGCCCGGGACGGCGCCGAGGCCGAGGCGCATTGGCGGCGACACATGGAGAACGCCAGCGCTGAGCTCCTCAAGGGCTACGAGAAGACGAAGGTCCGAGACATCATGCATTGAGTGGGCCCCGTGCCCACCCTCACTTGAAGGACATCTGATGCGTAAACCGCTCACCGGAGTTCGCGTGCTGGAGGTCGCCCAGTTCACCTTTGTTCCCTCGGCAGGCACGGTGCTCACCGACTAGGGCGCCGATGGGGTGAAGATCGAGCATCCTGTCACCGGCGACGCCCAGCGCGGCTTGGTCAAAGTGTTGGGCGCCGCGGCAACCGTACCCGGATCGTCGTTCGCACCGATTATGGAGGCGCCCAACCGCGGAAAGCGCAGTGTTGGGCTGGCCCTCGACAATTCGGAGGCGCGTCCCCTGCTCGACGAACTGATTCGGCGAAGCGACGTATTCCTGACGAACTACCTGCCGTCGACGCGGAAGAAGCTGTCGATCGACGTCGACGACGTCCGCCGAATCAACCCCGCCATCATCTATCTCGTCGGCAGCGGCTTCGGACTGAAAGGGCCCGACCGGGATGCCGGGGCCTTGTCAATGTTGCAGCCGACGCGGTACTGGCCGGAGTTCTGCCGGCTGATGGATCTGCACGATGTCGCTGAAGATCCCCGGTTCACAACGCTCGAGGCGATGACCGAACACAGCGAAACCGCTCGACAAATCGTTGCGGACGCGATCGGCAACTTGAGTTTCGCTGAATGCCAAGCCTTGCTACGCAGGGGCAGAGGGCAGTGGGCCCCGGTGCAGGACGCCTGGGAAATCGCCAATGACGAAGCACTGACCGCCAACGGTCGCATCGCCGAAATCGTCGATGCCGAAGGTCATCCGCAGAAGTTGGTCGCCAGCCCGGTGCAGTTCGACGACGATCCAGCCAGCCTGACCAGAGCGCCGCAATTCGCGGAGCACACCGACGCAGTACTGCGCGAACTGGGCATTGACGACGACCGCCTTATTGAACTCAAGATTGCCGGCGCGATCACGTAATCGCAGCGCTGTCAACGCCGTTGATTCGGTCACTATCGCTGCTCAGCGAAGTAGCCCTCCTGGGTTGCGCTGCACACCAACTCGCCCGACCGGTTGTACAGGGTCCCGGTCGCCAAACCGCGGCGGCCCACAATGCTCGGCGAGAACTGGTCGAAGAGCAGCCAGTCAGTAAAGTCGGCAGCACGGTGAAACCAGATGGTGTGGTCGACTAGCGCCGAGAGTCGAGGCCCCATCGGTGTGGTGCGCATCGTCGTCATCACGCACTCGAGCAGTGTGAGCGCGCTGAGATAGGCCACCACGCAACTGTTGACCAACGGATCGTCTGTGACCTCGCCGTTCGCACGAAGCCAGATCCGAAGCCGCGGCGGCGGCGGGTCGGTGAGGTCAAGGGCGACCCGCGGCGGTGCGTCGAGGTACCGCATGGTGAAGGGACTTTGCTGCGGCCACCAGTCACCGAATTCCTCGGCGTAGGGCGTCAATAGATCGTCGAGTCCATGGACCGCGTCCGGCCCCGCCACGTCCGGCATTCGTTGTTGCCAGTCGACGTCGTCGGCCATGATTGTGAACGAGGCGAGCGCCTCGAAGAGGACGACTCCCGACTGGCTCGCGGTCACTCGACGTGAGGAGATGGTGCCGCCGTCACGTAGCGGGGTCACATCAAACTGGATCGGCTGCCTTGCGTCACCTCGCCGCAGAAAGTACATGTGCATACTGTGCGCCGGTCGCCCGAGTGTCGTCCGGCCGGCCGCCATCAACGCCTGTGCGGCGACCTGGCTTCCGATGATGTGGTGGTTGGGAGTGTCGGGTTGAGTGCCCACGAACGCTGTGTCATCGATCTGTTGCAGGTCCAGCAGACGAAGCACGTCTTCGAGCGTCGAGATCATGTAGGCATGCTAAGCACGCCGCCGCCCGCCGCTCCGGAGGCACCGCACTTATCGATTTGCCGCAGCTCAAACCCACTGTTATGCAGTGTCATCCGTCGACCATGTCACGGTGGATGACCCAGTCAGACCCGCAGGAGACATCTGCCTGGGCCCATACCGGCCTCAAACTGGGTCGAATGACGAAATCAGCCACCGGTTTCCGATCTTGTCCATCGTCACCCGGACGGTCGATGAGGTGTCCGTGGGCGCGTCGTTGCCGACGGCCACAGTCTGGTCTACATACACCAGAGCGACCGCGTGGTTTGGTGTCGCCGACACTGAGGCGGCGGCGGGAACGGTGGCGATCGCCGAGATGTGGTCTTTCTTGGCACCCGGTATCACCACGTCCTGGACCAATTGTGTGTAGGAGTCTTTGAACTTTCCGGTCAGCCGGTCGCGGGCGGCCCCCAGGTCCTTTTCGACGCTGTCGGGCTGGTAGGACAGTAGCGCAACGGTGGATTCCTTTGCCGCTGCAACGGACTCGATGCCAGCGGTCCCAGAGTTACGGACCCATGCATCCTGCCACTTTAAGAAGCCGGCGGCCGCTGCGATCAGCAATGCCAACACGGGCAGCACCCCGAATACCAATACTCGGGACCATTTAACTCTGCGCTTACGTACTGGGAGCTCAACGTCTTTCGCGTCTTCGGCTTCAGTATCCTCATCCTTGACCGACGCTTCCCCTGACTGAGGAAGGTCTTTTGTTTCGCCCGAGTCGTGGGTCTCATCGAGCCCCTGAGGTTCGCTTGTTGCGCTTGCGGCCTGGTCGGTGGTCTCGCCGGCGGCAATCGCTTCGTCTTGCTCGGTGGCGGAATCAATTTCGACCGGCACAGCGGTGGTTCCCCTTCTGGCTCGTAGGCTTAGCACTCGATGCTTGCCGACCTGCAAATTCCTCATGGCACGAATGAGACGTTGGAGACTTTCGCATCGCTTCCAACTTTTTGCACGGTGATTCGCATTCGCCAATGCCGCGGATCCTGATCGGCTGCACCGAGGTTCGATGTTTTAACGGACACGGCAACCAGCACTTGCGCTTCGCTGCCCGATTGCGACTCCAAACCCGACTCGGTGATTGTTCCTACCGACTTCGATTGCGCTTTCTTGACGACCTCGATGAAGGGTTTCGATCGATTGGAAAAATCGTCGTAGAAAGTGCCTGTCGCCGAGTCCAGGATGCGCTTTATGTCGCCGTCGGCGTGCTGCCAATCGATTGTGGTCAGGTTCAGCGCCCCTTGTCTTGCAACCTGAACCAATAGCGCACGTTGTTCTTGGGCCTGGTGCGACTGATGCAGCCGAAACCCGAACCAACCGGCCAAACCCCCCAAAGAAGCAACTGTGACCAACCCCCATATGGCGGCCAGCCTTAACGGCGACGCCCGCTCCTTTTCCGGTGCAGCGTCTTCCGGGGCGTCGGCGACTCCGTCATCAACCGCGGCGTCGTAGTCGTCGGCCTCGTCGGTCAGACCCTCCGCCGCCTCCACCGAGGGAGGCGCCGCCTCGGCGCTCGTCTCGTTCGAGGTGGCCGGGTCAGGCACATCCGATGAACCCTCGTCGGTGTGGACGGATGCGGGGGTTGTCCCTGCCTGGCCCGTTTCGCTCAGTTCCTCTTGGGAGGTATCAGCATGCTCTGCCATGTTTTCTCCTTGGTAGCCCCATGGGCCAGATCAGTCTGGCTGTACATGTGCCCGTCTGGCCCAACGTACATGCCGGTGGCTGGGTCGTATTGGACGGCCGCGATCGGCGGTGGCGCCGGACCGGGCGGCGACGGTGGCGGGGCCTGCCCGGGCGGCTCGTCTCCCGGCCGAAGCTGGGGGACAGCTTGACCGGTGTACGTCGCGTTGGGATCGCCCTTCCAAATGAAGCCGTCGTTCAGGGGAACGTACGTCTCGTCGCTTTCGCACAGCTTCACGGTCGGAGCGCGCTTGCCTGGACGCGTCTCGCACGGCAGATTGCGCGCACCGCGCACGTCGAGCAGCGAGTCCTGCGGTACCCGGCAATATAGGTCGCCTTTGGGCGGATCCGGGTAGTCCTCGTAGCTGGCGGCCCGCTGCTGCTGGGGCGGCAGGAACCCGGTGGTGCACGGCGGCGGCCAGTTGAGATTCAGATTGAAGCTGAGGTAGCCACCCAGGTAAGGCTGTTTGGTGTTCCTATTGGGAACCCCGGTCGCTTGGACGTCGGCCGCCCCCTGCGGCAGCTCCACCAGGACAGCTTCCAGGTCGTCCCGATAGGTGACCCCCACCTGCCCGATACTCACCAGATTGGCCAGCACGATCGGCAACGTGGGGTTCAACCGGTCGAACAGCTGCCGGGCCTCGGCGGCCGCTGGGCCGCCCTTGTGAAGCACGCCCCTGACCGCGGAGTCGTTGTCTCGAAGCTGCGACGTGATGGTCGCCAGATGGGCGGCCCAGGCGTGCACGGCGTCCGACGACTGAATCTGGCTGTCCAGCAGGGGCTTTGATCCGTCGATCAGGGTCACGAGCGCGTCGAGGTTCTCGCGGCTGTCGATCGCGAGCTTCGAGGTGCCATTCACCAGCCGGGAAAGCTCCGGGCCGAGGCCGCCCACCGCCGCATACGATTCGTCGACCACCGTTTTGAGGTTGTCGCGCGGGATCACGCTCAGGCCACGATTGGTCGCCTGCAGCAGCGAGTTGAGGTTCGGCGGAACGTAGGTACGGTCTGCCGGGATCACATCGCCAGATTTCAACGACGGGCCGTTCCCGGTGCGTGGCAGCAACTCGACATATTGCTCGCCGACTGCGGACACGCTGTGCACCTGGGCGCTGAGGTCGGCTGGGATGTGGACATCCGAGTCCAACTGGAGCTCCGCCTCGGCGCCGCTACTGGTTAGGCGCACGTCGCGCACCCGGCCCACTTCGACGCCTCGGTAGGTGACGTTGCCGCCCGGATATAGGCCGCCAGCCTCGGGCAGCTGCACCGTCACGGTGTAGCGGTCGACCCCAAAGAACGTCGTCGGGATCTGCATGTAGTTGAAAAACATGATGGTGCCCGCGGTCAGGCTGACCACCGCGAAAACGATCAGCTGGATTTTTATTCGCCTAGTGAGCACGATGTCAGCGCCCCTGGTCGAAGTGGTAGGGAACAACCAGTGGGTTCCCGGGATTGTATGGGCCGCCACCAGTACAGGGGCTGGGCATCTGGCCGATGGTGCGCCCCCACTGCAGTTCCAGCTCGGTCAGATTGCACTCGAACCGGGTACCGGTGAAAAAGGACGCGTCCAGCCGGCTCAGCGTCAGGTCGATGACGGCTGTCAGGTTGGCATAGTCGCCGCGCATCCATTTGCTGAGTGTGCTCGTGGGGAACGGGAAGGTCCCGTAGAAGTCCAGTGCACGGGTCAGCGCCGGCCCGGCATCGGCCAGTGACTGCAGCACCGGGCCGAGATCCCTCAGCTCCTTGACCAGGTTTTCCTTGGTCTTGTTGACTGAGTCAGCGGCAAGTGCGCCGAATCTGCTGACGTCACCGAGCGCATCGGCGAGGGCGGTCCGCTCGTCTTTCAGCACGGTCAATGCGCCCGGTATGGTCTTCAACGCTTTGTCGATCACCGGCTTCTGGTCGGCGAATTGACCAGTTAGGTTGTTCAAGCTTTCCGTTGCGGCGATAATGTCGTCTTTTTGGTCGTTGAGGTACCCGACGAACTTATCGAGTTGCCCGAGCAGGCTCCTCAGGTCCGCCTCGCGGCCGGTGAAAGCAGTGCTTAAAGACTTGGTGATGTCCTGGATCTGCCCTAGGCCGCCGCCGTTGAGCACCAACGAAACCGCGGCCAATGTCCTTTCGGTTGATGGATAGGTGCCCGCTGACGACATCGGGATCATTGACCCGTTTTTGAGCTTGCCTTGAGGCGGGACCCCAGCGGGTGGCGCCAATTCGACGTGCACCGAACCCAGCAGGCTGGTCTGCCCGACCGTGGCGGTCGCGTTGGCGGGCAGGTTGACATCACCGTTGATCGTCATGGTGACCAGTGCATGCCAGTTCTGAAGCTCGATGTTCGTCACCTTGCCGACGGTGACATCGTTGACCCGGACCCGGGAATTCCGTTCCAGATTCTGCACGTCGGGCATCTGCGCTTGGACGGTGTACGAACCCGGCCCACCGCCCTGAGTTCCCGGCAACGGAAACGAGTTCGCCCCGCGGAACCCGCAGCCGGAGAGTGCCGCCACCACAAGTGCCGCCGCCAGCCCTACGGCTGCTCGCGACACGCGCCCTGATCGGATCACTGTCCACCTCCGGACGGCACCATCATCCCGCGCAGGCCGGCGGCCGGGTTGGTGGCTACTGGTTGGGCGGGCGCCGGCGGTGCCGCCGGCGCTGGTGGCGAGGGTGGGGACCCCGGTGGGGTGTTTGCCGGCGCGGGGTTGGCGGGGCCGGTGGGCTCTGCTGACCGCGGGGGAACATAATCGGGCCGCAGCCAGTCCTCGCTATAAGTTATTTCGTTGGGGCGCGCGGTGGTTCCGACGAAAAGGTTCTCGGCCAGCGGCGGGAAGTTGTATTGACGGTTCTTGATGATCGGCGCCAGGTACTGCACACAGAGTTTCGCTGACTCTTTGCCACCGCGCCGCGAGGCCGCCTCTACCGCACTGCAGAGGAATTGGATCGGGTTGGCGAATTGGTTCACCGCCAGCGAACCGGTCAACGCGCCCTGGGCGGGCTGATAGATGTTAAGGAAGTTTTGAAAGGCTGTCGGCGCGACATGCAGAACTTGTTTGACGTCGTCGAGGCTCGCGTTGAGCGCCTGTGACACCGACGCCAGCTTGTCGGAGGTGTCACCCAGGGTCTCCCGGTTATCGGCCACAAAGTTTCGGACGTCATCGGCCACCTCGTTGAGATCGCGAACCGCATTTCCGACCTCATTTGGGTCGTTGGCCAACAGGTTGGTCACCGCGGCCAGGTTCTGGTTCAGGTGACGCAGCAGGTCGCTGCTGTCATGCAGCGCGGAGACCAGGATCGACAAGTTCTTCACGGTGGAGAACAGGTCGTTGCTGTGGTCGCCGATCGCCGATATCGCCTGTGACAGCTTGATGAGGGTGTCACGGATATCTGGGCCTTGGCCACGCAAGTTGTCGGCGGCGGTGTTGATAAATGCCCCCAAAGTGCTGGTGCCGCCCGGTTCGGCGGGCTGCAGCGTCTGCGTCAGCTTCTCGAGTTGCTGGCGCAAGTCGTCGTATTCCACCGGAACAGCGGTGCGAACCTGCGGGATTACCGCGCCGGTGGCCATCACCGGACCACCCGTGTAGGCGGGTGTCAACTGGATGGATCGAGGTGTCACCAGGGACGGTGACAAGATCACGGCCTTGGCGTCGGCGGGCACCTTGTATTTGCCGTGGTACCAGAAGGTGATCTTGACACGGCTGGGCTGTGGTTCGATCTTCTCGATCTTGCCGACGCGGACGCCGAGAATAACGACGTCATCCCCGTTGTAGAGCCCGGTGCTATCCGCGAAGTAGCCGGTGACAGTGGTGCGGCCAATACCGCTGACCGACCTTACCGCCGTCACGATGCCGCCGATCAGCAACAGGACCAGCGCGAAGGCCAAGCCGATCTTGGCGTTGCGTGAATTCACTGTCCACCGCCCTGAACCGGCTGCGGATTCGGAGGCGCGGGCGGTCCTGGCGGCGGGCCGCCGGGTGGTGGTGCCGGTGGTGGCTCCCGGTACGGGTAGCAGCCGGGACCGGGCAATGCCGCACCGGGCAGACCACACGGATGGTCACTGGGGTTACCCGTGATGGCGTCCGGGATGGTCATGCGCGGTTCCCCGCCCTGGCCGGTCCGCGGGAAGGGTACCGGCAGCGGCGGTGTTCCCGGCTGGCCGACCTCCGGGTCGGCGCGCTGAGTGGGCAGCAGCACGTTCGGATCCAGGCCCAGGTCGGAGAAGGCCGCGTCGATGAACGGTTGGACGAACTGCCCGGGCAACAGGTTAGCGACGTAAGCCTTGTAGAACGGGGCGGCCGACACCGTTTCGCCAAGCCTCAACGAAAAGCTGTTCAGCCCCGTGAGCGCCTTCTGCACGCGTTCTTTGCGGTTGTCGACGATTCCTAATACCTGGTTGAGCCTGTCCAGCGCCGGCTTGAGGGTGTCGCGGTTCTCGGCGATGAAACCCTTTACCTGGCGGGCCACCGCGGAGAGATTGCTGGAGATCTGGTCCAGTGCGCTGCTCTGGCTTTTCAGTTGCGCCAAAAGGGCGTTGGTGTTGGCGACCAGGTTGACGACTTCGTCGCTGCGTTCGGCGAGCACCTTCGTCGCTTTGTTGGCGTTACTCAACAGGTTTCGCAGCTGGGCGTCGCGTTGGTCCAGTGTCTGGGAGAACCTCGCCAGCCCCTGCACCGCCGCCTTCAGGTCGGGTGGGGTATCGGCGAAGGTGTCGGACAGCACGGCCAGCGAGTTGGATAGTTGGTCGGTATTCAACCCGCTGATGGTTGTCGTGAGATCGCCCAGCGCGTCAGGCAATTGATAGGCCGGCCTGGTCCGGTCGAGCGGTATGGGACCGGTCAGTTTTCCGTCTCCGCGTGGAGTGACCTCGAGGACCTTGCTGCCGAGTAAGGTCTTCAATTTAATTGCTGCCTCGGTGCGATCACCGAGCCGCACGTCGCCGGCGACATGGAACTTAACCAGCACCCGCGGTCCGTCCAGCTCGACGCTCGAGACTTGACCTACCCGGAAACCCGACACCTGAACAGCGTTGCCGGGCGCCAGGCCGCCGGCCTCGGCGAAATACGCCGAGTAGGTCTTGCCTGTGTTGAAGAACGGCAGCTTGTCGTAGTTCAGCGATATCAGCATGAGAGCAAAGGTGATGCCGAGTCCGATGGCGCCAATGCGGAGCGGGTTACGTTCGGAAAAGGATTTCATCGCGGCGTGCACCTCCCGGTGGACTGGCCGACGACCTTGATATACACCGGTTGGCCCCCTTTGCCGTTGACCTTCAGCACGACATCGCACAGATAGAAGCTGAACCAGTCACCAGTTAGGCCCTGTCGATTGAGGATTTTGAATGCATCGGGCCAGGCGTTGAGATAGTTGTCGAAGAAATCGCGATCGGCGAGCACGGTTTCGGCGGTCCGATTCGTCTCAGCCACAACCTTTTTCAGCGGCGGGCGGGCCTGCGACAACAGATCGGCGATCGACCCTGCAGCCGCGTTGGCGTATGCCACCCCGTTGCTGATGTCCTGCTTGCGGGCCTCGAGGCCTGCGACCAGTTCAGATAGTGAGTCGACCGCCTTGGCGAACTGCTTGCTCTGCCCGCTGAGCGAACCGAGCAGGGAGTTCAAGTTGGTGACGACTTGACCGATCAGTTGATCCCGGTCGGCCAGCGTGTTTGTGAGGGCCGCAGCCTGGGTGAGAAATGAACCAATCGTGCCGCCCTGACCCTGAAAGGCCGCGATCAGTTGGCCGGTCAGCTTGTTCACTTGGTCAGGGTCGAGCGCGCGGAACAGCGGCCGGAAACCACCGATCAGCGCGTCGAGGTCCAGCGCCGGCTCGGTGCGGCTCAGTGGAATGGTTCCTCCCGGATGAAGTCTGTTTACTCCCCCGGCGCCCTCCTCAAGTGCCACGTATCTGCCCCCGATGAGGTCCGCGAAGCGGATGGCGGCCCTGGTGCCCTCGGTGAGGATTACCGAGTTAGCGGCGGAGAACTCCACGAGCACGGTCGAATCGGGCTGGATGGTGATGTTTTTGACCTTGCCGACCTCGACGCCGGCGACGCGGACGAAATTCCCACCTTCTAGCCCGGACACGTTCGCGAAAACGGCCCGATAGCTCTGTTCCGACTGAAAGCGCAATTGGCCGAAGACGGCGACCAGCGCAAACGCGCCGACCAGGCACACGACCAAGTAGATGGCGAGGCGCCACGTGACGCCTACCAAATTCTCTCGCATATCTGCCTTCCTCTAATGGCTTCTCTTGCCTCTCGCCTTCGGCCGTCAAGGCTCAGGGGGCTGGCGGCGGCGGTACGCATTGCTGATTGAGTACTCCGCAAGTTGCTTGCACGCCGGCCGGCACTGGCGGCACGAACGGTTCGGAACCCGCCGGCGGAGGGCCGGGTTCTCGCGGCCTGCCCGGCGGCGGCGCCGGCGGCAGACCGGGATACAGCGGTGTTCCGTCCGGGGCGTATAGCTGCGCACCGTAGGGGGGTGCTCCCGGGTACGGGATGGGACCAGGCGCCGGACCCGCCGGATGGCGGATGCTGGGCGGTTGTGGGGTTCCCCTGGTGACGGGGAAGTAGTCGACGTAACCCGGGAAGCCGATACCGGGGTTGGGTCGCACATCTACTCCGGTGCCCCACCCAGAATCCGTGACGAGGTAGCGCTGCGGCCAGTTCTTGGCAACATCGGGCAGCGAGCCGCATCCCGGCTCGCCGCCGGGGCCGCCCTTGATGTCGGTGACCGGCAGATTGTCCGGATAGCGGTATGCGTCCTTGCCCAGCAGCAGCGCGACATCCAGGATCTCCGAGTATCCATTGCTGCCGCCGGAAGAATTCAGTGTGCCGAAATCGAGGGCGTTTTTCCCGCCGACCAGCGTGCAGGTCAACTCCGGGTTGTACTTCATCAGTAGGCGCGTGGTGGACTCCAGCAGATTGATGCCATGCACGAAGTTGTCTTTGTTGGGCCCGATCAGATTGGTCCCGGCGCGGGAAAGCCCGCTGACGTCGAGCAGCAATGAGTCGAGTTGTTTTGCGTTGTCGGTGATGGTGGTGCTGGTGGTGCTGACGGCACCCAGCACCGTCACGATGTTGCTTGCTGCCGCGCCGTAAGTGTCACTGAAGCCTTTGAGGGCGCGGTAGTCGGCACGGATCGTCTCACTGCGCGGATTGATCGCCATCAGGACCTGGTTGAGATCGGTGGTGGCCTCGCCGATCGCTTCACCCTTGCCGCGAAATCCGTCGGCGAGCGCGGTGAGCACCGCGTTCAATTTCGGGACGTCCACCTGGTTCAGCACAGCAACGAGGTTCTGGAACACAGTGTTTACCTCGACACTCACATTTCCGGATTTCACCACTGCCCCGGCCGCCAGCCGTCGCGCGCTCGGCTGGGCCGGCGCTAGCAGTTCGACGTCCTTGGCGCCGAACGCCGTGGGGGCGGTGATTTCGGCGGTGACGTTGGCCGGAATGTATTTGAGTTGCTCCGGGTAGAGCTCCAATTGCAACTTCACTGGATCGCCCGGCT
Organism: Mycobacterium paraffinicum; assembly: GCF_001907675.1. Classification (GTDB taxonomy): domain Bacteria; phylum Actinomycetota; class Actinomycetes; order Mycobacteriales; family Mycobacteriaceae; genus Mycobacterium; species Mycobacterium paraffinicum_A. The sequence continues at coordinate 174,026 of NZ_MPNT01000012.1, forward strand.
GGATTGACGCGACCCGGCCGACCTGGACCCCACGCATCTTCACTTTGGCGCCGGGCTCCATCACCAGTCCCGCCCGGTCAGACGCCAGCGTCACCCGAGCGTAGGGCCTGAAGTCCCTGTTGAAGGCGCCGACCGTCAGCGCGATCAGCGCGGCGATCGACGCCAAGAGGACAAATGTCCAGATCGCCGGGTGCAGGCCCGCCTCGCGCCGTTTGCTCTTCATCGCCGCTACCCGGACAGGTGGAAGTTGCCGGAAACACCGTAGGCGGCCAGCGCCACCGCCAACGTCACCGCCACCGCCACGATCAGTGACGTGCGCACAGCACGACCGACCGCCTCACCGACGCCCGCCGGCCCGCCCGAGGCGTTGAAACCGTAATAGGTGTGCACCAGCATGATCGTTACCGCAGAGGCGATCACTTGCATCAACGACCAAATGAGGTCTGTTGGTTGCAGATAAGTGTGGAAATAGTGGTCATATACGCCCGGAGGCTGTCCGTAGATGAAGATCACTAGCATGCGCGTGGCCAGAAATCCCGACAGCGCCGCCATACACCACAGCGGAACGACGACAACTACGCCCGCCAACACCCGAGTCGAGGCCAGGTAGGCGATCGTGCGGATGCCCATCACCTCGAGCGCGTCGATCTCCTCGTTGATCCGCATGGCGCCCAGCTGTGCGGTGGCACCGGCGCCAATTGTGGCAGCCAAGCCGATATCGGCGATCAGCGGCGAGCTGATACGGGTGTTGATGTAGGCGGACGCGAAACCGCTCAATGCCTGCACCCCGACATCGGATAACGATCGGTATAGCTGGATGCCGACGAGTCCACCAGTTGACATCGTCAAGGTGGTGACGATTACCACGGTGCCGCCGATGATGGCCAGAGCGCCCACGCCCAAACTCATGTTGGCGATCAGGCGCAGCGTCTCCACCTTGTAGCGGGCCATAGCCTCCCAGACCAAGCCGAGGGCTTTGACGTAGAACGCGGTCTGGCTTCCGAGCCGGTTCCATCCGTCAGCAAAACCGCGCACGCCCTTCGCCAGCCGCGGCAGCCGATGTGCCGCTGGGATGGCGGTCACGTCGTCGCCTTCGTTGTAACAGCGGTCAGCACCACATTGATCACGAACAACGCCATAAAGGTGTACACCACGGTTTCGTTCACCGCGTTGCCGACGCCTTGCGGACCGCCGCCCACGCTAACGCCCTTGTAGCAAGCAATGAAACCGGCAACTAGGCCGAACAGCAGCGCCTTGGCGAAGGCGATGACCACGTCGGTCAGGCCAACGAGCAGGGTAAGGCTCGCCATGTAAGAGCCCGGGTTGATGTGCTGAAAGTAGACCGAGAACAAATATTCGGTTACCAAGCCCACGATGGTGATGATGGCGTTCAATACCAACCCGTTGAGCCCCAACGCCAGCACCCTGGGCACCAGAAGCCGTTGCACCGGGTCGATTCCCATCACGCGCATGGCGTCGACTTCTTCGCGAATGGTGCGAGCGCCCAGGTCGGCACACATTGCGGTCGCGCCGGTACCGGCGACTACCAACACCGCCGTTATCGGGCCGAGGTATACGACGGCGGCTAGCGCGGAGCCAGTTCCCGAGGCGTCGGCAGCGCCGATTTCGACCAGCAGGACGTTAATGATGAACACGGCGAGAGTATTGAACGGGATCGCCAAGAAGACGGCCGGGGTGGCCGACACTCGAGCGACGAACCAGGCCTGATGGACGAACTCACGCCAGGCGAAGGGTGGACGGACCACCTGCGCCAGGATCTCGAGCGACAACCCGAAGAAGCTGCCGATCTCGCGTAACGGCTTGCCAGCAGAGGCCGTCCAGGCAGTAGCGCCCGGGGACGCCTTAGCCCGCGCCGGCGCGTCGGTCGAGGCAGTAATAGGTTCTGTGTCCGTCGCCACCACTAGCGCACTCGTTTGTAACCAGTCAGAGCCGACATTAGACGATGAATCCTCCCCGCAGCGGTATGACGTGCTGCTTGCCTTTCGAGCGCTGTGGCCCAGAGCACAGCGGGACGCTACACCATTACATTAAGGCAAAGCAACATCGACAAACATCCATTTTGGACGAACCCGCTTTGTGGCGTCGGCGCATCGATGGTGGTTTGCTGCGACTTCCAACGATTTTTGCTGAGATGTCGCAATACCCGCGCTCGCGGCGCCGCCGCCGGCTGGGTTCGCCACACCTCGCCGAACAGCATAGTACCTACTAGACCTCGTAGTTATCTTGCGAGATGGCTGATCGTCCGCGTCCAACCGGCCGGGCGGCCGACGCGCCAGGCGCACGCGCATCGCGACCAGTCCGACGTCAGAAAGTTTGCTCTCGGCTAGCTGATTAAGCTATTAATTACGAATTATGCTTGACGGGTGAAATTGTGATATCGGCAGATATATTTCTGGTTACCACCCTCACAGATTTATGAGCTGGACGCTAAGTACTGGCTTTTTGCAATGAGCTCAGATGCGTCGCTCGGTGGCCTTATCGCGTAACTCGAAATAGTTGAGATAATAAAGGGGTCGTGACGTAAATCAGGTCAGAGAAGCGGCGACGCATCCCTTGCATTTCCACCGTGACAGCCCGCCGCTGAGCCGGATTGAGTGCACACCGGCCCGTCTCCAGCGTCGTTATCGCTGAGACCCCGCAGGGTGCGTCGATCCATCGAAAGGGTCCTGAGCTGCGCTTACGCACAACGGTGGGCTACGAACTTTCTAGCGTCAGCGCGAGCTTTACTCCTCCTAGTGTGCCAAACCTGATTATGCGGGGCATACCACCATCGATCGACACCGACCCCCGCAGCCATGAGAATTAATCGCTCTATCCGACTCTGGCCTCAGGCCTGAGGAATGCTCTGTCGCGCGAGGACCTTGAGCCAGCACACAAAAGCGGCCGATCGAAGTGATGGGTAAAGCTAAATAGTTATCTATATATCGGTTTGTATCGTTGGCGCATTATTAGAGGCATTGCTGCAAGAATCTCAAGCGAACTCTGCACTGCTGAGCCGCGGTGAGTCAGGCGCGGTGCCGGACAGTTGCTACCCGGTTAACTGGCTGGGTATAGCCTCGCTCCTCCGCGTGCGGGCTTGTCCTCATCGCCGGATTCCGAACAGCCGCGTGAGGCTGTGCAGCCTCACCTTCCGAAGCCGGCGATGGTGCGCCACGAGTGTGCCGCCGACCTCTCGCAGCGCAGCTAAGCCGCCAGCGAGTCCTGGCCGGGCCGCTCGCATCGCATCAGCAGCAAAGCATCGAGTCCGTAATGTGCTGGTGTGACCGCCCAGTCCAGGGCCGTCGCCCGAGGCCATCCGGAGAAGACTCGCCGGCAGATTCCTGCTACTCGGATAAGGGGCCTATACACACTCGGATGGGCGACATCGCCCGGCGCGCAGGCGTGCACCGGTCGACGGTGTACTACTACTACTACTACTACTTCCCGAGCAAGGCCGTTCTGCTGGCGGCCTCCTTCGTACGAGTGGTTACCGTTACCCAAGACGCCGTCGAACTTGCTCGTCGCCTCGCTCACCCCTCGGCGATATCAAGTCACGGTATGCGGCTAACCCTTCAACATTGTTGTCCTCGTTGAGACGACGAGCCGGCGACCATGACCACGACACCAAAGTCGGATACTGTTGCTTTACCTAGCTGGCCGCTCGCGGTGCTGAGCAAGCTGTTGCCGAGCGTCGAGCTGCTCTTAGTGCGGAGTCGGGAAGACAGCGAGATGAAATGAGGTGCGCTCGTGCAGAAGCGGTTCCGCAACGCGTCCGCGATCGTTGTGGTGGCAGCCAGTGTCGGGGCATGCTCACCGTCCCGCGCAGCCGAACCTGCGCCCGGTACATTGCTCCCGGAAACCGCGCAGGTAACGATCAACGGCCATGTGCTTCCAGAGACCCACGCGGTGAAGTGCGTACCGATGGGATCGCTAACTACGGTTACTGCCGGTGACCCTGTGGCAGGCACCAGCGTGTTCGTGTCCAATGAGAGTCCTCTGACCGCCAAAACGATCAACATCAACAATCTGGGCGGCTTCACCGGCAGCTACGCCGAACACCTCCAGGGCGCCGCCGAGGTAACCCTGCACGGATACACCTACACCATCCGCGGACGGGCCGAGGGCTTTGACGCCGATAACCCCAGCTTGAGATCAACCGACACTTTCACCATCAAAGTCGCCTGTTAACGCGGCCAGCTATCTTTGGCCGAACTGCGTTGACTGTGCGGCCTTTGACGGGGGTTCGCAAGGATGGACGAATCCCGCTCTACTCCGGAGGATTGCCCGGCGGCGGGTACACCCCCCTCAGGATCCACGGGAACCAGTTGAGACCGAACTCGAGTTCATCGCTGGCGTCATAGTCGGGACTGGGATCCAGCGGAATATTCTGTCCGTCGGTATTTAGTGGTGTCGCTCCCCGTCCCGAGGGATCGCCTTGCGGCTGTCCGTATAGCGCAACCACAACGGTACGATCCGGACTGTTCAACGACCACACCCCCATCTGGCTGTTCGCACAGCTGGACATGATCTTGAAATCGTCGGGGTTGTGATACCACCGGTTGATCAAGTCGTTGCCGCTGATCGCGATTGACTGATTGATCGCCACCGTCTCTGCCACCGGTCCGTGGAAACCGGCCGCATTAGCGCGGTCTTGCGGGCTAGACCCGTCCGAACCGATATCACCATCGAGGGCGCGGTTGTTCAGCAGATCCTGGGTGTGGCGCTGCGCAGCGGCTTGCAGTTGGGGGCTGATTCTCACGTCGTTAGTGCAGCCAGCTTGATGTTGCACGGTGAAGACGTTGGCGACGACACCGTCGTTGAGTCGCTTATTGTTCGGTATGAGCGTGTTGTTGTCGTTATCCGCATGTGCGACGGGAATGCTCAGCAGGGCGCCGGCGGCAACCATCAAGGCAGGCAGGCGCTGCGGCCAATATTGCATGTCCAAGTCCTCCTTGTTAGCCACAAAGCGGTGGTCGGCGGTGCCGGGCGGCGGACGCTCTGCGACCGAGTGCTGGCCTCGCTGATCGGATCGACTTGCTCAGCCGATGTAGGACCGAATTGAGCTTGACATGCATGTAGGCTACCCACGGCGCCGCGAAGTCGTCTAGAGGTTTTATTACTTAAATGAATATATGTTTAGGCGGCTGTTCAGGCCTGTCGCGATCCCGATTGGCGAGGCGGGCTCAACGATGTGGCCATTACGTCGACGAGCGCGTCATGATCGGCCCGGGCGGCACGGCGCGAACCCCAGCCCGCAGTTACCTACTACCGTGGCGGTCACTCCATGTGAAAACGACGGGTTGAGCCGGCCAGATCGCCTGGACCGTCGTAGTGGGTATGCAGAAACGATCGCAGCCCCAACCCCGAAGCAGGACAGTGCGTCGGCAACGATCTCGTCTTCTGTCACCGGCACGTTCGGATTCACGGTGTTCGACGTCGCACCGTTGATCGCGGCCTCGATGATGACCGGTTCGCTCGCTGCTGCTCCTGCGTCGGAGTGTGAAATCTGCTGGAATGGTATGAAAGTGGTTGCCTGTCAAGGCTATTTCATGTTGGGGATGCTGAACTCGGCGCCGTCTTTGATGCCCGACTGCCACCGCTGGGTGATGGTCTTGGTCTTCGTGTAGAGGATGATCGACGAGGGACCGTGCTGGTTGAGGTCGCCGAAGCCGTACCGCTTCCAGCCGCCGAAGGTGTGGTAGGCCACCGGCACCGGGATCGGCACGTTGACACCGACCATGCCGACCTGCACGCGGGAGACGAAGTCGCGGGCCGCGTCGCCGTCGCGGGTGAAAACCGCGACGCCGTTGCAGTATTCGTGCTCGGACGGCAGCCGCAGGGCCTCCTCGTAGTCGTGCGCGCGCACGATGCACAACACCGGCCCGAAGATCTCGTCGGTGTAGATCGACATGTCCGGGGTGACGTGGTCGAACAGGGTGGGGCCGATGAAGAAGCCGCCTTCCAGGCTCACCTGATCGAAAGTCAGGTCATCGCTGACGAGTTCGCGCCCATCGGCCACGGCTTCGGCGCCTGTCGCAATGCCTTGACCGATGTAGTCCTTCACCCGCGCTAACGCCGCCGACGTGATCAGTGGCCCGTAATCGGCCTTTGGGGGTCGAGGCTATGGCCGACGCGCAGATTGTTGATCCGTTCGACTAGCCTGGCGCGCAACCGATCCGCGGCCGATTCGCCGACCGGGACCGCGACGCTAATGGCCATGCACCGCTCACCCGCGCTGCCGTACCAGGCGCCGATCAGGGCGTCGACGGCCTGATCCAGGTCGGCATCGGGCATCACGATCATGTGATTCTTGGCTCCGCCGAAGCACTGTGCACGCTTACCCTTGGCGGCGGCGGTCGAGTAGATGTCTGGGCGATGTCGGAGCTGCCGACGAACCCGACTACCTTAATGCTCGAGTGGTTCATGATGGCGTCGACGGCCTCCTTATCGCCGTGTACCACCTGGAAGACGCCCTTGGGCAGTCCCGCTCCGGACTGAGCTCGGCCAGCCTCACGGCGATGGACGGGTCCCGTTCGCTGGGGCTCGGTGTAGCCCAGGCAAATCAGATCCTCACCCGCGGCGACGACCTGGTCTTGCCAAGATTCATGCCGGCGGTGCGATCGCGGTGGTCGCGTCCAATGCCGCCATGGGGTGGCAAAAGGAGCTGAAGCAGCTGATGGAACTGGTGTCCACCGACGGGTTCGATGAGGGCAAGCGGTGGTGCCTGGCCAATGACGAGATGGGAGCGGTCGGTGCATACCTATTTTCCAAGAAGTCGATCAAGGCCCTGGGTGGCGTCCCGGGCCGCCACGCTGATCACCGATGGCATCCGGCTTAACTGCATCAACCCCGGCCCCACCGACACCGCGATGCTGTGTCAATGGCCAAGTAGAAGTACCCGCTGGTGGCCGGATAAAAGTACCCACCCCGTGCAGTGATTCTTAGATTGGTTGGGGGTTCTCCTTCCGGTGTTGGGCGTCCTTCATTCGGTAGGACTGGCCG
>NZ_MPNT01000013.1 GCF_001907675.1 Mycobacterium paraffinicum
GCTGCCGACCACGATCATCTCGGCCTCTTTGGACATCTCGACCAGCGTGGGAACCGGGGGTGCACACCGCAGCTCGCTGCGGACGTCGATCTTGCGGTCCGTGGTGACGGCCTCCTCGGCGATCTTGACCGCGTGCTCGAGGACCTCGCGACCTTGCTCTTCCTGCCAGACGGCCACGCCGGTCGACAGCGGAAGGGCCGGATACATCGGCACCATCGCGTTCACCATGTGGACGACGGTCAGCGGGACGTGTCGCAGCGCCGCGTCACGGGCCGCCCAACATACTGCGGCGTTCGAAGCCGGCGATCCATCGATTCCGACGACGATGCCGTGGCGGTTTGCGAGTGTGGACATGATGTTCTCCCTCTCCTCGCCCAAAACGCTATGGCGGGACCGACCCTCGATCATGAGGCTTTAGTCACCAACCACATGGCCATGAGGCCCCCCTGCGCCGCCGAACCTTGACGGGCATCGGGCGCCGGCACATCGTCAGAGACGTGACTGAATGGCCTGTCACCGTGGATGGGCGTTACCACGACGCGGTGATCCTCGGACTTGACTGTGTAATCGAACAGACCGCGCCGGACGTCGTCGGGGCCCGCGATTCGACCGCGGTGTTGCTGCGGCGGCTGCGCGAGGCCGGCATCGCCGCCGCCGTCTATTCCTCGGGCCGCGACTGCGCGCCCCTGTTGCGCGCCGCGGGAATTGAGGAATTGGTGGACGTGGCCGTCTGCCCGGCAGAGTCCGCCGCGCAGGGCGACGCGGCGCTGACCGTGACGCTGGCGCGCCTCGGGGTGCGCCCGGTCCGGTGCGTCCTGGTCGACTGCGACGAGGGGGGAATCGCGGCGGGCCGGGACCACGGCTTCGGCCTCGTGATCGGCCTCGAGCGCAACGGGGGCGGGGACGGGTTGCTGTCCCTCGGGGCGGACACCGTCGTCGCCGACTTCGCCGGGATCACGGTGCGGCGCGGGGGCGCCCCGTTGTCGACCATCCCCGACGCGATGGGCGTCTACAGCCAGCTGAAGGAACTGGTGGCCAGCCGCCGACCGGCGGTGTTTCTCGACTTCGACGGCACGCTGTCCGAGATCGTGGCCCACCCCGCGTCCGCAACGCCGGTCGAGGGCGCGCCCGAAGCGCTGCGCGAACTGGCGGCGCAGTGCCCCGTCGCGGTGATCAGCGGCCGCGACCTGGACGATCTTCGCGAACGCGTGCGGGTCGACGGAATCTGGTACGCGGGCAGCCACGGCTTCGAGCTCGTCGCACCGGACGGAACCCACCACGAGAACGCCGACGCCCTCGGCGCCATCGACGCGCTGGCGCGTGCGGCCGACCGATTGGCGGAGGAGCTCGCCGACGTCCCGGGGATCCACTTGGAGCCCAAGAGGTTTGCGGTCGCGGTCCACTACCGCCACGTCGACCCGGAACAAGTCGACGGAGTGATCGCGACGGTGCGCAGACTCGCGCGATCGGAATGCCTGCGGATCACGATGGGCCGCAGGGTCATCGAGCTACGCCCCAGCCTCGACTGGGACAAGGGCACGACGCTCAACTGGATCCTCGAACACATCCAGGGCACGGGCGGCGACGCGGTGTTGCCGATCTACGTCGGCGACGACATCACCGACGAAGACGCCTTCGATGCGGTGCAATTCGACGGGGTAGGAATTGCGGTGCGGCACAACGAGGATGGCGATCGCCCGTCCGCCGCGTTCGTCAGCCTGGCGGATCCGTTCGCGGTGTGCGAGTTCGTCCGGCGGCTGGCCGACGACCTGCACGAGGCGTCGGCCGCGCCCAACGATGCGTGGGAACTGGTCTATGAGGGTTATGACCCCACCTACGAGCGCCTGCGCGAAACGCTGTGCACCGTGGGCAACGGATACCTGGCCAGCCGCGGCTGCGCCCCGGAGGCGACCGCGACCGAGGCACACTACCCGGGGACGTACGCTGCGGGCGTCTACAACACGCTGGCCGATCGCGTCGCGGGCCGGACGATCGAGAACGAAAGCCTGGTCAACCTGCCCAACTGGTTGCCGCTGACCTTCCGGATCAACGGCGGGCCCTGGTTTCACATCGACGACGCCGAGTTGTTGTTCTACCGGCAGACATTCGACCTGCGGCACGCGACGCTGACGCGCACGCTGCGATTCTCCGATGGTGAGGGCCGGATCACGAGAATGACCCAACAGCGGTTCGCATCCATGCACGAGCCGCACCTGCTCGCCATGCAGACCACGGTCGTCGCGGAGAACTGGTCGGGCACCGTCGAGTTCCGCTCCCTGCTGGACGGCGGCGTGGGCAATACCATGGTCGAGCGCTACCGCTCGCTGTCGAGCAGGCATCTCACGTCGTCGACGATCGACGAATTCGCCGACGAGTCGGTGATTTTGCGGACCGAGACCTCGCAGTCGCGCATCGCCATCGCGGTGGCCGCCCGCACCACCGTGTGGTGCGATGACGTCCGCGCCGACGCGCAGTACAAGATCGTGGCCGAACCCGACCGTGGCGGGCACGACATCCAGGTGGCGCTGGCCGCAGGCCTATCCGTCACCTGCGAGAAAATCGCGGCCGTCTTCACGGGCCGGGACAACGCGATATCCGAGCCGGCGAGCACCGCGCAGCTAGACCTCGATGCCGCCGGCCGGTACGCCGAGCTGCATCGTCAGCACGCCCGGGCCTGGGACCTGTTGTGGGAACAATGCGCCATCGGCCTGACCGACGGAGCCGACGCGCTGCGGATCCTGCGGTTGCACCTGGTGCACCTGCTGCAGACCCTCTCACCGCACACCGCCGAACTCGACGCCGGGGTGCCGGCCAGGGGCCTGCACGGCGAGGCCTACCGCGGACACGTCTTCTGGGACTCGCTGTTCGTTTCCCCGGTGCTGAGCGTGCGCATGCCCAATGTGGCACGCTCCCTGCTGATTTACCGATATCGGCGCCTGCCCGAGGCCCGCCGGGCGGCGCGCCGGGCCGGTTATCTTGGCGCGATGTACCCCTGGCAGTCGGGCAGCGACGGGCGCGAGGTGAGCCAGGAAGTGCACCTCAACCCGGAGTCCGGCCGCTGGAATCCGGATGCCAGCGCCCGGGCGCATCACGTGGGTCTCGCCATCGCCTACAACACCTGGCAGCACTACCAGGTGACCGGCGACCGGCAGTTCCTCGTCGACTACGGCGCCGAGATGCTGGTCGAGATCGCGCGCTTCTGGGTGGGCCTGGCCAGCTTCGACGAGACTCGCGGCCGCTACACGATCAAGGGCATCGTCGGCCCCGACGAGTTCCATTCGGGTTATCCGGGAAAGGAATACGACGGGATCGACAACAACGCGTACACCAATGTCATGGCGGTCTGGGCCATCCTGCGGGCGATGGACGCCTTGGACCTGCTGCCGCTGCGGGACCGCCTGGACCTCGTCGGGAAGATCGACCTGACCAGCGACGAGCTCGGCCGGTGGGAGCACGTGACGCGGCGCATGTTCGTCCCCTTCCACGACAACGTGATCAGCCAGTTCGAGGGCTATTCGCAACTGGCTGAGCTGGATTGGGGCCAATACCGGCAGCGGTACGGCAACATCCAGCGGCTCGACCGCATCCTGGAGGCCGAGAACGACAGCGTGAACAACTACAAGGCCTCCAAGCAGGCCGACGTGTTGATGCTGTTCTACCTGCTGTCGTCGGACGAGTTGCTGGCTCTGTTCGGCCGGCTGGGCTACCGCTTCACGCCCGAGCGGATCCCGGAGACGGTGGACTACTACCTCGCGCGCACCTCGGAGGGATCGACGCTTTCCGCCCTGGTCCATTCGTGGGTGCTCACCCGCGCCAATCGGCACCACGCGATGAAGTACTTCGTGCAGGTGCTCGCGTCCGACATCGTCGACATCCAGGGCGGCACCACGGCGGAGGGGATACACCTGGCCGCGATGGCCGGCAGCATCGACCTGCTGCAACGGTGTTTCACCGGACTGGAGACCCGCGACGACCGGCTGATCCTGAGCCCGCAATGGCCGAAGGCGCTGGAACCGATCGAGTTTCCCTTCGTCTATCGCGGCCAACGGCTGCACCTTCGGGTCAGCGGGCGGGCGGCCGAGCTGACGTCCGAGGCCGGCAACAGCGCATCGGTCATGGTGGAATGCCGAGGCCGCGTGCACGGGCTGCTCCCCGGGCGCACCGTCGAGGTCGCCTGAGGCCGGTGACCTATGCCCGCGAACGGGGGCCGAACGGCCCTGCTGAACCGGGCCGCGTGCTCATAACGTGACCAGTGCCGGGCCTTCGGGGGGCCCCCGCCAGCCAGGAGGACGCGATGAACAATCCGCAGCAGCGGATCGTAGTGGGTATCGACGGCTCGGACGCCGCGATCAATGCGGCCAAGTGGGCCGCCGCCGAGGCCCTCAGCCGTAACGTCCCGCTTCGGCTGATTCACGCCGTCCCCCGGCGGAACGCCGGTGACGACAGCCTGGACATCCAATACGCCCAAACCGCGCTGCGCGCCGCCGATGCTGCGCTTCAGGCCACGGGTCAGCCGGTCAAGGTCGAATGCGACATCGTGCGCGGTTCGTCTGAGGACGCGCTGATCGACGAATCACGCGGTGCGGCAATGGTTTGCGTGGGCTCGGTCGGCACGGGCTGGGTGGCGCGCAAGGTCCTGGGCTCGACCGCGGACACCCTGGCACACCGGGCGCACTGCCCGGTGGCCGTGATCCGCAGCCGCCGCGGCGCCGAGCCGGATGACGGATTCGTCGCGGTCGCCGTCGGCGAATCGGCCGGCAACGACGCCGTGCTCGAGCACGGCTTTCGCGAGGCGCGCCTGCGTGAGGCGCCGATCCTGGCGATGGGCGTCTGGCGGTGGGGCCTCGGCGAGATTCCCTACAGCCAGCTGCAACAGCGCCTCGGCCCCTGGGTGGCGCGGCACCGCGAGGTGCACGTCCAGCCCGCCGCGGCCAGGCGGGGCGCGGCCGAATTCCTCGCGCACACAAGCGATCCCGTTCAGCTCGCGGTGGTGGGCGGCGACGACGCGGACAAGGTCGCCCGCATCGTGGGACCGATCACCGCGCTCGGAAACGGGGGGTGTTCGGTGCTGGTCGTGCGTGACTGACGGCGACTACCCGGCCGCCCATTGGGCGGCCTTGTCCAGCTCGTCCAGTGAGAAGATGGCGAACTCGCCGGGGACCAGCCACGCCACGGCGTGCAGGACGTGGGCGACCCAATCCTTGTCCGAGACCACCGCGATCCGCTTGAACGCCGAATGGTGCGGCAGCACGGTGCCCAAGCCCAGCTTGACGTCCTCGAGGAAGCCACCCGGCCCGAATCCCTCGTAATCGGGCGCGATCACCTCGACGATCCGGACCTCACCCGTCTGTAGCACCCGCTCGATCTCGGGTTTGACGTCACGCAGCTCGTCGCCGCGCAGCCGGCCCGACACCCGGATGCCGATGACCTTCTCCGGCATGTCCGGCAGCAGTTCGATCATTTCTCAGCCTCCTCGGTCATGGTTTCTTGTCAACGGACAACCAACACGGGCACGCGCGCCGACTGCGCCACGGCAGAACTCACCGAGCCGAGCAACATTCCGGGGAATCCCCCGCGGCCGCGGCTACCGACCACCACCAGCTGAGCGCGTTCGGACTCCTTCAGCAGCCACTCGGACGGCTTGTCGCAGAACAGTTTCCGTTCGATGCGCACGTCCGGGTAGCGGTCCTGCCAGCCGGCCAGGCGTTCGGCCAGGGTTTCGGCCGCCTGGATCTCGCGGTCGTGCCAGTCCATGCCCAGGATGGGGAACACCCCCACGTCGCTCCAGACGTGCACCGCAACCAGCCCTACCCCCCTGCGCGAGGCCTCGTCGAAGGCCAGAGCGGTCGCGTCCTCCGACGCGGGGGACCCGTCGACGCCGAGGACCACGGGCGCGCCGGGATCCGGCGCAGCGCCTTCGGCGGAGTGAATGACCGCGACCGGGCAGTGGGCGTAGTGCACGAGACCCGCGGTCACCGAGCCCAACAGCAGGCGCCCCACCGCGCCGAGCCCCTGGCTTCCGGCGACGATCATCCGGGCATCGTTGGAGGCCTCGACCAGCGCCGGGACAATCGCCGAATACACCGTCTCGGTGTGGATTTCCGGCGGCGCGGAGCTGCCCACGCTGGCGTTGAGCGTCTTGCGGGCCTGGTCGATGACGTGCTTAGCGCTGTCCTGCTGCCACTCGGGCATGTCCGCGTACAGCTGCCCCACCGGCCAGCCGACCACGACCGGGGGAACCGCGTGCACCAGCGTGATGGGCAGATCACGCAGGAGGGCCTCCCGAGTACCCCAGGCCACGGCGGCGTCGGATGCCGCCGACCCGTCGACACAGACCAGGACGCCGTATTTCTTCGCGCCTTGCGTCATTTTTCCGCTCCTCTACACGTCGTCGAATTCGGGAAGCTCGATCTCGAGATGGCGAACCGATCCGTAATCGATTGGCCGGCAAGGCCAGCCGAGATCGAAGAAGACCGTGAGCATCAGGTGATTCTCCCCGAGGACGTCGGCGATGAACCTTTCGACGCCGTTGGATCGAGCGACCGGGGCCAGGTGCTTGAGCAGGGCCGTTCCCACGCCCACCGAATGATCCTGGTGCGCCACCACGATCGCCACCTCGGCCACCTGCGGATCGTCGACGACGACGCAGTGCGCCACGCCGATCAGCCGGTCGGCGTCGAAGGCGCCGAGGGCGTACACCCCGTCCGGGGGCTCGGTCAGCTTCGCGACGAGCTCGTGCAGCGGCAACAGCTGCAGCGTGAAGAAGCGAAAGTACCGGTCATGGTCGGACAGGCGCTCATGAAGCGCCAAAACGGCCTCGGCGTCGGCGACGGTCAAAGCACGCAACGACACCAGGCGTCCGTCGAGCAGCCGAGCAGTTTCCGTGGCGTCCACCGACCGATCACTCACGACACCGACCGTAATCCCGGGCGGCGCCCTCGGGCAGGGCCGTTAGACCCAAGGGCCGCCCCCTTTGGTCCCGCCGGGGCGCCCCTACTGATCGATGAGCGGGGCGACCCAGTGCACGCGAGTGCCGCCCTCGGGTGGGCCGGTGATCTCGCAGGCACCGCCGAGTTGTTCGGCGCGGCGCCTCATGTTGGCCAGGCCGCTGCTGCGCGTATTGCCGTCGGGGATTCCGGAGCCGTTGTCGATGATGTCCAGCACGAACATGTCGGCGACGCTGATCTCGACGGTCAGCCGCGATCCGCCGGAATGCCGCAGGGCGTTGCTGACGGCTTCCGCCGTCACCGCTTCGGCGTGGTCGGCAAGCTCACCGCCGACGGCGGTCATCGGCCCGTGCATGCGCACGGTGGTCACGACGTCGCGACTCTCGGTCAGGTCCGCGACCACCTGTTGGATGCGGCGGCGGAAGTCGCCGTTCTTGCCCAGCGGGGATTTCAGCTGGAAGATCGTCGTGCGGATCTCCTCGATGATGGTCTGCAGGTCGTCGAGGGTGCGGTTGAGCCGGTCGGCGACCTCCGGGGAGCGCGACCGCGCCAGGGTTCCCTGCAGGTCCATGCCGGCGGCGAAAAGCCGCTGGATGACGTGGTCGTGCAGGTCGTGCGCGATGCGTTCCCGCTCGGCCAGGATGGTCAGCTGCCGCGCGTCGTCGCGGGCCGACGCGAGCACCAGCGCCATCGCCGCGTGCGTAGCGAAATCGTTGACCAGGTCGAGGTAACTGTCGTCGAACGGCGGCTGGTCGGCGCCGCGGGCGATGGCGATGACGCCGACGACCTCGTCGCGCGCGCGCAGCGGCATCAGGATCGCCGGGCGCTGTCCCACGTCGGTGAAGGCCTGGATCGGGTACCGCAACGTCTCGGTGATCATCGGTTTGCCGGAGCGGAACACGGTGCCGCTGGTGGAGGCGTCCACCGGGATCCGTTGGCCGACCACGTCGTCGGCATGCAGCCCGACCGCCGCGGAGACCACGAGCGTGTCGACCTCGTCGTCGGGCAGGTCGGGGTCGCCGGGCACCAGGACGATCGCCTGCTCGGCGTCGGTCAGGATGCGGGCCTGCTCGGCGATCAGCTGCAGCGGGCGCCGGTGCGGGGCGGCGCTGGACAGCAGCGCGGTGGTGATCTCGCGGCTGGCCTCCATCCACTTGACGGCCGTCCGCTCGCGTTGGAAGACCTGCGCGTTGTCGATGGCGACCGCGGCGGCGAACGCCAGGGCGCGGGCGGCCACCTCGTCGGAATCGGAGAACACCCGCTGCGGATCGACGTGGGTGAGGTAGAGGTTTCCGAACACGGTGCCGCGGATGGTGATCGGCACCGCGAGGAAGGCGCGCATCGGGGGGTGGTGTTCGGGGAACCCGACGGCGGCCGGATGCGCGGTCAGATCCGCCATGCGCAGGGCCGGCGTGTCCAGCAGCGACAGGCTCAGCAACCCCTTGCCGAACGGCAGGTGCCCGATGCGGGACACCGTGTCGGCGTCCATGCCCTCGTGGACGAACCTGACGAGGTTGCCCTCGGGATCACGGATGGCCAGGGCGCCGTAGGGCGCCGAGGTCAGCTTCCGCGCCGCGCCGATGATCCGGTGCAGCGTGGCGTCGAGGTCGAGGCCCGCGCCGATCTCGACGATGACACGGAGCAAGAGCTCCATCTGGTCGCGGGCGGCCAGCAACTCGTCGAGCTGCTCGTGCATTCGCCCGACCAACCCGCGCTGGCCGAGTCCGGCGAATGCCGAGCCGCTGTCGTCGCTCGTCACCCCGTCAAACCTCCACGACACTTTTGCTCAATGTCAGATGGCAAGATCAGCGTAGACGCAATTTGTCAAGCGCCCAAGCAAAGAGTTCGTTCCATGAGGGGGCCCGGTGCGCTTGGCGGCTAGTCGGCCGGCGCGTCCGTCGGCGGCTGGGCATGCCCGGGCCGTTGGTCCAGCTTCGACGCGAACACCGCCGCCTGGGTGCGGCGCTCCATGCCGAGTTTGGCGAGCAACCGCGACACGTAATTCTTCACCGTCTTCTCGGCGAGGAACATTCGGGCGGCGATCTGCCTGTTGGTCAGGCCCTCGCTGAGCAGGCCAAGCAGCGTTCGCTCCTGCTCGGTGAGGCCGGACAGCGGGTCTTCGCGTTCGGCCGCGCCGCGAAGCTTCGCCATCAGCGCGGCCGCGGCCCTGTTGTCCAGCAGCGACTTGCCCGCGCCGACCTCCTTGATGGCGTGGGCAAGCTCCATGCCCTTGATGTCCTTGACCACGTAGCCGCTGGCGCCGGCCAGGATGGCCTCCAACATCGCCTCGTCGGAGGTGAATGACGTCAACATCAGGCAGCGCAGGTCGGGGTGATCGGAGACCAGGTCCCGGCACAGCTCGATGCCGTTGCCGTCGGGTAGCCGCACGTCGAGGACGGCGACGTCGGGCTGCAGCGCCGGGATCCGCGCCTTCGCCTCGGAGACGGAGCCCGCCTCGCCGACGATTTCGAGGTCGGGGTCCGATGCCAGCAGGTCGGCGAGACCGCGCCGGACGACCTCGTGGTCGTCGACCAGGAAAACCTTGACCATTAAGAACCCTTCCGATGGGCGTACGACCTCAATATCACACATCCATCATCGCCCGAGCTCACAAATGTTGCCGATTCACGACCAACAGCGAACAACGGACTTCCTGCATCACCGAGCTGCCGACCGGTCCGACGAGTTCGGCCACATGCAGACGATCGTGGGCGCCGACGATCACCAATCCCACCGGCCCGGCTGGGGCGGCGAGGTACTCGAGCAGGCCCGCGTGGATCGCCAAGGCTTCGACCCGGAGCTGCGGATGGCATCGCTTCCAGTGCGCCAGCCGGCGATCCAGGTCGGCGAGCGCCCGGCGATCGGCCTCGCTGCCCCACACGCCGTGTTCGCTCGGCGCGGTTCGCCGCGAGACGACTGCCTGGAGGGCGGCGCCGCGCAGCAGGGCCTCGTCGACCGCGGCGCCCAGCAACTCCGAGTCCGGGGACCCGTCGATTTCGACGACCGCCTTTGCGCCGGATTGCCGGCGGCGATCGTCGCGGCCGCGGACGATCGCCACCGGGCAGTGCGCCGAGACGGCCAGCGCCGCGGCGGTGGAGCCGACCCGGCCGGGTTGAAAGTGGCGCAGCCCGACGGCTCCCACGCAGACCATGGCCGCCGACGCCGAGGAGCGGATCAGCGACCCTACCGCGGGTCCGTGGACGATCTCCGTCTCGATGGCCACCGGCCGGCCCGCGGCCCGGATCGCGCTCACCGCATGGGCGAGGGCGAGTTCCGCCGTTTGTTCGCCGCCCCCGGGCTCGGTCGCACAGAGCAGGCGCAACGGAACGTCACGACTCACCGCCTCGTCGACCCCCCACAGGGCCGCACGGATCGCCGCCTTGGAACCATCGACGCCGGCGACGACCGACTTGGTGGGGGCGGGCGCTGTCATCTCAGTGGCGGACCACGAGCACCGAGCAGTCCGGGTAGCCGACGATCGGATGGCAGTTCGGGGTGACCAGCCCCGCGATCTCGTCGGCATCGGCACTGCCGACCACCGCGAGTTCGATTGTGCCGCCTGGCTTTTCGCTGGGCTTGGTGCCGGTGCCCGCGGCGACGGTCTGGACGCGGACGTCCGGATAACGACGGACCCAGCTGTTCAGCCGGCGGTCGATCTGCCGGACGGTGGCGTGCCGGCGTCGCCCCTCCTCCATGGCCTGGTGTACCACCTCGTCGTTGTCGGGCTCGTCGTTGAGCACGACGGCGATCACCCCGAGCTCCGTCGGCGACCCGTCGGGATTGGTGCGGATGATCGCGACCGGACAGTGCGCGCGCGCCACCAAGCCGGCCGCGGTCGGGCCCAACAGCCCGTCGGAAGCCCATCCCCGCCTGGCGGTGCCCACGCAGACCAGGGCCGCCTCTTGCGATTGGTCGATCAACGCCTGCGCGGGATCCCCGGAGACGATCGCCGTCTCGATCTCGACCGCCTTGCGCTCGCCCTGGATGGCGCACTCCGCTTCGGACAGCGCGATTTCCCCGCGTTCGACTTCCCATTCGGTGGTGAAGCCCGATCCGGCGCGCCCCGCACGCGGGGGGATGACGTAGATCAGGCGCAGCGGCAGTTGGCGGCCGATCGCCTCGTCGATCGCCCACTTCGCGGCGTTGACCGCGGCTTTCGAGCCGTTGACGCCCACGACCACGGCCTTGGCGTCCAGCTGGTTCATGTCGGCTCCCGATGGTTCCATTCGCCTTCAGGCTATTGCGCCGCCGGCCGCGACGGAGGGGCCGTTAGGCCTTAGCCGCGAAGTCGTTCGGCCCCACCTCCGCCGGTTCGGTGACAAGCTCGAACAACCGCTCGACGTCGACGCGCTCGAAGACCGCCGTACCGGGCGTCATCAGCATCGCCGCGCCCGCCGCGATCCCGTAACGAACGGACTTGGTGAGCGGCCACCCGCGCGTGATACCCACCGTGATCGCGGCGACCATCGCGTCGCCGGCCCCGACACCGCTGCCGCTTCGCATCGGGACCGCCGGAAAGCGCTGGCTCGCATGGCGTGTCGCGAGCAGCGCGCCGTAGGACCCCAGGGACACCACGACGACCTGCGCGTGGCCGCTGTCGATCAGCTGATGGGCGGCGGCCAACTGCTCGGACTCGGTGGCGAGCCGGCGGCCGACGCATTCCCTCAGCTCGCGCACGCTCGCCTTGAGCAGGTACACGCCTGAGGAGATGTGCTGCAGGCCGCCGCCGGAGGTGTCCAGAATCAGCTTCACGCCTAACTCCCGGCAGATGTCGGCGACCCGCTGGTAGTAGTCGGCCGGGACACCCGGCGGCAGGCTGCCGCTTGCCACAACGACTTCGGCCGCTTGGGCGGCGGCCCGCAATTCCTCGAGGCACTGCTCCTGCTCGAACGTGTTGAGCTCCGGCCCCGGCAGGACGAACCGGTATTGCTGGCCGGTGCTGGTCTCGTTGACGGTGAAGCTCTCGCGGGTCTGGGCGGCGATCGGGATCTGCAGAAACGGCACCTCCGCCTCGCCGAGCAGCGTGGTGACGAGACCACCGTGCGACCCGCCCGCCGGAAACACCGCCAACACCGGGCTGCCGAGGACCTTCGCGATCCGCGCCACGTTGATGCCGCCGCCGCCCGGGTCGTAACGCGTCGCCGAGCAGCGCAACTTGTCGGTCGGCCGCACGACGCCCACGCTCGTGGTGATGTCGAGCGCGGGATTCATGGTCAACGTGACGATTCTTCGGCTCAGCGCCCGGTCGGCCGGCATCTTCACGTCCCCCGCGCCTAGAGCCCGCTCGGGTACGTTTCCGGCGTCTCGCCGGCGACCCACAGGCTGGTGACCTCCAAAGGTTCCAGCGCCCGCGTCCGGTCGATGTGAATCATCGCGTCGAACTGGTCGGCGGGCCGGACATGGAAGTAGTGGCTCTGCCGTTCGGTCTCGGGCCGGTAGATCACCCCGATGGCGCGCCCCAGCCGGACCGCGCTCAGCGGTTCCGCGGCCCCCGGATTGATGTGCGGCGACACCAGGAACGCCGCCCTGCCCGTTTCGTGCAGGAGTTCTTCGACGCTCCCGTTGAGCGCCGGGCGGACGACCTTGCGCTCGGCGATGCCGCCCCAGTCGCTGGCGGCGGTGACGGTGCCCGCGTAGGTGCTGAAGCCCAGCAGGCGTGCCTCGTCGCCGTGCCGTTGCCGGACCAGTTGTCCGAGCGTGAGCTGGCCATCGGCCCACACCTCGGTGGCGCGCGCGTCGCCGACGTGGGAGTTGTGGGCCCACACCACGATTCGCGCGGACGGCACGTCCTGGTGGCGGTCGAGATGCTTCAGCAGCGCCTCGAGCGTCTGCGCCATGTGTTTGTCGCGCAGGTTCCACGAGGTGACCCGCCCGCTGAACATCGCCCGGTAGTAAACCTCCGCGTTGTGCACCGTCTGCGCGTTCTGGTGGGCGTAGAACAGTTCGTCCTCGGCGAGCAGACCGTCCCTGCGCGCGTAGGCCAGCGCGTTGCGCTGGATCTCGACGAGTTGATCGATCGCTTCCTTCTCGCACGACGGGCCGGCGCCGAAGGCCGCCGAGAAGCCGTACGCCTGACCGTCATCCGCGGAGGCGTGGTCGAAGCACGCGTAACGTTCCCGCGCCCGCGCCGCCGCATTGGGGTCGATCTTGTCGAGGTAGCCGATCACCTCCTGCAGCGACCGGTGCAGGCTGTAGAGATCCAGGCCGTAGAAGCCGGCCTGCCGCTGGCCGTTGTTCTCGTGCAGCCGATTTCGGGCGCGCAGCCACTCGACGAAGTCACGGACGACGGTGTTGCGCCACATCCAGGCGGGAAAGCGCTCGAAGCCGCTCAACGCCTCGTCGGCCCCGGCGTCGTCGCCGGTGCCGCGAACGTAGCGGTTCACCCGGTACGCGTCGGGCCAGTCCGCCTCCGCCGCGACGGCGCAGAAGCCCTTCTCCTCGATCAGCCACTTGGTGATCTCGGCCCGCGCTTCGTAGAACTCGTGTGTGCCGTGCGAACTTTCGCCGATCAGCACGATGCGCGCGTCACCGATGAGGGCTTCCAGGGCCGCGCGCGGCGGGACGCCCGCCGGCGCGTCGATGGCGACCCGACTGATCACCTCGGCCGGCGTGCGCGCCCCGGGACTCCGCGGCGCCTCGGTCGTCGGCGTGGCGAGCAGCCGGCGGACCTCGTCGTCGGTGACCTGGCGGAAGTCCCAGAACGACTCGCCGACCGCGAGGAACGGGGTCGGCATGCTCGCGCACACCACATCGTCGACCTGGCCGGCGAATTCCCGGCACGTCGATTCCGGTGCCGCCGGTACGGCGATGACGATGTGCGCGGGCTCGGCTTCGCGTAGCGCCTGCACCGCCGCGGACATGCTTGCGCCGGTGGCCAATCCGTCGTCGACCAGGATGACCGTCTTTCCGGCCACTTCGACGGGTGGGCGCCCGTCGCGGTAGGCGGCCTCGCGCCGGATCAGTTCGCGACCCTCCCGCTCGGCGACCGCGCGCAACTCCTGCGGTGTGATGCGCAGTCCCCGCACGACGTCGTCGTTGACCACGACCCGGCCCCCGCTCGCCAATGCGCCCACCGCGAACTCCTCGTGGCCGGGCGCGCCCAGCTTGCGCACGATGAAGGCGTCGAGCGGCGCGTGCAGCGCCGCCGCCACCTCCCATGCGACGGGTATGCCGCCCCGCGCCAGGCCCAGCACGATCACGTCAGGCCGGTCGCGGTAGGCCCCGAGGAGGTTGGCCAGCACCCGGCCGGCCTCGCTGCGGTCGCGGAACACGCGGCGCGGCGAGCGCCGCGTGGCGTCGGCCGCTCTGGTCATCACGCACCGCTCCGCTCGGCGGCCGGACGGGGAAGGGTCGTCACGGTCATCTCCTCGATCCCTTTCACCATTGACGACTTTCATCCGACCAGTCCGCCGTAATCGGCGGTAGGGACCGAAGTCCCGGGCTTGCGGGTCGTTCGTCGGGTCACCGTTTCCGGCGCAGCTCGCCCATGTAGGCCATCACCCGGTTGAGGAGGAGGCCGTAGGCGTCGCCGTCTTGGGTGAGCCGCACCAGCCCGCGGTGGCGGAGGAAACCGTCGAGGCGCTGGTCCAGGCACCAGTCGACGTAGGTGTCGCCGGCGTAAGGCGAGTGCAGGAATTCGAACGCGAGCTCGTCGACGTCGGCGTCGGTGATGGAGGGGCATCCGTCAGTGGTGGAAGGCATTTGGCTGCTTACCCGACTCGAGGGTGATCCCGGATGGCGGCCTGCACCGCGGCGAATCGTGACCGCGCCCGCTCGTCGGCGGCCCGCTGCTCGGCGGCGGTGACGACAATGGCGTCCGGGCCCGGGAAGACGGTCGCCTCTTCCCCGGTGGCCAGCCACCGCACCCGGTAGGGCGGTTCACCGCCGGGGGAACGCACGGAGGTGATCAGCCCGCGCAGGTCCGGGCGCCCGATTGTGCCGCTCTTGATGACGAGCCAGTCCCCGGCATCGGCAATCATCGTCGACTCCCTTCGAAATCCCTTGGGCCACAATCCGAGCCGCCCTAGCGGCGTATCTCCAACACGTCACCGAGCGGCCGGCGCGGCGTCGGTTCCGGGCCGCCCTTGCCCGCGAAGGCGGTGCCCACCCGGATCAAGACCTGGGGCATCGCCTCGGCGTCGGCTATCAGCGCGCGGACCATGTCGCGGCTCGCCGGCAACTCCGTCACGTGGGTCACGGTGCACGTCGCCAGGCCGGCGATGGTGCATTCCAGCAGGATCGCCGACAGCACCTGGCCGCACAGGAACGCGTCCGCGCGAGTATCCCCCGGGGTGGACAGGACAAGCACCTCCGCCTGGTCGTGGAGCTCCGCCGAACCCGGCCGGGCGTTCGCGTCGGCGGGAAATCTGCGGTTCACGTCGACGGCGCGGCGCTGCGCGTCGCTCGCCAGCGCCGCCGTGGGGATGCCGTCGTCGTGCCGCCCCGGCGCTGTCCACCAACGCAATTCGTGGTGATAAACGTCGTCGTAGCGGCGCAGCGCCTCGGTGAGACGCGCCGCCTCCACCAGCCGCGGCCGCGCGTCGTCGGAAAGCACGTCGAGCGTGACCAGGCCGGGGTCGAAGGCGCTCCGCAGCACCGGCTCGAACGACGCCCAGTCCCGGGGTGCGCCGAACGGCCGCCGGTCGGTCCTGCGCCGCAGGATCGCCGCGGCGCGATCGCGCCGGGCCGCGGCGACGTAGTCGGTCGGGACGAAATCGATAGCGGCGAGGTGGTCGAGGTTGTTGGGGTTGGGAAACTCGTCGACGCTCGTCCCCCACCCGTCGGCCGCCATCGCGACCCGGAAATGGTCGAGCACCGCGCCGCAGCTGATGATCGACTCGCGGCCGGAGCCGTCGGCCGAGGGCACAGTGCGGTCCGGGTCGGCAAACAGGTCGACGGCCGGGCCGCCCACAACCCACCGCCACGGCTGACTGTTGTGCAACGAGGGGGCGCGGCAGGCCAGCTCCACCGCCCTGGTGAGCACCTTGGTGTCGACCATCGTCGGGGTCATCACTCGTCGCCCCTCCTTTCCTACCTGGACCCTCGGGCATGCGGGCACCGCGCGCCAGGGTCCTTGGTCCCCAGCGTCGGGTCATTGGACCCGCGGGTCGACTGATGACCTTTTTCCCTATTGCGGCGATGCGCCGGGGCAAACGATGAAGGCGACAGCGCAACCCGAGGATCCTGTTATGGACGTCATCCGCAAAACGGCCACCGACCTTTCCGTTCGGCCCAACCTCACGGACTACGAGGGCGAGCGCGCCCGGTTCGAATGGTCCGATGTGCCGGATCCGTGCGAAGGCATGGGGCCCGGCCTGTGCAACATCGCCTACGCCGCGGTCGACCGCCACACCACGGGTCCGGCCGCGACCCGCACCGCCCTGCGGTTCGTCCCGGATCGGCCCTGGGACGGCATGATCGCCACCCACGACCTCAGTTACGCCGAGCTCGGCCGGCTGTCCCGGCGGTTCTCCAGCGCGCTGCGCTCGTTGGGCATCAACAAGGGCAACCGCGTCTTCACGCTGATGGGCCGCACCCCGGAGCTCTACATCGCGATGATGGGCGCGCTGCGCAACGGCAGCGTCGTCTCCCCGCTGTTCTCGGCCTTCGGGCCGGAGCCGATCAGCACCCGGGTCAACATCGGGCAGGCCGACGTCCTGGTGACGACGCGGGCGATCTATCAGCGCAAGGTCGCCAAGATCCGCGATCGGCTGCCGTCGCTGCGGCAGGTCTTCGTCGTCGACGACGGCCACGCCGGCGGCGCGCCGCCGGGGACGCTGGACTTCTGGCAATGGGTGGACGCGGCCGACGAGAACGCGGCGATCGAGCCGACCACCGCCGGCGACCCGGCACTGCTGCACTTCACCAGCGGCACCACGGGCACCCCCAAAGGCGCCATCCACGTGCACGGCGCCGTCGTCATGCACTACGTCACCGGTTTGTACGCGCTCGACCTGCATCCCGACGACACCTATTGGTGCACAGCCGATCCCGGTTGGGTGACCGGCACGTCCTACGGCATCATCAGCCCGCTGCTGCATGGGGTCACCTCCATCGTCGACGAGGCGGAGTTCGACGCCGAACGGTGGTACCACATCCTGCAGAGCCAGGGCGTCTCGGTGTGGTACACCGCACCGACCGCCATCCGGATGCTGATCAAGGCCGGACCCGAACTGCCCGCGCGCTACCGCTTTCCGCGCCTGCGGTTCATCGCCAGCGTGGGCGAGCCGCTCAACCCCGAAGCGGTCTGGTGGGGGAAGCGGGTGCTGGGCCTGCCGATTCACGACAACTGGTGGCAGACCGAGACGGGCGGCATCATGATCGCCAACACCCCCGCCTTCGACATCAAGCCCGGGTCGATGGGCCGCCCGCTGCCGGGGGTGGACGCCTTCATCGTGCACCGCGACGACGACGGGCCCGTCGAGGTCGTCGACGAACCCGGCGTCGAGGGCGAGCTGGCGCTGCGGCCGGGCTGGCCGTCGATGTTCCGCGGTTACCTGAACGCGGAAGAGCGCTACCGCAACGCCTTCGCCGACGGCCTCTACCTATCCGGGGATCTGGCGAAGAGGGACGCCGACGGCTACTTCTGGTTCGTCGGCCGCAAGGATGACGTGATCAAGTCCGCCGGACACCTGATCGGTCCCTTCGAAGTGGAAAGCGCGCTGACCGATCACCCCGCCGTCGCCGAGGCGGCCGTCATCGGCATACCCGATCCGACGGTCGGCGAGATGGTCAAGGCCTTCGTCACCCTGAAGAACGGCGTGGTTGCCGACGAGGACCTGCGGCTGCAACTGATGGGCCACGCCCGCAAACGGCTCGGGGCCACGGTGGCGCCCAAAGAGATCGAGTTCGTCGATTCGTTGCCACACACGAGCAGCGGCAAGATCATGCGGCGCCTGCTGAAGGCCCGCGAACTCGGCCTGCCCGAAGGTGACACCTCCACCATCGAGCAGCGCCCCGTCCAGCACGCCGAAGGGGTGCCATCATGACCCGCGCCGGCGACGATGCAGTGGGGGTACCCCCAGCCGCGCAGCGGCGAGGGGGACGAAGTGATGAGGAGGAGTGGCGCCGATGACCACCGTGAAGCTGGCCCACGAGCTGCTGTCCGACATGATCCGGGTGCGGCGCATGGAGGAAAAGTGCGCGGAACTGTACAGCGCGGCCAAGATTCGCGGATTCCTGCACCTCTACGTCGGTGAGGAGGCGGTGGCCGCCGGGTCACTGCGGGCGCTGGCCGACGACGACGCGGTCGTCGCGACGTATCGCGAGCACGCGCACGCGCTGCTGCGCGGCATCCCGATGACCTCGATCATGGCCGAAATGTTCGGCAAGCAGGAGGGCTGCTCGCGCGGGCGCGGCGGTTCGATGCACCTGTTCGACGCGGCCAAACGGTTCTACGGGGGCAACGCGATCGTCGCCGGCGGCCTGCCGCTCGCGGTCGGCATCGCGCTGGCCGACGCCATGCTGCAGCAGAAGCGGGTGACCGCCTGCTACTTCGGCGACGGCGCGGTGGCCGAGGGCGCGTTCCACGAGTCGCTGAACATGGCGGTGCTGTGGAACCTGCCCGTGCTGTTCTGTTGCGAGAACAACCTTTACGCGATGGGCACCGCGTTGGACCGCGCCCAGTCGCAGACCGACCTGACCGTCAAGGCGGCCGCCTACCGGGTCCCCACGCTGGCCGTCGACGGGATGGACGTCGAGGCGTGCCACGCGGCCGCGCAGCAGGGCGTCGACCACGTGCGCGACACCGGTGGCCCGTTCTTCATCGAATTCCGCACCTACCGGTTCCGCGCGCACTCGATGTTCGACCCCGAACTGTACCGGGACAAGGCCGAAGTCGAGCGATGGCGCGAGCGCGACCCGATCCAGGCGTTCACCGACAAGTGCGTGGGTGACGGCACGCTTTCCGATGCCGACGTGCGTGAGATCGAGGACGCGGCCGTCGCCGAGATCGAGGCCGCGGTGGCCTACGCCGAGGCCGGAACATGGGAGGACGTGGCGGATCTCGAGCGCGACGTGCTGACCGAAGGGGCGACGCGATGAAGACCAGCTATCGAACCGCCGTGCACGACGGCCTGCGCGATGCCCTGCGCGACGACCCGCGCGTCGTGGTGATGGGGGAAGACGTCGGGCGTTACGGGGGAACGTACGCGGCCTCCAAGGGTCTGCTGGACGAATTCGGCCCGGACCGGGTGCGCGACACGCCGCTGTCGGAGCTCGGCTTCGTCGGAATCGGAATCGGCGCGGCGCTGGGCGGGTTACGGCCGATCGTGGAAGTCATGACCGTGAACTTCAGCCTGCTGGCGCTCGACCAGATCGTCAATACCGCTGCGGCCCTTCGCCATATGTCCGGCGGGCAGTTCTCCGTGCCGATCGTCGTGCGCATGGCCACGGGCGCCGGCCGCCAACTCGCCGCGCAGCATTCGCACAGCCTCGAGCCCTGGTATGCCCACATCCCGGGCATCAAGGTGCTGGCCCCGGCCACCGTCGAGGACGCGTACGGCATGCTGGGCCCCGCGTTGGAGGACCCCGACCCGGTGGTGATCTTCGAGCACGTTCAGCTCTACAACACCTCGACCGACGTCGACGTCCTCACCCGCACCGACATCTCGGGCGCGGCCGTTCGGCGCAGCGGCTCCGACGTCACGCTGATCACCTACGGCGGCTGCCTGCCGAAGGCGCTCGACGCCGCCAACGAGTTGTCCCTGACCGGAATCGACTGCGAGGTCATCGATTTGCGCGTCCTGCGCCCGCTCGACGAGACCACCATCCTCGAATCCGTCCGCAAGACGCATCGCGCGGTGGTGATCGACGAGGCCTGGCGCACCGGTAGCCTCGCCGCGGAAGTCACCGCGCGCGTGATGGAGGGCGCCTTCTACGACCTGGACGCGCCGGTGGCCCGGGTGTGCAGCGTCGAAGTGCCCATGCCCTACGCCAAGCATCTGGAAGAGGCCGCTCTACCGCAGGCCGCCAAGATCGTCGCCGCCGTGCAGGGCCTGTTCGGGGAGCAGTCGTGATCGAGTTCAAGATGCCCTCGCTCGGCTCCGACATGGACGAAGGCACCCTGAACGAGTGGCTGGTCAAGCCCGGGGACAAGGTCACCCGCGGCCAGGTAGTGGCGATCGTCGAGACCACCAAGGCGGCGGTCGAAGTCGAATGCTGGCAGGAGGGCATCGTCGACGAGCTGGTCGTGCCCGTGGGCGAAACCGTCCAGGTGGGAACGACTTTGGCTACCCTGACGGCCCCCGGCGAGCCGGCCGAGAAGCGACCCAAGTCGCGGCCGGCACCCAAGGCGGCCGCCAAGCCGGCGACCGCGCCACCGGCGGCGCCGTCCACACCCCGGACTCCCCCCGCCGCCCCGGGGCGGCGCCGCTGGGTCTCCCCCGCCGCACGGCGGTTGGCGACGTCGCTTGCCGTCGACATCGACGCGGTCACGGGCACCGGCCCGCAGGGCGCGGTCACCATCAACGACGTCGAGCACGCTGCGGCGGCTAAACCGGTGGCGCCCAAGCCCGTCGCGCAGCCCGGGACCAAGCCGACGGCCGCCGACCGTGCGACCCAGATGCGGAAGTCGATCGCGGCGGCGATGAGCCGGTCCAAGCGGGAGATCCCGCACTACTACCTGGCCGAAGAAATCATGCTGGAGAAGGCGTTGTCATGGTTGACGACGCGAAACGCGCAGCGATCCATCGACGAACGGGTGCTGCCGGCCGTCCTGCTGTTGAAGGCCGTCGGCGTCGCCGCGCAGCGGTTCGGTGAGTTCAACGGATTCTGGCGGGAAGACGGGTTCGAGCCCGCGAACGGCGTTCACGTCGGGGTCGGGATATCACTGCGCGGCGGCGGCCTGGTCGCGCCCGCGATTCACGACGTGCCGGAGAAGAAGCTGGACGAACTGATGGACGACCTGACCGACCTGGTCGGGCGCGCCCGGTCGTTCTCGCTGCGCAGTTCGGAGATGTCGGACCCGACCATCACCGTCACCAACCTCGGCGACCAGGGCGTCGATGCGGTCTTCGGCGTCATCTACCCGCCGCAGGTCGCGATCGTCGGATTCGGCCAGCCCGCCGAGCGGGTCTGCGTCATCGACGGCGGGATCCGGGTCGTCACCACCGTGCAGGCCACGCTCGCCGCCGACCACCGCGCCAGCGACGGGCACCGGGGCGCGCTCTTCCTCGCCGCCATCAACGAGCTGCTCCAGCAGCCCGACCTCCTAGAGAAGTGAGGCGCTATGACCAATGACGACACTCGTGCCGTGGTGCTGTCGGTGCTCACGAGCATCGCCCCGGAAGTCGACCCCGAAGACATCGCCGACGACGTGCTGCTGCGCGACCAGGTGGACCTCGATTCCATGGACTGGCTGAGCTTTCTGCGCGGGATCCACAAGCGACTTCACGTCGACATCCCCGAGTCGGATTACGCGACGCTGCGCACACTGGCCGACGTGGTGGCCTACGTGGAGAAGAACGCGTCCACGGTGTGAGCCGCCAACTGCGAACGGGCGCGGCGACTTTGGCGGGCAACGGACAGGGGGTTGGCATCATGGGCAAGACGCCGGAGATCGAGGTGCTCGAGAGGGCGGTGCTGCTCGCGTGCCGTGCCCCCTCGGTGCACAACAGTCAACCCTGGCGCTGGGTGACCCAGGACGGTGCCCTGCGCCTGTACGTCGACCGTCACCGGGCCATGCCCGCGACCGACTATTCGGGCCGGGAGGTGATCCTGAGTTGTGGCGCCGTGCTGGACCATCTCTGCGTCGCCATGACCGCGGCGGGGTGGGAACCGAATGTCGCGCGCCGTCCCGACCCCGACGACCCCGACCAGCTGGCCGCGATCACGTTCAGCCCTCTCGAGCGCGTCACCGAAGCCCAGCGCCGGCGCGCGGAGGCGATCCTGCAGCGTCGTACCGACCGGCTTCCGTTGGGGAGACCCACCTATTGGGAGCTGTTCGAGCCCGCGCTGCGCGGCACCTTCGACGAGACCGCGGTCAGCCTCGACGTGCTGGCCGACGAGGTGCGCCCGCTGCTGGGGGAGGCGTCGCGACTCACCGAGGAGCTGCGCCGCGACGACGCGTACTATCACGCCGAATTGGATTGGTGGACTCCGTCGTTCGCGCTGTCCGAGGGGATGCCGCCCAGCGCGCTGGCTTCCGACAAGGAGAGCTGGCGGGTGGACGTGGCCCGCAGCTTCCCGGTGAGGAGCCACGCGGACCGGCGCGGCGACGTCAAAGTCGATTGGGCGAAAATCCTTGTGCTGTCGACGCCCGGGGACAGCAGGTCGGACGTGTTGCGGTGCGGCGAGGTGCTGTCGACGGTGTTGCTGGAATGCACGGTGGCCGGGATGGCGACCTGCCCGCTCACCCACCTGATCGAGCTGGAGGAGAGCCGGGAGATCGTGCGCGAACTGGTCGGTCGGTACGGCGAGCCACAGGTGCTGATCCGCGTGGGGATCGCGCCGCCGATGGAACAACTCTCGCCGGCAACCCCGCGGCGCCGGTTGGACGATGTGCTACAGATCCGGTAAACGATCATTGGTCCTCGGCCCACGGGACTTTCGGCCGACGCCCGAGGTCGGCCCGCGCAATACCATTGGATGGATAGCGCTTTTCGATGAAGGGGACGACCGATGTCACTGATCGATGATGGGGTTTCCATCCTGCCGGTGAACGAATGCTGGGATCTGATCGCGGGCGTGACGCTGGGCCGCCTGGTCACCAGCGTCGGCGGTCAGCCCGAGATTTTCCCGGTCAACTACGCCGTCCAGCGCCACACGGTGCTGTTTCGCACCGCCGAGGGAACCAAGTTGGTCAGCACCGCGATCAACAACCGGGTGCTGTTCGAGGTCGACGACCACAACGTCGCCGAGGGGTGGAGCGTGATCATCAAGGGTACGGCGCGTTCCCTGCGCAGCAACGAGGACATCGAGGAGGCCGAACGCGCTCAGGTGCTGCCCTGGACGGCCACGGACAAGTCGCATTTCGTGCGGATCATTCCCGAGATCGTCACGGGCCGGCGGTTCCGTTTCGGCGCCCCGGAGTGACCCGCGGTTAGCCGGACCGCATCCGGCGCGGGCGCGGCACGAACTCCAGCGACAACAGCACCAGCAGCGCCGCCGGAATGTGGTGGGCGCACAGCACCACGTAGCGCCGCTGCGACAGCGCGTGGAACTTGCGCAGGTAGCGGTAGAGGGACTCCAGCCGGATCAGCGGGTCCAACAGGTGGATCAGCCACAGCGCGGTCCGCTGCAGTAGGCCAGGCCGCGCGGCTTCGAAGATTTCCGGAAAGGCCGCAAACGCGAGGGAAAGGCGCTCTCCCCCAGCCTTTTCCGCATGAGCGAGCATGTCGATGCTGAGCCGCTCGTCGACGCCGTTGGGGGCGTCCGGGCGGCGGAACGGCACGTCGAGGCTGACCTCGGATCCCCCTCCGGCGGTGAGGTATCGGTGAAACGCCACCGCCCGCCCGTCGTTGTCCCGCGCGATTGCGAGCGTGACGCCGGGGAAGCGGCCCTGCAGCGCGCCGTCGAGGTTCATGCAGAAGCCGCGGTCGGTGCGCGCGGCCCGGTGCGCGGCGTACAGCACCTCGGTCAGCTCGGCGCGCATCGCGCCGCTGAGGCGTTGCTCGTCGACGATCTCGGTTGTCACGCCGCAGTTGCGGGTGCGCTGCACCGCCTGGCGCAGGTTACGAAATCGGCGTCCCCTCAGGGTGAAGTGGCGGATGTCGACAACGACATCGCGGCCGATCGGCACCGACAGCATCGGCTGGCCGACCGTTTCCCGGCGCCACAACCGAAGGTGGCGTTCGGCGGCGGCCAACACGATGATCTGCCAGCCCCTACCACGGCACATGCCGACGAAATCGGCTGCCAGCTCGTCGAATCGGGCCACATCACCGATCGGATCGCCGCTGACCACGGCGAAACCCATCCGCGTGCGGTAGGCGATCGCCGCGGTGCCGTCGGCGTTGAAGTGATAGCTCTTGCTCGAGTGCATCGCGAACGGCGCCAACGGATCCCCGCGCGTGGCGTTGACCAGGCCCCACACCCGGCCCAGCAACTCCGGCTGCGCCCGCGCCGTGGTGGGCAGCATGAGAGCGAGCCCGCTGGCGGCGATCAGCACATTGCCCAGCACCGTCCAGGACACGACATGCGCCCCAAGGCCGGCCGCCACCGCGGCGGCGGCGTACACCGCATGTGCGGTGGTGACCGGACGGCCCAGAAAGACGCCGCGCGCGATCAGCGCGGCCGCCCCCAGCAGCGCCACCGACCAGCCGAACCGACCCGGGGCGACGCGATCGTAGCCTAGATTTTCGCGCGCGACCAGCGCCACCAACCAGAGCAGGACGCACATCAGCATCAGGACGCTGGCGCGGCGCGCCGCCGGTACGTCGGCGCCCACCAAGATCCGTTCCCCGCCCCGCGCCATGTTGGCGCCGCGGCTCTTGGGATTGATCTTCACCGGGCCCGCTAGCGCACGACCAGCACGGAGCATTCGGGGTGGCGGAAGAGGGGATGCCCTTGGGGGCCGACCAGTTGCGCCAGCTGCCGGGCCTCGTCACCGCCGATCACCGCGAGCTGAACACGCTCGTCGTTGGCGCTCAGGTAGCCGGCGATGGCCTGCCTGGTGGCGATCGGGTAGACCCGCACATCGGGGTATTGCCGCCGCCACTCCGCCACCCGGCGTTCGAACGCGCCGTCGGCGTACTCGGCGAGTTCCTCGGGCCGGCCACCGAGGACGAGCATGGGAGCCCGGCGCAGCTTCGCTTCCGCCGCAGCTAAACTCACGACGGCGTCATTGCCGGGCGCGTCCGTCATCCGGACCACGATCCAGTTGATGTCCGGTGGCGGCCGGTCGGAGCCGGTCCGCAAGACCGCGACCGGGCATTGCGCCTTCTCGGCGAGCTCGGTCGCCGTCGAACCCACGATCGAGCGCGCGTAGCGCCCGATCCCGACGCAGCCCACGCAGACCATCCCGGCATCCGAGGACGCCTCCAGCAGCACCGAACCCGCGGGACCCCGCGACACCTCGGTTTCGACCGATGCGGCCTTCCTCGTGGCCTCAACCGCCAACCGCGCCTGCTCGAGCGACTTCTCGGCATGCGCGAGGTCGCGCTCGTAGTCTTCCGGCGACTCGTGCGCCGGTTTGATGACGGACACCAGACGAAGTGGAACGCCTCGGGTGATGGCCTCGTCAACGCCCCACAGCGCGGCCGCGATCGCCGCCGACGAACCGTCGATTCCCACCAGGATTGGTTTCATCGTCGGGCCCCTTCCGCCGTCGAAAGTGTGTCAACGCGTTTGCACGGACGAGCGGATCGGGACTGCCGGGGCGAGCCGCTCCGCCCGCCGCTTGACGGCAAGCAACACCGCACGTGTCCCGAGCGAGATCATCGGCCTGGCCAGTTCCAGGACGAACACTTCCCCGGGGTAGCGCAGGCCGATTCGGGCGCGCGCGAGGAGCCGGACGCGGTCTTCCCAGTGCGGCTGCAGGTGAAACGACAGGACCGCAGTCCAGCGCGGTTCGGATCGCATGGCATTGAGCACGACATACTTTTCGGGCGCGATCTCCGCGACCTGTAATGTCACCCCGTCGGGCAACCCCAGCCAGCCTTCGGGAGCCAGGCGGATCACGTCCCCCACCCGGAGCGCCGCGTTATCGCTCTGCCCGGCAACGGTTTTCGACCCGCCGATGCCGCCCGCAGCCCTGTTCCGGCCCATTTGCATCAGCCAGGACCACACCGCGGCCGCGGTCGCGTCGATGTCGACCGCCTCGGTCGTCTGCACGGCCGGATCGCTCACCACGGCGTCCCCCGGAACTCGCAACTGCGACTCCGCCTTGGTTGCGCCCCAATTGCGGTAGTACCTGCGCGCGCAGTACAGCACGGTCAGCAGCGCAGCGGTCTGGGCGAAGCGCTTTCTCCTATGGGCCATGGCGCCAGTGTGCGCGGAGCGCGCCGATCCCTGCGAGGGTCCTAGGTCCTTGGTGCGCCGCCAATATGCCCTGCGCGCCCACGGGGAGCGCCGCCTCAGCCGGCGGGGGTGATCAGGCCGTAATGCCCGTCGTAGCGGTGGTACAACACGCTCGCGCAGCCGTAGGCAGCGTGGATGAAGAACAGGAACGGCAGGCCGAGCATGGCAAGCCGGTCTTCGGCTCCCTCCTCCGTGAGGCAGGGCAGGGGCTGCTGGCTGATGGTCACGGGCAGCGTGTGCCGACTCACCCGCTCGGCCATCCCCGGCGCGGCCAGCGCGAGGCGGTAACCCGTCGGGCCGCCGCGATACAGCACGCCGGCGGTGCCGGTGCCCTTCTCCGTGAACAGGTGAAAGTCGTAGTCGAGCAGCTCCATTTCGCGCGCCGCCTCGTCGAGGGTGCAGGGTGCCAACGTGAACGACTTGCGGCGGATGACGCGGCGCCGGTTCGCCTGGCGGGGAAGGCGGTTGGGCTGGTGCGCCGGCTCAACCTCGTGCCGCCAGTCCTCGGTTCCCGCCGGTGGCTCACCGCGGTGCGTCCCCCAGCGGTCGGCGGCGCGTTGCAGGCGGCCACGCAGCCGCGCCGCGAGCAGGTCGACCGCCTCCCGTGCGGTGTCGGCCTGGACCTGGGCGCGGACCGGCCGGCCATCGACATCGAGGTTGGCCTGCGCGACGACGGGTCGCTGCACGGCCGGATCGCGGTGCCGGGTCAGCCGCACCCGGGCGTGCAGCACCGGCCGGCTCGCATACCGGGTGAGCTCACCGATCTTGCGGCGCGAGTATTCGGCCACGTCAGGAGGTTCGTCGCGAGCGGTGACCTGGACGTCGATCTGCTCTGGAGATTGGGTTCTGTCGTGCATAGGTCAGTGCTATGTCACGGAACCCGTTGCGGGACAGGGCCGAAGGTCACCGGATCGGCGGCCGTCATGACGCGGCCCGCGAGCCGCCGGCTCGTTTGCGCATCCTGGCGGCGAACGCCGCGGCCCGGTCGAGGTCGTGCTCATTGGGCCGCCCCCGGTTGATCCCGCCGATGAAGCCGAACGGTCCCACCGTGTCGAACCCCCGGCACGAGAACGATCCGATCACCTTGAAGCCCTTCTGCTCGAGCTTGTCCCGAATCGGCCTGTGGTAGCCCAACAGTGGAATCTCGCGCGCGCCGCTGGTCAAGAACGTGAAGGCCGCGGTGTGGTGGTCGGTGGCCGGGAGTTGACGGATCAATCTCCGCAGCCGCGCATCGGCCATCATGTAGTAGATGCCGGAGCCGAATCCGACGAGGTCGTAGTCGTGGACGATCTCGGGTCCGACCGACTCGGGGGTGACGACCTCGGCATCCAGCACCTCCGCCATCCGATCCGCGACCAGGCGCGTGTTGCCGTGCGATCGGGAAGCGCAGACGATCAGCGACCTCATGGCCCACTCCTTTGTGCGAATGTGGCTGAAGACGATTCCATGCTGGGTGGCGACGGGTGACGGGGAAAGGGTGCAAAGGCACCGCGGCTGGGGGCCTTGGTCACTTTCCGAACGGAGGTCCTTCGCGGTCGGGACTTCAGTCCCTACCGGCGTGTCCGGCGAACCGGTCAAATAAGTGTTGTGACTGTGACAGTTCCGAGGACGAAGCGCAATATGGTGCCATCTGTTGTCGGGGCGGAGGTCATCATCCTTGAGTCGCACCCGGCGTGGATTTCGGCGCGGCGATACGACGCTGAGCTGCTCGAGTCGATGCGTCGCCATCCGTCGTCGATGGCCCGGCCGTGACCTGGCTGATGGCGCAGGCCCGCGGGATGGCGGCGTTGTTGGCGGCCGCGCTCCTGCTGGCCGGTGCGCCGGGCGTGGCGACCGCCGAAACCGGGCGGCCACAGGCCAAGCCGGAGGAACGTGCGGCGGCCCTGATCCGGCCGTCCATCATGTATCTCGCCGGCGAGGGTTACGGTTTGGTCCGGTTGCCCAGCGGTGAGATCCTGTCGCAATTCGGGCGGGGATCCAGCATGCCGTTCCTGGCGACGTGGAACTGCACGGCCTTCGTCGTCAACCCCGACGGCTGGGTGGCGACGGCAGGTCACTGCGTAGACCCGGCGAGCGCCACCGAACTGATCCTCAAGCGGGCCGTCGAGGAGTATCGCACCGATTTTCCGGACGCCCCCGAGTCCAAAGATCCCGCAACTACTTTGGAGTGGCTGCAGAAGAACGCGCGGGTGGAAGGGGACGCCGTCGGCCAGGGCCCCCACGTCGGTATCGCGCTGATGTCCGGCACGGGAACCAAACTCGCGGACAAGGTCGTCGCCAACGTCGTCGAATTCCGGCCCCTCGGAAAGGGCGACGCCGCCCTTCTCAAGGTGGCCAAGCACAACCTTCCGTCGTCCGAGCTCGCCTCCGACGCCGAGGTCACCATCGGTACGCCCGTCCTGGCGGTCGGCTTCGCCGAGAGCACCCAAAGCATCACCGGCGCCTCGCTCGACCCCACCTACAAGAGCGGCAAGGTCAGCAAGAAGTCCGTCTCGGGGACGAATCCCGCGTACGAGATCGACGCCGCGATGACCGAAGGAATGAGCGGCGGCCCGACAATCGGATTGAACGGCAAGGTGATCGGCGTGAACAGCTTCGCGCCCGCCGGCGAGACGCAGCCCTTCAACTTCATCGGCCCGGCCGACGGTCTGGCCGCCATCCTGGCCGGAAAGGGCGTCAAGCCGACGCTCGGACCCGCCGACCAGTTCTATCGCAAGGGGCTGAACGCCTTTTACGCCGGTCACTACACCGACGCGATCGGCGAGTTCGACCAGACCCTGGCCATGTCACCCGGCTACCCGGGTCTCGAAGACCTCAAGACAACCGCGGTCAACCTGCGCCAGCAGTATGGCGACTCCTCGTCGCTGAGCGGGCAGAATCTGTTGTGGTACATCGTCATCAGCGTTGCGTCGGTCATCGGCGTGGCCGCCGCAGTGGCCGTGCTCGGCCGTAGGAGACGCCGACCGCCGACCCCCGACGTGCAACCGCTGCGCCTGATGCCCCGGCACGAGGAGGCCGACGAACCGCACTTCTGCGCGCATTGCGGGGCCGAGCATCATCCGACCGAACGGTTCTGCCCCAACTGCGGCAAGCACATCGATCTTCCCGCGGCGACGCGCGGAACCGGACTCATGTCTTGACCGATGGGGCGATGAACGCGGGACTGTCAACCAAATTGGTGGCCCGGTTCGACGACGCGGTGGCCCGCACCCGGGAAGCCTTTGCGCGGCAAGGCTTCAGCGTCCTGACCGAAATCGACTTGAGAGCGAGGCTGCAAGCGCAGCTCGGCGTGGAGCTGGAGGATTACCTCATCCTGGGTGCGTGCAATCCGGCGCTGGCATACCGGGCGATCAACGTGGATCGGGAGATCGGGCTGCTGCTGCCGTGCAACCTGCTGGTGCGCGCCGACCCGGGTGACGCGGGCGGCGTCCTCGTCGAGGCGATGGATCCCGGCATCCTGGTCGACGTGACCGGGGAGCCGGCCCTCATCACGATCGCCGCCGAGGTCACCGACAACCTGCGTGCTGCGATCGCGTCGTTGACCGAAAGCGATTGATCTCGGCGGCCACCATACCGACCAGCACCGGCACCGCCCGGGCGACGCGAGGGGTCAGCCCGGCGCCCGGGCCGGTGTCCGCCGCCTCGACGGCGAGGACCACGGTCGCCCCGGGTACCCGTTCCAGCGCTCCAGCCAGGGCATGGGTGCGGCCTATGTCGATTCGGTGCGAGCTCAAGCCCTCGGGCTGGGTGGGCACGCCGTCCACGTCATAGCGGTGGATGCGGCCCGGGTCCGCCGGGTCGGCGATCGCCGCGTCGACGACGACCGCCAACCCCGCCCCCGTCCACGCCTCGATGAGCCCCATCGGCTCGGCGATCCCCGTTCGCACAACGACCTTCGGCCACGCGAGCTCGCGCAATGCGTCGGCCACGGCGACACCGACACCGTCGTCGCGCCGATATCCGTTGCCGAGCCCGATTACGGCAACCCGACCGTCATCCCCGATCATGATCGCTCCATCGTCAGCTTCAAGAAGTGCGCCGAGCACGAGATGCAGGGGTCGTAGCTGCGGATCAGCTGCTCGCACAGCTCGGTCAGCGCGGCGTCGTCGAGCGTGAGGTTACCCGCGACCAGGCGGGCCAGGTCGGCTTCGATGGCCCCCTGGTTCTGCGACGTCGGCGGGATCATCGTCGCCGCCGACACCAGCCCGTCCTCCTCGATCCGGTAGCGGTGGTACAGCAGGCCGCGGGGCGCCTCGCTGACCCCGTGGCCGACACCGGCCCGCGCCGGGACGTCAACGAACGGCCGCGACGGGCGCCGGTATTCGGCGATGATGCGCAGCGCCTCCTCGATCGCGTAGACCACTTCGACGGCGCGGACGACGATGCTGCGGAACGGGTTCCGGCATTCGCCCGACAAGCCGGCCTTCGCGGCCGCTTGCGCGGCGACCGGCGACAGCGCCGCCGCGTTCAGCGAGTACCGGGCCAGCGGGCCGGTCAGGTAACCGCGGCCGTCGAGGGTCGCATGCAGGGCGGTGGAGTGCGGCAGCTGCGATTCGGCGACGTGGTCGGTGAAGTCGGCCACCGCGAAGGCCGGACCGGCGCTGCGCGCGATGACGCCGTCCTCGATCGGGTAGGCGTCCGGCGCGGTGAGGGCCAGGAACTCGTGGTCCAGCTCGAGGTCGGGGAACTCGAATCCCGACACCCACTCGACCGTCGCCACCGCGTCGTCCAGCGCGCGACGCAACTGTTCTTCGACCGGACGGAAGTCCGATCGCGTTGGAACCGAATAGAATCCGCCGAGGCGCACGTTCACCGGATGTATCGCCCGGCCCCCAACGAATTCCATCAGCCGGTTGCCCGCCTTCTTCAGCGAGAGCCCCCGCTCGACGATCTCCCGATGGTCGCGGGCCATGCCGACGATGTCGTCGTAGCCGAGGAAGTCCGGCGCGTGCAGCAGGTAGATGTGCAGCGCGTGGCTGTTGATCCACTCGCCGCAGTACAGCAGCCGCCGCAACGCGACGAGCTCCTCGTCCACCCGAACCCCACAGGCATCCTCGATCGCGTTGCAGGCGCTGACCTGATAGGCGACCGGGCAGATGCCGCAGACGCGGGCCGTCAGGTCGGGCGGCTCCGTGTGGGCGCGCCCGCGCAGGAACGCCTCGAAGAACCGGGGCGGCTCGTAGATGTTGAGCTGCACGCTGTGCAGCACACCGTCTCGCAGCGTGACGTGCAGCGCGCCTTCGCCTTCCACGCGGGTCAGCGCTCCGACGCTCAGCGTGCGCTCGGACGGGTTCACGGCTTGCTCCGTTCGGCGGCGAACGTGGCGACGTTGAACGTCGAGAACACCCTGTCGACGCCGCCCTCGGACATGCCGTCGCGGCGCAGCAGCGGGATCAGCGTCGCGGTTCGCGGCGCCGCGGACGGCCCGAAGCAGCCGTAGCAACCGCGATGATGGCTCGGGCACAACGCCCCACAGCCGGCGTGGGTGACCGGTCCCAGGCAGGGAATCCCCTCGGACACAACGACACACGTCACCCCGCGGAGTTTGCACTCGGTGCACACCGTCTTGGCCGGCAGTCGCGGCTTGCGCCCGATCAGCAGGGCCGCCAGGGTGTCGAGCAATTGGCCCCGGTCGATCGGGCAGCCCGGCAACTGGTAGTCGACCTCGACATGTGCCGACGCCGGCGTGGACGTCGCCAGCGTGTCGATGTATTCCGGATGGGCGTAGACGACGGAGGTGAACTCGGTGACGTCGGCGAAGTTACGCAGCGCCTGCACGCCCCCGGCCGTGGCGCACGCCCCGATGGTGACGAGCACCTTCGATTGCTGCCGGATTTCGCCGATGCGCTGCTCGTCGTGCCGGGTGGTGATCGAGCCCTCGACCAGCGACACGTCGTAGGGGCCGTCGACCGTCGCACTGGAGGCCTCGGCGAAGTTGGCGATCTGCACCTGGTCGGCGAGGGTGAGCAGTTCGTCCTCGCAATCGAGCAGTGTCAGTTGACATCCGTCGCAGGAGGCGAACTTCCACACGGCCAGAGTGGGTCGGCCCATCACAGCTCCTTCACCCTTAGCAGGGGACCCGCGACGTCGTAGCCGACGACCGGGCCGTCGCGGCACAGCAGCAGCGGCCCGAGCTGACAGTGCCCGCACAATCCCGCACCGCACTGCATGTTGCGCTCCAGCGAGACTCGGATATCTTTGGCCGCAACGCCTTTCGCGAGCAGGGCCTCCGCCCCGAACCGCAGCATCGGCTCGGGTCCACACAGGAAGGCGGTGGTCCGATCGGGTTCCAGGGCGAGCCGCGCCAGCGGCTCGGTGACCAGGCCGACCTCGCCGTCCCAGCCCGGGGTCTTGGCGTCGACGATCAAATGCAGTTCGATTTGGGGATCCTGCGCCCACTTTTCGAGCTGAGCGGCGAAGACGAAGTCGGCCTGCGACCGGGCGCCCACGACGAGCGTCACCTTGCCGTAGCGTGACCGCTCGGCCAGCGCCCCGAGTATCGCCGGGCGCAACGGGCACAGACCGACGCCGCCGGCGACCAGCACCAAATCGCGGCCGACGGCCTCGGAGAGCCCCCACGTGGTGCCGAACGGGCCCCGCACACCGATGACGGTTCCCGGCTGCGCGTCGTGCAGGGCGCGACTGACCGCGCCGACCGCGCGGATCGTGTGCGTGATGGATCCGTCGGTGACGGTCGGATCGCCGCTGATCGAAATCGCGGCCTCGCCGACGCCGAAAGCGTAGAGCATCATGAACTCGCCCGGTTGCGGTGCGCGCAACACCTCGCCGAGCGGTTCCAGGCACAGGGTGGCCGAGTCCGGGCTTTCCACGACGCGGCTGCGCACCCGATACGGGTTCGGCGCCATCACCGATGAGGGCGCGGCGACGGCCGCCGCGTCAGTCATCGCGGGCCATCTTGTTCATCTCCTCGGTGATGTCAATGCCGGTGGGGCACCAGGCGATACACCGCCCGCAGCCGACGCACCCGGACATGTCGAACTGGTCGTGCCAGGTGCCGAGTTTGTGCGTGAGCCAATGCCGGTACCGCGAGGCCCCGGACTGGCGGACGCTGCCGCCGCCGTGGATGTAGGTGAAATCGGGCTCGAAGCACGAGGCCCAGTGCAGCCAGCGCTCCGCGTGCTCACCGGTCAGATCGCTGACGTCCTCGGTGCTGGTGCAAAAGCAGGTCGGGCACACCATGGTGCAGTTGCCACACGTCAGGCAGCGGCTCGCGACCTCGTCCCACTGCGGCGATTCGCGCGAACGGACCAGCAGATCACGCAGATTCACCTC
The DNA here is from genome assembly GCF_001907675.1 of Mycobacterium paraffinicum. Classification (GTDB taxonomy): domain Bacteria; phylum Actinomycetota; class Actinomycetes; order Mycobacteriales; family Mycobacteriaceae; genus Mycobacterium; species Mycobacterium paraffinicum_A. The sequence continues at coordinate 33,198 of NZ_MPNT01000013.1, forward strand.
GGGCATCTGGCGGCCCATGCGCTGCGACGCGGCCTGCACCGCGGCGCGCGCGGAATCGACCTCCGCGTCGTCGGCGGTCCGATGCGGCAGGGCCGCGAGGATGGCGGCACCCTCCGGGGTGCCCACCTCGACGACGTAGGTCACGTCGTCACCGTCGAGTCGCTCGGTCAGCGCCAGGTCGTAACCCGGACCGGCCGCGGGGCCGGTGCCCATCGAGGCGCAAAAGCACAGGCCCCCGGGCTCGGTGCAGTTGACCGCGATCACGAAGATCTGCCGATGCCGGCGCACGAAGGACCCGTCGGGAAACTCCCCCCGGCCCAGAACCCGATCGAGCGTCGCGATCGCCGCCAGGTCACACCCGCGCACGCCGAGGAACGCATATCGCGGAATCTCCTCTTCCGCTTCGCCATCGTTGAAACCGTCCCGGGTGCCGCCCCACAGCCGGCGCCGTGCCGGGTGCAGAAACTGCTTCCAGGACTGCGGCCCGGCCGAGTGCCCGAATGCGGCGTCGTCGTCGCGGCGGCGCACCCGATAGTGCCCGGGATCCACCTCCACGCCCCACCCCCGCGGTAGGTCCGCGGCCGACTGCAGTTGATCGAGGACGATCGCGTTGTCGCGCAACGTCGGACCGATCACGCGGTATCCGCGCTCGATCAGGATCTCGACGAGGCGGTGCAGCCCGGCGGTGCCGAACGAAGCGGCGCCGGAAGCCTCGCCGTGTCCGCTCATCGGCCCATCTTCTTCCAGTTCGACTGTGCTGTATAGGGGTTTGACAATGGAGGCACCGGCTACGAGGCCTCGGCGAGGAGCTTGATCTCGCGTTCCCACAGTGCGTCACGGGCCCGATCCAGCCGGGCGCGGACGACGGCGACAAGCACCGCCATCGCGACGGCCACCGCCAGTGCGGTCACCGCCGTGACGCCGACCGCCTCGGCCGCGGCGAGCCAGGTGGGCGTGGGCGGCATCACCGGATTGCCATCGGAGTCCACCCAGATTTCCACGGTCCCGTCCACCTTGGCCTGCTCGTTGACCGCCAGCGGTCCGGCGCGCTCCCCGTTCGGCCCCGCCCACTTCGCCTGCACCACAGTCACACCCAGATCCTCAACCAGGGCGTCGGTCACGGTTGCCGGCACGTGGTGCCGGTCGTGGGCCTCCTGGGTGTACGCCCGATCCCGCGCGCCATAGGTCACCGCGCCGGCCACGCCGGCGAGGGGGACGGCGAGCAGGGACACCGCGAACGCGACCAGGACGACCAACGCCTCGATGCGGTCCGAGCGGCGGAGCAACGGGTTACGGCCGAAAACGCGGGCCATCCGCCAGCGGCGTGGATTGAAGGTGAACGTGTCCATGGTGTCCTCTGCGCCGCAACGGTTTTGCCGATTCAGAGAGCGACCCGATGCTCGTGATCGGCCACCCACTCGACGAAGTCGCCCAGCTCGCGGCGCGGCGTCGCCGGCAACGGGTCCGCGTTGATCGGCGCCCAGCCCACGCGTAGCAGCATCTGGGGATAGTCGCCGTCGCCGAAGATGTCGGATTGGACCGACGCACGCGTTCCGGGGGTCTCCAACGGTTCGGTGACCGGGCAACTCACCAACCCCAGTGACGTCGCGGTCAGCAGCACGACGCTGGTCGCCTCACCGGCGCGCAGCTGTGCCAGCCGGTCGTCGTTGCGGGTGCCCAGCGCCAGCACCACGGCGTTGTCGTCGGCCGGGGAGGCGTCCGGCGGCATCGGCAACACCGGGCCGGCGAAGAAGCGACCCGGAATCTTGGCGGCTGGATCCGGCACGGGCGTGTTGCGGGCCGGCACGCCGGCCACCGACGCGTAGCGGCCACTCCACGCCGTCAACTCGGCCAGATAGTCCTGGTTCAGATGATCCTGGACGGACTGAGCGACGATCTTCCGCAGATTGTCGAGGCCTTCGACCTGGCACAGCGTCACCCCGTTGCGCGCCGCCCGCGCCGCCATCAGGGCGACGTCACCTACCGGCACCGGCCACGAGCTGTAGTTGCGCCGGTCGGTTCGCCGCCGCGGGATGGCCGCGGCCAGCGCGATGTCGACGGAGTCGGCGCGATGCGGCGAAAGTTCAATCGCGGCAAGGTGAGTCGGGTCGGCGGGATTCGGGAAGCGGGTCACCTTGGAAAGCCACCCGACGGCCGCCAGCGCGACGACGCAGTGATGCAGCGCCGCACCGCAACTCAACATCAGGTCCCGGCCGTCCGGGTCGATGTTGGGCAGTTGCCGGCTGTCATCGGAGTAGAGGTGCAGGCTCGCCGCGTCCACCCGCCACCGCCAGGGCTGGGAGTTGTGCACCGAGGGCGCCCGAGATGCCAGGCTCAGGACCGTTCGGACCGTGCCGGCATCCGGAAAGCGGGTGTTCATGGGTCGTTCCCCTTCGGTATCGCGTCTTCTTATCTACGATTGCGGGTCGCCGCCCGTCAGACGAGGGCACGACGGCTCTAGCGCAAAGGACTTTGGGCCAATCGCGCAGCTAGGCGGCCGCCGCGATGGCCACGTCGATCGATAGCTGATCGCCGATGGCGTGGGCCGCCGACCAGTCGCCGACGCGCGCCGCCAGTGCCAGCTCGTCGACCAGGGGGCTGCGGGCGCCCAACTCCGCCAGCCAGGCCGCGACAATGGGTGCGATCTCGTGGCCCGGCACCCGGACCGTGCGCCCGGCGTGGAGCCGATCGGTGACGCGGTAGACCGTCACCGTCGGCACGGCCCGCAGGTGGTGCCGTCGTGTTGCGAACCTCATCACGGCCTCCTCGATCGAGCTTGGAATACATCCGACCACTTCCCCGGCACGCTTCGTCAGGGCCGAACGCAATCGGGCGACAGGTGCTTCAGTCGTGCTTTCGAGGATGCGGAGGTCCCGCGGCCGTAGGGCCGTTGGTCACCTGGCCGCGCGACGCGAGCGCGCCCGCGATCGAGGTGGCGGCGATTGTCAGCAGGGCGCCGAACATCAGCGCCGACGCCTCGCCCGCGACCAGGAGGTGTTCCTCGGTGCCGATGGTCGCCGCGGCCACCGGCACGCCGAGTTGCGCGGCCGAGAGCACCGCCAGGGTCAGCGGCTGGCCGAGCAGCCGGCCGGCGCAGTGCGCCAGGACGGCGCCGAGGCCGAGCCCCGCGCCGAGCAGGATGAGTTTCGGGTGCGAACCCAGCTCGCGCACCTGCAGCGAAGCGCCGAGCCAGACGAAGAACAGGGGGCTGAAAAACCCCTCGGTGATGCCGAACAGCTGACGCGCCAACCGTCGCGGTTCGCCGACCATGCCGACCACCAGGCCCACCGCGAAGCCCGCCAGCATGACGGACACGCGGGCGCTCACGGCGAGCGCCGCCAGCGCGAACAGCACGATGAGGTTGGTCCGCAACTCGAGTGCGAACCGGCGCTTCTCGGAGTAGACGTGCAGGCGGCGGCGCCAGCCGTCGGATCGGCGCAGCACGACGAACAGCGCCACCGCGCAAGCCGCGACCGCCAGCGCGCCCAGCGCGGCCGTTGGCGCGTGGCGCAGGTCAATCACCAACGGCAGCAACATGATACACGCGGTGTCCGCGACCGCTATCTGTGCGGTCACGGCGATCACCTGCGGCCCTTGCAGTTTCAGCGAGTCGATCACCGGCAGCGCCAGGGCCGCCGACGACGAGGCCATCAGGACCGCGTACATCGCCGCGTGCCCGGTCCCGAAGGCCGCCGCCAGGCCGACACCGAGCGCCGTCGCGAGGGCGCCGGCCAGCGCCGCCCGCCCCAGCGCCCGCGATAGCGACGAGCGCAGCGCGCCGGCCCGCACCGGGACGTGCGTGCCGACGACGAACATGACCAGCGCGAAGCCGATGTTGGCCAGCAACTGGAACGTCGGGTTGGCGACGTCGACGAGGCCCAGGCCGGTTCGCCCGACGACCAAGCCGGCGATCAGCTCACCGATGATCACCGGGATCCGCAGGCGCGGCAGCGCGGCCAGCAGCGGGCCGGCCAGCCCGATGGCGGTCAGCAGCGCCAGGGTGTGAAAGCCAAACCCGGCCACGTCAACAGTCCCTGCCCGCCAGCACGAAGTTATTCTGCATTCTTCGCGCCGCAGTCCTAGGGATTGATCGTGTTGTCCCCCACCTGGCGGCCCCACACGTACTCGATCGCATACGGCGAGCCGGTGTCGAGATGGTTGTACGGCGCGATGCTGTTGCCGGTGTCCATCACCAATTCCGGCGCCGGCCAGAGGTGACGGGTGATGGGCTGCCAGCACCCCGGGGCGCCGCCCGGCCCGCCGCGCGCGTTCACCCGCGGCAGATTCTCCGGGTAGGTGTACGGATTCGGCGCGCCGCCGACCACCCCGGCGAGGCCGCCGACCAGGCTGGCGATCGTGGCCACCGCCGACACGGGGTTGGCGAGCAGCCCGAGCCCGGACAGCGCCTCGGTGTTCATGTTCAGCGAGTAGCCGTTGAAACCGCCCTCGGAGGCACCGGTGATGGGCGCCACGTCGTGGTAGTTGCGCAGCGTGCAATAGATCGCCGGGCTGTAGGTGTCCAGCAGCTGGGCCGACGGCACCAGGTCCCGGGCGCCGCGCGCCAGGTACGGGCCGCCCTTGTTGAAGATGTCGGCGCCGGTGTTGCCGAACCCGGCCGCCGAGAGCAACGCCTGGTCCAAGTCCTTCTGCTGCCGGTTGATGGTGCGGGACGTGATCACCGCGTTGTTCAGGAAATCGAACAGGTCGGGTGCGGCGTCGGCGTAGGTGTCGCCCAGCCCGGCCAGTAGCTGAATGTCGCGGCGCGCCTGCGGCATCTGCGGATTGACGTCATCGAGGACGGCGTTGGCGTTGACCACCGACTGGCCGAATTTGTCGCCGAGACCGGTCAGCGCCTGGGCGGCGGCGCTCAGCGTCAGGTTGAGTTTGACCGGATCGACCTTCTCGTTGATCGAAACGATCGTCTGGAACAGCGTGTTGATCTCGGTGGTCACCGACCGCGCGTCGATCACGGTGTGCGGGTTGATCCGTTGCGGCGACGGGTTTTCCGGGGCGGTCAACGACACGTACTTGCCGCCGAACACCGTGGTCGCCTTGATGTCGGCGTTCACGTTGGCCGGGATGAGCGACAGATAGCGCGGATACACCTCGAGCGTGAACTTGGCGGCCGGCTTGCCGTCACGCACCGTTTCGGAGATGGCGCCGACGCGGCCGATCTCCACCCCGTTGTAGGTGACTTTCGAGCCGGGATCCATCACCAGCCCCGCGCGCGACGCCAGCATCGTCAGCTTCGTCTTGGCGGTGAAGCCGCCGCGGAACTGCACATACACCAGGGTGAAAACGATGGCCAGGATCACCAGCACGCCGACCGCGATCCACCGGTACGGCGGGAGCCGCTGGGAGTTGATCTGCACCGGCGAAGACGTTGTCACCAGTGCCCCACCCTCCGCGTCCCGTTCCTGGCCCTGCACACGTATTCAATAACGAAGTCCATTGGAATGTACCTTGGGGGCGGTCGTTATGCGAACCGCCGTTCGCAGAATCGGCGGCCGGATGCGCCGGCCACCGGCCGCTCGTGGGAACCGCACGTCAATCCCATTGCACGGCTGCTCGCAGGCCGTCCGCGGTCAGCCGCCGCCCCTCGATCCGGCCTCTGACCGCTGCGCCGTCGTTAGGAAAAGTAGGCGTCTTTTGCCGCAAGCACCGTCCGCCGCCGGAGAAATTGATCGAAGTACTCGTTACGACCAGGCCGCAGAATTCCACTCAACAGCAGGGTCCAACACTTCTGCAGGTCGTGCAGGAATCGTTCGGGTTCATCCAGACTGCTCGTTTTCCTCAGTCCCATATGCGCGGACAACATCATCCGTGCCAGGTCCTCGGGGCCGCAGCGGTCATCGATGTCGCCCTCACCGATGGCTTGCTCGGCGATTGCCGCCAAGGTCTTGATCCATTGGCCGAACAGGTTCTGATGCCGTCCTTCCGATTGCCCCACGGTCTCGACAAGGTTCAACGCGGCCCTGAACAGGGCCGACTTGATGTCCTGCACGGCTACCAGAAACGAGAAGTCGATGACGGTCTCCAAGCCGGAAAGGCCCCGGGACATCAGGTCCTGCACGGCGATCGTCATGTCGGCGGTCTGCTCGTCGATGATGGCGATCGCCAACGCCTGCTTCGACGTGAAGTGGAAATACAACGCGCCTTTGGTCAGACGGGCCTCGGCGAGAATGTCGTCGAGACCAACCTCGTGATAAGGCCGGCGCGCAAACTGATGCGAGGCGGCCTTCATAATCTGTCGCCGAGTGGCATCGGCGGAGGGGCTCGCCACGGCTAAGGTGTTCGGGCTTTATAGGCGCCGACCGGCTGAATTACCGACAAGTCGCCTCCCCCAGCAGGTAAAAAGCCAAGCGATTCAAAGGTAACCGCTAAACCCACAGCTCGACGTCGCGTCCACCCGGACTTCTGATTTCGCTACCCGAATGGGTGGTGGGGTTTGAGCAAACGCCAGAGCAGCGCGGCTCATTACACTGAGCGCTACGGAGAGCCCGGGCTTGAGGCGAGGCGATGGGGATGCAGGCGGGAGCGCAACCGACGCAGGTCGTGGCGACCAGGGTGCAAGCTCCGACCTATGACGACGGGTTCGTCCCCCGCGCGCGGCTCATCGAATTGTTGCGATCCGGCCGCGCCAAGCGAGTGGCGCTGATCCACGCCCCGGCCGGCTTCGGGAAGACGACCCTGGCCCTGCAGTGGCAGCGGGTCCTCCTCGCCGAGGCGGTGCCGGTGGCGTGGCTCAGCCTGGACCGCGACGACAACGACGTGGTGCCCTTCCTGGCGCACCTCATCGAGGCGGTTCGACGGGTCGAACCATCGTTGGCCGCCAATCTCAGCGATCTCCTCGAACAGCACACCGACCATGCCCGGCGTTATGTGCTGACCGAACTGGTCAACCGGATCGCCGAACGCCACGGACCACTGGCGATCGTGTTGGACGACTGGCATCTCATCGAGAGTGTTGATACCGCAGCGGCATTGGAGTTCCTCTTCGACGCCGGCCCGGACAATTTGCACTTGATCATCACGAGCCGAACTCAGACGCCGGCTGTCGCGAAGCTGAAGGTGCGCAACCAGGTCACCGAAGTCGACACCGCGCAGCTGCGCTTCGACGCCGACGAGTCCGCGGCGTTCTTCGGCCGGAATGCCTTGGGGCTCAGCGACGACGACGTGCGGCGACTTTGGTCGAGCACCGACGGCTGGGTCGCCGCCTTGCAACTGGCCACGCTGTCGTTGCGCAGCTGCGAAGATCCGTCGGAGCTGGTTCGCGCCTTCTCCGGTCGTCACCGCGCCATCGGCGACTATCTGGCCGAGAACGTCCTCAACGCCCTACCGCCGGACTTGCTCGACGTCCTGCTGACCACCTCCATTTGCGATCGCCTCTGTGGAGAGCTCGCTTCCGCCCTCAGCGGTCGGCCGCGCGGCCAGTCGATCCTCGAAGAACTCGAGCGCCGCAACATGTTCCTGCGGCCCCTCGACGACGACCGCGAGTGGTTCCGGTACCACCACCTGTTCGCCGATCACCTGCGTCGCCGGCTGGAATGTGACCATCCGGAGCGGGTGGTCGACTTGCACCGCACCGCGTCGAGCTGGTTTGCCGACCACGGGCTGCTCGGCGAGGCGGTGACGCACGCAATCGCCGCCGGCGATGCCGAGGGGGCGGTGGATCTGGTGGAACGCCACGCGATGCCCCTGGTGGAGCACAGCCGGATGGCAACGCTGCTCGGGCTGGTCAACAAGCTGCCGAAGACGTTGCTGGTCGGCAGGCCGAACTTGCAGATCGCCATCGCCTGGGCCCATTGCCTGCTGCACCAGGCCCCGGACGTGCGCGTGGCTCTCGACCACGTTCGCGCCGCGTCGCCCTCGACCACCGACGGTTTCGGCGCAGGCGTGCTCGGCGAGGCCGATGTGGTGCAGGCCTGTACCGACGTCTACGGCGATCGCATCGACCGCGCCTGCGGTCTCGTCGCGCCCTATATCGTCGACAACCCGCCGTACCGGCCATTTCTCGTGGCGGTCTCCGCCAACATCCGCACCTTCGTCGACATCCATACCTTCGCCTACGAAAGCGCACAGTCGCGTCAGCGATGGGCCAACGCGTTCCACGAAACCGCGGGCGGCCCCTTCGCCGGGGTGTACGGGCGATGCTTCGCGGGCCTGGCCGCATTCGCCCAACTCGACCTTCCCACCGCGGAGAACCGTTACACCGAAGCGCTCGTCCTGGCCCAGAACGAAGCCGGCCCGTATTCACATGCGGCCCGACTGGCGGGCGCCCTGCTTGGCAGGCTGCACTACGAACGCGGTGAGATCGATACGGCCGAAGGGCTGCTGGAACAATGTCACGAGCTCGGCGCCGAGAGCGGTGTGGTCGACTTCATGATCGCGACCTACAGCACGCTGGCCCGCATCAAGGTTCTTCGTGGCGACATTGACGAGGCGATCTGCCTGCTGGACGAAGGACATGCTGCGGCGCAACAGCTTTCGTTGCCGAGGTTGTCGGCCGCGCTCGACAACGAGCGCGTTCGCCTGCACCTCGCACTGGGCGACACCGGCCGGGCACAACAGATTATCGGATGCCGCGGCCACGATGTAATGAGCGGTATGGACGGCATCGCCATGGCCACCCGGCATTACCAACTGGGCATGCTGGCCCAAATCGCATGCGCTGAAAACAAATTCGACACAGCTCACGACTTGCTGTCCCTGATGTGTGACGAAAGCACCGCCGCCGGATGGCTTTACGGCGCAGTCGTCAGCAACATCGAACTCGCCAGGGTGGTTACCCTCACCGGCGACACTGACGCCTCGGCCGAAATCCTCGTGCCCGCGCTGCTCGACGGCGCGCGAGCCGGGCTGCTGCGCACCATCGTCGACGCCGGGCCGGAGATCCTCAAAGCGATCGCCAATCTTCGCGACGCCAGCCGGACCCGCCGCTGGCCGCCCGGGCTGGCCCAGGTTCCGTCCGACTACCTCTCGCGGTTGCTGGCCACTGCCTACGCCGACGCGAAACACGCGGCCATCCCGGTCGTCACCCGCGACTCCGAGCGCGCGCCCACGCCGGAAGAACCGCTCACCCCTCGGGAGATCGAGGTGCTGCGGCTCCTGGACCGCGGAATGTCGAACAAGCAGATCGCGCGGAACCTGGGGGTGACCATCAACACCGTCAAGTGGTACCTCAAGGGCATCTACATCAAGCTGGGCGCCACGAGGCGCGGCGAATCGGTCTCCGAGGCAAGGCGACGACAGCTGTTGCACTAGTTGCGCCTCGAGTCTGGCTGGTTTCGCCGCCTTCCGTTAGCGTCGTCGGCGTGACCCTCAAAGACATCCCCCTGACCACCCTCGACGGACGCCCGACCACGCTGGCCGACATGGCCGACGGCGCGACGCTGGTCGTCAACGTCGCCTCGAAGTGCGGGCTGACTCCGCAACACACGGCGTTGGAGAAGCTGGCCGAGGACTACCGCGGGCGCGGCTTGACCGTCGTCGGCGTCCCCTGCAACCAGTTCATGGGCCAGGAGCCGGGCACGGCCGAGGAGATCCAGGAGTTCTGTTCGACGACGTACGGCGTGACGTTCCCGCTGCTGGCCAAGACCGATGTCAACGGCGACGACCGCCATCCGCTCTACGCCGAGCTGACCAAGGCCGCCGATTCGGCCGGCGAGGCCGGCGACATCCAGTGGAACTTCGAGAAGTTCCTGATCGCGCCCGACGGTGAGGTGGTGCGCCGATTCCGGCCCCGCACCGCGCCCGACGCCCCCGAGGTCATCAGCGCCATCGAGTCCGTGCTGCCGCGATAGAGGGCCAGTTCGACCTTCCCGGCATCATGCGCTGACGGATCCTCGGCGACCGTGGCGTCCGGCACATGGCACCACATGACCAACGACCAAGCCGGCACGTGATCACACCTCAACGAAGACGAGCTGGAAACGTTCATCGCTACGCGGCAGGGCCTCTGGCATTCGATGCTGCGGGCGGCTGGCGACGGCGCCGATTTTCGACAGGGAATTATTGTCGGTCCGTCGGTCGCAGCACTCGGGCCCGGCGCGAATACGAAGCCTACGGCCGGTTGATCGGTATATGGATTATGCGGCTAACCCCGCAGCACCACAGCACCACTTCCTCGCCCCCCAGAGGATGTGACACTGACCAATGATCGGAACCTGTGGATGGCCGGGGAGGGAGTACCTTCGCGGGTGATCGGTAAGCAGGTTTTGATCAAGTCCAGCGGTGCGAACGCTGGCGGGAAGGTACTCGTGCTCAAAGTAGTTCACGACGTCGCCGAACCCGATGCGGACTGTGCGTGTGCCGACGGGTCGCCGTTGGACGAGATCGTGCGCCGCGGTAATCACCGCGGTGATCGCCACCCGGTCCACGTCGGGGAAAGCTGACACCGTGGGGACGGTGACGGTCCGGTTCGGTAAGCCCACCAAATACCAACGGCTCGAGTACACAAAGCTCTACGAGAAGAAACCGTTTCCCGACGCGGTGCTGCTGTATTACGACAACGGAATGTATGCCATCTTGTCTGAAGGCGAACACCATTACGGGACCTACGTGATGCAAGGGGCCTTCACCGACCCGACCTACACAGTGAAATTTATCTCGCTGCCATCGCAGGATTGGTCAGGCATCAGTGTCCTTCACACTCTGATCTTCAACACCGCCACGGCGACCTTCACTCAGCAGCTCATCAACCCCCAGGACCCGAACGTGCCCCAGCAATCAGGGCGCTTCACCACATTCAACAACACGGTTAACGACCCCACCCAGTTGACCTGGGACTCAGCGCAAAAACTCCGGCGATGACACACAGTGGCCAACCCGCACTGCACAAGCCCAACGACGCCTGCCACCTCAATAGGCCACCTGCGAAAAAGTAGAACGCTTCCACCAAACCCTCAAGAAATGGCTCACCGGCCAACCACGCCCAACCACCATCGCCGAGCTGCAGACCCAACTCGACGCGTTCACCGACGAATACAACCACCGCCGACCCCACCGCTCGCTACCTCACCGAGCTACCCCAGCAGTCATCTACACCAGCCGACCCAACAACACGCATCGACACCACAACCGCGTACGCGCTGACCGCGTCGACCAAGCCGGATCCATCACCTTGCACGCAATCGGCCCCCTGCACCACATCGGCATCGGCCGCCACCACTACCGAACCCGCGTCCTCATCCTTGCCCAGGACCACCACGTCACCGACATCAACGCCACCACCGGAGAAGTCCTGCGCGACTTCACCCTCGACCCCACCAGGGACTACCAGCCCACCGGCGCCCCAAAGGCCCCAAACGGAAAAAACCGCAGACCTAAAGTAGGTCCGCGGCTATTCCGATGTCTTGCGACATCACCTGGTAGCGGGGACAGGATTCGAACCTGCGACCTCTGGGTTATGAGCCCAGCGAGCTACCGAGCTGCTCCACCCCGCGTTGGTGAATGCCAGGTTACCGAACCGGCGTCACGGCGACCAAATCGCGCGGTCATCGGCCTTTCGGCGGCGAGATTGCCGCCATGGTCGTGGGTCGTGCGACGACCACAGCCGTCACGGCAATCTCGGCGAGCGCCCGCTCAGTGCGAGGGCGGGTTGAGCCCATAGCGCCGGGCGATGTCGTCCATCCAGTCCGGCGACCCGTACGTCAGCCCGTACTTGTCGGCCAGCTCGCCGAACTCGGGCAGCTCATGCAGGGCCTTGCCGACCGGGTCGTCGGCGTGGTCGACGAGCAGCTCCCCGAGCTCGCGGAAGTAATTCTCGAAGCCGCCGGGCGTGATGACCTCGATGATGCGGCCGGGCTCGCTGCCGGCGTTCCACATCGCGTGCATCTGCCCGCGGGGCTTGGTGATGTAGCCCCCGGGACCCAGAACCACTTCGCTATCGTCGGAGCGGAAGCCGATCTCACCGGCCAACACGATCGAGTGCTCGTCCTCGCGGGTGTGCATGTGCGCGGCCGTCAGCACGCCGACCGCGAACGGGTGCTCGACGATCGACACCTCACCCCCGTTGGTCTTGCTGGTCAGCTTGAACACCGCCCCGAATCCGGGGAGGGCCACGTACTCGCCCTCCCCCGGCTGGACCACGGTGACCCCGATGCCATTCGTCTTGGTCATTCGACTCACCTTCCCGGGCCCGTCATCCCGCCGCGGCGAGGTCGGCCGGTTCGGGCGTCGGCCACAGCGGCTGCGGCACCTCGACACCGAACGGCTTGCCCCAGCCGTTGCGCGACGAAACCTCGTGCACCGGGCGGCGATTGGCTGCAACGCCCCACTTACCCAGGGGGTAGCCGAGGGTCAGCATGGCCGACATCTTCCAGCCTTCCTCAACGGGCACGCCCAACATCTCGTTCACCTTGTCCCGAAAATTGTTGAGCACCATCGTCATCACGCCGCCGACGCCCTCGGCGCGTGCGGCGAGCAACGCGCTCCAGATCGCGGGGTAGATGTTGGCGCCGCCGAGGTCGTCGATCGAGAACACGAAGAGCAACAGGGGAACCTCGTCGAAGTGGTCGGCCAGGTAATTGCCGGAGCCTTTGATCCGACGCATCGTCTCGGCGTGAGCGGTGAGGTCCGCGCCGGGCCCCGGCACGACCATCGGTCCCTGCCCCGTCCTGAACTTCTCGTATTCGAGGCCGCGGGCCTCCCGGAACAGTTCGCCGAACTCGTGGATGAGTTGTGGATCGTCGACTGCGACAAAGTGCCAGCGTTGGGTGTTGCCACCGTTGGGCGCCCGGACGGCCGCATCGAGGATGCGGGCCTGCACGTCCAACGGGACCGGGTCCGGCCGCAGCCGGCGCATCATCCGGGTGGTGTAGAGCGCCTCGTGAATCTCCATCTGTCCGCTCCCTTCATTCCGGCCAGCTGTTGTTAAGGATCTTCTCGACGAAGTCGACCCGCTCGAAGGCGGGATCGAAGTGCGCCAGCACGTCGGCGTTCATCGTGCCGGCGGTGGTGAGCGGGCGGTGCTTCATGCCGTCGTTGAACGCCGCCAGGATGCGCTGCTTGAACTGCGGGCGCGGGTGAGCAGCGGTCACCGCGGCGAGCGCGTCGGGGGCCAGGTCGTCGCGGCCGATGCCGACCACGTCCACCTCGACACCGGCTTGCAGCAGAGCGACCTCCGGGGCGAGGAACTCGGGCACCCCCGGGGTGGTGTGCAAAGCGATGCCGAGCCACACCTTCTCGGCGTCGGATTGGTCGACGCCGCGGGCGGTCAGAAACTCGCGGGCCGCGTCGGCGCCGTCGACCTCGAAGCGCAGCGCCGAGGTGCGGTACCGCTCGGTGAGCCCGAGGTCGTGGAACATGGCGGCGACGTAAAGCAGCTCCAGGTCGGGTTGCAGCCCCCGGCGCAGACCCTGCAGCGCGCCGAACAGGAACACCCGCCGCGAGTGGTTGAACAGCAGGTCGTCCTCGGCGTCGCGAATGAAATCGGTGGCCTCGCGCACCAACGCCGAGTCAGGGATGCGGATGCCGGCGATGCTTTCCATTGATTGAGTATTCATGCCGTCAGTCTGCGGCCGCACGGCCAAGGCGACCGTGGGCGTTCGGGCCGTCCTGTCCACAGAAAGCGACACAATGTCTTACGTGGCCGAGACCGGAGCGCATTCGCGGGTGGTGGTGATCGTCGTCTTCGACGACGTGACGATGCTGGACGTGGCGGGGGCCGGTGAGGTGTTCGTCGAAGCCAACCGGTTCGGCGCCGACTACCGGCTCAAGGTCGCGTCGCTGGACGGGCGGGATGTGACGACGTCGATCGGCACGCGGTTGGGCGTCACCGACGCCATCGCTTCGATCGAGTCGGCCGACACCATACTGGTCGCCGGCAGCGACCACCTGCCCCGGCGGCCGGTCGATCCCGCGCTCGTCGAGGCCGTCAGGTCGGTGTCGGCGCGGTCCCGGCGAACGGCGTCCATCTGCACGGGGTCGTTCATCCTCGCCCAGGCCGGCCTGCTCAGCGGCCGGCGCGCCACCACCCACTGGAACGAGACGCGGGTGTTGGCCCGGGCCTTTCGCGATGTCACCGTCGATCCCGACGCGATCTTCGTCCGCGACGGCGACGTCTTCACCTCGGCCGGGATCTCGTCGGGCATCGATCTGGCACTGGCGCTGGTCGAAATGGATTACGGGACCGAACTGGTCCGCAACGTCGCCCGGTGGCTGGTGGTCTACCTCAAACGCGCCGGGGGCCAATCACAATTCTCGGTGCTGGTGGAGGCCGATCCCCCACCGCAGTCGCCGCTGCGCGCGGTCATCGACGCGGTCGCGGCCAACCCGGCTGCCAACCACAGCGTGAAATCCCTTGCGGCCCGGGCATCACTGAGCACCCGCCAGCTGACCCGGCTCTTCCAATCCGAGCTCGGGATGACCCCCGCGCGCTACGTCGAACTGGTGCGAATCGATTTCGCACGCGGCGCACTGGAATCCGGCCGGTCGGTTAGCGAGACCGCCGGCATGGCCGGCTTCGGCAGCATCGAAACTTTGCGGCGCGTGTTCGTCAACCACCTGGGCATCAGCCCGAAGGCCTATCGGGACAGATTCCGCACGGCCTACGCCTGAGAGCTAGGTTGGCAGTCTTGCGATATGCGCTTGGCCAGCGTTCGCGACTGCTTGGCCAGGTAGCCAATCAACGCGGGGCGAGTCAGCATGCCATGGAAGTACAAGCCATCGGCGGCAGGTGCAGGTGCCAGCACGACCGGTAAGCCCTCAGGTGTGAGCACACCCAAGTGTCCGACCAACGGATCCAGACCCGGCCCATACCCGGTCGCGCAGATCATCACATCGGGCTGAATACGTGCCCCGTCTGCGAGCGCCACCTGCGTACCCTCGAGCACGCTGACCGCCCCAACCACTTCGATTGATCCGTCGCGTACCGCGTCAATCACCTCGGGGTCAATGACTGTCGGTGCGACATGCAGCCGGTGGGCTCTCGCGAAGGGACCCTCCTCTGGAACGGGCAGACCGAATTCTCTGAGATCGCCGAACGCGCGACGGCGCGCGGCCGCAGCGATCCGATCCGCAATCCGCGAGGGCAGATGGAACAACGGAATTGACAGCACGTCGTTGGGCAGTCCGGCGGGCCCCCTGCGCGGCAGAATGTTTGGCGGGGTTCGTACCGAGAGCCACACGCTGGCCGCTTCGCCTGTGGTCAGGTCGTGGGCGATTTCCAAGCCCGACGATCCCGACCCGACAACCAGCACACGCTTGTGTGCGTAAGACATCGGGTCTCGATAACTCGATGAGTGCAATAACTCACCGGCAAAGCGGCCCGGCCAGTTTGGAATCACGGGCGTGTGGTGGTAGCCCGTGGCAACCACGACGTGTCGAGCGTCGAGGTCTCCCTTAGATGTTGTCAACCGCCATCGCGCCGAACGTCGGTCGATCCGTTCAACCGTGGTCTTGAGCCGTAGCTCGATGCCATCCTCGCGAGCATGCCGGTCACAGTGTGCCACGACTTGGTCACGAGTCGGAAAGACCGGAGTTCCTTTCGGGTACGGCCGACCCGGCAGGTGGGAGAATTGCCGGCCGGTATTGAGCCTGAGCCGGTCATATCGGCCGCGCCACGAAGCGGCCACCGCATCGGACTGGTCGACGAGCAAGGGCCGAATCCCCTTGTCCTTCAAGCTAAGCGCAGCCGAAATCCCTGCGGGGCCAGCACCGATAATCACAACTGCCCGCTCAGACATCGATTGTCGTTCCCGCTCGCTCAAACCGCGAGTATCCATTGGCCACTTCCTCAGGGTGGGTCCCCGCATCTTGCTGTGCCTTGCGCAGATCGTCGGCATCGGCGGGGGTGAGTAGTGGGCGGGGCCCGGCGATGAATAGGTCACTATCGCGCTCGATCGCCATGATGTCAGCGTGCTTGGTGATCGCCCAGAACGGCCGATACGGCGGATGGTCCACCCACGCAACCGGATTGTTTGCCCGCAGCTGCCGTAGCCCTGCGTGCAGCCGCTCGTCGTCGGCGTATGCCGACGGGTCAGCCAGAACTTTGGTGGCGTCATGCATTGTGGGTGCGTTCACTTGAATTCCTCATTCGTGGGTTGCGATCGACTCGAGTCGGCCGAGGATCTCCTCGCGGCGTGCCTCGAACTGCTCCGGCAGCTGAAATCGCTTGCCTAGCTCCTGCGGCACCGCGCTCGGGTCGCCGTCGGCGTTGCTGTAATAGAGGTGATAGACCGAGATCGCCCCGTCGAACAGCACCGTCCGTTTGATCAACCGCAGCCCGAGCACCTTGACGTGGACGTCAACGTCCTCCTGTGCCCCGTTCACCGACAAGGTGACGTGGTGGCTATCGACGATGTACGACATTCGATCTGTCCTTCTAACTAACGCTGGGAAGTGGGATGGCGGTGAACACCGCGTCGGGGTCGTAGCGCTTTTTGGCGGCGATGAGTCGTGCGGCGTTGTCGCCGTGGGCTTTTTCGATCTGCGCTTTGTCGCCCGGCCCGAGCAGGTTGGCGTATCCGCCGGAAATCGCATGGGGGGCAAGCGCGTCCGACACCGCGTCGGCCCAGGCGCGATGATGGGCGCCGTCCCCGGTCTCCCAGCACGCAACAATCTCGATGACGAAATGTGGGCGGCGGTTCGCGAACGCGGTCTCTTCCGGGGCGACGCGAGTTGATGCGCCGTGACAGTGGTGGATGGAGATGAGGCTGCGCGGCGAGGTCAGTGCCCGCGCGGCCTCGACCAGCGCATCGATGACTTCGGGCGTATACCCCGCTACGGTACGGGTCCGAACCGCCCAACAAAGTCCTCGGACACACCCCACGTCGAACAGACGCAGTACGTCATGGTAGGCCACGGGCGCGACTTGTGTGGTCAGTGGCGTTCCGAGCGTTGCGAGTAGGTCGACGGCCGCTAGACCGCTACGAAGATCGCCGCTCCAGGCCGGCTGGAGATAAACCGCCGGATTGCCGTCCGGGCCGGACATCAGCCCGCTTTGCACGGTCATCACGTCAGGCGCCGTCGCTAAAACCCCCTGCAGCCCGCGCCACACCGTCGCGGCCTGCGACAACGGAAACATGATCATCCCGCCGATTAACCGATCGAGCGGATGCAGCCGAACCCGCATGGAAGTGACCGCGCCGAAGTTGCCGCCACCACCGCGCAGTGCCCAGAACAGCTCTGGCTCTTGAGCCGCGCTGGCTGTGACGATTCGACCATCCGCCAGGACAACCTCGGCGCCGAGCAGATTGTCCACCGCAAGACCGAACCGCCCGTTGAGCGGCCCGTAGCCCCCGCCAAGTGTCAGGCCGGCCATACCAACGCCCCCGCAGTTGCCGGTGGCGGCAACCAGCCCGTACGGCGCTACCGCGTCGATCAAGCCGGTCGCAATCACACCGCCCCCCACCGTGGCGATCCTTGTCATGGGATCGACTGTGACACTTTGCATTCCGGACATGTCGATCACCAAACCGCCGTCACAAACGGCCCGACCCGCCCAGTCGTGCCCGCCGCCGAGCACTGAGAGCCGCACCCCGCGGTCACGCGCAACACGGATGGCTGCTTGCACGTCGCGCGCTGACCGGGGCCGTACGAGCAGTGCCGGACGGTGTCGCACCGCCGCGTTCCAGATCAACTGCGCACCGTCGGGCACCTGGACTTGCGCCGCATCCATGCGGCTCGCCAGATCACGGGCGGCTGCGGTTACCAAATCGCTTGTACTCATTGTCTCTCACGGGCTGACGACGGCATCGAGCAAGAACGTCTGCCCCGACGCGACCGCGTCGAGCGCGCGCTGCAGTGCCGCGCTCAGCTCATCGGATTTCTGCACGCGTTCACCCGTGCCGCCGTAGGCCTCGGCCTGCTTCACGTAGTCGGGCATGGGCGCGATGACGTCGCCGATGAAATTCTGCTCGCGGACGGCCGTGCTATCGGGGAAATACTTGACGAGGTTCCTGGTTTGGGATGCGTACTGCCGGTTGTTGCACACCACGATGAGGAGCGGGGCGGCGTATTCCTGCGCGAACCCGAGGGCGGCGGGTATCGGGTTGTAGTGCCAAGCACCATCGCCGAGAATGCAGACGACCGGCCGATCCGGGCGCGCGACTTTGACGCCGAGTGCGGTGCCCAGGCCGGTTCCCAGTGCGCCTGCCCAACCGCGATACTGCGTGAAGGGTTTGCGCTCGTATAGGAATTGAATCATCTGCGGAACTTGGGCGATGATCTCATCGACGCAGATCGCGTCATCGGGCAGGATGTCGTGCAACGCTCCGAACAAGTCGGCTGCGGGCATGAAATCGGTTGCCTGCGAGGCTCGTTGACAGGCTTCCTCGATCCCCCTTGCGCGCACGCCATGTGTATAGCGAGCCCACCGCTCTTCGGCCTCGGGCCGTGGAGCCGACCTGGCTTGTAGATTGGCAGCGAGCGCAACCAGGTTGATCGACAGATTCCCCGGAATTGTGTGCGTGGTGGGGTAGCCCCAGTAGGCAGCGCGCGGACGCAGGGGGTCTTGCTCTAGGTGGATGACGGCGCATCCTGGGCGTAGCGCCATATGTGGGGGATGCCACGGTCCGTTGCAGCCGGCGAGCAGGATCGCGTCCGCATCGCCGAGCACCGCTTCCACTGGCCCGGCCCCGTACAGCCGGTGCGACCGCGGGAAATTGTGATAGGCGGGATTCCAGAATTCGAAGACGGGCGCCGAGAGGGTCTCGGCAATGCTTGTCAGAACCTTGCGTTCATCGTCAGTTCGCCCGCCGTGCTCGGTGATGATGATTGGGTTCGCGGCGCTAGCCAGGACCCGGGCCACCTGGTCGATCTGTCCGCGTGTCGCGACAACGGGTGCAGGGGGAACCCACACGGGGATTCCAGGGTGGCCCTCGCCAATCAACAGCTGGAACGGTATTTCCAGCAACGTGGGACCCTGCGGGACGGATTCGGCGATAAAGCAGGCGCGCCGGAGCTCGTGAAGCAGATCGGAAGGCGTCCGTGCTCGCTTAGCCCACTTGACGACCGCTTCACCGTTGCGCGCCGGGCCGGCAAGGTCGGTGAGCAGTGCCGGCCATTCGGCACCAGGATCGCCGTCGGGATCATCGCCATAGCTGAGCGTGTCGGGCGACAGTACCGTCATCGGCGTGCGCTCCTGCAGTGCGGTGCTCAGCGCCATCGATGAGTTTTGAACTCCCAGCGATGTCGGTAAGAAGACAACCTGGCTTCGGCCGGTGGCCTTGTAATAGCCCGATGCCAGGCTCACCGCCAACAGCTCATGGCGACAGCGGAAGTACCGCGGCTTCATGTCATTGCCGCGCCGAGCGAGCGCCTCCCATACCGGTGCCATCACGGCGATAGGAGAGGCGAAAATGCAGTCCACGCCATGAGATTCCAATTGCCTCAGCAATACTTCCGCGCCATTCGTGTCCGCAGTTGCTCCCGTCACACTCGTGACGTTAGGAAGCGGCGGGGCCGCAGGCGAGCCTGCGCCCACTGAGTGGGTTTTACTCGCCGATCACGGTGTGCGAAGAAGGCTGACGATCCGGGTGCTGGTGGCCCTGGTGGCAGCCAGCAGTCCGAGCGGAGGGCGCCGCTGCGCGATGAGAGTCGACACCGCCGCGGCCGCGTTGTCGCCGAGGGGAATCGCAATGGCAACACAGCTGAGATGGGCTAGTACCTCGCCGGCATCCACTATCGGTGCGGCACGGCCCAATTCGGCATAGGCACGCGCTGCCGCCGTGCCCGGCGGTACCGGAGCTCCGGGTTCGGCGATGAAACCCACCGGAGTCCGAGCGTCCACCACGTCTAGGAATACTGCCTGGGCGCCGATCACAGCAGACAACTGAACCGCAGCCCCGGTGGCGGTTGCGAGTTCTGCGATCGGTCGACGGGCGGCAACCCGCAATCGGCGCTCGGGGCTCACCCGCGAACCCAACCCCAACAGGCTCGCACCTAGCCGATAGCGGTTACCGTCGCGACTGACCGCCCCGGCTACGATCAACTGCTGCAGCAGTCGACGGACGGTCTCGCGCGGGATCCCGCTGACATTCGCCAAGTCAAGCAACCGCACAGGTTCCAACGCGCTCACGTGATCTAGCAGTTCAAATGCGCTCTCGATGACCCCGCGGCCGCCTTGGTGGAACGAGCCGCCCGTCGCGCCCGCCTGCCCACCGCTGGTCAAGCGATTCACCTCAAACTGGCCCACCATTGATCCCTACGCGTTCGCTCTCGCCCGACACCGACATCACGATGCCGCCTCGTTTAACGTGCGAACGTTACCGATTTATGCCGGACGCCGACAGACAAGAACTCTCGTTCACCGGCGCGCAGCCCCGCCAGACGCGCTTTGCCGGCCCGCAACCGAGCTACTTGGTGTTGTTGTACTTGGTGATCGCGTCGTCCAACCGCTGCAGCGCGGCGCCGTAGCCGGCGAAATCACCCTTCTTCTGGGCGTCCTTGGCCGCGCCGAGCGCCGCCTGAATCTCTTGCAGGGCAGCCGATTTCGCCGGGGACAGCGTCACCGAGCCGTCCGGCACCGGCGGAACCGCCGTCGGCGGAGGCACTCCCGGCGGTCCGGCCGCCGGGGGCGGGGTGGCCGGTGGGGCCGCTTGCGGATTGCCGGCGTCGGTCGGCTGAATGCCCGTCGCCGCCGCGCCCGCGCCGGGACCGAACAGCCCGGTCAAGGCGTCGCGCACCGTGGGGCCGTACCCGATCTTGTCGTTGTACATCATCGCCACCCGGATCAGCCGCGGGTACGACGACGCGGCGTCGCTGGCCCCGGGGGAGGCGTAGACGGGCTCGACATACAGCAGGCCGCCCTGACCCACCGGCAGCGTGAGCAGGTTCCCCCACCGGATCCGGTTCTGGTTGTCGCGCCCGATCACGCCGAGGTCCTGGGACACCGCCGGGTCGGTGGTGATGGCGTTGTTGGCCAGCTTGGGCCCGTTCACCTGACCCGGGATGGTCAGCACGGTGATCCGGCCGTAGGTCGCCGGGTCCGAGCTGGCGCTGATGTAGGCGGCCAGGTAGTCGCGCTTGAACCGGTTCATCGCGCTCGTCAGCTGATACGACGACGAATTATCATTCTTGGCAATGTTTTTCGCGACGATGTAGTAGGGCGGCTGATAGCTGCTGGCGGTCGGATTCGGGTCCAGCGGCACGTCCCAGAAGTCCGACGTGGAGAAGAACGTCACCGGGTCGTTGACGTGATACTTGGCCAGCAGCATCCGCTGCACCTTGAACAGGTCCTCGGGATAGCGCAGGTGCTCGGCCAGCTCGGGGGTGATGTCGCTCTTCGGCTTCACGGTGCCGGGGAACACCTGCATCCACGCTTTGAGCACCGGGTCCTGCTCGTCCTGCTGGTAGAGCGTCACCGTGCCGTCGTAGGCGTCCACCGTGGCCTTCACCGAGTTGCGGATGTAGGAGACCTGCTTGTCCGGGGCCAGCTTGTTGAACGCCACCTCGTTCGAGTCGGCGGTGGCCGATTCCAGGGAGGTGAGCTCGGAGTACGGGTAGTTGTCCAATGTGGTGTAGCCGTCGATGATCCACACCAGACGCTTGTTGACGATCGCCGGATACACCGAGCTGTCGGTGGTCAGCCAGGGCGCCACCGCCTCCACCCGTCGGGCCGGGTCGCGGTTGAACAGGATCCGGCTGTTGGCGCCGATCACGTTGGAGAACAAGAAGTTTCGCTCCGCGAACTTCGCGGCGAACACGCTGCGGGACAGCCAGTCCCCGACCGGCACTCCCCCGAGGCCGGTGTAGGTGTAGTTCTTGGTGTCACTGCTGGTCTCGTAGTCGTACTCGCGGTCGGCGCCGTTGCGCCCGACGATCGCGTAGTCGGCTGACGTGTTGGCGATGACGGGCCCGTAGTAGATGCGCGGCTGGTCGAGCGGCGCGGGGCCGTCGGACACCACGTTGCCGTTGGCGCCGACGACGTTCACCAAGAACTCGGGATAGCCGCCGTTCTGGTTGGGGTCGTTGGCGACGCCGCGCACCGTGTTCGCCGGGGAGGCGATGAACCCGTTGCCGTGGGTGTAGACGCTGTGCCGGTTGATCCAGTCGCGCTGGTTCTCGATGAGCCGGTCCGGGTTGAGCTCGCGGGCCGCGACGACATAGTCGCGCAGCGAACCGTTGCGGTCCAGGTAGCGGTCGATGGACAGCTGGTCGGGGAAGTAATAGAAGTTCTTGCCCTGCTGGAACTGGGTGAACGCCGGGCTCACGATGGTCGGGTCGAGCAGTCGGATGTTGGAGGTGGTCGCGCGGTCGTCGGCGACCTGCTGGGCGGTGGCCTGGGTGTCGCCGGCGTAGGTGCGATAGGTGACGACGTCCGACGTCAGTCCGTACGCCTGCCGGGTCGCCGCGATGCTGCGGCTGATGTATTCGCTTTCCTTCTGCGCGGCATTGGGTTTGACGCTGATCTGCTCGACGATCAACGGCCATCCGGCGCCCACGATCAGCGACGACAGCAGCAGCAACACCAGGCCGATGGCGGGAATCCGCAAGTCTTTCAGGACGATCGCGGAGAACACGGCGGCGGCGCAGATCAGCGCGATCGCCATCAGGATCAGCTTGGCCGGCAGCACCGCGTTGATGTCGGTGTACCCGGCGCCGGTGAAGGGCTTGCCGCCGCGGGTGTGCGACAGCAACTCGTAGCGGTCCAGCCAGTACGCGGCCGCCTTGAGCAGCACCAGCAACCCGACCACGGTGACCAGCTGGATGCGCGCCGATCGGCTCAGCGCGCCGGTGCGCCCGGACAGCCGGATCCCGCCAAAGATGTAGTGCGCCAGCAGGTTCGCCACGAAGGCCAGGAAGACGGCCACGAACAGGTAGCTCAGCAGCAGCCGGTAGAACGGCAGGTCGAACGCGTAGAAGCCGAGGTCCTTGCCGAACTGCGGGTCCCGGATGCCGAAGTCTCCGCCGTGCATGAACAGCTGGATGCGCACCCAGTAGCTCTGCGCGATGATGCCGGCCAGCAGGCCGATCGCGACCGGGACGCCGATGCCCACCAACCGCAACCGGGACACGACGACGGCGCGGTACCGCGCGACCGGATCGTTGTCGTTGCTCGGCACGAACACCGGGCGGGTGCGGTAGGCCACCGCGAGGCCGGCGAACACGATGCCCCCGACCAGCAGACCGGCCACCAGGAAGACCACGAATCGGGTGACGAGGACGGTGCTGAACACCGAGCGGTAGCCGAGCTCGCCGAACCACAACCAATCCACGTACGCGTCGATCAGCCGCGGACCGGCCAGCAGCAAAGCGATCACGCCCAGGGCGATCAGGATCAGAATCCGGCTACGCCGGGTCAGCTTCGGCATCCGTGCGGTGGGCCGCATCCCCACTGGCTACGCTCCCTGCTCGATTGATCGACGGTGACAACTCTACGCATCGCGCGACCCGCGATCCGGCCCGCTGCGCTTCAGCAGCTCGGCGCCTGACCCCCCGAACTGATCGCATGCAGGGCGTCGACCGCCTGGCTGAGGGTCTCCACCTTCACCAGCCGCAGGCCGGACGGATTGTCCGAGTTCGCCTCGTAGCAGTTCTTGGCCGGCACCAAGAAGACCGTGGCGCCCGCCGCCTGGGCGGCGACCATCTTGTGGGTGATGCCGCCGATCTGGCCGACCTTCCCATCGGCGGATATGGTGCCGGTCCCCGCGACGAACTTCGACCCGGCGAGGTCACCCGTGGTCAGCTTGTCGACCACCGCCAGGCTGAACATCAGGCCCGCCGACGGCCCCCCGACGTTGGCCAGGTTGAAGTCGACGACGAACGGCGCCCAGGGCGCGGTGAGCACGGCGACGCCGAGGAACCCGTAGTCGCGATCCTTGTTCGCGCCCAGCGTAATTTGGGCCACACCGGCCGGCTCGTTCTTGCGCCGGTAATCGATGGTCACCGTCTGGCCGGGTTTGGTGTTCTTCAACAGCCCGGTGAACTGGTCGACGTCGGCCACCGGGACGCCGTTGACCGCGTCGATGGCGTCGCCGTCCTTCAGCTTGCCCGCCGACGGACCCGGATCGGTGACCTTGGCGACCGTGACCGCGGCCGGGTATTTCAGGTAACCCAGCGCGGCGTAGGCGGCGCTGTCCTCGGATTCCTTGAAGTCCGCGTTGTTGGCCTTGTCGACCTCGTCCCGCGACTTGCCCGGCGGGTAGATCAGGTCACGCGGTACCAGCTGCTCCTGGCCCGAAAGCCACAGCGTCAGCGCTTCGCCGAGGGTCAGCTGGTCACGCTGGGACACCGTCGTCATGTTGAGGTGCCCGGTGGTCGGATGCGTCGCGGTGCCCTCGATCGCCACCACCTGCTTGCCGTCGACCTCGCCGAGCGTGTCGAAGGTTGGTCCGGGGCCCAGCGAGACGAACGGCACCGTCACCACCGCGAGCAACACGCCGAAGACCAGGATCGGCACCAGCGCGACCATCAAGGTCAGAATCCGCCTGTTCACGCCGATTACACTAGACGGAGCCCGTCGGCCAGGTTCAGCCACAAGCTGACCCCGAGACCACCCACCCCGTTCCCCCGGTGAGTACCGTTGACGGTATGGCTGACCTGCCTTTCGGCTTCTCCCACGGGGAAGACCCCGACAAACCCGGGAAGAAAGATCCCAATTCGGGTTCCGGTGGCTCCGATCCGTTCGGCGCGTTCGGCATGAGCGGCGATTTCGGCATGGGCGACCTGGGGCAGATCTTCACCCAGCTGGGTCAGATGTTCTCCAGCGCGGGCACCGGGATGGCCGGAGGTGGACAGTCGGGCCCGGTCAACTACGACCTGGCGCGCCGGGTGGCGACGAATTCGATCGGCTTCGTGGCGCCGATCCCCGCCACGACGCACTCGGCGATCGCCGACGCGGTGCACCTGGCCGAGACCTGGCTGGACGGCTCCACGGCGCTGCCCGCCGGCACCAGCAAGGCGGTGGGCTGGAGCCCGGCCGACTGGGTCGACAACAGCCTGGACACCTGGAAGCGGTTGTGCGACCCGATGGCGCAACAGATTTCGACGGTGTGGGCGTCGTCGCTCCCCGACGAGGCCAAGAGCATGGCCGGCCCGCTGATGGCGATGATGTCGCAGATGGGCGGGATGGCCTTCGGCTCCCAGCTAGGGCAGGCGCTGGGCCGGTTGTCACGCGAGGTGCTGACGTCCACCGACATCGGACTGCCGTTGGGGCCCAAGGGCCTTGCGGCGATCCTGCCTGACGCCATGGAATCGTTCGCGGCCGGGCTCGAGCAGCCCCGCAGCGAGATCCTGACGTTCCTGGCCGCCCGTGAGGCCGCCCACCACCGGTTGTTCAGCCACGTGCCGTGGCTGTCCAGCCAGCTGCTGGGCGCGGTCGAGGCCTACGCGAAGGGCATGCAGATCGATATGAGCGGCATCGAGGAGCTGGCCCGCGACTTCAACCCGGCGACGCTGTCCGACCCGGCGGCCATCGAAAACCTGCTGGGACAAGGCGTTTTCGAGCCCAAGGCCACCCCGGCGCAGACGCAGGCGCTGGAACGCCTCGAGACGCTGCTCGCGCTGATCGAGGGTTGGGTGCAGGTGGTGGTCACGGCGGCCCTGGGCGACCGGATACCGGGGGCGGCCGCGCTGAGCGAGACGCTGCGGCGCCGCCGCGCCACCGGCGGCCCGGCCGAACAGACCTTCGCGACGCTGGTGGGCCTGGAGCTGCGGCCCCGCAAGATGCGCGAAGCCGCCGCCCTATGGGAGCGCCTCACCGAGGCCGCCGGCGTGGACGCGCGCGACGCCCTCTGGCAACACCCCGACCTGCTGCCCGAGGCCGATGACCTCGACGAGCCGGCCGGCTTCATCGACCGCGTCGTCGGCGGCGACACCAGCGGCATCGACGAGGCGATCGCCAAGCTCGAGGAGAACCCCGAGGATCCGGGCTCGGGCCCTGTGGATAACTGACCGGGGCGTGCACGCCCGGCGTGGCACAGTGCACCCGTGTCACCGGCCGCGCTTTCCACCTATGCGCTGGACCCCGCCATGCCGGTGCTGCTGCGGCCCGACGGCGCCGTCCAGGTCGGCTGGGATCCCCGCCGCGCCGTGCTGGTGCGGCCACCGGGCGGCCTGGCCGCCGCGGAGCTGGCGGCGTTGTTGCGATCGATGCGGTCACCCACGCCGCTGGCGGAACTAAAACGCCGCGCCGTCGACCGCGGCTTGCGGGACGCCGACGGCCTGACCGGGCTCGTCGACCAGCTGGTCGGTGCGGGCGTCGCGACCGAATGCGTGAAGTCCCGCGTCCGGGCGCCGTCCATCCGGATCCACGGCCGCGGCCCGCTGTCGGAGCTGCTCGTCGAGGCGCTGCGCTGCTCGGGCGCGCGGATCGCCCGCAGCAGCCAGCCGCACGCCGCCGTGTCGGCCACCGCGGTCGACCTGGTGGTGTTGTCCGATTACCTGGTCGCCGACCCGCGCATGGTCCGCGACCTGCACGCCAGGGCCGTGCCCCATCTGCCGGTGCGGGTCCGCGACGGCGTCGGGCTGGTCGGCCCGCTCGTCATTCCCGGCACAACCAGCTGCCTGGGCTGCGCCGACCTGCATCGGCGAGACCGCGACGCGGCCTGGCCCGCCATCTCC
Source organism: Mycobacterium paraffinicum (assembly GCF_001907675.1). GTDB lineage: Bacteria > Actinomycetota > Actinomycetes > Mycobacteriales > Mycobacteriaceae > Mycobacterium > Mycobacterium paraffinicum_A. Next base: position 59,703 of record NZ_MPNT01000013.1, read on the forward strand.
GCGCAGCTGCGGGAAACCGTCGGAGTGGCCGACCGGGCCACGCTGCTGGCGACCGCGGCGCTCGCGCTCAGCCAGGTGAACCGGGTGATCGCCGCCGTGCGCCAACAGGACGCCGTCGCACCCCAGACGCTGAACGCCACGCTGGAATTCGACCTCAACGCCGGCACCCTCGTCGCGCGGCAATGGACCCGGCACCCGCTGTGCCCGTGCTGAGAGCTAGCCGAGCCGCCCCTGATCGGGGACGTTCGACGACACCGACTCGTACGCCGTCCCGAGCTGCTGCAGGATCTCCGCGGTCAGTGTGCCGTCGTTGCGGTGCTTATCCAGCGTTTCGATGATCGCCCTGAACAGCGAGTCAGCGGCGTCGTGCTGCGCTTGCTTTGCTGCCATGGCTGAGAACCTAGGGCCACGCGCGGGCGGTCGCCCGCCGGACGAAGTGTTGCGCAGATCAAGCGCGGGGCCCGCGGAACGTCATGGATGATGGAGGCGTGGCAGACATCAAACGCGGCCGGGCGGCGCGCAACGCGAAGCTGGCCAGCATCCCGGTCGGCTTCGCCGGCCGCGCGGCGCTCGGCTTCGGCAAAAGGCTGACCGGCAAGTCGCGGGACGAAGTCCAGGCCGAGCTGATGGAGAAAGCCGCCAACCAGCTGTTCACCGTCTTGGGCGAGCTCAAGGGCGGGGCGATGAAAGTCGGCCAGGCCTTGTCGGTCATGGAGGCCGCCATCCCGGACGAGTACGGCGAGCCCTACCGCGAGGCGTTGACCAAGCTGCAGAAGGACGCCCCGCCGCTACCCGCCAACAAGGTGCACCGGGTGCTCGACGGCCAGCTGGGCACCAAGTGGCGGGAACGGTTCAGTTCGTTCGACGACAAACCCATCGCCTCGGCCAGTATCGGCCAGGTGCACAAGGCGGTCTGGGCCGACGGCCGCCCGGTGGCCGTCAAAATCCAATACCCCGGCGCCGACGAGGCGCTGCGCGCCGACCTGAAGACCATGCAGCGGATGGTCGGCGTGGTCAAACAGCTCGCCCCCGGCGCCGATGTCCAGGGCATCGTCGACGAGCTGGTCGAGCGCACCGAAATGGAGCTCGACTACCGGCTGGAGGCCGACAACCAGCGCGCCTTTGCCAAGGCCTACGAGGGCCACCCGCACTTCGCGATACCCCACGTCGTGGCCAGCGCGCCCAAGGTCGTGGTCCAGGAGTGGATCGACGGCCTGCCGCTGGCGGAGATCATCCGAAACGGGACCCGCGAGCAGCGCGACCTGATCGGCACCCGGCTGCTGGAGCTCACGTTCGACGCGCCGCGACGGCTGGGAATGCTGCACGGCGACGCGCATCCGGGGAACTTCATGCTGCTCCCCGACGACCGGATGGGCGTCATCGACTTCGGCGCCGTCGCGCCGCTGCCCGGCGGCTACCCCGTCGAGCTCGGGATGACGATTCGCCTGGCCCGCGACAAGAACTACGACCTGCTGCTGCCGACGATGGAGAAGGTCGGCTTCATCCAGAAGGGCCAGCAGGTGTCGGTGCGCGACATCGACGAAATGCTGCGCCAATACGTCGAACCCATCGAGGTCGACGAGTTCCACTACACGCGCAAGTGGCTGCAGCGCATGACCGTGGGCCAGATCGACCGGTCGGTGTCCCAGATCAAGACGGCCCGGCAGATGGACCTGCCGCCCAAGCTGGCCATCCCGATGCGGGTCATCGCGTCCGTGGCCGCGATCCTGTGCCAGCTGGACGCGCGGGTGCCGATCAAGGCGCTGTCCGAGGAGCTGATCCCCGGCTTCGCCGAACCCGACAGCGCCGTCGTCTAGGCGGCGACATCTTTGCGGGGGCGTCCGCGCGGTCGTTTGAAGCTCAGAATCGCGCCGCGGTCGAAGATTTCGCCGCCCCACACCCCCCAGGGCTCGGCCCGCTCTAGCGCGGACGCCAGGCACTCGCGCCGGATCGGGCAGCTAGCGCAGAGCGCCTTGGCGCGCTCGAGGTCGGCCGGGGTCTCGGCGAACCAGAGGTCGGGATCGCCGGCGTGACACGGCAACGCCGGCGACGGCTGTCTGGGGACTGTCATTGCCGACATGTCCTGCTCACCTGCTTCCTGGTCGGGGCTTGCCTATTTCGGTGATCCGGACCAGGTAGCGGGCTTCCGCCCGAAAAATACTGTGGCCACGGATCCTTGACTTCGGGTCCGTGGCCATTCGGTGAAAACCGGGCTGTTACGTAGCCATTCGGCGGACCTCGAGTCGCGCGGACGCGTTCGTCGCGGCGGCGGCGGCGCGATGCTTCAACGCGGCCGCCGGCACGGCGGTGGCGGCATGCTTGAGCGTGACCGCCGCGGCGGCCACGTCCACACCGAACGCGTCGTTGATCATCGCGGCCACCTCCCTTCGTCGTGCCAGAACGCAGCTTCGAGGGTAAACCGCCGCCGCCGCGCGGCACAAACGATTTTCTGACCTGCACATATATCGGCGACGACCTCGCCGAGTGTGGGCCTTAGGTACGGCAATTGCTTCGAATTCGTCCATAGGCCCCACGCTCGGCGTGGTTTTAGGTGCGGCGTGGTTTTAGGGGCGGCGCGGCTTAGGCGCCGCGCACCAACTCCAGGACGTCGGGGCCGTACTGCTCCAGCTTGCGCGCGCCGATGCCCGGGATCGCGATCAGCGCGTCCTCATCCCCGGGCCGCAGCTCGGCGATCGCGATCAGCGTGTTGTCGGTGAAGACCACATACGCGGGCACCTGCTGCTCCTTGGCGACGTCCAGCCGCCACGCCTTGAGCCGCAGCAGCAGCTCTTCGTCGACGTCGGCGGCACACGTCTCGCACCGCCGCAACATGACCGCCGCGGCGGTGGCCAGGTCCTTGTTGCAGACCCGGCAGCGCGCCGCGGGCCCGCGATTGCGCCGGGTTCGGGTGGGGGCGGCGTCGGCGCGTGCCTGCGGCGCGATGCCGTTGAGGAACCGCGACGGCTTGCGGCCCTGCCGCCCGCCCGGGTTGCGGGCCAGCGCCCAGCTGAGCATCAAATGTATTCGCGCCCTGGTGATTCCGACGTAAAGCAGCCGGCGTTCCTCCTCGACGGCCTCGCTGTCGGGGCCGTGGGCCAGCGCGTGCGAGATGGGCAGCGTGCCGTCGGCCAGGCCGACCAGGAACACCGCGTCCCATTCCAATCCCTTGGCGGCGTGCAACGAGGCCAGCGTGACGCCCTGCACCACCGGCGGGTGCCGCGCGTCGGCGCGCAGCCGGAGCTCGGCCAGCAGGCCCGGGAGGTCCAGCTGCGGGCGTTGGGCCACCTCCGCGTCGACCAGCTCGGCCAGCGCGGTCAGCGCGTCCCAGCGCTCCCGGGCGCGGGTGCCCACCGGTGGCTCGGCCGTCAGCCCCAGCGGTTCCAGGACCGCGCGCACGACGTCGGGCAGCGGCCCGTCGGCGCCGCGCTCGGCCGCGCGCTGCAGCGCCAACAGCGCCTGCTTGATTTCCTGCCGGGTGAAAAAGCCCTCGCCGCCGCGGACCTGGTAGGGGATGCCCGCCTCGGTCAGCGCCTCCTCGTAGGCCTCGGACTGCGCGTTGACCCGGTAGAGCACCGCGATCTCCGACGGCGGGGTGCCCGCTTCGATCAGTCGGGCGATGGACGCCGCGACGGCGGCGGCCTCGGCCGGTTCGTCGGGATGCTCGTGGAACGACGGGGCGGGGCCCGGCGGGCGCTGCCCGGACAGGTGCAGCTTGCTGCCGGCGACCCGGCCGCGGGCCGCGGCGATCACCTGGTTGGCCAGCGACACCACCTGCGGGGTGGAGCGGTAGTCGCGTTCCAGGCGAACCACGGTGGCGTCGGGGTACCGCCGCGAGAAGTCCAGCAGGAACCGCGGCGAGGCCCCGGTGAACGAGTAGATGGTCTGGTTGGCGTCGCCGACGACGGTCAGGTCGTCCCGGTCGCCGAGCCACGCCGTCAGCACCCGCTGCTGCAGCGGCGTGACGTCCTGGTATTCGTCGACGACGAAACAGCGGTAGCGCCCCCGGAATTCGTCGGCCACGGCGGCGTCGTTCTCGATGGCGGCCGCGGTGTGCAGCAGCAGGTCGTCGAAATCGAGCAGCGTCACCGATTCGTCGCGGGCCTTCAGCGCCTCGTAGGCGGCGTAGACGGTCGCGACCCGGGCGGCGTCGAGCGGGATGTCGCGCCCGGCCGCGGCCACGGCGCCCGGATACTCCTCGGGGGTGATCAGCGACGCCTTGGCCCACTCGATCTCACCGGCGAGGTCGCGGACGTCGTCGGTGCTGGCGTTGATCCGGGAGCGGCTGGCCGCCCGCGCCACCACGGCGAACTTCGTGTCCAGCAGCTGCCAGCGGGTGTCGCCGACCACCCGCGGCCAGAAATACCGCAACTGCCGGTGCGCCGCGGCGTGAAACGTCAGGGCCTGCACACCGCCGACGCCGGTGTCCGCGCCCGCGGCGGCGCCCAGCGTGCGCAGCCGGGAACGCATCTCCCCCGCCGCCCGCTGGGTGAAGGTGACGGCCAGCACCTGCCCGGCGGCCACATGACCGCTCGCCACCAGCTGCGCGATCCGGTGCGTGATGGTGCGGGTCTTGCCCGTTCCTGCGCCCGCGAGCACGCACACCGGGCCGCGGGGAGCCAGCACGGCCTCGCGCTGCTCGTCGTCCAGCTCGGCGGTCAAGGCGTCGGCGACCATCGGCATGGCCTCCATCTTGGCAGCGATGGCCGACAAACCGCGGCCCCGGCCGGTGCGCGTCGGGATATGCGTGTGCTGTTCCGGCGCGGAACACCACACCGCCCCGCTACGTTAACGAGCTATGACCACTGCCCCGATCACCGTCTACACGACCTCATGGTGTGGATACTGCCATCGCCTCATGACTGTGTTGAAGTCCAACGGAATTCCGTACCAGGCGGTCGACATCGAGCATGATCCCGCGGCGGCGGAATTCGTCGGTTCGGTCAACGGCGGCAACAAGACGGTCCCGACGGTGAAGTTCGCCGACGGGTCGACGCTGACGAACCCGAGCGCGGCCGAGGTCAAGGCCAAGCTGGCCCAAACCAGCGCCTGAGCGACGGCCGCGCCGACACGCCGCCGGTGTTGATCAACTGCTCCGCCCGCCGCCGAATGCGGCCCTAACATCGGCGACCATGGCGTCGAGGTATCGGTCGAGCCCGCGTGCTTCGGCGCCTGTCGCCGGCCCGCGGGGCTTGCGTGGTCATCGCCGTCGCCGTGCTGTCGGCATGCTCGTACTCACCCGGGCCATCCGGCGGCGATGCCGCACGCCTACGCCGACTCCTTGGTCATCAGCCTCGACGATGCCCGTCGCATCGCCAATTTCGAAGGGCTGCAACCGTATTCGTACGCCGACCGCCACGATCCGCCACGGGAGACCGTCGGCAACCCGCCGGCGCCGTGCCGGGCGGTGGGGGCCACGGACCTCACCTTCGCCGGCGGCTGGAAGGAATACCGGTCGGTCGCCTACGCCGGATCGACCGACGACCTGAGGCCGGGCGGCATCGCGCCGATCAACGAGGTCACCAACGCCGTCGTCGTCTACCCGGACACCGGGGTCGCGCGAGGGGCGCTCAACCAGCTGCACGCCACGCTGGATCAGTGCGCCTCGCTGCACCACACCGCTTATGACTTCGCATTGAACAAGCCTGATTGCCAGACGCTGAAGTTGAACTCCGACGGCTGGATCCACCTGTACACGGTGAAGTCATCGGTGCTGGTCTCCGTCGGCGTGCTGGGGATCGAACCCACCGATCAGATCGCCAGCGCCGTCCTGCAGAGCGTGACGGACCGCATCAAGTAGCGGCACCGGGTCAGTCGATCGCCGCCCAGGATTCGATGATCACGCGCGCGATCGAGATCGATCCCGGCAGTAGCAGTTTCGATTCCGCGGAGCTGGACCAGTCGCCGGCCGCCAGCGCGGCGCGCACCTCGTCGCGGGTGAACCACGCCGCCTCGGCGATCTCGCCGTCGTTGAACGAGAATTCCTCGCCCGGGTCCGCCACGGCGTGGAAGCCGACCATGAGCGAGCGCGGGAACGGCCACGGCTGACTGCCCAGGTAGCGGACGTCGCGGACGGACAGGCCGATCTCCTCACGGATCTCGCGGGCGACGCAGCCTTCGAACGACTCGCCGGCTTCGACGAATCCGGCCAGCAGTGAGAACATCCGCTCCGGCCACACCGCCTGGCGGGCCAGCACCGCGCGGTCGCCGCCGTCGTGGACCAGGCAAATCACGGCCGGGTCGATGCGCGGAAACTCCTCGTGCCCGGTGACCGGGTTGACCCGCGCCCAGCCCGCCCGGGCCGGGCGGGTCGGTGAGCCGTCGACTGAGCTGAACCGCGCGGAATCGTGCCAGTTCAGCAGTGCGACGGCCGACGAGACCAGTTGGCTGCTGGTGTCGTCGAGGATCGACCCCAGACCGCGCAGGTTCACCACCTCGGCGTGCATGTCTTCGTCCTCGGGCGCCTCCAGTGCGCCCCGGATCGCCCACACGTGGCGGCCGTTGTCGATGCGGCCCAGAAACACCGCATCCGGTGGGGGCTTGTCGGCCAGCTTGGCCGCCGAGCCCAGCACCACCCGGCTGTCGGCGACCAGCACCTGACTGCGCGAATCAACCCGCAGCAGCGCCGCGTCCGCCCAGCCGGCCGCGGCCGCTTCGACGTCGGTGCGCAACTGGTCGGCCCGGTCGGCACCGACCCGCGACAGCAACGGAACGTTCCGCAGCCGGAAATCCGCGAGCGGCGCGGGATCTGACGGATGGCGACCCGCTTCGCCCGGCTCCGCCGCGCTCGCGATCGCCATCAGTGCCCCGCGTGCCGGATGTAGAGCAGCCGGTCGCTGGCCTCGACGGCGTCCACCTCGGGCGCGCCGATGCGCAGCAGCCGGCCGTCGCGCACCACCCCGAGCACGATGTCGCGCAGATGGCGCGGGGAGCCGCCGACCTCGGCCGGCTCCACCTCCCGTTCGGCGATCGCCAGCCCGAAGTCCGGTGTCAACAGGTCCTCGATCATCTCCACGACGCTGGGCGTGGTGGTGGCCAGCCCCAACAGCCGCCCGGCGGTCGCCGAGGAGACCACCACCGAGTCCGCGCCCGATTGCTGCAGCAGGTGCTGGTTTTCGGCCTCCCGGATGGACGCCACGATCTTGGCGTTGGGAGCGATCTCCCGGGCGGTCAGCGTGACCAGCACCGCGGTGTCGTCGCGGCTGGTGGCGACGATGATCGACGCCGCGTGTTGGGCCCCGGCCAGCCGCAGCACGTCGGCCTTGGTGGCGTCGCCGTGCACGGTGACCAGCCCCGCGGTCGCGGCGTGGTCGAGGGCACTGCGATCGGTGTCGACGACGACGACCTCCCCCTGGGCGGCCTCGTCGCCGAGGATCGCGGCGACCGCCGTCTTCCCCTTGGTGCCGTAGCCGATCACGATCGTGTGGTTGCGCACTCTGCCCCTCCAACGCTGAATCTTCCACCCCTGCCGGGACCGCTCGGAGAGCACCTCGAGGGTCGTGCCGACCAAGACGGCCAGGAACGCGATCCGCAGCGCGGTGAAGATCAGGGTGTGAACCAAACGCGCGGTTTCGGTGTACGGGGTGATGTCGCCGTAACCGGTCGTCGACAGCGACACCGCGGAGAAGTACACGCAGTCCAGAAAGGTCAGCGGCTGGGCCCGCACGTCGCGGTATCCGTTGCGGTCCGCGTAGACGATGACGGCCGCCGCGAACAGCACCACCAGCGCGATGGCCACGCGGCGCGTGATCACCCGAATGGGGCTGGCAAGTTCCTCGGGGATGCGCACCACGCCGACCAGCTGGTGGCCTCGCTGGGCGGTCAGCGTCTCTTCGAGACCGCTCAGTTGCCGCGACCTACCGTTGCGCACGGCGGTCCGTGATCGGCTCAACGCCAGCGCAGGAGACACGCACGACTCCATGTAACCACGATCGCGACCCCGGTACCCGCGCAGCGCGGGTCACCCGACGGCCGGCTCGGCCAGCAGCCCGGCCAGTTCGGCGGGGGCGGGCAGATCGTCGGGCGCGACCGTGGTGTGGGCGCGCACGTAATAGAAGGCCGTGCGCACGGACGATTCCGGAACACCGGACAGGGCGGCCCACGCCAGGCGGTAGACGGCGAGCTGGACGGCGGCCTGCCGCATGGCTTCCGGCCCGCGCGGTGGTTCGCCGGTCTTCCAGTCGACGACCGTGGCGCCGCCGTCGGGGTCGGCGAACACCGCGTCGATGCGCCCACGCACCAGGGTGTCGCCGATCGGCATCTCGAAGGGCACCTCGACGGCGATCGGAGTGCGCGCCGCCCACGGCGATTCGGTGAATGCGGCCTGCAACGCGGCCAGCCCCCGGGTGTCGCCGACGTCGGAGTCCGCCGCACCCGGCAGGTCCGCGAGTTCGAACAGGCACTCGGCGCCGTAGAACCGTTGGACCCACGCGTGAAACGCGTTGCCCAGCAACGCATGCGGGTCGGGCCGCGTCGGCAGCCGATGCCGCAGGCGCTGCGCCGCACCCGCGGGGTCGCGGGCCAGGTCGACCAGGCCGCTGACCGACAGCTGGCTGGGCAGCGCCCCGGTAGGCGGTTGGACCGCCCGCGCCCGCTCGGCCAGCAGCGCGTCGACGTCGGAGGTCCAACCCTCGATGTCGGCACCTCCGTCACCGGTGTCGCCCGCCATGGCCCGCGTCACCAACGCCGCGCCGCGCTCGACGTCGCCGCGCCGACCGGCCAGCGGATCGACCGGCCAGACGGCCTCGACGGTGTTGTCGCGCAACGGGTTCCGGTCACCGTCGGCCGGCGCGGGCGCCCAGTGGTCCACCACCCCGCACGGGTCCCCCGCCGCGGCCGAACGCTCGATGACGTCCTTGACCTCGCACAGAAAATCCGACGGCCCCCGCGGCTTGATGCCGGTGGCACCCCAATGGTGGCCGGACAGCAGCAGGGTGTCCTCGGCCCGGGTGATCGCGACGTAGAGCAGCCGTCGCTCCTCGTCGATGCGCCGCTGCTCGAGTTGGCGGCGGTGATCGGAGATCTTGTCGGACAGCTGCTTTCGATTGGTGACGTCCGAGGTGTCCAACACCGGGATGCCCAGTGCGCCGGCCGAGGCGCGATCGCCCCGCAGCAGCGGCGGCAGCTCCGCCGCGTCGGTGAGCCAGGTGCTCCGGGACGCCGTCGACGGAAAGATCCCGCCCGACAGGTGCGCCACCGCGACCACCTGCCACTCCAACCCCTTCGCGGAGTGCACCGTGAGCACCTGGACGCGGTCGCGCGCGGCCACCACCGGAGCCGGCGGCAAACCGTTCTCGACCGACTCGGCCACCTCGAGGAAGGCCAACAGGCCCGTCACCGACGCCGTCGCCGAACGGCCGTCCGAGCGTTCGGCGTAGCCGGCGACGACGTCGGCGAACGCGTCGAGGTGTTCGGTGCCGGCCCAGCCCGAGTGCGCCCCCGCCGCGGCGCGGACGTCACAGTCGACGCCCAGCGCCCGACGCACCTCGGCGACCAGGTCGGGCAGCGCGTGGCCCAGGTGGCCGCGCAGGGCGCGCAGCTCGGCGGCCAGCGCGGTGATGCGCTGATACCCCGCGGCCGAATAGGCCCCGGCCGGGCCGGGATCCGCGATGGCGTCCGCCAGGCACGCGGTGTCGGCGTCCGGGCCGGCCGCCATCGCGATCTCTTCCGGCGCGGACGCCCCGCCGTCGCCCAGCCCGTCGCAGAGCGTCCGGGCGCGCCGCCAAAGCGCGGCGACATCGCGGCCGCCGAGGCGCCAGCGCGGACCCGTGAGCACCCGCATCGCCGCCGCGCCCGCGGTCGGGTCGGCGACGAGGCGCAGCATGGCCACGACGTCGGCGACCTCCGGGACGGACAGCAGCCCGGCCAACCCGACGACCTCGACCGGGACGCCGCGGGCGCGCAACGCTTCGGCGATGGGCACGGCGTCGGCGTTGCGGCGGACCAGCACCGCGGCGGTCGGCGGGTTACCGCCGTCGACCGGACGGTAGCGGCCGGCGAGCTCGTCGGCGATCCACTCCCGTTCGGCCTGCACGTCGGGCAGCAATGCGCAGCGCACGGTCCCGGGCGGGGCGTCCGGGCGCGGGCGCAGCGCGTGCACCGTGACGGACCTGCGGCGCGCCTCCGCCGATATCGCGTTGGCCAGCCGCAGGGTGCTCGGCGGGTTGCGCCAGCTGGTCCGCAGCTCCAGGACCGGCGCGGGGGTGCCGTCGGACAGCGGGAAGTCGGTGCTGAAGCGCGGCAGGTTGGTCGCCGAGGCGCCGCGCCAGCCGTAGATCGACTGGATCGGGTCGCCGACGGCGGTCAGCGCCAGCCCGTCGTCGGCACCACCGCCGAACAGCGACGACAGGGCGACCCGCTGGGCGTGCCCGGTGTCCTGGTACTCGTCGAGCAGCACCACCCGGTAGCGGCCACGCAAATCCGCGCCGACCTGCGGGTAGTTCGCCGCCAGCCGTGCCGCGCAGGCCATCTGCACGCCGAAGTCCATCGCCTTGGCCGACCGCAGCCGCTCGCCCAGCGCGTCGAGCAGCGGCACCAGCTCGGCGCGCTGGGTCTGGGTGGCCGACAGCCGCAGCAACCATTGGCTGGGGCCGCGGTCGCGCTGGTAGGGGCCCGCGGGCAGGGTGTGGATCAGCCGCTCCAACTCCACGTGGGTGTCGCCGAGCTGGCGGGTGTCCACCAGGTGTTCGGCCAGCTGACCCCACAGCCGCAGCACGATCGACGTCACCGCGGCGGGGGTCTTGTCGGTGTTCAGCCGGCCGCGGTACCCGCTCACGACGTCGAAGGCCAGCTGCCACAGCTCGGACTCGCCGAGCAGCCGGGTGTCGGGCTCGATGGGCAGCAGCAGGCCGTAGTCGCGGATCAAGGAACCGGCGAAGGCGTGGTAGGTGCTGACCGTCGGGGCGCCCGCCGGTTCCGTGGACGCCGCGCCGTCGGAACCCAAACCGACGCCGGCCAGCCGGGCGAGGCGGGACCGCACGCGACGCTGCAGCTGGCCGGCGGCCTTGCGGGTGAACGTCAATCCGAGCACCTGGCCGGGTTCGGCATAGCCGTTGGCGACGAGCCACACCACCCGCGCGGCCATGGTCTCGGTTTTGCCGGCGCCGGCGCCGGCGATCACGACCAGCGGCCCGGGCGGGGCCGCGATGACGGCGGCCTGCTCGTCGGTGGGCGGGAAAAGCCCTAGGGCACAGGCCAATTCGGCCGGGCTGTAGCGTGCGTTCACCGCGCCGCCCCGTCCGCGTGGGCCGGGCACGAAGGCCGTATCGGGCAATGCGAGCAACCGTCGTTGCGCCGGGCGATGAACCGGGGACCGGCGGTCGACTCGGCGGCGCGAACGACCAGCCGGCGCCATTCTTCGCGGGCGGCCGGCGTCAGCGGATCCTGTTCGCGTTCCGTGGCGCCGGAGGCCCCGGCCTTGCCGACGTAGACCAGCCGCGCGCCGCCGGGCTCCTCACCGGCGGCGACCATGCCCTCGGCCACCGCCAGCTGATACATCGCGAGCTGGGCGTGCTGTTGGGCGTCGTCCTTGCTGACCGGCGTCTTGCCGGTCTTGACGTCGACGATCACCAGCCGGCCGGCGGCATCGCGCTCCAACCGATCGACCCGGCCGCGTAGCCGGACCTCGCCGCCGCCGTCGCGGCAGGCGGGCAGGGTCCCGTTTATCTCGACCTCGACGCCGACCTCGGTCAGCGCGCCTCGGGTCTGCGCCCGCCACTCGACGAACGCCTCGATCATCGCGCGATGCCGCGCCAGCTCGTTGGCCGAATGCCAGTCCGCCTCGAAGGGCAGGTGCCGCCAGGCGCGGTCCAATTCGGCCAGCAATTCCGTTGCGCTCCTGTGGGAGTCGGCGACCAGGGCGTGCACCACCGAGCCGATGGTCGAGCGCAGATCGCGCGGGTTCGTCCCACCGTGGCGTTCGGCCAGCCAGCGCAACGGGCAGTCGTTGAGCGTCTGCAGGGTTGACGGGGTCAAGGTGACGGCATCGCCGTCGCCGTGCAGCCGCTCGCTGGTGCTGACCGGGGTCAGGCCGTGCCAGCCGGCCGGATCCGCGCCCGGCACCCCGGCCCGGGCGAGCCGCGCTAATTGCGTTGCCGCACAGGCGCGGACGGCGTCGTCGACCGATCCGTCGGGCGCGCACACGACGCCACGCAACCGGCCCACCAGCGCCGCCGCGGACAGCACCCGGGGCGCCGAGACTGGTTGCGCGGCAGCCAGATCCGGGTCGCCGTCGGCCCACTGCGCGAGCTCGTAGAAAAAGGCCGACGGCAGCGCGGCCTCGTTGTCGGCGCCGCCGGTGTCGCTGTCCACGGCGGTCACCAGCAGTCGGCGGCGGGCCCGGCCCATCGCGGCGACCAGCAGCCGCCGCTCCTCGGCCAGCAGCGGCGCCCGCACCGACGCCTCCCCGGCGACGCCGTCCAGCACGTCCAGCAGCCGCTGGGTAGCCAGGACACCACCGCGCGGAACGGTGTTGGGCCACAAGCCCTCCTGCAGCCCGGCGATGATCACCAGGTCCCATTCGTGCCCCAGGGCGGCGTGCGCGCTGAGCACCCGCACCTGCTCCACCGTCGATACCGGCTCCTGATTCACGCTCGGCAGGTGCAGCGCGGCGACGTGGTCGACGAGCCCGCGCAGCGACGCGCCCGACGTGCGCGACACGTACTGATCGGTGATGTCGAACAACGCGGTGACCGCCTCCAAGTCCCGGGTGGCCTGCGCGCCGGCGGGGCCGCCGCGCTCGGCGGCCGACAGCCAGCGACGCTGGAGGCCGGAACGCTGCCAGGCCGCCCACAGGGTGTAGCGCGGGTCTTGGCCCGCACGATCGCAGCGCGCGGCCGCGTCCAACACCGCGCGCACCCGCTGCACGGGGCGAAGCTGCGGCCCGGACGGGGCCGTGGCGCCGGACAGCGCGTCGGCCAGCAGGTCCGCGACGTCGCGCGGGGCGCGATCGTCGTTGGCGCGCTGCAGCGTTCGGCGCAGCTGCCGCAACGAGACGGGATCGACGCCGCCGATGGGACCGGTCAGCAGCGCCAGGGCCCGCTCGCCGTCGAGCCCGTCGGCGGTGGCCGCCAGGACGTCGAGCAGGGCACGGGCGGCCGGCTCGTCGGACAGCGATCCCCTCGCCGCCGGCGCGGCCACCGGCACCCCGGCGGCGGCCAGGGCGCGGGGCAAGCGCGCGCCGACCCGCGGCACCGAACGGACGATGACCGCCATCTGCGACCACGGCACGCCGTCCACCAGGTGCGCCCGGCGCAGCGCATCGGCGATCATCGCCGCCTCCGCGTGCGCGGACCCGGCCAGGCGCACCGCGACCGATCCCTCCTCGGGCCCGGTGCCGTCGATCCGCCTGCCGCCGCTGCCGCCGGGCAGCCGGCGCGCGATGCCGCTGACCGCGCGGGCGACCGCCGGGGCGCAGCGATGCGAGGCCGTCAACGTCACCGACGGCGAATCCCCTTCCAACAAGCCGGCGGATTCACCGCCCCGAAAGCCGAACACCGCCTGATTGGGATCCCCCGCGATCAACGCCAGCTCCGCGCCCGCCGCGAGCACCCGGACCAGCCGGGCGGCCTGCGGGTCGAGCTGCTGGGCGTCGTCGACCAGCAATACCCGCACCCGGGCCCGCTCGGCGGCCAGCAGCTCCGGATCGACCGCGAAGGCTTCCAGCGCGGCACCCACCAGTTCGGCGGCCCCCAACGCCGGCGTCGTCGCCTGGGGCGCCGCGGTGCCGACCGCCGCCCGCAGCAGCATCACCTGCTCGTATTGACGTGCGAACCGGCCGGCGGCGGTCCATTCCGGCCGCCCGCACCGACGACCCAGCCGCTCCAGCTCCTGCGGGTCCACGCCCCGTTCGGCGCAGCGCGCCAACATGTTTCGCAGTTCGGTGGCGAATCCCGCGGTGGCAAGCGCGGGCTGCAGATGGGCGGGCCACGCCACCGCCGCGCGCGGCCCGTCCTCGAGGTCACCGGCCAGCAGCTCCCGGACGATGGCGTCCTGTTCGGCGCTGGTGACCAGCCGCGGCGGCGCATCGCCAGCGCGCTCGGCGGCCCGGCGCAGCACCGCGTAGGCGTAGCCGTGCACGGTGCGGACCAGCGGTTCACCGACGGCGGCCCGGCCGGCCGCCGCCGAGCGCGGCCGCAGTAACGCCGTCATCAACGCGCTGCGCGCCCGCATCCCCAGCCGGCCCGAACCGGTAAGCAGCAGAACCGATTCCGGGTCCAGGCCGGCGCCTATCTGGGCGACCGCGGCCTCGATGAGCAGGCTGCTCTTGCCGGTGCCGGGCCCGCCCAGCACCCGGACCGGCCCACGCAAGCCGGGCGCCAGAAGGGCAAGCGCCTCGGTGTCCCAGGTGAACGACATGGCTGCATGCAATCACCAGGGTCTGACAAGTCGGCCCGACCCGCGCCGCGGCGGCCCCCTACGCTGGAGGCCGCGAACAGCCCGACGAACGGTGAGGAGGTAGAAATCGTGACGGACGTCTTTCCCAGCGACGACGCGCCCGAAGGTGACGCCGCGGAACAATTGCAGCCGGTCGACGTCGACGACGAAGCCGGCTTGGACACCGAACATCTGACCGTGGCCGATCGCGAGGCGAACGAGGCCGATGTGATCGAGCAGGCCTACATCGTCCCCACCGAGGACGAGTGGGAAGACGAACGCTGAGCCATCCGCCCGCCGGCGGCCGTGGCGGCGGCTGGCACGATCGACGCGTGACCCCGGATCTCCATGTGCACCGCTACGGCCCGGCGGGCCCGGTGCGGGTGCTGGCGCTGCACGGGTTGACCGGCCATGGTCAGCGGTGGCAGCAGCTGGCCGGCCTGCTCCCCGAAATCACCTTCGCCGCACCCGATTTGATCGGCCACGGCAGGTCGACCTGGGCGGCGCCGTGGACCATCGACGCCAACGTCGCGGCGATGGCCGCGCTGCTCGACGACGCGGCCGAGGGGCCGGTGCCCGTGGTGGGGCACTCCTTCGGGGGCGGACTCGCCATGCAGCTGGCCGCGGCACGACCGGACCTGGTGGCGGCGCTGTTGCTGCTCGACCCGGCGGTCGGGCTGGACGGCGAGTGGATGCGCCAGATCGCGGACGCGATGCTGGCCTCGCCCGACTACCCCGACGCCGAGGAGGCGCGCCTGGAAAAGGTGCACGGCTCCTGGTCGGACGTCGACCCGGCGCTGCTGGACGCCGAGATCCGCGAGCACCTGGTCGCGCTGCCGGGCGGTCGGTACGGCTGGCGCGTCAGCCTGCCGGCGATGATGTCCTACTGGAGCGAGCTGGCCCGCGACCTCGTGCTCCCGCCGGCCGGAACGCCGACGATCCTGGTGCGCGCGAAGCGCACCTCGCCGCCATACGTCGGCGACCGACTGATCGCCGGGCTGCGGGAACGGTTGGGATCCGATTTCCGGCTGCTGGATTTCGACTGCAACCACATGGTCCCCTACGCCGCGCCGCGGGAAGTCGCCGCGCTGACGCGCGAGTTGCTCGAGGCCCGCTGATCGTGGCGCCGGTGACCGAGGAGCAGGTCGAGCGGGTGCGCGCGCTGGTTGCGTCGATCCCGTCCGGCAGGGTCGCCACCTACGGCGACATCGCCGACGTCGCAGGCCTTTCCAGCCCGCGCATCGTCGGCTGGATCATGCGGACCGACTCCTCGGACCTGCCGTGGCACCGGGTGATCACCGCCTCCGGGCGCCCGGCGCGTCATCTGACCACCCGGCAGCTCGAACTGCTGCGCGCCGAGGGGGTGCTGGCCACCGACGGCAGGATCGCGCTGCGCGAGGTCCGATACGACTTCGGGCGCTAGAGGATCAGCCGGACCAGCGCCGCGGTGCGGGCCAGGCCGGGGAAGGCCTCGGCGGTCGACCGTGGGTGCAACGCATGGACGGCCAGGCGAAACATCAAGGCCCGCAACAACATTTGCGGCCACTCCGGCAACGCGTTCCAGCGTTCGATGAGTCCGTCGTCGGCCTCACCCCAGGACAGGGCGTCGACCACGACGACACCGGCCGCCCACGACGCGGGCCGCCAATAGGGGGTGATGTCGGTGATCCCCGGGGCGGCGGTGCCGACGAAAAGCACTGTGCCGTAGAGATCCCCGTGTACCAACTGGTTCGGGCTCTTGGTCGGCTTGCGCAGGGTGGCCAGCTGGTTGATCAGCTCCACCGACCGCTCGGCGTCGGCCGTCGGCGGGGCGGTCCGCGCGCCCGGGGGCACCGAGGCCAACGGCCGTTCCTCCCAGGCGGCGCGGTCGGCGGCGATGAAGACGTCCACGTCGCCCCACGGCGCGGTGGGGCCCTGGGTGAGGAACCGGGGGCGTTCCAGTTTGCCGGTCGCCTCGTGCAGGCGCACCGCCGCCGACACCACCTCGTCGTGCCGCGGTTCGGGTGTGCCGGCGACGAAGGTGTCGGCCCGCCACCCCGAAACCACGTACCGCCCGTCCGTCGAGCGGACCGGGCGGGCCAGTCGGACACCGTCGACGAACAACGTTTCACGCACCCGGGCCGACCAAGCCGCCCGGGCGTGGTCGGCCACCAACGACAGGACGACCTCGCCGCAGCGCCAGCCGCCTTCCCAGCTAGCGCCCAGATAGACGGGCTTGACACCGGTCAAACCAAACGCCGCCAGCACATGCTCCGGCGGTGGCTCGACATTCACACGGGTAGCCTAGACGAGGCCGCCTGCCGGATCGGGTCAGTACATCACCATGTCGGGTTGCATTTGCTGCGCCCACGCCACGATGCCCCCGCGCAGGTGCACCGCGTCGGAGAACCCGGCCTTCTTCACCGCCGCCAGCGCCTCGGCCGAACGCACCCCCGTCTTGCAGTACAGCACCGGCATGCGGTCGTGCGGCAGCTTTGCCAGGCCCTCACCCGAGTCGATCGACGACTGCGGGATCAGCTGGGCGCCGTCGATGTGATTGATCTCCCACTCGACCGGCTCGCGGACGTCGATCAGGGCCAGCTTGGTGCCGGAGTCCAGCAACGCGCGCAATTCGTGCGGGGTGATCGTCGACTCCCCGGCGAGGTCGGCGGGTGCCCCGCCGCAGAGCTCCTCGTAGTCGACCAGCCCGGTGATCGCGGGCGCCGTCGGGTCCTTGCGGATCGTGATGGTGCGGTAGGACATTTCGAGCGCGTCGTAGATCATGAGCCGGCCCAGCAGCGATTCGCCGATCCCGGTGATGAGTTTGATCGCCTCGGTGCCCATCACCGACGCGACGGAGGCGCAGACGATGCCGAGCACCCCGCCTTCGGCGCACGACGGCACCGTGCCCGGCGGCGGCGGTTCCGGGTAGAGATCGCGGTAGTTGAGGCCGCGGCCGCCCGGCGCGTCCTCCCAGAACACCGACACCTGGCCCTCGAAGCGGTAGATCGACCCCCACACGTACGGCTTGCCGGCCAGCACGGCGGCGTCGTTGACCAGGTATCGGGTGGCGAAGTTGTCAGTGCCGTCCACGATCAGGTCGTACTGCCCGAACAGGTCGACGGCGTTGCTGGAATCCAGCCGGAACTCGTGCAGCCGCACCCTGACCGACGGGTTGATCGCGGCGATCGACTCGCGCGCCGACTGGGCCTTCGGGCGCCCGACGTCGGCCACGCCGTGGATGACCTGGCGCTGCAGGTTGGACTCGTCGACGACGTCGAAGTCGACGATGCCGATCGTGCCGACCCCGGCCGCGGCCAGGTACAGCAGCGTCGGAGCGCCGAGCCCGCCGGCGCCGATCACCAGCACGCGAGCGTTCTTGAGCCGCTTCTGCCCGTCGACGCCCAGTCCCGGAATGATCAGATGGCGGCTGTAGCGGGCCACCTCATCGCGGGTCAACTCGCCTGCCGGCGCCACGAGTGGCGGCAGTGCTGTCTGCGATGTCGACACGGCCGGACATCCTCCTCGGTCTCGCGAACGCGGTTCGTCGTCCACCACCATCACAGCAGCCGTCGTGGGGCACGGCAATGAATTCAACCCGCCGAGCGACCCGCCGCCCGGGCTAGGCGATCGGGAACGGCCAGGGGTTGAATCGGCAGGTCTTCCCGTCGGCCTTGACGAAATCCGGGTCGAACTTGGCGGCGTCGTCGTTGGACGTGGAGAACGTCTGCTGCATCATCACCGGCGCCAAAGCGCCCTGCTGCTCGCACGGCTCGTGGCGCACGTACCCGATGGCGTGGCCGACCTCGTGGTTGATCACGTATTGGCGATAGGAGCCGATGTCGCCCTCGAACGGGACGGCTCCGCGCACCCAGCGCGCCTCGTTGATGAAGACCCGCGACTGCCGGTCCTTGCCGAAGGACGGGTTGTAGCACGACGTTTCCAAACGGAATTCGTAGCCGCAGCCCTCGCGGACCGTCACCGGCGACACCAATGAGATCCGGAAGTCGGGTTTGCCGTTGTCGATCCGGACGAACGCGAATTGCGGGTTGTGGGTCCAGCCCTTGGGATTGGCCAGCGTCTGATCGACCATCTGGGCGAAGGCGTCGTCGCCGCCGAACATCGTGGGGTCGATGCCGTCCTCCACCTCGACGGTGTACCGAAACACCCGCACGGTGCCCTGACCGACCTGCGGCGTCGCGCCGGGCACGACGTGCCATGTCTTCTCGCCCGCCTCGGTGAACGGGCCGCCGTCCGGCAGCGTGCCGGCCGGCAGGTTGGCGTCGAACGCGGCGAGCCCGCGCGGCGGTGCGTCGATGATCGAGGTGCCCATGGCCTCCATCGCCTGCGGGCTCTGGATGGGCTGATTGGCCATCGGCTTCGTCGCGGCGGTGCCGGTCATCGTCTGGTAGACGACCACCGCGGTGAGCACGGACAAGGCCGGTAACGCGTACGCACGCCAGCCGTAGGTGGAGACGAACCGTCCCAGCCACGTCTGCTTGCGCCACTGGCGCGGCCGCTCCCGGTCGGCCCGGGTCCGCCCGCCGTCGCGGGCGATCGGGTCGCGCAGGGCGCGAAGGGGTTCCCGCCACTCGTCCCGCAGCACCGGAACGCGCCCGGTGCCGTGCGGGGGCCGCTGGGAAGTCATTTCCCCAGGATTACACAGTCGGCACCGGCACCGTCCTTGGCGCGCCCGACTGCACGGCCCGACACCACTTTCTGCCAGCGACAACGGCGGCGACGACGATCACCGCAGCGGCTCGGGTAGTAATGTCTCTCGCAACGAGCCGCGCGCGGCCGGCCCTGTGGTGCCGGCGGCCGGTTGCCAACGCATCAGATGGGGACTCGATGAGCGAACTCGCCAAACCCGCGGCGCGGCGCGCCGTGAGGTCGGCCGACCGCAGTCGGCCCGGGGACGGCATTGCGGCTTCGAGTCGGCGGGGCAACCGGTTGCCCCGCGACGAGCGTCGCGGTCAGTTGCTCATCGTCGCCAGCGACGTGTTCGTCGATCGCGGCTACCACGCCGCCGGCATGGACGAGATCGCCGAGCGCGCGGGTGTCAGCAAACCGGTTCTGTATCAACACTTTTCGAGCAAGCTCGAGCTGTATCTGGCCGTGCTGGCCCGG
This sequence comes from Mycobacterium paraffinicum, assembly GCF_001907675.1. Taxonomy (GTDB): domain Bacteria; phylum Actinomycetota; class Actinomycetes; order Mycobacteriales; family Mycobacteriaceae; genus Mycobacterium; species Mycobacterium paraffinicum_A. The sequence continues at coordinate 79,179 of NZ_MPNT01000013.1, forward strand.
CACGTGGAGAACCTGGTCTCGGGCGTGCAGCAGGCGTTGAACACCACCACCGACAACCGCCGCCGGCTGCACGCGGCGGTCCAGGCGTTCTTCGACTTCATCGAGCACGACAGCCAGGGTTACCGGCTCATCTTCGAGAACGACTACGTCACCGAACCGGAGGTGGCCGCGCAGGTGCGGGTCGCCACGGAATCGTGCATCGACGCGGTGTTCGCCTTGATCAGCGAGGACTCGGGCCTGGATCCGCACCGCGCCCGGATGATCGCCGTGGGCCTGGTCGGCATCAGCGTCGACTGCGCCCGGTACTGGCTCGACAACGACCGCCCGATCTCCAAGGCGGACGCCGTCGAAGGCACCGTGCAGTTCGCCTGGGGCGGGCTATCCCACGTGCCCCTTACTCGCCTTTAGCGCCCTTGCCGGGGAGTTTGGTGACCTCGGCGCCGATGCCGAAGCCGACCCGGCGCCCGTCCGCGGGACCGATCTCGACGTAGGCGATCTTGCTGGTGTGAACCAGGAAGCGACGTCCCCGCTCGTCGTTCAGCCTCAGCAGGCCCGCTCCCTCGCTCAGCGCGGCGCTGACCAGCTCTTCGACTTCAACGGGCGTCTGCGCGCTGGCGATGACCAGCTCGCGCGGACTGTCCGTGATACCGATCTTGACCTCCACGGTCACCCCTTCCGTAGGCAGTGAAGTCGACAGACCTGTCAGCTGCAGGCTAGTGGACGCGGCGGGCCCGCATCCGCGACAGCCCCCCACCGCGGCTTCGCGCTGAGCGAAACGATGATCGCGAGCGGATAACGATTCGCTTGCAGCTGGGTCCAGAGCCGGGTTGGAGGGGCGATCCGCGTTTTCACATCGCTAACTTCGGCAACATGGGTACCACACTGGCCGATCGCGACAGGGTGCGGGATTATCCCGACGACGAGACCGACGAGCTCTACGGCGCCGACTCCTTCCCCGAGGGCGACTACACCTGGACCGGCTGGCCCACCGAGCTGCGCTGGCGCCCCGTCACGGCGATCGTCGGCGCGGTGGTGGCCGTCGGCGCGATTGCGACCGCGGTCATCATCAACAGCGGCGACAGCGCCTCGACCAAGGCCACCGTGGCGCCGGCCCCCCAACCGGTGACGTCCGCGCCCGCCACGACGAGGAGCTCCGTCCCGCCCAGCGCGCAGCCCAGCCCTTCGAGCACGCCGCTGCCTCCCGAGACCGTGACCACCGTGACCACGCCCAGCGCCGCGCCGAGTCTCGCGCCGACGGGAACGCCCACCGCGGCGCCGCCCCTGACTCTGACGCCGCCGCCCGCCGCGCTGAACCCGCGCACCGTCGTCTACAGCGTCACCGGCTCCAAGCAGCTGCTGGACCTGGTGAACATCGTCTACACCGACGGCAGCGGCGCGTCCCAGACCGAGTTCAACGTGTCGCTGCCGTGGACCAAGGCGGTGATCCTGAATCCCGGCGTCCAGACCCCGTCGGTCGTCGCCACCAGCTTCTACGGCCGGCTGAATTGCTCGATCGTGAACGCCGCCGGCCAACTGGTGGCCGCGTCTACCACCAACGCGAGCCTGGCGACCTGCGCCCGCTGAGTTGCGATGACGGCTGAGTCCGATGGCCGTGACCCCCAGCGCCCGGCTACGCCGCGCTTGCGCTCACGGCTGAGTCCGATGGCCGTGACCCGCCGCGCCCGGCTACGCCGCGCTTGCGATCACGGCTGAGCGTCAGCTCAAGCCCAGCTCGTGCATCCGCCGGTCGTGCGTCTGCTGCAACCGGTCGAAGAACGCGTTGAGCTGGCCCAGGCCGCCCGCGCCCGACATCACCAGGTCCACCAGCTCGTCGTGGTCGGCCAGCAAGTACTGGGCCTGGGTGATCGCCTCGCCGAACAGCCGCCGCGACCACAGCGCCAGCCGGCTGCGCTGCTTGCCGCTGCCCGTCACCGCGGCGCGCACCTCGGCGACGACGAATTGCGAGTGCCCGGTCTCCGACAGCGCCGCCCGCACCACGTCGGCGATCTCGTCGGGTAGCCCGTCGGCGATCTCCAGGTACAGGTCGGCGGCCAGGGCGTCGCCGACGTAGGTCTTCACCAACGCCTCCAGCCAGGTGCTGGGCATCGTCAGCCGGTGGTAATTATCCAGCGCCGAGACGTACTTCGACATCGCGGGCACGACGTCGACACCCCGGCGCTCCAGGGCGTCGCGCAGCAGCTCGTAGTGCTGCATCTCGGCGGCGGCCATGCTCGCCATCGAGATCCGTCCGCGCAGGTCGGGGGCCATCCGCGCCTCGTCGGTGAGCCGATAAAACGCGGCGATCTCGCCGTATGCCAGGACCGCGAACAACTCGTTGACACCGGGGTGGTCGGCCGACAGCCGGGGGGCGGGCGAATCGTCCGCCCGGTCGGCGTCCAGGTCGGCTTCCGAGGGCTCGAAAGAGGGCCGGGTCATGGCAACACTGTAGTCGGCGGGCCCGGCGCGAATCGGGAGCCGGCGCTCGACCAGCTATCATGTATGTAGATAGCGGCTGGATTTCTTCTCCAAAGCCGCTATCGGCGAAATGTGCGTGCACAGCTGGCCCGCCCAGATTGAGCAGGGGCCCGCGACTCGGCGACGTATTCGGAGTCGGAACTCGTGCGCGCGTGACCGCGACAGAGAAACACCGACACAACCGGATATGTCACCGAAAGGCTTACTACCCACGCATGAGCGCACTCACGAGCACAACTGAATTGACTTTTGCCAACATCGGCGTTCGCGACGAAATCGTCCGCGCCCTCGCGGAAAAGGGCATCGAGCGCCCGTTCGCAATCCAAGAGCTGACCCTGCCGCTGGCGCTCGCCGGCGACGACCTGATCGGCCAGGCCCGCACCGGCATGGGCAAGACCTTCGCGTTCGGCGTGCCGCTGCTGCAGCGCATCACGGCCGGCGCCGACGCGCGCCCGCTCAACGGCACACCGCGGGCCCTGATCGTGGTGCCGACCCGCGAGCTGTGCCTGCAGGTCCACGGTGACCTCGCCACGGCGGCCCAGTACCTCAAGGCCGAGGGCGATCGTCCGCTGAGCGTCGTCTCCATTTACGGCGGCCGCCCCTACGAGCCGCAGATCGAGGCGCTGCGCGCCGGCGCCGACGTCGTGGTCGGCACCCCCGGCCGGCTGCTCGACCTGAGCCAGCAGGGCCACCTGCAGCTGGGCGGGCTGTCCGTCCTGGTGCTCGACGAGGCCGACGAAATGCTCGACCTGGGCTTCCTGCCCGACATCGAGCGCATCCTGCGCCAGATCCCCGTCGAGCGGCAGGCGATGCTGTTCTCGGCGACGATGCCCGGGCCGATCATCACGCTGGCCCGCACCTTCATGAACCAGCCCACGCACATTCGCGCGGAGGCGCCGCACTCGGCGGCCACCCACGACACCACCGAGCAATTCGTCTACCGGGCCCACGCGCTGGACAAGGTGGAGCTGGTCAGCCGCGTGCTGCAGGCCGAGGGCCGCGGCGCGACGATGATCTTCACCCGCACCAAGCGCACCGCGCAGAAGGTCGCCGACGAGCTGGCCGAGCGGGGCTTCAAGGTCGGCGCCGTGCACGGCGACCTCGGCCAGATCGCCCGCGAGAAGGCGCTCAAGGCCTTCCGCGCCGGCGACATCGACGTGCTGGTGGCCACCGATGTGGCCGCCCGCGGCATCGACATCGACGACATCACCCACGTCATCAACTACCAGATTCCCGAGGACGAGCAGGCCTACGTGCACCGCATCGGCCGCACCGGCCGCGCCGGCAAGACCGGTATAGCGGTCACGCTGGTGGACTGGGACGAGCTGCCCCGCTGGTCGATGATCGACAAGGCGCTGGGCCTGGACTGCCCCGAGCCCGCCGAGACCTACTCGAACTCGCCGCACCTCTACGAGGAGCTGGGCATCCCCGCCGGGGCGAGCGGCACCGTCGGAACGCCGAAGAAGCCGCAGGGCCCGCGCCGCAGCAGCGACCGTGACGGCCAGAAGGCGGAGCGGACCGGGCGTGACCGCTCCGGCGCCCCGCGGCGGCGCACCCGCGGCGGCCAGCCCGTGACCGGGCACCCCAACGGCAACGCCGCGGCCGGCGACACCAACGGCGAAGCCGCCGCGGAGGCGTCAAGCAAGTCCGGGACCAGCAGGCGCCGCCGCCGGCGCCGCAAGCCCGCCGAAGCCGGCGCGCACGCCAACTGAGCCGCGCGCCGAGGAGATGGTCAGACCCGAACGCCGGACCAAGGGCGATGTCGTGGCGGCCGTCGCCATCGCGGTCGTCGTCGCCGCCGTCGCGTCGCTAATCTGGTGGACCAGCGACGCTCGGGCCACCATCAGCCGCCCGGCCGCCGTCGCGGCGCCTAACCAGAACCCCGCCCGGCAGGTGCCGGGCACGCTCAAGGAGCTGTGGACCGCGGCCAGTCCGGCCACCACCGCACCCGTGGCGGTCGGCGGGACCCTCGTCACCGGGGACGCCCGCCGGGTCGACGGGCGCGACCCCGCTTCGGGCCAGTCACTGTGGAGCTATGAGCGCGACAGCGAGCTGTGCGGGGTGTCCTGGGTCTACCACTTCGCCGTCGCCGTGTATCGGGACGACCGCGGGTGCGGGCAGGTGAGCACGCTCGACGGGTCGACCGGTCGCCGCGGGCCGGCCCGCAGCGGTTACGCCGACCCGCGCGTGCAGCTGTCCTCCGACGGCACCACGGTGTTGTCGGCCGGTGACACCCGGCTCGAGCTCTGGCGCTCCGACATGGTCCGCATGGTGGCCTACGGCGAGACCGATGCGCGGGTGAAACCCTCGGCGCGCGGCCTGCATTCCGGCTGCAAGCTGGTTTCGTCGGCGGCCAGCTCGTCGGCGGTGTCGCTACTGGAGAGTTGCGTCAACGAGGCCGACCTGCGGCTGGTGCTGCTGCGCCCCGGCAAGGACGACGACGAACCCCAGCAACGCATCGTGGCCGAACCCGGGGTCCGGGCGGACTCCGGCGCCCGGGTGCTCACCGTGTGGGAGAACAACACCGCGGTCTACCTGCCCTCGCCGCGGCCGCGGGTGGACGTGATCGACGAAACCGGCACCACCGTTTCGAGCAACCTGTTGTCCAAACCGGCATCGGGTCCCGGGGCGGTCTCGCACGCGGGCAGCCTGATCACTTGGTGGACGGGCGATTCCGTCATGGTCTTCGAGACGGGCAACCTGACGCTGCGCTACACCATCGCCGCGGGCGACACGACCGCGCCGCTGGGGCCCGGCACGATGATGGCCGGCCGCCTGCTGGTCCCGGTCACCGGCGCGATCGGCGTGTACGACCCCGTCAGCGGCGCCAGCGAGCGCTACATCCCGGTGAACCGGGCGCCCAGCGCGCCCGGGCGGGCGGTGGTCCCGACCGTCGCGGGACCCCGGGTGTTCGAACAGCGCGGCGACACCGTGGTGGCCCTGGGCTGAGGGTGCGGCCGTCTCCGCCGAGCAGACGCAAAATCGCACGAGACCGGCAGTTGGCGTGCGAGTTTGCGTCTGCTCGCGCTGATCGCTACACCTCGACGGCGAACGTCGGCAGCGGTTTGCCGGTCTTCCAGTGCTTGAGCAGCGCCTTCGCCAGCTCGCCGTAGGCCGACGAGCCCTTGTTCTTGCGGCCGGACATCACCGACGAGCCCGAGGCGCTGGCCTCCGCGAAGCGCACGGTCCGCGGGATCGGCGGGGCCAGCACCGGCATGTTGTAGCGGTCCGCGACGTCCATCAGCACGTCGCGGGTGTGGGTGGTCCGCGAGTCGTACAGCGTCGGCAACGCGCCGAGCAGCCGAAGCTCCGGGTTGGTGATCTGCTGGACGTCGGCGACCGTGCGCAGGAACTGGCCGACGCCGCGGTGCGCCAGCGTCTCGCATTGCAGCGGAACGATCACCTCGTCGGCGGCGGTCAGCCCATTGAGGGTGAGCACGCCCAGCGACGGCGGGCAGTCGATGATGACCACGTCGAAAGCGTCGGAGACCTTGGCCAGCGCGCGCTTGAGCGCGTACTCGCGGCCGGCGCGCATCAACAGCATGGCCTCGGCGCCGGCCAGGTCGATGTTGGCGGGCAGCAGCGTCATGCCCTCCATCGTCGTGACCAGCGCCGCGTTCGGCTCGACCTCACCGAGCAACACCTCGTGCACCGACACCGGGAGCTTGTCGGGGTCCTGGCCCAGCGAGAACGTCAAACAACCCTGCGGATCCAGGTCGACCAGGAGCACCCGCTGACCCTTGTCCACCATCGCCGCTCCCAGCGAGGCAACCGTCGTCGTCTTGGCTACGCCGCCCTTCTGGTTGGCCACCGCCAATACCCGGGTCTTACTCACCAGCGCCCGCCCCTCCTTGTTGCCACGGTCACAGTGCCCATCCTGGCATGTTCGATCGCCCCGCGCTGCGGCCGACGGGCCCGGGGTGTCGTCCGGCAGAATCGGTCGATATGGGCCTGCACAACCACCGACTTGTACTGCTCCGCCACGGCGAGACCGAGTGGTCGAAATCCGGCCAGCACACCAGTCGGACGGACCTCGAGCTCACCGACACCGGCCGCGTCCAGGCCGAGCTCGCCGGCCGCGTCCTGCGCGAACTCAGCCTCACCGACCCCCTGGTGGTCAGCAGCCCGCGCATCCGCGCACTCACCACGGCCAAGTTGGCCGGGCTCGCGGTCGACGAGGTCACTCCGCTGCTCGCCGAATGGGATTACGGATCCTACGAGGGGTTGACGACCCCGCAGATCCAGGAATCGGTTCCCGATTGGCTGGTCTTCACGCACGGATGCCCCGGTGGCGAGAGCGTGGCGCAGGTCAGCGAGCGCGCCGACCGGGCCGTCGCGTTCGCGCTGGAGCACATGAGCGACCGCGACGTGGTGTTCGTGGGGCACAGCCACTTCTCCCGCTCGGTCATCACGCGCTGGGTGGAGCTCCCGCTCGTCGAGGGCAGCCGCTTCTGGATGCTGGCCGGCTCGCTCGCCGTGTGCGGCTTCGAACATGGGGTGCGGCAGCTCGCCGCGCTCGGCCTGACCGCCCAGCCACAGGCGATCAAACCCGGGTGAGCGCCCAACCGCCGTTCGCGCTGTGCGGACCGAAGCAAACCCTGCTCGCCGAGGGGGTGCGGCAGCGCTACCGCGACGTGGCGGCGGCGCAGGACGCCTTGAGGTCGGGCAGTGCGCCAATAGTGTTGGGCGCGTTGCCTTTTGACGTGGATCGGCCCGCGGCGCTGCTGACACCCGAGGCCGTGCGCCGCGCCGACGGCCCGCCGGACTGGCCGACGGGCCCGCTGCCGCCGGTGCGCATCGCCGCCACCGACCCGCCGCCCGACGACTACCGGCGCCGCATCGTCCGGGCCCGCGATCAGCTCACCGCCCCCGACAGCCTGCTGAGCAAGGTGGTGCTGTCCCGCGCGCTGCGGCTGGTGGCCGATGCCCCCCTGGACGCGCGCGTCATCTTGCGCCGGCTTGTCGACGCGGATCCCGCGGCCTATGGCTATCTGGTCGACCTGACCGCGGCGGGCGACGACTACGCCGGGGTGGCGCTCGTGGGCGCCAGCCCGGAGTTGCTGGTGGCGCGCTCCGGGGAGCGCGTCACCTGCCGGCCGTTCGCCGGGTCGGCCCCCCGCGCGGCAGACCCGGACGCCGACGCGGCCAACGGCGCCGCGCTGGCCGGCTCGGCCAAGGATCGGCACGAGCATCAGCTGGTGATCGAGACCATCCGGACCGCCCTGGAGCCACTATGCGACGAGCTGACGATCGCCGCCGAGCCCGAGTTGAGCCGCACCGCGGCGGTGTGGCACCTGTGCACGCCGATCAGCGGCCGGCTGCGCGACAGCGCAACCACCGCAATCGATTTGGCCCTGGCGTTGCATCCCACCCCCGCCGTCGGCGGGGTGCCGACCAAGGCCGCGGTCGAGCTCATCGCCGAGCTCGAGGGCGACCGCGGGTTCTACGCGGGGGCGGTGGGCTGGTGCGACGCCCGGGGCGACGGCCGCTGGGTGGTGGCGATCCGCTGCGCGCAGCTGTCGGCGGACCGCCGCGGCGCGCTGGCCCGCTCCGGCGGCGGCATTGTCGCCGAATCCGACCCCGACGAGGAAGTCGCGGAAACCACAACGAAATTCGCCACGATCCTCAACGCATTGGGCGTCGAGTGATGACCATCCGCCGCGCCACACCCGAAGACGCCGCCGCCATCACCGAAATGATTCACGCGTTGGCCGAATTCGAAAATGCCGCCGACCAATGCACGGTCACCGAAAAACAAATTGCCGCAGCGCTTTTCGGTGCGAACCCGACGTTGCACGGGCACGTCGCGGAGGTCGGCGGACAGGTCGCCGCGATGGGGCTGTGGTTCCTCAACTTCTCCACGTGGGATGGCGTGGCGGGCATTTACCTCGAAGACCTGTTCGTGCGGCCGGAGTTTCGCCGCCGCGGCCTGGCCCGCGCGCTGCTGGCGACGCTGGCGGCCGAATGCGTCGACAACGGTTACACGCGGTTGTCCTGGGCGGTGCTGAATTGGAACGCCGACGCCATCACGCTCTACGACGGCGTCGGCGGCCAACCGCAGCGCGAATGGACCACCTATCGGGTGTCGGGCCGCCGGCTGGCCGAGCTGGCCGAATCACGCTGATCGCCGCCGGCCGCCCAGCGCAGGCCGGCGGGGCTGAAGAGCAGGCCGAGCACGGCCAGCGCCGCGATGCCCGCGGGAATCCCGAAGCCGGGCCGGTGCGAGTCGGCCGTCAGGTACCACGCCACGGGCAGCAACAGCAGCTGGGTGATCACGGCCAGCCCGCGCCCCCAGCGCTTGCCGAGGATCAGCGCGCGGCCGGCGGCCAGCACCACCGCGCCGACCAGGACGAAGAAGACCGCCGTGCCCTGGGAGTACCACCCGCTTGCGGGCGAGCCGTTGACCACGCGCTGGTCGGGCCCCGCGACGGCACGCACCACCAGCACCGCCGCCATGACCAGCGCCCCCAGCCCCTGCACCGCCACGAGCAGCCCGGCGCCGCGCACGGCGGCCGGGGCGGCCCCGGGGTGGCGGCGAAAGACGGTCACCCGCGTCAGCGTAGTCACCCACCACCGCGGGGAGTTCCCCACAGCGCGGCCTTAACCGGCCCGCATAAGCTCGTGCATCATGCGCGCCGTGCTGATCGTGAACCCGACCGCCACCTCCACGACCCCGGCCGGCCGCGACCTGCTGGCCCACGCGCTCAAGAGCCGCCTGCAGCTCACCGTCGAACACACCCACCACCGCGGTCACGGCACCGAACTCGCGGAGAAGGCGGTCGCCGACGGCGTGGACCTGGTCGTGGTGCACGGCGGCGACGGCACGGTCAGCGGGGTGGTCAACGGCCTGCTCGGCCGTCCGGGCTCGACTTCGGGGCCCACCGGCCCGGTGCCGGCGGTCGCGGTGGTTCCCGGCGGTTCGGCGAACGTGCTGGCGCGCTCGCTGGGCATCTCGCGTGACCCGGTGGCCGCGACCAACCAGCTCATCCAGCTGATCGACGACTATCGCCGCCACCACACCTGGCGCCGCATCGGGCTGATCGACTGCGGTGAGCGGTGGGCCGTCTTCAACACGGGGATGGGGGTGGACGCGGAGGTGGTCGCCGCGGTCGAGGCCGAACGCGACAAGGGTGGGAAGGTCACGGCGTGGCGCTACATCCGCGCGGCGGTGCCCGCGGTGTGGCGCTACACGCGCCGCGAGCCGATGCTGCAGCTCGAATTGCCGGGCCGCGAACCCGTCCCGGGGGTGAGCTTCGTGTTCGTCTCCAATTCCAGCCCGTGGACGTTCGCCAACGACCGGCCGGTGTGGACCAACCCGGGCTGCACCTTCGAGTCGGGGCTAGGCGTGTTCGCACCCAAGAGCATGAAAACGATCCCGACGCTGCGCATCGTGCGGCAGATGTTCGCCAAACGGCCCAAGTTCGCGTTCGACCACCTCATCACCGAGGACGACGTGCCCTGTTTGCGGGTGACCTCGGCGGGGGGCCCGGTCGCCTGCCAGTTCGACGGGGATTACCTCGGCGTGCGCGAAAGCATGACGTTCCGGGCAGTCCCGAACGCGCTGGCCGTTGTCGCGCCTCCGCAAAAAAGCCACCCTGAGCTGCAGTAACGAAGCTACCGAGGGCCGGCTGGCGAATATTTTCCGCGAGATCGGCCAGTCAGTGTAGTACAACGGAGTAATGGCCCGGCTACGGAACGGTCAAAGTGAGATTGCCCACGAGGTAACGCACGCTATTGACTTCTGTTGGGCCTGTGAAACGATCGAAAGGTTGCATGCAGAAATTTAGATAGGGGTACGGCCCCTTTTCTTGTGCACGCGTTAACAGCCGAAGAAAATTGGCCGTGCGCCTTGCTGCGCACTCAGTGAGGAGTAACAACTTATGGATTGGCGCCACAAGGCGGTCTGTCGCGACGAAGACCCGGAGCTGTTCTTCCCGGTTGGGAACAGCGGCCCGGCGCTCGCGCAGATCGCTGACGCGAAACTGGTCTGCAATCGGTGCCCGGTGACCACAGACTGCCTTTCCTGGGCCCTGAATACCGGCCAGGACTCGGGCGTCTGGGGCGGCATGAGCGAAGACGAGCGGCGCGCACTCAAGCGTCGCAACGCCCGGACGAAGGCCCGTAGCGGAGTCTGACTCGGTTTAGACCACACAGTGCGGCCTCGACGAAAGTCGGGGCCGCGCTGTTGTGTTGGGCGCAGGCCGCCTATAACACCAATCGGGCTCGCCGGCCGATCGGCACCCGCAACACCACATCGGTGCCCCGCGACGGGGCTTGGCGCATGCCCAGCGTGCCGTCCAGCTCGGCCGACACCAACGTCCGCACGATCTGCAGGCCCAGGCTGTCGGACGTCTCCAGGCTGAAGCCGTCCGGCAAACCACGGCCGTCGTCGTGCACGACGACGTCGAGCCAGCGCGCCGAACGTTCGGCGCGGATGGTCACCGAGCCCTCTTCGACGGCGGGGTCGAAGGCGTGCTCGATCGCGTTCTGAACCAGTTCGGTGATCACCATGATCAGGGCGGTCGCGCGGTCGGAGTCCAGCACGCCCAGGTCGCCGACCCTATTGATCCGGATCGGCCGGTCGACCGACGCCACGTCGTTCATGATCGGCAGGATCCGGTCGATGACCTCGTCGAGGTTGACCTGCTCGTCCACCGACATCGACAGCGCGTCGTGCACCAACGCGATGGACGAGACCCGGCGCACCGATTCGATCAGCGCCTCCCGGCCTTCGGCGTTCACCGTGCGGCGGGCCTGCAGCCGCAGCAGCGCCGCCACCGTCTGCAGGTTGTTCTTCACCCGATGGTGGATTTCGCGGATCGTCGCGTCCTTGGAGATCAGGGCCCGGTCGCGGCGCTTCACCTCCGTGACGTCGCGGATCAGCACCGCGGCGCCGGCGCTCGCGCCGTCGACCACCAGCGGCAGCGTCCGCAGCAGCACCGTGGCACCGCCGGCGTCCACCTCCATCCGCATGCTGCGCCCGCCGGCCAGCAGGTCGAGCACGTGCTCGGCCAGCTCCTGCGCCTCGAACGGGTCGGAGACCAGCGGCCGCGTGACCTTGACCAGGTTGCGGCCCTCCAGCTCGGTCGTCAGACCCATCCGGTGGTAGGCCGACACCGCGTTGGGGCTGGCGTAGGCGACCACGCCGTCGACGTCCAACCGGATGAAGCCGTCGCCGGCCCGCGGGGTGGAGCGCGACATGACCACGTCGCCCACATCGGGGAAGGTGCCCTCGGCGAGCATGTGGACCAGATCCCGGGCACAGTCCCGGTAGGCGGTCTCCAGGTGGCCGGACGCGCGCTCGGCCGCGTCGGCGGTCTGATGCCGGGTGAGCACGGCCACCACCCGCCCGCCGTACCGCACCGGGGACGCCTCGACGTGCGGGCCGGGCAACCACGAATCGTTTTGCGCCGCGTCGCCATCCCGCTGGGCGATGCCGGAGTCGAAGGTCTCTGCGACGAGCGTCAGCCGGTCGGCGGCGACGACGCTGCCCACCGAGTCGGTGAGCAGCACCGTGGGCGCGGTGTTCGGCCGGCACTGCGCCACACACACCAACATGCCGTCGTCGCGACGAACCCACATCAGGTAGTCGGCGAAGGACAGGTCTGCCAGCAGCTGCCACTCCCCCACCACCGCGTGCAGGTGGTCCACCGCGTTGCCGGGCAGCACGGTGTGTTCGGCGAGCAGGTCACCGAGAGTCGACATCGCTCACTCCCCGGGCCATTCGCCGGCAGCAGAAAACAAACGCTTCAAACCTTGTCGTGCCTAGCTGATCACGGCAATCAGGTCGCCGGCCTGGATGACATCGCCCACGGAGACGCTCACCTTGCTGACCGTGCCGTCGACCTCAGCCAGGACCGGGATCTCCATCTTCATCGACTCCAGCAGCACCACGACGTCGCCTTTGCCGATCTGGTCACCCTCGCTGACTACGACTTCGAGCACGCTGGCCACAATCTCGGCGCGCACATCCTCGGCCATCTTCACCCCACTCGTTTCGGCCATTGCGCAGGCTGGCTGCTGGTCCATCTAGCTTCCGTCAGGCTCGGTGTATATCGAACCACAGGCCCCCGGCCCACCGCGGCGCACGGGGCCCCGACAGGCCGTGCGAGAATGTGAGGCAAGCTAACGGGCGCCGGGCGCCCGGTTCTGATCAATCGACGGAGGTTTTCCGAAATGGCAAAACGGGGCCGCAAGAAGCGCGACCGCAAGCACAGCAAGGCCAACCACGGCAAGCGGCCCAACGCCTAGGACGGCTAGCGCGTCTCCCGGATGATGGTGGTCCGCCGGATCTCCAGCCGTAGCCGCTCGCGCAGGCCCTCCGGGGCCTTCTCGCCTTTGCACTTGCTGGCGATCAGCGCCTTGATGCGCTCCTCGAGGCCGTAATGCTTGAAGCAGCCTGGGCACGCCTCGAGGTGGCGGCGCAGCTGGTCCCGCGACTCGGGCGTGCATTCGCCGTCGAGCAGCAGCCAGACTTGGCGGATCACCTCGGCACAGCCGACGGCGCCGTGGGCGTCGTCATTGGGGCACGTGTCGCCGGGGCCCGACAATTCGCTCATGACGACACCTCCTCGTGCGCCTGGTGGCCGCGGTTGAAGCCCCGCTCCTTGGCCACGTCAGCCAGCAGCGCCCGCAGTTGACGCCTGCCGCGGTGCAGCCGTGACATTACCGTCCCGATGGGCGTATCCATGATCTCGGCGATTTCCTTGTACGGGAAACCCTCGACATCGGCGTAGTAGACGGCCATCCGGAATTCCTCGGGCAACGCCTGCAGCGCTTCCTTGATCTCGTCGTCCGGCAGCGCCTCCAGCGCCTCGACCTCGGCCGACCGCAGCCCGGTGGACGAGTGCTCGGCGTTGGACGCAAGCTGCCAATCGGTGATCTCCTCGGTCGGGTACTCGGCCGGCTGGCGTTGCCTCTTGCGGTAGCTGTTGATGTAGGTATTGGTCAGGATCCGGTACAGCCAAGCCTTGAGGTTGGTGCCGGCCCTGAACGAGCGGAAGCCCGCGTAGGCCTTCACCATCGTCTCTTGCAGCAGGTCTTCGGCGTCGGCGGGATTGCGGGTCATGCGCAGGGCACCGCCGTAAAGCTGGTCCAGCAGCGGAATCGCGTCGCGCTCGAAACGCGCCATCAGCTCCGCGTCCGTCTCCTGCGGGCCCGGCTCGGCAATCTCCTGTGCGGTCGTGCCGTCGCTGTCGGCCATGTCGATTACCCCGGTCCCTTCTGCTGCGGTGTCACCGGACAGCACCGGAAGCGCCACCGGGCTTGCCAGAACGCAAGCCAACTGCTCGGCACCCATTGGACGGTCCAACAGGCTCGTCGCCGTTGACACCAAACCGCTCCTCCCAATCTAGAGGCTGCCACCGACACTGTCTGCGCGGGTGGCGCCCACTCGGAACTTCGAGACCGATCCCTTCAACAGCCGAGGCCGACGTGCTATTTCCCGGCGGGGTGCCTGGCGCCCGTCCCCCGATCCAGCCGAGAGCGGGCTGACGTTAGTGTGACGCCATGTCCCTGAACGGCAAGACCATGTTCATCTCCGGCGCCAGCCGCGGTATCGGCCTGGCGATCGCCAAGCGTGCCGCCCAAGACGGCGCGAACATCGCCCTGATCGCCAAGACCGCCGAGCCCCACCCCAAGCTGCCGGGCACGGTGTACACCGCGGCCAAGGAGCTCGAGGAAGCGGGCGGGCAGGCCCTGCCCATCGTGGGTGACGTCCGCGACCCGGAGTCGGTGGAGGCCGCGGTGGCCAAGACCGTTGAGCAGTTCGGCGGCATCGACATCTGCGTCAACAACGCGTCGGCGATCAACCTGGGGTCCATCACCGAGGTGCCGATGAAGCGGTTCGACCTGATGAACGGCATCCAGGTGCGCGGCACCTACGCCGTCTCGCAGGCCTGCCTGGCGCACATGCAGGGCCGGGAGAACCCGCACATCCTGACGCTGTCGCCGCCGGTGCTGCTCGGCAAGGAGTGGTTGAAGCCCACGGCGTACATGATGGCCAAGTTCGGCATGACCCTGTGCGCGCTGGGCATCGCCGAGGAGATGCGTGAGGCGGGCATCGCGTCGAACACCCTGTGGCCACGCACACTGGTCGCCACCGCCGCGGTGCAGAACCTGCTCGGGGGCGACGAGGCGATGGGCCGGGCGCGCAAGCCGGAGGTGTACTCCGACGCGGCCTACGTGATCCTCAACAAGCCGGCCCGCGAATACACCGGCAACATGCTGCTGTGCGAGGACGTGCTGCTGGAATCCGGCGTCACCGACCTGTCGGTGTACAACTGCGTGCCGGGCGGGAAGCTCGGCGTCGACTTCTGGGTCGACGGGGTCAACCCGCCTGGGTACACGGGTCCCTAGTCGGGCCACGCCGGTGGGCCGCGCCGCCACACCCGCGCTCGCCGCGTTGGTGAAAGCCGGTGTGCCGCATGAGGTTGTCACGTTCGACCACGACCCGCGCGAACGCTCCTTCGGCTTGGAGGCGGTCCACGCGCTAACCGAGCGCGGCATCGCGCCCGAGCAGATCTTCAAGACCCTGGTGATCGCGGTGCCGGGCGGGCTCGCCGTCGCGATATTGCCTGTGCCGCACCGGGTTTCGTTGAAGGCGGCCGCCGCGGCGCTGGGGGTGGCCAAAGCGAGCATGGCCGAGCCGGCCGCCGCCGAGCGGGCCACCGGCTACGTGGTCGGCGCGGTGTCGCCGTTCGGGCAACGCAAGACCCTGCCGACGGTCGTGGACGCGGGCGCGTTGGACTGGGATCGGGTGTACTGCAGCGCCGGCCGTCGCGGCTGGGACGTCGCGGTGGCACCGCGGGACCTGATCCGGTTGACGGACGCGGTCACCGCGGACATCCGCGGGTAGCCGCGCGCTTGTAACGCCATGGCGAAAACCGGCCGGATTTTTCGCGGTGGCGTTACGCTCCCGCCATGAACACGAAGCGATCCCGCGCCGCGGCCCTGCTCGCCGCCGGTGTGCTGGGCGCCGCGGGGTTGCTGACCGCCGGCGTCGGCATCGGCCATGCCGAAACGATCCAGACCGAGGGCAACTATCCCACCCGCGAGGCCTGCCAGAACGCCGGGCCGGGCGTGAAGGCGTCGACCCCGGGCAACTGGAACAACTTCTGGTGCATCCCGGACCGCAACGTCAACGGCAACTGGAAGCTGGTGCTCAGCAACTAAAGCAACGTGGCCTGCTCGGGCTCCGGGTCGGCCGGCTCGAGTAGCTCGGGCCCGTTGTTGCGGACGTTGTTGACCAGCGTCGACACCTCGCGCATGCGAATGCCGCGCACGTCGGGCGGCCGGGTGAGCAGCTTCTCGTCGACCGGGGCGTCGGGGTCCAGCCAGCGGTCCCACTCCCCCTCGGGCACCACCAGCGGCATCCGGTCATGGATCTCGGCCAGCTCGCCGGGCGCGTCGGTGGTGATGATGGTGCAACTCAGCAGCGGCGAGCCGTCCTTGGCCGGCTTCCAGACCGACCACAACCCCGCCATGAACAGCGGCTCGCCGTCCTCGCGGTACATGAAGAAGGGCGTCTTGCGGGACTTCTTCCCGCCGGCGGCATCCGGGTTGACGCGCCATTCGTAGTAGCCGTCCATCGGGATCAGGCAACGCTTCGACTTGGCGCTCGACCGGAACGCGGGCGAGGTGGTCACCTTGTCCGCGCGGGCGTTGATCAGCATCGGGCCCTTGGTCTCCGGCGCCCCGTCGGCGCCGGCCTTCACCCACGGCGGCACCAGGCCCCAGCGCATCAGCCGCACCCGGCGGGTCGGGTCGTCGTCGGGATCGGTGTGGCGGCTCACGACGGTCGCGATGGTGGACGTCGGGGCCACGTTGTAATTGGGCGCGCCCGCGCCCTCGGAGGCGCCCGTGGCCTCGTCGATCGCCTTGATCTTCTGGGCCAGCAGCGCCGGATCTGTGGTGACCGCGAACCGTCCACACATACCTTCCATGGTGGCAGAAGAGCCCGACACGCCATGATGGACCGGTGAGTATGTGGACGGCCCCCAGCGCGCCGAAACCGGTGCACGCGACCGTGACCGTTCCAGGCTCGAAGTCGCAGACCAACCGGGCGCTGGTGCTGGCGGCTTTGGCGGCCGCGCAGGGGCACGGCAACCCGACCGTCAGCGGGGCGCTGCGCAGCCGCGACACCGACCTGATGATCGGCGCGCTGCGCACCCTCGGCTTGCGGGTCGACGGCGCCGGGTCCGAGCTGACCGTCGGCGGCCGGATCGCCCCCGGGCCCCAGGCGCGGGTGGATTGCGGCCTGGCCGGCACGGTGCTGCGGTTCGTCCCGCCGCTGGCGGCGCTGGCCGAGGCGGTGGTCGAGTTCGACGGCGACGAGCAGGCCCGGGCGCGGCCGATCGCGCCGTTGCTCGACGCGCTGCGCGGCCTGGGCGTGCCGATCGAGGGCTCGGGCCTGCCCTTCCGTGTCCACGGCGGCGGATCGGTCGCCGGCGGGACAGTGGACATCGATGCCTCGGCGTCCTCGCAGTTCGTGTCGGGCCTGCTGCTGTGCGCGCCGTCGTTCACCGAGGGGCTGACCGTGCGGCACACCGGGGCGACGCTGCCGTCGGCGCCGCACATCGCGATGACGGTGGTGATGCTGCGCCAGGCCGGGGTTGCGGTCGACGACTCGGTCCGCAACACCTGGCGGGTGCAACCCGGCCCGGTCGCGGCCCGGCACTGGCAGGTCGAACCGGACCTGACCAACGCCGTCCCGTTCCTGGCGGCGGCCGTGGTCAGCGGCGGGACGGTGCGCATCACCGGGTGGCCCGCGGACAGCGTGCAACCGGCCGAGCACATCCTGACGGTGCTGGGCAAGCTGAATGCCGTTGTCGCCCAGGGTGATTCGTTCCTCGAAGTGCGGGGCTCAACCGGCTACGACGGCTTCGAGGTCGACCTGCGCGACGTCGGCGAGTTGACCCCGTCGGTAGCGGCCCTGGCCGCGCTGGCGACCCCGGGCTCGGTGTCGCGCCTGTCCGGCATCGGCCACCTGCGAGGCCACGAGACCGACCGGCTGGCCGCGCTGCGGACCGAGATCAACAACCTCGGCGGCGACTGCACCGAGACGCCCGACGGCCTGGTGATCACCGCGACACCGCTGCACCCCGGCGTCTGGCGGGCCTACGCCGACCACCGGATGGCGATGGCGGGCGCGATCGTTGGGCTGCGGGTGGCCGGGGTCGTGGTGGACGACATCGGCTCCACCTCCAAGACGCTGCCGGAGTTTCCGCGGCTGTGGGCGCACATGCTGGGGTCCGATATTTGAGGCCCGGCGATTACGACGAGTCCGACGTCAAGGTCCGCTCCGGCCGGGGCTCGCGACCGCGCACCAAGACTCGTCCCGAGCACGCCGACGCCGAGGCCGCCATGGTGGTCAGCGTCGACCGGGGCCGCTGGGGGTGCGTGCTGGGCGGCGACCCCGAACGCCGGATCACGGCCATGCGGGCGCGGGAACTCGGCCGCACGCCGATCGTCGTCGGCGATGACGTCGACGTGGTCGGCGATCTGTCCGGGCGCCTCGATACCCTGGCCCGCATCGTCCGGCGGGCCGAGCGGCGAACGGTGTTGCGGCGCACCGCCGATGACACCGATCCGACCGAACGGGTGGTGGTCGCCAACGCCGACCAATTGCTGATCGTGGTGGCGCTGGCCGATCCGCCGCCGCGGACGGGCCTGGTCGACCGGGCGCTGATCGCCGCGTTCGCCGGCGGCCTGACGCCCATCCTGTGCCTGACCAAGACCGACCTCGCCCGGCCGGAGCCGTTCGCCGAGCAGTTCGTCGACCTGGACCTCACGGTGGTCACCGCGGGCCGCGACGACCCGTTGCTCGCGGTGGCCGACCTGCTCGACGGCAAGATCACCGTGCTGCTGGGGCACTCCGGCGTCGGCAAGTCGACGTTGGTGAATCGCCTTGTCCCCGAGGCGGAACGGGCCGTCGGCGAGGTCACCGACATCGGCCGGGGCAGGCACACCTCCACCCAGTCGGTCGCGCTGCCGCTGGCGACCTCGGGCTGGGTGATCGACACCCCGGGCATCCGGTCCTTCGGGCTGGCGCACATCGAGCCCGACGACGTGCTGATGGCGTTCTCCGATCTGGCCATGGCGATCGAGAACTGTCCGCGCGGCTGCGGGCACATGGGTCCGCCGGCCGACCCCGAATGCGCGCTGGACGCGCTGTCCGGACCCGCCGCCCGCCGCGTGGCCGCGGCCCGGCGGCTGCTGGCCGCGCTCCGGGAGGCCTGACTCCAACCCGCGAGCGCGCGAAAGACTACGGCTTGACGAGCCGCATCCCGAGCTCGTCGGGCGCCACCTTGTGGCCCTCCGCGCAACGGATTTCGACGCTCACCTCGGCGCCGCACCCGAGGTGGGTCAACCGGAGGCGGTTGCGGCCGGGCAGGTGGCGCCGGCCCCACTCGAACATCGCCCACACCACCGGCATGAAGTCGATGCCGGCCTCGGTGAGCACGTATTCCTCGCGACGGCGCTGCCCCGGCTCGTGGTAGGGCTGCCGCTTCAGCAGCCCCAGCTCGACCAGTTCGGACAGCCGCGCCGAGGTGGCGGCCTTGGTGATGCCCACCCGGCGGGCGAAGTCGTCGAAGCGCGTGGTGCCGTAATAGGCCTCGCGCATGATGAGCATCGCGGACCTGGTGCCCACCACCGCCATGGTCTTCTCGATCGCGCACTCGCCGACGGCCGACCAGGCGTCGCGGTCGGCCAGCGGCCCCTGTAGCAGTGTCATCTAAATCACTCTCCCGGCTGGGTTGCTTTTAGTGTACCTAGATGTTTACCTGGGTACAGCGGTCTATACCTAGATCGTGGGACTCAAGGAGGAGCCATGAACCGCGACGCCGTCATCGTCGGAGCCGTCCGCACCCCCATCGGCAAGGGCAAGCCCACCGGCGCGCTGCACGACGTCTTACCCGCCGACCTGCTGGCACACAGCCTGCGCGAGCTGGTGGCGCGCACGGGCGTGGACCCCGCGCAGATCGACGACGTCATCGCCGGCGCCGTCGCCCAGGTCGGCGACCAGGCGGTCAACATCGCCCGCAACGCGCTGCTGGGCGCCGGATTCCCGGAGTCGGTTCCCGGCGTCACGATCGACCGGCAGTGCGGCAGCAGCCAGCAGGCGATCAGCTTCGCCGCCCAGGGCGTGCTCTCCGGCGCCTACGACCTCGTCGTCGCCGCCGGTGTGGAGTCGATGGGCCGCGTCCCGATGGGCACCTCGGTGTTGCCGGGCAGCAATCCCTTCGGCGCGGACATGACGCGGCGCTACCCCGACGGCCTGGTGCCGCAGGGCATCAGCGCCGAACTGATCGCGGCGCGCTGGGGATTCTCGCGCACCCAGCTCGACGAGTTCTCGGCCGGCAGCCACGACAAGGCCGCCCGCGCCACCAAGGATGGGCTGTTCGACAAAGAGCTGATTCCGATCGCGGGCCTGTCCGCCGACGAATTCATCCGGCCCGGCACGACGGTCGAGACGCTGGCCGGCTTGCGCCCGGCGTTTTACAGCGAAGCCATGGAAGCCCGCTTCCCCCAGATCAATTGGGAGATCACCGCCGGCAACTCCTCGCCGCTTTCGGACGGCAGCGCCGCCGTGCTGATCACCACCAGCGACGTCGCCAAGAAGCTCGGCCTGCGCCCGCTGGCGCGCATCCACACCACCACCGTCGTGGGTTCGGATCCGCTGTACATGCTGACCGGGGTCATCCCGGCCACCGAAAAGGTGCTCCACCGAGCGGGATTGACGCTCGCCGACATCGACCTGTTCGAAGTCAACGAGGCCTTCGCGCCCGTCGTGCTGGCGTGGGCGCACGACACCGGCGCCGATCTGGCCAAGACCAACGTCAACGGCGGCGCCATCGCGATCGGCCACCCGCTGGGCGCCAGCGGCGCCCGAATCATGACCACCCTGGTCAACGCGCTCGAGCAGCGCGGGGGTCGGTACGGGCTGCAGACGATGTGCGAAGGCGGGGGCATGGCCAACGCCACCATCATCGAGCGGCTGGGCTGACGACGATGTCGTCACCTAGCATCTCGAAGATATTCGTCATCGGCGGCACCGGCGCCCAGGGCATGCCCATCATCCATGCTTTGGTCGCCGACAAGAGATACTCCGTTCGATTCCTCAGCCGCGACCCCGCCTCGCGCCGGGCCAAGGAGCTTCTCGCCCTGGAGAATGTCTCGGTACTGGAAGGCTCGTTCGCCGACGAGGAGGTCCTGCGCGAAGGGTTCCGCGGCTGCGATGCGGCATTCGTCAACATCGACGGGTTCAACACCGGTGAGAAGACCGAGATGTATTGGGCCATCCGCAGTTACGAGATAGCCATCGAAGCAGGGGTCAAATTCTTCGTCTATGGCAACCTCGACTACGGGCTCAAGAAGGCGGGATACGACTCCCGCTTCCGCACCGGCCACTATGACGGTAAGGGCCGGGTGGGCGAGTGGATCCTGTTCCAGAACCAGGCGAATCGTGACCGGATGGGAGCGGCGGTCTTCACCACGGGCCCGTACATCGAGATGGTGATCTCGCCCGGGACGCCCATGGCGCCCGCACTCGAGGACGGCGTGGTGACCTGGCGGGTTCCGCTCGGTGCGGGCGCCGTGCCCCATGTGGCACTTGAGGATTGCGGCTATTACGTCCGGTGGCTCTTCGATCATCCCGAGCGCGCGAACGGCATGGATCTCGAAGTCGCGATCGACCAGATCCGCTACGCGGATCTCGCCGCGGCGTTCGAGAAGGTCACCGGGCATCCCGCCCGCTACATCGACACCGACCTGGACACGTACTGGCGTGCGGGCCCGATGAGCGGAGCCGCCGATGCACCCGCGGGCTACAACGCCGACCCCCGCGACAAGAGCACCATGAACATCCGCGACAACTTCACCGGGTTCTGGAACTTGTGGAAATACGAAGTCATCAATCGCGATTACGACCTGCTCGACGAGATTCACCCGAACCGGATCAAGACCGCCGAGGAGTGGTTCGACCGAGAAGACCGGTTGGGACGGGCGCTGGGCAAGGGCGGTCTGTGGGAGCGGGTTCAACCGGAGAACCGGACTCCGATCCTCAAGATCGGTGAGGATCGAAGGACAGGGAAGTTATAGGTTCGGCGTCTGAAAGGCGGGCTGAAACATGGTGACCGAGACCCGGTTCGAGGGCGTGCGGGTGCGCTACGACAGCACCAAGAGCTACGACGCGCTGCTCGCCGCGCTGCTGGCCGACATCGGCGAGCGGCCCGTCCCCGTCAACGACATCGCGACGACCTCCGACGGCTGGGATTCCTACCGACAGCGAATCGAATCGCATGTCGGGCCAAGCGGATTCATGTTGTTCGGCACCTTCGATCACGGAGCATGGATCACCAGGACCGGCATCGAGCGCAAGGTGATCCGCGTCGTCCTCGGCAACCCGTTGATCGCGATCACGATGCTGCGCCACGACGTGACCGCGGGCCTGTTCGCCCCGGTCGAGCTGCTGATCACCGACGAGCCGGCCGGTAGCAGCCTGGCTTACGTCAAGCCGTCGTCGCTGATGGTCGTCGAACCGAATCCCGAGTTGCTCAGCGCCGCCGAGCAACTCGACGACAAGTTGGCGGCGCTGGCCGAGAAAGTAACCGCCTGACTCACAGCCAGCCGGTGCGGGCGGCGGCGACCGGCTCAGGCGGCGACGGAGCCAACTGCCCGTCGCGCACGCCGTCGAGCATCCGCTTCACCGCCGCCACGATCTCCGGTGCGGCCGCGGCCAGGCCGGCCTTGTCGGCGTCGGGAACCTGGTCGGGATCGACCCCCGCCCGCGCCAGCACGGCGGCCGGGTCGGCGAGCTGATCGGCCAGCCAGGCCACCGGGTCGGCGGACAGCTCGGGAACGAAGTGCCGGCGCCCGGGCTCCCACCCGTCGAACTTCGGGTGGTGATGGGCCCGGTCCAGGGTCCCGGGCGGGCTCTCGGTGGAGCCGAAGAGGTCCACCCGCCAGACCGGGCGGTTGAAGCCGATCGGGACGCCGGCGTAAATAGAGCCCTGCGGCTCGTCCCGGTCGACGAGGCGCAGTTCAAGCCGGACGCCCCGCTCCGGGGTTTCCTGACCTTCCAGCGGGCGCGGGTCGACGAAGAACATGTCACCGACGACGACACCAAGAGTTTCGAATCCAAACGCTGCGAGCATGCCTAGGAGCGTAGTCCCGAAGGCTGGGCCGAGTCAGGCGCTGATCTCCCCGGCCACCGGCACCTTTAGGTAGTCGGCGAACGCGATTCACCCTTGTGCGGCGCTGGTATTCGTGCACGAGCCCGCCGCGTCGGTGCGCTGCGGGACTAGGCCGCTATGCCGCGAGGTCGTCCGCGCGCCGCGCCTCGCGCTGCGCGCGCTTGCCGCGCCGCCAGCCGCGCACGGTCTCGATGGCGGTCTTCAGCCCCCGCCGCCGGCCGGTCTCCGGGTCGGTGCCCGCGAAACCGGGCTCCAGTTCGGCGAACATCCGCTCGCTGCGGGTTTCCGGCGCGTTGTCGGCGTCGTCGCGCAGGTATTTGTTCGGCAGCGACAGCTTCGCCAGCGTGCGCCAGGTCTTGCCGTACTGCACCAAAAACGAGCCGGTGGTGTAGGGCAGGTCGTACTTGTCGCAGACCTCCCGCACCCGCACCGAGATCTCGTGCAACCGGTTGCTCGGCAGGTCGGGGTAGAGGTGGTGCTCGATCTGGTGGCACAGGTTGCCGCTCATGAACCGCAGCGCGGGCCCGGCCTCGAAGTTGGCGCTGCCCAGCATCTGGCGCAGGTACCACTGCCCCTTCGTCTCGCCGATCATGTCGGTCTTGGTGAATTTCTCTGCGCCGTCGGGGAAATGCCCGCAGAAGATGACCGCGTTGGCCCACACGTTGCGGATGATGTTGGCGACCGCGTTGGCCTTCAACGTGGATCGGTACGTCGCGCCGGGTGACAGCGCGGTCAGCGCCGGGAACGCGACGTAGTCCTTGACGACCTGCCGGCCGGCCTTGGCCAGGAACTCGTCCACCCGCTGCCGGGCGTCGTCGTGCTCCATCCGCTT
This sequence comes from Mycobacterium paraffinicum, assembly GCF_001907675.1. Classification (GTDB taxonomy): domain Bacteria; phylum Actinomycetota; class Actinomycetes; order Mycobacteriales; family Mycobacteriaceae; genus Mycobacterium; species Mycobacterium paraffinicum_A. The sequence goes on from NZ_MPNT01000013.1 coordinate 102,681, forward strand.
CTTGGCGATCTTGCCGAGTTCCACGTGCTGTAGGCCAACGCCCCACTCGAAGAGCAGCGCCAGCAGGGTGTTGTACACCAGGTTGAAGATGTTGAAGCGCTTCCAGCGCTGGTCGCGGGTGACGCGCAGCAGGCCGTAGCCGACGTCGTCGTCCATCCCGAGGATGTTGGTGTACTTGTGGTGCACGAAATTGTGCGTGTAGCGCCAGTGCTTGGACGACCCGCTCATGTCCCATTCCCACGTCGAGGAGTGGATCTCGGGGTCGTTCATCCAGTCCCACTGGCCGTGCATGACGTTGTGGCCGATCTCCATGTTCTCGATGATCTTGGCCACGCCCAGCGTCACGGTGCCGGCCCACCAGGCCGAGCGGCGGGAACTGGCGGCCAGCAGCAGCCGGCCGGATACCTCCAGCGCCCGCTGGGCCGCGATGGTGCGGCGGATGTAGCGGGAGTCCCGCTCGCCGCGCGAGTCTTCGATGTCCTGGCGGATGGCGTCGAGCTCAACGGCCAGGTTCTCAATGTCGGCGTCCGTCAGATGGGCGAATACGTCGACGTCGGTGATCGCCATCGTCTTCTTCTCCCTACGGTTCGATTCGTCCGTTCCTAAACCAGGTCCAGACCTACGCTATCGTAACCTACGAACCCGTAGGTTACCAGTGAGTAGCCTTTAGATGTCGAGGGCGCAATCGCCGGAAGCGGCCGAGATGCAGGTCTGAATCCGGGTGCCCGGCTCGTGTTCCGCGCCGGTGCGCAGGTCCCGAACGTGACCCTCCACCAGATCCACCACACACGACTGACATATACCCATCCGGCAGCCGAACGGCATCTGCACGCCGGCGCCCTCCCCCGCGTCCATCAACGACGTGGCGGCATCGGCGGCAACGGCGCGGCCGCTCCGGGCGAAGGTGACCGTCCCGCCCGCGCCGGCCGGCGCGGCCTTGGACACCGCGAACCGCTCCAGGTGCAGCCGGTCGCCAATGCCCGCCGCCGACCAGATCTTCTCGGCCTGGGTCAGCATGCCCTCCGGCCCGCAGGCCCAGGTGTGGCGCTCGCGCCAGTCCGGCACCTCGTGGTCGAGCAGGGCGAGATCGAGCCGGCCCTGGGCGCGGGTCTCCCGCAGCTTCAGTTGGTAGCCCGGGTGCTCGGCGGCCAGCGCGGCCAGCTCGCCGCGGAACATCACGTCGGATGCGGTGGGCGCCGAGTGCACGTGCGTGATGTCCCCAATCTGATTGCGTCGCACCAGGGTTCGCAGCATCGACATCACCGGCGTGATCCCGGAGCCGGCGGTGAGGAACAGGATCGACGGCGGCGCCGGGTCGGGCAGCACGAAGTTGCCCTGGGGCGCGGCCAGCCGGACGATGGTCCCGCGCGCGACGCCGGCCACCAGGTGGGTCGAAAGGAACCCCTCGGGCATCGCCTTGACGGTGATGGTCACGGTGCGCGCGGAGCCGAATCCCGACGTCGCGGCGGGGCTGGACGTCAGCGAATACGACCGCCAGCGCCAGCGTCCGTCGATCAGCAGGCCGATCCCGATGTACTGGCCGGGCTGGTAGTCGAAGTCGAAGCCCCAGCCCGGCTTGATCACCAGGGTCGCGGAATCCTCGGTCTCGCGGCGCACCTCGAGCACGCGGCCGCGCAGTTCCCGCGCGGACCACAGCGGGTTCGCCAAGTGCAGGTAGTCGTCGGGCAGCAACGGTGTGGTGATGCGCGCGGCGATCTTGCGCAGCGCGTGCCAGCCAGGATGCCGGTCCGCGCCCGCGACAACGGGTCGCTTGGTTTCGACGACGTTGCCCTTGATAGAGGGGTTACGTCTGCCCAGCGGAAGCTCCTGCTCACTACGCGGCGTCTTGGTTGCGCTCACCATTGTGGTCGATTCCTGGGGCCTCACGAAACCTACGGTACCGTAACCTACGGTCGCGTAGCTAGGCTCACGCGCCCCGACCGCGTCACAGTGTCAGAGCAGCTCCAGCAGAAACGGCAGTTCCTGGTTGGCGTACCAGGCCAGGTCGTGGTCTAAAGCGTCGCCGACGATCAGCTCGGCGTCCTCGTCGCCCAGGTCGGCGGCGTCGATGACGTCGATCGCCTTCGTCACGTCGGGCTCGGCCGCCGCGTTGTCGACATAGGCGGCGACCACGTCGGTCAGCGCGACGGGCGCGTCGAGTCTCACCACGGCGTCGTCGAGGTCGGGGCGGTAGCGGACGTCGCCGACCTCGGCGGCCAGCACCGCTCGCCGCGGAGGCAAGGACCCACCGGTCGCGGCCTCCTCCGCGTCCGAGTCGGCCAGCAGGCGCAGCGACGCCAGCGCCGCCTCGCGCAGCGCGACCTCGGCGAGCTCGTCGTCGTCACCCTCGGCGTAGGACTCCCGCAGCGTCGGCGTCAGCGCGAACGCGGTGCCGTTGACGGGCATCAACGAGCCGTCGGAGACCAGCCGCTGCAACATGGCCAGCGTGGCCGGGATGTAGACCAGCGTCACGAATCCCCCATCAGTGTGGCCGCGTAGTCGTCGACGTACTTGGACAGTTCACGCGGCGGGCGCTGGTAGTTCCCGCTCACCACCGGGGTCTTGGGCAGTTTGACGTGCGGGCGCTCGACGTCGTGATATTCGATGCTAGCCAGCAGATGCGCCATCATGTTCAGCCGCGCGTGCTTCTTGATGTCGGATTCCACGACGTACCAGGGGCTGACCGGGGTATCGGTGTGCACCATCATCTCGTCCTTGGCGCGCGAATAGTCCTCCCGCCGATACAGCGATTCGGTGTCCATCGGGCTGAGTTTCCATTGCCGCACAGGGTCATTCAGGCGCGCCTTGAACCGGCGCAGCTGCTCGTTAGCGGAGACCGAGAACCAATACTTGCGTAGCAATATCCCGTCGTCGATCAGCATCTGTTCGAAGATCGGGGTCTGGCGCAAGAACAGCGCATGCTCTTGGGGCGTGCAAAATCCCATGACTTTTTCCACGCCGGCGCGGTTGTACCACGACCGGTCGAACAGCACGATCTCCCCTTTGGCGGGCAGGTGGGCGATGTAGCGCTGGTAGTACCACTGGCCGCGTTCCCGGTCGGTCGGCGCGGGCAGCGCGGCGATGCGGGCGACGCGCGGGTTGAGATATTCGGTGATCCGCTTGATGGTGCCGCCCTTGCCCGCTCCGTCGCGGCCTTCGAAGATCACCACGAGGCGCTGGCCGGTGTGCCGCACCCACTCCTGCAGCTTCACGAATTCCGTTTGCAGGCGGAACAATTCGGCGCGGTATACCTCGTCGGAAATCTTGGGTACTTTCGGCTCCGCCGATTTCGCCGGTTTTGCCTTGGGGCTTTTCGTCGCGGTGCTCACATCAACGGATGATAGAACCGGCCAGCGCTTTTCACGTGGACTAATTACCGGGAAGCTTCCAGCAATTCCTCGAGCGATTGGCTCAACAGGCCGGGCAGCAGTTCCACGTCGCTCATCGCTTCGCGGTCGGCGTTGATGCCGAAATACAGCATGCCGTTGTAGGACGTCACGCTGATGGCCAGCGCCTGATTGTGCAGCAGCGGCGGCACGGCGTAGGTCTCCAGCAGCTTGGCGCCCGCGATGTACATCTGCGACTGGGTCCCGGGCGCGTTGGTGATCAGCAGGTTGAACGTCCGCCTGGAGAAGGTGGGGAAACTGGTGGCCACGCGGATACCCATGGCGTGCAGCGTGGGGGGCGCGAATCCCGACAGGGTGACGATGGTCCGGGCGTCCACCAGGCGCGCGCCCGTCGGGTTCGATTCGGTGGCGTGCGCGATCTGCGACAGCCGCACCACCGCGTTCGGCTCGCCCACCGGCAGGTCGACCAGGAAGGGCGTGACCTGGCTGATGGCCTGGCCGGGGCCGGTCGCGTCGAGCTGGCCGTCGGCGTAGACCGGCAGCGGCGCCATGGCCCGCACCGTCGCGGTCGGCGACACCGCCACCCCGCGCGACATCAGCCAGTTGCCCAGCGCGCCGGCGATCACCGCGAGCACCACATCGTTGACGTCGCAGTCGTACCGCGCGCGCACCGCGCGGTAGTCATCGAGGTTGCCAGACGCCACCGTGAACCGTCGGTGGCGCGAAACGGTGGCATTGAGGGGGCTGCTGGGTGCAGTGCCGCGCGAGACGGTGCGGGCGAAATCGAGGACCCGGCGGCCTGCGGCGAGCAGTTCGCCATGATTGGTCACCAGCCCGCCGAGGGCCGACCCGACGGCCTGCAGCTGGGTGCCCGGCCCCACGAACCAGTCGCCGATGGCGCCGAAGATCAGCCGCGCGCTACCCGGGTCGCGCTCCGGGACCCAGATGTCCTCGGGAAACGCGGGCGGCCGCTTCGTGCGGTCGGCGATGACATGGTTGATCTCCAGCGCCGTCATGCCGTTGATGAGCGCTTGGTGCGACTTGGTGTAGAGGGCGACCCGGTTCTTGGACAGGCCCTCGACCAGATACATCTCCCACAGCGGCCGCGTCTTGTCCAACGGCCGGGCGGCCAGGCGGGCGATCAGCTGGTGCAGCTGTTCGTCGCTGCCCGGCGACGGCAGCGCGGAGCGCCGCACGTGGTAGGTGATGTCGAAGTCGCCGTCGTCGACCCACACGGGGCGGGCCGAGCCGACCCGCACCTCCCGGACCTTCTGCCGATAGCGCGGGATCTGGGGTAGCCGTTGCTCGACGGTGGCCAGCAGCGTCTCGTAGCTCAATCCCGCACGCGGCCGGCGCAGGATCGCCAGCGATCCGACATACATCGGGGTGGCCGTGTTCTCCAGCCGAAAAAACGACGCGTCCGATGGGGACAGCCGGGTCACCATAAGGGCGCAGACCTCCTCCGTCGAATCGCCCTGTTGCTTAAGGAGATGCCCCGCCCACGGTAATCGCCTCGCCTGGTCCCGGCCGAGCGCGGGTACGCGGGGGCCGCGGTTGTGCCATGATGACCACTGCCTGCCACTCTCCAGCGGGCTCACGGTTCGACCGAAGAGTTGGAGAGTGCGTGGTGAACAGCAGTCCTGTCGCGGGTCCATCCGACGCCTTCGCCGTCCTGCCCGTCGTCGACTACGAGCCTCCCCCGCGCGACGTCCCGCGCAGCGTTCCACCGTGCCGGCCGTCGGCGCGCGCACCGCTGCGCCGGCGCGGCCCGCAGCCGCCCGGGCGGCCACCCGCGGAGCCGGCCCGCGCCGCTTCGTCACCGCAGATGCGGCAGGCGGCCGCGTTCGCCGATGCGGCGCTGCGCCGGGTGCTGGAGGTCATCGACCGCCGGCGGCCGGCCGCGCAGCTGCGCCCGTTGCTGGCGCCCAGTCTGGTGGATTCCGTGGTCGCCGTGGGCCATGCGACCGCCGGGCACGCGGGCGCCGCGGTGTTGCGGCGGGTGCGGTTGCAGCCGGCCGGTCACACCGACCGGGAGGCCGCCGCCGAGGTCGCCGGCTCCTACAGCCGCGGGAACCGGATCCATGCCATCGCCTGCCGTGTCGAACGGGTGCCCGCCGACGCCGGCGCCCGGTGGCTGGTGGTCGCCCTCCACATCGGGTGACCGGCCGCGCTCAGGACCCGGCGGTGGACGCCAGCGGACCGCCCGTGTAGCGGGTGAGCACGGGACCCAGGATCGCCATGATGAACACGTACGACGTCGCCAGCGCGGCGACCGCGGGGATCGACGTGCCGGCCAATCCGATGATGATCAGCGAGAACTCGCCGCGGGCGACCAGCGCGGTGCCCGCGCGCAGCTGCCCGCGCCGCGCCACCCCGTCGCGCCGGGCGGCGAAGATCCCGGTGGCCACCTTGGTCGCCGCGGTCACCGCGGCCAGGATCAGCGCCGCCGGAAGCATCGGGACCAGCGCGTGCGGGTCGACGGAAAAGCCGATCGCCAGGAAGAAGATCGCGGCGAACAGGTCGCGCAGCGGGCCCAGCACCCGACGCGCGCGTTCCGCCGTCTCGCCGGTCAGCGTCAGCCCCACCAGGAACGCGCCCACGGCGGCGGATGCGTGCAGGGACTCGGCCATCGCCGCCACGATCAGGGTGATGCCGAGCACCCGGAGCAGCAGTTGTTCGGAGTCGGGGTGTTCGACCAGGCGGCCGACGTGGTGGCCCCAACGGTAGGACGCGGCGAACGCCGCCAGCAGCGCGGCCACCGCCACCACCATGCCGCCGACGGCGTGCGGCCAGCCGCCGCCGGCGGCCAGCACGGCGAACAGCGGCAGATAGGCCGCCATCGCGAAGTCTTCGAGCACCAGCACGGACAGCACCGCCGGCGTCTCCCGGTTACCGAGGCGGTGCAGGTCCTCCAGCAGGCGCGCGATGACACCCGACGAGGAGATGTAGGTGACGCCGGCCAGGCACAGGATCGCCACGCCGTGCAGTCCGAGCAGCCAGCCCGCGACCGCGCCGGGCGCCGCGTTGAGCACGATGTCGACGCCCGCCGACGGCAGGTGGTGGCGCAGGCTGGCGGCGAACTCGGCCGCGGAGAATTCCAGGCCCAGGGTCAACAGCAGCAGCACCACGCCGATGGGCGCGCTCGTCGTGATGAACTGGCCGCCGGCGGCCAGCGGCAGGATCCCGCCCTTACCCAGGGACAGCCCCGCCAGCAGGTAGACCGGTATCGGCGACAACGCGAATCGGCGTGCGACCGCACCCAATACGGCCAGCATGGCCAGGAGGGCGCCGAGCTGTAGCAGCAGCGCCCACGAAACTTGCACCGGCTCAGCCCTTGTCGATTATGTGCTCGACACCGGCGATGCCGTCATGGGTTCCGATGACAATCAAAACGTCTCGAGCATAAAGCATCTCGGACGGGCCGGGTGAGGCGAGCACCTCCTCGTTGCGCACGATCGCGACGATGGAGGCACCGGTGCGGGTGCGGGCGTGGGTGTCGCCGAGGGGGTGCCCGACGAAGGGGCTGTCGGCCAGGATGGCGACCTGCCCGGTCTCGAGTCCCGGTATTTCCCGGGCCAGCTCGGTGAACCGCTCCGCGATCCGGGGCGCCCCGAGGATCTGCGCCACCGCCTCGGCCTCTTCCTCGCTGAGGTGCAGCAGCGGCCGGGCCTTGTCGGGATCGTCCCGCGCGTACACGACGACCTCGAAGTCGCCGCTTCGCCGTGCGATGATGCCGATGCGGTCGCCCTTGTGATCGATGAATTCGTAGCGAAGGCCGACGCCCGGCAGCAGCACCTCCTTGACATCCATACCGTCAATCCTGACAGGTGGGATCCAGGCGCCGGCACCGGATCGCCGAGCTCCTACGGAACTGCTAGCGAATCAGCCGTGCCGCGCCATCCCCGCCGTGCGGCGGTGCGGAATCGGCACCAGCATCGACACCTCGCGGCGGTAATCGAGATATTGGTGGCCCAGCGAGGCGACCAGGTCCCGCTCCTCCAGCTGGGTCGCGACCAGGATGTAGATCGTCATGCCGATCGAGAACAGCAGATGCCCGGCCGTCATGACGGGGGCGGCCCAGAACGCGATGGCCATCCCGAGCATCAGGGGGTGACGCACCACGCGGTAGAGAAGCCGGACGCGGAATTCGACGCTGGTGTAGGGCTGTTGGCGCGACGCCAGGTACACCTGGCGAAGCCCGAACAGGTCGAAGTGGTTGATCAGGAACGTCGCCAGCAGCGCGATCGCCCAGCCCAGCCAGAACAGCGCCCACAGCACCGCGCGGGCCGCCGGCATCCGCACATCCCAGATCACCGTGGGCATCGTCCGCCATTGCCAGTACAGCACCGCGAGCACCACGCTCGAGAACACGACGTAGGTGCTGCGCTCGATCGACGCCGGCACGAAGCGTGCCCACCACCGCTTGAACGCGGGCCGGGCCATCACGCTGTGCTGCACCCCGAACAGGGCGACCAACGCCGCGTTGACCGGCACGGCCTCGGCGATGGGCGCGGCGAGCCCACGATCGACGCTTCGGGGCACCAGGAAATCGCCCACGAAACCAATGAGATACAGAAAGGCCGCGAGGAAGAGCAGGTACGCCGCGGCGCCGTAACCAAGCGTCAGATATCGCTTCATGGGCTAAGTGTCCGCCGCGCGCGGGCGCTCGACCATAGGTCGTTTGCCTCATCTTTGCCGGATGGGGCACTAGGTATTTTTGACCAGTCCGTTGCGCAGCGCGTACATGCTGGCGCCGATGCGGTTCGATACGCCGATCTTGGCGTAGGTGCGCTCGACGTGGTTGCGGGCGGTCTTTTCGCTGATCACCAGCGACGCCGCGATGTCCTTGTTGGAGGCGCCGCGCGCGACCAGGCAGAGCACCTCGATCTCCCTGGGGGTCAACCCGTCCGGCCGCACATTGGGCCGATGCGCGGGTTGCCCCGCCGCGTGCAGCACCGCTTCGACGGCGACGGATTCGAGTTCACCGGCCCGCGCCCGCCCGCGCAGCCGCCGGGCCGCCGCGTCCGGGGACATCTGTTCGCGATACGGCCTGGGCTCGCAGGCGGACTGGTAGCAGACCGCCGCGGCCAGGATGCGGTCCGGCAGGCCCAGCGCGGGACCGGCGAGCCCACGCGGATATCCCGAACCGTCCAGGCATTCATGGTGATTGCCCGCGACCTCCGCGAGCGGCCGCAACCCCGGCACCTGGTTGAGGATGCGCACCGTCAGATACGGGTGCAGCCGGACGCGTTCGAATTCCGAGGCCGTCAGCGGCCCTTGCCGGGACCAGATCTGGTTAGACACCCCGATGCGGCCCAGGTCGTGGACGTGACCCGCGCGTCGCGTCAGAGCCGCCGCGTCGGCGTCGACGCCCGCGGCCCGCGCCGCGTCCCCGGCGAGCCGGGCCACCGCGCGCGAATGCCCAAGGGTGAACGGGCATTTCAGGTCGACGAAGTCACCGAGGGCCACCAGCAGGGCGTCCAGCGATTGGTCGTCGAGCCGCTCATGCCGATCGGGCGCGGCGGCCAGCGCGGCGGCCCACGCGTCACCGGCCGGCGGGCCGGCCAGGATTTCCTCGCCTTGGCACAGGAAGGCGTCGGCGACCTGCGGGTCGAATTGGCCGCCGCGCCGGTCGCGCACCATGGCCTCGGCCCCCGCGACGCCGTAGGTGCGGTGGTGCACCTCGACCATGTCGGCCAGCTGAGCGATCCGCATCTGGATGGGTATCTCGTCGCCCTTCGCGCCGGCGGGCAGCCCCCCGCCGTCGTAGCGTTCGAACGCGAACGCCACGGCCGCCTGCACGTTGGGCCCCAAGCCCATTCGGTCCGCCAGCACGGCCGCCGAGGTGCAATGCGAATGGATCAGGCGGGAGATGTGGCCGCGCGCGTTGGCGAAAAGCGTTGCCATGACGCTCAACCGGTGCGCCAGCGGCTGGCCGCGGCCCACGTTGCCGGCCAGGAACCGCAGGTACGGCAACCCCGACCAGTCGACGAGATACGAGTCGTGGCGCACGGCGATGTCATCGCCGAACCACCGCGCGTATTCGTGGGAGTCGGCGTGACAGCCGATCCACATGATCAGGGTCGTGTAGTAGGTGCAGTCCCGTTGGTCGGCGTCGAGCCCGAGCCGGTCGGCAAGCCTGGTCGCGATCAGCGCCGCCCGCAGCATGTGCTCGGCGGGCTGGCCCAGGCCGAGGTCGATCGCCACCGACAGCGCTGCCAACAGCTCCGCCCGGGTCGGCAGTTCGGCCTCCGACATGGGCCTCATTGTGCCCACCTCATCCGCGCGCGGTCAGCCGATTGACACAGTGCGTCCGACCCCGTGATGGCGCCCGGCGTCGAAAGTTTCGAAATGACCCGAGCCCACCACGAACAGGCCGCGCTGCGGCGGCCGGAAACCGGCCAACCGAGGTTGGTGTGGCAGCGGCCCGACCGGCCCGAGGTCCTCCCCGCGCCATGCCGCGCGCGAACCCGCCACCGCCCACACCCGCGCCGGGGCGATCATGAATCGCTGCCCGTTGGGCGTGGTTCCGGACAGTCGGACCCGCCCGGCCCGCAGGGTCGGGCCCGCGGCCCGGCCCAGCGCGGCCAGCACCGCGCGATTGGTCCACGCCCGCGCCGGCAACCGCGCGCCGACCGCGCTCATCAGCCGGGTGGACACGGTGGTGCCGATCTCGATGTGCCAGGCAAGTAATCCCGGGATCTCGACGAACAGCGACCACGGGGTGACCCAGGCGACGTCGATGTCACACTGCACCGCGTCGTTGGGGGTCGCCGAGCTGAAGAAGCGGGCGCAGCTCTGCGGGGCCGGCGTCGTCGCGTAGAAGGTCCACGCGCCGTCGGGGTCACGGTGCCACACCGACCGGTAGCCGGGTGAGAACGACGTCGCCGGGAAGACCCGCAGCGCCAGGTAGTGTCCGCTCGCGAACGGAAGGCCCATCACGCCGAAGCCGACGAACCGTTCGTCGTCTCCGGAGGGCAGGCGGGGGTTCTGCAGGACGGCCGTGGCGGCGTCCAGTGGGGTGCGTGCTTTGGTCATGCGTCGATAGTCGGCGCGCGCGAGCCCCCGGCGCATGGGGCGGCTGCCTCAAATCCCCGGCCCGTCGCTGAGTGTGCGGCTGGCCGCACGCTGGGCGACGAGCGTGAAGCTGGCCGCACGCTCGGCGGAAGGCGGCCGTCGGAAAGGCGGTCGACGAAAAGGCGGCTCGGCGAAAGGCCGCGAGGCGCCCTAGCGGCGCTTGACCGACTTCGGCGACTTGGCGCCGCGGCCCTGCTGCCTGGCGGCCGCGCGCCGCTCGCGCCGGGAGCCTCCCCCCGCCACGCCCGCCGGCGTCCGCTGACCGTCGCCGCCGTTGCGCTGCACCTGAGCCGAGCCGTCCTCGGACGGGCCGGAAAAGGTCATGGCCGGCGCCTCGTTGTCAATCCCCTTGGCGCGCAACTGAGTTGGCTCTTCGCGCGGGGCCGGGGTGGCGTCGCCGTGCTCCGCCGCGGTTCCGAGCTCCCTGAGCCCCTCGGGCGTTTCCACCGGCGCGACCTGCGGGGACGGCACCGCCTCGACGGTGACGTTGAACAGGAACCCGACGGACTCCTCCTTCATGCCGTCGAGCATGGCCATGAACATGTCGTAGCCCTCGCGCTGGTACTCCACCAGCGGGTCGCGCTGCGCCATCGCGCGCAGCCCGATGCCCTCCTTGAGGTAGTCCATCTCGTAGAGGTGCTCGCGCCACTTCCGGTCGATGACATTGAGCAACACGTTGCGCTCGAGCTGGCGCATCGCGCCCTCGCCGGCGATCTCCTCGAGTTCGGCTTCCCTTGCGGCATAAGCCCGTTCGGCGTCTTTGAGCAGCTCGTCGAGCAGCTCCTCGCGGGTGAGGTCGTCGCGGTCGGAGTCGGCGTCCACGCGCATCAACGTCTCGTGGTCGATGCCGACCGGGTACAGGGTCTTGAGCGCGGTCCACAACGCCTCGAGGTCCCAGTCCTCGGCGTACCCGTCGGCGGTCGCGCCGTTGACATAGGCGGTGACCACGTCGCGGACCATGTCCAGCGCCTGCTCCTTGAGGTTCTCGCCTTCCAGGATGCGGCGGCGCTCGGCGTAGATCACCTTGCGCTGCTGGTTCATCACCTCGTCGTACTTGAGGACGTTCTTGCGGACCTCGAAGTTCTGCTGCTCCACCTGGGTCTGCGCGCTCTTGATGGCGCGGGTGACCATCTTGGCCTCGATGGGCACGTCGTCGGGCAGGTTCAGCCGGTTGAGCATCGCCTCCAGCGCGGCGCCGTTGAACCGGCGCATGAGCTCGTCGCCCAGCGACAGGTAGAAGCGGGACTCGCCCGGGTCGCCCTGCCGGCCGGAGCGGCCGCGCAGCTGGTTGTCGATGCGCCGCGACTCGTGCCGCTCGGTGCCCAGTACGTACAGGCCGCCCGCCTCGACCACCTCGGCGGCCTCCTTGCCGGCCTCCTCCTTGACCTTGGGCAGCTCCTCGTGCCAGGCCGCCTCGTACTCCTCGGGGGTTTCCACCGGGTCCAGGCCGCGCTCGCGCAGCCGCTGGTCAGTGAGGAAGTCGACGTTGCCGCCCAGCACGATGTCGGTACCGCGGCCGGCCATGTTGGTGGCCACGGTGACGCCGCCGCGGCGGCCCGCCACGGCCACGATGCCGGCCTCCTGCTCGTGGTACTTGGCGTTGAGCACGTTGTGCGGGACGCGGCGTTTCTGGAACTGCCGCGACAGGTACTCGGAGCGCTCCACGCTGGTGGTACCGATCAGGACGGGCTGGCCCTTCTCGTAGCGTTCGACGACGTCGTCGACCACCGCGATGTACTTGGCCTCTTCCGTCTTGTAGATGAGGTCGGACTGATCGGTGCGAACCATCGGCTTGTTGGTCGGGATGGGCACCACGCCCAGCTTGTAGATCTCGTGCAGCTCGGCCGCCTCGGTCTGGGCGGTACCGGTCATGCCGGCGAGCTTGTCGTAGAGCCGGAAGTAGTTCTGCAGCGTGATCGTGGCCAGGGTCTGGTTCTCGGCCTTGATCTCGACGTGCTCCTTGGCCTCGATGGCCTGGTGCATGCCCTCGTTGTAGCGGCGGCCGTAGAGCACGCGGCCGGTGAACTCGTCGACGATCAGCACCTCGCCGTCGCGCACGATGTAGTCCTTGTCGCGGTTGAACAGCTCCTTGGCCTTCAGCGCGTTGTTGAGGTAGCTGACCAGCGGCGAGTTGGCGGCCTCGTAGAGGTTGTCGATGCCGAGCTGGTCCTCGACGAATTCCACCCCGAGCTCGTGCACGCCGACGGTGCGCTTGCGCAGGTCCACCTCGTAGTGGACGTCCTTTTCCATCAGCGGCGCCAGCCGGGCGAACTCGAGGTACCAGCTGGAGGCGCCGTCCGCGGGACCGGAGATGATCAGCGGCGTGCGGGCCTCGTCGATCAGGATGGAGTCGACCTCGTCGACGATGGCGAAGTTGTGCCCGCGCTGCACCAGGTCGTCGAGCGAATGCGCCATGTTGTCGCGCAGATAGTCGAAGCCGAATTCGTTGTTGGTGCCGTAAGTGATGTCGGCGGCATACGCCACGCGGCGCTCGTCGGGCGTCATCTGCGCGAGGATCACGCCGACCTCGAGGCCGAGGAAGCGGTGCACGCGTCCCATCCACTCGCTGTCACGTTTGGCCAGGTAGTCGTTGACGGTGACGACGTGCACGCCCTTGCCGCCGATGCCGTTGAGGTAGGCCGGCAGCACCGAGGTCAGGGTCTTGCCCTCACCCGTCTTCATCTCCGCCACGTTGCCGAAATGCAGCGCGGCCGCGCCCATCACCTGCACGTCGAACGGGCGCTGGTCGAGCACCCGCCAGGCCGCCTCGCGGGCCACCGCGAAGGCCTCGGGCAGCAGGTCGTCGAGGCTTTCGCCGTCGGCGTGCCGCTTCTTGAACTCGTCGGTCTTGGCCCGCAGCTCGGCGTCGGTCAGCTTTTCGACCTCGTCGGACAGGGTGTTGACGTAGTCAGCCACCCGCTTGAGACGCTTGAGCATGCGACCTTCGCCAAGGCGCAGCAACTTCGACAGCACAGCTATGTCCCCTGTTGGTTGGGAGTCTCTTCTCTTGAAGCGACTCCCATCGTAGGTGACGACGCGTCGAGAGCCCCCGTACCTAGGACAGCCTGATCAGCCCGTAGTCGTAGGCGTGCCGGCGGTAGACCACGCAGGGCCGCTCGGTCTGCTTGTCGTGGAAGAGGAAGAAGTCGTGCCCGACGAGCTCCATCTCGTAGAGCGCGTCGTCGACCGTCATCGGCGTGGCCGGGTGTTCCTTTTCCCGCACGATCCGGCCGGGCTCGTGGTCGATCTCGGCGCCGTCATGCTCGACCGGCGGCTCGGGCAGGCGTTCCTGAGCGGGCGGCGGCACGACCGCGGTGGCCGCGGCCAGCGACACCGGCGTCTTGTCGCCGTAGTGGACCTTGCGGCGATCCTTGACCCGGCGCAGCCGGTTCTCCAGCTTGTCGACCGCGGACTCGAGCGCCGCGTAGAAGCTGTCGGCGCAGGCCTCCGCCCGGCTTACCGGCCCGCGGCCGCGGGCGGTGATCTCGACGCGTTGACACGATTTACGCTGTCGCCGGTTGGGCGCGTGCTTGAGCTCGACATCGAAGAGATAGATGGAGCGATCGAACCGCTCGAGGCGGGCGAGTTTCTGGGAGACGTACACCCGATAGTGATCGGGGATTTCTACGTTGCGGCCCTTGAAGACGACTTCGGCGTTGGTCATCGGTTGAACTTCGCCGTCGGTTTGCGTCGGCGGTTGGTCGAGAATTTGACCGGAATCCACGGATAGCCTTGACATACGTGACAACTCGTTTCTCTTTCACGTCGCACGCGCCCTGCGTGCCCGGCTTGCTGACGACGCGCCGACGAGGTGGGGAGAGCGGGTCTTTGGGTAAATCACCGCTGCAGGCTGCTCGCCGATGCAAGGTGTCGAATACTCACCCCTTCCCGCGAGTGCGGTCTCAACCTGGGAATGTCGCGACCAGTGAGTCAGACCAGTGAGTTGATTAACGTTGTTCTCGACGTTAGCTCTTGTTCGCCTCGCCATGCCACTGATTTCGCGGAGGTGTTGCGAGTTCTTCACATACTCTTGGCGGCCGCACAGCCTCACGCGGTCGCGACCGTCAGCACGGCGGTGACCCGAACCCCCGCCGCCCGCAATACCCGCACCGACTCGCGGGCCGTGGCCCCGGTGGTGACGATGTCGTCGACGACCAAGACCTCGGTGCGCGGCGGCGCCCGCCGCAGCAGCACCCGGCCCGCGACGTTGCGTTCGCGGGCCGCGGTGCCGAGGCCCACCGAGTCGCGAACCAGCGCCCTCATCCGCAACGCCGGGGCGACGGCGATCGCGGGGTGGCCGGCCACCGCCGCACGCGCGAGCCGGGTGACCGGGTCGCCGCCGCGCCGCCGCGCCGCCGAGCGGCGCGTCGGGGCCGGCACGACCGTCAGCGGCGTCTCGACGATGCCCCACGACAGCAGCCGGTGCACGCCGGTGGCCAGCGCCCCCGCCAGCGGCCCGACGAGGTCCGTGCGGCCGTGCTCCTTGAGCGCCAGGATCGCCGCCCGCCGCGAGCCGGCGTAGCGGCCGAGCGCGAATACCGGCACCTGCGGATCAATGCGTGGGTTCGCCACGTGCGGCTGGTCGGGGGCCACCGACAGCTCGCGGGCGCACGCGGGGCACCAGCGGGTCGACGGCGCCCCGCAGCCGCCGCACTGCAGCGGCAGGATGAGATCCAGCACGTGGTCAGTGTCGCCGACGGGGCCGACAGATCAGCCTGGTGGCGACCCGCCGCGCCCGGCGCCGGCTTGTCTCAGCCCGGCAGCACCGGCGCCGCCCCGAACACCATGAGCCCCGGCACCTCCGACCACCCCTGCTGGCTTTCGGCGGCAGCCGCCGAATACTGCAGCACCCCTTGGGGAGCCCCGACGTAGACCGTCGACGGGTTGGCGGCGACGGTCAGCACCGGCATCTGCAGGCCCCGGGCGGGCGCGTCGGAGTTCACCCCGTCGAGGTTGACGTACGACACCGGATGGCTGGCGTCCGTGCGGGTCACCACGATGTCGTCGCCGGTGCGCCAGGACAGCGACACCACCGAGTTGCCCAGCCCGAAGCCGAGCCGCCGGGGGTAGGTCAGGGCGTACTGGCCGGCCTGGGTCTGCTCGACGCTGGCCAGGATCACCTGACCGCCGATCACCATCGCGGCGCGCGTGCTGTCGCGGGACAGCTGCAGGTCGGTGATCGGCCCCGGGAAGCGGGTGGACACCGCGACGGAATCGACCGGGATGCGCGCGGGTTGGCCCGACGCCGGTTCCTGGATCGCGCGCAGCACGTTGTTGCCGTCCACCACCACCCACACCGCGTCGTCCAGCGACCAGCTCGGCCGCGACAGGCTGTGCCCGTCCGCGGACTGGGCCGCCTCGCCACCGAGGTCACCGATCCACAGCGAGGCCGCCTCGTCCGGCGCGCCGCGGTGCAGGGTCACGACGGACGCCACCTGCCGCCCGCTGCGCGACAGCGCGGCGCCGGTCTGGTCACCCATCCGCCCGAAGGCGCCGGGCACGTTGGCGAAGTGCTGGCCGTCCAAGGACACCAGCGAGCCGTTTACCAGCGCATGCAGCCCGGCGCCCGCGCCGTCGGCCACGCCCGGGTCGGTGGCGGCGACGTCGGACGTCGTCCAGCCCTCGGCGAACCTGTCGTCCAGCGGGGCGCCGTCGGCGTTGATCACGTACGGGCCCCGGATGTCGGCTCGCGCCAGCGTCCAAATGATCTGCGCGGCAAGCAAAGCCCTGCTGTGCGGATCGGTGGTGGACAGCTTCTCCAGGTCTATGCGCGCGCCGCCGTAACCGCGCCCGATCCCGTTCTTGCCGCCGTCGGCCCGGGTCACCGGCCCGCGCAGCCGCAGCGGCGGGGCAAGCAGGTTGCGCACGGTGTGCGCCATCTCGGGGCGTGGCCCGGCGATCAGTTTGGAGACCAGCTCGGTCGCCAACTGGTCATGGTCGGCCACCGCCACGTAACGCGGATCGGGCACCACCGTCTTGCCGGTCGGGTCGGCGAAGTAGAGCGTGTTGCGCTTGTAGGTCGACTGGAACTGCTGCCAGTCCAGGAACACCCCGTTGGGCAGGCGGTCGATCCGCCACCCGCCCGAGGTCTTGACCAGCTCGATCGGGCCGGGATCGGGCAGCACCCCCTCGGCGGTCTCGAACACGCCCATGTCCGACAGCGACCCCAGCATGTCGGCCCGCATCGTCGCCGAAACCCGTTCGGCGGCACGGGTTTCCACGAATACCACGTGGTCGATCAGCAGCGCGCTACCGGCGTCGTCCCAGGCGTTGGACGCCGATTGGGTGAGGAACTGGCGGGCCGCCAGGTGCCGGTTCGCGGGATCGGCTGTGGCCTTGAGGAATTCGCGCAGCAGGACATCGGGATCCATGCCCGGGGTCGGCTTGGGCAGGTTCGACGGCGCGGGTCGCTCGACCGTGCCGATGGCCTGGGGCGCCGACGAGCTGGGCACACCCGCGCAGCCGGCCAGCAGCGCGGCCAGCATCAGCAGGCCCAGCAGCCGCCGCATCACCCGCTCCTCTCCGCGTGTTCGCGTTGCCGCGAGCGGTCTTTGGGCAGCGGGCCGGTGTTGGCGGTCGGCGGGATGGGCTTCATGGGCAGCGGGCTGGTGATGACCTTGTGGCCGCGAACCAGCGGCAGCGTGAGGCGGAAGCAGGAGCCCTCGCCGGGCTCGCCCCACGCCTCGAGCCGGCCCTGGTGCAGGCGGGCGTCCTCGACGCTGATCGCCAGGCCGAGGCCGGTGCCGCCCGAGCGGCGCACCCGCGACGGGTCGGCCCGCCAGAACCGGCTGAACACCAGCTTCTCCTCGCCGGGCCGCAGCCCCACCCCGTAGTCGCGGACGGTGACCGCCACGGTGTCCTCGTCGGCGCCCATCCGGATCTGCACCGGCTTGTGTTCGGCGTGGTCGATCGCGTTGGCGATCAGGTTGCGCAGGATCCGCTCCACCCGCCGGGTGTCGACCTCCGCGATCACCTCCTCGTCGGGCAGGTCGACAAGCAGCTCGATGCCGGCCTCCTCGGCGAGGTGGCCCACATTGCCCAGCGCGCTTTGCACGGTGGTGCGCAGATCGACCGCCTCGACGGACAATTCGGCCACCCCCGCGTCGTGGCGGGAGATCTCCAGCAGATCGTTGAGCAGCGACTCGAACCGGTCGAGCTCGTTGACCATCAGCTCGGTGGAGCGCGCCAGGGTGGGGTCCAGGTCGGCGCTGTGGTCATAGATGAGGTCGGCGGCCATCCGGACGGTGGTCAGCGGGGTGCGCAGTTCGTGGCTGACGTCGGAGGTGAACCGGCGCTGCAGGTTGCCGAACTCCTCGAGCTGGGTGATCTGGCGGGACAGGCTTTCGGCCATGTCGTTGAACGACACCGCCAGCCGGGCCATGTCGTCCTCGCCGCGCACCGGCATCCGTTCGGACAGGTGCCCCTCGGCGAACCGTTCGGCGATCCGCGACGCCGACCGCACCGGCACCACCACCTGGCGCGAGACCAGCAGCGCGATCCCGGCGAGCAGCACCAACAGCACGGCGCCGCCGGTGATCATGGTGCCGCGGACCAGCGTGATGGTGGCCTGCTCGTTCTTCAGCGGGAAGATCAGATACAGCTCCAGGTTGGCCACCTGCGACGAGGCCGGCGTCCCCATGATCAGGGCCGGCCCGGAGAAGCCGTCGGTGTGCACGGTCGCGTACTGGTACGACGCCTGCCCGGCCTTGACGAAGCCGCGCAGCGAATTGGGCACCTGGTCGACGGGCCCGGCCGTGGTCGCCGCGCGCGGCCCGTCGCCCGGCACGATCAGCACCGCGTCGAACGCGCCGGCCAGCCCGGCGCCCGAAGCGGAATCGGTCTTGGACGTCAGCGTGTTGCGGGCCAGCTGCAGGCTGCTGTCCAGCGAGCGCGTCTCCTCACCGCTGACGATCCCACCGACGGTGGTGCGCGCGCGTTCGATCTGCTCGATGCCGGCCTTGACCTTGACGTCGAGGACCCGATTGGTGACCTGAGAAGTCAACACGAAACCGAGCGCGAGGATCACCGCCAGCGACAGCCCGAGGGTCAGCGCGACGACGCGCAGCTGCAAAGACCGGCGCCAGGCGACGGCCACGGCGCGACTCACCGCGCCCAAGCCACGAGTCATGGGGCCGGAGCGCCCCCAGCGGCTCCGAGTGCGTCGCCGGGAGCCCCAGATCACCGCCGGCGCCCTCCCCCACGACGCTCTTCAACGAAGCTGCGCAGGATCACGGAGGTCCGGCCTTGTAACCCACTCCTCGAACGGTCAACACCACGGTCGGGTTTTCGGGATCCTTCTCAACCTTGGCCCGCAGACGCTGGACGTGCACGTTCACCAGACGGGTGTCCGCCGGGTGCCGGTATCCCCACACCTGTTCGAGCAGCACATCACGAGTAAACACCTGCCGCGGTTTGCGCGCCAACGCGACCAGCAGGTCGAACTCGAGCGGCGTCAGCGAGATCTGCTCGCCGTTGCGGGTGACCTTGTGCGCCGGCACGTCGATCTCGACGTCGGCGATGGACAGCATCTCGGCCGGCTCGTCGTCGTTGCGCCGCAGCCGCGCCCGCACCCGGGCCACCAGCTCCTTGGGCTTGAACGGCTTCATGATGTAGTCGTCGGCCCCCGACTCGAGGCCGAGCACCACGTCCACGGTGTCCGTCTTCGCGGTGAGCATGACGATCGGGACGCCCGAGTCGGCGCGCAGCACGCGACAGACGTCGATGCCGTTCATGCCGGGCAGCATCAGGTCCAACAACACCAGGTCGGGGCGCAGTTCGCGCACCGCAGTCAGGGCCTGGGTACCGTCACCGATGACCGCGGTGTCGAAACCCTCCCCACGCAACACGATGGTGAGCATCTCGGCCAGCGAAGCGTCGTCATCGACGACTAAAATCCTTTGCCTCATGGAGTCCATGGTGTCACCAGATCGGGACAAACCCGGCGCGCCACACGGGCGTTTCTTGCTCCGAGGCGCAAATATGGATGCAAATCCGGTCAAATACCCTTGCTCGGCGCCCCCGGCGCGCCCTCCCGGACCGTTGCGGGGACGTCCTTCGCGCCGATGAGCGTGGCGGCCAGCCGCCCCGGATCGACGTCCGCGTCGGCCACCAGCCAGGGTCCGCCCCAGCCCGACGCGGCCAGCTCCGCATACACCGCGCCGGTGCGCAGCTGCAATTCGTTGTCGCGTTCGTAGCTGTCGCGGGCCCGTCCCGGGTCGGCCTCCGCGCGGCTGCGGGCGCGCTGCCCGGCCAGCTCCGTCGGCACCGCGAGCAGCACCTGCCAGTCAGGCGCGGGCAGCCGCAGCCGCCGGTATTCGAGCTCGAGCACCCAGTCGGCCGCCGCGCCGGCCGCGCCCTCGTGCAGGCGCGCGGCGCTGTAGGCCGCGTTCGACGCGACGTAGCGGTCCAGGATCACGACGTCGTGGTCGCGGCGCAGCGCCTCAATGTCCTCGACGGCGCCGGCCCGGTCGAGCGCGAACAGCATCGCCATCCCGTAGACCGACGACGACAGGTCGCCGTGCGCGCCGTGCAGGGCCTCGGCCGCGACGTCGGCGGTCACCGATTTCCCGTAGCGCGGGAAGGCCGTGATCGCCACCGACTTCCCAGCCGCCTCGAAGGCCTTGCGCAGGCCCTCGGACAGCGTCCGTTTGCCCGCGCCGTCGACCCCTTCGATCGCGATCAGCACGCCGCCGAGCCTATCGGGCGGTGGTGTGCGCGAGTGTGCGGCCAGCCGCACACTGGACACCGAACGTGCGGCTGGCCGCACGTTCGGCACCGGCCCGCTCAGTAGCGGTAGTGGTCGGCCTTGTAGGGGCCGTCGACGTCGACGCCGATGTACTCGGCCTGCTCCTTGGTCAGCTTGGTCAGCTTGCCGCCGAGCGCCTCGACGTGGATGCGGGCCACCTTCTCGTCGAGGTGCTTGGGCAGCCGGTAGACCTCGTTGTCGTACTCGTCGTTCTTGGTCCACAGCTCGATCTGGGCGATCACCTGGTTGGAGAAGCTGTTGCTCATCACGAACGAGGGGTGGCCGGTGGCGTTGCCCAGGTTCAGCAGCCGGCCCTCGGAGAGCAGGATGATCGACTTGCCGCTGTCGGGGAACGTCCACACGTCGACCTGCGGCCGAATGTTCGTCTTCGTCGCGCCGGAACGCTCCAGCTGTGCGACCTGGATCTCGTTGTCGAAGTGCCCGATGTTGCCCAGGACCGCGTAGTCCTTCATCGCCTTCATGTGCTCGAGGGTGATGATGTCCTTGTTACCGGTGGCGGTGATGACGATGTCGGCGTTGCCGATCGCGTCCTCGACGGTCTCCACGTCGTAGCCCTCCATCAGGGCCTGCAGCGCGTTGATCGGGTCGATCTCGGTGACGACGACGCGCGCGCCCTGGCCCTTGACCGACTCGGCGCAGCCCTTGCCGACGTCGCCGTACCCGCACACCAGCACCTTCTTGCCGCCGATCAGCACGTCGGTGCCGCGGTTGATGCCGTCGATCAGGGAGTGGCGGCAGCCGTACTTGTTGTCGAACTTGGACTTGGTGACCGAGTCGTTGACGTTGATCGCCGGGAAGGCCAGGTCGCCGGCGGCGGCGAACTGGTAGAGCCGCAGCACACCGGTGGTGGTCTCCTCGGTGACGCCCTTGACCGACTCCGAGATCTTGGTCCACTTGTCCTTGTCGGTCTCGAAGCGCTTGCGCAACAGCTCCAGGAAGACCTTCCATTCGGTGGGGTCGTCGTCCTCCGCGGGCGGCACCACGCCGGCCTTCTCGTACTGCGCGCCGCGCAGCACCAGCATGGTGGCGTCACCGCCGTCGTCGAGGATCATGTTGGCCGGCTCGTCGGGCCAGGTCAGCATCTGCTCGGCGGCCCACCAGTACTCCTCCAGCGTCTCGCCCTTCCAGGCGAACACCGGGACACCCTTGGGCTCCTCGGGCGTGCCGTGCGGGCCGACCACCACCGCGGCGGCCGCGTGGTCCTGGGTGGAGAAGATGTTGCACGATGCCCAGCGGACCTGCGCGCCGAGCGAGACGAGGGTCTCGATGAGCACCGCGGTCTGCACGGTCATGTGCAGCGAGCCCGAAATCCGCGCGCCCTTGAGCGGCTGCACGTCGTGGTACTCGCGGCGCAGCGACATCAGGCCCGGCATCTCCTGCTCGGAGAGCTCGATGTCCCGGCGACCGTAGTCCGCCAGCGACAGGTCGGCGACCTTGAAGTCGATGCCGTTGCGGACGTCGGCGGTCAGCGAACTTTCAGTCGTCGTCATTAACGTTCCATTCCTTCTGCGGCTTGGTTCCAAGATTACTTAGCTTAGGTATGCGCTCTTGGCCACTGTAGTCGGCGGCCCCGGCGCCGGCTGCCGTCAGGGGACGTTGACGACGCCGTGACGCTCCGCGAACGGCGTCATCAGCCTGGCCAGGTCCGCGGCGACGTCGTGACTGGCCTCGGGCGGCATCGACACGTAGCTCAGCGCCAGTCGCACGATGGCGCGCGCCAGCACGCCGGCATCGGAGTCGCTGGTGGCCACCCAGCTGTGGGTGAACGCCGTGCTCAGCCGTTCCGACGCCCGGGTGATGATCGGTCCGCTGTCGGTGGTGATGATCTGCAGCAGGTCCGGTTTGGCCACCCCGGTCAGCAGCGAGATCACCAGCGGGTCCGCCGCCGACTCGGCGAAGAAGGCGCGAAAGCCCTGCAGGAAGGCCTCGTAGATCTTGCCGACGTTGGCGACGATGGCGGTATGGACGGCGTCGACCAGCCGGTCGGCCAGGCGCAAGGCGTAACCCTGCGCCAGGCCCTGCCGCGACCCGAACTCGTTGTAGATGGTCTGCCGGCTGACGCCCGCGGCGCGGGCCACGTCCGAGAGGGTGATGGCGGACCAGTCGCGGGTCAGCAGCAGCTCCCGCATCGCGTCCAGCACCGAGTCGCGCAGCAGGGCGCGTGACGCCTCGGGGTAGGGCATCCGCTTCACAGGCGCGACAATAGCCGCTTCGGCCAGGCCGTTGGTGCCGATCACGCCCGGGCTATCTCGACCATCTCGAAGTCGGATTTCGCCGCGCCGCAGTCCGGGCAGCTCCAGTCGTCGGGGATGTCGGCCCAGCGGGTCCCGGGCGCGATGCCGTCCTCCGGCCAGCCCTTGGCCTCGTCGTATTCGAATCCGCACTGCACGCAGATGAAGAGCTTGTAGTCGGTCATCGGATGGCTCCTAAGCAATCGAAATCGATCTTTTCGCGCACCGAACAGTCGGGGCAGCACCAGTCGTCGGGAATCTCACTGAAGGGCGTGCCCGCGGGAAAGCCTTCCCGCGGAGCGCCTTTCGCCTCGTCGTAGACGTAATCGCAGCCCGGGCAGCGGTAGGCGCTCATGCCGTCACCCCGTAGCGGGCCAGCACCCGTGCGCGCACCCGCGGGTGGATGTTGACCTTGGTGATGTCGCCGTCGTAATGCTCGAGCACCCGGTGATCCATCACCTTGCGCCACAGCGGCGGTAGGTAGGTCAGCGAGATCATCGACGCGTAGCCGCTGGGCAGGTTGGGCGCGCCTGCCATGCTGCGCAGCGTCTGGTAACGCCGGGTGGGGTTGGCGTGGTGATCGCTGTGCCGCTGCAGGTGGTACAGGAACAGGTTGGTCACGATGTGGTCGGAGTTCCAGCTGTGCACCGGGGCGCACCGCTCGTAGCGCCCGTTCGCATTCTTCTGCCGCAGCAGCCCGTAGTGCTCCAGGTAGTTGACGGCCTCGAGCAGGCTGAAGCCGAAGACGGCCTGGACGATCACGAACGGGATGAGCGCCGGGCCGAAGACCGCGATCAGCGTGCCCCACAACACGATCGACAGCAGCCAGGCGTTGAGCACGTCGTTGGACAGGTACGTCGCGGGGTTCCACGGGTTCTTGTCCAGCCGGCGCAGGCGCTGGGCCTCCAGCCGCAACGACGAGCGCAGGCTGCCGAAGACGCTGCGCGGCAAGAACTCCCAGAAGGTCTCCCCGAGGCGGGCCGACGCGGGGTCTTCGGGGGTGGACACCCGCACGTGGTGGCCGCGGTTGTGCTCGATGTAGAAGTGGCCGTAGCAGGTCTGCGCCAGGGTGATCTTGGACAGCCACCGCTCCAGCGAGTCCTTCTTGTGGCCCATCTCGTGGGCGGTGTTGATGCCGACGCCGCCGAGGACGCCGACCGACAGCGCCACGCCCAGCTTGCCCGCCCAGCCCAGCGCTCCGTCGAAGCCGAGCCAGTGCAGGTTCGAGGCGGTGAACAGGTAGGCGCCCATGACCACGCTGAGGTACTGGAACGGAACGTAGATGTAGGTGCAGTAGCGGTAGTACTTGTCGTTCTCCAGCTGCTCCATCACCTCGTCGGGCGGGTTCTGCCCGTCCGGCCCGAATCGCAGGTCGAGGATCGGCAGCAGGATGTACAGCAGGATCGGCCCGATCCACAGCGGCACCTGGGCGGCGGCGTGCCAGCCGAGCTGGTTGAGCCCCCAGACGATCGGCAGCATCACGAACAACGCCGTGGGGGCGATCAGCCCCATCAGCCAGAGCCGGCGCTTCTTGTCCCGCCAGACGGGCGGCTCCACCGCTTCGGTGCCTGCCTGCCGTTCGAGTGTGGTCATATGCCAAACCTCCTTGTGAGTCACACCACGTTGGAGATTGACAATATCCCTATCTGCGTCTCGTGTCTAGACACAAGCGGTGGTTTAGTAAACCAGTTTCGTCAGGGCACGGCGCCCGGCTCGGCCCGGGCCGGCGGGGCGACGCCCTCCGCCTCGCGACGGCCCTGCACGGAGTGTCGGTAGCCGTAGCCGACGTAGATCGCGGTGCCCACCACCAGCCAGACGCCGAACCGCACCCAGGTCAGCGCGGTCAGGTTGACCATCAGCCAGACGCACGCGGCGATCGAGGCGATCGGCAGGACCGGCACCCACGGGGCGCGGAAGCCGCGCTCCAGGTCGGGACGGGTGCGGCGCAACACCATGACACCGGCAGAAACCAGCACGAACGCGAACAGCGTGCCGACGTTGACCATCTCTTCGAGCTTCGCGATCGGAAACACCGAGGCCGTCGCCGCCACCACCACCGCGACGAGCACGGTGATCCGGACCGGGGTGCCGCGCGAGCCGGTCTTCGCCAGCTGCCGCGGCAGCAAGCCGTCGCGCGCCATCGCGAACAGGACGCGGCACTGGCCGAGCATCAGGACCATCACCACGGTGGTCAATCCGGCCAGCGCCCCGATCGCGATGATCTTGCTGGCCCAGTGGATGCCGTTCGCGGTGAACGCCGTCGCCAGGTTGGCCGGCTTGTGCCCGGGGGCCGTCTTGAGCTGGGTGTAGGAGACCATCCCGGACAGCACCACCGAGACCGCCACGTAGAGCACGGTGACGATCGCGAGCGACGCCAGGATTCCCCGCGGGACGTCGCGCTGGGGCCGCCTGGTCTCCTCGGCCATGGTCGCGACGATGTCGAACCCGATGAACGCGAAGAACACGATCGACGCGCCCGCCAGCACGCCGTACCAGCCGTAGTGGCTGCTGTGCGCCCCGGTCAGCAGCGACAGCACCGACTGGTTGACGCCCGACGCCTCGTGCCCCGCCTCGGGCTTGGGGATGAACGGCGAATAGTTGGAGCGCTTGATGTAGAAGGCGCCGACGACGACCACCAGCAGCACCACCGACACCTTGATCCCGGTGATCACCGCGGAGAACCGCGACGACAGCTTGGTGCCCAGCGCGATCAGCACCGCAACGGCGGTGACGATCAGCAGCGCACCCCAGTCCAGGCTGACCGAGCCGAGCTGCGTCGTGCCACCAGCAAACCCGAAGACGTTGCCCAGATAGCTCGACCAGCCCTTGGCCACGACCGCCGCGCCGATCGCCAGCTCCAGCAGCAGGTTCCAGCCGATGATCCAGGCGAGGAACTCCCCGAAGGTGGCATAGGAAAAGGTGTAGGCGCTGCCGGCCACCGGCAGCGTCGAGGCGAACTCGGCGTAACACAGCGCCGCCAGCGCGCAGGTGACCGCCGCGATCACGAAGGAAATCCAGATCGCCGGGCCGGTGATGTCACCGGTCGTCGACGCGGTGACCGTGAAGATACCGGCGCCGATCACCACCGCGACCCCGAAGACCACCAGGTCCAGCCAGGTCAGCTCCTTGCGCAACCGGGTGTCTGGCTCGTCGGTGTCGGCGATCGATTGTTCGACCGACTTCGTGCGCCATCGGTTGGCCATCCGTCGCCCTTCCCATTCCCTGGGACCCATTGGTCCGTCACAGTACTGGGTACTCTGCCGAGATGGCGGACCTCAAGGCAAACACGAGGGACCATGCGGTGGTCATCGGCGGCAGCATCGCCGGGCTGTGCGCCGCGCAAGTGCTCTCGGACGCCTTCTCCCGGGTCACCGTCTACGAGCGCGACGAGTTGCCGAGCACACCGTCGAACCGGGCGACGGTCCCGCAGGACCGGCACCTGCACATGCTGATGGCCCGCGGCGCAATGGAATTCGAGAGCCTCTTCCCCGGGCTGTTGCAAGACATGGTGGCCGCGGGCGTGCCCAAGCTGGAGAACCGGCCCGACTGCATCCACCTCGGCGCCGCAGGCCACGTGCTCGGCACCGGGCACACCCTGCGCGACGAATTCACCGCGTACGTGCCCAGCCGTCCGCACCTCGAGTGGCAGCTGCGCAAACGCGTCCGCGACACGGAGAACGTCACGATGGTGCGGCGTTCGGTGGCCGAACCGCGGTTCGACCCGGCGCGCCGGCGGGTGACCGGGGTGCTGCTGGATCCCGTCGACGGCGGGGATCCGGAATTCGTCGCGGCCGACCTCGTCGTCGACGCGGCGGGCCGGGGCACCCGGCTGCCGACGTGGCTGACCCAGTGGGGGTATGAACGGCCGCGGGAAGACCTCCTCGACATCGGCATCTACTACGCGACCCAGCAATTCCGCATCCCGGACGGATTGATAGCGGAGAAGGTGGTGGTCGCGGGCGCCTCGCACGACAAGTCGCTGGGGCTCGGCATGCTCTGCTACGAGGACGGCACCTGGGTGCTGACGACGTTCGGGGTGGCCAACGTCAAGCCGCCGCAAACCTTCCCCGAGATGCTCGAACTGGCCGAGGAGCTGGTCCCCGCTCACGTCAACGCGGCGCTGAAGCGGGCCGATCCCATCGGCGAGCCGGCGTTCCACGCGTTTCCGGCCAGCAAGTGGCGTCGCTACGACAAGCTGGACCGCTTCCCCGCCGGCATCATCCCCCTCGGTGACGCCGTCGCCAGCTTCAACCCCACCTTCGGGCAGGGCATGACGATGACCTCGCTGCAGGCCGGCCACCTGCGGCGGGCGCTGAAACTCCCCGACGACCGGGTGGCCGCCGGGCTGAGCCGGGCCACCGCCAAGACGACCTTCCCGGTGTGGACGATGAACGCGATCGGCGACGTCACCTTCCACCACGCCGAGACCAAGGGCCCCATCCCCTGGTGGTGGCGGCCCTCGGGGACGCTATTCGACCAGTTCCTCGGGGCCGCCGAAACCGATCCCGTGCTGGCCGAATGGTTTTTGCGCCGGTTCTCGCTGCTCGACAGCCTCTACATGGTCCCGCCGCCGCGCATCGTCGGCCGGGCCATCGCCCACAATCTGCGGCTGTGGTTGGGCGAGCGCCGTCAGGCCGCCCGTGGCGATCGCGAGCGCGGCGAAGCCGGGCGAAGCGATTCGCCGCTATAAGACCGGCCCCTCACAGCCCTACGGTCGCCCTGAACAGCTTGGTGGGCTCGCGCGCGACCAGCCGGATCGGGGCGTCGTCGGCCGCCACCCACGCGGCCATCCCCCGCTGCAACGTCAGCGACCCGGACTTGCCGTGCACCGTCGTGCACCCCTCGGTGCACAGCAGGATCTGTGGACCCTCGTGGCTGCACGAGGCGTCGACCTCGTGGCCCAGGTAATCGCCGTCGAGCTCCAGCAGCGCGACGGCGAACTCCTCGGCCGGCGTCTCATAGATCAGGCCGAAGCCCTCGCGGCGCACGTGCGGGCGCACCTGCGCCTCGGTGGTCGGGGTGAAGTCGAGCACCCGCAGCAACTCGGGGACGTCGACGTGCTTCGGGGTCAGGCCGCCGCGTAATACGTTGTCGGAGTTGGCCATGACCTCCAGCGCGAACCCGCGTAGGTAGGTGTGCAGGCTGCCGGCCGACACGAAGATCGCCTCGCCCGGGGCCAGCGTGATGCGGTTCAGCAGCAGCGCGGCCAGCACCCCCGCGTCCCCGGGATAGCGTTCCCCGAGCTCCAGCACCGTCTTGACCTCGCCGGCGAATTCCGTTGCCCCGGAGCTGATGTACTGGATGGCGCCGTCCAGCACGGCGGGCACCAGCACGTCGATGTCGGGCTGCGGCGCGGTGATCCAGGTGGTGAACAGCGCCCGCAGGCCGTCGGCGTCGGACTGGTCGTTGAGCAAGTCGATGAAGGGGTCGAGGTCGGAGACGGACAGCGCCCGTAGCAGCTCCACCGTGCGCGAGGCCTGCCGGAACCCGGCGAGCGCCTCGAAAGGCTGCAGCGCCACCAGCAATTCGGGCTTGTGCGAGGTGTCGCGGTAGTTGCGCACCGGCGAGTTCAGCGGAATGCCCAGCCGCTCCTCACGCAGGTAACCCTCGGCCGCCTGCGCCGCGCTCGGGTGCGCCTGCAGGGACAGCGGCTCGTCGGCCGCGAGCACCTTGACCAGGAAGGGCAGCACGTCGCCGAACCGGGCGCGGGCCCCGGGCCCGAGCTGGCCCTCCGGGTCGGCGACCAGCGCGTCGAGCAACGAGATCTCGCCCGCGTCCGTCTCCAGCCAGGCCGGGTCGCCCGGATGCGCGCCGAACCAGAGTTCGGCCTCCGGATGGGCAGCCGGAACCGTACGCCCGGTGAATTCCGCTATGGCGGTACGCGATCCCCAGGCGTACGTCCGTAAGGCCCCGCGAAGCAGTTCCACTGTTGTTATCTATCCCCGCGCCAGGCGCGCGTAAACCGCGGCCATCTCCAGTCGAACGGCCAATACTGCCAGTTGCTGCTCGGCGCTGATGGCGCCGCCCAACGCCGGCGCGACGGTGGACCCGGCGGCGCCACCGGGACCGTCGGGCACGTCCTCGGCGGCGAGCAGGTACACGTCGTCGAGCCCGGCGGTCCGGGCCGCCACGACGGTCTGTTCGGCGGACAACGTGAGGGCCAGCACCAGCAGCCGCTGGGGCAGCGGCCCGTCGATCTGTTCGTCGTGGAAGAGCGCGTCGGCGGAGCCGCCGGAGATTCCGGCGCGCAGCGCGACGACGGCGTCCGACAGCCCGGTGGCCGCGACGACCTGATGCGCGACCCGCAGCAGGACCGAGCTGCCGTGCCGGGCCAGTGCGAGCGTCGCGGCGCAGTCACCGGCCAGCGCCACCTGGCGGTCGGCGATGCGCGCGGCGATCGTCTTGGCGGGGTTGGTGAAGAGCTCGCGGGCCGCACTGTTGCGCAGCACCTCGGCGTCCAGCTCGTCGGCCAGCGCCCGCAGGTCGACGAGCGGTCGCCGGTCCACCGCCTGCACGACGGCCAGGGCGGCGGCCAGGTAGCGGCACAACCCGAACTCGTCGGGGACCGGAAGCCGCGGCGCCAGCACCGCCGCGCGGCCGGCGGTGGCATCCCGCAGCGGACCCTCGTAGGGCGCGACGACGACGACCCGCGCCCCGCGACGAACCCCGGCGGCGGCCGCGGTGACCAGCGCCGGATCGCCGGGATCGTCGCCCGCGACGATCAGCACGTCGAGCGGGCCGATCCACGGCGGGACCTCGGCGGTCAGCGTGATGGGCTCGGAGGCCGCACCGGCCACCGTCGCCGCGACCATCGCGCCGGCGTTGTCGGCGGTGCCGCGGCCGGCGACCCAGATCAGGCTCCGCGGCCGGTCATCGGAGCGCAGCGGATCCAGCGCGCCCTCGTCGACGGCGGCGGCGATCGCCCGCACCTGCGCGCCGGCCGACGACGCGGAGCGCAGCAGCCCGTCCCGGTCGGCGGCGAGCAGGCCCTCGGTGTCCTCGAGATCGATCGCCCGGACGGCGCTCACGGCGCGGCCTCGGCGGGCGTCGACTGGGCCAGGATCTCGGCGCTGATCTGCGCGACGACCGCGTCGACGTCCTCGGTGCTGCGCGCCTCCACGTTGAGCCGCAGCAACGGCTCGGTGTTGGAGCTGCGCAGGTTGAACCAGCTGCCGTCGCCCAGGTCGACGGTCACGCCGTCCACGTGGTCGATCGAGTGGATGCGGCTGCCGAAGGATTTCAGCACCGCCTCCGTGCACAGCGCGGCGTCCGCCACGGTGAAGTTGATCTCGCCGGACGCTTCGTAGCGCTGGTAGTCGGCGGTCAGCTCCGACAACGGCCGGTCCTGCTCGCCCAACGCCGCCAGCACGTACAGTGCCGCCAGCATCCCGGAGTCCGCGCCCCAGAAGTCACGGAAGTAATAGTGCGCCGAATGCTCGCCCCCGAAGATGGCGCCGGTGTCGGCCATCATCGCCTTGATATAGGAGTGGCCGACGCGGGAGCGCAGCGGTGTCCCGCCGCGTTCGGTGACCAGCTCGGGCACCGCCCGGGAGGTGATCACGTTGTGGATGATGGTGGCGCCGATCTCCCGGCCCAGCTCGCGCGCGGCCACCAAGCTGGTCACCGTCGAGGGTGACACCGGCCGGCCGCGTTCGTCGACGACGAAGCAGCGGTCGGCGTCCCCGTCGAAGGCCAGGCCTATATCGGCGCCCGTCTCGCGCACGTAGGCCTGCAGGTCGACCAGGTTGGCCGGGTCGAGCGGGTTGGCCTCGTGGTTGGGGAACGACCCGTCGAGCTCGAAGTACAGCGGCAGCAGCGTGATGGAGTCGATCGCCCCCAGCACCGCGGGCGCGGTGAGGCCGGCCATGCCGTTGCCCGCGTCCACCGCCACCCGCAGGGGGCGCAGGCCCGAGGTGCTCACCAGCGAGCGCAGGAACGTCCCGTAGTCGTCCAGCACATCGCGGTCGGTCACGGTTCCGGGCTGTCCGTCGTAGCGCTCGACCCCCGCGATCACGGATTCGCTGACGGTGCGCAGGCCGCTGTCGGCGCCGACCGGTTTGGCGGCCGCCCGGCACAGCTTGATGCCGTTGTAGGCCGCCGGGTTATGGCTCGCGGTGAACATCGCGCCCGGACAGTCCAGCGACCCGGAGGCGAAGTAGAGCTGATCGGTGGAGGCGAGACCGATCCGCACCACGTCCAGGCCCTGGCCCGTCACCCCGGAAGCGAAGGCCGCGGCCAGTGTGGGTGAACTGTCCCGCATGTCGTAGCCAATCACCACCTGCCGGGCGCCCTCACCGCGCATCAGCGCGGCGAACGCCGCACCCAAAGCGGTGACCAGCGGCTCGTCGAGCTCTTCGCCGACCAACCCTCGCACGTCGTACGCCTTGACGACACGGTGCACAGTCGCGGCGAGCCGAGACATGCGGGGGCCTCCTGACGCCTTGGATTTTTTCGCCTGTTGGTCGTCAGCCTATCGGCCCCCGGGAAACAGGGGCCGCCGCGGTGGGCGGGGACCGCGCGCCACACCCGAACGGCTAGTCCTTGGGGTCGGGCAACACCCGCAGGTGCCCGCGGCGCCGGCCCGAACGATGCTCGGGTGGCGCCAGCACACTACTGCTGGGCGCGGTGGCCCCACCGTTATGAATGTGCGGGTCCGCGAAGCCGTTGAGGGGCGTGCCGGTGCCGCCATAGGGCACGGCGCGCTCGCCCTGGCGGCCTTCGCGCACCGCGTCGGCCAGGGCGACCAGGTCGTCCTCGTCGGGGTGGGTGGGCTCGGCGTGGAGGGGACCGGCATGACGCACGAGATCCCATCCGCGGGGAGCGGTGATCCGGCCGGCATGGCCGACGCACAGGTCCCACGAATGCGGTTCCCGCGCGGTCGCGAGTGGCCCCACCACCGCCGTCGAGTCCGAGTAGACGAACGTCAAGGTCGCCACGGCGTAATGCGGACACCCGGGCCGGCAACAGCGACGGGGAACGTTCACGAGCGAAAGGCTATCGTGCACAAACGCCGCTGAAGCGCCGGACACGCGCAACCGGCGGGCCCCCGATGTTCAACCGTTACCATCGGCGCGTGGGCGATTCGCGCAGCTTCCCGCGGAGGGATCGGCCCCAGGGCCGATTCGCTTCCCACCGGTCCTCCCGGCGGGGCCGCGACGTGCGCGGCCCGCTACTGCCGCCGACGGTGCCCGGGTGGCGCAGCCGGGCCGAGCGGTTCGACATGGCGGTGCTCGAGGCCTACGAACCGATCGAGCGGAATTGGCAGGCGCGCCTCGCCGACCTCGACGTGGCGGTCGACGAGATCCCGCGCATCGCGGCCAAGGATCCCGACAGCGTGCAGTGGCCGCCGGAGGTCATCGCCGACGGGCCGATCCCGTTGGCGCGATTGATCCCGGCCGGCGTCGACGTCCGCGGGAACGCCACGCGGGCGCGAATTGTCCTGTTCCGCAAGCCGATTGAGCGACGGGCCAAGGACACCGTCGAGCTCGGTGATTTGCTGCACGAAATACTGGTGGCCCAGGTGGCCATCTACCTCGACGTGGAGCCGTCGGTCATCGACCCGACGATCGACGACGAATGACGTTGTGCCTTCGGCGCCTTAGATCGTTGTGCCTTCGGCGCCTTAGATGATGCCGCGCTTGAGGCGCCGGCGCTCGCGCTCGGAGAGCCCGCCCCAAATGCCGAAGCGCTCGTCGTGCTCCAGGGCGTAGTCCAGGCACTCGTGGCGTACCTCGCACCCCAGGCAGATCTTCTTGGCCTCACGGGTGGAGCCGCCCTTCTCCGGGAAGAACGCCTCGGGATCCGTTTGGGCACACAGCGCCCGGTCCTGCCACTGGTCCGCGACCGGGGCCGGCATCGGCTCGGGCTCGAATGCGACTGGCGCATCAGGAACCACGGTCAAGTGCGGCCGGGCCGGTCGGACCGGCGCCGGCACGATGGGGGTGTGCGGCGTGCTCGCCATGACTCCTCGAAGATGTTCGTAAGACATACGGTCGTCCGCCTCCTCAGTTTGATTGAGAGAGTGAGTGGTTCCCACTATTTCTGATGTGTACAGACAATTCGAACAAGTGATCGAATCTCGGTCTGCGACACCGGAACCGGCCGGCCAACCGGGAAATGACACTGTTGTGATTAGACACGGGTTGACCTGCCGGGTCAAGCATTACGGCGCATTTCCATACCATCTCGTGACCGAATTACGGCGTTTCCGTTGTTTTGCGCATTCGGCGTGTCGATCACACCGCGCACGACTATGCTTAAGGGCCGCGTAACGGCCCCGCCACCGCAAGGTCGCCGGGCAGTACTGTCGTCCACGTGAAGGTCACCGTTCTGGTCGGTGGGGTTGGCGGCGCCCGATTCCTGCTGGGGGTTCAACAACTGCTCGGGCTCGGTCGGTTCGGAACTCAACAGCACCCAGACGCGGGAACCGGCAACCACGAACTTAACGCAATCGTCAACATCGGCGACGACGCTTGGATTCACGGACTGCGGGTCTGCCCGGATCTGGACACCTGCATGTACACCTTAGGTGGAGGGGTAGACCCGGAGCGCGGGTGGGGTCACCGCGACGAAACCTGGCACGCCAAAGAGGAATTGGCGCGCTACGGCGTGCAGCCGGACTGGTTCGGGCTCGGCGACCGGGATATCGCCACTCACCTGGTGCGCACTCAGATGCTCAACGCCGGCTACCCGCTGTCACAGATCACCACCGCCCTGTGCGACCGCTGGCAACCCGGCGCTCGATTGCTGCCGGCGAGCGACGACCGCTGCGAGACCCACGTGGTGATCACCGATCCCGACGACGGCACCCGCCGCGCGATCCACTTCCAGGAGTGGTGGGTGCGCTACCGGGCCGAGGTGCCCACGCACAGCTTTGCCTTCGTCGGCGCCGAAAAAGCCAATGCCACAAGCGAAGCTGTGGCGACCATCGCCGACGCCGACGCCATCCTGCTGGCGCCGTCCAACCCGGTGGTCAGCGTCGGCGCCATCCTGGCCGTCCCCGGGATTCGCGCCGCGTTGCGCTCGGCGACCGCCCCGATCGTCGGCTACTCGCCGATCATCGGCGGAAAACCCTTGCGGGGCATGGCCGACGCGTGCCTGTCGGTGATCGGGGTGGAATCCACCGCGGAGGCGGTCGGCCGGCACTACGGGGCGCGCGGCGGCACCGGGATACTCGATTGCTGGCTGGTGCACGAGGGCGATCACGCCGATATCGAGGGCGTGGCGGTGACCGCCGCGCCGCTGTTGATGACCGATCCCAAGGCGACCGCCGAGATGGTGCGCGTCGGGCTCGAGCTCGCGGGTGTGGCCCCGTGACCGAACACGGCACCGGCGCGGCGATCGAGATCCTGCCCGTCACCGGGCTTCCCGAGTTCCGGCCCGGCGATGATCTGAGCGCGGCGCTGGCGGCCGCCGCGCCGTGGCTGCGCGACCGCGACGTGGTGGTGGTGACCAGCAAGGTGGTGTCCAAGTGCGAGGGCCGGCTGGTGCCGGCGCCGCGGGACCCCGAGGAGCGGGACGCACTGAGACGCAAGCTCGTCGACGACGAGGCGGTGCGGGTGTTGGCCCGCAAGGGCCGCACCCTGATCACCGAGAACCGCATCGGCCTGATCCAGGCCGCCGCGGGCGTGGACGGATCCAACGTGGGCCGCGACGAACTGGCGCTGCTGCCGGTCGACCCCGACGCCAGCGCCGCGGCGCTGCGGGCCGGGCTTCGCGGACGGCTGGGGGTCGACGTGGCCGTGGTCATCACCGACACGATGGGCCGCGCCTGGCGCAACGGCCAGATCGACGCCGCGGTGGGTTCGTCGGGTTTGGCTGTGCTGCATGGGTATTCGGGGGCGGTCGACCGGCACGGCAACGAGCTGGTGGTCACCGAGATCGCGGTCGCCGACGAGGTGGCGGCGGCCGCCGATCTGGTGAAGGGCAAGCTGACCGCCATGCCGGTGGCCGTGGTACGCGGCCTCGCCGTGGCCGACGACGGCACGACCGCCCGGCAGCTGTTGCGGCCCGGCGAGGAGGACCTGTTCTGGCTCGGCACCGCCGAGGCCCTCGACATGGGCCGCCGGCAGGCGCAACTCCTGCGCCGGTCGGTGCGCCGGTTCGGCGCCGAGCCCGTCGCGCCCGAGCTGATCGAAGCCGCCGTCGCCGAGGCCCTGACCGCCCCGGCCCCGCACCACACCCGCCCGGTCCGGTTCGTCTGGTTGCAGACCCCCGACGTCCGGCTGCGGCTGCTGGACCGGATGCAAGACAAGTGGCGGTCCGACCTGGCCGGCGACGGCCGGCCCGCCGACTCGGTGGAACGCCGGGTGGCGCGCGGCCAGATCCTCTACGACGCACCCGAGGTCGTCATCCCGATGCTGGTCCTCGACGGCGCGCACACGTATCCCGACGCCGCCCGCACCGAGGCCGAGCACACCATGTTCACCGTCGCCGTCGGAGCGGCGGTGCAGGCCCTGCTGGTCGCCCTGGCCGTGCGGGGGGTGGGCAGCTGCTGGATCGGCTCGACGATCTTCGCCCCCGACCTGGTGCGCGCCGAACTGGGCCTGCCCGCGGATTGGGAGCCGTTGGGCGCCATCGCGATCGGTTACCCCGAGGAACCCGCCGGACCGCGCGAGGCCGCGGACGCCGGGGATTTGTTGATCCGCAAGTGATACTGGCCCCATGAGATTCGCGGGCAAGGCGGCGGCGTCCGCCGAGAAGGCCCGCGGCGGCTACTACACGCCCGCGCCCGTCGCCCGCTTCCTGGCCCGCTGGGTTCGCGAGGCCGGACCGCGCATCGTCGAACCATCCTGCGGCGACGGCGCCATCCTGCGCGAGCTGGCCGCCCTTGGCGGACGGCCGCGCGGCGTCGAGCTCGTCGCCGAAGAGGCGGCCAAAGCAAGGGAATTCGCGCCCGTCGACGCCGCGAATCTGTTCGGTTGGCTCGCCACCACCGAGCCCGGCGGCTGGGACGGCGTCGCCGGCAACCCGCCCTACATCCGGTTCGGCAACTGGGCGGCCGAGCAGCGCGATCCCGCGCTGGACCTGATGAGGCGGGTGGGATTGCGGCCCAGCCGCCTGACCAACGCGTGGGTCCCCTTCGTGGTGGCGAGCTCGGTCCTGGTGCGTGACGGCGGCCGGGTGGGCCTGGTGCTGCCCGCCGAGTTGCTTCAGGTCTCCTACGCCGCGCAGCTGCGCGAGTTCCTGCTGAGCCGGTTCAGCGACATCACCCTGGTGACGTTCGAGCGCCTGGTGTTCGACGGGATCCTGCAGGAGGTCGTGTTGTTCTGCGGGGTCGCCGGCGCGGGGCCGGCCCGCGTCCGCACGCTGCACCTCACCGACGCCGAGGCGCTCGCGCACGCGGACCCCGACGTCGACTGGGCTCCGGCGCTGTTGCACGAGGACGAGAAGTGGACCAAATACTTTCTGCGGCCGGACGCGATCCGGCTGCTGCGAACGCTCAAGGGCTCGACGGCCATGACCCGGCTCGGCTCGGTCGCCGACGTGGACGTCGGCATCGTCACGGGCCGCAACAGCTTCTTCACGTTCGCCGACGCGCAGGCCCGCGAACTCGGCCTGTTGCCCCACTGTGTGCCGCTCGTCTCGCGCAGCGCGCAGTTGTCCGGGCTGGTCTACGACACCGATTGCCGGGCAAGCGATGTCGCGGGCGGGCTTCGAACCTGGCTGCTCGACGCGCCGCGCGACCCGGGCGATCGCGCGCTGATCGCCCACATCCGGGCCGGTGAATCCGCCGGCGTGCACCGGGGCTACAAGTGCTCGATCCGCAAGCCGTGGTGGGGCACGCCGTCGCTGTGGATCCCCGACTTGTTCCTGCTGCGGCAGATTCACCGGGCGCCGCGGCTGACCGTCAACGCCGCCGCCGCGACGAGCACCGACACGGTGCACCGCGTCCGGCTTGCCGCCGGGGTGGACGCGGCCGCGCTGGCGACGGTCTTCCACAACAGCGTGACGTTCGCCTTCGCCGAGATCACCGGCCGCAGTTACGGCGGGGGCATCTTGGAGCTGGAACCCCGCGAGGCCGAGCAGCTGCCCATTCCCCCGCCGCCCCTGGGCGGCCCCGAGCTGGCCGGCGACGTCGACCTGCTGTTGAAGGCCAACGAGATGGAGAAGGCGCTGGACCTCGTCGACCGCCACGTCCTGATCGACGGCCTGGGGTTGACACCCGAGGTGGTGGCGCAGTGCCGCGCGGCCTGGGCCGCGCTGCGGGATCGCCGGAAGCGGCGGGGTGCCCGGTGAGCGTCCGGGATTCGGCGATCGCGCTGCTGTCCGACTGGGACGCGCCCGACGCCGAGCAGGATTCGTTGCGGCACGCGGTCCTGGCGTTCGTGCTCGCCCGTCCCGACGCGTGCCTGCGCGAGTGCGTGCCGGGCCACGTCACCGCCTCGGCGCTGGTGCTCGACCACGCCGGCGACCGCGTGCTGCTCACGTTGCATCCGCGACTGGGCCGCTGGGTGCAACTGGGCGGCCACTGCGACGATGACGACGGCGACATCGTCGCCGCCGCCCTGCGCGAGGCCACCGAGGAGTCCGGAGTCGACGGCCTGCGCATCGAACCCCGGCTGGCCGCGGTGCACGTCCACCCGGTCACCTGTTCGCTGGGCGTGCCTACCTGCCACCTGGATCTGCAGTTCGTGGCGCGCGCGCCCGCCGGCGCGCGGATCGCGATCAGCGACGAGTCGGAGGACCTGCAGTGGTGGCCGGTCGACGCGTTGCCCGACGGCACCGACCACGCGCTGGCGTATCTGGTGCGACGGGCGCTGCGCCGCGCCTGACGCGCGAGCGTCACGCGAGCGTGGCGTTGGGCTCCGGCGGCCACGCTGGCGTGACGCTCGGCCCGGGGAGCCGGGCCTAGACGTCGGACGAGTAGCGGATGCCGCCGTCGGGAATCGCGACGCCGGGCCACACGCGGGCGCCGCGCAGCAGCTCGCAGCGCGCGCCGATGTCGGCGCCGTCGCCGATCACGCCGTCGCGGATCAGCGCCCGCGGGCCGATGCGGGCGCCGAAGCCGATGATGGAGCGCTCGATCACGCTGCCGGCCTCCACCTTGACGCCGTCGAAGATCACCGCGCCGTCCAGCCGCACGCCTGGCCCGATCTCGGCCCCCCGCCCGACGACCGTGCCGCCGATGAGCACCGCGCCCGGTGACACCGCCGCGCCGTCGTGCACCAGCTGCTCGCCGCGGTGGCCGTGCAGCGCCGGCGACGGCGCGATGCCGCGCACCAGGTCCGCCGACCCCCGAACGAAGTCCTCCGGGGTGCCCATGTCCCGCCAATAGGTGGCGTCGACGTAGCCGCAAACCTTGACGTCCGGGTCCTTGAGCAGGGCCGGGAACACCTCGCGTTCGACCGACACCTCGCGGCCGCGGGGGATCCGGTCGATGATGTCGCGGGCGAACACGTACGTGCCGGCGTTGATCTGGTCGGTCGGCGGGTCCTGCGTCTTCTCCACGAAGGCGGTGACCCGGCCGTTTTCGTCGGTCGTGACGCAGCCGTACGCCCGCGGGTCGCCGACCCGCACCAGGTGCAGTGTGACGTCGGCCTGCTGCGCCCGGTGGAAGTCGATGATCTGGTTGAGGTCCGAACCCGAGAGCACGTCGCCGTTGAACACCAGCACGGTGTCGTGCCGCAGGTGGCCGGCGACGTTGGCGATGCCGCCGCCCGTTCCCAGCGGGCTGTCCTCGGTGACGTATTCGATCTGCAGGCCCAGCTTGGAGCCGTCGCCGAACTCGGCCTCGAAGACCGCGGCCTGATACGAGGTGCTCAGGATGACGTGCTCGATGCCCGCCGCGGCGATCCTCGACAGCAGGTGGGTCAAGAACGGCAGCCCGGCGGTGGGCAACATCGGCTTGGGCGCCGACAGCGTCAGCGGCCGCAGCCGGGTGCCCTTGCCGCCGACCAGAATCACCGCATCGACTTGCGGGTTAGCCATTTGCGCGCCGCCCTTCCGCCAGTTTCCGTCTCCGATCCCGCAGCGCACCGCGCACCATCAGGCGGGACCGGACCGCCAACGAGCCCCGCAGCACCCAGCGCAGCGGCGCCCGCCACCACCCCGCGTGCCGGTCGGCCAGGAACAGGTAGGTGCTCGCGTGATGCGCGGCCAGGTGGCTCGCCGGGTCGTCCCCGGTGGAGTGGCCCTTGTGGTGCAGCACCTCGGCCGACGGCACGTAGACGCTCAGCCAGCCGGCCCGGCCGAGCCGGTCCCCGAGGTCGACGTCTTCCATATACATGAAGTAGCGCTCGTCGAACCCGCCGACCTGGGCGAAGGCGGACCGGCGGACCAGCAGGCACGACCCGGACAACCAGCCGACCGGGCGTTCGCTGGGCTCCAGCCGCTCCTGGCGGTAGGCCGCCGACCACGGGTTGCGCTTCCAGACCGGCCCGACGACCGCGTGCATGCCGCCGCGGACCAGGCTGGGCAGGTGCCGCGCCGACGGGTAGACCGAGCCGTCCGGGTCGCGGATGAGCGGGCCGAGGGCGCCGGCGCGCGGCCAGCGGGTGGCGGCGTCCAGCAGGGCATCGATGCTGCCCGGGCCCCACTGCACGTCGGGGTTGGCCACGATCACCCAGTCGTCGTCGACCTCCGCCGAATCGGCGAGCTGGGAGACCGCGCGATTCACCGCGGTGCCGTACCCGAGGTTGGCCCCCGTGTGGAACAGCCGCACATTCGGGTAGCGCTCGACGGCGGCCTCCGGCGTCCCGTCGGTGGAGCCGTTGTCGGCCATCAGGACGCACACGGGCCGCTCGGTGGCCAGCGCCAGCGAGGCCAGGAA
This sequence comes from Mycobacterium paraffinicum, assembly GCF_001907675.1. Classification (GTDB taxonomy): domain Bacteria; phylum Actinomycetota; class Actinomycetes; order Mycobacteriales; family Mycobacteriaceae; genus Mycobacterium; species Mycobacterium paraffinicum_A. Next base: position 141,873 of record NZ_MPNT01000013.1, read on the forward strand.
GCGCTCGAGGTGTGGGCCCGGTGAGTAGGTCACCGTCACGACCGGCAGGACGTCAGTCACGCGTCGAGGGTAACGGTCGATCGGCGGCCGCAAGCGCCGCGACAAGCGCGGGGCGCCAGGGCCGTAACGTCCGCAGTCCCGCCGCGGCGGACTCGCGGCCCGACAGCGCGGAGTAGGTCGGGCGCGGCGCCGGCCTGGGAAACTCCGCGGTGCTGACCGGCCGCACCCGCTCGGGGTCGGCGCCGCATTCGGAGAAGATCGCGCGGGTCTGCTCGAAGCGGGACACCGCGCCCTCGTTGGCGGCATGCAGGATCGGCCCGGGCACGCCGTCGTCGGCGATCTGCAGCAGCGCCTCCGCCAGGTCGCCCACGTACGTGGGTGAGCCGACCTGGTCATCGACCACGTTGACCGGGCCGTCGCCGGCGGCCAGGCGGCGCATGACGGCGACGAAGTCCTTGCCGTCGGCGCCGGTGTAGACCCAGGCGGTGCGGACGATGACGGCGTCGGGAAGCGCCGCCAGCACGGCATCCTCCCCGGCGAGCTTGCTGCGCCCGTACACGCCCGACGGCGCGGTGGGGTCGCTGGGCTCGTACGGACGCGGGTCGGCGCCACCGAAGTCCCCGTTGAAGACGTAGTCGGTGGAGACGTGGATGAACCGGGCGCCGGCGCGCGCGCAGGCGCGGGCGATGTTCTGAGGACCGGTGGCGTTGACGGCGAAGGCGGCGGCCTCGTCGCTCTCGGCGCCGTCGACATCGGTGTACGCCGCGCAGTTGATCACCACGTCGCCGCCCCGGACGATTCGCTCGGCGGCGGCGGGGTCGGTGATGTCCCACTCCGACGACGTCATGGCCAGCACGTCACGGCCCTGACCGGCCGCGAGCGAACGCAAATAGCGGCCCAGCTGCCCGCCGGCACCGGCGATCACGATCCTGCTCGACATGGTTTGAGTTTGGCATGCGGGGAAACGCGCGGGCGACGGCCGGGGCGCGCGGGGCTTCGCTACCCGCGAAGCGTCTGTGTCGCAAGTAACCTAGTGGGATGCCTGTGCAACGTGTGGTTCGTGTGATTGCCACTGCGCTCACGCTCGTTGTCGTCCTCGGCACCGGGCTCGCGTGGAGCAACGTCCGCTCATTCGAGGACGGCATCTTCCACATGTCCGCACCCTCGCTCGGCAAGGGCGGCGACGACGGCGCGATCGACATCCTGTTGGTCGGCCTCGACAGCCGCACCGACGCGCACGGCAACCCGCTGTCGCAGGAGGAGCTGGCCACCCTGCGGGCCGGCGACGAGGAAGCGACCAACACCGACACGATCATCCTGATCCGGATCCCCAACAACGGGAAGTCGGCGACCGCCATCTCGATCCCCCGCGACTCCTACGTCGCGGCCCCCGGCCTGGGCAAGACGAAGATCAACGGCGTCTACGGCCAGACCCGCGAGGCCAAGCGCACCAACCTGGTCAAGGCCGGCGACTCGGCCGAGGACGCCGCCGCGCAGGGCACCGAGGCCGGGCGCGAGGCGCTGATCAAGACCGTCGCCGACCTCACCGGCGTCACCGTGGACCACTACGCCGAGATCGGGCTGCTCGGCTTCTCCTTGATCACCGACGCGCTCGGCGGCGTGGACGTCTGCCTCAAAGAGCCGGTGTTCGAACCGCTTTCGGGCGCCGACTTCCCGGCCGGTCCGCAGCGGCTCGACGGGCCGGAGGCGCTCAGCTTCGTCCGTCAGCGTCACGAGCTGCCGCGCGGCGACCTCGACCGGGTGGTGCGCCAGCAGGTGGTGATGGCCTCGCTGGCCCACCGGGTCATCTCCGGCAAGACGCTGTCCAGCCCCGCGACGGTCAAACGTCTGGAGGCGGCCGTGCAACGCTCGGTGGTGATCTCGCAGGGTTGGGACGTCATGGATTTCGTGCAACAGATGCAGAAACTGGCCGGCGGCAACGTCGCATTCGCCACCATCCCGGTGCTCGACGGCGCCGGCTGGAGCGACGACGGCATGCAGAGCGTCGTGCGGGTGGACCCGCACCAGGTCGCCGATTGGGTCAGCGGGCTGCTGCACGACCAGGAGCAGGGCAAGACCGAGGAGATCGCCTACACGCCGGCGAAGACGACCGCCAGCGTGGTCAACGACACCGACATCAACGGGCTGGCATCGGCGGTGTCACAGGTGTTGACCTCCAAGGGGTTTGGTGCGGGCACGGTCGGCAACAACGACGGCGGCCACGTCAAGGGCAGCCAGGTGATGGCCGCCAAGACCGACGACCTGGGCGCCCAGGAGGTGTCCAAGGAACTGGGCGGGTTGCCGGTGGTGGCCGATCCCTCCGTCGCGCCGGGCTCGGTGCGGGTGGTGCTGGGCAACGACTACAGCGGCCCCGGCTCGGGCCTGTCCGGCACCGGGACGGTGATGCCCGCCCGGGTGTCCAACGTCGGTTCGGTGGCGGCCGATCCCAACGTCCCGGCGCCGTCGCCGATCCTGACCGCCGGTTCCGACAAGCCCGAGTGCATCAACTGAGCACGCTCTCCGGCGCCATCCTGGACCCGATGCTGCGGGCCGACCCGGTCGGCCCGCGCATCACCTATTACGACGATGCTCTTGGGGCCACCGGCTTACGCATCGAGTTGTCCGCGGCCACGCTGGCCAACTGGGCGGCCAAGACCGGCAACCTGTTGCGCGACGAATTGGGCTCCGGGCCGGGCGGCCGGGTCGCCATCCTGCTGCCGGCGCACTGGCAGACGGCGGCGGTGTTGTTCGGCGTGTGGTGGATCGGCGCCGAGGCCGTGCTCGAACCGGGACCGGCCGACCTCGCGCTGTGCACACCCGAGCGGCTGGACGAGGCGGACTCGATTGCCGGTGAGGTGGCGGTGCTGTCGTTGGACCCGTTCGGTCGCCCGGCCGCCGAGCTGCCGATCGGCGTCACCGACTACGCCACCGCCGTGCGCGTGCACGGCGACCAGATCGTCGCCGAACGCCATCCCGGCCCGGCGCTGGCCGGCCGGTCGGTCGACGAGGTCCTGGCCGATTGCCAAAGCTCGGCCGCCGCAAGGGAGTTGACGGCCAAGGACCGAGTCCTTTCCACCGCCGCGTGGTCGAGTCCCGAGGAACTGGTGGACGGCCTGCTGGCGATCCTGGCCGTCGGCGCATCGCTGGTGCAGGTGGCCCATCCTGACGCGTCGGCGCAGCAACGCCGGATCGAGACCGAAAAGGTCACCCGGGTGCTCTAGGCCGCGGTCTGACCTACTGCCCGAACGAGATCTCCAGCAGGCTCTTCTTCTGCTCGGTGTATTCCTGTTCACTCAGCAGCCCAGCGGCGCGCTGTACTGCGATGTGGCGGATGGCGGCGGCGACGCCGGTCATGACGGTCCGCGGCGCTGGCACTACCTCGACATCCTCGGCCGGCGCATTCCCGGCGGAGCCGGTGAGTCGCGCCGCCCCGGCCGGCTTCTGGCCGTCCGCGGCGCCAGACGGGCCAGCTGTCGACCGTCCGGCCATTGCACCAATTCCCATCTGGTTTAACGCGTTTGCCACGTCGAATTCTGCCGCCGGCGCCGCCGCCTCGGTCTCGCTCGCCAGCGGCGTGATCAGTGCGGTCGGGCGTATTTCGCCTGCGGCCGTGGCATTTTGGGTCCAGCTCGACGGCACCGTCAATGCCCCGACCCTGTTGGCCCCGGCGAAGGCCGCCGACATCGTCGGCGTGGGAACACCGCCGGGGGGCAGGTTCGAAAGGGGCGCCACGAACGGCACGACGGGTGCCGGCTCGGTGCCCGGCCACGCCTCTACGCCGTTCCAGCCGCTGAAAGTGCCATCGTCACCGGCAGCCGAAGCAGTGGTGAACGTGGCGATAGGAAAATCCACGATGGTGGCCAGCGTATCCGCCGGGAGGACCCCGAAAAGAGTCACAAGGTCGCTTGGTACAACGATACTGAGCGCGGCCAGATGGGCCAGGATTTCGAGCTGCTCGGCCTGGGCCGGTACCGCCATCGCGGACAACGCCTGCGGCACAACCGATATGGCACCTTGCACAGTGTCGGCGAAGGTGCCGATTTGGCTGATCGCGGCGGCTTGGCTGGCCGCCGCGCCGGGGTCGGTGTTCTGGTGCGGAGAGGTGAACGGAGTCAGCATGACCGCGGCTGCTGACGAGGCTGCGTAGATATACATCGCCAGGGCGTCCTGCGCCCACATCTCGGCGTAGAGCGCCTCGGCGGCCGCGATTGCGGGTGTGTTCTGCCCTAAGACGTTGGTCGCCACCAGCACCGCGAGCATGCCGCGGTTGGCGGCGATCTCCGGTGGCGGCACCGTCGATGCGAACGCCGCCTCGTAAGCGGTGGCCGCCATCCATGCCTGGGCGGCGGTTTGGCCCGCCTGCGCGGCGGTGGCGCTCAGCCATCCCACGTAGGACCCGGCCGCTGCCCTCATCGCCGCGGACGACGGACCCGACCAAGCCCCTTCGGCAAGTTCGGACACCACCGACTGATATCCGGAGATCGCTGTATACAGCTCGTCGGCCACGCTTTCCCACGCCTGCGCAGCTGCCAGCATCGGCCCCTGACCCGGACCGGTATACATCCGACCGGAGTTGATCTCCGGCGGATAGATCCCGAAATCCACTGCCGCGCATATCCCTTCTCAACGACCGCTACATTCGCCCGACGGGCGGTTCAGCGACCCAGCAGACGGTTCTTCTGCTCGGTGTATTCCTCGTCGGTCAAAATCCCCTCGTCGCGGAGCTTGGTGAATTCACGTAGCTCGCCCGCGACCCCGGTGACCACCGCCCGAGGCTTGTCCTTGGGCGTCTCACCGTTTTCGCGAGGTGCCGCATTGTCAGCGGCGGTCGCTGCGGTTCTGGCGCGAGCGGGCGCAATTGCCTTCTCGCTGCCGCTCCGGCCGGTGCCAACGGTTCCGGCCATGGCTCGTCCGGCCATGCCCGCCAGTGCCATCTGAGCGAGCGTGCCGCCCGAGCCGGCTCCCGCCGCCGGTGCTGCGGTCGTGTCGGTCCCACTCAGCGCCGGCAGCGTGTACGCGACGGGGCGCACCGCCGGGGTGGCGACCGTCCACGCCGGCGGCACGGATAGTGCCCCGACCGTGTTCGCCTCACCCAGACCGACCGACGCCCTCGGCGGCGGCACCGTGCCCGGCGGCAAGTTGAGCAGCGGCGCCGGGAACGGCTTCACCGGCGCCGGCTCAGTGCCCGGAAAGGGCTCCTCGCCGCTCCAGCCGCTGAGGATCTCGTCGGTGTGAAGACCCACCAGGGTGCCGTAGACGGTCACCCCAAAACCCATCACCCCGATTACGTTGGCGGGCACGCCGATAGCAAAGGTAGCGATGCCCGCTGATACGCCGACGAAAAGGGTGGACAGGTCGGCCAGCAGGCTCAGATAGAGCAATCCGTCCTCCGGGAGCACTGCGGCCGCGCTCTGCAGCGCGCTGGGCACCGCGGAGAAGGCTTGCTGGACAGTGCTTTCCGCGACGCCGGTGGCGGTGGCTTGGTCGGCGAGGCCGCCCGGGTTGGTCGTCGGCGGGGGTGGGCGGAACGGCGTCAGCGCCGTCGCCGAGGCCGACGAGGCTGCGTAGCCATACATCGCCGCCACGTCCTGGGCCCACATCTCCCCGTACTGAGCTTCGGTGGCCGCGATCGCCTGGGCGTTCATGCCGAACACATTGGTCGCGATCAGGGTCAACAGCTGACTGCGGTTGGCGGCCACCATCGGCGGCGGAACCGTCGCCGAAAACGCGGTTTGGTAGGCAGCGGCCGCGGATCTGGCCCGAGCGCCGGTTTCTTCGGCCTGTGCGGCAGTGACACGCAGCCATGCCGCATACGGCGCGGCCGCAGCGCTCATCGCCCCCGCTGCCGGCCCCAGCCAGGGACCAGCGGTTAATCCCGATACCACCGCTTGGTACGAATTCGCCGCCGAATGCAGTCCGGCGGCGAGCGCATCCCACGCCTCGGCCGAGGCCAACATCGGTCCCGATCCGGGACCGGCAAACATACGGGCAGAGTTGACCTCCGGCGGATAGCTCCCGAAGTCCATGGCTGTGTTGCTCCTCGACGCGCCGCGGTCGGGGTGAATTCATCGCACCGCCCGTGGTACTGCTCTCCACGAATAAAATCACCGGCGAGGCCACGCTACAGTTCCCGCGCACATCGTGCCCGCCGGCGCGGCAAGGTCATATCCAGCACATATCTTGCCCGGTAGGGCGGTCATCCGAGCCTCCACGGCATCGGAATTCGGTGTGAACGGACGCCAATCCGGGGTGACCGGGCCCACCAACCCATATTGATATCGCTATATTTCGATGTTAACGTCGAGCGAGCATCGGCTGACGCTGTGACGACTAGGAGGTCCGGGCAATGGCGGGGTACGCGCTCTTGGCAAAGGCGGCATCGACGGTGGTCACCGGCCTCGTCGGCGTGACGGCCTACGAGGTGGTGCGCAAGGCCGTGGCCAAGGCGCCGCTGCACGAGACCGCGGTGTCGGCGGCCGAGCTGGGGCTGCGTGGAACCCGCAAGGCCGAGGAGGCCGCCGAGTCGGCCCGGCTCAAGATCGCCGACGTCATGGCCGAGGCCCGCGAGCGCATCGGCGAGGAAGCGCCCACCCCGGCCGTCGCCGACGTCCACCAGCACGACCACTGATCCCCCGTTCGATGGCGCTCGCCACCGACCTCGAGCCGGCCCGCTCGGAAGACCCTGCGCTGCAGGTCATTTCGGATGCAGCCGGGCGCATGCGGGTTTCCGTCGACTGGCTGCGGTGCGACTCCCGGCGCGCGGTGGCGGTCGAGGAGGCCGTGGCCAAGGAGGACGGCGTGCGCGTGGTGCACGCCTATCCGCGTACCGGATCGGTCGTCGTCTGGTACTCGCCCAGGCGTTGCGATCGCGCCGCGGTGCTGGCGGCGATCGGCTCCGCCGCGCACGTCGCCGCCGAGCTGATCCCGGCGCGCGCGCCGCATTCGGAGGAAATCCGCAACACCGACGTGCTGCGGATGGTCGTCGGCGGCGCGGCGCTGGCCCTGCTCGGCGTGCGCCGCTACGTGTTCGCCCGGCCGCCGTTGTTGGGCCCGAACGGCCGGATCCTGGCCACCGGCGTCACCGTCTTCACCGGCTACCCGTTCCTGCGCGGGGCGCTGCGCTCGTTGCGCTCGGGCCGGGCCGGCACCGACGCCCTGGTGTCGGCGGCGACGGTGGCCAGCCTGGTGTTGCGCGAGAACGTGGTGGCGCTGACCGTGCTGTGGCTGCTCAACATCGGTGAGTACCTGCAGGACCTGACCCTGCGCCGCACCCGCCGGGCGATCTCGGAGCTGCTGCGCGGCAGCCAGGACACGGCCTGGATCCGGCTGGCCGACGGGGCCGAGGTCCAGGTCCCCATCGACAGCGTGGAGATCGGCGACGAGGTGATCATCCACGACCACGTCGCGATACCGGTGGACGGCGAGGTCGTCGACGGCGAGGCGATCGTCAACCAGTCCGCGATCACCGGCGAGAACCTGCCCGTTTCCGTCGCGGTGGGCGCGCACGTGCACGCCGGGTCGGTCGTGGTGCGCGGGCGCCTGGTGGTGCGCGCACAGGCCGTCGGCAAGCACACGGCGATCGGGCGCATCATCGCCCGCGTCGAGGAGGCGCAGCACGACCGGGCGCCCATCCAGACCGTCGGCGAGAACTTCTCCCGCCGTTTCGTGCCCACCTCGTTCATCGTCTCGGCCCTCACCCTGGCGGTCACCGGGGACGTCCGCCGCGCGATGACCATGCTGCTGATCGCCTGCCCCTGCGCGGTGGGCCTGTCCACCCCGACGGCCATCAGCGCCGCGATCGGCAACGGCGCGCGCCGCGGCATCCTGATCAAGGGCGGATCGCACCTCGAGCAGGCCGGCCGGGTGGACGCGATCGTGTTCGACAAAACCGGCACGCTGACCGTCGGCCGTCCCGTCGTCACCAACATCATTGCGCTGCACAAGGATTGGGAGCCAGAACAGGTGCTGGCATACGCGGCCAGCTCGGAGATCCACTCCCGTCATCCATTGGCAGAGGCGGTGATCCGCTCGACCGAGGAACGCCACATCACCATCCCGCCGCACGAGGAGTGCGAGGTGCTGGTCGGCCTGGGCATGCGCACCTGGGCCGACGGCCGCACCCTGTTGCTCGGCAGCCCCGGGTTGCTGCGCGCCGAGAAGGTGCGGGTGTCGAAGAAGGCCTCGGAGTGGGTGGACCGGCTGCGGCGCCAGGCCGAGACCCCGCTGCTGCTGGCCGTCGACGGCAAGCCGGTGGGCTTGATCAGCCTGCGCGACGAGGTGCGCCCCGAGGCGATTGAGGTATTGAAGCAGTTGCGGGACAACGGGATTCGCCGCATCGTCATGCTGACCGGCGACCATCCCGACATCGCCCAGGTGGTCGCCGAGGAGCTGGGGATCGACGAGTGGCGCGCCGAGGTGATGCCGGAGGACAAGCTCGAGGTGGTGCGCGGTCTGCAGAACGACGGCTACGTGGTCGGCATGGTGGGTGACGGCATCAACGACGCCCCGGCGCTGGCGGCCGCCGACATCGGGATCGCCATGGGCCTGGCCGGAACCGACGTCGCGGTGGAGACCGCCGACGTGGCGCTGGCCAACGACGACCTGCATCGCCTCCTCGACGTGCGGGACCTGGGCGCCCGGGCCGTGGACGTCATCCGGGAGAACTACGGCATGTCGATCGCGGTCAACGCCGCGGGTCTGATCATCGGCGCGGGCGGCGCGCTGTCCCCCGTGCTGGCCGCGATCCTGCACAACGCGTCGTCGGTCGCGGTGGTGGCCAACAGCTCCCGGCTGATCCGATACCGGCTGGACTAACCGGGTTCAGCAGCAGCCGCAGTCGTGGCCGCGCCAGGCCCGCACACCCTGCCACGCCGCGACGCCGGCGATCCCGAGCCCGATCGCCGGGTCGATCCACCAGCCGCCGGACCACAGCGCCATCGTCGCCAGCCCGACGAGCACCCCACCCGCCTGGGCGGCACACAGGTAGTTCTGCATTCCCTCGGCCTCGGTGGCGCCGGAGTCCAGCCGCGCCCCCAGGCGGCGGTTGGCCCGGCCGAGGATCGGCATCAGCAGGAACCCCGCGGCGGTCAGCGCGAGCCCGATAGCCGAGGCCTCAGCGTGGTGCTCACCGGTCAGCTCGCGCACGGATTCCGCGGCGATGTACGGGGCGGTCAGCCAGAACGACACCGCGACACCGCGTCGCGCGCGCCGCTCGGCGTCCACCGAGAAGGTGCGGGCTCCGCTGAACCGCCACACCACCATCGCGCTGCCCAGCGCCTCGGACACCCCGCCGAGCGCCCACCCGGTCAGCGCCACCGACCCGACCGCCAGGCCCTGCCACAGTCCCACGCCGCCCTCGACCAGCACCGCGACCAGGCTGATCCACGCCAGCCGTCGCGCCCACTCGGCGCTGCGTCGCCATCCGGCGTCCCGCGTCGCGGCGACGGCGCAGTCATCGGCGGTGAGCGAGAAGGTGGTCATTGCGCGAGGCTAGCCGCGATCGCGGCCCGCGGCGGGCCCGGACACCAGCTAGTAACACAACCGTGTCATACGTGACCAATCAGCACTCGCTTGAGCACCTTCCCGCCGGCGTTGCGGGGCAGCGCGTCGACGAACAAGACGTCGCGGGGGACCTTGAAGCGCGCCAACCGGTTCCGCACGTACGTCCGGACCTCGTCCTCGGTCAGCGTCGCGCCGGGGCGCACCACGACGTAGGCACGCAACCGCTGCCCGAACTCCTCGTCGTCGACGCCGACGACCGCGACGTCCAGGACGTCCGGGTGGTGCGCGAGGGCCTCCTCGACCTCGCCCGGGTAGACGTTCTCCCCGCCGGACACGATCATCTCGTCGTCGCGCCCGTCGACGAAGAGCCGGCCCTCGGCGTCGAAATGGCCGACGTCGCCGGTGGACATCAGGCCCCCGATCGACTCCTTGGTGCCACCACCCGTGTAGCCCTCGAAGGCCAGCACGTTTCCCACGAAGATGCGCCCCGGTGTTCCCGGCGGCGCCTCGCGCCCGTCGGCGGTCAAGACCTTGACGACCGAGCCGGGCACCACGGCGCCCACGCAGCCCGGCGCGACGGCCAGATCCGCGGGCGTGGCGATGGTGGCGTAGGCCACCTCGGTGGACCCGTACATGTTGTAGACCACGGGTCCGAGCGCGTCGAGCGCCCGGGCGGCCAGCGCGGCGCCGAGCTGGGAGCCGCCGATGAACACGATGCGCAGCGCCGACAGGTCGTGCGCGGCCAGGTCCGCCGGGCCCAGGTCGAGGATGCGCCGCAACATGATCGGCACCACGATCAGGGCGCTGGCACGGTGTGCGGCCAGGCTGGCCAGCGTCTGCCGGGCGTCGAAGTGGCGGCGCAGCACCAGGGTCGAGCCCAGCACCATCGCGTACATCGCGTGGCTGAACCCCATCGAATGGAACAGCGGCACACAGCATTCGGTGACTTCCCGACCGCGGAACGGGACCTTCCCGAGCAGGCCGCCGACCGGTATCAGCGAGTAGGGCTCCGACCGCGCGGCGCCCTTCGGCGTTCCGGTGGTCCCGCTGGTCGAAATGACGATCTTGGGCCGCCCGCCCGACGCCGGCGGCGGGGCGGGGTCGCCGCCCTGGATCAGCGCGTCGAGCGAGTCGGGATCGGGCCTCTCCGTCCACGCCAGGAACCGGCCGAGCCGCGGCCGGGCGTCGGCGACGACGGCGCCGTACTCCTCGTCGTACACGAGCAGGTCCGCGCGTTCGGCGGCCAGCATCCCGGCCAGCTGCGGGGCGCCGAACCCGGTGTTGAGCAACAGGACACCGGCGCCGCACTTGCCGGCGGCGTAGACGGCTTCCAAAAACCCGCGGTGGTTGCCCACCAGGATGGCCACGCCGTGGCCCGGGCCGAGGCCGCGCTCGCGCCACGCGTTGGCCAGCGCGTTGGTCCGGCGGTCCAGGTCCCCGAACGTCAGCGGGCCGCGCTCGTCGATGAGCGCCACCCCGTCGGGGTCGCGGCCCGCGGCGATGGCCGTCGCCGCCCCGAGGATGCCGTAGCGCCGGACGGCACCCAGCACCGGCACGATGCGGCCGGGCGGTATCCACCGCAATCCCCCGGACCGGGCGTAGAGAAGCAGTGACCGGGCTTCCGCACCGGCGCGCCGAAGTATTTGCACAGGTCGATGCTGCCGCCCCGCACCGCGCCGGATAAGGGCGCAACGCCACCACGGGCGGGGCCTTTCGTCACCATCGTTATTCTGGCTAACGACTAGACGGAAAGGGACGATTGCCGATGACGCGCACCGACAACGACAGCTGGGACCTGGCCACGAGCGTGGGGGCGACCGCCACCATGGTGGCCGCCGGGCGGGCACGGGCCACCCGCGACGCGCTGATCGACGACCCGTTCGCCGAGCCGCTGGTGCGGGCGGTCGGGGTCGACTTCATGACGCGCTGGGCGGCCGGCGAACTGGACTCCGCCGACGTCGACGAGCCGGGGGCGCCGTGGGGCATGCAACGCATGACCGACATGCTGGCCGCCCGCACGCGCTACATCGACGCCTTCTTCGCCGAGGCGGGCGCCGCGGGGATACGCCAGGTGGTGATCCTGGCCTCCGGCCTGGACGCCCGCGCCTACCGGCTGCCCTGGCCGGCGGGCACCACGGTGTACGAGATCGACCAGCCGGCGGTGATCGAGTTCAAGACCGCCACCATCGCCGAGCTCGGCGCCCAGCCCACGGCCGAGGTGCGGCCCGTCCCGGTCGACCTGCGCCACGACTGGCCGTCGGCGCTGCGCGCGGCCGGGTTCGACACCGCCGCACCCACCGCCTGGGCCGCCGAGGGATTGCTGGGCTTCCTGCCGCCCGAGGCGCAGGACCGGCTGCTCGACGATGTCACCGCGCTGAGCGCCGGCGGCAGCCGGCTGGTGGCCGAGGTCTTCGTCAATTCCGGAGCCGGCGGGGACGCCCTGAACGCCGCTAGCCAGAAGTGGCGGGAAAACGGCCTGGACATCGCGCTCGGCGACCTGGGCTTTCCGGGCGAACGCAACGACGTGGCGAGCTACCTGGAGCGGCACGGCTGGCGCCCGACTCGCACACCCCTGAATCAGCTGTTGGCCGACAACGGGTTACCTTTGCAGCGCACCGATCCCGGTGCGCCGTTCGCCCGGAACTACTACTGCACCGCCGAGTTACACACCGCCCGTTGACGGAAGGCCAGCCATGGCAGACAGCACGCCCGCCAAGCCACTTGACGGATTCCGGGTTCTCGATTTCACCCAGAACATCGCCGGGCCGCTGGCCGGCCAGGTGCTGGCCGACCTGGGCGCCGAGGTGATCAAGGTGGAGGCGCCCCACGGCGAGGCGGCCCGGCAGATCACCGCGGTGCTGCCCGGGCGCCCGCCGCTGCCCACGCTGTTTCTGCCGCACAACCGGGGCAAGAAGTCGGTGGCGGTGGACCTCGGCGACGACGAGGCCAAGCAGCAGATCCTTCGGCTGGTCGACACGGCCGACGTCGTGCTGGAGGGGTTCCGGCCCGGCGTGATGGAACGCATGGGCCTGGGACCCGACGACCTGCGCGCCCGCAACCCCAGGCTGATCTACGCGCGGCTGTCGGCCTACGGCGGCAACGGCCCGCACGGCAGCAGGCCCGGCGTCGACCTGATGGTCGCGGCCGAGTCCGGGATGACCACCGGGATGCCCACCCCGACCGGCAAACCCCAGATCATCCCCTTCCAGCTGGTCGACGCCGCCAGCGGCCACGTGCTGGCCCAGGCGGTGCTGGCCGCGCTGCTCAACCGGGAGCGCCACGGGGTGGCCGACGTGGTGCGGGTGGCCATGTACGACGTCGCGGTCAACCTGCAGGCCGGCCAGCTCACCATCCACCTGAACAAGCCGAGCGCGGCGCCCAAGCCCGACACGGCGCCGAAAGCCAAGAAGCGCAAGGGAGTTGGCTTGGCCACCCAGCCGTCCGACGCGTTCAAGGCCGCCGACGGGTACCTGGTGATCAGTGCGTACGTGCCCAAGCACTGGGCCAAGCTGTGCGAGATCATCGGCCGCCCCGACCTGCTGACCGACGAGCGGTTCATCGACCAGCGGTCCCGCGCAATGAATTACCCCGAACTGACCGAGGAACTCGAGTCGGCGCTGGCGGCCAAGACCGCGGCGGAGTGGGTCGAGCTGCTTCAGCAGGGCGGGCTGATGGCCTGCCTGGCCTACACGTGGAAACAGGTGGTGGACACGCCGCTGTTCGCCGAGAACGAGCTCGCCCTGCGGGTGGGCAGCGGCGACGACACCCTCACGGTGGTCCGCATGCCCGCGCGCTACTCCAGCTTCGACGCGGTGGCCGCCGAACCGCCGCCCGCGCCCGGACAGCACAACGACGAGTTCCTCACCGCGCCGCAGCCCACGTCGTAAGCCGTCACTGGCTGGGCAGCCGAACCACCTGGACGAAGAACTCGTCGATCTGCCGGACGGCCTTCATGAACTGGTCCAGGTCAACGGGTTTGGTGACATACGCGTTGGCGTGCAGCTTGTAGCTGCGCAGGATGTCCTCCTCGGCCGAGGAGGTGGTGAGCACGACGACCGGGATGCGGGCCAGGTCGGGGTCGGACTTGACCTTTTCCAGCAGCTGACGGCCGTCGTATTTCGGCAGGTTGAGGTCCAGCAGGATGAGGTCGGGCCGCGGCGCGTCCTGGAATCGACCGCGTCGGTAGAGGTAGTCGAGGCCCTCCTCGCCGTCGTGCGCGACGTGAAGCCGGTTGTTGAGTTTGTTGTGCTCGAACGCTTCTCGCGTGATCAGCTCGTCCCCCGGGTCATCCTCGACGAGCAGGATGTCGATCGCTCTACCGTCTGATGTCATTCATGCGCTCCTTCCAAAGCGGCTGTGCGTGGCGCCTCCGCGTCCGTCTCCTGCGCTAGCTCGATCATGGGCAGCGTGAACTCGAACCGCGTTCCCTCGGTGCGCGTGGTATCGATCCGAATGGCGCCGCCGTGGTGCTCGACGATCTTCTTGACCAGTGCGAGGCCGACCCCCGTCCCGGCGTACACGTCGCGGCCGTGCAGGCGCTGGAAGATGACGAAGACCTTGTCGGCGAACTCCGCCGGGATCCCGATGCCGTTGTCGGACACGGTGATCACCCATTCGTGGTCGTGAGCCCCGGCGCCCGGTGCGCACTCGATGACGACGCGGGGCGGCCGGTCCTTGTGCCGGAACTTCACCGCGTTGCCGATGAGGTTCTGCCAGAGCATGGTCAGCAGCATCGGGTCGCCCTTGATCCGCGGGAGCGAGTCGGGGCGCACGACCTCGGCGTCGGACTCCTCGATCGCGACAGCCAGGTTGGCCAGGCCGGAGTCCAACGTGGTGTCGAGGTTCACGTCGGTTTCCGTGGTGCCCAGCCGGCCGACGCGCGAGAAGGTGAGCAGATCGTTGATCAGCGCCTGCATCCGTTTGGCCCCGTCGACCGCGAAGCCGATGTATTCGATGCCGCGCTCGTCGAGCTGGTCGCCGTAGCGCCGCTCGAGCAGCTGACAGAACGAGGCGACCTTGCGCAGCGGCTCCTGCAGGTCGTGCGACGCGACGTAGGCGAACTGCTCGAGTTCGGTGTTGGACCGGCGCAATTCGGCCGCCTGCTCGTCCAGTTGCGCCTGCGCCGAACGCGAGATCTCGAGCTCCTCGACCATCCGCTTGCGCATGTTCTCCACGTCGAGCGCCATGTCGCGAATGTCCTTGGGCCGCTTCGGCGCCGCGATGCTTTCCTCGAAGCTGCCCTCGGTGATGCGCCGGCACGCCGCGGCCAGCGCCGCGAGCGGCCGCGCGACCGCGTCCCGGACCAGGAGCCCCAGCATCGCGGCCGTGACGAAGAGCAACAGCACCATGGCGCCAAGGGCCCTGTCGCGCCAGGCGTCAACGCGGGTGAGTTCGTCCGCGGCGGCCGCCCGGGCCGCGGACAGGTTCGCGTTCTGTTTGTCGAAAAGCGTCCGAAGATGGTCGAATTCGGCTTTTCCGCGCTCGGCCGACGGCTTGCTGTTGACGTTCTTGCCGTTCGGGAGCACGGTGGCGATCGCGGGTTCGGCATAGCTTTCCCGCCACCTGGCCGCGGCGGCCTCGATCGCGTTCAGGTCGCCGATCAGGTCCGGGCGCTGGCCCAGCCGGCGCCGGATCTCTTCCGCCGCAGCCTGTTCGCTGTGCTGCCCGTCGTAGTACGGCGTGAGGAATTGCCGGTCCCCGGAGATCAGGTAGCCGCGGACGCCGGTCTCCTGGTCGCGCAGCGTGGCCTGCAGCTGAAAGGCGGCCACGCGCGCCGGTTGGATGTTGTCGACGAGCTCGCGCGTCACCTGATCCGTGCGGTTCAGCAGCAGCGCGCCGATCACCGCGCCGGCCAGCACCATCACGCCCATGCTGACCAGGACGAGGGCCTGCCATCCGCGCACGGTGAACTCCGACAACCGCAGGCGGCGGAGCCGTGGGGTCACGTGGTGGTCCTTTCCACCCGCAGCACGGCGATGTCGTCGGTGAGCCCGCCATGCGACTGGGCGAGCTCCTGCGCGCCGTCGATGAGCGCATCGACGAACTCCGGGCCGGGCTTGGCCGCGTGCGACCGCGCGAGCGCGAGCAGGCCGTCCTCACCGAGGCGTAGGTTGCCCTGTCCCGAATATCCCTCGAACAGCCCGTCGGTCAGCAGCAGCAGGCCCTGACCCGCGGGCAGGTCCATCTCGAACCGCGGCCAGTCGTCGTCGGCCCGCAGACCCAGCGCGGGACCTCCCGGCGGCTCCACCCATTCCACGGCGCCGTCGCGCTGCAGCAGCATCCCCGGATGGCCGGCGCGGATGGCGGTGAGGCGCGTGCCGTCGGCGGGGATCTCCAGGCTGAGCACGGTCGCGAAAACGCCCGTGTCCGTTCGCTCCGAGCGCAGCACCCGCTCGAGTTGCCGCATCAGTTCCTCCCCGTGCACGCCGGCGAGGGTGAGCGCGCGGAACGCGATCCGCAGCGCCGCACCCAGGGCGGCCTCGTGCGGCCCGTGGCCCGCGACGTCGCCGATCAGGACGTGCACGACCCGATCGGTCGTCTGGACCACGTCGTAGAAGTCCCCGCACAGCAACGCGTCCTCGCGGCTCGGCCGGTACCGGGCGACGATGTCGACGCCCGGGTTGTCCAGTAGCAGCGGAGAGGGCAACAGCCCGCGCTCCAGCAGCGCGTTCTCCCGGGCGCGCAGCCGGGTCGCGTGCAGGTCGGCGGCGATGAGCTCGGCCCGCTTGCGCTCGATCGCGTACAGCAGCGCGCGCCGCAGCATCTCCGGCTCGACCCGACCCTTGACCAGATAGTCCTGGGCGCCCGCCGCGACCGCCGACGCGCCGAAGTACTCGTCGTTCAGTCCGGTCAGCACCACGATGGGCACGGTGGCGTCGTGCTTGGCGATGCGGTCCAGCGCGTCGATGCCGTTGGCGTCGGGCAGGTGCAGGTCCAGCAGCACGCAGTCGGGCCGGGCCGACGCCAGCTCGCGTTCGGCGTGGGCCATCGACTGCGCCCACACCACCCGAATATCGGCGACGGCGTCGGCGATCAGGTCTTCGACGAGCACCGCGTCGGCGCGGTCATCCTCGACCAACAGCAACGACAATGACTGCCAACTCGCCGCCGGGGTCACTGGTGCGCGCACGGGCATCAATTCCCGGTCATTCGTGAGTGAGCGCAGGAAGCCGCCCTGTTCACTGTTGACCCCCTGCCGCGGGCAAGACCCATCGAACGACTCTACGTCCGGTGCACCACCCCGAATGGCGAACCGGTGGAGATCCTATCGGTCAGCGCAGCAGCGCCCGCGACATGACCACGCGTTGAATCTGATTGGTGCCCTCGTAGATCTGGGTGATCTTGGCGTCGCGCATCATCCGCTCCACCGGGAAGTCGACGGTGTAGCCGGCGCCGCCGAACAGCTGGACCGCGTCGGTGGTCACCTCCATCGCGACATCGGAGGCCCAGCACTTGGACGCCGCGGAGATGAAGCCCAGGTTGGATTCGCCGCGCTCGGCGCGGGCCGCGGCGTGGTAGACCATCAGCCGGGCGGACTCGAGCTTCATGGCCATGTCGGCGAGCATGAACTGCACGCCCTGGTTGTCGCTGACCGGGCGGCCGAACTGCTTGCGGTCCTTGGTGTAGGCGATCGCGGCGTCCAGCGCCCCCTGGGCGATGCCGACCGCCTGGGCCCCGATCGTGGGCCGGGTGTGGTCCAGCGTCGCCAGCGCGGTCTTGAAGCCCGTGCCCGGCTCGCCGATGATCCGGTCGCCCGGGATGCGGCAGTTCTCGAAGTAGAGCTCGGTGGTCGGTGAGCCCTTGATGCCCAGCTTGCGCTCCTTCGGGCCGACGGTGAACCCCTCGTCGTCGGCGTGCACCATGAACGACGAGATGCCATTGGCGCCCTTGTCGGGGTCGCTGACCGCCATCACCGTGTACCAGCTCGACTTGCCGCCGTTGGTGATCCAGCACTTGGCGCCGTTGAGAATCCAGTCGTCGCCGTCGGCCTTGGCCCGCGTGCGCATCGAGGCCGCGTCGCTGCCGGCTTCCCGCTCCGAAAGCGCATACGACGCCATCGCCGACCCGTCGGCGATCGAGGGCAGCACCTGCTTCTTGAGCTCGTCGGAGCCGCGCAGGATCAGCCCCATGGTGCCCAGCTTGTTCACCGCCGGGATCAGCGACGCCGAGGCGTCGACGCGGGCCACCTCCTCGATCACGATGCATGCCGCCACCGAATCCGCGCCCTGGCCGCCGTACTCCTCGGGCACGTGCACCGCGTTGAACCCCGATGCGTTCAGCGCCGCCAGCGCCTCGTCCGGAAACCGCGAATTCTCATCGACATCGGCGGCGTGCGGGGCGATCTCCTTCTCCGCCAGCGCCCGGATCGCCGCCCGCAACTCCTGGTGTTCCTCGGGCAACTGGAACAGATCAAACGTGGGGTCTCCGGCCCAACCAGCCATCTCGGCCTCCTATTACTACTCGCCGGTAACTTTACCCTGACGCTTTTGCAGCGCCTCATCCTTGGCCCGCACGCTCTCGGCCAGCTGGGCCTGAAACTCGACGATGCGCGCCCGCAGCGCCGGGTCGGACGAGCCGAGGATGCGCACGGCGAGCAGACCCGCATTGCGGGCGCCGCCGATGGAGACCGTGGCCACCGGCACGCCCGCCGGCATCTGCACGATCGACAGCAGCGAGTCGAGGCCGTCGAGGCGCGCCAGGGGCACGGGCACCCCGATCACCGGCAGCGGCGTCGCGGACGCCACCATCCCGGGCAGGTGTGCGGCGCCGCCGGCGCCGGCGATGATCACCTCGATGCCGCGGTGGGCCGCGCCGCGCGCGTAGTCGAACATCACCTGGGGCGTCCGGTGCGCGGAGACCACCCGAACCTCGGCCGGTATGTCGAACTCGGCCAGCGCCTCGGCGGCGTCCTTCATCACCGACCAGTCGCTGTCGCTGCCCATGATCACGCCAACGCGAGGCTCACTCATGCTCATGCGGATCCCATCCGTCCGTCCACTGCCCGTGTGCCAACCAGTGTGCCGCGAGCTCGGCGCGCTCCCGCAGCGCCGCCAACGCCGCCATGTCGGTGCCCAGGAAATTGACGTGGCCGACCTTGCGGCCGGGCCGTTCCTCCTTGCCGTAGAGGTGAACCCGCGCGTCGGGCATCCGCGCGAACAGGTGGTGCAACCGCTCGTCGACCGTCATCGCCGGCCGCTGCGCGGCGCCCAGGACGTTCGCCATCACCGTCACCGCGGCGATGGCATCCGTGTCGCCGAGCGGGTAGTCGAGCACCGCCCGTACGTGCTGTTCGAACTGACTGGTGCGCGACCCGTCCATGGTCCAGTGCCCTGAATTGTGCGGCCGCATCGCGAGCTCGTTGACCAGCAGCTCACCCTCGACCGTCTCGAACAACTCCACCGCGAGCACCCCGACCACGCCGAGTTCGGCGGCCAGCCGCAGGGCCAGCTGCTGGGCGGCCGCGGCCACATTCTCCGGCAGGTTGGGTGCGGGCGCGACCACCTGCACGCAGATCCCGTCCCGCTGCACGGTCTCCACCACCGGCCAGGCCGCCCCCTGGCCGAACGGCGACCGCGCCACCAGCGCCGACAGTTCGCGACGCAGGTTCACCTGCTCCTCGGCCATCACCGGCACTCCATCGGCCAGGAAGCTGGCCGCGATGTCGCGGGCGTGCGACGGGTCGCGCGCCATCCGCACCCCGCGCCCGTCGTAGCCGCCACGGACGGCTTTGACGACCACCGGACCCCCTACGCGCTGCGCGAAGGCCTCCAGCTCCTCGAGGTTGTCGATGCCGGCGTAGCGGGGCACCGGTGCGCCCAGCGCCTCCAGCCGCCGGCGCATCACCAGCTTGTCCTGGGCGTGCACCAGTGCCTGCGGCGGCGGCGCGACGTTGACCCCCTCGGCGACCAGCTTCTCCAGCAGTTCGTTCGGCACGTGCTCGTGGTCGAACGTCAGCACATGGGCCCCGGCCGCGACCCGGCGCAGGTCGTCGATTTCGGTATGCGAACCGATCACCACGTCGGGCGTGACCTGCGCGGCCGGCTCGTCGGCGGCGGTGGCCAGCACGCGAAGCGTCTGCCCGAGGGCGATCGCGGCCTGGTGGGTCATCCGGGCCAGTTGTCCGCCGCCGACCATGGCGACCAACGGCGCTGCGGTGGGTGCGGCCCCGGAAGGGCGTGTGTTCGGCACGGCCATCATGGTGTCACGGCGCGACGGGCGTGTTGACCGGCGGTGACGCCGAATCGTTATGTACCATTTTGCGCCGATTTTGTGTCCGTCCGTACACTGACGACTTGTGCCCTTCGCCGAAGCCGCAATCGAGCGCATGCCCGGGTTTATTCAGCCCTATTTGCTGCGCCACCACGAACTGATCAAATTCGCCATCGTCGGCGGTACCACGTTCGTGATCGACTCGGCGATTTTCTACACGCTGAAGCTGACAATTCTGGAATCCAAGCCGGTCACGGCGAAGGTCATCGCCGGCATCGTCGCGGTCATCGCGTCGTACGTGCTGAACCGGGAGTGGAGCTTCCGCGACCGCGGCGGCCGGGAGCGTCACCACGAGGCGCTGCTGTTCTTCGCGTTCAGCGGGGTGGGCGTGCTGCTGTCCATGGCGCCGCTGTGGTTCTCCAGCTACGTCCTGCAGCTGCGGGAGCCGACGGTGTCGCTGACCGTGGAGAACATCGCCGACTTCATCTCGGCCTACATCATCGGCAACCTGCTGCAGATGGCGTTCCGGTTCTACGCGTTCCGGCGCTGGGTGTTCCCCGACGAGTTCGCGCGCAACCCCGACAAGGCGCTGGAATCCGCCCTCACCGCAGGCGGTATCGCCGAAATGCTCGAGGACGAGATCGAGGGCGGCAACGTCACGCTGCTGCGGTCCTGGCGCAACCGGGCCGGCCGGTCGGCTCAGCCGGGCGACTCCTCGGAACCGAGGGTGTCGAAGACTTCGTGATACAGCAGCGCGTGCACCTCGCGCAGCCGCGGAATGTCGTAGAACTCCAACGGGTCTTGTGACGCCGATTCGATAATCAGCGTCCCGGTGCGAAACATCCGCTCGGTGATGCGGTCGCGGAATTCCACGCTGTTGATCCGCGCCAGCGGGATGTCGATCCCGGTGCGGGTCAGCACCCCGTGCCGGAACATCACCCGCCGGTTCGTCACGACGAAATGGGTGGTCAGCCAGCTCAAGAACGGCCACAGCGTCAGCCAGCCGACGATCACCAGCCAGATGCCCCAGATGACGCCGTAGATGATGTTCTTGGCCAGCTGGCTCCAATGCGTCGAGTTGAGGTATCCCGACCCGAACGACGCGATCGCGGTCACCAGCAAAAGGACCACGACGGGCCAGATCAGCCGCTTCCAGTGCGGGTGGCGGTGGATGATCACCTGCTCGCCGGCGGCCAGGACGTTATCCGGATAGCTCACGTGCCAGAAGCTACCGCAAATGCACCACGTCACCGGCCGAAACGACGACCGTCTGTCCCCCACTTTCGATGCAGAGCCTGCCCTGGTCGTCGACGGCGCTCGCGTCCCCGACCACCTCCTTGCCGCCCGGCAGGTGCGCCCGGACCCGGGCGCCGATGGTCAGGCTGCGCGCGCGGTAGTCGGCCGCCAGCGCCCAGTCGGCCCCGCGCGCGGCGCGCCAGGCGACGATCCGCCGCCCGAGTTCTCTCAACAGCGCGCACACCAGCCGGGTGCGGTCGGGCGCCGGCACGCCCAGGTCGACCAGCGAGGTTGCCCCCTCGACGCCGGCGGGGGCCTCGAACACGTTGAGCCCCAAGCCGATTACCACCACCGGGCGCGCCACCTCGGCCAGGATGCCGGCCAGTTTGCCCGGGGGGTCGCCCGCCAGCACGTCGTTGGGCCACTTGAGCCCCACCCGAACGCCCTCGAGCAGCGGGGCCAGCGTGTCCACCACCGCCACCCCGGTGGCCAGCGGCAGCCAGCCCCACCCTGCCGTCGGCACGTCGACGATGCTGACGGCGACCGACATCGTGAGTTGGACCCGCGGCGTGGCCGACCAGCCGCGGCCGTGCCGCCCGCGCCCGGCGGTCTGGTGCTCGGCGATCAGCACCGCCCCGGCGACGTCGGCCCCCGACGCAGCCCGGGCCAGCAGGTCGGCGTTGGTGGAGCCCGTTTCGTCGACCACGTCGAGGCGGCGCCAGCCCAGTCCGGTGCCGATCAGCTCGGCTCGTAATGCGGCCTGGTCCAACGGTGCTGGGAGCTGGTCTCGGTCTGTCACTGGACCCAGCCTAGGACTCAGCGGCGCCGGCGGCCCATGTCGTCGCGCATATCCAAGACGGCCAGGTGGCTGAACAGCATGCTGGTCCCGATCGGGTTGCCGCCGCCGGGATACGCGGTGCCGCTGGGCGCGGCCATCGTGTTGCCGGCGGCGTAGAGGCCCGGTATCGGGTTGCCGGACGTGTCGAGCACCCGGGCGGCGGCGTCGGTGCGCAGGCCGCCCTTGGTGCCCAGATCGGAGATGCCGAACGCCGCGGCGTGATACGGCGGTTTGTCGATGGGCACCAGCGGCGAGGCGCCGCCGGAGAACGCGCGGTCGAAGGCCTCGTCGCCCCTGCCGAAGTCCTCGTCGACGCCGGATGCCGCAAATCCGTTGAACCGGTTGACCGTTGCCACCAGCCGCGCACCCGGCACCCCGATCTTGTCCGCCAGTTCCTCGAGGGTGTCCGCGGTGTGCCACAGGCCGGCCGCGACGTACTTCTCGGTCTCGACGATGGAGACGTTGGCCGCCTTCACCGGCGGCACCTCGCCGTCGGAGTCGTCGTAGATCATCCAGTACGGCAACGTGATTGAGCCGTCCTGAAGTTGCGCGATGATCTCGCGCCCGGCCCGGTCGTAGGCCCGGGACTCGTTGACGAACCGGTTGCCGTCCTGGTTGACGAAGATGCCGCCGGTGAACCACAGCGCGAACGCGGACCGGCCGTCGGGATGGGTCATGCCCGGCGACCACCAAGCCTGGTCCAGCAGGTCGGTGTCGGCGCCCGCGGCGATGCCGGCCCGCAGCGCCAGGCCGCGACTTCCCGGGCCGCCCATGGTGTCTCGCGCCGTGCCGGGCACGCCGAATTCGCGGCGCATCTCCTCGTTGTTCTCGAAACCGCCGGCGGCCAGCAGCACGCCCCGCCGGGTGCGGATGGCCCGCCGCTCGCCGTCGCTCTCCACGATGGCACCGGTCACGGCGCCGTCGGACAGGACCAGCTCGACCAGAGCGGTGTCGCGCCACAGCGCCGCGTTCGGGTATTGACCGATGGCCGTGAGGAACCGCGCGATCAGGGCGCGACCCCCGAGGTAGTAGTCGGACGGCGGTTCCGCGCCGAGCCGGTCGGTGTCCAACGGCCCGCGGATCACCTCCCGAAGTTCGGGGGCGGCGGCCACCTTCCAGGGCTTCGCGGCGATGTGGCGCTGGCCATCCAGCCGCGCCTTGGGCGCCTTCCCGTAGTAGTCGGGCCACGGCAGCGGCACGAACTTCAGGACGGGGTCGGCCTCCAGGTACTCGATCAGCCGGGCGCCGCCACGGACATAGGTCTCCTGCAGCTCGCGCGGGGTGCGGTCACCGACCACGGCGTGGTAGTAGGTGAGCGCGTCCTCGATCGTGTCATCAAAGGAGCCAGGGTCACCGGCCCGCAGCAGCACCGGATTGCACGGAAACCACACGCCGCCGCCGCCGGAGTAGGCGGTGGTGCCGCCGAATTTCGACGTCGCCTCCACCAGCAGCACGTCCAGGCCCTCGCGCGCCGCGGTGTAGGCGCCGGTGACGCCGCCGCCGCCCGACCCGGCGACCAGTACATCGCATTCGGTCGCCCAGTCCATCAGCGGAGACTAGCGCGCCGCTAAGCTCGGATCCCATGACAAGCGTTACCGACTCCTCTGCTCATACCGCGGAGCCCGCAGCTGAGCACACCATCGACATCCACACCACCGCAGGCAAGCTGGCCGAGCTGCACAAGCGCCGCGAGGAGTCGCTGCACCCGGTGGGCGAAGAGGCCGTCGAGAAGGTCCACGCCAAGGGCAAGCTGACCGCCCGCGAGCGCATCCTCGCCCTGCTCGACGAGGACTCGTTCGTCGAGCTCGACGCGCTGGCCCGGCACCGCAGCAAGAATTTCGGCCTGGAGAACAACCGCCCGCTGGGCGACGGCGTCATCACCGGTTACGGCACCATCGACGGCCGCGACGTGTGCATCTTCAGCCAGGACGCCACCGTGTTCGGCGGCAGCCTCGGCGAGGTGTACGGCGAGAAGATCGTCAAGGTGCAGGAGCTGGCGATCAAGACCGGCCGCCCGCTGATCGGCATCAACGACGGCGCCGGCGCCCGCATCCAGGAGGGCGTCGTCTCGCTCGGCCTGTACAGCAAGATCTTCCGGAACAACATCCTGGCCTCCGGCGTGGTCCCGCAGATCTCGCTGATCATGGGCGCGGCCGCCGGTGGGCACGTCTACTCCCCCGCCCTGACCGACTTCGTGGTGATGGTCGACCAGACCAGCCAGATGTTCATCACCGGGCCGGACGTCATCAAGACCGTCACGGGCGAGGACGTCACGATGGAGGAGCTCGGCGGGGCCCACACCCACATGGCCAAGTCGGGCACCCTGCACTACGTCGCCTCCGGCGAGCAGGACGCCTTCGACTGGGTGCGCGACCTGTTGAGCTACCTGCCCCCCAACAACGCCACCGACGCGCCGCGCTACGCGGAGCCCGTCCCGGAGGGTGCGATCGAGGACAACCTCACCGAGGAGGACCTCGAGCTGGACACGCTGATCCCGGACTCGGCAAACCAGCCGTACGACATGCACGAGGTGATCACCCGCATCCTCGACGACGACGAGTTCCTGGAGATCCAGAACGGCTACGCCACGAACATCATCGTCGGGTTCGGCCGCATCGAGGGCCGCCCGGTGGGCATCGTGGCCAACCAGCCCACCCAGTTCGCCGGCTGCCTGGACATCAACGCCTCGGAGAAGGCGGCGCGGTTCGTGCGCACCTGCGACTGCTTCAACATCCCGATCATCATGCTGGTGGACGTCCCGGGCTTCCTGCCGGGAACCGGCCAGGAATACAACGGCATCATCCGGCGCGGCGCCAAGCTGCTGTTCGCCTACGGCGAGGCCACCGTTCCGAAGATCACGGTCATCACCCGTAAGGCCTACGGCGGCGCGTACTGCGTCATGGGCTCCAAGGACATGGGCTGCGACGTCAACATCGCCTGGCCGACCGCGCAGATCGCGGTGATGGGCGCCTCCGGGGCCGTCGGCTTCGTCTACCGCAAGCAGCTTTCGGAGGCGGCCAAGGAGGGCAAGGACGTCGACGCCCTGCGGCTGGAGCTGCAGCAGGAGTACGAGGACACCCTGGTCAACCCCTACGTCGCCGCCGAGCGGGGATACGTCGACGCGGTCATCCCGCCGTCGCACACCCGCGGCTACATCGGCACCGCGCTGCGGCTGCTGGAGCGCAAGATCGCGCACCTGCCGCCCAAGAAGCACGGGAACATTCCGCTGTGAGTCAAACGAACGGTCGGGCTGTGGCAGACGAAAACGGTTCCGAGCCGACCGAAACCGCGCACGGGCCGCAGGAGCCGCACATCCAGATCCTCAAGGGTCAGCCCACCGACGCGGAGCTGGCCGCGCTGGTCGCCGCGCTCGGCGTCGTGGGCGGCCCCGTCCCGGAGCCCGGCGAGCCCGAGCGCACGCGCTGGGGTTTGCCGGTGGACCGGCTGCGGTTCGCGATGTCCAACTACCAGCGGCTCACCTTCCAGCAGATGACACACATGAAGCATTGACCCGCCTGGTCCTCGGGTCGGCCTCGTCGGGGCGCCGCAAGGTGCTGCGCCAGGCCGGCATCGATCCGTTGGTGGTGGTCTCCGGGGTGGACGAGGACGCGCTGGTCGCCGCGCTGGGCTCCGAGGCCGCCCCGGCCGACGTGGTGTGCGCGCTGGCGGCCGCCAAGGCCGAGCAGGTCGCGGGCGGGCTCGACGGCGACGTCGCCGCGGATTGCGTTGTCCTGGGCTGTGATTCGATGCTGGACCTCGGCGGCGAGCTGTGCGGCAAGCCCGGTTCGGCGGAGGCCGCAACGGCCCAGTGGCGCCGCATGGGCGGCCGGTCCGGCCGGCTGCACACCGGACACTGCCTGCTGCGGCTGAGCGGCGGCGCGATCACCCACCGCGAAGTGGAATCCGCGTGCACCGTCGTGCATTTCGCGGTGCCCACCGACGCGGACCTGCGGGCGTACGTCGCCGTCGGGGAGCCGCTGCAGGTGGCCGGCGGCTTCACCCTCGACGGGCTGGGCGGCTGGTTCGTCGACGGGATCGAGGGCGATCCGTCGAACGTGATCGGCGTGAGCCTGCCGCTGCTGCGGTCGCTTCTCGGACGGGTGGGCCTGTCGGTGACCGCGCTGTGGACGCCGGAATAGCCCTCGGTCGGGCCGCGAGACATGGACCACGACGGACTTCGTCGGGGCGTGTCGTCGCAGGCGGTTATATGTCGCGCCGGCCAATGGCGTGGGGCCCCTTTGCTAGCTGACGGTAGGCTCGGGTCGTGGCCCTACCCCCCGATCCAAGCCCGACCCTGACCGACTACGCCCACCCCGAGCGGCTCGTCACCGCCGACTGGCTCTCCGCCAACCAAGGCGCGCCCGGCCTGGTGATCGTCGAATCGGACGAGGACGTCTTGCTCTACGACATCGGCCATATCCCCGGCGCGGTCAAGATCGACTGGCACACCGACCTCAACGACCCGACGGTCCGCGACTACATCAACGGCAAGCAGTTCGCCGAATTGATGGACCGCAAGGGTATTTCGCGTGACGACACCGTGGTGATCTACGGCGACAAGAGCAACTGGTGGGCCGCCTACGCGCTGTGGGTCTTCACGTTGTTCGGCCATCCCGACGTGCGGCTGCTCAACGGCGGGCGCGACCTGTGGCTGGCCGAGCGCCGGGAGACCACCCTGGACGTGCCGACCAAGACCTCCACCGGCTATCCCGTCGTCGAGCGCAACGACGCCCCCATCCGGGCGTACAAGGACGACGTGCTGGCCATTCTGGGCAGCCAGCCGCTGATCGACGTGCGCTCGCCCGACGAGTACACCGGCAAGCGCACTCACATGCCCGAATATCCCGAGGAGGGCGTGCTGCGCGGCGGGCACATCCCCACCGCCCGGTCCATCCCCTGGGCCAAGGCCGTCGACGAGAGCGGGCGATTCCGCAGCCGCGAGGAGCTCGAGGAGCTCTACGGCTTCATCGAGCCCGACGACAAGACCGTCGTGTACTGCCGCATCGGCGAGCGGTCCAGCCACACCTGGTTCGTGCTCACGCACCTTCTGGGCAAGCCCGGGGTGCGCAACTACGACGGATCGTGGACGGAGTGGGGCAACACCGTGCGCACGCCGATCGTCGCCGGCGAAGAGCCCGGGGCCGTTCCGGTCCGATGAGCCTGCCCGCGCCCCTGGCCGAGGTGGTGTCCGACTTCGCCGAAGTCGAGGGCCAGGACAAGCTGGCGCTGCTGCTCGAATTCGCCAATGACCTGCCGCCCCTGCCCCCCGAACTGGAAGAGCGGGCCATGGAGCCCGTCCCGGAGTGCCAGACCCCGCTGTTCCTGCACGTCGACGCCAGCGACCCCGACCGGGTGCGGTTGCACTTCAGCGCGCCCGCCGAGGCGCCCACCACACGCGGGTTCGCGTCGATCCTCGCCACCGGCCTCGACGAGCAACCCGCCGCGGACATCCTGGCGGTGCCCGAGGATTTCTACACCGACCTGGGGCTGGCCGCACTGATCAGCCCGCTGCGGTTGCGTGGCATGTCGGCGATGCTCGCCCGCATCAAGCGGCGGGTGCGCGAGTCGGGCCAGAATTCCGGCACCGGCTGATCGGCCTGACGGCGCGACGCTTAGACTTCCCTGGAGTTGTAAGAAACTCTCTTAAAGAAGCCCACGGCGGAAACACGTCCGCTTCAGATCTGCCAAACAGGAGGCGCAGTGGCTAGTCACGCCAGCTCGAGGATCTCCAAAGTGCTTGTCGCCAACCGCGGCGAGATCGCTGTCCGGGTGATCCGCGCGGCCCGCGATGCGGGCCTTGCCAGCGTGGCGGTGTACGCCGAGCCCGACGCCGAGGCGCCGCACGTGCGGCTCGCCGACGAGGCGTTCGCCCTGGGCGGCCAGACCTCCGCCGAGTCCTACCTGGATTTCGGCAAGCTCCTCGACGCGGCGGCCAAGTCGGGCGCCAACGCCGTCCACCCCGGCTACGGATTCCTCTCGGAAAACGCCGATTTCGCGCAGGCGGTGATCGACGCCGGCCTGATCTGGATCGGTCCGAGCCCCCAGTCGATCCGCGACCTCGGTGACAAGGTCACCGCCCGCCACATCGCCGCCCGCGCCCAGGCCCCGCTGGTGCCCGGCACCCCGGACCCGGTCAAGGACGCCGACGAGGTGGTGGCCTTCGCCGAGGAGTACGGCGTGCCGATCGCCATCAAGGCGGCCTTCGGTGGCGGCGGCCGCGGCATGAAGGTGGCGCGCACGATCGAGGAGATTCCGCACCTGTACGAGTCGGCGGTGCGCGAAGCCGTCGCCGCCTTCGGCCGCGGCGAGTGCTTCGTCGAGCGCTACCTGGACAAGCCCCGCCACGTCGAGGCGCAGGTGATCGCCGACCAGCACGGCAACGTCATCGTGGCCGGCACCCGCGACTGCTCCCTGCAGCGCCGCTTCCAGAAGCTGGTGGAGGAGGCGCCCGCGCCGTTCCTCACCGATGCGCAGCGCAAAGAGATTCACGAGTCGGCCAAGCGCATCTGCAGGGAGGCGCACTACTACGGCGCCGGCACGGTCGAGTACCTGGTCGGCCAGGACGGCCTGATCTCGTTCCTGGAGGTCAACACCCGCCTGCAGGTCGAGCACCCGGTCACCGAGGAGACCGCGGGCATCGACCTGGTGTTGCAGCAGTTCAAGATCGCCAACGGCGAAAAGCTGGACATCACCGAGGATCCCACGCCGCGGGGCCACGCCATCGAGTTCCGGATCAACGGCGAGGATGCCGGCCGCGGCTTCCTGCCGGCGCCCGGTCCGGTCACCCGGTACGACACCCCCAGCGGTCCGGGGGTCCGGCTGGATTCCGGTGTCGAAGCCGGATCGGTGATCGGCGGCCAGTTCGACTCGATGCTGGCCAAGCTGATCGTGTACGGCGCCACCCGCGAAGAAGCGCTGGCCCGCTCGCGGCGCGCCCTGGACGAATTCCACATCGAGGGGCTGGCCACCGTCATCCCGTTCCACCGCGCCGTGGTGTCCGACCCCGCCTTCATCGGCGACGGCGACGGCTTCTCGGTGCACACGCGCTGGATCGAGACCGAATGGAACAACACCATCGAGCCGTTCACCGGCGGCGAGCCCCTCGACGAGGAGGACGCCCGGCCCCGCCAGACGGTGGTCGTGGAGGTCGGCGGCCGCCGCCTCGAAGTGTCGCTGCCCGGCGACCTGGCGCTGTCCAACGGTTCGGCCGACCCCGCCGGCGTCGTCCGCAAGAAGCCCAAGCCGCGCAAGCGGGGGGCGCACTCGGGTGCCGCCGCCTCCGGTGACGCGGTGACCGCCCCGATGCAGGGCACCGTGGTCAAAGTCGCCGTGGAGGAGGGTCAGGAGGTCGCCGCCGGCGACCTGGTCGTGGTCCTCGAGGCGATGAAGATGGAGAACCCGGTCACCGCGCACAAGGACGGTGTCATCACCGGGCTCGCGGTCGAGGCCGGCGCCGCCATCACCCAGGGCACGGTGCTCGCCGAGATCAAATAGCCCGTCGGACAATATTCCTGGGAAACAGTTGTCGACCCGGTCCGGCGCGGGTACCGTTCGGGTCAGGTTGAGTTCACAGCCGTCCGGATCACGTCAATCGGCGCGGAGAGGGTGAACTCGCTTGTTCCCAGCTCCCATCCACGCCTGACGTCTTCCGCAGCACACATCCTGTTCTACGGATGGAGTCAGTAATGCCTGTGGCCCACACTTGGCAACACAGCCGCGCGGCGCAGTTCACCGCGCGCTGGGATCCGTCGGGGACGCTCATCACGGTGGACGGCGAGCTCGACGCCGCCAACGCCGATCAGCTTGCGGCGTACGTAGCAAACGCCATCGCCCGTTCCCGGCGCGTGATCCTGGACCTGCGCGGCCTGAAATTCATTGGCACCGCCGGCTTTTCGGCACTGCACCGGATCAACGTCGTATGCTCGGGCGCCCAAGCGGATTGGGCGATGGCGCCGAGCCCGGTGGTGGCCCGGTTGCTACGCATCTGCGACCCCGACGGCACCCTTCCGGTGACCACTCCCGCGGCCGAGCCGCTGCTGGGACCCCGGGACCAAGAGCCGGAGTCCCTATTGCAACTGGTCGCGCAGCCGCGTTAGCGACTTGGCCAGCAGCCGGGACACGTGCATCTGCGAGATGCCCACCCGTTCGGCGATCTGGGTCTGCGTCATCGATTCGAAGAACCTGAGCACCAACACCGTTCGCTCCCGCTCCGGCAGCGCCTCGAGCAGGGGACGCAGCGACTCCTGATCCTCGATCCGGTCCAGCCCGGTATCGACGTCGCCCAGGGTGTCGGCGATCGCGCGGGCCTCGTCCTCTTCGCTGCCGCCACCGCTGTCGATGGACAGGGTGTTGTACGAGCTGCCCGCCACCAGACCCTCGACGACCTCCTCGCGGTCCATGCCGAGTTCGGCGGCGAGCTCGGTGGCCGTGGGCGCCCGGCCCAGCCGCTGCGACAGCTCGGCGGTGGCGGTGCCGAGGCGCAGGTGCAGTTCCTTCAGGCGCCGGGGCACCTTCACCGACCAGCTGTTGTCGCGGAAGTGCCGGCGAACCTCGCCCATGATCGTGGGCACCGCGAACGACACGAAGTCCGACCCGGCCTCGACGTCGAACCGGACCACCGCGTTGACCAATCCCACCCGTGCCACCTGGACGAGGTCGTCGCGCGGTTCGCCGCGGCCCTCGAACCGGCGGGCGATGTGATCGGCCAGGGGTAGGCAACGCTCGACGATCTTGTCCCGTTGACGCTGGAACTCCATCGAGTCCGGGTCGACATCGGCCAACTCGCGGAACATCTCCGGGACATCGGCGTATTCGTTCGGTCGCGAGACGGAGCCGCCGGCAGCTGGTGGGGTCACCTGCTGGAGGCCGCCCGTCGCGCCGTCAGCGTGATACCGAATACGCTGCCGGTTTGGTTGGGTTCGCGACCATCGTGGAATGTTTGGACGTCGTCGGCCAGAGACGTCAGCACGTGCCAGCTGAAACTGCCAGGCGAGACCACGTCGTGCGTGTCGCATGCCGCGGAAGCGTCCACGATCAACTGCTCGTCCTGCGGGTCGACCACCACGACCAAGGTCGCGTCGGGGGTGGCGCAGCGGATCAACCTGGTGCACACTTCGTCGACCGCCAGCCGCAGGTCGGCCACCGCATCGAAGTCCAGGTCCTCGAAGGTGCCGATCGCACCGACCAGCGTCCGCAGCATCGCCAGGTTCTCCAGCCGCGCCGCAACGTGCAATTCGACGGCACGGCTACCGCGCTGGCGCCTGTTGGTGCGCAATCCCGCTTCGTTCATCTGGTCTCCCGGCAATGGTTGACTACCACTACTACCACCCCTCAGCTCGCCGTGGACCGTGCGCTCGAGCCGATTAGTCACGGCCGCCGCCGGGTATTCGGCCCGCTATGAATGGGCCGGAGACCACCGCAGTTCGCGCGCGGCGGCTCGAGCACGTGGCGGTGAAGACCGGAATCGCGCTCGCGGTCTTGGTTGTTCTGGCTATAAGCATCAATGTCGGCGCGTTCGTGATGGTGTCCCCGATGATGGGGTGACCACGCTAACGCAACCGTTCCGGCACTCATCATGGTGCACACGTGATACCCACTCGACGATGCGGGTAACCCCCGGCATTCGCTCCTGGCAAAAAGAGCTGCGGCACTCAGAGTGGACCAGGTGGGCGGACCCTCAGCTCGCGGGCCGCTGCCGGTAGGCCTCGGGGTGCTCGGCGTACCAGCGGTCCGCGATCCGGCGGATCCGCCGATGCTCGACGGCCACCCACACCAGCCCCAGCACCGTGGCGACGATCGCCACCACGCCCGCGGTCATGCCCTCGTGGTGATGTCCGGTGCCGAAGGCCGCCAGGCTTCCGCACGCCCCGATCACGCCGGCCACGACCAGCAGATACCCGGGCCAGTGCACTACGTCGATCAACGACTCGCCGGCGAGCGGCCGCGTGGTCCTCAGATGGTCGACGGGGTCATGAAAGGTGTCTCCCATGGCTGCTCCTAGTGGAGAACTTATGACACATGCGCAGCTCAAATCGGGTTGCACCATCAACGGTAGATCTCCCAGACGGCTTTTGGCGAGGGCCGATCAAAAGGGCAGCGCCGGGCCCGCGATCGGGGCCACACCCATGGCCACCATCAGCACCATCAGCGTGAAAAGGAACCACCCGGCGCCGTGCCAGCCCCACCAGGTGCCCTCCGCCTTCCATACGCGGTAGGTGCGCAGGAACGCCCAGAGCCCGGCCGCCAGCAAGATGAGCGGTCCGCCCACCGCCAGCAACGTCCGCTGCGGAGCGCCGCAGGCCGCCGTGTCGACACCGGTGCCCGGGCAGGTGCTCACCCACAGCGCGGCAAGGACCAGGAAGCCGACCGCCGCGAGGGCGGCGAGCACCGCGAACCGGATGGCGGCGCGCACGTCGCCGTCCTCCTGCCCTAAGCGATCACCACCCGATCGCTCATCCGCTTTGTGCATCCGTGCCCCTCTTATCCCCGTGCGGCCAACGCCATATTCATCGTTTGCTGCGTCCCAATAGTTACCGCGCAATGACAAATGTCCGATGACCGGGCGCTGCAATCGCGCTGGCACTTCACGGAAAGCCCATGGGAACAGATACCCGGCGGCAAACCCGGTGAAACCGGCGCGGGACTCCGGACGGCGGGGCGGGTCGACGACACCGTCAATTCTTTTCGGCAATACCGCTGGCCACGGGCACAGAGCCCGGATAGACACGATTTAGTTGGTGTCTCAGAACCGATGAGTACTATCTCTCACATGCCGACAGCCAGAAGGCGCTTATCCCCCGAGGATCGACGCGCTGAGCTGCTCGCTTTGGGGGCAGAAGTCTTCGGAAAGCGCCCCTACGACGAGGTGCGCATCGACGAGATCGCCGAACGCGCCGGAGTGTCGCGGGCGCTGATGTATCACTACTTCCCCGACAAGCGGGCCTTCTTCGCCGCGGTGGTCAAGGACGAGGCCGACCGGTTGTACGAGACCACCAACATGGACGACGCCACCGGCCTCACGATGTACGAAGAGGTGCGCCTCGGCGTCATGGCGTACATGGCCTACCACGAGCAGAACCCCGAGGCGGCGTGGGCCGCGTACGTCGGGCTGGGCCGGTCCGACCCGGTTCTGTTGGGCGTCGACGACGAGGCCAAGAACCGCCAGCTCGAACACATCATGAGCCGCATCCACGACCTGGTGGCCAACATCTCCGGGGCCAAGCTGGAGGCCGACGTCGAGCGTGACCTGCGGGTGATCTGCCACGGCTGGCTGGCGTTCACCTTCGAGCTGTGCCGCCAGCGCATCATCGACCCCACGATCAACGCCGAACGCCTCGCCGACGCGTGCGCGCACTCGCTGTTCGACGCCATCGCCCGGGTGCCGGAAATCCCCGAGGAGCTGTCCAACGCGATGGCGACCGCCCGCATCCAGCCGCGCTAGCCCGCGGACTTGTCGGTGGGCCTTGGCACCATGGTTAGGTGACCACCCGTGACCCGTTAGGCCGATTCAGCGCGACCACGCGCGAATGGTTCACCAGTACGTTCGCCGGCCCCACCACCGCGCAGGCCGAAGCCTGGGACGCCATCGCCGACGGCGACAACACGCTGGTGATCGCGCCGACCGGATCCGGCAAGACGCTCGCGGCCTTCTTGTGGGCCCTGGACTCGCTCGCCGACCAGGCCGAGCGGCCCGCCGGCACCCGGGTGCTGTACGTGTCCCCGCTCAAGGCGCTGGCGGTCGACGTCGAGCGCAACCTGCGCACCCCGCTGGCGGGGCTCACCCGCATCGCCGAACGGCACGGCCTGCCGCCGCCGGCCATCAGCGTCGGCGTCCGGTCCGGCGACACCCCGCCCGCCGAACGCCGTCAGCTCATCGCGCGGCCCCCCGACGTGCTGATCACCACGCCCGAGTCGCTGTTCCTGATGCTCACCTCGGCCGCCCGCGAGACCCTGGCCGGCGTGCAGACGGTGATCGTCGACGAGATCCACGCCATCGCCGCCGGCAAGCGCGGCGCCCACCTGGCCCTGTCCCTGGAGCGGCTGGACGACCTGCGTGAGGGGCCGCCCGCGCAGCGCATCGGGCTGTCGGCCACGGTGCGCCCGCCCGAGGAGCTCGCCCGGTTCCTGTCCGGTCAGCAACCGACCACCATCGTCGCGCCCCGAGCGGCCAAGACCGTCGAGTTGACGGTGCAGGTGCCGGTGCCCGACATGGCCAACCTGGCCAGCAACAGCATCTGGCCCGACGTCGAAGCGCGGCTGGTCGACCTGATCGAGGCGCACAACTCAACGATCGTGTTCGCCAACTCGCGGCGGCTGGCCGAGCGGCTCACCGCGCGGCTCAACGAGATTCACGCCGAACGCTGCGGCTTGGGGCTGTCCGGCGAGACCAACCCCAAGGTGGCGGGCGGGGCGCCCGCGCACATCATGGGCAGCGGCCAGACCTACGGCGCTGAGCCGCTGTTGGCGCGGGCCCACCACGGTTCGGTCAGCAAGGAACAGCGCGCCTTGGTCGAAGAGGACCTCAAGCGCGGCCTGCTCAAGGCCGTGGTCGCGACGTCGAGCCTGGAGCTCGGCATCGACATGGGTGCGGTCGACCTGGTGATCCAGGTCGAGGCGCCGCCGTCGGTGGCCAGCGGCCTGCAACGCATCGGGCGGGCCGGCCACCAGGTCGGCGAGGTGTCCCAGGGGGTGCTGTTCCCCAAGCACCGCACCGACCTCATCGGCTGCGCGGTGACCGTGCAGCGAATGCTCGCCGGCGAGATCGAGACGATGCGGGTGCCCGCCAACCCGCTCGACATCCTGGCGCAGCAAACGGTCGCGGCGGCGGCGCTGGAGCCCCTGGACGCCGACCGGTGGTTCGACACCGTGCGGCGGGCCGCCCCCTTCGCGACGCTGCCGCGCAGCGTGTACGAGGCCACCCTCGACCTGCTGTCGGGCAAGTACCCGTCCACCGAGTTCGCCGAGCTGCGACCGCGCCTGGTCTACGACCGCGACACCGGCACGCTGACCGCGCGGCCCGGCGCGCAACGGCTGGCCGTCACCTCCGGCGGCGCCATCCCCGATCGCGGCATGTTCACGGTCTACCTCGCCAGCGAGGCGGAGCAGCCGTCGCGGGTGGGCGAACTCGACGAGGAGATGGTGTACGAGTCCCGCCCCGGTGACGTGATCTCGCTGGGCGCCACCAGCTGGCGGATCACCGAGATCACCCACGACCGGGTGCTGGTGATACCCGCGCCGGGCCAGCCGGCCCGGTTGCCGTTCTGGCGCGGCGACGACGCCGGCCGCCCGGCGGAGCTGGGCGCCGCGCTGGGCGCGTTCACCGGCGAGCTGGCGCGACTGGACCGCGACGCCTTCGACGCCCGGTGCGCGGGCCTGGGCTTCGACGCCTACGCGACCGACAACATGTGGGCGCTGCTGGACGAGCAGCGCACCGCGGCCGGGGTGGTGCCCACCGACACCACCCTGCTGGTCGAGCGGTTCCGCGACGAACTGGGCGACTGGCGGGTGATCCTGCACTCGCCGTACGGGCTGCGGGTGAACGGCCCGCTGGCGCTGGCGGTGGGCCGCCGGCTGCGGGAGCGCTACCGCCTCGATGAGAAACCGACCGCCTCCGACGACGGCATCGTGGTGCGGTTGCCGGACATGCTGTCCGACACCGGCGAGACCCCGCCCGGCGCCGAGCTGTTCGTCTTCGACGCCGACGAGATCGACCCGATCGTCACGGCCGAGGTGGGCGGTTCGGCGTTGTTCGCGTCGCGATTCCGGGAGTGCGCGGCCCGCGCGCTGCTGCTGCCCCGCCGGCACCCCGGTAAGCGATCCCCGCTGTGGCACCAGCGCCAGCGGGCCGCCCAACTGCTGGACGTGGCCCGCAAATACCCCGACTTCCCGGTAGTCCTGGAGACCATCCGCGAATGCCTGCAGGACGTCTACGACGTCCCCGCCCTGACGTCGCTGATGGCCGGCATCGCCCAGCGCAAGGTGCGGGTGCTCGAAGCCGAGACGGCGCGGCCGTCTCCGTTCGCGGCCTCGCTTTTGTTCGGCTACGTCGGCGCGTTCATGTACGAGGGCGACACCCCGCTGGCCGAGCGCCGGGCCGCGGCGCTGTCGCTGGACAGCACGCTGCTCGCCGAGCTGCTCGGCCGCGTCGAGCTGCGCGAGCTGCTCGACCCCGACGTCATCGCCGCGACCGGCCGCCAGTTGCAGCACCTGACCGAGGACCGGGCCGCGCGCGACGCCGAAGGCGTCGCGGACCTGCTGCGCCTGCTGGGCCCGATGACCGAGGACGAGATCGCCGCCCGGGCCGGCGGCGCCGAGGTGGGCGGCTGGCTCGAAGCCCTGCTCGGCGCGCGGCGGGCGCTGACGGTGTCGTTCGCCGGCCGCAGCTGGTGGGTGGCCATCGAGGACATCGGCCGGCTGCGCGACGGGGTCGGGGCGCCGGTTCCGCTGGGGGTGCCGGCCGCCTTCACCGGGGCGGTGGCCGACCCGCTGGGCGAGCTGCTGGGCCGCTACGCGCGCACACGCACCCCGTTCACCACGGCGGATGCGGCGGCCCGGTTCGGGCTGGGCCTGCGGGTGACGGCCGACGTGCTGGGCCGGCTGGCCGCCGACGGCCGCCTGGTGCGCGGCGACTTCGTCGCCACCACCGACGTCGCGTCCGGAAGCGAACAGTGGTGCGACGCCGAGGTGTTGCGGGTGTTGCGGGTGTTGCGGCGCCGGTCGCTGGCCGCGCTGCGCGCGCAGGTGGAGCCCGTGAGCACCGCCGCCTACGGGCGGTTCCTGCCGGCCTGGCACCGGGTGCCCGCCCAGAACTCGGGGCTGGACGGCCTGATGTCCGTGATCGACCAGCTGGCCGGGGTCCGGATGCCGGCCTCGGCGATCGAGCCGCTGGTGCTCGGCCCGCGGGTGCGCGACTACTCGCCCGCGATGCTCGACGAGCTGCTCGCCACCGGGGAGGTGACCTGGTCGGGGGCCGGGTCGATCTCGGCCAATGACGGCTGGGTCGCGCTGCACGTGAGCGATTCCGCGCCGCTCACCCTGGCCGGGCCCGCCGAGGTCGACCTCACCGACGCGCACCGCGCGATCCTGGACACGCTGACCGGCGGGGGCGCGTACTTCTTCCGCCAGCTGACCCAGAGCGGGGTGCCCGACGCGGAGCTGAAGGCCGCGCTGTGGGAGCTGATCTGGGCCGGCCGGGTCACCGGTGACACGTTCGCCCCGGTGCGCGCCGTACTCGG
Organism: Mycobacterium paraffinicum; assembly: GCF_001907675.1. Classification (GTDB taxonomy): domain Bacteria; phylum Actinomycetota; class Actinomycetes; order Mycobacteriales; family Mycobacteriaceae; genus Mycobacterium; species Mycobacterium paraffinicum_A. The sequence goes on from NZ_MPNT01000013.1 coordinate 178,890, forward strand.
CGGGGTGGGCAGCCGCAAACGCTCCGCCCCGGCGCATCGGTCGCACCGGCCGCCGCGGCTCAGCCGATACAGCGTCGCGCACGCGCAGTCCCGCCCGGCCGACCCGACGGTGGCGGGCCGGTGGTCGGCCCTGCCGCCGCCGGAGCCGGATTCCACGGTGCGCGCCCACCACCAGGCGGAGCTGCTGCTGGGCCGTCACGGCGTGCTGACCAAGGGCGCGGTGGCGGCCGAGGGGATCGCCGGCGGGTTCGCCACGCTCTACAAGGTGCTGAGCACCTTCGAGGAGGCCGGCCGATGCCAGCGCGGCTACTTCGTCGAGTCCTTGGGCGGCGCGCAGTTCGCGGTCGCGTCGACCGTCGACCGGCTGCGCAGCTTTAGCGACGGCATCGACCCCGAACGGCCGGAATACCGGGCGATCGTGCTGGCCGCCGCCGACCCGGCGAACCCGTACGGCGCCGCGCTGCCTTGGCCCGCCTCGGGCGGCGAGGGGGCGCGGCCGGGCCGCAAGGCCGGCGCGCTCGTCGTGCTGGTCGACGGCCACCTGGGCTGGTTCCTCGAGCGCGGTGGGCGGTCCCTGCTGACGTTCACCGCCGACCCTGCGGCCCACGGCGCCGCGGCCGCGGCGCTGGCCGACCTGGTCGCGTCCCGGCGCGTCGCGTCGATCCTGGTCGAGCGCATCGACGGGGCGCCGGCGCTGCAGCCGCAGGCCGGGGGGCCGAGCCCGGTGGCCGAGGCGCTGGCCGAGGCCGGGTTCGCCCGCACCCCGCGCGGACTTCGGCTCCGGTGAGGCCGCGGTAAGCCATGCCCGAGGGAGACACCGTCTGGCACACCGCCGCCCTCCTGCGCCGGCACCTGGCCGGGCGCACCCTGACGCGCTGCGACGTCCGCGTCCCGCGGTACGCGACCGTCGACCTCACCGGGGAGGCGGTCGACGAGGTGCTCAGCCGCGGCAAGCACCTGTTCATCCGGGCCGGCCGGGCGAGCATTCACTCGCACCTGAAGATGGACGGCAGCTGGCGCGTCGGCGAGCGGCCGGTGCGGGTCGACCACCGGGCGCGCATCGTCCTGGAAGCCGGAACCATCCGCGCCGTCGGCGTGGATCTGGGGGTGCTCGAGATTTTGGAGCGCGACCGCGACGAGGACGCCGTCGCGCACCTGGGGCCCGACCTGCTCGGCGAGGACTGGGACGCCGGGCTGGCCGCCGCCAACCTGGCCGCGCATCCGGACCGTCCGCTTGCCGAGACGCTGCTGGACCAGCGCGTCCTGGCCGGGATCGGCAACGTCTATGCCAACGAGCTGTGCTTTCTCAGCGGGCACCTGCCCACCGCGCCGGTGAGCGCGGTGGCCGACCCGCGACGGCTGGTCTCTCGTGCCCGGGAGATGTTGTGGCTCAACCGCTTCCGCTGGGACCGCTGCACCACCGGCGACACCCGGACCGGGCGGCAGCTGTGGGTCTACGGGCGAGCCGGCCAGGCCTGCCGTCGCTGCGGCATGCGCATCTCCTACGACGGCTCCGGAGACCGGGTCAGCTATTGGTGCCCCTCTTGCCAACGCTGACCCGCAGCGCTCGCGATCGCCACTAGCCCCATGGTGGCGACCCGCAGCGCCCGGCTACGCCGCGCTCGCGATCGCCACTGATATGGGAGACATCTTGTCAAGGGGGCAGGGTGAAGCGGCGGCCGCAACCGTCGTCGTGGCCGCCGCTTCGTTGACCAGATGGGTCAGTTGGGGGATGTCGAGCGTGTCGTATCGACGCGTGTCAGTCTGATATACGCGGGTTGGTTAC
>NZ_MPNT01000014.1 GCF_001907675.1 Mycobacterium paraffinicum
TGTCCGGCGGCGGGGGCGGCGCGTCCGGCGGAGGCGGAAGTGCGCCCTCGCCATCCGGCGGCATCGGCAGGAACATGTGGTGGGTGAACCCGGCCTGGTAGGCGCCCGCGCCGCCAATGTGCACGCCACCGCGCTCACCACTGGCGACCGGGGTGCCGTCCGGCAGCGTCGCGGCTGTGTGGCCGCCATTCCATCCGATCACGAGCGCGTTGGGAGCGGTCCCGTACTGGAAGCCCCGCGCCAACAACGCCGCTTCTTCGTTTCCGGTGTTGAACCGGTTGCCGAAGACTGGCCTGTCGGATGCTGCGTTGGCAACCCACGAAACGAGTCCTGAGCAATCCGTTCCGGCGGGAGAATCTCCACCCGGAATATAGGGCGTCCCCGAAACCTGATTAATCAATGACATCAATGTTGCAAGTACTACCATGGCCGGGGACGCTAGCAATAGCGGTTATTGTTCGCCAAAATTTGTGGCCTATGTCATTCGCAAAGCGGACAATGGCGTCCGCCGCACATTCAGCAAAACCACCTCGACAGCGGATCGCTTAACCAGCAAACATTTGCGTCTCGGCTAGGGGTACTCCGGGCCCCGCTCGGACTCCGCCATCTCGCGGTCGATGTTCGCCTGGTCTCGCTTCTCGGCGGCATCCGCCCGTTTCATCCGGTCGTCCTCGCGCCGCACCCGCTCGCGCTCGCGCTCAGCGGCTGAGCCCTCGCGCTCGTCGGCGCGCTGCTCCCGCTCGTCCGCCGCCCGTTCCCGGTCATCGGCGATTTCATCGCGCTTGTCAGCGACCCGATCTCGCCTGCCGGCCAGCCATTCGCGTCTCTTCAGCTCGCGCTCACGCTGTTCGACCGCATCCTCGCGCTCGTCGAGCGCGCGGGCCCGACGGCCGAGCTCATCGGCCGCGTCAGGGTCGTCCCCAGTGACCACGACTTACTTTAACGCCGCCAGGCCGGGCGCGCGCAAGTGCGTCGGAGCTGGCTGCGCGCCAACCAATTTGCTGCCGGCCCGGCATCGATTCGCTTGCGCAACAGTCACATTCCGAACTTGGCGCGGGCCTCGTCGTTCACCGGAGTGAACAGGTTGACGAGGTTCCCGTCCGGATCCCGAAAGAGCAGTGCGCGGTTTCCCCACGGCATGGTGGTCGGCTCGGTCACGACCTCCCCCACGTGCTCGCGCAGCCGCTCGAACTGCGCGTCGACGTCGTCGACCAGGAATTCCACGATGGCGCTGCGGTTGGCCGCGGGTTCGGCGGATCCGGCCGCGAACAGCGGCACGGTCTTGTCGCTGCCGATCGCCAGCGTGCCAACCGAAGTGGGGATCTCGGCGAAAAGCTCGTTGCCCCATACCGCGGGGACCTCGGTGACCGTCTCGTAGAAGTCGACGAGCCGGCGGACGTCGGCGGTGATGATGCGGGTGGAAACGAATTTCATGGGCCCTCCTGACTGCGGTGACGCGACGGAGGGCATGTTACGAACCCCCTCCGACAAGGAGGGTCGGGCCGACTAAGCCGGGGTCCAGATGCCGTTGTTCCAGAACCCCCAGTTGCCGGGCCCCGTCGGATTCCACATCAGCTTGGCCCCGGGCGCCCACGACGGTGGCGGTGGCGGTGGCGGCGCCCATATCGGTGCGGGCCCCCATGGTCCCGCGCCCGTCGGGAAACTTTGGCCCGCCGGGCCCTGCCAGTCGTGGCAGCGATTCCAATCCCAGTTGTAGACGTTGCCCCAGCTCGAATTCCATGGGTTGCCCGGGCACCAGTGCGAGGTCGGTGCCGCCTGAGCCTGGCCGCCGGCCAGCCCGAACCCCGACAACGCCAACGTGCAGCCCATCAAGGTTTGCCCGAACCGCCGGACACACGGCCTCACTCGTTTACCCATCCCTAAAGCATTTCCCCGGACCGGAATCCAAGCAAGCCCCAAACCCTGCCGCGAACGGCCCAAGTATCGTCGGGATATGCCGCTGAGGTACGTGGACCCGCACCAGCGGCGGGGCCCGCTGTATCGGGCAAGCGTTCGCTTCGGACGTTCGCGAGCGGGGCAGTTCATGGCCCGCCACATCGCCCGCCATACCGATCCGTACCTGTTCCGCCTCACCGGCGGGCGGATCAACATGGGCTCGATCATCAATGCGCCGCTCGTCACCACCGGCGCGAAGTCCGGTCAGAAGCGCGAGGTACAACTCACCTACTTCCACGACGGTCCCGACGTCATCCTGTTGGCCTCCAACTTCGGCGGCACCAAGCACCCGCAGTGGTATCACAACTTGAAGGCGCATCCGGACTGCGAATTCGGCGGCGAGCGCTTCACCGCGGGGCAGGTCACCGACCCCGACGAGTACGCCCGACTATTCGAGTTGGCCAACCGGATCTACTCGGGCTATGCCCACTACCGGGAGAAGGCGGCGCCCGCGGGCCGCGACATTCCGATCTTCCGCCTCAAGCCGCGCTAGCGCCGGTCCGGGCGAAAGTGGTGTCGCAGGGCGCTTACCGGGCAGGCAGTGTTCTCCTCGCCTGGAAGACAACGCCTGGCACTGTGTTCGCCAGATCTGGCCGACTTCGGGCGAAGGCACGAATCGCGCGATAGAACGACCAAACCTGGTAAGGCGTAGGGACTTTCGGGATCCACGCCAGCTCCCAGTGGATCCCGTTTATCGGGTCATCGAAGAACACGGCATAGTAGCCAGGCCAGTACTGCGGGTACTCCCTCGGCTCGTCAGTAACAGGGACATCCCGCCCGATCAAGAACTCACGATGGAAGCGGTCGACCTCTCCCCTGCTCCGGGCCCATAAAGCGATGTGGTTGATGCCGACCGCCTGGTCCCGGTGCGCCAGCTTCCCGCCGGTACGGGCAGGCTGGATGCCAATGTAGCTGTGCGGATCGGCACCACGCGTCATGTAGTACGTCGACTCGTACTCCATGTTCAGCGACGAGAAGCTGCTGTATCCAAGCCAACCGAACAACCCGTCATAGAACGCGACCGAATCGTCATAGTCCAGCACCGCGAACTCGACGTGACAAACCCCCCGCGACCGCATCAGGCCTCCTCAACACTGCTTACTACGCAATGTAGTGACCTCCGCTCGCACAGTGAAGCCTCGTCAGGTGTCCGGAACCCGACCACGTCACCGTCAACCCCGCGTTCCAGTCAGGTAGGCCGCCAGATTGGTCAACGACGACCGCAGACCCTTGACGTGATCGTCCGCGGAGATGCCCGGTGGGACATCATCGGCGCGGATGTCGACGCGGGTGCTGTCGGCGCCCACCGCTGTGACCGCCCACGTCATGGTCATCGTCCCGGTATACGCGGGTTCATCGGATTCGAAGTCGACGGCCTGCACGACCCGATCGTCGGGCACGACCTCGACGAACCGGACATCCACGACGTCCGAGTCGGTGGTTGACTTGCCACCCGACTCGGGCGGCTCGGCGTAGGTCAGCCTCATCCGGTAGGACCCTCCGGGGCGGGCGTCGAAATGTTCGAACTTTCCTGACATCCCCTGCGGTGGAAGCCATTCGACGAGTGCCCGCGGTTCCACCAGCGCGCTGTAAACCCGACTCAGCGGAGCGGCAATCACCAACGAGGCGGTGTCGGTTCGTCCCATGACGCCAGTGTTCCCGCTAGGGCTTGAACTTGAACTCAACGACGGCCCGGTTTGCCAATGCGACTACTGCTGTCCCTCCAGCAGGTGGGCATACGGGTCGTCTTCGCCACCAACGGATTCCGGCATCGGGTAGTAGGTCTTGATGAGCAGGTTCCCGTCGTCGTCCCATGCGAATGTTTCGATGCTGTGCGCCATTCCCACGTTCGGTTCGGTACCAAAGTGGTTCTCGCACACCCATGCCATTTCGTTCCCGTTGACCTGCACAGTGATCATCTTGATCTTGAGGATCGGCTGGAACATGTCGAAGGCATCCGACGTGGCGGCCGCGAAGCCATGTTTCTCCTCGGTGCCGACCGGGTCGAACATGCGAACCTCGCCGGGGCAGATGGTGCGCCACGATTCCACCCACTCGTCTTTCTTGCCCGCGTTCCATAGATCGGCGTGCTTGGACGCGTGCGCCAGGCGAGCCTTCCGGCTCGGCACCTTGCTCATCTCTGCCAACTCCGTTCCGGTCAACGTGACGGTTAGGATAGCTGGACACCTGTCCAGCCGGAAGCGGATAGTTCTTCAGTCACCGAGCAACGTCTCGGCGAGACAGGTAGCGCAGGTGAGCGGTGCCGTCGTCGAACAGGCTGTGACCGGCGAGGCTCAGATCCTGGCGCACGCCCCCAGGCAGGGCACGTAGGCCCGCACCCACCATCTTCGGCACCACGAAGAACTGGAACTCGTCGATCAGGCCAGCTCGGATGGCGGCGGCCGCGGTGGTGGGCCCGAAGATCTCGACTACGCCCTCGGCCTGCGCGACGATCCGCTTCAATTCGGCCAAGGGCAGATCGGGTACCAGACGGACACGGTCCGACTCGACCTCCTCGCGCGTCAGCGTCGACGAAACCACCACTTTGTGGATGCCCCGCCAGCGCTGGGCGAACTCCCGTTCCGCCGCGGCCCACTCTTCGGCCTCTGGATCGGTCTCCCAGTACTTCATCAGCGCGAAAGTCTTCCGCCCTAAGACTTCGGTCGACACCCGAGCCATGCGATCGACATGCTCGGCGAACACCGGATCGCTCGGGGCCGACCACTGGAAGTCGCCGCTGCCGTCGGCAACGTAGCCGTCGAGAGACACCGTCGCGGTGTAACAAAGGATTCCCACGGTATTAGAGACCTGCGTTATCAGCAGAACTCATCGAGCCGTAGACATTGAACGGAATTCGACCACGTCGCCGTGAAGCAGGAGGAGAAACTGGGGCAGAACACCGTATCTTGTCAGCTATGCCCAAGGTAACGGCATCGGTCGTCATCGCACAGCCCCCACAAACGGTTTGGGACTACATCATCCGACCGGATAACTTGTCGATCATCTTGCCCGGGATCGTCTCTGTTGATGCAGGTAAGGAACCTCCGTACGCCCCAGGTGATGTGTGGCATGGAGTAAGCCGGTCATTCGGGATCACCAATAGATGGACCGGCGTCTTTACGCGTGTTGACATGCCCGAGGTGATGGAGATGGAGATAACAGAATCTAAGTTTCCCTTCGCCACGATCGATACGTTGGAGGAGGTGCCTGAAGGTACTCGCTACACCTTCCGGGTCGTCGGGGAGCCGGCTATCAGAGGTCCCCTAGGTCGGCTGTTGGATGCCGTCATGTCCGCGGCGTTCAAGCGGGCGCTCGTCAAAAGCCTTGCACAGCTTCCGGCGCAAATCGACGCAGCGGTGCGGGAGAAGCACTGACCAGTCGGGGCATCAGAGCTATGCCTTGGCTTTCGATGTAGACGTCGATCCAAACCGAAACTCCACCACGTCGCCGTCGGCCATGACGTAGTCCTTGCCTTCCATCCGGACCTTGCCGGCCGCCTTGGCCGCCGCCATGGAGCCGGCGGCGATCAGGTCGTCGTAGGACACGATCTCGGCCTTGATGAAGCCCTTTTCGAAGTCGGTGTGGATCACCCCGGCCGCCTTCGGTGCGGTGTCGCCTTGGTGAATCACCCACGCGCGCGCCTCTTTTGGGCCCGCGGTGAGGAAGGTCTGCAGCTTGAGGGTGTGAAAGCCAGCGCGGGCCAGCGCGTCGAGCCCCCGTTCGGTCTGCCCTATGGACTCCAGCAGTTCGGCGGCCGACTCGTCGTCGAGCTCGTTCAATTCCGCTTCGATGGCCGCGTCCAGGAACACCGCGTCGGCGGGCGCCACCAGCCGGCGCAGCTCGGCGACCCGCGCCCCGTCGGTCAGCACCGCCTCGTCGGCGTTGAAGACATACAGAAACGGCTTGGTGGTCAACAGGTTCAGCTCTCGCAGCAGCGACGCGTCGGCCCCGGCACCGAACAGTGTCGTGCCGCCGTTCAACGTCTCCTGGGCGGCCGCCGCCGCGTCGTACACCGGCCTGCGCTCCTTGCTGGTGCGGGCCTCTTTCTCCAGCCTCGGCAGTGCACGCTCCAGGGTTTGCAGGTCGGCCAGGATCAGCTCGGTCTCCACGACCTCGATGTCGGATCTGGGATCCACCTGCCCGGCCACGTGGGTCACATCGTCGTCGGAGAACACCCGGACCACCTGGCAGATGGCGTCACATTCGCGGATGTGGGCCAGGAACTTGTTGCCCAGGCCCGCCCCCTCCGACGCGCCTTTGACCAAGCCGGCGATGTCGACGAACGTCACAGGCGCCGGCACGATGCGCTCGGACCCGAACAGCTCGGCCAGCTTGTCCAGTCGCGGATCGGGCAGCGGAACGACGCCTTCGTTCGGCTCGATCGTCGCGAACGGATAGTTGGCCGCCACCACGTCGTTGCGGGTCAGCGCGTTGAACAGGGTCGACTTGCCGACGTTGGGCAGACCCACGATTCCCAGGCTCAAGCTCACAGGGACCCAAGTCTAGGGGTCGGCGGCCACGTGGGTTGCCGTGGACCTTTCGAGCGCTTCCCAGGCCCCGGGGCGTGGCGCGCCCGGGATCGCTACAAGGTATTTACGGGGCTTTCGGCCCATTGCCGGTACGGTCGACATGTGTCAGGACAGCGGGCAACATCGACGGTGGAAGCCTCCCACCGGTCGATCCACCCAAATATCCCAGGTGTGCCGTGGTATGCCGCCCTGCTCCTCGCCGTCACCGCCACCGCGATCGGGTACGGAATTGACGCCGGCCACAAGGAGCTGACCCACGTCTTCGCCGGCTTCTATATAGCCGGCTGCGTGGCGGCGGTGCTCGCGGTCCGCCAGGACGGGCTGTTCACCGCGATCATCCAGCCCCCACTGATACTTTTCTGCGCGGTGCCCGGCGCGTACTGGTTGTTCCACGACGCCAAGGTCGGCCATCTCAAAGATCTGCTGATCAACTGCGGCTATCCATTGATCGAGCGCTTCCCGCTGATGCTGGGAACCGCCGGCATCGTGCTGTTGATCGGGCTGGTCAGGTGGTACTTCGGCATGTCACAGCGGCCCGCCGCGGAATCGCCCACCACCGACAAAGCGGCATCCACCGATTCCAAGTCCGTCCTCGGCGGCCTCTCCGCCAAACTGCAATCGCTCCTCCGCCCGGAAGGCGGGGAGGACGACGCCGACGAGGCAGCGCCCGCCAAGGCGCGACGCAGCCGAGGGGCAAGTTCGTCCGCCCAGGCCCGCCGGACGGCCCGCGGCGAACGGTCCGCCGCCCGCTCCGCCCGCGCCCATTCCCGGCGCACTCGGGAATCGCTCGCCGACGCGGGCGAACCGGGCGAGCGGCGCAGCCGGAAAACCTCGGCGGCCGCCCGGGACTACGACGCCGCGGAATCGCCCCGCCGGTCGCGCCGCCGCCCCAGGCCGGCGGCGGATGGGGACCCACGTGGCCAATCACCCCGTGAGGGCCGCCGGGAGCCGCGCACCCGGCGCAACCCCTACGAGCCGCCTTACGAGCGGCCCGCGCCGCGGAGCAGCCGTTTCGATGGCGCGGACAGGTACGGGGACCCCTTCGACCAGCCCGGGGAGCAGTTCGGCCGTTTGGACAGCTACGACCGCTATGAGCCGGCGTACGAGCCGAGGCGACGCCGCCCCGCGCCGAACGGCAGTGGTGGAACGCACCACCCCATCTCGCAGGTGCGCTACCGGGGGGCGGGCGACGAGCCCGCGGCCGAGCGTCGGCCGGAACGCCGGAACGGCTCACGGGCCTATGGCCGGCCTCAGCGACCCCCGACGGAATGGGAATACGACGGCTGAGCGCCCTCCGGCGCCCGCGTTCTCAGAGCAGTTCTCAGAGCAGTGAGCGGATCTCGCGCGGCAGGGCGAATACCAGGGTCTCCTGCGCCGTCGTGACGGGCTGCACCACGCCGTAGCCGTAATCGGCCAGCCGCTCCAGCACACCGCGCACCAGGACCTCGGGGACCGACGCACCGGACGTCACGCCCACGGTGGTCACCCCTTCCAGCCACGCCGGGTCGATGTCGTCAGCCCAGTCGACCAGGTGGGCGGCCGCCGCGCCGCCGCCGAGCGCCACCTCGACTAGCCGCACCGAGTTCGACGAATTCCGCGACCCGACGACGATCACGAGCTGGCACTCGGGAGCCATCGCCTTGACGGCGACCTGGCGGTTCTGCGTCGCGTAGCAAATGTCGTCGCTGGGCGGATCCTGCAGCTTGGGGAACCGCTGCCGCAGCCGGTCGACGATTTCCATCGTCTCGTCGACCGACAGCGTGGTCTGTGAGAGCCAGACCACCTTGTTCTCGTCGCGCACCGTCACGTTGTCCACGGCCGCGACCCCATCCACCAGCTGCACGTGGTCGGGGGCCTCGCCGGAGGTTCCGATGACCTCCTCGTGGCCCTCGTGGCCGATCAGCAGGATGTCGTAGTCATTGCGCGCGAATCGCCTGGCCTCGTTGTGCACCTTGGTCACCAGCGGGCAGGTGGCGTCGATGGTGTGCAGGTTACGTTCGGCGGCCGCGGCGTACACCGTCGGCGCCACGCCGTGTGCGGAGAACACCACGATGGACCCCTCGGGCACCTCGTCGGTCTCCTCGACGAACACGGCGCCGGCCTGCTCCAGCGTGTTCACCACGTGCCGGTTGTGCACAATCTCGTGGCGCACATACACCGGGGCGCCGTGCTTTTCCAGCGCACGTTCGACCGTCTCAACGGCCCGGTCCACGCCCGCGCAGTAACCACGCGGCTCGGCCAGAAGCACTCGCTTGCGGGCTGGATCGCTGGCTACCGAGCTGGACGCACCGGGAATCCCCATGTCAACAGTCGGCGGCATGACACCAGGGTACGTTCTGCCGGCACGGGCCTGCCAGCTCGCGCCGGTGGGCTTGGAGTTAGCGGTCGCTTTAAGGCAATCTTGGACCCATGGCTACTGCACCGTATGGAGTTCGGCTACTGGTCGGCGCGGCGACAGTCGCCGTCGAGGAGACCATGAAGCTGCCGAAAACCATCCTGATGTACCCCATGACGTTGGCCAGTCAGGCGGCGCACCTCGTGATGCGATTTCAGCAGAACCTCGCCGAGTTGGCGATCAAGGGCGACAGCACCTTGGAGAACATCTTTCCGCCCAAGGACGAGCAGCCGGAATGGGCGACGTTCGACGAGGACCTGCCCGCCGCGGTCGAAGCGCCCGGCCCGGCCGAGGGCGGTGTCGGCGAAGGCGATCGCCGTACCGAGGGGCGGTTCGCGCTGTACTCGCTCGCCGACGCCGCGTCCGATGCCGCCCCCCTGAAACAGGGCAGGAAACCCTCGGACGGGCCGTCGGTTCCGCAACCGTCGGTGGTGGCCGAGCTGGACTATGCGGCGCTGACGCTGGCTCAGCTGCGGGCCCGCCTGCAGTCGCTGAGCGTCGACGAACTCGAAGCCCTGCTGGCCTACGAGCAGGCCACCAAGGCCCGCGCGCCTTTTCAGACGCTGCTGGCCAACAGGATCACCCGCGCGAACGCGAAGTGACCCCGGCCGCACAGTCCGAACCGAACTCCGCCGAGAACCCGTTTCCGGTGCGCGCGGTGGCCATTCGCGTCGCGGGCTGGATCGACAAGCTCGGCACGGTATGGGTCGAGGGGCAGCTGGCCCAGATCAGCGCGCGGCCCGACTCCAAGACGGTGTTCATGGTGTTGCGTGACCCGGCCGCCGACATGTCGCTGACGGTGACCTGTTCGCGCGACCTGGTGGCCAACGCGCCGGTGAAGTTGGCCGAGGGCACGCAGGTGGTCGTTTGCGGAAAGCCGTCGTTCTATACCGGTCGCGGCACATTCTCGTTGCGGCTCAGCGAGATTCGCGCCGTCGGCGTGGGCGAGCTGTTGGCGCGCATCGATCGGCTGCGTCGGCTGCTGGACGCAGAAGGACTCTTCGATCCGCGGCTCAAACGGCCAATCCCGTTCCTGCCCAACATGATCGGCCTCATTACTGGCCGGGCCAGCGCCGCCGAACGCGACGTGACGACGGTGGCCACCGGACGCTGGCCCGGGGTCCGGTTCGCGGTGCGCAACACCGCGGTCCAGGGCCCCAACGCGGTGGCGCAGATCGTCGAGGCGCTGTACGAGCTCGACCGCCACGTCGAGGTCGACGTCATCGTGGTGGCCCGCGGCGGTGGCAGCGTGGAGGACTTGCTGCCGTTCTCCGACGAGACGCTGTGCCGCGCCATCGCGGCGTGCCGCACCCCGGTGATCAGCGCCGTCGGCCACGAACCCGACAACCCGCTTTGCGACCTGGTCGCCGACCTGCGTGCCGCCACCCCCACCGACGCGGCCAAGAAGGTGGTTCCCGACACCGCCGCCGAACTCCGGCTGATCGAGGACCTGCGCCGGCGAAGCGCGCAGGCGCTGCGCAGCTGGGTGTCTCGCGAACAACGCGCGCTGGCCCAAGTCCGCAGCCGGCCGGTGCTCGCCGAGCCGCTGACGGCACTGAGGGCGCGCGCCGACGAGATCCACCGCGCCCGGTCGGCGATCCGCCGCGACGTCACCCGCCTGGCCGCCGCCGAGACCGAGCGCGTCGGCCACTTGAGCGCTCGCCTGGCGACGCTGGGCCCCGCGGCGACGCTGGCCCGCGGCTACGCGGTGGTGCAGGCGATGCCCGACTCGGGGCCCCCGATGGTGCTGCGGTCGGTCTCCGGCGCGCCGCCGGGCAGCCGACTGCGGGTGCGGGTTGCCGACGGCGCGATCGCCGCGGTGAGCGAAGGGCAGACCGATGGCCGCTGAAGACGAGCAGTCAGTTACGCCTATTAGTCAGCTCGGGTACGAGGCGTGCCGGGATGAGCTGATCGAAGTGGTGCGCCTCCTGGAGCAGGGCGGCCTGGACCTGGATGCGTCGCTGAAGCTGTGGGAAAGGGGCGAAGAGCTGGCGAAGAGATGTGAAGAGCATTTAGCTGGCGCCCGCAAGCGCATCGAGGATGCCCTGGCGGCCGGTCAGGCGGACGACGCCTGAATCGGACCACTCTACGGAAACCGAAACCATGAACCTTTTCGAAATTGGAACACGTTTCAGTTATGCTTCGGCCCATGGCTGATGCAGCACTGACCACCGAACTCGGCCGCGTCCTGGTCACCGGCGGCTCCGGCTTCGTCGGTGCCAATCTGGTCACCACCCTCCTGGACCGTGGGTACCGGGTGCGTTCGTTCGACCGCGCGCCGTCGCCGCTTCCCCAGCACCCGCAGCTGGAGGTGCTCGAGGGCGACATCACCGACACCGCGGTCTGCGCCCAGGCGGTGGACGGCATCGACACCGTCTTCCACACCGCGGCCATCATCGAGCTGATGGGCGGTGCGTCGGTGACCGACGCGTACCGGCAGCGCAGCTTCGCGGTGAACGTGGGCGGCACCGAGAACCTCGTGCACGCCGGGCAAGCGGCCGGGGTGAAGCGATTCGTCTACACGTCGTCCAACAGCGTCGTGATGGGCGGCCAGAACATTCCCGGCGGCGACGAGACGCTGCCCTACACCACCCGGTTCAACGACCTCTACACCGAGACCAAGGTGGTAGCGGAGCGGTTCGTGCTGTCGCAGAACGGCATTGACGGCATGCTGACGTGTGCGATTCGGCCCAGCGGGATCTGGGGGCGCGGCGATCAGACGATGTTCCGCAAACTCTTCGAAAGCGTGATCGCCGGCCACGTCAAGGTGCTGATCGGCCGCAAATCGGCCCGCCTGGATAACTCGTACGTGCACAACCTGATTCACGGTTTCATCCTGGCAGCCCAGCACCTCGTCCCCGGCGGCACGGCGCCGGGTCAGGCCTACTTCATCAACGACGGCGAACCGATCAACATGTTCGAATTCGCCCGGCCGGTGGTCGAGGCCTGCGGCGTGAACTGGCCCCGGGTGCGGGTGAACGGCCCGATGGTCCGGGTGGCGATGACCGGTTGGCAGCGGCTGCATTTCCGCTTCGGCATCCCGGCGCCGCTCCTCGAGCCGCTGGCCGTCGAGCGCCTCTATCTGGACAACTACTTCTCCATCGACAAGGCCCGGCGCGACCTCGGATACGAGCCGTTGTTCACCACCGACAAGGCCCTGTCCGAATGCCTGCCCTACTACGTCGACATGTTCCAGCGCATGAAAAACCAAGCGGAGGTTGAATCCCCGAAGCCGGCGGCCCGCGGCCGGCAGTGAACCCGGTTGCGCGGACGCTGACGAGAGCACCGCGCCGGGGCTAAGGTTCCCTCAGCGGCGACGACGCGGAGGGCGGCCCGGTGGCATGAATACCGAATTCACGCTCAACCAGAAGCGTGCCCTGGCGATCCTGACGGCGATCGCCCTGCTGTTCGGGGCGTACTTCCTGCGTAACTACTTCGTGCTGATCGTTGTGGCCGCGGTGGGCGCCTACCTCTTCACACCGCTGTACAACTGGTTCGGCAGGCGGCTGGGCACCGGATTGGCGGCGACCTGCACCCTGTTGTGCGCGCTGGTCATCGTCATCGTGCCGGTCACCCTCCTGGTGCTCCTGGCGATCGTTCAGATCTCGCGCATGATCGACAGCATCACCGATTGGGTCAAATCGACGGACCTCAGCGGGCTTGGCGACCGCACGCTGCACGCGGTGAACGAACTGCTGTCCCGGGTTCCCTTCGCGCACATGACGATAACGACGGAGAACCTGCGCAAGGCGATGGTCACGGTGGGTCGCAATGCCGGCGAGTGGGCCCTGCACTTCCTGCAGGGCGCCGTCGGCGGTATCGCCGGCGCGGTCACGTCGGCCATCATCTTCCTGTACGTCTTCGTCGCGCTGCTGGTGCACCGCGAGCGCGTGCGGAAGTTGATCGCCCAGCTCAATCCCCTCGGCGACGAGGTCACGGATCTTTACCTGGCCAAAGCCGGAGGAATGGTGCGCGGCACCGTCAGTGGCCAGTTCGTGATAGCGCTGTGCCAAGGCGTCGCGGGGGCCGCGTCCATCTATGTCGCCGGCTTTCACCACGGATTCTTCATCTTCGCGGTGCTGCTGACCGCGTTGTCGATCATTCCGCTGGGCGGCGGGATCGTGACCATCCCCTTCGGCATCGGAATGATCTTCTACGGCAACATCGCCGGCGGCGCGTTCGTCGTGCTCTGGCACCTCGTCGTGGTCACCAACATCGACAACTTCCTGCGCCCGATCCTCGTTCCGCGGGACGCCCGGCTGAACCCGGCGCTGATGCTGCTGTCGGTATTTTCGGGCATAGCCATGTTCGGGCCCTGGGGCATCGTCATCGGGCCCGTGTTGATGATCCTCATCGTCACCACCGTCGAGGTGTATCTGATGGTGTTCAAGGGGACCGAACCGGACCCGCCCGAGGCCCCGCCCGCCCGCCGCAATTGGCTTCGCCGGCAGGCGAAGTCGCGCGCCGCGCAGTCAGGCGCGGTCTGATGACGGCACCTACCGGAAACCCACCATCTGGCTGCCCCACGCGGCGCGGATCTTCCCGTCGACGTCCTGCGCGACGGTGTCGCTCCCGTCGATGATGAGGCAAGCCCGGTCGTCCTCCCGGTAGGGCCTCCACTCCGGCTCGCCGGCCGGGCCCGCCGGCGTCGACCGCGCCGCGAAGTTGATCCACCGGGCTCGCATTCGCTTGGAAACCGCCTTTGCAGTCCTGCTGCCGCCCAGTTTCAGCGTCGGATCCTTCGGCGCCCCGAGATTGCCCCAGACGTAAGGCAATTCGGTGGCGTGGGCCGCGTTGACCAACAGCAGCTTCAGCAGCGGGGTCGCATAATCGAACCGGTACAGGTACACCGGTGCCACGTGGGCGTGGCCCTCGGCCAGCCAGACCGACGGCATCCGGAACCCGACGTCGGTGGCGATGCTCAAACTCCTTGCCCTGCGCCGCAACCGCGAATAGGCCGATCCAATCTGCTCGTCGGTCGGCAATTGCAGGTCCGGTTGTTCGGCCGCGATCTGGTCGAACATCGACGTGATCGCGCGGGGCGTGATCGGCATCAGCCGCGAACGCATCAGCCGGAAGAGCGCCGCCTCGTGCTTGTTGGTCCCGATGACCAACGGGACCGGAAGCGAGCGGCCCTCTTGCACGCGCTTGACCGGGTAGTCGTCCAGCAAGTCGCCGTCGATGATCGGAACGAACGCGAGGAGGCCGGGATTACGCACGGGCACTTCGTCGAAGACCTCTTGGGACGCGGCAAGCAGCACGGCGGTGGGCACGTCGGGCAACCGGTTCGCGTCGACGTCAAGCCTGTCGAGGACCGTTTCGGCCACGCGTTCAGCCCTGCGCCGGTCGTATACCGATGTGGCCGGTGAGCTCTGGGCGATCGCACGGGCGAACAGTCCCTCGGCGGACGGGCTGGCGAGCAGGGTCGTCACGATCCCCGCGCCCGCGGATTCGCCGAACAGCGTCACGTTGCGGGGATCGCCGCCGAAAGCCGCGATGTTGTCGCGCACCCAACTCAGTGCCGCCAGTACGTCGCGCAGCCCGACGTTGGAGTCGAACCGCCGCCGCGACGAGCTAAACGACGACAGGTCCATGAACCCGAGGGCTCCCACCCGGTAGTTGAGAGTGACCACGATGACCTCGCCGTCGCCGGCCAGCCGTCGGCCGTCGTAGAGCGCCTGGCTGCCCGATCCCAGGACGTAGGCGCCCCCGTGTAGCCACACCATCACCGGCTTTCCGTCACCCGGCTGCGTGCCGGACGACGCCCAGACGTTCAGCCGCAGGCAGTCTTCGCCCTGCGGCGCGCCCAGGTCGAGCGGCATGTTGGGGAAGACCGGCTGCGGGCAGGCCGGCCCGTAGCGGGTGGCGTCGGCGACCTCGGTCCACCGCTCGGGGGGTTGCGGCGCCCGGAAGCGCAGGGCGCCGACGGGCGGGGCGGCGTACCGGATGCCCTTCCACGAGCTCACGCGGCCGTCATCGGCGCCGCGGACGGGGCCGAAGGTGGTTTCCACCACCCGGTCACTGGTCGTAGTCGTCATCGTGTGGGCTTTCCTAACCAAGGCGCTGGGTCAGGAACTCGACCACCCGCTTGCGGGCCTCGTATGCCGGCTGGCCGTCGACCTCACGAACCTCGGTGGTCAGCACCGAGTGAGCTGACTTCCCGAATCCGTATTCATTGCCCTGGCTCGAGTCGATCTCTATCACCTCGAAAGCGTCGCCCAGTCGCTCCTTGAGCACCGCGAACCGTTCAGCGGGCACCACCGAGTCCTCGCTGAACCGTAAACCCAAGGCGCACAAGCCCTCGTTGGCGGCGCGACCTGCGACGGTGGCCAGTTCGGATTCGCTCAGGCCGGGATCGCGCCGCCGCGCGCGGCCCAGCGGCAGCGGCACCGACGGCTGGGAAAGCACCGGAGCCAGGACGCTGTCGTCGACCGCGGCGGCCAACGCGAAGCCGCCGGTGAAGCACTGGCCGATGACGCCGACGCCCTTGCCCGGAGTCGACGCGTTGAGATCACGAGCCAGCGCGCGCAGGAACAGCGACACCGGCCGCTGCTTGTTGGTCGCAAACGCGGCGAATTCCTTTGCCACACAGGCCCGTGCGAGGCTTGTCACGATGGAACCGGTCGTCTTGGCCCTGCCTGGCACGCCGAACAGAGACGGGATGACGACGGTGAACCCGTTGTCCACCAGATGATTACCCAGACCCAGGACCTCAAGATGGATGCCGGGGATCTCGGGAATCAAGACCACGCCGGGGCCGGTGCCCTTGCGGTAGACGTCATGGGTGTAGCCGCCACCGGTGAACGGCGCCACCGACCATCCGGACAGATCCGCTTGGGGTGCAGTCACGCTCGGCCTTTCTTCAGCGTGCCGGTAACGGCGGTTGCGATTGCGTCGCCGAAGCCAGCGTACGGAATTGATCGGTGTCACCGGCACCGGTTATCGCAATTTGGGTGGCCCCGGACGGTCCGGCGAGCCGGGTGGTCCACACCGGCTCGGCGTCCGCCCCGCTCTGGCCGCCGCCGTTGTAGACGACCCAGGTGGTGCCGGCGACGTCGACCGTCCCGGCGGGATAGGCCGATGGGTGAATCGAGCCCACCAGTTTGTCCTCGTCGGCGTTGCTCTGGGTCAGGCTCAGATACATCCCGGTGGGGCTGATGTAGCCGACGATCGAGGTGGCCGCGTTGACCCGCTGACCGGTCGAGGGGTCGGCGCGGCCGCCTTGGATCCCGCCCCGGCCGCCCGAGTTTGCCTGCCAGCCCCCCGGCAGCTTGGGCAGCCGGATCGAGAAGCCCAGGGTCGCGGCGTCCGCCCGCAGCGCCCCCGACGCGTCGTAGGACGGCACCGCGCCCTGGTGGCTGCCGGGCTGGAACGAGCACATGCCCACCAGGCCGGCCAACAAGATGCAGCCGAGCACCAACGGCATCAGCGACCACAACATGTCGCGGCCGTCCTGCAGCAACCGCGGTTTGGCCGGCCTGGCAGCGGGTCGGGCCGCCGGGGCCGGCTCGCCGGCTACCTCGGCATTCAGCGGCGGCTCTTCGGTCATCCCCCGAGTATCCCAGTTCCGGCAGACCGATCCGCTTCTGGGACAATCACCAACCATGACAGTTGAGGGCGACCGCCCCGCCGGGCGGCCACGTGGTGAAGCCCCGGACCGCAACCTGGCATTGGAACTGGTGCGCGTGACCGAGGCCGGGGCCATGGCCGCCGGCCGCTGGGTGGGCCGCGGCGACAAAGAGGGCGGCGACGGCGCGGCCGTCGACGCCATCCGCGAGCTGGTCAACACCGTGTCGATGCGCGGCGTGGTGGTGATCGGCGAGGGCGAGAAGGACCACGCGCCGATGCTCTACAACGGCGAGGAGGTCGGCAACGGCGACGGGCCCGACTGCGACTTCGCCGTCGACCCGGTGGACGGCACCACCCTGATGAGCAAGGGCATGCCCAACGCCATCTCCGTGCTCGCCGTGGCCGACCGCGGCGCGATGTTCGACCCGTCGGCGGTGTTCTACATGAACAAGATCGCCGTCGGTCCCGAGGCCGCCAACGTGCTGGACATCACCGCCCCGATCGCCGAGAACATCAAGGCCGTCGCCAAGGTCAAAGCCCTGTCGGTGCGCGACATGACGGTCTGCATCCTGGACCGGCCGCGGCACGCGCAGCTGATCGAAGACGTCAGGCTGACCGGCGCCCGCATCCGGCTGATCACAGACGGCGATGTCGCGGGCGCGATCTCCGCCTGCCGTCCGAACTCGGGCACCGACATGCTGGCCGGCATCGGCGGCACGCCGGAGGGCATCATCGCCGCCGCAGCGATCCGCTGCATGGGCGGCGCCATCCAGGCGCAACTGGCGCCCATTGACGACGCCGAGCGCCGCAAGGCGCTGGACGCCGGCTACGACCTGGACCAGATACTGACCACCGAGGACCTGGTCTCCGGCGAGAACGTCTTCTTCTGCGCCACCGGGGTCACCAACGGCGACCTGCTCAAGGGCGTGCAGTACTACCCGGGCGGCTGCACCACGCAGTCGATCGTGATGCGGTCGAAGTCGGGCACCGTGCGCATGATCGAGGCCTACCACCGGCTCTCGAAGCTCAACGAGTACTCCGCCATCGACTTCACCGGCGACAGCACTGCCGCCTATCCCCTGCCCTGACCGAAAACCAGCGAGGACTGCTATATGGCCGATAGCGCCAACGACACCGAATACCGCATCGAACACGACACCATGGGCGAGGTCCGGGTGCCCGCAAAAGCGTTGTGGCGCGCGCAAACCCAGCGCGCGGTGGAGAACTTCCCCATTTCGGGCCGTGGCCTCGAGCGCGCCCAGATCCGCGCGCTGGGCCTGCTGAAGGGCGCCTGCGCGCAGGTCAACAAAGATCTCGGGCTGCTGGCACCGGAGAAGGCGGACGCGATCATCGCGGCGGCGGCCGAGATCGCCGACGGCCAGCACGACGACCAGTTCCCCATCGACGTCTTCCAGACCGGTTCGGGCACCAGCTCCAACATGAACACCAACGAGGTGATCGCGAGCATCGCGGCTAAAAACGGTGTCAAGGTGCACCCCAACGACGACGTGAACATGTCGCAGTCGTCCAACGACACCTTCCCGACCGCCACCCACATCGCGGCGACCGAGGCCGCGGTGCGCCACCTGATCCCGGCGCTCGAGGTGCTGCACGAAGCCCTGCAGAGCAAGGCGCGCGAGTGGCAGACGGTCGTCAAGTCGGGCCGCACGCACCTGATGGATGCCGTCCCGGTGACCCTCGGTCAGGAGTTCAGCGGCTACGCCCGCCAGATCGAGGCGGGCATCGAGCGGGTGCGCGCCACGCTGCCGCGCCTGGGCGAACTGGCGATCGGCGGCACCGCGGTGGGCACCGGCCTCAACGCCCCCGACGGCTTCGGCGCCAAGGTGGTCGAGACGTTGATCGCGTCCACCGGCCTGAACGAATTGCGCACGGCCACCAACTCGTTCGAGGCCCAGGCGGCGCGCGACGGCCTGGTCGAGGCGTCCGGCGCGCTGCGAACCATCGCGGTGTCCTTGACCAAGATCGCCAACGACATCCGCTGGATGGGCTCGGGCCCGCTGACCGGTCTGGCCGAGATCCAGCTGCCCGACCTGCAGCCAGGTAGCTCGATCATGCCGGGCAAGGTGAACCCCGTTCTGCCCGAAGCAGTTACGCAGGTGGCCGCGCAGGTGATCGGCAACGACGCCGCGGTCGCCGTCGGCGGCTTGTCGGGCGCCTTCGAGCTCAACGTCTACATCCCGATGATGGCCCGCAACATCTTGGAGTCGTTCAAGCTGCTGACCAATGTGTCGAGGCTGTTCGCGGAGCGCTGCATCGTCGGCCTGAAGGCCAACGTCGACCACCTGCGGGAGCTGGCCGAGTCGTCGCCGTCCATCGTGACGCCGTTGAACTCGGCGATCGGCTACGAGGAGGCCGCCGCGGTGGCCAAGCAGGCCCTAAAGGAGCGCAAGACGATCCGCCAGACCGTGATCGACCGCGGCCTGATCGGGGACAAGCTCTCGGAAGAAGAACTGGACCGCCGCCTCGATGTCTTGGCGATGGCCAAGGTCAAGCCGGCGAAGTAGGTGCATCGATGACGGCTCCCCCCGGCGGCCCCTACGGTCAGGGGCCCTACGGAAATCCCTATGGGCAGCAACCCTATTGGGGCGGCCCGCCGCAAGGCGGCCCGCAACCGTACCCGCCGACCGGCCCCTACCAGTACCCGCCTCAGGCGTATCCGCAACCGGGACAGCCATTCCCGCCCGGCCCGTATCCGCCGGGACCGCCACCGAGTGGACCCGGCTCGAAGCTGCCCTGGCTGATCATCGGTGGGCTCGTGATCCTTGCCGTCATCGCGCTGGTGGCGACCTTGATCGTGATGCGGGGCGGCAGCCACGGCACATCCCCCACCACCGCTGCGCCGTCGACGTCCACCAGCACCAGCAGCCAACCGAGGGGCCAGCAGACCGCCACCGATTGCACCCCGAACGTGTCCGGTGGTGAGATTCCGCGGACCGACTCGATCGCCGCCGGCAAGCTGTCGTTCCCGGCCAGCTCGGTGCCGCCCAATTGGACGGTGTTCTCCGACGACCAGAACCCAAACCTGATCGGCGCCGTCGGTGTCGCCCAGGAAGTGCCCGGGGCCAGCCAGTGGATGATGACGGCCGAGGTCGGCGTCACCAACTTCGTCAGCAGCATGGACGTCAGCGCGCAGGCGTCGAAGTTGTTGCAGTGCGTCGCCAACGGGCCCGGCTACGCGAACGCACAGCCCACACTCGGCCCGGCGAAGTCCTCGTCGATCACCGTCGACGGAACCAAGGCCGCCCGCGTCGACGCCGACATCACGATCGCCGACACCAGCCGCAACGTCAAGGGCGACTCCGTCACCGTGATCACCGTCGACACCAAACCGGTCACCGCCTTCATCGGCAGCACCCCGATCGGTGACGCCGCGTCGGCGGCCATCATGGGCAAGATCATCGCCGCGCTCAAGGTCAACAAGTCCTGACGCGCCTTCCGGGCCCTAGGTCGACGCGGGCGCCGAGACCTGGGTGGCTTCGGAGCGTCCCCGCAGGACGGTGGAATAACACTCGGCCCAATGCGTCTGCTCGGCTTCCCCGGCCCGCTCGATTGCCCCCGCCGCGCACAGGATCCGACGGTCGGCGGTCTTGGCGAGGTCGGCCAATCGCGCGGCCTCGTTGACCGCATCGCCGATCACCGTGTACTCGTACCGGTTCTCGGCGCCGATGTTGCCGGCGAAGACACGGCCCGCCGAGACGCCGATGCCGAAATCCACCGGCAGACGGCGCAATTGGGTGCCGAGGGCGCGGGCGGTCGCGAGCGCGGCCGACGCCGGCTCGCTGATGGACAACGGCACTCCGAACACGGCCAGCGCGGCATCCCCCGCGAATTTGTTGATCAGCCCGTTGTGTTCGTCGACGGCGTCGACGACGATGCGGAAGAAATCGTTGAGCACTTCGGCGACTTCTTGTGGCGGAAGGCTTTCCGTCAGCTGCGTCGAGCCCACCAGGTCGATGTAGAGAACCGCCGCCTCGACCACGTCTCCCGACAGCGAAGCGCCCTCGTTGATGGCGCGCTGGGCCACGTCCGCCCCGACGTGGCGCCCGAACAGGTCGCGCAGCCGGTCGCGCTCGGCCAACCCGGCCACCATGCGATTGAAACCCGTTTGCAGCCGCCCGATCTGGGAGCGTTCGTAGACCCCGACATAGGTTTCCATGTGGCCGTGCTCGACCTCCGCCATCGCGTCGACGACCTCGCCGAGCGGATCGGAGATGGAGCGCGAGGTCAAGATCATAATCGGGAACCCGAGCACCAGCGCCGCCAGCGACACCATCAGGACCACCACGTCCAGCGACGTGGACTTCTCGATCAGCCAGCCGTACGAGCGCAGGACGACCAGCGTCGCGATCACCCCGATGGGAAACGCGCTGCACAGAAACCACAGCAGGACCAGCCGGGCGTACACGCCCGGCACGGCCATCCGCGGCTCGCAGCCCAGCGTGGCGGCGCGCATGATCGGCCGCAGGACACGCTGCGCCAGCAGCATCGCCGTGCCGGCGGCGGCCGGCCCGCCCAGCAGGACGCCCAGCGCGATGGGCAACAGCAGCTGCGCGCCGCCACCCAGGTTCAGCAACATGAAGATGCCGCCGCTCACCGCCCAGGCCCCGAACAGGATCGTCGACTGCCGCCCCGGCAGCTTCATCGCGGCTTCCCGCTGCGCCTGGTCGGGCTCGACGCCGGCGACATACCAGCGCAGCGTCGGGGCCGCGCTCAGCATCCCGGCCACCGCGATGCCGATGGTGCCCAACAGGACGAGCACCACGACCGCCGCCGTGTTGGTTTGCGCGAAGTCGGAGGCGGCGCCGACGGACACGTGGCCCCGCAGCGGGATCAGGATGGCGGCCGCCTCGCCGACGGCCAGGACGTAGGACAGCGCGAGGTATGCTCCGTATTCAATCGCCAACCGGCGGAAGGACTTTCGCTGCCCCACCGCTCGGGGACGCCGACTATTCCGGAGCCAGGTGGCCGCGCGCGCCCCCGAGCCTGGCCTAGGCACCGTTGTTCGGCCCGCCCGAGTTCTGGCCCGGGATATCGGTGATCGGGAAGTTGGGCATCGGCTTGGGCGACGGCGTGTTCGGCAGGGTGGGAATGTCGCTCGCCGGGATGTCGTGCAGCTGGTTGACGGGTGGCCCGTTATCGCGGCTGCCGTAGCTGCTACCGGGCGCCCGCGGGCCGAGCAGCTCGCTGACCGTCACCATCCGGTAGCCGTTGGCCTTGAGCACCGGAAGGAACTGGTAGACCAAATCGACTGTGCTCGAGTAGGTGTTGTGGAACAACACCACCGAACCCGGCTTGATGTACGTCATCAGCATGTAGCGCGTCGCCGCCGTGTTCGAATCATTGGCCCAATCGAATGGGATAACGTCCCACAGGATTTCGGCGAGGCCGAACTTCGCCGCGGTCTGCCGGACGGCGTCGGTGGACAGCCCGCCCGCGGGGCGGTACAACGTCGGCGTTCGCCCCGTCGCGGCGGTGATCGCGTCGTTGGCCTTGGCGAATTGCGGGGCGATGTCGTCCGGCGGGATGGTCGCCATGTTGGGGTGCTCCCACGTGTGACTGCCGATCTCCATCCCCGCATCGGCGATCCGCTTGGCGCCCGCGGGGTTGGCCGCGACCTTGTTGCCGATCAGGAAGAAGGTCGCCTTCGCGTCGTTGTCCTTCAAAACTTGCAGCAGTCGCTCGTCGAACGGCCCGGGCCCGTCGTCGAACGTCAGCGCGACGCACTTGACCACCGAGCAACTCAGGTTGTCGGCGCGGGTCACATGGCCGGTCAGCCCGCCGATGACCAGCACCGCGACGGCCGCGACGACACCGACCACCATGCGCCCGTAGCGCCAGGCCTGGTTGTCGGGTCGTTTCGGCACCGTCGAAGTTTATCGAACGCGTGGCCAGCCGAAATGCGCCGTCACTGCGGGCCGGCGATCTCCTCGAGCATCTCGGTGACCAGCGCGGCGATCGGCGACCGCTCGCTGCGCAGCAGCGTGATGTGGGCGAACAGCGGGTGCCCCTTGAGCTTCTCGATCACCGCGGCGACCCCGTCATGCCGGCCGACCCGCAGGTTGTCGCGCTGGGCGATGTCGTGCGTCAGCACCACCCGCGACCCGGCCCCCAGCCTGGACAGGACCGTCAGCAGGACGTTGCGCTCCAAGGACTGGGCCTCGTCGACGATCACGAACGAGTCGTGCAGTGACCGGCCCCGGATGTGGGTCAGCGGCAGCACCTCGAGCATGCCCCGGGAGAGCACTTCCTCGAGCACGGCGGGGCTGGCCAGCCCTTCGAGCGTGTCGAAGACGGCCTGCGCCCAGGGCCCCATCTTTTCGCTCTCGCTGCCGGGCAGGTAGCCCAGCTCTTGGCCACCGACGGCGTAGAGCGGGCGGAAGACCACCACCTTGCGCTGGGTCCGCCGTTCTAGCACCGCTTCCAGACCGGCGCACAGCGCCAGCGCCGACTTGCCGGTGCCCGCCTTGCCGCCCAGCGACACGATGCCCACCGACTCGTCGAGCAGCAGATCGAGCGCCACGCGCTGCTCGGCGGACCGGCCGCGTAGGCCGAACGCCTCGCGGTCGCCGCGTACCAGCTGGACACGCTTGTCCGCGTTGACCCGGCCCAGCGCGTGCGAGCTTCCGCCGAGCAGCCGAATGCCGGTGTGGCAGGGCAGGTCCCGGGCTTCAGCCAGGTCTATCTCGCCCTCGGCGAACAGCCCGTCGATGTCCTCGGCGGCGGTCTCGATCTCGCGCATCCCCGACCAGCCGGAGGCCACCACGTCCTGCGCGTGATACTCGTCGGCGGCCAGGCCGACCGCTGCGGCCTTCACGCGAAGCGGAATGTCCTTGCTCACCAACGTGACTCGTTTGCCCTCGGCGGCGAGGTTGGCGGCGCAACTCAAGATCCGGCAGTCGTTGTTGTCGCTGCGGAAACCGGCGGGCAGTACCGCTGGATCTGTGTGGTTGAGCTCAACGTGAAGTGTACCGCCTTGTGCCCCAACGGGAATGGGCTGATCGAGACGTCCGTGCACGAGCCGGAGATCGTCGAACAGCCGCAACGCCTGGCGGGCGAACCACCCCAGCTCGTGGTGATGCCGTTTGGCCTCCAGTTCGCTGATCACCACCAGCGGGACCACCACCTCGTGCTCGGCGAACCGGCTACAGGCCCAGGGGTCGGACAGCAGCACGGAGGTGTCGATCACGTAGGTCCGGATTTCGGTCACGTAGCGCTCCTCGAGCGGGATAAGCCCGCGCGGACCCGCGCAGGCATGTCGGCGGGAACTGCGACACCAGGACCGGGGCCGGTCCTTCCGATGCGATCACGGGAGGTGCCGCCCTGGCAGCTGAGCATGACGCTGACCATCGAGAACGACGCTACTCTCGTCGCCGCTTTGCAGCAGCGCAGGCGCGCCGACGTCTAGGCGGTCAGGCGCGAGAATCGGCTAGCCGATGACGAACTGCTTGAGGGCGGGCTCGTCGGCCACACCCCATGCGGTGATGCGGTCCGAGATCGCCTGCCGCAGCTGCTGCTGGTCGAAGATGCCCGCCTCGGCGACGTTGCGCAGCTTGTCCTGGTAGGCGTCGATGTCCGCGCCGGGCACCTGCAGGTCGGCGGCGCGGGCCGCGATGGCGGCGATCGTCTCGTCGCGGGTGTATTGCAGGCAGTGCTCGACGAGGTTGGAGAAGAACAGTTCGTGCCTCCGCTCGTCACGCGCGATGCGGTCGATCAGCCCGGCCAGGATGGGCTCTTCGAGCTTCGCGGCCAGGTTCTCGCAGAAGACGGCGTAGGTGCGCTCGGAGAGCGCCATGTACACCAGGGTTTCCACCTGCGTGTAGGTGTCCGCGCGGTAGCCCTTCATGACGTACTGGACCCGGGCCTCCTCGTTGGCGGTCGGGTCGACCTCGCGGGTGACCACCAGGTATTCGCGCAGCGCGATGGCGTGCAGGTGCTCCTCTGCGGTCCACCGGCCCAGCCAGCGACCCCACCAGTCTTCGAGGATGAAGTGCTCGACGAGCTCGCGGTGGTGCCCGGCCAGGTTGTCCTTGAGCAGCAGCAGGATCTCGCACGCGTCCGTGTACTCGCGCGGCAGCGTCGCGTCGGACGGCTCCCAGTCGCGTCCACCGAGGAAGGCGAAGTTCTCGCCCCGGTCGAACGGTACGTAGTCGTGGGCGAACCAAAGTTCCTCGGTGTTGAGATGGCGGTCCATGTTGGCCTCGCACACCGGTTCGAGTTCCAGAGTCAGCGCGTTAGCTACAGGTTTCTGTGCCATGCGGTTACTGTAACTCGCGTACACAGGTTCGTGAAATCGCCCGGCCCGTGTCGTGACAAATGGTGACTTTGGTCCTTCAGCCGCGCTCAGCGGTCGACCAGCGTCCACTCCTCCAGGCCGTCGTACAGCGGAAACTCACGGGCGAGCCGGGTCACCCGCTGCCGCAAGGCGGACAGGTCGGCCGCGGTACCCGCGGCCAGCGCGGTGGCGATGACGTCGGCGACCTCGGTGAACTCCGCATCCCCGAAGCCGCGGGTCGCCAGCGCCGGCGTCCCCACCCGCAGGCCCGACGTCACCATCGGCGGCCGCGGGTCGTTGGGGACCGCGTTGCGGTTGACCGTGATGCCGATCTCGTGCAGCAGGTCCTCGGCGGCCTTGCCATCGAGCGGGGAGTCGCGCAGGTCGACCAGCACCAGGTGGACGTCGGTACCGCCGCTGACCACCGACACGCCGGCCTTGGTGACGTCGGGCGCGGTTAGCCGGTCGGCGACGATGCGCGCGCCGGACAGCGTGCGCTGCTGGCGGTCGGCGAACTCGGGGGTGCCGGCGATCTTGAGCGCGACGGCCTTTCCCGCGATGACGTGCATCAGCGGCCCACCCTGCTGACCGGGGAACACCGCGGAGTTGATGGACTTGGCGAACTCCTGCTTGCCCAAGATCAGGCCGGAACGCGGCCCGCCGAGCGTCTTGTGCACCGTCGTGGACACCACGTCGGCGTGCGGCACCGGCGACGGGTGCAGTCCGACGGCGACCAGGCCGGCGAAGTGCGCCATGTCGACCCACAGCTTGGCGTCGACCTCGTCGGCGATCGAGCGGAACGCCGCGAAGTCCAGGATCCGCGGGTAGGCCGACCATCCGGCGATGATGACCTTGGGGCGGAACTCGAGGGCCTTGGCCCGCACAGCGTCCATGTCGACCAGGTGCGTCGTGGGATCCACGCCGTAGAAACCGGTTTCGTAAAGCTTGCCGGAGAAGTTCAGCTTCATCCCGTGCGTCAGGTGGCCGCCATTGGCCAGGTCGAGGCCCAGCAGGCGGTCCCCCGGCGTCATCAGCGCGTGCAGGACGGCGGCGTTGGCCTGCGCGCCCGAATGTGGCTGCACGTTGGCGAAGTCGGCGCCGAAGAGCGCCTTGGCCCGGTCGCGGGCGATGTTCTCCACGACGTCGACGTACTCGCAGCCGCCGTAGTACCGCCGGCCGGGCAGACCCTCGGCGTATTTGTTCGTCAGCACGCTGCCCTGGGCCTGCAGCACCGAGCGCGGCACGAAGTTCTCCGAGGCGATCATCTCCAGCGTGTCGCGCTGGCGGCCCAGCTCCTTGCCGAGCAGCTCGGCGATGTCGGGGTCGACCTCGGCGAGCGGGGAGGACATGAGGGAGGCTGTGCCGGAGCGAGCGGGCCGGGCGTCGGGTGCAGCAGTCACGGCGCCAGTCTATCCAGCGACGGTTTAGCCAGCCCAGCCGTCGGGCGCGCGTCCGACCCTGCAACACTTGCACCATGCCGCGGCTTAGCGAGCCGAGCCCCTACGTGGAGTTCGACCGAAAGCAATGGCGCGCGCTTCGCATGTCGACGCCACTGGCCCTCACCGAAGAGGAATTGATCGGCCTGCGCGGCCTCGGCGAGCAGCTTGACCTCCTCGAAGTGGAAGAGGTCTACCTGCCGCTGGCCCGGCTCATCCACCTGCAGGTCGCCGCCCGGCAGCGGTTGTTCGCCGCCACCGCGGAGTTCCTCGGCGAACCGCAGCAGAATCCGGACCGGCCGGTGCCGTTCGTGATCGGCGTGGCCGGCAGCGTCGCGGTGGGGAAATCCACCACCGCCCGCGTGCTGCAGGCCCTGCTGGCCCGCTGGGATCACCACCCGAGGGTCGACCTGGTGACCACCGACGGCTTCCTGTACCCGAACGCCGAACTCGACCGGCGAAACCTGATGCACCGCAAGGGCTTTCCGGAAAGCTACAACCGCAGGGCGCTGATGCGGTTCGTGACGTCGGTCAAGTCCGGCTCCGACTACGCGTGCGCGCCGGTCTACTCGCACCTGAAATACGACGTCATTCCCGGGGCCAAGCACGTCGTCCGCCACCCCGACATCTTGATCCTGGAGGGCCTCAACGTGCTGCAGACCGGGCCGACGCTGATGGTGTCGGACCTGTTCGACTTCTCGCTGTACGTGGACGCCCGGATCGAGGATATCGAGCAGTGGTACGTATCGCGATTCCTGGCCATGCGCAGCACGGCCTTCGCCGACCCGGAATCGCACTTCCACCACTACGCCGCCCTCAACGACACCAAGGCGGTGGCCGCGGCGCGCGAGATCTGGCGGTCCATCAACCGGCCGAACCTGGTCGAGAACATCCTGCCCACGCGGCCGCGAGCCACCCTGGTGCTGCGCAAGGATGCCGACCACTCCATCAACCGGCTCCGGCTGCGCAAGCTCTGAAGGTCACGCCGTTACGAGACGGCGCACCCCCAGGTACTGCAGCCAGGCGAAAGCCGCGGTGTACACGCCGACGGCCAGCGTTGCGGCGATCCCGGTCGCGGACAGCGGCAGCGCGCCCGCGGCCACGATGGCTGCCAGCGTGAACAAGATGTTGGCCACGATGACGCCGATGCCGACGCGGCGCAGGTTCGGCGCCGCCGCAACGAGGAACACCGCCAAGCCGCTGAACACGAAGAGGGCGCCGAGGCTGTACTCCTGCAACGACGTCAGGCCCGTCAGCGATGAAAGTGGGTCGGCGAGAAAGGCGATGGCCAAACCGAATATTCCCGTCAGAGTGGCGTCGGCGCGCATGGCGAAACGCAGCAGCGAGTCGGTCGCGTCGTACAGGGGTCGGGTCGCCAGACCGGATGCGCCAGATGCATACATCATGTGATTACTCCTCGCGATGGCGATTGGGGTCGAACATCAGCGTGCCGCCGGCCCACTGCCATATCGACTCGTGGCACTGCCAACTACTGCCACGAATACACAGACCAGTGCGTTCGCCCGGCTATTCCCGTTTGCGGCTCCGAATCACGACTGTTATTCGACAGACGCCAGCCTGGTGTTCAACAGCCCCAGCCGTCACAGCGTTCTTGGCGCACGACGATGTGCCCGCCTCTGAGCGACGGAAGTGATAGACGCGGCGCCGGGGTCGAGCTAGTCGCTGGTCACCGGAACGCGGGCCCGAAGGTCCGCGGCGATCAGCCGGGCGGCGGCGTTCTGCCAGTTGTGCAGCGAACGCTGCGGCACCTCGGTCACCAGCCACTGCCAGGCCTGCCGGGCGATCGGATCCAATCCCGCGGCGGTGGCGTTCTGCGCGTACGCGCGCACCCCGACGACGTAGGGGAAGTACAGCGAGTTGTAGTGGCGCCATTGGTCGGTGGTCCCGAAATCGCCGCCGTCGCGCGGTTTGAGCCGCCCGATCGCCTCGGCGAGAACCGCCTTGAGCTCGTTGGCCCGCTCCAGCGGATGGTCGGGCGCCCCCCGGGCGGCGAGCCGCTCGTCGATCACGGGCAGCGCGGTCAACGGGCTGGCGACCAGCTTGCTCAGGTCGGCGTAGTGCGTCAGGGCCCGGCGGGTGAGCCTGGCGAATGTGGCGTCGTCGACGTGGTCGAGCGGATGCACCGACCGCAACGGCAGCGCCGCCCCGGTGTTGCGCAGCGCCGCCCGATCCTCGCGTAGTGCAGGCGATCTGGAGAACGCCAGCCGGTCGAGAATCCCGGCCAGCGGGTCGGCGAGCACCTGCACGGCGATCGCGACGCCCAGGCTGGTGAACAACAGCACGGTGAGCGCGATCTGCGCGGCCCGGTCGTCACGGGTCAGCGCGAGGCCGATCAGCGCCTGGGCGCCGAACAACACCGCCACCGCCACCGATCCGGCGAACGAGCGAAGCATGTCGGCGCGCAACGCCTGGCCCTCGTCGAACGCGTCCCACAGGGCGACGGCGACCCCCAGGGAGAGGACGTCGATACTCGTCGACGCGAGCGCCACCCAGCTGGGCACCAGACCCAGCGGAATGATCAGGATGGCGTTGCCCAGCGCGAAGAACAGGGTCGCGACGACGGCGAGCCCAATGGCCGACCGCGGCCGGCGAGGCTGCCGCAACGCGAAGGCCATCGCGCCGAAGGTGGACACCGAGATCGCCGCGAACATCACCCAGTGGCCCGAGCGCAGCGGCCCCTCGACGCCGCCGGCCAGCATCGCCCCGAACAGGGTCAGCGCCGCCACCCCGGCAACCAGCAGCACCTCTCGGGTGCGCGCCCTCGAGCCGTCGCTGGGCCGGGACAGCTCCACGAGCACGGCGAACCATGCCACGCCGGGGACGGCCACCAGGTAGATCTCGACGCGGCTCAGCAGGTGCGCGTACTCCGGGCTGACGGTCCGCACGGCGTCCAGCCCCACCACGAACGCGAACCCGCACAGCCCGATCGCCGCCAGCACCAGGACCGGCTTACGTGGATCGCGAGCCAGCAGGTACAACCCCAGCCAGCCGCTCAGCGTGAACACCACCGCCGACAGCGCAGCCATGAACCTAGTTTGTCACTTTTCCGATTCGTGCCGACCCGCCGCGCCCGGCTCCGCCGCGCTTGCGATCGTCACCTTTCCGATTCGTGCCGACCCGCCGCGCCCGGCTCCGCCGCGCTTGCGATCGTCACCTTTCCGATTCGTGCCGACCCGCCGCGCCCGGCTCCGCCGCGCTTGCGATCGTCACCTTTCCGATTCGTGCCGACCCGCCGCGCCCGGCTGCGCCGCGCTTGCGATCGTCACTGCGGCACAGGCTACTTGCCGTACCTGCGGTGCCGCTGACTGTAGTCACGCAGCGCACGCAGAAAATCGACCCGGCGGAACGCGGGCCAGTGCGCCTCCGTGAACCACATCTCCGAATACGCGCTCTGCCACAACAGGAACCCGGACAGGCGTTGCTCCCCCGACGTGCGGATGACCAGGTCGGGATCGGGTTGCCCGGAGGTGTAAAGGTTTTCGGAGATGCCGTCGACGGTGACCGCGTCGATGAGCTCCTCGGCGGACGCACCGTTGGCGAGCTCCTTGCTCAGCAGCGCCCGCACCGCGTCGACGATCTCGCGACGGCCGCCATAACCGACCGCGACGTTGACGTGGAACGGCGCCACGACGGGCGTCGACTCCACCGCGCCACGCAGCCGCCGGGCCGGCTCCTCGCCGAGCAACTCCAGATCGCCGACGGTGCGCACGCTCCAGCGGTTAGCCGGCGCGCAAATCTCCTCGACGACATCGGTGATGATTTCGATGAGCCCGGCCAGCTCTTCGGGATCGCGCTGCAGGTTCTCCGTGGACAGCAGGTAGACCGTGGTCATCTCGATGCCGGCCTCCTGGCACCAGCGCAGCATCTCGGCGATCTTCGCGGCGCCCATGCGGTAGCCGTAACTGACGTCGGCGTAGCCGGCGTCGCGCGCCCACCGCCGGTTGCCGTCGCACAGGACCGCGATGTGGCGGGGTAGGTGGGATTTGGACGACGCCAGACCCTGCCGCAACCGCAGCTCGTAGACGCGATACAGCGGCTCTTTGAGACGCGGCGGGATGATTTCCACGGAGACCCAGCCTACTGTGACCTACACCAAATTCCCCCCAGCCAATCCGGCGATCTCACCGCGTGCGGACACCACGGGCCGGTGGTTGCCGACTACTGTGGCGGGTAAGCAGCCCACTGGCAGTTTCCCGACCTGCACGACAAGGCCCCAGGAGATATGAGCAGCCAGACGAGCACACCCGCCAGCCCAGAGCGCGGAGCAGAGGCCATCACGCCCGGCAACACGGTCGAACAGCTTGTCGAAAGCGCGGCCAGCGTGTTGACCAAGCCCCGCATGCGCGGCTGGATCCACTTCTACTCGGCGTGGCTGGCGTTCATCACCGGCGCGACCCTGGTCTCGGTGTCCTGGGCCGCGTCCTCGCCGCGCGCCGGGCATTCGACGCTGGTCTACGCGGCGGCCACGGTGGCGATGTTCGCCGTGAGCGCCACCTATCACCGGGTGCAGTGGAAATCCGACGCGGCCCGCAACGTGATGAAGCGGCTCGACCATTCGATGATCTTCGTGTTCATCGCCGGCAGCTACACGCCGTTCGCGCGGCTGGCCATGCCGCAGCAGACCGGGGTGGAGGTGCTGTGGATCGTGTGGGGCGGTGCGGCGGCAGGCATCCTGCTCAAGGTGTGCTGGCCGTCGGCGCCGCGCTGGCTGGGCGTGCCGCTGTACATCGTGCTGGGCTGGGTGGCCGTGTGGTTCTGCCCGACCATCCTGCACAAGGCGGGAGTGGCCGCGATGGTGCTGCTGGCCGTCGGCGGCGTGTTCTACAGCGTCGGCGGCATCTTCTACGCGCTGCGCTGGCCCGACCCGTGGCCCAGCACGTTCGGCTACCACGAGTTCTTCCACGCCTTCACCGCCGTCGCGGCGATCCTGCACTACATCGCCATGTGGTTCGCGGTGTTCTATGTCGGCAACCAGGCGTGGCTGCACTGAGCGGGCTAGGAGTGGCTGACGTCGGCCGCTGACCAGTAGGCCTTCATGTGGGCGACCTTGCCGTCCGCGTCGAACGCCATCACGTCGATCGGCTCGATGACCATGCGGTGCTCCCCCGCGACGATCGTCAGGCGGAAGTGGAAGGCCGCCTCGTTGCCGGCGACCCGCAGCGTCACCAGCTCGCACTCGCGCTGCACGTCATTGACCGCGGAGTAGAAGCCGTGGATCGCCTGGCGGCCGATGTGCACCTCGCCGCCGACGGGATCCTCGACCGTGGCGTCATCGGCATAGAGCTCGACCAGCTCGTCGGCGCCGCCCTTGGCGACCAGTTCGATGTAGCGGTTGACCGTGTCGGTGATGTGTTCGGCGCTCGGCATGAAACGTCACGCTACCGTGGCGCCGCCAGCGCCCTCGCGAGGTCTTCGGCGGTGGCCACCGGCAAGTCGCACACCCGGCCGCGGCACACGTAGGCTGCGTCGGCGCCGCCCACCCGGTCGCGGCCCGCCAGCAGTGCCGACGAGTCCTTTTCACCGCCCACGACAATCGCCCCGCCGGGCGCCAGCCGTCGCGCCTCCGCCAGCAGCGGCGACCGCGACGGATCGCAGGCGACCGCGATCTGCAGCGGCCCCCGAACCGCCGCTTCCGCCACGGCCAGCCAGTGTCCCGCCGAACGCGGCGCGCGTTCCAGCAGCAGCGAATGCGCTCCGAGCGCCTCGGCCGCCGCCCGCAGGTACCGCTCCGCGCGCTCCCCGTCGACCAGATGCGCCGCGGTCAGCAGCGCCTCGGCGATCGAGGACGCCCCGGACGGGGTCGCGCCGTCCAGCGGGTCGGCGGGCCGCATCATCAGCCGCTCGGCGTCGTCGGCGGTGTCGAACCAGCGACCCGGTTGCTGCGGGTCGGCGAAGTGCCGCAGCGCGGTGTCGAGCAACTCGGTCGCGACCGTCAGCCAGGCGGCGTCGGCGTCCAGCTGGTAGAGCGCGAGCAGTCCGGTGGCCAGCATCGCGTGGTCCTCGAGGATGGCGGCGCTGTCGCCGACCACCCCGCCCAGGCTGGCCCGCCGCAGCCGCCCGTCGACGAGGTGCGAGCCCAGCAGCGTGGTCGCGCAGTCCCGCGCGGCCCGGGCGAGTTCGGGGTCGCCCAACGCGACGCTGGCCTCCGCCAGTGCGGTGATCGCCAGGCCGTTCCAGGACGTGACGACCTTGTCGTCGCGTCCGGGCTGGGGCCGGGTCAGGCGGGCGGCCAGCAGGGCGGCCCGGACCCGCTCCAGCCGTTGCGGGTCGTCGGGATCGGCGGGCAATTGCAGCACCGACGCTCCGTGCTCGAAGGTGCCGTCCGCGGTGACCGCGAAAACGGTTGCGGCCCAAGGCCCGTCGTTGGGACCAAGCGCTTCGGCGAGCTGCTCGGGCGTCCAGACATAAGTCGAGCCCTCGCGACCGTCGGCGTCGGCGTCCAGCGACGAGGTGAACACGGCGCCGTCGGCCAGATCGTCGAGCAGAAAGCGCGCGGTCTGGGCCGCGACCCGGCGCGCCAATGGGTCCCCGGTGCGCCGGGCCCAGTGCGCGTAGGCGCGCAGCAGCAACGCGTTGTCGTACAGCATCTTCTCGAAATGTGGCACCACCCAGGCGTCGTCGACGCTGTACCGGGCAAAACCGCCGGCGAGCTGGTCGTAGATGCCGCCGCGGGCCATCGCGTTGCCGGTGCGCACGACCGCGTCCAGCGCAGCCTGGAACCCGGTGCGCTCGTAATGGCGCAGCAGCGCCTCGAGAATCGCCGACGGCGGGAATTTGGGTGCGCCGCCGAAGCCGCCGCGCGCGGTGTCCTGGTCGTCGAGGACCGCGGCCACCGCGTGGTCGCACAACGCCGGCGCGACGTCCGGGCCGCCGGAGGGCAGGCCGGCCGCCATCGCACGCAACTCGCCGGCGATCGCGTCGGACGCCTCCTCCACCTCGCCACGGCGCTGGCGCCAGGTGGCGGATACCGCCGAAAGGAGTTGCAGGAAGCCATCTTTCGGATAATAGGTGCCGCAGAAGAAGGGCCTTCCGTCCGGCGTCAAGAAACACGTCATCGGCCAACCGCCGTGCCCGGTCAGCGCGACGGTGGCGTTCATGTAGACGGCGTCGAGATCCGGGCGCTCCTCCCGGTCCACCTTGATGCAGACGAATCCGGCGTTCATGGCGGCGGCCACCTCGTCGTCCTCGAACGATTCGTGGGCCATGACGTGACACCAGTGGCAGGCCGCGTAGCCGATGGAAAGCAGGATCGGCACGTCGCGCTCGGCCGCGGCCGCCAGGGCCTGCGGGGTCCACTGCTGCCAGTGCACCGGGTTGTCGGCGTGCTGCCGAAGGTACGGGCTGGTGGCCAGCCCGAGGGTGTTCGTCGAGGCGGCGTCAGCCGGACTCATCGCCGGGTCCCGGGGGCCGCTCCGGAGGCTTCGGTTGGCCCGGGATGTGCCCGTCATCGACCGCGTCGGTGCCCTCGTCGGCGGCCTGATCGGGCTCGGGATGCTTGGGGTCGAACGACTCGGGCACCTTCTTGAGCTGCCGGTTCATCGACCGAAGCAGCAACAGCGTGGCGATAAGCAGCAGCACGACGATCAGCAGGCCGATCGGGCTGGCCTTGCCGAAGTCGGGACCGGTGTGTTGCGGCGCGCCGTCCGCCAACGCGCTGGCCCTCGCGAAGAGGTGGTTCACCCGTCACCCTCGATTCCGGCGAACAGGTCGTCCTCGGGTAGCCGGACGGGGACCCGCGAGCGCGCCAGCTCGAATTCCTCGGTCGGCCACAGCCGCTGCTGCCACTCGATGGGCGCGGCGAAGAAGTCGTGCTCCGGATCGATCTGGGTGGTGTGCGCCCGCAGCGCGTCGTCGCGCTGGCTGAAATACGCCGAGCATTCGACGCGCGTCGTCACCCTGGACTCGAAGGGGTCGTGCGCGGCGTCCCAATGCTCGAGCCACTTCTTGAACGGGGGTTCCTGACCGCGTTTGACGGCCTCATCGTGCAGCAACTGCATCCGGGCCCGCAGGAACCCGTGGACGTAGTAGAGCTTGGACACCGTCCACGGCTCGCCCGCGTCCGGAAAACGCCGAAAATCGCCGGCCGCCTCGAAGGCGCCGACCGAAACCTGGTGGCAGCGAATGTGATCGGGGTGCGGGTAGCCGCCGTTCTCGTCGTAGGTCGTCATCACGTGCGGGCGGAACTCGCGGACCACGCGGACCAACGCCTCGACCGACTCCTCCAGCGGCACCAGCGCGAAGCATCCTTCCG
This sequence comes from Mycobacterium paraffinicum, assembly GCF_001907675.1. Taxonomy (GTDB): domain Bacteria; phylum Actinomycetota; class Actinomycetes; order Mycobacteriales; family Mycobacteriaceae; genus Mycobacterium; species Mycobacterium paraffinicum_A. The sequence goes on from NZ_MPNT01000014.1 coordinate 34,451, forward strand.
GCAGCGGGGGCGGCGGGTCCCCCTGCGGCAAGCCGGAGTCGACGAAGCCGAGCCAGGTGTGCTCGACACCGAGGATCTCGGCGGCCTTCGCCATCTCGTCGCGGCGGATCTCGGCGATGTGGCCGTGCACCTCGGGCAGGTCCATCGCCGGGTTGAGAATGTCGCCGCGCTCACCGCCGGTCAGCGTCACCACCAGCACCCGGTGGCCCTCATCGGCGTAACGAGCGAGGGTGGCCGCGCCCTTGCTGGACTCGTCGTCGGGGTGGGCGTGCACCGCCATCAACCGCAGCTCGCTCACGTGCCCCCTTGTCGGTCAACTGGTCGCCGGTTGCGAACCTATAATTCCAGTTCTTCAGATCGTTGCATGCCGCCGGCCAGCGTCCGGCAGCCGACCATCCAGGCATACCCACCAGATGACCGAAACTTCCGCCCCACGTCCCGAGAGCCGCTACGGGCGCTCCCGGGTGCCCCGGCGTTGGGTGATCGTCGGCCTGGGCGCACTGGTGGTCGCGGCCGGCCTGGTGATCGCCGTGGTCGGCTACCAGCGGCTGGGCACCAGCCCCGTGACCGGCACCCTGGCCGGCTATCGGCTGATCGACGACCAGACCGCGTCGGTAACGATCAGCGTGACGCGATCCGATCCGTCGCGGCCGGTGGACTGCATCGTGCGGGTCCGGGCGAAGGACGGCAGCGAGACGGGCCGGCGTGAGGTGCTGGTTCCCCCGTCCGAGGCGCCCACCGTGCAGTTGACCACCACCGTCAAATCCAGCAAACCGCCGGTGATGGCCGACATCTATGGGTGTGGCACCGATGTGCCCGCATATCTGCGGCCGGCGTGAGCCCTCGACAACAGCCGAACTGCGAATTTGGGTCATCTTTTGTTTGCGCGGTGGTAACATGGGTGAATGCACGGTTCCTGATGGGACCGTGTATTGCTGCATTATGGCCGTGAGCACAACGGATCGGCAGCGCTCGGGGAGAGAACCCGGATACCTCCGGCGGCGGGGTTTAACAGGCTTACGCGGTTACGCGAAACGACAATACGAGGAGCACGACGAGATGACGGACACTTCGGTGACGTGGCTGACCCAGGAGTCACATGACCGGCTGAAGGCGGAGCTCGATCAATTGATCGCGAATCGTCCGGTCATCGCCGCGGAGATCAACGACCGCCGGGAAGAAGGCGACCTGCGCGAGAACGGCGGCTACCACGCCGCCCGCGAAGAGCAGGGCCAGCAGGAGGCCCGCATTCGCCAGCTGCAGGACCTGCTCAACAACGCCAAGGTCGGCGAGGCGCCCAAGCAGTCCGGCGTCGCGTTGCCCGGCTCGGTGGTGAAGGTCTACTACAACGGCGACAAGTCGGACACCGAGACGTTTCTGATCGCCACCCGCCAGGAGGGCGTCAACGACGGCAAGCTCGAGGTGTACTCGCCCAACTCACCGCTGGGCGGCGCCCTGATTGACGCCAAGGTGGGCGAGACCCGCAGCTACGTCGTGCCCAACGGCAACACCGTCGAGGTCACGCTCGTCAGCGCGGAGCCCTACCACTCCTAGTCTGCTCGCGATCCCCCCGCGAGCAGACATGAAATCGCACGCCACAGACCTGGCGCATGCGAGTTTGCGACTGCTCGCGGTGGTTAGTCGAGCGCCTGCTCGAGGTCTGCCAGCAGGTCGGCCACGTCTTCGATGCCGACCGACAGCCGGACCAGGTCGTCGGGCACTTCCAATTGCGAACCGGCCGTCGACGCGTGCGTCATCGCGCTGGGGTGCTCGATCAGCGACTCCACACCCCCGAGCGATTCGGCCAGGATGAACACCTCGGTGCGGGCGCACAGATCCCGGGCGGCTTGCCGGCCGCCGCGCATGCGCACTGACACCATGCCGCCGAACCCGTGCATCTGCCGGGCGGCGACCTGGTGCCCGGGGTGGCCCGGCAGGCCCGGATACAGCACGGCACTCACCGCCGGATGCCCGGCGAGGAATTCCGCTACGGCCGAACCGTTTTCGCTGTGTCGCTGCATCCGCAGCACCAGGGTCTTCAGGCCGCGCATGGTCAGGTAGGCGTCGAACGGGCCGGGCACTGCGCCGGCACCGTTCTGCAGGAACGCGAAGGCCGCGTCCAGCTCGGCGTCGTTGGTGATCAGCGCGCCGCCCACCACGTCGGAGTGGCCGCCGATGTACTTGGTGGTCGAATGCAGCACCACGTCGGCGCCCAGCGTCAGCGGCTGCTGCAGTGCTGGCGAGGCAAAAGTGTTGTCCACCAACACCTTCGACGAGGACTGTCTACCGAGTTCGGCGAGGGCCGCGATGTCGGCGATGGACAGCAGCGGGTTGGTCGGCGTCTCCACCCAGATCAGTCGCGTCTGCGGCGTGATCGCCGCGCGGACGGCGTCCGCGTCGGACAACGCGACCGGCGTGTACTGAACGCCCCACTGCGTGAACACCTTGTCGATCAGCCGGAAGGTGCCGCCGTAGGCGTCGTTGGGGATGATCACGTGGTCGCCGGGTCGCAGCATCGCCCGCAGGGCGCAGTCGGTGGCGGCCATGCCCGAGCCGAACGCCCGCCCGTGGCTGCCTTCTTCGACGGCCGCGAGCGAGGCCTCCAGCGCCGCGCGCGTCGGATTTCCGGTGCGTGCGTATTCGAATCCGCCGCGCAGGGTGCCGACGCCGTCCTGGGCGAAGGTGCTGCTGGCGTAGATCGGGGCGTTGACCGCCCCGGTCGCCGGGTCCGGCCGGTAGCCGGCATGAATCGCTTTGGTGGCGAGTCCGGTGAAGTGTCCGGTGCGGTCGGCGCTCATCGACGATCAGCCTAGGCGACGGTCGCCCCGGCTACCGCGCCCGCACGACTAGCCCGGCTGCGGCTCGGTTCCGTCGAGCGGCAGGCAGACCGTCGTCATGATCTTGTCCGCCAGCGTTTGCCGCTTCGAATCCCAAAGCGGGAAAAGGAAACCGATGAAGCAGATGACCGCGTCGACGAAGTGCGCCAGGGACCGCACCACGGACATTCCGAAGCCGATGGGCTGGCCGGTGACCTCGCTGACCACCTTGAACTTCATCACCGACTTGCCGACGCTCGACCCGGTGGTGCCCTGGCGGTAGCCGTAGTTCCAGATCAGATAGAACAGCCCCACCAGCGACGCCAACCACTGCGCGGCCAGGCCGAGGGTGGAGTTCTGGGTCGCGCAGTACTGGTTGACGGCGTACTGCGTGACGTCGGTGACGCAGGCCGTCTGCTGCGTGGCGACCAGGATCCCGGTGCCGATGCCGTGCACGACGGCGTACGGGAGGATGTCGATGACGAACGCCAGGAACCGGCTGAGCCACGGCGTGTAGGACTCGGTCGGCAGCGTGCGGATGGCCGGCCCGGGAGGGGGTGGCGCATACCCACCGGAGGACGGCGGGGGCGGCGGATAGGAGCCGCCACCGGGCGGCGGCGGGGGCGGCGGATAGGCACCGCCGGCCGGTGCCGAGGGCGCGGTCTCCTGACCACCGGGCGATCCGGGCGGCGGCGGAGGCGGCGGGTAGGCGCCCCGGGCGGCGGTTGATCGGTCATGAGCACCCCTTCCACTGCGGACCAGCTGAGCCAGGCGGCATTACAGTACCCGAGCGCACGGCGGCCCGGCGAGACATCGTCGCGCGCCGAACGGCCGCGTCGTCAGCGTCGCCGCGGCCCGTCGGAAAGGAATCCGAGCAGGTCATATCGGGTGATCACCCCGACGGGTTTGCCGGCCTCGACGACCATCAACGCGTCCCAGTCACGCAGCGCCTTAACGGCCGCGCTGACCAACTCCCCCGCGCCGATCATCGGCAGCGGCGGGCTCATGTGCAGCGAGACGGCGTCGGCCAATTTGGCCCGGCCCTCGAAGACCGCCGATAACAGTTCGCGCTCGGAGACGCTGCCGGCCACCTCGCCGGCCATCACCGGCGGCTCGGCGCCGACGACGGGCATCTGGGACACCCCGTACTCGCGCAGGATGCCGATGGCGTCGCGCACGGTCTCGGACGGATGCGTGTGCACCAGGTCGGGCAGCTCGCCCGATTTGCGGCGCAGCACGTCACCCACCCGGGCTTGTTCGGTCGACCCGTCGAGGCGGCTGCGCAGGAACCCGTAGGAGGACATCCAGGCGTCGTTGAAGATCTTCGCCAGGTACCCGCGCCCGCCGTCGGGCAGCAGCACGACGATCAGCGCGTCGGGTCCGGCCTTCTCCGCCGCCTTCAGCGCGGCCACCACCGCCATCCCGCACGACCCCCCGACCAGCATCGCCTCCTCGCGGGCCAGCCGCCTGGTCATGTCGAAGGAGTCCGAGTCGGACACCGCGATGATCTCGTCGGGCACCGTGCGGTCGTACGCGTCCGGCCAGAAATCCTCGCCGACGCCCTCGACCAGGTAGGGCCGGCCGGTACCGCCGGAATACACCGACCCCTCGGGGTCGGCGCCGATGATCCGCACGGCCCCGCCCGACACCTCCTTGAGATAGCGGCCCGCGCCGGTGATCGTGCCGCCGGTGCCGATGCCGGCGACGAAATGGGTCACCTTGCCGTCGGTGTCCGCCCAGATCTCCGGGCCGGTAGTGGCGTAGTGACTGGCCGGGCCCTCCGGGTTGGCGTACTGGTCGGGCTTCCAGGCGCCCTCGATCTCCCGGGTCAGCCGATCGGAAACGCTGTAGTAACTGTCCGGGTGCTCGGGCGGCACGGCCGTCGGGCAGACCACCACCTCGGCGCCGTAGGCGAGCAGCACGTTGCGCTTGTCCTCGCCGACCTTGTCGGGACAGACGAACACGCATTTGTAGCCGCGCTGCTGTGCGACCAGCGCCAGGCCGACGCCGGTGTTGCCGGAGGTGGGTTCGACGATGGTCCCGCCGGGCTTCAGGAGGCCGCTCGCCTCGGCGGCGTCGATCATCCTGACCGCGATCCGGTCCTTCGAGCTGCCCCCGGGGTTGAGGTACTCGACCTTGGCCGCCACGATGCCGGCGCCCTCGGGAACGACAGAATTCAGGCGAACGAGCGGCGTGCCGCCGATGAGCTCACTGATGTGCTGGGCGATCCGCATGCGTTCATCGTGTCAGGCACGTTCCCGCTGTGCACGAGGTGCTTCCCCGCGGCGCCCGTGGCGGTTGCGCTAGCCCGTGGCCTCGCGGATGTAGTCGCCGATCTGGCGCAGCGACCGGACCGCTTCCGGGACCATCGGGGCGGCCAACTGGAAGTCGTGGATCTGCCCGGGCCACACCCGCACCTCGGTCGGCACCCCGACCGCTGCCAACCGGCTGGCCGCCAGCCGCGCGTCGTGCAGCAACACCTCGGATCCGGAGACGTGGATCAGCGTCCGCGGCAGGCCGGGCTTGATGTGCTCGACCGGCTCGTAGATCTCCTCGGGCTTCCCCGCGACTTTGTGCTTGTCCGCCGCGCTGGCGACCAGCTCGGCCAGCGCGTCGAACGCCCGGCGCGAGAACATCGCATCGGTGTTGATGTTGGGATGGGCCTGCTTGTTTTCCTTCGCCAGCTGCAGCAGCGGCGAGATCATCACCAACGCGGCGGGCTCCTCGCCTTCCTCCAGGAGGCGCTGCGCCAACGTGAGCGCCAGGTAGCCGCCGGCGGAGTCACCGGCCAGCACGATCTGATCCGGCTGGTATCCCCGCAGCCGGAGCCACTGGTAGCCGTCGTGGCAGTCGGCGAGAGCCATCCCGATCGAGTGCTTGGGCAGCAGCCGGTAGTTGACCACCAGGACCGGCGAGTCGGCGAACTGTGACAGCGCCTCGACCAGCCGGCCGTGCGAGTTGGCCCCGCACGTCAAAAACGCGCCGCCGTGGAAGTAGACGACTACCCGGCGGGTGCCGTCGGCGGGCAGCACGCCGGGCGCTCGCACCAGCTGCGCCGAGGCGTTGGGCAGCTTCACCGTCTCGCGGACGGTGGCCGACACCGGCAGCACCACCCGGGCCGCCAGGTCGATCAGCCCCCAGGGCCAGGGGAAGTTGGGCACGTGGCTGCCGACCGACAGCACCGGCCGGATAGTGGCCCGCGACGTCAGGTTGGCCAGCCGCGCAGCAACGCTGGGCCCGGACTCGAGGACCTCGACCGGCGCGCCATCGCTCATCGCGTATCGGCGCGTCTCGGCGCGACGCGCCTTGAGAACTTGATAAGGACGAAGGGCAGTCCGGGGCGAGCCGGATACCTTACCGGGTGCGCTCATGCTCAACACTTCCTACGCCGTCGTAGTGCGATACAGCATGTGACGGGGCAGCTGAGCGTCTGGTTCAGCCGGTTACTCGAGGCACCCAGCCAACCCCGCGAACTCAGCTTGACAGCCACTTCTTAAGAGAACGTTTAAAGAGTCCGATTTGTTACCAAGTTCGATTCGGGCCGTGATCGGATTGTTGGCAGGCCGACCCCGCAAACATGCAAGCCCATCTAAACTGGAGCCCGTGTCCATGCGGGTGCCCCGTCGTTCGGCGATCGCCCTGGCCACCGCAGGCGCCCTCGCCTCGACAGGCACTGCCTATCTGGGCGCGCGCAACCTGCTCGTCGGCCAGGCGACGCACGCGCGCACCGTCATCCCCAAGTCGTGGGACATCCCGCCGCGCGCCGACGGGGTGTACACCCGCGGCGGCGGACCGGTGGAGCGGTGGCACCGCGGCATGCCCGTCGACCTGCATTTGATGATCTTCGGTGATTCGACGGCCGCCGGGTACGGGTGCCTGAGCGCGGAGGAAGTGCCCGGGGTGCGGATCGCGCGGGGCCTCGCCGAGCAGACCGGCAAGCGAATCCGGCTGAGCACCAAGGCCATCGTCGGCGCCACGTCGAAGGGCCTGTGCGGCCAGGTGGATGCGATGTTCGTGGCCGGGGCGCCGCCGGACGTGGCGGTGATCATGGTGGGCGCCAACGACGTGACGGCCCTCAACGGCGTCAGCCAGTCCGCGCAGCGGCTGGGGCTCAGCGTCCGCAAGCTGCACGCCCGCGGTGCGGTGGTGATCGCCGGCACCTGCCCGGACCTGGGCGTCATCACCGCCATCCCGCAACCGCTTCGGTCGCTGGCGCACGAGCGTTGCGTGCAGCTGGCGCGCGCGCAGGCCGCGGCGGTTCGGGCCGCGGGCGGCATGCCGGTACCGCTCGGACAGTTGATGACACCGCAGTTCCGGTCAACGCCCCACGTGATGTTCTCCCCCGACGGCTTCCACCCGTCCGCCCCGGCGTACGCGATCGCGGCCGACGCGCTGCTGCGGGCGCTGTGCGAGGCGCTGGGCGAGGAAGTCGACATCCCGCCGTTGGAATTGGCGGCGTCGACGACCCCGCCGGTGCTCGGTCAGCGGCACACCCGGACCAGCGTGATGTCGCGGCTGTGGCGGCGCCCGGCACCGGGACCCGCCCCGTCCTCGTGCCCACCGGTTGGCAGCGACTAGATTTGTCCTAGTCCGTCGGCGTCATGTCAACGGTTTGTGAAGCGAGCTCGCCGGAATCCGGAAGGGATTTGAAGGGAACCGTCATGCCTGAAGCCGTTATTGTCTCTGCCGCCCGCTCGCCGATCGGCCGCGCGATGAAGGGGTCGCTGGTCTCCATGCGGCCCGACGACCTGGCCGCCCAGATGGTGCGCGCGGCGCTGGACAAGGTGCCCGCGCTCAACCCGCACCAGATCGACGACCTCATCCTGGGCTGCGGCCTGCCGGGCGGCGAGCAGGGCTTCAACATGGCGCGGGTCGTCGCCGTCGAACTCGGCTACGACTTCCTGCCGGGCACCACGGTGAACCGGTACTGCTCGTCGTCGCTGCAGACCACCCGGATGGCGTTCCACGCCATCAAGGCCGGCGAGGGCGACGCGTTCATCTCCGCCGGCGTGGAGACCGTGTCCCGGTTCGCCAAGGGCAACTCCGACTCATGGCCCGACACCAAGAACCCGATCTTCGACGCGGCCCAGGAACGCTCGACCGCCGCCGCCGCGGGCGCGGACGAGTGGCACGATCCCCGCGCGGACGGCAACCTGCCCGACGTCTACATCGCGATGGGCCAGACCGCCGAGAACGTCGCCATCCTCACCGGCATCAGCCGCGAGGACCAGGACCACTGGGGGGTGCGCAGCCAGAACCGCGCCGAGGAGGCCATCAAGAGCGGCTTCTTCGAGCGGGAGATCACCCCGGTGACCCTGCCCGACGGCACCACCGTCAGCACCGACGACGGCCCGCGCCCGGGCACCACCTACGAGAAGATCAGCGAGCTCAAGCCCGTGTTCCGGCCCAACGGCACGGTGACCGCCGGCAACGCGTGTCCCTTGAACGATGGCGCCGCCGCGCTGATCATCACCAGCGACACGAAGGCCAAGGAGCTGGGCCTGACGCCGCTGGCCCGCATCGTGTCCACCGGGGTCAGCGGCCTGTCGCCGGAGATCATGGGACTGGGCCCGATCGAGGCTTGCAAGAAGGCGCTGGCGCGGGCGGGCATGTCGATCAGCGACATCGACCTCTACGAGATCAACGAGGCCTTCGCGGTCCAGGTGCTGGGCTCGGCGCGCGAGCTCGGCATGGACGAGGACAAGCTGAACGTGTCCGGTGGGGCGATCGCCCTGGGCCACCCGTTCGGCATGACCGGCGCGCGGATCGCGACCACGTTGATCAACAACCTGCAGACGCACGACAAGACGTTCGGCCTGGAGACCATGTGTGTCGGCGGCGGGCAGGGCATGGCGATGATCATCGAGCGGCTCAGCTGACCGCCCGCCACCGCGACCAGTCGTCGCTGGCGGCGACACGCCGAGAAGGCCCGCCCGTGAGCGCACGCGCGACGCCGTCCGCGCACACTGGCGCCCAGCACGAAAAGACCGGCACACCAATCGGTGTGCCGGTCTTTTCGTTGACGAGAGCTAGTCGTTCTGCAGGTAACTGAGCAGACGCAGGATCTCGATGTACAGCCAGACCAGCGTCACGGTCAGGCCCAGCGCGATGCCCCAGGCCGCCTTGTCCGGAGCCCCGGCGCGCACCATCTGGTCGGCCGCGTCGAAGTCGATCAGGAAGCTGAACGCCGCGATCCCGATGCACACCAGCGAGAAGATGATGGCGATCGGTCCGCCGCTGCGCAGGCCCAGGCCGGTTCCGCCACCGACGTGGAACATCGCGAGCACGAAATTGCCCAGCATGAGGAACAGCACGCCGAACATCGCGGCGACCAGCATCCGAGTGAACTTGGGCGTCACCCGGATGGCCCCCGTCTTGTAGACGACGAGCATGCCGAAGAACACCCCGAAGGTGCCCAGGACAGCCTCCCCGATCAGCGCGCCGGCGTTGGCGTGCGAGACGGAGAAGTTGGCGAACACGAACGAGATGGCGCCCAGGAAGAGCCCCTCCAGGACGGCATAGCTGAGCACGATGGCCGGGCTGTCCTGCTTGCGGCCGAAGGTCGCGACCAGCACCAGCCCCAGACCGCCCAGCGCGCCGATCATGGTCAGCGGCATCGCCAGCGCCAGGTTGGACGCCACCAGGAAGTAGGAAACCACGGCGGACACCGCCAACACGGCCAGCGTGATGCCGGTCTTGGTGACGACGTCGTCGATGGTCAGCGGACGCGAAGCCCTGGCCTCCTGGTAGGGAGCTTGGTAGGGCGCCGCGTAGGGGTCGGCTCCATAGCCCTGCATCGGGGGCGCGCCCGTGCCGAATTGCGCGTATCCGCCCTGCTGCTTGGGCAGCGAACGAAATACCGGGTTGCTTGTCTCCCGCACCGTCGGGTCCTCTCTATTGGCTTCGAGCTGTGCGAACACAATCTCAACGAGCAACGTTCCGTCCGGGTTCCCAGTCGAACTGGGCATTTTCCGGCGCCTCGAGCCTTTGCTGCTGGCGTCGGGTTAAAGATAACCCTTACCCGAGGGTATGGCGCCGGTCGTGACGATCTAGATTTTTCCTCGAGGGTGACCCGGCGATGGGAGGTTAGGGCGTGACCGACGAATCGGATGAGGTTCTCACCCGCATCGACGGCGACGTCGGTCTGATCACGCTCAACCGCCCCAAGGCGATCAACTCGCTGAACCAGCAGATGGTGGACGCGCTCGGCGCGATCCTCACCGACTGGGCAAACGACGACGCGGTGCGTGCCGTGGTGCTCGCCGGCGCCGGCGAGCGCGGGTTGTGCGCCGGCGGCGACGTGGTCTCCATCTATCACAGCGCCCGCAAGGACGGCGTCGAGGCGCGGCGGTTCTGGCGCGACGAGTACCTGCTCAATGCCCAGATCGCCGATTTCTCCAAGCCATACGTGGCGCTGATGGACGGCATCGTGATGGGCGGCGGGGTCGGCGTCAGCGCGCACGCGAACATCCGCGTGGTGACCGACACCTCGAAGGTCGCGATGCCCGAGGTCGGTATCGGCTTCGTTCCCGACGTGGGCGGGGCGTTCCTGCTGTCCCGGGCGCCCGGCGGGCTGGGTCTGCACGCCGCGCTCACCGGGGCGCCGTTTTCCGGGGCCGACGCGATCGCCATGGGATTCGCCGACCACTACGTCCCGCACCAGGATCTGGAGGCGTTCACCCGGGCGATCGTCGCTGATGGCGTGCAGGGCGCGCTCGCCAAGCACGCCGTCGAGCCGCCACCGAGCGAGCTTGCCGCGCAACGCGATTGGATCGACGATTGCTACGCGGGTGACACGGTCGAAGACATCGTCGCCAATCTGCGCACACACGGCGGCCCGGCCACGGAGGCGGCCGACCTGATCGCCACCCGCTCGCCGATCTCGTTGTCGGTCGCCCTGGAGGCGGTCCGGCGCGCGGCCAAACTCGAGACCGTGAAAGACGTTCTCGTTCAGGACTATCGGGTGTCGTCGGCGTCGCTGCGGTCGCACGACCTGGTCGAGGGCATCCGTGCGCAGCTGATCGACAAAGATCGCAACCCGAATTGGTCGCCGGCGACGCTGGACGCGGTGGCCGCGGCGGACGTCGAGGGGTATTTCACCCCGGTCGACGACGACTTGAGTTTCTAGAAAGGCGATCTGGATGACGGACCCCACTTCCAACAGCTACGAGACCATCCTGGTCGAACGCGACGGGCGCGTCGGCACCATCACCCTGAACCGGCCGAAGGCGCTCAACGCGCTGAACACTCAGGTGATGAACGAAGTCACCAGCGCCGCAACGGAGCTCGACAACGACCCGGGCATCGGGGCGATCATCATCACCGGTTCGGCCAAGGCGTTTGCCGCGGGCGCCGACATCAAGGAGATGGCCGGGCTGTCGTTCGCCGACGCCTTCGACGCCGACTTCTTCGCCCCCTGGGCCAAACTGGCTGCCGTCCGCACCCCGACCATCGCCGCCGTGGCCGGGCATGCGCTGGGCGGCGGCTGCGAGCTCGCCATGATGTGCGACGTGTTGATCGCCGCCGACACGGCGAAGTTCGGCCAGCCCGAGATCAAACTCGGGGTGCTGCCGGGCATGGGCGGTTCGCAGCGCCTGACCCGCGCCATCGGCAAGGCCAAGGCCATGGACCTCATCCTGACCGGGCGCACCATCGGCGCCGCCGAAGCCGAACGCAGCGGCCTGGTTTCGCGCGTGGTGCCGGCCGACGACCTGCTCACCGAGGCCAAGGCCGTCGCCACCACCATCTCGCAGATGTCGCGCTCGGCGGCCCGGATGGCCAAGGAGGCCGTCAACCGCGCGTTCGAATCCACCTTGTCCGAGGGACTGCTCTACGAACGTCGGCTCTTCCACTCGACCTTCGCGACCGACGACCAGTCCGAGGGCATGACGGCGTTCATCGAAAAGCGCGCTCCCAACTTCACCCACCGGTAGGCCCCGCGATGACCGAGCCGGGTGCTGCGACGACCACGCCGGAAGACGAGGCCGAGCCGGAAGCCAAACCGGAATCCGGTCCGACGACTCGTCAGCCTCGGTGGAGCCAAAAGCCTTGGTGGGTACGCCATTACACGTTCACCGGCACCACCGTTGGCCTGATCTTCATCTGGTTCTCCATGACGCCTTCGCTGCTGCCGCGCGGCGCGTTGTTCCAGGGCCTGGTCAGCGGGATCTCCGGCGCCATCGGCTACGGGCTGGGCGTCTTCGCCGTGTGGCTGGTCCGCTACATGCGCGCCAAGGACCACAGCCCACCCCCGCCGCGGTGGGCGTGGATGGTGCTGATCCCGATCGGCGCCCTCGGAATGGTGTTGATGGCCATCTGGTTTCACCTCTGGCAGGACAACGTGCGCGACCTGATGGGCGTCGCGCACCTGCAGTGGTACGACTACCCGGTGGCCGCGGGTCTGTCCCTCGTGGTGTTGTTCACCCTGGTCGAAATCGGCCAGTTCATCCGGTGGCTGGTGCGCTTCCTGGTCGGTCAGGTCGACCGCATCGCGCCGTTCCGGCTGTCGGCGACCATCGTGGTGGCGCTGCTGGTGGCGCTCACCATCACCCTGCTCAACGGCGTGGTGCTCAAGTTCGCGATGCGCACGATGAACAACACCTTCGCGTCGGCGAACAACGAGATGAACCCCGACACCGCGCCACCCAAGACACCGCTGCGATCCGGCGGACCCGAATCGCTGGTGTCGTGGGAATCCCTTGGGCACCAAGGCCGTATCTTCGTCGAAGCCGGGCCCAGAGTCGACCAGCTCACCGCCTTCAACGGGGCGCCGGCGACCGAACCGATCCGGGCCTACGCCGGGCTGAACTCCGCGGACGGCATCACGGCGACCGCCGAGCTCGCGGCCCGCGAGCTGCAGCGCACCGGCGGGCTGCAACGCGCCGTCGTTGCGGTCGCGACGACCACCGGCACGGGCTGGATCAACGAGGCGGAAGCCGATGCGCTCGAGTACATGTACAACGGCAACACCGCGATCGTGAGCATGCAGTATTCGTTCCTGCCGAGCTGGCTGTCCTTCCTGGTGGACAAGGAGAACGCCCGCCACGCCGGGCAGGCGTTATTCGAGGCCGTCGACCGACTGATCCGTCAGATGCCCGAGGCGCAACGCCCCAAGCTCGTCGTGTTCGGCGAGAGCCTGGGCTCGTTCGGCGGCGAGGCGCCGTTCATGAGCCTCAACAACGTCCTCGCCCGCACCGACGGCGCGCTGTTCAGCGGACCGACGTTCCAGAACACCATCTGGACGGACCTGACGTCGACGCGCGACGCCGGTTCCCCGGAGTGGCTGCCGATCTACAACGACGGCAAGAACGTCCGGTTCGTCGCGCGCCCGAGCAATCTAGGCCGTCCGAACTCGGCGTGGGACCACCCGCGGGTGGTCTACCTGCAACACGCTTCGGATCCGATCGCCTGGTGGTCCCCCGATTTGCTGTTCAGCGAACCGGACTGGCTGCGGGAGCCGCGGGGCTACGACGTGTTGCCCGAGACGCGCTGGATCCCGGTGGTGACGTTCCTGCAGGTTTCGGCGGACATGGCGGTGGCCGTCGACGTTCCAGAGGGGCATGGGCACCACTACGTCGCCGACGCGGCCGACGGCTGGGCCGCCGTGCTATCACCGCCCGGCTGGTCGCAGGAGAAGACCGACAAGCTGCGGCCGCTGCTCCATTCGGACGCCACGTCCACCGGCTAGTTAGAGCCAGCGGCGACCCGGGGTGCCGGAATCGGCGAGCACGCCCGGGCCGGCTTCCACCGGCGCGGCACCGGAAAGCTGTTCCAGCACACCCGAACCCGTGAGGGCGTGAAATCCCCCGATGACGTCGGTGGCGCGGTGCAGGCCGATGTCGAGCAGCGCGGCGGCCGCGAGGCTGGAGGTGTAGCCCTCCGAGCACACGATCACCCATTCGACGTCATCGCCGACGGCCTCGGGCAGCTTGGCGTCGCTGGTCGGGTCGCAGCGCCACTCCAAGACGTTGCGTTCGATCACCAGCGCACCGGGGATCTCACCCTCGCGGGACCGCTGGGCCTGCGGTCGGATGTCGACGAGCACCGCCCCTCGCCGCAGGGCGTCGGGCACTTCGGCGGCGGGAAGGCGACGGAAGCGACGCCGGGCGGATCTCAGCACAATGTCGATGCGGCTCATCACGGTCCTTCCGGTTGATCGGTCAGCTCGGTGCGCTGGCGGCGCAACCGATTTCGGCCGGTGACCTCGTAGTAGGACATCGCGGTCAGCGGCGGCGAATAGGCGTGCACGCTGAGCGAAGGGCGCACCGGGCCGCGGTTGGCGCCCGCCAAGCCCGAGACCGGCACGGCCACGGACCGGGGCGCCCACACCACGTCGTGCACCCAGCCCAGCGGAAACCCGGCCTGATCGCCGGCGTTCAGCCGCCGCTGCCGCAGGGCGCGTCCGTCCCAGCGGAATTCGTTGAGCGATCCGGACAGCACCGTCAGCGCGCCCAGCGATCCACCGTGATCGTGCAGTTCGGTGTGGTGACCGGGCACCCAGCTGATCAGCCAGACGTCCAGCTCCTCGTCACCGTGGATGCGGGTGAACCAGCGCCGCGTCTCAGGTATGCCGTCCGGGGGCAGTAAGTGGTCGCAACGTCCGCTCAGGACGTCGTCGGCGGCCTGGTCGGTGGCGTGCATGAGGTCGGGCACCCGCAAGCGGGTCGGCCCCGACGATGGGGACGAAACGTGGCGCGGGCGCAGCGCAGCAGCCGGGACGGCGAGGGGTACAGACATTGGGGAGCTCCAGAGAAAACGGATCGGACGGGCGGCGGCGCGTTAGGGCCGACAACACTCGCAAAATCCGAAGCGCTCCATCACGGCCGCCAGTGTTGCATAGATTGAGGGGGTGCGCCGGTGCGTTCGTCGACCCCCGCGGTGGGGCACGCTCGCCGTGGCGGCCAGTTTGTTGGCGGTCACGGGATGCTCCGCTGACCACCCGAGCGGCAGGCCCGCGTCCTCGTCGACGCGTCCGGCGGGCATTCCCAATGGCCCCGGTGCGCCTCCCCCGGGCGCCGTCGGGCTCTCGCCGGGGGGCGTGACGACCAGGGTCGACGTGCCCGCCGATTCGACCGAGGAAGAGTATTACCAGGCCTGTCACGCCGCAAAAGTGTGGATGGATGCCCATCCCGGGACCGGTCAGTCGCTGTTCGAGACGTACTTGGCGATGGTCCAGACCGCGCCGTCGGGCACCCCGGGCAGCTGGAATGCCCGATGGGCGGATCTCACGCCGGCCCGCCAGGCGGCCGTGCTCACCGCCGCGCGTGCCGCCGCCAACGACGAATGCGGCTAGCGCGTCCGAACCCGCGCAATTGAATTCACGGGTAGAAAAAACTGCCCACCTGGCCGGTGGGGACCGGTGCCGCCGCGCAAAATGAAGGGATGCCGGAGGGACCCGTCGCAGCGGCGGCGCGCCGATCGTCACCGACCCGGGTGGCGTTGGCGCTGGGCAGTGGCGGTGCCCGCGGGTACGCCCACATCGGGGTGATCGAGGCGCTGCGGGCCCGGGATTACGAGATCGTGGGGATCGCGGGCTCGTCGATGGGCGCGCTGGTCGGCGGCCTGGAGGCGGCCGGGCGCCGCGACGAGTTCGCCGACTGGGCGAAGTCCCTGACGCAGCGCACCATCCTGCGGCTGCTGGACTTCTCGATCAGCGCGGCCGGCGTGATGCGCGCCGAGAAGATCCTCGATGCCGTGCGCGACATCCTCGGCCCGGTCACCATCGAGCAGCTGCCCATCCCCTTCACCGCGGTGGCGACGGACCTGGTGGCCGGTAAATCGGTGTGGTTTCAGCGCGGTCCGGTCGACACCGCGATCCGCGCATCCATCGCCATCCCCGGGGTGATCGCGCCGCACGAGGTCGACGGGCGTCTGCTGGCCGACGGCGGCATCCTGGACCCGCTGCCGATGGCGCCCCTCTCGGCCGTCAACGCCGACGTGACCATCGCGGTGAGCCTCAGCGGCAGCGAGGCGATCGCCAACCGCGATGCGGAGGCGGGGGCCACGGCCGAGTGGCTGAACCGCATGGTGCGCAGCACCTCGGCGCTGCTCGACACCACGGCCGCCCGCTCGCTGCTCGATCGGCCGACCGCGCGGGCCGTCCTGGGCAGGTTCGGCGGGTCCACCGCCGAGGCGGACAGCTGGCCGGACGATCCGGACGTCGAGGAGAACGCGGCCGACGACGAGGTGGCCGGTGAATTGGTCGAGGCCGCACCGGACGTCCCGAAACTGGGCAGCTTCGAGGTGATGAACCGGACGATCGACATCGCCCAGGCCGCGCTGGCGCGCCATACGCTGGCCGTCTACCCGCCCGACCTGTTGATCGAAGTTCCGCGCTCAATCTGCCGGGGTCTGGAGTTTCACCGGGCGGCGGAGGTGATCGCCGTCGGCCGTGCGCTGGCCGACGAGGCGTTGGACGCGTTCGAGAACGACCGCGCCGCGCCGTCCACGATCGAGGGGTGAAACCCGCTGCGCCGCAACGGGTTAGACACCGAGAAAGCTCGCGACGGCCGCGGCCTCGCGGCGGCCCTGCTCGCGTCCGGCCAGTGCCGACGAGACGCGGCAGGCGGGATCCAACGGGTTGGGCCCGAAGGCCGCCAGCGAGTCTGGGTCGGCGAACACCGCCAACGTCGCGCCGGTGAAGGCGGAGATCTCCGCGGCCGGCCCGGCACCGAACGGCGAGGGCGCGTCCACGCCCGAGGGCACCAGCACCACCGCCGTAGCGCAATCGGCGGCCACACCGAGGTTGACCAAGCCGGCCACCCCGCCGTCCATGTAGCGCCGGCCGTTGATCGCAACCGGCGGCCAGGCCCCGGGAACCGCGCAGCTGGCCGCCACCGCGTCGACGAGGTCGACACCGGACTCGCGATCGAAAACGACCAATTCGCCGGTGGCAACGTCGATTGCGGTGATCCGCAGCGCCCGGTCGGGCCAGGCGTGGGAGGGCAATCGCTGCGCGATGACCCGGCGGCGCACCGGCGGCGGAACAGTTTCCGTCGCGAGCGCCACGGCGCCGATCCGCTGCAGCCGCTGCCGGGTCCGGTCCGACGAGTCGGCGTAGGGCTCCGCCAGTGCCCTCAGGAACATTGCGGTGATCGCCTCGACGTCGACCCCGGAATCGATCTCGGCCGACGCCTCGGCCACCTGCCGGTCGAACAGGTCAGCGAGCGGGGCGCCGCTCCCGATCTGCGCGGCAACCGTCGACCCCGCGGAGGTGCCCACCAGCACGTCGGAACCCAGTAACAGGCCGGCCGCCGCCGGTGACGAGTCGGCGATGCCGCGTAAAATGCCTGTCTCCCAGGCGATTCCCGCTATCCCTCCACCGGCCAACACTAGTGCTCGTCTGGGTGTCACGCCCACCCACTCTGCCAGTCGGGCATCGGCTAGCGCCGGGCGCCCGGCAGCGCATGTTGGGCCTCCTGGACCGGTGCGCTCAGCTCCGCCCGGCGCAGCAGGTGTGCGGGCGGGTCGGGCAGGATCAGTTGGTGGTCGACGCGCAGCGCGGCGTCCACGTGGACCAGGTCACCCGGCTCGAGCAAGCGCCAGCGAGGGTCGTCGTCCATGCGTTCGGTGGCGAAGACCACCGACGGTCGGGTGCACAGATGTTCCGACCGCGCGTGAATGCGGTTGGTGCACATGTCGAATGTCGGGGCCCGGGTGGCGGCGTCGTCGGACCGGTCCAAGATGTAGAGCTCATGAGTTTGCGGGTAGCGCAGCGCCCACATGTCGGTGGCCGTGCTCAGCAGCACGTTGAGCGCATAGATCGGCACATTGGCCGCCAGCCACCTCACGGCATCGGTCAGACCCGCGGTGACGTCGCCGTCGAGCGCCCGGATCGAGGCGGTGATCAACCCGAACACCCGCTCGGAGTCGGTGTCGCCCAGAACCAAATCGTCGGTGCCGACCTCGCGCAGCCGGTCGTCGAGGACGTCGAGCCCCTCCAGCACGCCGTTGTGCGCGAAGATGCGGCCGTCCTGCAGGAACGGGTGGGTGTTGCGGACGTCTAGGGAACCGGTCGTCGCGTAACGCACGTGCGCGATGAACGTGGTGCCGGTCAGGTCATGGGCCTCGGTGGCGAACGCGGCGTCCTCCCAGGCCGCCATCGGCTGCTTGTCCAGCTGCGGCCGGCCGTGCCCGTCGAAAACGCCCACGCCCGTGCCGTCCGGGTTTCTCCTGCTCTGTTCGGCCAGGCTGTCGGGGGCGTCCAACAACCAAAACGTCGCGGTGCAAACGTCCGTCCCGGCGTGCAGGCCGAATAGTCGACACATGGTGGCGACGGTACCCAGCTTCGCGCAGGCCGGCACTCAGTCGCGGGCCTCGACCACCCAATAGCCATGCTCGGCGTAGCGCGCCCGGATGGCCTTCTTGTCGTACTTGCCCACACTGGTGCGTGGAATCTCCTCGACGAACGCCCACCGCTCGGGCAGCCACCAGCGAACGACCTTCTCGGCGAGGAACTTTCGCAGGTCATCGGCGCTGACCGTGGTGCCTTCCTTGGCGACCACAACGGCCAGCGGCCGCTCCTGCCAGCGCTCGTCGGGCACGCCGACCACCGCGGCTTCGACCACGTGCGGGTGCCCGATCAAGCTGTTCTCCAGCTCGACCGAGGAGATCCACTCGCCGCCGGACTTGATCACGTCCTTGGCCCGGTCGGTCAGGGTGACGAAACCGCGCTCGTCGATCCGCCCCACGTCACCGGTACGCAACCAGCTGGAGTCGAACTTCGAGTCGTCGGGCGTCAGGTAATAGGAGCCGGCGATCCAAGGGCCGCGAACCTCCACCTCGCCGACGGCCTCGCCGTCGTTGGGCAGCACCTTGCCGTTATCGTCGACGATCCGCATCTCCACGCCGCAGACCGGCTGACCCTGGGTGGCACGGATCGCCCAATGCTGGTCCTCGGGAGTTCCCGGAGGCGGCCACGCCATGGTCGCCAACGGGGAGGTCTCCGTCATGCCCCACAGTTGCCGGATCTGAACGCCGTGGTTCTCCTCGAAGCTGCGCATCAGCGACAGCGGGACGGCCGATCCCCCACAGGCCACCAGCCGCAGCGACGACATGTCGTGGTCGGGTTCATCCGCCAGGCGATGCAATACGTCATTCCAAATGGTGGGCACCGCGCCCGCCACGGTCGGTCGCAGGTCCTCGACCATGCGGATCAGCGACCGGGCGTCGAGGTGGCAGTCGGGCAACACCAGATCGGCGCCGGCCATCAGGGCCGCGTAGGGCAGACCCCACGCGTTGGCGTGGAACATCGGCACGATCGGCAGCACGCTGTCCACGGCGCCGACGCCGATGCCGTTGGTGGTGCAGGCCGCCATCGTGTGCAGGTAGCTCGAACGGTGGCTGTACACCACGCCTTTCGGGTTGCCGGTGGTGCCGCTGGTGTAGCACATCGCGGCCGCGGACTTCTCGTCGATGTCAGGCCAGTCGAACTCGGTGGACTCGCCGGCGAGCACGTCGGCATACCGCAGCACGGCCTTGCCCGATCCCTCGAACGAAGCGGTGTCCCCCGCCCCGACCACGATCACGGTGTGCACGGTCTTGAGGTCGCCGAGCACCGGCGCGAGCAGCTTGGCCAGCGACGCGTCGACCAGCACCACCTGGTCTTCGGCCTCGTTGGCGACGTAGGAGATCTGCTCGGCGAAGAGGCGAATGTTGAGGGTGTGCAGGACGGCGCCCATCGACGGCACCGCCAGGTAGGTCGCCAGGTGTTCGGCGTTGTTCCACATGAACGTCGCCACCCGCTGGTCACCGCTGACGCCGAGGCGGCGCAACCCGTTCGCCAGCCGCGCGGCGTCCTGCCCCAACTCGCGGTAGCTGGTCCGCCGGTAGCCGTCGCCGGTGGCGGTGGTGACCGTGCGCGCGCCGTGCACGCCGCAGCCGTGGCGCATGATCGCGGTGATCGTCAACGGAAAGTCCTGCATCGTGCTGTCCATTGAGGTACCGCCTCTGGATCTCGGCGCAGCGTCGCCTGATGTCAACCCGCGAGACGCGGGGTGACCGCGTCCCGCGCCGGAGGCGAGGAGCCGCCGGCAGCCTCCACCCTAAGCCCGAGTTCGGCGCCGGCGTCGGCAATCACCCTAAGCGAGTACGGGTTCCCGCTGCGCCGGCGCGGGCAGTCGGGTGGTCGACTCGTCGGCCGGTCCCGCGGTGATCGGCGCCACGGTGACCACGCCGGAGTAGTCGCCGATGTAGAGGTACCTGCCGTCCGGGCTCTCCACCACGCAGGAGGGATGCTTCACCGCCGTGAAGTCCCCGATGACGTCGTGGGTGCGCGTGCAGACCACCGCCACGTGGTCGTCGCTGACCAGATAGGCGCGGCCGTCGCGGCTCAGCGCAAGGCGGGTGAGCGGACCGGCGACCTCGCTGAGCTTGCGGGTGCCGGTGATTTCGCGGGTTCGGGTGTCGATGACGTCGAGCACCGCACCCACGACGGGGCCGCAGCTGGCCACGTAGGCCGTGCCGCCGTCGTCGCTCAGCGCGACGTCGCGGATGGGTAGCCCGAGCTCGTAAGCCCCGGCGATGCGCGAGCGCCGAGTGTCGACCTCGACCAGTTGGCCACCGGACGGCCCGTTAATGGCGGCATAGAGCCGACGCCCGTCGGGGCTGATGCGGACACAGTCCACCGTGGTCCCCGGCGCCGTGGCGAGGTCGATCACCTCGAAGTCATCCGTGCTGGTGTCCAGGACCGTGACGTCGGCGCCCAAGGCGCCGTTCCGGCCGGCGTAGACGAACCTGCCGTCGGCGCTCACGGCGAGGTCGCTCACGCTGTTGGCCAGCGGATGCGTCGCGACGCGCGCGTTCGTGCCGAGATCGACGACGTCGACGGAGTCGTATGCCGCGGTCGCCGTGCTGACGTAGGCGCGGGGCTCGTCGCCACCGCTGAGGGCGATCGCGAAGGGCTCTTCGAGGCCGGCGATGGTCTGCACCACGCGCCGCGCATCGGTGTCGACGATCGAGACCGTGTCCCCGCCGTGGTTGGCGACGATCAGCCGGCTGCCGTCGGGGCTTAAGCCGGCATCGCTGATCGGGCCGTATCCCACCGGAATACGAACCAACGGGCCGTCGCCCAATTCGAAGTTTCGCTCTTCTCCGTGCTCCGGGAAGGCCTTGCGGCCGTTCACACCGCTCACGCTGCACCGCCTTTGCTGTGTTGTCGGCGCGGAGGCAAAATCGCCGTACTTGCGCGACAATTCGGCCTCCGGATCTAACAGATCTCAGCACCGAAAGGCGCTGACGCGACTCGTTTTTACGAGTCTACCGGCCAAAATTCGCGTCGAAAGGGTCGAATTCCCCTGACGTTAGCTACGTCACTCCCCGCGCTCAGGTTCCGCTCAGGCTTTCAATAACGCTGTACCGCGGTCGCTTACCCTCAGCGAAAGAGATGCAAACGCCCATGCGGCGGATTTCGGTTTTGCCGCTAACGTTCCCGGTCAGCGGCCTAGCCGATGTGCAGATTAGGAAATTCTCAGGGTGCGGCCGGCGAAGAGGGAAAAATCACACCTCGTTCGTTAACTGAACTGGGTTTTCGGCCGGGGTAACGCGGCACCGTCGACGCTGATGTCCAGCTTTTCGTTGTAAAACGCCACCAGACCGGCGATCTGGCCGACCGCGGGCAACGGGTAGTGGTAGGTCCAGGCCAGGTCCGGATGCAGCGCACCGCCGGAGCGCACGGACCAGTATCCCGACGTCACCCCCTTGTACGGACACAGCGTTTGTGTCTCGCTGGGCTCCAGATGCTTGAAGGAGACGTCGGTGGGGTCGATGTAATACCTTGTCGGTAAGCCGGTTTCGAATAGCAGAACGGGAGACCTGGTGTCGGCCAGCACAATTCCGTCCAACTCGACTCGGACGTGCCGGTGCGACCGCAGCGCGTCCACCCGCGAATAGGGATTGCGCGGGTGGCCGTAGATGGGCTCGTCTTCCTCGAACCAGCGCAACGGATTCCATTCGAACCGCACCGTCCCGGCCACCGGGCCGTCACCGTCGGAGTCGAACACCCGCGCGGCCGACGGGTGGGTCCGACCGGAGCACTCCAGGGAATACAGCCGCGAGGCGCCGAATTGCACCTTCTGCGAATGATTCTCGTCGCGCAGGAACTCCGGGCGGACATCGGCCAATGGGATGTAGTACTGCGGGTAGTACGGGACCTCCCACACGTAAAGCGCGGCGGTGGTGTTGAAGATCAACGCGTCCCCAAGATAGCCCCGCACCCGGCGCGGGGCGGGCTCGACCCTGCCGCGCGCGACGGCCATCGCGGGGTAATCACGCTCGGCGGTCATTTCTGATCCTTGGCGGCCAGCCCGGCCGGCGCGTTGGCGATCGCCTTGCGGATGGCGTCGGCCAGCGCCAGCGCGCTCTCCTCGGTGAGCTCCAGCGCCACCCGCGCCGACGGCCCGAGCTCCGGATTGATCACGTCGATGTTGACGGTGTGGCCGTAGGGTGCGTGGACCGGGTGATCGACATACACGGTCGCGCGGCTGGCGCCGAACCATCCCGTGGCGCCCTTGCCACTGCCGTCGATCCCGACGTGTTCGGTGAGATAGGTGCACATGACCGGCGAGACCTAACCTTTCAGATGGGTGGCGAAGAAGTCGTCGATGCGCCGCCAGCCGTCGACCGCCGCCTCGGGCCGGTAGGCGGGCCGATCGACGGAGAAGAACGAGTGGCCCGCGCCTTCGTAGGAGTGGAACTCGTGCGGCTTGTTCAGCCTGTTCAGCTCGTCGTCCAGCACGGCCACCGCGGGCGGCGCCGGGAATCGGTCGTCGAGCCCGAACAGGCCCAGCAGCGGGCAACTGAGGTTCGGCGCCAGCTGCAGGATCGGTTTCATGGCCTTGGGCATGCCCTCCGGCGGATCCTCGACGATGAACGCGCCATAGCAGTCCACCGCGGCATCAAACGGCAGCGAACACGCCGCCAGGTACGCGTGCCGCCCGCCCGAGCAGTGCCCGATGACGCCGAACTTGCCGTTGGCGCCGGGCAATGAGCGCAGGTGCTCGACCGCGCCGGCCACGTCGCCGACCAGACGTTCGTCGGGCACGCCGCCCGCCGCCCGCGCCGCCGCGGCCGCGTCGTCCGGCGACGCGCCCGGCGCCTCACGCGAATAGAGGTTCGGGGCCACGGCGTGGAGGCCGTTGACGGCGAGCCGCCGCACGAACTCCTTGGTCTCGCGGTCATAGCCGGGCATGTGATGAATCCACACGACCCCGCCGCGCGCCCCCTCGGCGAGCGGTGTCGCCCGGTAGGCCTCGATCTCGTCGGCGCCGTGGCCGGTGATGGTGATCGTTTCCGCACGGATGGCGTCTGGGCTGATCGCGTTCATTCGCGACTCCTCTTGGGGCTCCCTCATTGACCGCAACCGGACGGGGAGCGCGTGCGGCTGGCCGCGGCCCGCCCCGCCGGAACCCAACGTAGCGGAACGCCCGTGCGCCGTCAGCGCCGCTTGTCGCGCACCTTGTACGTCGAGGGCCACGACTTTCGGGACTCGTCTCCGGTCAACGGGGTGCCCATCCCTCCGACCTTCACGTTGTAGGCCTCCTTGCCCGGACCGACCTCTCGATTCGCGTGCTCCTGGGCAAGGAAGTACAGCTCGTCGATCGTGGCCTCGTCGTAGGCGACGAACGAGGTCTCGCGGGCCACGTCGTCGATCCCGGCGAGCATCCGCTCGGGCAGCGCCCGCGACGCCAGCGCGGCCACGCCGAACAGCGCGAGGGGGATGAGCCAGTAGCACAGGTACGACAACGGAGTCCTAGTGTCCAGGAGGGTGGCGTCCCCCCGCGTGATCGGCGGGATCGCCGACGACACGGCCATGACGGCCAGGGCCCCCACCCACATCCAGCTCACGACGCTGACGACGCGCCTGAACAGCTCGGTCGTGCGCACGTCTGCGGGCTGCTCCGCGGCGGCGAACGCGTGCACGAACGGCTTGCCCGTCAGCGCCCCGACCAGCGCCACCACCAGCAAACCGGCGACGCTCAGCGGCAGTATCCACCGCTGAGAGAACCAGTCACCCAGCGCGAAAGTCAGCCCCGTCAACACCACAAAGACTGCGGCGGAACCGATTTCGAGCGTCCGCTCCGGCTTGCCGGTGAGACTTCCGATCGCCAGTGCGACGGCCGCGACGGCCAGCCCGACCAGCGCGGCGGCAGGCAACGGGACGTTACCGACGAGCACCCAATAGACGATCCACGGCGCAAGACCAGACAGCATGCCCACGGGGGGTCAGTGTATGAGTGACGATTTGCGCGGGTCCCGGCGGCCGGGTCGAAAATTTGGTCCGCCACCTGGGGCCCGCCGCGACGGGTGTCTTCGGCCGCCGGATCCCCGTGGCATCCGCTGTTTCCCGGCTTACCGAGGAACGCCATCAAGGCCGGCCTGGTCGATCACACGGCCCGTCGCGACGAATCGGGCCGCGCACGCCATCGCCGCCCTTCGCCCGGGCCTAGGCGTGAACCGCTAACCGGTGCGCAGGGCCATCGCCAGAAAGTCGAGCCGCCACAACGACTCGAACAGCTTTCGCCCGAATCGCTCTATCAGCTCGGCGTTTTCGGGGCCGATGCCGCCGCGCCGGGTGACATCCTCGATGATCTCCCGAATCGTCCGCCGGCCGTCGACCTGCTCAACGAACGGCAGCTGGGCCGGGTTGAGCTTCAGTGTGCTTCCTGGCAGGTGAATATCGTTCCCGGACAGCAGGCAGGCCGTCCGCAACAGCGGAACATAGTCGAGCGCCCGGGACGTCGAAAAATCGATCGCGTAGTGCTCTTTCGGGCGTTCGGGCCGGCAGGCCATGAAGAAGTGGGTGGCATTCGTGGGCTGCAGGCGTTCCATCACCGACCACATTTTGACGTCGGGCAGCTGGTTCAGCAGCGCCTGGAATTCGCTCGCCGGCGCGACGACGTCGTGCGGGTAGTACGGCGTCTTGTGAAACCAGCCCTGGAACGCCAATCCGGCGGCGCCGACCAGGTCCAGGCATTCGGCAACGGTGTAGCTTCGCTGGCGACTGTGCAGGAACGTGTCGACCAGCGCGCCGTCGGACACCAGATCGCGCGCGCCCTTCAGGTACGGGCGGACGGGGTGATCCGCGGGCAGCACCGCGATCGCCTCTTTGACCATTTGGACCGATGCGTCGTCCTGCCGCAGCCCGAGGTCGCGGAACGCCGATTCGAGCATCTCGACGCCGATCCGGCCGTACTTCGCATACAGCATGACGCCCAGCGCCCCGTCTGCGCGCAGGCAGCCGCCGAGCGCCTTGAGCCCGGTCAACGGATCCGCCATGTGGTGCAGGACGCCGGTGGACACGATGAGGTCGAAGTCGCGCGAAAGCGTCCCCACCTCTTCGATCGGCAGCAGGTGCAATTCCAAGTTGTCCAGGCCGTGCTTGTCTTTCAGGTACTGCTCGTGCCTCAGAGCCTTCCGGCTGACGTCGATCGCGACCACCTTGGCGGTGCGGTTCATGAACGCGAAAAGGGCCGCCTGGAAGGTGCCGCAGCCCGCGATGAGAATGTCAAGGTCCGGTTTGTACTCCCGGTTCGGCCACAGCACCCGGTGCGCCCAGTACGGGTCGAACCAATCCCAGTGGGTCTTGGTCCACTCCGCCAGATCGGTTACCGGGGGCGGATATTCCCAGCGATCGTATTGGCGTGAGACGCCGTCGCTCCGCGGGTCGTCGGTCACTTCGGCGCGGCTCCTTCGCGGTGGCGGTCGCGACCAACTTACTGTGCCTTCGGCCGTCCGGCTCGCTTATGGCCTCCGCACTACATCAACGGGGGCCCCGGGACCAGCCAGATCAGCGAACTGTCGATGAGCCCCCGGTACTGCGGGCAGTAGGCGGCCACGGACAGGCCGACGAAGTAGCTGGCTTCCTTCATCGAGAGATCGGTGTCGCGCTTCACCTTCATCGCCAGCACGCTTGCGTTCGCATTGTTGTCGAACCCGGTGCACACCCGGTGGGCCATCGCGATCGCGACACCTTGGTCTCGGACTTCGATCCCGTAGTTCGCGAGCGACGCGATGAACGCGTCGTCACCCGGGTCGGCCGACGCAGGCGCCGCCGGAAGCAGTCCGAGGACCGAGAGCAGCACGGCGCCGACCGTCGGCCACTTCCATGGACGGACGTTCATACCGGTGTTGCGCCGATCAGCCCGAGGCCGACTGGGACTTCGCGATTCATTTCTCGGCCTCCCGGGCCTTCGTGTGATCTCATTGTCAGCCCCGCCCGCCGCGGGCTGTAGGGGCCAAGGTCCTCCCCTGCTGGACCCTTCGTCGCCTATCGCAGTCAGGCGGGCCCGTTGACGATGCGATCGCGGATGCTGGTGGCGGTCGTGAGATGCCCTTCGGCGGAGTTCATGAATTCGCCGGCGTGGCGCGCCTCGTTGGTGTCTTTGTCCTCGACCGCGGCGACGCAGAAGTGGGAGGCGGCATCGAAGTCGTCGAGGCTGGCTTGCAGCGCGTCGGTCAGTTCTTTGTCAGGCGAGGGCAAGTGGCCCTGGAGGAAGCTCGCCGCGTCATGACCCTCGTGGCAGGCGGCCCCGAGAGCGGCGTAGTCATGCTCACCGATGGCAAAAGTCGCCTTGCCCATGGCGATCCCCAGGTCTTGCATGTGGTCCTTGGTCTGTTCGACCCATCCGCGCACGGCCTGAGCATGGGACGTGCTCGTGGTGGTCGTGCCGCCACCGCCGTTGCGATTTCCAGCGGAGCAGCCGCCGACGAAGAGAACCACCGCCGCTGCGCCCGCCATGGCTTGCTTGATCACCACCGGCCTCCTAAACCCTGTCTCGGTGATCTTCGTGTCCGGCGGCGCCGGCTAGACAGGGCACAAAGGCTCTAGCTGGGGAAGCAAGGTCCCCAAATCCGGCGCCTTGGTCCGCTATCCCGCCCGGAGCGCCGTGACAGCCGGTGTATCGGTGATCATCCCAGGCCTCACCGTCGTAGGCACCACCGCGTGACGCCGGCGAAGAGCACGGCAAGCACTCCCAGCATGGCCATGCTCATGAGCCACGCCGAGCTGGTGTGCTGCCAGAGCGAGTCGTTCGCAATTCCCGCGACCAGTTTGGTCAGATCGGCCGTCGACGCGGTCGCCGCGAACCCCCATCGTCCGGGAGTCAGCCAGGCGAGGGCCTCCATCAGCGGTCGGTCCGTCACCGGGATGAAGCCGCCCGCGAGCACCAGTTGCGCCATCAGAGTCATCGCCAACAGCACGACGACCTGATCGCCCGTGCGCGCCAGAGCCGAAAGGGCAAGCCCGAGAAGGACGGCCACTACGCAAGTCGCCGCGACACCGACGAACAACTCGAAGGTCGGGCTGCCCAAGACCACCGCACTCGACGGGCTGGGCTTGCCGATCGCAGGCGCCGTGACGATCAGCACGAGGATCGCGGATTGGATCACCGCGACCGCGCCGAAGACGAGCGCCTTTGCAAGAAGGTAAGCCGACGCCGACAATCCCGCCGCCCGTTCGCGCCGGAAGACGGCGCGTTCGCCGACGAGATCGCGGACGCTGAGTGTGGTACCCATCAGAATCGCTGCGAAGCTCGTCAACGCGACGACGTGCTTGGCTTCGAACGGTGGCGCACCAGGCGCCGGCATGTGGCCTAGGCCGGCGTGGCCGGTGACGGTCAGCGGCAGCAGGCCGACGACGAACGGCAACACAGCGAGAAGGGCGAGGTAACCACGGTTCGCCGCAAGCAACCGCACCTGGCGGCGTGCGAGCGTCGACGTTTGGCGCCACACGCCGACACGGGTCGGTTGGACGTGCCGAACGGGTGCGGGACGGCACACACTGTCTGCGGCCTGGGAGTCTCGCCTCTGCATGAACCGGCGGTGAAGACCGTCCGGGTCGGCGCATACCTTCGTGAAGATGTCCGCCCAATCCGACGCTCCCAGAGCGGAACTGAGCCGATCGGGCGGTCCGCAGAAAACCGCCTTTCCGCCGGGCGCAAGCAACAGCACTTGGTCGCACACGTCCAGGAACGTCAACGAGTGGGTCACCACCACGACCACGCGGCCCGCGTCGGTTAGCCGGCGCAGCATCGCCATCACCGAGCGGTCCAGCGCGGGATCCAGCCCCGTCGTCGGTTCATCGAGCACCAATAGATGTGGGCTGGTCAACAATTCAACCGCCACCGACACACGCTTACGCTGGCCGCCCGACAACTTGTCGATGCGGGTGTCAGCGTGAGGGGTCAGCTCGAGTTCCTCGAGCACAGTGGTGATCACCCGCCCGCGTCCGCTTGCGGTGGTGTCGGCGGGCATCCGGAGTTCCGCCGCGAACCGCAGTGCCTGTGCGACGGTGAGCCGGCCGTGCACAAGGTCGTCCTGAGGGACCATCCCGATCTCGCTGCGCACTGCGTGCAGGGCCCTCGCATCCAACGACACCGTCCCACTGGTCGGCCGTTGGGCCCCGGCGGCGACTCTGGCCAGTGTCGACTTGCCCGCGCCCGAAGGGCCGATCACCGCCGTCAAGGTGCCGGGGCGCGCCGCGAACGAAACCCGGTCCAGTAGAACCGTTTCGCCATCAACGGAGAGCGTGACATCGCGCACTTCCAGGCCACCGGTCGCCGCGGGCCGGATGCGATTGTCTCGTTCGGCGCACCGACTTATCGGAATCGACCCGAACTGCTCTGCCGGAAATCGCC
Organism: Mycobacterium paraffinicum; assembly: GCF_001907675.1. GTDB lineage: Bacteria > Actinomycetota > Actinomycetes > Mycobacteriales > Mycobacteriaceae > Mycobacterium > Mycobacterium paraffinicum_A. The sequence continues at coordinate 62,898 of NZ_MPNT01000014.1, forward strand.
AACGGGCGGGCATATTCGGGGCGGTCGACGCGTCGGTCCGATTCCGCAGGGCGATCGGCATGGTGGGTTTGTCGTTATTCATCGAGATCTCTCATCCGAGGAAGTACGCGAGTGGGAGGACAACCAGCAGTGAATCGATGCGATCGAGGAGGCCGCCAAACCCGGGCAGCCAGTCACCGGCGTCCTTGACCCGGGCCTGCCGCTTGAGCATGGACTCGAGCAGGTCACCGAACAGACCGCCGATGGAGACGGCGATGACCAGGCCGATGGAGACAGTGCCCAAGAGGGTGAGGATCAGAAACGCACCGGTGATCGCGCCGACCATCCCGCCGATCGTCTTGTTGGGACTCAGCGGGGACAGCGGCCTGCGCGCCCATCGCATGCGGCGCAACCCTTTTCCGCCGCACCAGGCCGCGACGTCGGTGGCCGCGACGGCGAAGCACAGCAGATATGCGTCCGGCCACACCATGACGAGATGGGACAGCGACCAGCAGATCCACACCGACGCGAACGCGGCGGACGCGGCGCGCCTGGCGCCGTTCTCGACGTCGCCTTCAAGGACGGAGGGCAGCACACACAGCAGCACGATGATGGGGGCGAACTGCAGCAGCGATGGGCGCAGCCACGCCGCGACCGGGTATGCCACGGCCAGCACGACGAGCACGTAGGTGTCGGCGCGGCCCAGCTTCACCAGGCGCGCGTACTCGATCACCGCGACGACGGCCAGTGCCGCGGCCAACCCCGCCGAAGTGCCGTGGCCGGCCCAGACGGGCAGCCCGACTGCTGGTGCGATCAGTACCCAGGTGCGCCATTTCTGGACCAACTCCTGCTTGCGCGAGGCGAGGACGGCGACGCCCGCGGCCGCGAGGATCGCCACCGTAACCCACATCAGGAACACGGCTCGCGAGTACATGTGAACGTGCAGCGGACCCAGGTCGATGTTGAGCGACATCCGCCGATCGAGGTGAAGAAACCCCGTGCAGTGGTCGACGAGTGACATTGCCGGCGGCCGTTTCACGACGCGAGCGCGAAGCGGTCATCGGGCACCACGTCGCCCCGCAGTGCCAGCACCTGTGAGCGCAGTTGCGGTGCGGAGGTGGCGTGGGGATCGACAGGCTCGCCGAGACGTACCTCCATCCGGCCGGGCGAAAAGCGTCCGTCCTTGGGTAGCACGTCGGCGGTGCCCACGATCGCTACCGGGACGATCGGCACGCCGCAGTCCCGCGCCAGACGTAGTGCACCACAACGGAATTCACCGATGGTGCCGTCGGTGGACCGCGTTCCCTCGGGATAGATGACGACGGTCCGTCCCGCGCGAAGCGCCGGGCCGGCCGCCGCGAGCAGCGCGTGGTAGTTGCCGTCACCCGAGCGTCGCACCGGCAGTATTCCGATCAGCGAGGTCGCGATGAACCGTCGCACCGGTACGTCGAACCAGTAGTCGGCCGCCGCGCCGAAGACCGGACGAGCCGTCGACGGCAACGCCGCCACCAACACCGCGGTGTCGGCGTGCGAGGCGTGATTGGCGACGACGATGCAACCGCCTTCGGCGTTCCAACGCCCCGTCACGGTCAGCCCGCCCGAGAAGGCGCACACCGTCCGCCAGAGCCGGCGCCGGAGCGCGCTGGCAATCCGATTGATGGTCACGCCGCCACCAGTGCCATGGGCAGCGTGACGGCATTGGAGAGCTGGTAAGCCGCGGGGACCGGCTGGGTGATCGCATCGAACTGCTCGACCAGCGTTATGCGCGCGGTCCTTTCGTTCTGCATATCGCTCGCGCGCTTCGCCTTCAGCTCGCGATGGGCGGCGCGCAGTCGCAGGGCCGTCGTCAGCAGTGATCCGTTCACCAGTTGCATCAGCAGAATGGGCATGATGATGGGGAATGCGGTGGCCAGCACTAGGAACAGGCAGCGTTCGGTCTTGCCGAGCGGTCCACCGTTGCGACGCGTGAGGCCCGCCGCGGCGACGGCCAGCGATGCGAAGGTCGGCAGCGTGGCGGCCAGCGCGGCCACGAGGACCTGAAGCACCGGCCAGGACAGCCAGTTCAGCCCGGGGCCGTGCTGCCGCGCCGCCCAGACCGCCAGGCCGCCGAAGGCGAGCAGATCGGCGGCGCGGTCGCCGAGTTCGTTGACGACGAAGCCCCACGGCCGGCTCACCCCACGAGCCCGGGCGACCGCCCCGTCCAGGTTGGCGCCGGCCAGGCGGATCACCATGAAGACCGCCGCCAGCGGCCACCATCCGAAGGCGATGGCGGTTCCCGCGGCGCCGGCCGCGGCGACACCCGCGGCGGTGAAGACGTCGGGAGACACTCGACGAGCCACGGCCGTGTCGACGATCGGAGTCAGCCTGCGTGTGAACCACGGCTTCAACGCGTAGAGGCCAGTCATGCGGGTTCGACGAGAAGTCGAAGGGGCTGCGTGATGGGCAGCGAAGTTGGTGTTGATGGCCGGCTCCTTTCGCTTCCTGCCGAGTCCTACGGGTGATGTGCCACCTGGTGGCGGCGCGTGCGATAAGTAGATGGAGGTGGACGGACTACCGATCCCAAATCCCCGTCGTCGTGTGTGGCCAGAAATCCAAAAATGAGGTGATCACCTCATGCGCGGGCGTCGGCGCCCGCGCCACACTGAGTCGTCGCGTGACATCACCACTGATCGAAGAAGGGACTACCGTGACGACTCTCGCGCCACACCACCGCGCGCGGCGACTCATCGCCGGTGCGGTCGTGTCCGCCGCCACCGCGATCGCGCCGGCATTTCTGGCAGCCGCGCCCGCCGCGGCCTTCACCTACCCCGACCCGATTTGCAACGGGATGGCCTGCAGCTACCAGTGGTGTCCCGGCATGCCGCTACCGATGGCGTCGGCCGGGACACCCCACTGGGACATGAACGCTTGTCACCGGTTCATGATCGGACAGATTTCTGCCAACCCGCCGGCCTGGGTGACCAACGGAGGACTCAACCACCAGGTCAGTCCGATGGTCATCGAGGGTGACCCGGGACCCTGCCCGGGCTGCGTGAGCTGATTGCGGATCGCAGCGCGTCCGCCGACACGCAGAGGGACTCCGCACGATTAATCGGTGGAGTCCGTCCTCAACGCCATCGCCAGAAAGTCCAACCGCCACAGCGCCTCGAACAGCTTGTGCCCGAATTCCTGAATCTGCGCATCGCCGCGTCCGCTAAAGCCTTCGAGCTGTGCCACGGATCCGCAAATCTCGCGAATAGTCCGACGACTGTCGACGCGCTGAACGAACGGCAGTTGGGCCGGGTTGAGCTTCAGTTGCACACCGCGCAGGAAGATCTCATCACCGGACAACCGGCACGCCGTTCGCATCAGCGGAACATAATCCAGCGCTCCCGGGTCCGAGAAGTCAACGGCGTACTGCTCCATTGGCCGCTCGGGGCGGCAGGCGAGGAAATAGTGGGTGGCATTCGTCGTCTGGAAGCGCTCCATCACCGACCAGAGCTTGGCGTCAGGCAGTTTGCTCAACACCGACGGAAGTGTGCTCCCCGGCGGAAAAAGGTCGTGCGGGTAGTAAGGCGTCTTATGAAACCACCCCTGGAAAACCAAGCCGGCCGCACCGACGAGATCCAGGCATTCCGCGACGGTATAGCTTCGCTGGCGGGCGTGCAGGAAGGTGTCGACAAGGCCGCCGTCCGACAGTAGGTCCCGAGCGACCCGCACATAGCTGCTGGCGGGGTGGTCCGGCGGGAGCACCGCGATCGCGTCTTTGACCAATCGGACCGACGCTTCGTCCCGTGACAACCCCATGTCATGGAATACCGATTCGAGGATCTCCACCCCGATCCGCCCATATTTCGCATAGAGCATCACGGCCAGCACCCCGTCCGTGCGCAGACACCGGCCGAGAGCCCTCAGCCCGGTCAACGGGTCAGCCATGTGGTGCAGGACGCCGCTACAGACGATCAGGTCGAAGTCGCGTCCAAGCGCGGACACCTCTTCGATCGGAAGCAGGTGCAGCTCGAGGTTGTCCAGCCCGTGCTTGGTTTTCAGATATTGCTCGTGATTCAACGCCGACCGGCTGACGTCGATAGCCACGACTCTCGCGCCCTGGTTCATGAAGGCACAGGCTGCCGCCTGGGACGTGCCGCAGCCGGCGATCAGGATGTCGAGGTCCGGTCTGTACTCCTGGTCCGGCCAGAAGATCCGATGGCTCCAGGACGGGTCGAACCAATCCCAATGTCCGTTGGCCGCCCACGCCTCGAGGTCTTGGACCGGAGGCGGATATTCCCATCGATCGTATTGCTGCGAGACGGCGTCAGTCCGCGGATCCTCGGTCACGTCGGCACTGGCTCCTTCAGGAAAATCGGGCAACGGTCGCGACCAACTTACTGCGCCGGGTCGGCCCGTACCCCCAACCAAAGCCGGCGGCTGCGGGCCGGCCCGACGGTGCTCAGGCAAGCGTCGATGCTGGTGCCCCCAGTCGGACTCGAACCGACACTGGGCGGATTTTAAGTCCGCTGCCTCTGCCAATTGGGCTATGGGGGCCCGGCGGCGAATCTAGCGCGCGGGCGCCGAATCGGGGACATCGCATCCCCCTCGAACAAGCGAAATTTCCACCATGCGGCGCGAACGGCGATCGGTTAGGATCCGCGCCCGCGCGCCTTAACCACGGCTTTCCGGCGGATGACAGATGACACCGCCATGTCGTTCGGCGAGACCGTGTTAAAACTATCGACCTCATCGTTAAAAAGCCGTAAACGGCTGTCACGCTGGCGCTTTCGGCCAGGACCGTGGAGTCGTGGGTCGTTAGTGTTACGCCAACGCACAGGGGCCGTTACGCGAACACACAGGTCGATCCACCGCATGGGGGTCGGCTCGTTCCAACATTAGGAGCAATCGATGGCATTTCTGACAACACAGACCGAAGAGATGCTCGCTGCCGAGCAGCTGCTGTCGGGGATCAACACCAACCTGGCGGCGCAGAACGCCGGCGCGGCGGCGGCGACCACTGTCATCGCTCCCGCCGCGGCCGACCCGGTGTCGGCCCAGCAGGCGGCGATCTTCTCGGCGTACGGCACCCAGTACCAGGCGATCGCCACCGAGGCGCAGGCGTTGCTGGACAACTACGCGCAGACCCTGGGCATCAGCTCGGGCAGCTACGGCGACACCGAGGCCATAAACGCGAGCCAGGCCGCGCTGTCGAGCGCCGCAGCTCCTGCCGCCGCTGCCGCCGCCACGCCGTCGAACACGCCGCTCGACTGGCTTGCCTACCTCCTCGGTAGCACCGGCAATGGCACCAACCCGAACATGCTCGGCGGAATCTTCGGCCTCTCGAGCAACGGCGCCAACATCGGCAACATCGGGTTCGGCAACTGGGCTTCCGCCGGTTCGGACCTGATCGGCCTGGCCGGTGGCGGTCTGCTCGACACCTCCGCCGCCGACGCCGCCGGTTCGGCCGCCGGGGCGGCGGGCCTCGCCGACACGACCGCCCCGATGGCCGGTGGCGGCATGGCCGGCCTGGGCGCGGCGCCAATGGCCTCGATGGGCTCGGCCACGATGGTCAGCAAACTGTCGGTGCCGCCGACGTGGGCCGCTCCCGCTACCCCGGTGGTTGGTACCAGCGCCGCACCGCTGCAGACCGTGGGCTGGACCGCCGCCGCGCCGCAGGCCGGCACGGGGACCATCATCCCGGGCATGCCGGGCATGGGCGGGGCGGCGCGCAACAGCGCCGGCTTCGGCGCCCCGCGCTACGGCGTCAAGCCGATCGTCATGCCGAAACCGGCGACCGTCTAGTCCTCGTGCTCTCGAAAACCTCAAATTTCTAAAGACAAAGGAGCGGGAAACACAAATGGTTCTTGACTTTGCAGCAGTTCCGCCGGAGATCACCTCCGCGCTTTTGTACTCGGGCGCAGGCGCCGGGCCGCTCATGGCCGCCGCGGCCTCATACGCCAACCTGGCCGCCGAGGTGAGCGCCACCGCAAGCCAGTGGGAGTCGATCATCTCGCTGCTCACCACCGAAAACTGGACCGGTGGTGGGTCGGTGGCGGCCGCGGCCGCGGCCCAGCCGATCATCACCTATCTCACCGAGACGGCAACGACGCTCGAGCAGGCCAGCGCGCAAGCCACGGCGTCGGCGGCCGCGTACGAGGCCGCCTTTGCGGCGACGGTTCCCCCGCCGGTGATCGCGGCCAACCGGTCGTTGCTGGCGACCCTCGTCGCGACCAACTTCCTCGGGGTCAATTCGGCCGCGATCGCCGCGACCGAAGCGCAGTACGCCGCGATGTGGGCTCAAGACGCCGCCATGATGGCCGCCTACCAGGCGGCGTCGGCGGCGGCCGGGGTGCTGACCCCAGTGACGCCGCTGACGTCGACCACCAACCCCGCGGCCGCCGCGGCCGCCGACAGCACCGCGCTTGCCGCCGACTCGACGGGCGGCACGGTTCAGGCGCTGGCTCCCGCGGCCAACGCGGCGGCCCTGGCCGCCCCGACCCTGCCCTTCCAGACCACGGGCATCCTGTCCTCGGTCGACAACTTCCTCGGCACCCCGTCCGTGCTTAACGGCATCAACGGCGCCGTGAACACCGCGGCATGGTGGGTGTGCAACACCATCCCGACGGCCGTGTCACTGGGGCACACCCTCGGTTCCGTGCCGTCGATCCCGTTCGCTCTCACCGATTCGGTCACGCCGCTCGCCGGCGGAATGGTGCAGGGCACGATGGTGGGCTCGGTGTCGGGCGCGGGAGCGTCGGCCGCCCTCGGCGAGGCCTCCGCGGTCGGCGGGCTGTCGGTGCCGGCTGGCTGGAACGCGGCCGCCCCTGCGTCGCTGGCCTCCTCCACCGCCCCCCTCGAGGGCTCGGGCTGGACGGCCGCGGCGGAAGCGGAGCCGGTTGCCGCGATGCCCGGCATGCCCGGCATGGCGGGCGCGGCCAAGGGCGCGGGTGCCTACGGCGCCGGGCCGCGCTACGGCTTCAAGCCGATCGTCATGCCCAAGCAGGTTGTCGTCTGATGTCGGGAATACCGGTACGGGAAATAAGGGGGTACATGTCACCCGTTTGAGGCGATCAGTTAACCGGTAGGCCGTAATCTGTCCATAACGCGGCCACCACCGCATCAATTGGAAATGTTAAGACTTCGAGTTTGAAGGCTTGAAAGACAAGGAGAAAGAAACATGGCAACTCGTTTTATGACTGACCCGCACGAAATGCGGGCGATGGCGGGCCGCTTCGAGGTGCACGCCCAGACCGTCGAGGACGAGGCCCGCAAGATGTGGGCGTCCTCGATGAACATCGCCGGCTCCGGCTGGAGCGGCCAGGCACAGGCGACCTCGTACGACACCATGGGTCAGGTCAACCAGGCCTTCCGCAACATCGTCAACATGCTCCACGGAGTGCGCGACGGGCTCATCCGCGATGCCAACAACTACGAGCAGCAAGAGCAGGCCTCGCAGCAGATCTTGAGCAGCTAGCAGCCGAAAACCACTGCTGTCCAACACTTTTAAGGAGCTAAGCAATGACCATTAACTACCAGTTCGGCGATGTCGACGCCCACGGTGCCTTGATCCGCGCCCAGGCCGCGTCTTTGGAGGCTGAGCACCAGGCCATCGTTCGCGATGTGCTTGCTGCCGGTGACTTCTGGGGTGGCGCCGGTTCGGTGGCCTGCCAGGAGTTCATCACCCAGTTGGGTCGCAACTTCCAGGTGATCTACGAGCAGGCCAACGCCCACGGGCAGAAGGTGCAAAGCGCCGGCAACAACATGGCCAGCACCGACAGCGCCGTTGGGTCCAGCTGGGCCTAACACCGCTTCTTCAATCGAAGGGCCCGCACACCACGGTGTGCGGGCCCTTTCGCTTCCGCGGTTAGCCGGACCGGCGAACGCGGGACGAGCGCAGGACGGAACGTGGCCCGGTGGATCGCGCCGTCGGATCCGCGCTCTACCCATGCCGCCCAGCGGCAACTTGGCGACACCGGTGGCCGCCGACGACGGCGCCGCGCTTCCGCTGCATCGACCGTACGTATTTCGGCTCCGACCCCAACGGCGGCAATATCCGCGCACTGCAAACGGACCAAATCGCCTCGGGTAACGCCGGTTTCGTGATGTATCGCCTGGAGCACAAAAACGGACAAGCCAATGGCCGCGCGATTCAAAGTTTTTGGCAAACCGGCCGGCCGCAAGTTCCCCGCTCCGCACACATACAGAACTCATATTTGCGCGGGTTTACGCGTCGCGACCCACCGCGCACATTTGAGAACTCTATGAACTCCGTGACAGTTAGGTGTGGGTCTTGCCAGAATGGAGGAACATGACCGCAATGTCGGACTACGGCGGTGGCCAGCGCCCCCGCCAGGCCATTCTCGGGCAACTGCCCAGGATTTATCGTGCCGATGGATCACCGATCAGGGTGCTGTTGGTCGATGACGAGCCGGCGCTGACCAACCTGGTCAAGATGGCGCTGCACTACGAGGGCTGGGTCGTCGACATCGCCCACAACGGACGCGAGGCCATGGCCAAGTTCGACAAGGTCAGTCCAGACGTGCTGGTGCTCGACATCATGCTGCCGGACGTCGACGGGCTGCGAATCCTGGAACGCGTCCGCCAATCTGACACCTACACCCCGACGCTGTTCCTTACCGCGCGGGATTCGGTGATGGACCGGGTCACGGGTCTGACCGCGGGCGCCGACGACTACATGACCAAGCCCTTCAGCCTGGAAGAGCTCGTGGCGCGGCTGCGTGGGTTGCTGCGCCGTTCCGGTCAGCAGGCGCCGCCGGCGGCCGAAACCCTCAATGTCGGCGACCTGCGGCTGGACACCGCCAGCCGCGAGGTGACGCGGGGTGGCACGCAGATATCGCTCTCCTCAACCGAGTTCGAACTGCTGCGGTTCCTGATGCGCAATCCCCGCCGCGCGCTGAGCCGCAGCGAGATCCTCGACCGCGTGTGGAACTACGACTTCGCCGGGCGCACCAGCATCGTGGACCTCTACATCTCCTACCTGAGGAAGAAGATCGACTCCGGCCGGGAACCGATGATTCACACCGTGCGCGGTGTGGGATACATGTTGCGGCCCCCGGAATGACCCGGGCCCGGGACGCCCTGTCCGGCGATCTTCCGCGGTGGCTACCGCGTTCGTTGCGCCGCCAGCTTCTGTTGGGCGTCCTCGGCGTGGTCAGTGTTGTGCTGATGACGGTCGGAATCGTCTCCGTGCTGAGCCTGCGTGGCTACGTCACCGCGATGAGCGACGCCGACGTCGCCGAGTCCTTGGACGCGTTGGGCCACTCGTACCACAAATACGTTAGGGGTGAACATGATCCTGCCGGTGGCGCCAAGCCGCTGCCGGAGGCGATGCTGCAGTTCACCGATCAGACGCCGGGAAACCTGATCGTGGTGCTGCATGAGGGCACCCTGATCGGGTCGGCGGTGTTCTCAGAAGCCGAAGCGCGGCCGGCGCCCGCCGACGCCGTCCGCGTCATCGAGGCGCAGTCGTGGACGAACGGCCCGCCACGTACCGAAAACCTGGGCAGCCTTGGGTATTACCGGCTCAAGAGCCACGTCGATGGGCCGGACGTGTTGATTGCCGGCGTGTCACTGAACCTTGCCGATCAGATCATCGCCCGCAAGCAGGTCACCACCACCCTGCTCATTGCGGCGGCGTTGACGGTCACCGCCGGGCTCACCGTGTGGGTCGTCGGCTATACCCTGCGGCCGTTGCGCCGGTTGGCGGCTACCGCGGCGGAAGTCGCCGCCATGCCGCTCGCCGACGACGACCACCGAATCAGCGTCCGGGTGCGGCCGCGTGACACCAACCAGCAGAACGAAGTCGGCATCGTCGGCCACACCTTGAATCGGTTGCTGGACAACGTCGATAGCGCGCTGGCACAACGCGCCGAATCCGACCTGCGGACACGGCAATTCATCACCGACGCCAGCCACGAGCTGCGGACCCCGCTCGCCGCGATTCAGGGGTACGCCGAACTCACCCGCCAGGACAGCTCGGAGTTGCCGCCGACCACCGAATATGCGCTGGCCCGCATCGAGTCCGAAGCGCGGCGCATGACGCTGCTCGTCGACGAGTTGCTGCTGCTGTCCCGCCTAGGCGAAGGGCAAGACCTGCAGAGCGAGGACGTCGACCTTGCCGAGCTCGTCGGCAACGCCGTCAACGATGCGGCAGTCGCTGCGCCGACGCACCATTGGGTGAAGAACCTGCCCGAGGAACCGGTGTGGGTCCGCGGGGATCACGCGCGGTTGCACCAGCTGGTGAGCAACCTGCTCAACAATGCCCGGGTGCACAACCCGCCGGGGGTCACAGTCACGACCGCAATCACCCGCCGCCGCGACGGTTCCGAGCCGCCGTGCGCGGAGCTGACCGTCGCCGACGACGGGCCGGGCATCGACCCGGAGCTGCTCCCCCGCCTGTTCGAACGGTTCGCCCGGGCGGACAGCTCGAGGCTCAACGGAACGGGCACCGGGCTGGGTCTGGCCATCGTCAGTTCGATCGTCAAGGCACACCACGGGTCCGTAGCCGCCGAATCCACTGAGGGCGCAACGGTTTTCAGGGTCCGGCTGCCGATGATCGACGGTCCCGGCGCCGGCGACGGGTAACGCGCGCGTCCCCGGGTGTTAAGAAACCGTAAAGGTGCCCCGCGGCGCCGTTAGAAAAGTGTCAACCAAAGGCCCTAGACCAGGGGTGCCAGCTACTTTCAAGCTGACCTTGCCTCCGAGAACCGCGCTGTTGCTTACTCGATGAGGCCCTTTCGTCTGCGCGTGATCGGCCCGGAACGGAGTTTAGATGGGCGTGTTGGTGTACATCGTGCTCACGGTGGCGGTGTTCGCCGTGCTGGGCTTGGTGCAGAAGTTGGTCGAGCGGCTGTGAGTTACGAAAACATCGTCGGTTTGGTGCTTTCCGTCCTTCTCGCGCTGTTCCTCGGCTGCGCACTGCTCTTCCCGGAGAGGTTCTGATGAGCGGGACGACGGCCGGGCTCGTCTTCCTCGCGGTTCTCGTCCTGGCACTGGTCGCAGTGCACGTGCCGTTGGGCGACTACATGTATCGGGTGTACACGGCGGACAAGGACAACGCCGTCGAGCGGGCCATCTATCGGCTGATTGGCGTCGACGCACGCTCCGAGCAGACGTGGGGGGCGTACGCGCGCAGCGTGTTGGCGTTCTCGTCGATCAGCATTCTGTTCCTGTTCGTGTTCCAGCTGGTGCAGGGGAAATTGCCGCTGCACCTGCATGATCCGGCCACCCAGATGACCCCGGGGCTGGCGTGGAACACCGCGGTCAGCTTCGTCACGAACACCAACTGGCAGGCCTATTCCGGCGAGTCCACTCAGGGTCACCTCGTGCAGATGGCCGGGCTGGCGGTGCAGAACTTCGTGTCCGCCGCGGTCGGCATGGCGGTGGCGATCGCGCTGGTGCGCGGGTTCGCCCGCAGGCGCACCGGCGAGCTGGGCAACTTCTGGGTCGACCTGGTGCGCGGGACATTGCGCATCCTGTTGCCCATCGCGGTCCTCGGCGCGATCGTGCTGATCGCGGGGGGAGCTATCCAGAATTTCCACCTGAACGACCAGGTCGTCACCACCCTCAACGGGGCGCAGCAGACGATCACCGGCGGTCCGGTGGCCAGCCAGGAAGTCATCAAGGAGCTGGGCACCAACGGCGGCGGCTTCTACAACGCGAACTCCGCCCACCCATTCGAGAACCCGACCGCATGGACCAACTGGCTGGAAATCTTCCTGCTGCTGGTGATCAGCTTCTCGCTGCCGCGCACGTTCGGGCGAATGGTGGGCAGCACGAAGCAGGGCTACGCGATCGCATCGGTCATGGCCTCCCTGTACGCGGTCAGCGTGACCTTCATGATGTGGTTCCAGCTGCAGCACCACGGCACGGTGCCGACCGCGGTCGGCTCGGCCATGGAGGGCGTAGAGCAGCGGTTCGGCGTCGCCAACTCCGCCGTCTTCGCCGACTCGACGACGCTCACCTCCACGGGCGCGGTCGACTCCTCCCACGACAGCTACACCAGCCTTGGCGGCATGATGACCATGTTCAACATGCAGCTCGGCGAGGTCGCGCCCGGCGGCACCGGCTCGGGCCTCTACGGCATGCTGATCCTGGCGGTGATCACCGTGTTCGTCGCCGGGCTGATGGTCGGGCGCACCCCCGAATACCTCGGCAAGAAGATCACCCCCCGCGAAATCAAGCTCGCCGCAAGCTATTTCCTGGTCACGCCGCTGATCGTGCTGACCGGTACCGCGATCGCGACGGCCCTGCCCGGCGAACGAGCCGGCATGCTCAACGCCGGCCCGCATGGCCTATCGGAGGTGTTGTACGCGTTCACCTCCGCCGCCAACAACAACGGGTCCGCGTTCGCCGGGATCAGCGCCAACACCAACTGGTACAACACCGCCCTGGGGCTGGCCATGGTCTTCGGCCGGTTCCTGCCGATCGTGCTCGTGCTCGCCCTGGCCGGCTCGCTGGCCAGGCAAGGGCAGACACCTGAATCGGCGGGCACCCTGCCGACCCATCGGCCACAGTTCGTCGGCATGGTCGCCGGCGTCACCCTGATCCTGGTCGCCCTCACCTTCCTGCCCATGTTGGCGCTCGGACCTCTCGCCGAAGGAATTCACTGATGACCGCGACCACCGTCGACCCGGCTGAGCAGTCACAGCCCACCGCTACCGCGAACACCAAACGGGTGCAGGGCGGTCTGCTCGACCCGAAGATGCTGTGGCGCTCGACGCCTGACGCGCTGCGCAAACTCGACCCGCGCACGCTGTGGCGCAACCCGGTGATGTTCATTGTGGAGATCGGTGCCGCCTGGAGCACCGTGCTGGCGATCATCGACCCGACCTGGTTCGCCTGGTTGACCGTGGTCTGGCTATGGCTCACGGTGCTATTCGCGAACCTCGCCGAGGCCGTGGCGGAAGGCCGCGGCAAGGCCCAGGCCGAGACCCTGCGCCGAGCCAAGACCCAGACGCTGGCCCGGCGGCTGAGGAACTGGCAACCCGGCGCGGCCGCCGTCGAGGAGGAGGTCGCCGCACCGCAGCTGCAGCAGGGTGATGTCGTCGTGGTCGAGGCCGGGCAGGTGATACCGGGCGACGGCGACGTCGTCGAAGGCATTGCCTCCGTGGATGAATCGGCCATCACCGGCGAATCGGCGCCGGTGATCCGCGAGTCCGGTGGCGACCGTTCCGCGGTCACCGGCGGCACCACCGTGCTGAGCGACCGAATCGTCGTGCGAATCACCCAGAAACCTGGCGAGAGCTTCATCGACCGGATGATCGCGCTCGTCGAGGGCGCGAACCGGCAGAAGACCCCCAACGAGATCGCGCTCAACATCCTATTGGCCGCGCTGACCATCATCTTCGTTTTTGCCGTCGCCACCCTGCAGCCGCTGGCGATCTATTCGAAGATGAACAATCCCGGCGTCCCAGACACCCAGGCACTCAACGCAAACGGCGTCACCGGCATCGTGATGGTGTCGCTGTTGGTGTGCCTGATTCCCACCACCATTGGCGCGCTGCTGTCCGCGATCGGCATCGCCGGGATGGACCGGCTGGTGCAGCGCAACGTGCTGGCCATGTCGGGCCGCGCGGTGGAAGCCGCGGGCGACGTCAACACGCTGCTGCTGGACAAGACCGGCACGATCACCTTGGGCAACCGGCAGGCCAGCGCCTTCGTCCCCTTGGACGGGGTCACCAGGGAGCAACTCGCCGACGCCGCGCAACTGTCCAGCCTGGCCGACGAGACGCCGGAGGGACGCTCGATCGTCGTCTATGCCAAGCAGCATTTCGGGCTGCGCGAGCGCGCTCCGGGTGAACTCGCGCACGCCCACTGGGTGGAGTTCTCCGCCGCGACGCGGATGTCCGGCGTCGACATCGACGGACACCAGCTGCGCAAGGGCGCGGCCAGCTCCGTGGCCGAATGGGTGCGCGGGCAGGGTGGAAAGGTGCCACAGCAGCTGGGCGAGTTGGTCGACGGCATCTCCGCCGGCGGCGGCACGCCGCTGGTCGTCGGGGAGATTCGCGACGGCGAGGCGTCGGTGCTGGGCGTCATCCACCTCAAGGACGTCGTCAAGCAGGGCATGCGTGAACGTTTCGACGAGATGCGCAGGATGGGCATCCGCACGGTGATGATCACCGGCGATAATCCGTTGACGGCCAAGGCGATTGCCGACGAGGCCGGCGTCGACGACTTCCTCGCCGAGGCCACGCCCGAGGACAAACTCGAGCTGATCAAGCGGGAACAGGCGGGCGGCAAGCTGGTCGCGATGACCGGCGACGGCACCAACGACGCACCCGCGCTGGCCCAGGCCGACGTAGGCGTCGCGATGAACACCGGCACGTCGGCCGCCAAAGAGGCGGGCAACATGGTCGACCTCGACTCCGACCCCACCAAGCTCATCGAGATCGTCGAGATCGGCAAGCAGCTGCTGATCACCCGCGGCGCGCTGACCACCTTCTCGATCGCCAACGACATCGCCAAGTACTTCGCGATCATCCCGGCCATGTTCGTCGCGCTGTTCCCCGGGCTGGACACGATCAACATCATGCGGCTGCACAGCCCGCAGTCGGCGATCCTCTCGGCGGTGATCTTCAACGCGATCGTCATCGTGGCGCTGATCCCGTTGTCGCTGCGCGGCGTGCGCTACACACCGAGCAGCGCTTCGAAACTGCTGAGCCGCAACCTCTACATCTACGGCCTCGGCGGCATCGTCGCCCCGTTCGTCGGAATCAAACTGATCGACCTGATCATCCAATTCGTCCCGGGGATGTCCTGACATGAAGTTCTCGAATTTCGTCCGCGTGCACTGGACGGCCTTTCGCGCGCTGTTGGTGCTGACCGTCATCACCGGCCTCGCCTACCCGGTCTTCATCTGGCTCGTCGCGCAGATACCGGGACTGCACGACAAGGCCGAGGGATCGATCCTGACCGCCAACGGCAAGCCGGTCGGCAGCCGGCTGATCGGTCAACTGTTCACCGACAAAGACGGCAACCCGCTGCCCCAGTACTTCCAAAGCCGCCCGTCGGCGGCCGGCAACGGCTATGACCCGCTCTCCTCGGGCGCAAGCAATCTCGGGCCGGAAAGCGTCGTCGACACGCCCGCCGATCCGGCGCAATTGGCATCCGGCAAGTCCGCTTCGGACGCGGGCTTCAAGCCGAGCCTGCTGACCACCGTGTGTTCCCGCAGCGCCGCGGTGGGCCAGCTCGAAGGTGTGGACGGGTCGCGACCGTTCTGCACCGGCGGCGGTGTGGGCGCCGTGCTGTCGGTGATCGGGCCGCGCGACGCCCGCGGCAACGTCACCCACCCCACCCGAGTGGTCAGCGTCAACGAGCCGTGCCCGACGACGCCGGCGCCGTTCGTGACGCTCTACGAGGGCGTGCGGGTCGAATGCGCGAAGTACGGCGAGGACTACACGATCGGTCAGATCGTGCCCGTCCGCGGCGCCGCACCCGCCGATCCCGCCGTGCCCGCCGACGCCGTCACCGCCAGCGGCAGCGGCCTGGACCCCAACATCTCGCCGGCCTACGCCGACCTCCAGGTCGCCCGGGTGGCCAAGGCCCGGCACGTCAGCCCGGACCAGATCCGTCAGGTGTTGGCGCAGAATCGAAACGGCCGCATCCTCGGGTTCTTCGGTGAACCGTGCGTCAACGTGTTGCAGCTCAACCTGCAACTCGACCGCCGGTATCCGGTCACGAGCTAGCGCGGAGGAGGGATGATGGTTCAGGTGAGAGGCCGGAGCCAACATCCCAAGCGCGGCGAGCTGCGCATCTACCTCGGCGCGGCGCCGGGTGTCGGTAAAACGTACGCGATGCTCGGGGAGGCACACCGGCGCTTGGAACGCGGCACGGACGTGGTGGCCGCCGTCATCGAGACACACGGGCGGCACAAGACCGCCAGCCTGATGGAAGGGATCGAGATCGTCCCGCCGCGCTATCTCAAGTACCGCGGTGCAAGCTTCGCAGAACTCGACGTGCCCGCGGTATTGGCCCGTCGCCCACAGGTCGCCCTGGTCGACGAGCTCGCCCACACCAACACGCCGGGCAGCAAAAACGCCAAGCGCTGGCAGGACGTCGAGGAATTGCTCGACGCGGGGATCACGGTGATATCCACCGTCAACGTCCAGCACCTGGAAAGCCTCAACGACGTCGTCGCCCAAATCACCGGCATCGAACAGAAAGAGACCATCCCGGACTCCATCGTCCGACAGGCTTCCCAGGTCGAGCTGATCGATATCACGCCGGAAGCATTGCGCCGCAGACTTTCCCACGGAAATGTGTACGCCCCGGAGCGAATCGACGCGGCGCTGTCCAACTACTTTCGCCAGGGCAACCTCACCGCGCTAAGGGAACTCGCGCTGCTCTGGCTGGCCGACCAGGTCGACACGGCGCTGGCCAAATACCGCGCCGAAAACAAGATCACCGAAACGTGGGAGGCCCGCGAGCGGGTCGTGGTGGCGGTCACCGGCGGCCCGGAATCGGAGACGCTGGTGCGGCGAGCGTCCCGCATCGCGTCGAAGTCGAGCGCCGAGCTGATGGTGGTGCACGTCATCCGCGGTGATGGCCTGGCGGGCCTGTCGGAGGCGCGGATGGGCAAGATCCGTGAGCTGGCGAGCAGTCTGGATGCCTCGCTGCACACTGTCGTCGGTGACGACGTGCCCACCGCCCTACTCGATTTCGCCCGCGAGATGAACGCCACTCAGCTGGTGATCGGCACCTCCCGCCGGTCGCGGTGGGCGCGCATCTTCGAGGAGGGCATCGGCGCGACGATCGTCGAGCGGTCCGCAAAGATTGACGTGCACCTGGTGACCCACGAGGAATCCAAGCGCGGCTTTCGCGCGGCGTCGCTGGCGCCCAATGAGCGCCGGGTGGCGTCGTGGCTGGCGGCATTCATCGTGCCGTCGCTCATCTGCGCGGTGATCGTGACGGCGCTCGACAGGTACCTGGGCACCAGCGGCGACAGCGCCCTGTTCTTCGTCGGAGTCTTGGTGGTCGGGCTACTGGGAGGCGTTGCGCCGGCGGTGGTCTCGGCGGTGTTGTCCAGCCTGCTGCTGAACTACTTCCTGACCGCCCCCCGGCACACGTTCACCATCGCCGAACCCGACGCCGCCGTCACCGAACTCGTGCTGCTGCTGATCGCGGTCGCCGTCGCGGTGCTGGTCGACGGCGCGGCCAAGCGCACCCGCGAGGCCCGGCGCGCCTCGCAGGAGGCCGAACTGCTGACGCTGTTCGCGGGCTCGGTGCTGCGCGGGGCCGACCTCGAGACGCTGCTCGAGCGGGTGCGCGAGACCTACTCGCAACGCGCGGTCAGCATGCTGCGCGAGCCCGGCGGGGAGGACCACGGCGGCAGCAAGAGGGGCGAGGTCGTCGCGTGCGTGGGCCGAGACCCTTGTGTCACGGTCGATTCCGCCGATACCGCGATCGAGGTCGGCGACGACGAGTTCTGGATGCTGTTGGCGGGCCGAAAGCTTTCGGCCCGCGACCGGCGGGTGCTGGGCGCGGTGGCCAAACAGGCCGCGGGCCTGATCCGGCAGCGCGAACTGGCCGAGGAAGCCAGCCGGGCCGAGGCGATCGTGCGGGCCGACGAGTTGCGGCGTTCCCTGCTGTCGGCGGTCAGCCACGACCTGCGTACGCCGTTGGCGGCGGCCAAGGTTGCGGTGTCCAGCCTGCGCGCCGAGGACGTCGCCTTCTCCCCCGCCGACACGGCGGAACTGCTGGCGACCATCGAGGAGTCCATCGACCAGCTGACCGCGCTGGTCGGAAACCTGCTCGATTCGTCGCGTCTGGCCGCCGGGGTGGTGCACCCCGACCTGCGCCGCGTGTATCTGGAGGAAACGGTGCAACGCGCGCTGATCAGCATCGGCAAGGGGGCCACCGGTTTCTACCGCTCTGCCATCGACCGGGTGAAAGTCGACGTGGGTGACGCCGTGGTGCTGGCCGACGCAGGTTTGCTGGAACGCGTCCTGGCCAACCTGATCGACAATGCGCTGCGGTACGCGCCCGACTGTGTGGTGCGGGTCAACGCGGGGCGCGTCGGCGATCGGGTGCTGATCAACGTCATCGACGAGGGACCCGGCATCCCGCACGGGACCGAGGAGCAGATCTTCGAAGCGTTTCAGCGCCTCGGCGATCACGACAACACCACCGGGGTGGGCCTGGGCATGTCGGTAGCGCGCGGCTTTGTCGAAGCCATGGGCGGGACCATCACGGCCGGGGACACCCCGGGCGGCGGTCTCACGGTCGTGGTCGAATTGGCTGCGCCAGAAATGGTTGGGGCGCGATGACCCGCGTGTTGGTGATCGACGACGAGCCGCAGATCCTGCGGGCGCTTCGCATCAACCTGTCGGTGCGGGGCTACGAGGTGATCACCGCGTCCAGCGGCGCCGGCGCGCTGCGCGCCGCCGCGGAGCACAAACCCGACGTGGTGATCCTCGACCTGGGACTCCCCGACATCTCCGGCATCGACGTGCTGGCCGGGTTGCGGGGGTGGCTCACCGCGCCCGTGATCGTGTTGTCGGCGCGCACCGACTCGTCGGACAAGGTCGAGGCGCTCGACGCCGGGGCCGACGATTACGTCACCAAACCCTTTGGCATGGACGAGTTTTTGGCTCGGCTGCGGGCGGCGGTCCGGCGCAATACCGCGGCGTCCGAGCTGGAGCAGCCGGTGATCGAGACGGACGCGTTCACCGTCGATCTGGCGGCCAAGAAGGTCACCAAGAACGGTGCCGAGGTTCACCTCACCCCCACCGAATGGGGAATGCTCGAAGTGCTGGTCCGCAACCGGGGCAAGCTGGTCGGCCGCGAAGAGCTCCTCAAAGAGGTGTGGGGTCCCGCGTATGCCACCGAAACGCATTATCTACGAGTGTATTTGGCGCAACTGCGGCGCAAGCTCGAGGACGACCCGTCGCAGCCCAAGCACTTGCTGACCGAGTCGGGCATGGGGTATCGGTTCGAGGTGTGAGTCACAGGCGCCAGTTGCGTACCGGCCTGGAGACGATGCAATCTTTGTTCACCTCATAGCGACAACTTGGCGGCCTCGCGTAACGCGTGCACACGGTGGATAATCCGGTACTCGGTCGCGTGGGGGATGTGCTCCGGCCCGTACCGGCCCCGACGCAGTTGTCGTACCCGGCCCCGCGCGATCTCCCAGCGCAGCGCATCTGACACGGTTTTCGACGGCCTGCCGCGGACACGAAACCCTTGGCGGCCGAGCAGGTCGACCATTTCAGAGACGGTCGCCGGCCCGTGCTGCCAAAGGTGGAGGGCCAGGACGTACCGAAGCTCGATGCCATGAAGCGAGATCATCAGGTAACCGTCGCACAGAGGTACGACAACCAAATTGTCGCTATGAGGTGGACAAAACGTGCATCATCCTCCGCGCGGGGACCAATGGGGCGGATGTGACTCAACCGGCGATCGACAACACGATGCCGTCCAGGATGTCGTGCTCGCTGACCGTCAGCTCGTCGATGCCGGCGCGGGCGCGCAGTTCGCGCGCCAACTCCTCGACCACGATCGCACCGCCGCCGATCACGTCGGCGCGGCCCTCATGCATGGGACCCAAAGCGGCGCGCTCGGATCGCGGCATGGCGATCAGCCGCTCGCACACCGCCAGCAGATCGCTGTCCGGAACGCGCGAAAGATGAATGGCCGCAGAATCATACGCCGTCAAGTTGTGGGCCAGCGCGGACAGGGTCGTCATCGTTCCGGCCACCCCAACCCAGGTTCGCGCCCGCTCGACGGGCACCACGCCCAGCGCGACGTCGAGCCGCTCGCGCACCACCGCCCGGGCCGCCGCCACCTCGCCGGGCGTCGGCGGATCCGAGTGCAGGCAGCGTTCGGTCAGCCGGACGCAACCGATGTCGGCGGAGTAGCTAGCCACCACGGCATCCCCGCCGAGCACGATCTCGGTGGAGCCACCACCCAAGTCGACAACGACGAACGGGCCTGAGGCCGGGTCCAATTCGCCGACGGCCCCGCGGAACGAGAGGGCGGCCTCCTCGGCTCCGGTGATCACCTCCGCCACCGCGCCCGGCACCACGGCGCCCAGCACCTCGGCCGTCATCGCAAAGAAGTCATCCCGATTGGCCACGTCGCGCGCCGCCGAGGTCGCCACCATCCGCACCCGCTCGACGCCGTGCCGCTGCAGCAGCGCGACGTAATCGGCGAGCGCATCCCGCGTGCGGGCGATCGCCTCCGGCGCGAACTCGCCCGTCGCATCAACCCCCTGGCCCAGCCGCACGATCCGCGTCTCGCGATGCACGTCGCGCAGCCGGCCGTCGCGCACGTCGGCAATCAGCAACCGGATCGAGTTTGTCCCGCAGTCGATCCCGGCGAGCCTGCTCACCACTGCCCCGCCACCAGGATGCCGGCCATGGCGGGCTCGGGCGCCAGGATCGCGAGCGCCTCATCGCCGAGCGGGTTGCACCCCGGCCCCTTGGCCAGCGAGTGCGCGATCAGCACGTGCAGGCACTTGACCCGGTCCGGCATCCCGCCGCCGGAAAAGGTCGTCCCCAGCGGCTCGATCGCATCGCGTTCGGCCAAGTACGATTCGTGCGCCCGACGATAGGCGGCCGCCAAATCCGGGTCATGCCGCAGCCGCTCGGACATCTCGCGCATCAACCCGGTCGTCTCCAGCCTGCTCGCGGCCGCGGTGAGCACCGGATGCGTCAGGTAGTACAACGTCGGAAACGGT
The DNA here is from genome assembly GCF_001907675.1 of Mycobacterium paraffinicum. Classification (GTDB taxonomy): domain Bacteria; phylum Actinomycetota; class Actinomycetes; order Mycobacteriales; family Mycobacteriaceae; genus Mycobacterium; species Mycobacterium paraffinicum_A. The sequence goes on from NZ_MPNT01000014.1 coordinate 83,545, forward strand.
GTGCCGTCAGGAAGTTTCGGTGCGGTCTTCACGACACCGGGCTCGCCGCTGGGGCAGCGGTAGGCAATCTCGAGCACGCCTCGTGGCTCACGCCCGAGCTGACGCGCCACGGCCTCCAGGTCGGCACGATCAACCACCGGGCGCCGTAGGGCTCGGCGGCGGAACAGGACCGGCGGGACCCGGTTCGGGCGGCGGCACATTGGCCCGGGGCAGATGCGGCGCATCGGCGATGGTGTGCCACAGCGACGTGTACCAGGGATCGGTGTTGGCGGGTTTTGCCGCTTGGCCTCCAGGCTCGCTGGGAGCGGCCGTCGGCGGAAGCTGAACCTGGAACGGGATGTCGCCAGGCTTCACGAAGCCGAGCCTCTCGCGGGCCTGCGCCGCGATGTAGGCGGGGTCGCCGAGCTTGGCCTTCCTCTGCTCGAGGTCGGCGATCTGGCGGCGCAGCGCGGCTTCGCTCGCCGTCAACTGATTCATCTCGGTGCGCTGCGCGAAGTAGGTGCGTACCGGGCCGGCGATGGTCAGCGTCAGCACGCAGACGACCGCCGCCAGCACCGCCGCGCGTCGCGCGGTGAAACCCAGCCGTTGCTCGGACCGCTGTTCGACCGATTCCGCGGCCTGCCGCTTGATGGGCTCGACGACATGCTCGAAAACCGTTCGGGGGCTGGCCTGCTTCGCGGTGCTGGACGGCTTGGAAGTCGGCTTGGCCGTGCGGCGGCGCCGAACCGGATCACCGGCCTTCCCCGGACGCGATGCCGGGGAGCGCCGTTTCGGATCCGGCTTGGCGGGCAAGCTATTTGGCCTCCGGCGCGTAGCGCGGGAAGGCCAGATCGCCGGCGTACCGGGCGGCGTCGCCCAGCGCCTCCTCGATCCGCAGCAGCTGGTTGTACTTGGCAACGCGCTCGCTGCGGGCCGGCGCTCCGGTCTTGATCTGCCCACTGCCGACGGCCACCGCCAGGTCGGCGATCGTGGTGTCCTCCGTCTCGCCGCTGCGGTGACTCATCATGGTGCGGTACCCGCTGTGGTGGGCGAGCGCGACCGCGTCGAGCGTCTCGGTCAGCGTGCCGATCTGATTCACCTTGACCAGCAACGCGTTTGCGACGCCCTTCTCGATACCCTCCTCGAGGCGTTCGGGATTGGTAACGAAGATGTCGTCGCCGACGATCTGCACGCGGTCACCGATCGAGGCCGTCAGGGCCGCCCAGCCGTCCCAATCGTCCTCGGAGAGTGGGTCTTCGATGGACACCAGCGGGTAGGAGCCGAGCAGCCCGGCGTAGAACTCCGCCATCTGCTCGGCGGTGCGGGTGCTGCCCTCGAAGGCGTATCCGGTGCCGTCGGTGTAGAACTCGGTGGCCGCCGCGTCCAGCGCCAGCGCCACGTCGACGCCCAACTTGAACCCGGCCGACTCGATGGCGCTGCCGATCAGGTCCAGCGCCGCGGTGGTGCCGGCCACGTCGGGCGCGAAACCGCCCTCGTCCCCCAGGCCGGTGCTCAGGCCCTGCTTCTTCAGCACCGACTTGAGCGAGTGATACACCTCGGCGCCCCAGCGCAACGCCTCACTGAAGCTGGGGGCGCCGATCGGGGCCACCATGAACTCCTGAATGTCGACCGCGGTGTCGGCGTGCGCGCCACCGTTGAGGATGTTCATCATCGGCACCGGCAGGATGTGCGCGTTCGGTCCCCCGATGTAGCGGAACAGCGGCAACTCGGCGGAGTCGGCGGCAGCCTTGGCGACCGCCAGCGACACACCCAGGATCGCGTTGCCGCCCAGGCGGGACTTGTCGGGGGTGCCGTCGAGATCGACCAGGGCCTGGTCCACCAGCCGCTGGTCGTCGGCGTTGAGCCCGATCACCGCCGGGCCGATCTCGTCGAGGACGGCCTCCACGGCCTTGCGCACGCCCTTGCCGCCGTATCGCTCGCCGCCGTCGCGTAACTCGACGGCCTCATGCTCGCCGGTCGACGCCCCGGACGGCACCGCCGCGCGGGCAAATGTCCCGTCGATCAGGGCGATTTCGACCTCGACCGTCGGGTTACCGCGGGAGTCGAGGATCTCGCGGGCCCCGACCTGCTCGATAATCGGCACTGAGTTTCTCCTTGTTCCTAGCTGGTGCCGGCCTCGGGCCGCCGTTAGTTAAAGCCTGCTACATCCTGCTACAGCGGGTGACCCGCCGCATAAGCGGTCGCCCAGTCGCGCACCGCCCGCGCGTAGACGCCCGAGTTGTTGTAGGCCCGCAGCGCGGTGATCCAACCGCGCGGGGTCGCCAGATCTTTGCCCCGCCAACACAGGTAACCCGCCGCCGCGAGCGCCGCGTCGTCGATGTTGTCCGGGCTGACCCGACCGTCGTTGTGGGCGTCGACACCGTACAACCGCCAGGTCTCCGGGATGAACTGCATCGGCCCCATGGCCCGCACCACCCCGTCGTCGTCGGTCACCGGTTCCTCGCTGTCGACGATGCGCAGGGTGCCGCCGCTGCCGTCCAGGCGGACACCGCGGATCGGCGGGCTCACGTCGCCGTTGGGCGCCAGTCGGGCGCCGCGGTAGGTGCCGTGATGGCTCTCGACCTGTCCGATGCCCGCCAGGGTGGTCCACGCGATATGGCACTTGGGGTTTTCGACCTCGGCGACCCGCGCGGCGTACGCGTACGCCTCCAGCGCGATCACCGGAATCTCGAGCGCCGCCGACCGCTGTTCGGCCCAGGCTCGAAGCTGGTCCGCGGGGCGGCCGCTGGCGTGGGTGTCCACCGGGGGCACCGGGGCACCCGCGGGCGGCGGGACGCCCTCCGGAATGAAGAGGCTGAGCTGCCACGTGCAGCTGGAGGCCATCAGCATCGCGGTCGCGCCGATCACGGCAGCCGCGCGCAACCAACGCCTCGGCGACACCATGCTGGTTAAAGCTCCCTCAAATCCCCTGCACCGACATCCGCAACCATCGTCCCATGTGTTCCGGTGTTGCCCGGCCGCGTCGGGGCCCCCCGGCACAGGATTTCGATTAATTATCGGTTAGCTCCAAGCACCTTTCGTGGTCACTCGTCGTCGACCGCGGCCGCATCGGGCGCCTCGTCCGATGGCCAGTGCGCACGCCACTCCTCTTCGGTGACCTCCCCGAGGGGTGCCACGTCGAACTCCTCCGGGACGCCGACGCCGCGGCGCGCCGCGGCGATCGCCCGTTCGACCTCGCGGACCGTGTCTACGAACTCCAGAACCGCCGACCGCAGTGCGCCTTCGGCGTCGCCATCGGCCGACACCGAGATGGACGTGATCCCGGCGGGGACCAGGTCGGCGGGCAGGCCGGCCCTCTCGGCGCGCTGAATCACCTTCTGCGCCAGCGCCAATGCCGGCTGCCCGGTATGCACGTCGTCCATCACCGATTTCCGGGGCTTTTCGGCGGCCTTGCGCTCTTCCCATTGGGCCAACTGCTCTTCCAGCGAAATGGTCTGGCCCGCAAGCACGCCCGGCACCCGATTGCCCAGCTTGCGCATCAGCGTGACGGCGACGTCGTCGATGGTGAACGGAAGCTGCGGCGCGTCCTCGGCGATGCGCGCATGAAAGAGCACCTGCAGCAACACGTCGCCGAGTTCTTCGCGCAACTGGTCGGCACTGCCGCTGCGGACCGCGTCCAACAGTTCGTAGGTCTCCTCGAGCAAAAACCGGCGCAGCGAGTCGTGGGTTTGCTCGCTCTCCCAAGGGCCGGCGGTGCGGAGCTTGTCCATCATCGCCACGGCGTCGACCAGTCGTTCGCCGCGGGGCGTGTCGGGCGCCGAGATCAGCCGGGCCCCCGCCGCCAGCCGCGCGGTGACGGCCGGATGGTCGGGGTCGGAGGACAGCAGCACCGGCGCGGGATCATCGGGGTCCCCGGCATGCACGGGACGCGCCGCCGGCAGCGACCACGGCACCGCGACGGGCATCTCCTCGGTGTACTGCACCTCGCCGCTGAGATGTTCGATCGCTTCGACGGGCACCAGCGATGGGCGGCGCGGGTCGAACAAGACCACGATCATGCGCGCCGCTCCTCCCCGCTCGTCGCTCGGCCTGATCGCCCGACTGCTCCTCGGGCCGGTTCCCGGCCCGCATCGTCGTCGAGCGGCGGTGACCCCGTTATACCAATCTCTATCTGTGGTTTTCCCTGCAGCGCCGTCACCAGATTGGCCACCATCTGCACCAGCTCGACGTCGCGGATGCGTGCCGCCCCGACGCCGCCGGCCCGCGGGATGGGCACCTGCACGGTCGAGGTCGTGGCGCGGTAGCCCGCCGACGGATACATCCGCTTGAGGCGCACCTGGGCCGAATCGGGCAGCGTCATCGGCGACAGCCGCACGGTGGCCGCCGACGGGGCGGACACCTCGGTGATGCCGGCGGCGCGGCACAGCAGCCGCAATCGCGCGACCGCCACCAGGCGCAGGGCGGGTTCGGGCAGCGCGCCGTAGCGGTCGACGAGTTCGTCCACGACGGCGTCGACGGCCGCGTCGTCGGAAGCGGCCGCCAGCCGCCGGTAGGCCTCCAACCGCAGCCGGTCGCTGGCGATGTAGTCCGGCGGCAGGTGCGCGTCCACCGGCAGGTCGATCCGCACGTCCTTGGGCTCCTCGGCGGTCGTGACGGTTTGACCGTCGGCGGCCGCACGGTAGGCCTCCACGGCCTCGCCCACCAGCCGGACGTACAGGTCGAACCCGACCCCGGCGACGTGTCCGGACTGCTCCACGCCCAGCACGTTGCCGGCTCCGCGGATCTCCAGGTCCTTCAGCGCGACCGCCATGCCCGCGCCCAGTTCGTTGTTCTGCGCGATGGTCGCCAGCCGGTCGTAGGCCGTCTCGGTCAGCGGCGCGTGCTGCGGATACAGGAAGTAGGCGTACCCACGCTCGCGGCTGCGGCCCACCCGTCCGCGCAGCTGGTGCAGCTGCGACAGCCCGAAGGTGTCGGCGCGCTCGACGATCAACGTGTTGGCGTTGGAGATGTCCAACCCGGTCTCCACGATCGTCGTGCACACGAGGATGTCGTATTCGCGGTTCCAGAACCCCTGCACGGTGCGTTCCAGCCGGTCCTCGGGCATCTGGCCGTGCGCGACGACCACGCGCGCCTCGGCCACCAGGTCGCGAACGTGCGCGGCGGCGCGGTCGATCGAGCTGACCCGGTTGTGCACGTAGAAGGCCTGCCCGTCGCGCAGCAGCTCACGCCGCAGGGCGGCCGCGACCTGCTTGTCGTCGTGCGGGCCGACGTAGGTCAGCACGGGATAGCGCTCTTCGGGCGGTGTCAGGATGGTCGACATCTCGCGGATCCCGGCCAGGCTCATCTCCAAGGTCCGCGGGATGGGGGTGGCGCTCATGGTCAGCACGTCGACGTGGGTGCGCAGCGACTTGATGTGCTCCTTGTGCTCGACGCCGAACCGCTGCTCCTCGTCGACAACGACCAACCCGAGGTCCTTCCAGCGCACCCCGGTCTGCAGCAGCCGGTGCGTGCCGATCACGACGTCCACCGAGCCGTCGGCCAGACCGTTGATCACGGCGCGGGACTCGGTGTTGTCGGTGAACCGCGAGAGCCCCTTGACGGTCACGGGGAAGCCGGCCATCCGGTCGGTGAACGTCTGCAGGTGCTGATCCGCCAGCAGGGTGGTGGGCACCAGCACGGCCACCTGCTTGCCGTCCTGGACCGCCTTGAACGCCGCGCGCACCGCGATCTCGGTCTTGCCGTAGCCGACGTCGCCGCAGATCACCCGGTCCATCGGGATCGGCTTTTCCATGTCGGCCTTGACCTCGGTGATGGCGGTGAGCTGGTCGACGGTCTCGGTGAAGCCGAACGCGTCCTCCATCTCGGCCTGCCACGGAGTGTCGGGTGAAAACGCGTGGCCGGGGCTGGCCTGCCGCTTGGCGTAGAGCGCGACGAGCTCCCCGGCGATCTCGCGCACCGCGCGGCGGGCCTTGGTCTTGGTGTTGGCCCAGTCGCTGCCGCCCAGCTTGGAGAGCGCCGGCGCCTGCCCGCCGACGTAGCGGGACAGCTGGTCCAGGGAGTCCATCGGGACGTACAACTTGTCGGAGCCGCCGCCCCGCTTGCTGGATGCGTACTCGAGCACCAGGTACTCGCGCCGGGCGCCGCCGACCGTGCGCTCCGTCATCTCGACGAACCGCCCAATGCCGTGCTGGTCGTGCACCACCAGGTCGCCGGCCGTCAGGGCCAGCGGGTCGACGGTGTTGCGCCGCTTGGCCGCCAGCCGCTTGCCCTCGACGGCGCTGGTCCGGCTGCCGGTCAGGTCGGTCTCGGTGATGACGACAAGGTTGGCGCCGGGGATGACCACCCCGTCGTGCAGCGGACCCTTGAGCACGCTGACGATCCCGGGCTTGAGCGCCGTGTTCGCCGCGTCCGGTTCCAGCATGGCGGCGGGGGTGTCCGAATCGGCGAGCCGCTCGACGACGCGGTGGGCGGTCCCAGTGCCAGGGGCGACGACGGCGGCGTAGCCGCCGGTCGAGACGTGCGCGCGCAGCATCGCGAAGATGCCGTCGATGTCCTGCTGGTGCCCGCGGGCCGACGGCGCCGCGCGGATGTCCAGCTCCACCGCCGATTCGTCGGACAACTGGCTCAGCGTCCACCACGGGTGACCGGACTTCGCCGCCGCGGCGTGCACGTCGTCCAGTTCGGCGAACCCCGATCCGCCGAACTGCGCCACGTCGACGGGCGCATCGGTGCCCAGCGCCGCCACCGACCAGGACGCCTCGAGGAATTCGCTGCCCGTCTTGATCAGGTCGGCGGCGCGGGTGCGCACCTTCTCGGGGTCGCACAGCAGCACCGGCGTGCCCTTGGCCAGTTGGTCGGTCAGCAGGACGTGCTCGCCGGGCCGCAGCACCGGCAGCAGCGCCTCCATGCCGTCGACCGCGATGCCCTCGGCCAGTTTCGCCAGCATGTCGGTGACGCTGCCGGTGATGGCGGGCTCGGACCCGGAGTGCCGGGCGGCGAGCGCGGCGGCCCGTTCCCGCACCTCGTCGGTCAGCAGCAGCTCGCGGCAGGCCACCGCGATCACCGTGTCGACCTCGATCTCGGGTATCGAGCGCTGGTCGGCGACGGCGAACATCCGCATCTCGCTGACCTCGTCACCCCAGAACTCGATGCGCACCGGGTGCTCGGCGGTCGGCGGGAAGACGTCGAGGATGCCCCCGCGCACCGCGAACTCGCCGCGCCGGCCCACCATGTCGACCCGGGTGTAGGCCAGCTCCACCAGCCGGGCGACGACGTCTTCGAAGGCGATCTCCTCGCCGACTTTGAACGTGACCGGCTCGAGCAGGCCCAACTCCGGCGTCATCGGTTGCATCAACGAGCGCACCGCGGTCACCACGACCCGCAGCGGTGGCCCCAGCCGCGCATCGTCGGGATGCGCCAACCTGCGCAGCACCGTCAGCCTGGCGCCGACCGTGTCGACGCCCGGCGACAATCGCTCGTGCGGCAGGGTCTCCCACGACGGGAAAGCCGCGACGGCATCGCCGAAGACGCCGCGCAATTCAGCGGTTAGGTCGTCGGCTTCGCGCCCCGTCGCGGTGACCACGAGCAACGGCCCCAACCGCGCCAGCGCGCTTGCCACGAAAAGCCGTGCACTGGCTGGACCCACCAGGCGAAGCTCGGCCGGTCGCTCGGCCGCGCTTTCGATCAGTTGCTGGAAGGTCGGCGCGGTGAGCGCCAATTCAACGAGCCCCGCGATCGGGGGTTCTGGGCGAGCAGGCCCCGGTGCGGTCATGATGAATCCATTCTAGGGGCGCCAGGATTCGTCAATATTGAGCCCGGCGCCGTCAAGGGTTCGTAAGGAAGACGGCCTTCGGCTCCGCGCGGGCGCACGTTGGGCTCATGACATTGCTGGACATCTTCCCGTCGCTCGGTCACGCCGCCCCGCCGCGGTTCGACCCCGCGATCTGGCCCATCACCGCCCACCCCGACGAGCAGGGCGGGCTCTGCATCGGCGATGTGCCCCTGGCGGATATCGCCGACGAGTTCGGAACGCCGGCCTACGTCATCGACGAAACCGACTTCCGGAGCCGCGCCCGCCGCTACCGCAAGTCGCTGCGCGGTGTCCAGGTCGTCTATGCCGGGAAATCGCTGCTGACCACAGCCGTGGCCCGCTGGGCCCGCGACGAGGGCCTCGGCATCGACGTCTGCTCGGCCGGTGAACTGGCCGTCGCCCTCGCCGGTGGGGTGGACCCGGCCCGGATCGTCATGCACGGCAACGCCAAGTCTCCCGACGAGTTGCGCGAGGCGGTGCGCGTCGGGGTCGGGCGGATCGTGCTGGATTCCTGCATGGAGATCGCGTACCTGGCCGGCCTCGCGCGCAGGCGCCAGCCGGTCCTCATCCGGGTGACCCCGGACATCGACATTCACGGACACCGCGCGGTGACGACCGGTGTCAGCGACCAGAAGTTCGGCTTCACCCTCGCCGGGGGCCACGCCGCCGAGGCGGTCAGACGGGTCCTGGCGCACCCGATCCTCGACCTGGTCGGCCTGCACTGCCACATCGGTTCGCAGGTCACCGACCCTGCGCTGTACGGCGAAGCGATTCACCGGCTGATCGCCGCGATGGCCGACATCCGGGCCCGGCACGGCGTCATCCTGACCGAGCTCAACCTCGGCGGCGGCCACGCCATCCCCTACGTTCCCGGCGACCGCGAACTCGACCTCGACGCGCTGGCCCGCGTCATCGAGGACGCGCTCGACGAGGCCTGCGCCGCCGAGCATTTCCCCCGCCCGAGCGTGGTGGTGGAGCCCGGCCGGGCCATCAGCGGCCGCGCCGGCGTCACCCTGTACCGGGTGTGCTCGGTGAAGACGCAGTCCGGCGGGCGCACCTTCGTCGCCGTCGACGGCGGCATGAGCGACAACCCCCGGGTGTCGCTGTACGGCGCCCGCTACACCGTCGCGCTGGCGAACCGGCAACCGCTGGGCCTCAAGCAACTCGTCACCGTGGCCGGCCGGCACTGCGAAGCCGGCGACGAAATAGCCCGCGACATCGAGCTACCCGCCGACGTGCGCGCCGGGGACCTATTGGCGGTGGCCTGCACCGGCGCCTACCACCACAGCATGGCGTCGAACTACAACATGGTCGCCCGGCCGGCCGTCGTCGGCGTCAGCGACGGTCGCGCCCGCGAGCTGGTCCGCCGCGAGACGGTTGCCGACCTGCTGGCCCGCGACCGCGGCTAGTGGGGAGTGCGAGCGCCGCGGGCTAGCCTAGGGCCCACATTCGGCGGCCGCCGCGCCCGCGAGGAGTTCCCCTGTGGCCTCCCACAGCCGAGCCTCACGAGCTGCATCATTCGCGAACGGCTTTACCTCGCGCTCCCTGTCCTTGACGACGAAGCCGCCGCCGGAGAGCTGCGCCCAGCGATCGTCGAGGACGATCGACGCCAGCGCCGGACCGGAGTCGGTGGGCGAAGAGACGCGCGGGATGCGCTCTACGAGGCGTCCGACCCGTTGCAGGCCGGGGCCGTGGTCCCTGCTCAGGGCCGTACCCGGCATGAAGCCCGGCTCGAAGACCGACACGTTGATCCCCGTTGGAGCGCGCCGCTGCAATTCATGCGCGTAGTACAGGATCGCCAGTTTGGAGTTCGAGTAGGCGATGCCGGACTGCTCGGATGTCGCCGGCGTGTCCGGGGAAGCGGGCCGCGCCAGCTCGACCGGATCGCGCCACACCGCCGGCGGAACTTTGAGAATCCGGCGAAAGATGTTCTGGTGGTAGGTATTTGAACCCACCAGCACGACCCGGGCGGGCGCGACGAACGTGTCCAGCAGATCGCCGACGAGCTGAGCGTGCGCGAGGTAGTTCACCGCGAAGGTCAGTTCATATCCGTCAGCGGACGCGTTGTGGGTGTCGGCGACCATGACGCCGGCGTTGGCCACGAGTCCGCGCAGCGGGCGCACCGCGCCGTCGGCAAGCAGGTCTTTGACCTGGCGGCCGGCGTCGCGGACATCGACCAGCCGGGCGAGGTCGCAGCCGATGTGGTGGACGGTTGCGCCCGCCGCCCGGGCAAGCTCTGCGACCTCGGTCAGAGCTTGCCCTGCCCTACCGACGAGCAGGAGGTCCGGACGCTGCGATGCGGGGCGGTTGGCAATCGCCAGCGTCGCGGCCTTTCCCAGCCCGCTCGTCGGCCCGGTGATCAACACAGTTCCCGAAGCAATCGAATTCATTCCCCCAGCTTCGGTCCATCTCTGGCAACCAGGCAGTCGTCCGGTTTTCGTAGGACTGCCAGTACCAGGACAGGAACCCGCGAATCGCGCACAGTAAAGAGATGGACAAGTGGGAGTTCGGCCGGATGGTGCGCCGCTGGCGCGACCGCGTGCCTCCCACGGCGGTCGGCGTTCCGGTCGGTGGACGCCGCCGCGCGGTGGGGCTGCGCCGGGAAGAGCTGGCCGGGCTGGCCGGGATTTCGGTCGACTATCTGACCAGGCTGGAACAGGGGCGGGCCACGTCGCCTTCGGCTCAGGTGGTGGAGGCGCTGACCCGTGCGCTACGGGTCTCCGACGCCGAGCGGGATCTGCTGTTTCGGCTGGCCGGGCATGTGACCCCTGGACTCGACGTCGTCTCGTCGCGCATCACCCCGAGCGTGCAACGCCTGCTCGACCGCCTGGCGCACACACCCGTCGCCGTCTACGACGCGACCTGGAACCTCCTGGTCGCCAACGCGCCATACGACGCACTGATGGGGCCGACGACGAGCTGGCGGGGAATCGAACGTAACGCAGTCTGGCGCAACGTCGTCGGCCCTGGCAGTCGCGCCGTCCACAACGCCGAGGAGCAAGCCGAATTCGAGGCTGGATTGATCGCCGACCTGCGACTGACGGCCGCCCGGTATCCGGCGGATCAGCGTCTCAAGCAATTGACTCGCGACCTCGCGGCACAAAGCCCACGCTTCGTCCAGCTTTGGGAATCCGGCGCCGCGGCGCCGCACCGCGATCGCAGCCGGCGCAAGACCATCGATCATCCGGACGTCGGCCACATCACGCTTGACTGCGACGTGCTGATCGTCGCCGCCGACGACCTGCGCATCATGATCTACACCGCCGAACCCGGGACGGAAGACGCCGAGCGCCTCGCCCTCGCGATCGTCTTGGGCACACAGTCGCTGGTCGACTGACAACTGTTACTCGTCCTGCAACCTGGGGTCGGCCTCCAGATGGGTCAGCCCGTTCCACATCAGGTTGACCAGGTGCGCGGCGACCACTTCCTTCTTGGGCTCCCGCGTGTCGAGCCACCACTGTGCCGTCATCGACACCGAGCCCACCAGCGCCTGCGCGTACAGCGGCGCCAGCTCCGGATCCAGGCCGCGGCGGGCGAAGTCGCCGGCCAGGATGGAGCTGACCTGGTTGACGGCGTCGTTGAGCAGGCTGGAGTAGGTGCCCGAGCTGATCGCAGCCGGTGAGTCGCGGATCATGATGCGAAAGCCGTCGGTGCGCTCCTCGACATACGTGAGCAACGCCAGCGCGACCCGCTCGACCCGGACCCTGGACCGGTTGTTGGTCAGCGACGAGGTGATCATGTCCAGCAGCGCCGACATCTCGCGGTCGACGACGACGGCGTACAGCCCCTCCTTGCCGCCGAAGTGCTCGTAGACGACCGGCTTGGACACGTTGGCGCGCAGCGCGATCTCCTCGATCGAGGTGCCCTCGTAGCCGCGTTCGGCGAACAGCGAGCGCGCGATGCCGATGAGTTGTTGCCGGCGTTCGGTACCGGTCATCCGGGCACGCGGCGCGCGCGCCTCCTTGTCCGGCTCCTTGTCGAGAACAGCCACGTCAATCAGCGTATAGCTTCGCCGGGGCCAAACCGCCCGTCTTTCCCTCGGCGCCGCGGTCGGCCCGCGAACCGTCTAAAGTCTCTTGGTGGCGCGGGCCGATGGGCCTTGCAATCCGTCGTGGTGTAATCGGCAGCACCTCTGATTTTGGTTCAGATAGTTCAGGTTCGAGTCCTGGCGACGGAGCTTGGCTTCCTGGGTCGAGTGTGGGGCCTATGCACGAATTCGCCGCAGTTCCCGTACGCAGGCCCCACAGTCGAGCGTGTCGGACCGAAGTGGTCTTTGCGTCCACATCAGGTGTGGTGCCACGCTTGACGGCGTGTCGTCGCAAGGAGACGACGTTCAAGCCGGTGAGGAGAGTTGATGGCGGCTCGTGGTGATACCGCGGTCCTGGTGCTGGCGGCCGGGCCCGGCACCCGGATGCGGTCGGACACCCCCAAGGTGCTGCACACGATCGCCGGGCGCAGCATGTTGTCCCACCTGCTGCACGCGATCACCAAGGTCGCGCCGCACCACCTGGTGGTGGTCCTCGGCCACGACCACCAGCGCATCTCCCCGCTGGTCGCCGAATGGGCCGACGGCCTGGGGCGCGCCATCGAGGTCGCCCTGCAGGACCGACCGCTGGGCACCGGCCACGCGGTCCTCTGTGGCCTGTCCGCGCTGCCCGAGGACTACGCCGGCGTGGTCGTGGTCACCTCGGGCGACACGCCGCTGCTGGACTCCGACACCCTGGCCGACCTGATCGCGACGCACGACGCCGGATCGGCCGCGGCGACGGTGCTCACCACGACGCTCGATGACCCCACCGGCTACGGCCGCATCCTGCGCACCCAGGACAACGAGGTCACCGCGATCGTGGAACACGCCGACGCGACGCCCTCCCAGCGCGAGATCCGCGAGGTCAACGCCGGTGTTTATGCCTTCGACGTTCCCGCGTTGCGCTCGGCGCTGAACCGGCTGAGCTCGAACAACGCGCAGCAGGAGCTGTACCTGACCGACGTGATCGCCATCCTGCGCGGCGACGGGCGGGCCATCCACGCCCAGCACGTCGACGACAGCGCGCTGGTGGCAGGCGTGAACAACCGCGTGCAGCTGGCGCAATTGGGCGCCGAACTCAACCGCCGGATCGTCGCCGCCCACCAGATGGCCGGAGTGACGGTGGTCGACCCGGCGACCACCTGGATCGACGTCGACGTCACGATCGGTCGCGACACCGTCATCCACCCCGGCACGCAGCTGCTGGGCCGCACCCAACTGGGCGGCCACTGCGTCGTCGGCCCGGACACCACGCTCACCGACGTGACCGTCGGTGACGGCGCGTCGGTGGTGCGCACCCACGGCACGTCGTCGTCCATCGGTGCCGGCGCCACGGTCGGGCCCTTCACCTACCTGCGGCCCGGCACGGTGCTCGGCGACGACGGCAAGCTCGGCGCGTTCGTCGAGACCAAGAACTCCACGATCGGCACCGGCACCAAGGTTCCGCACCTGACCTACGTCGGCGACGCCGACATCGGCGAACACAGCAACATCGGCGCGTCGAGCGTCTTCGTCAACTACGACGGCACGTCCAAGGCCCGCACCACTATCGGCTCGCACGTGCGCACCGGGTCGGACACCATGTTCGTCGCCCCGGTGACGGTCGGCGACGGGGCGTACACCGGCGCGGGGACCGTGGTCCGCGACGACGTCCCGCCGGGCGCGCTCGCGGTGTCCGCCGGCCCACAACGCAACATCGAGGGCTGGGTGCAGAGCAAACGGCCGGGCAGCGCTGCGGCGGAAGCGGCCGAAAAGGCGGCGAAGACCCAGCATGAGACGCGCGAGCGCGAATAGACATTGTGATTTTGCTATCTGGTAACCCGGCCACATTTCCGTACCATTCGCTACGTACGATTAGCCATTCCCTTTTGATCCGAACGGCGAGGGCAGTGCGTTGAGCCACGACTGGACCGACAACCGCAAAAACCTGATGCTCTTCTCCGGACGTGCGCACCCGGAGTTGGCCGAGCAGGTCGCAAAGGAGCTCGACGTTCACGTCACCGCCCAGACGGCGCGGGAGTTCGCCAACGGCGAGATCTTCGTCCGGTTCGACGAGTCGGTCCGCGGGTGCGACGCCTTCGTCCTGCAGTCGGCCCCGGCGCCGGTGAACGACTGGCTGATGGAACAGCTGATCATGATCGACGCGCTCAAGCGCGGCAGCGCCAAGCGGATCACCGCCGTCATGCCGTTCTACCCCTACGCCCGCCAGGACAAGAAGCATCGCGGTCGCGAACCGATCTCGGCGCGACTGGTCGCCGACCTGCTCAAGACCGCGGGGGCCGACCGGATCGTGACCGTCGACCTGCACACCGACCAGATCCAGGGGTTCTTCGACGGGCCGGTCGACCACATGCGCGGGCAGAACCTGCTGACCGGGTATATCCGGGACAACTACCCGGACGGGAACATGGTCGTGGTCTCCCCCGATTCGGGGCGGGTGCGGATCGCCGAGAAGTGGGCCGACGCGCTGGGCGGCGTCCCGCTGGCCTTCATCCACAAGACCCGCGACCCGCGGGTGCCCAACCAGGTGGTGTCCAACCGCGTCGTCGGCGAGGTCCAGGGCAGGACCTGCGTGCTGATCGACGACATGATCGACACCGGCGGCACCATCGCCGGCGCGGTCAAGTTGCTGCGCGACGAGGGCGCCGGTGACGTGATCATCGCAGCGACCCATGGCGTGCTGTCCGACCCGGCCGCCGAGCGGCTCGCGGCATCCGGCGCCCGCGAGGTGATCGTCACCAACACGCTGCCGATCGGCGAGGAGAAGCGTTTCCCCCAGCTCACGGTCTTGTCCATCGCACCGCTGTTGGCCAGCACCATCCGCGCCGTCTTCGAAAACGGCTCCGTCACGGGGCTGTTCGACGGAGACGCCTAGATGGCCGATACCGTCATCTACCACAACCCCCGCTGCAGCACGTCTCGCAAGACACTGGACTTGTTGCGCGACAACGGCGTTGAGCCGACGATCATCGAGTACCTGAAGAATCCGCCGTCGCGCGGCGAGCTGGTGAAGATGATCGACGACGCCGGAATCGACGTGCGGACCGCGGTCCGCAGGCGTGAATCGCTCTACGCCGAACTGAATCTGGCCGACGCGACCGACGACGAGTTGCTCGACGCGATGGCCGAACACCCGATCCTGATCGAGCGGCCGTTCGTCGTCACGCCGAAGGGCACCCGGCTGGCCCGGCCGGTCGACGCGGTCCGCGAGATTCTGTGAGACGTGGGTACGCGGCGGCGGCCATCGCGCTGACGCTGTCCGCGGTGGCGTGCGGCCCGAAAACGCCCGACTACCAATCGATCTGGTCGACGACTCCGACCACCACGACCACCACGACGCGCGTCGAAAAGCCCGTTCCCCTGTCGCAATATCTGCAGAACATCGGTGTCACCGGCCAGCAAGTGGCGCCGGGCAACCTGCCCGACTTGACGGTGTCGATCCCGACGCCCCCGGGCTGGTCGGTGGCGAGCAATCCGCACATCTCGCCGGAGACGCTGATGATCTCCAAGGGCAACAAGTATCCGACCGCCAGGCTTGTGGTGTTCAAGCTGAATGGCGATTTCGATCCGACGCAGGTGATTCAGCACGGCAACGACGACGCCCAGCTGTTCGAGAACTTCAAGCAGCTCGACGCCTCGACGACGCCCTACAACGGCTTTCCCTCGTCGATGATTCAGGGCAGCTACGACTTGGACGGCACCCGGCTGCACAGCTTCAACCGGATCGTCATTGCCACCGGGTCGCCGCCCGCCAAGCAGCGCTACCTGGTTCAACTCACCATCACCGGCCTGGCCAACGAGGCGGTGGCGCAGTCCACCGACATCGAGGCGATCATGCGAGGGTTCGTCGTCGCGGCGAAGTGATCGGCGTCGTCGGGCCCCGCCGAGATTGCCACCATGGTCGTGATCGCGGCCCGAACCACAGCCCTGACGGCAATCTCGGCGCGTCATGAGGAGCGCCGGGCACCGATGGGCCCTATAGGCTCGTCAGCCATGACGAACTGGACCGCCGCCGACCTGCCCTCGTTCGCGGGGCGCACCGTGATCATCACCGGGGCCAACAGCGGGCTCGGCGCCGTGACCGCCCGAGAGCTGGCGCGCCGGGGCGCCACGCTGATCATGGCGGTCCGCGACGTACGCAAAGGCGAGCAGGCCGCGCTGCAGATACGGGGCACCCAGACCGGCCCGGTCGAAGTGCGCCCCCTCGACCTGCAGAACCTGGCGTCGGTGCGCGAATTCGCCGAGGGCGTCGACAACGTCGACGTGCTGATCAACAACGCGGGCATCATGGCCGCCCCCTATGCGCAGACCGTCGACGGCTTCGAGAGCCAGGTCGGCACCAACCACCTCGGGCATTTCGCGCTCACCAACTTGTTGCTGCCCAAGCTCACCGATCGGGTGGTCACGGTGTCCTCGATGGCGCACTGGGCGGGTCGGATCAGCCTCGACGACCTGAACTGGAAGACGCGGCGGTACTCACCCTGGCTGGCCTACAGCCAGTCCAAGCTCGCCAACCTGCTGTTCACCAGCGAACTGCAGCGCCGGCTGAATGCGGCCGGTTCGACGCTGCGCGCGCTGGCCGCCCACCCCGGCTACTCGCACACCAACCTGCAGGGGGCCTCGGGCCGCAAGCTGGGCGACGCGATGATGTCGGCGGTCAGCCGGGTGGTGGCCACCGACGCGGACTTCGGCGCGCGCCAGACGCTGTACGCGGCGTCGCAGGACCTGCCGGGCGACACGTTCGTCGGGCCGCGGTTCGGCCAGCTGGGCCGCAGCCAACCGGTGGCCCGCAGCCGGCGGGCGCAGGACCCGGCGATGGCCCGGGCGCTCTGGGAGCTGTCCGAGCAGCTCACCGGCACCAAATTTCCGCTCTGAGGTGCAGATGCGCTAACCTGACCGGGCGTCACGGCGAGGGTGACTGGCCAGCCAGCACCGTTATCGACGGAGACCGACGAAACCGTCGCGACCCTGGCCGTGCCCCCACACTGAAGAGCACACAGGAGCGACACGATGGCCAAGTCCGCAGGCAACCAGCTCACCGCCACGGTGCGAACCGAGACCGGCAAGGGCGCGTCCCGCCGAGCCCGCCGCGAAGGCAAGATTCCCGCCGTCCTCTACGGCCACGGCGCCGACCCGCAGCACCTGGAGCTGCCCGGCCACGACTTCGCGGCCGTGCTGCGCCACGCGGGCACCAACGCCGTGCTGACCCTGGACATCGACGGCAAGGAGCAGCTGGCGCTGACCAAGGCGCTCGATATCCACCCGATCCGCCGCACCATCCAGCACGCCGACCTGCTGGTCGTGCGCCGCGGCGAGAAGGTCGTCGTGGAGGTCAACGTCCTCATCGAGGGCGACGCCGTACCGGGCACCCTGGTCACCCAGGACACCAACACCATCGAAATCGAGGCAGAGGCGCTGTCGATTCCCGAGCACGTCACCGTGTCGGTGGAGGGCGCCGAACCGGGCACCCAGTTCACCGCCGGCCAGATCGCTCTGCCACGGGGCGTCAACCTGATCTCCGACCCGGAGATGCTGGTGGTCAACGTGGTCGTCGCGCCGACCGCCCAGGACCTCGAGGAAGAGGGCGCGGGCGAGGTCGCCGGGGGCGCCGAAGCCCCCGCCGAAGAGGAGGCCGGCGAGGCCGAGGCCGCCGCGGACGAGTCCGAGTAGGCGGATCGCAACGTGGCCGAGCCATTGCTGGTGGTCGGCCTGGGCAACCCCGGGGACAACTATGCCCGCACCCGGCACAACCTCGGGTTCATGGTCGCCGACCTGCTCGCCGGCCGACTGGGGTCAAAGTTCAAGGTGCACAAGCGTTCCGGCGCAGAAGTGGTCAGCGGCCGGTTGGCCGGACACTCGGTCCTGGTCGCCAAGCCGCGCTGCTACATGAACGAGTCCGGCCGCCAGGTCGGGCCGCTGGCGAAGTTCTATTCGGTGGCACCGGCCGACATCATCGTCGTGCACGACGACCTCGACCTCGACTTCGGCCGCATCCGGCTGAAGATCGGGGGCGGCGAGGGCGGCCACAACGGGCTGCGCTCGGTGGCGTCCGCGTTGGGCACCAAGGACTTTCAGCGCGTCCGCATCGGGATCGGCCGACCGCCCGGACGCAAAGACCCGGCGGCCTTCGTGTTGGAGAACTTCTCGGCGGCCGAGCGCGGCGAGGTGCCGACCATTTGCGAGCAGGCCGCGGACGCGACGGAGTTGCTCGTCGAGCTGGGGCTGGAGCCGGCGCAGAACCGCGTCCACGCCTGGTAGGTGCCCAGGACGCCGAATGTGGGCCTTATGGACGAATTTCGGCCGCGCACACGTACTTACGCCCCACGCTCGGCGTGCGAAATTCTACGAAACCAGGGTGGCGGAGTGCGACCGGCGCAGCTTGCCCGACGGTGTCTTCGGGATGGTGCCGGGCCCGAGCACCACCACGTTGCGCGGCCGCATGTCCACCTCGGACACCACCTCGCGGGCGACCTGGTGCTCGATGCGGCGCACCTCGGCCGGGTCCTGCCAGGCGTTGGACTCGACGGCGACGGC
This sequence comes from Mycobacterium paraffinicum, assembly GCF_001907675.1. GTDB lineage: Bacteria > Actinomycetota > Actinomycetes > Mycobacteriales > Mycobacteriaceae > Mycobacterium > Mycobacterium paraffinicum_A. Next base: position 101,856 of record NZ_MPNT01000014.1, read on the forward strand.
GAACGTCTCGCGGGAGTGGCCGGCATCCAGGCGCACCGCGACGGCGCAGCCGGGCCGCACCCCCTCGACGCGGCAGGCGGCCCGCTCGATGTCGGTGGGATAGATGTTGCGGCCCGCCATGATGATGACGTCCTTGACGCGGCCGCACACCACGACGTGGCCCTCCTCGGTCATGTAGCCGAGGTCGCCGGTGTCATACCAGCCGTTCTCGTCCTGCGCCGGGATGAAGCCGCCCATGGTCAGGTAGCCGGGCGTCAGCGACTCGCCGCGCAGCTCGATCACGCCGACGCCGCGCGGCGGCATCACGTCGCCGTTCTCGTCGATGATGCGCGCCTCGAGGTCCTGCAGCAGCGGGCCGAGAGTGGCCAGCCGGCGGGTGTTGCCCTTGGTGGCCGGCACCGCGCGGCGCAACGCGGCGAGCAGGTCGGCGTCGACCTCGTCGACGACCAGGCCGGCGTTGCACTCCGAGAACGACACCGCCAGCGTCGTCTCGGCCATCCCGTAGGCCGGCAGGATCGCCGAGGGCCGCAGCCCGAACGGCTTTCCCGCGTCCAGCAGGTCCTCCACGTCGGCGGGTTCAACCGGTTCGGCACCGGACAGCGCGAACCGCAGCGTCGACAGGTCGAAGTCGCCCGGCTTGGCGTTGCGGCGCAACCGCTTGGCCAGCAGCGCGTAGGCGAAGTTGGGCGCCGCGGTCATGGTGCCCTTGTACTTGTCGATGAGCTTGGCCCACAGCAGCGTGTCGCGCAGGAAGTCCATCGGCGTGACCTTGACGAGCTCGGCGCCGAAGTACATGGGGATGGTCAGGAAGCCGACCATGCCCATGTCGTGGAAGCAGGGCAGCCAGCTGACCATGACGTCCTTGTTGACGTCGTACTGGGCGCCGATGAACATCGCCTCGGCGTTGGAGTAGATGTTGCGATGGGTGATCTGGACGGCTTTGGGAGATCCAGTGGAACCGCTCGTCAACTGCATCAGCGCCAGGTCGTCCTCGCCGACCTCGACCGGGTCGACCGGATCCGACGCCAGCAGGTCGGCGACGGTGAGGACCTTGATGCCCTTCTCCTCGAGCACGGGGATGGCCACCAGGAAGGGCTCGGAGACGATGACGGCCTTGGCCTCGATCATCCCGATGACGTTCATCGTGTCTTCGGCCCACACGGCCAGGTCGGTGCGGGGCGTGGGCTGGTGCAGCATGGTCAGGCTCGCGCCGCGCATCCACAGGCCCTGCGCGGTCGGGGCGATCTCCACCGGGAAGCCGGCGAGGACGCCGACGGCGTCGCCGAGGCCGATGCCTGCGGCGGCGAGGCCGCCCGCAATGCGGCGGGCCCGCTCGTGCACCTCGCCCCACGTGTGGCGGACCGGTTCGTGGGGTTCACCGGTGACCATGCCCGTCGTCACGGTGCGGGCATTGCGGTACATCTTCTCGGTAAACCTGCTCACACAAACCTCCTCGGTTCCGGCGCTTCCCCCAACGCCCGGGATTTCATGTTCCGCCCACTGGGTGGCACTTCGCAGCAGGCTCGCAAACACAGTCGGGCGGCGGTTAGGTCTCGAATCGGCGATGAGCCGGCGACCCCCCGTCCGGTCGCCCGATAGGCGCGGACCGGGCCCGGAAAACGCTGGTGAGCCCGACGCATCAGTCGTCCGCCGGGGACTCCGGCGGACGACGAAAATGATTGGTCTTGCTCAGCGCTACCCGTCACCGCGCATTATCTTAAACTCCTCTTAGGGAACAGCCCAAACGAATGCGCGTTTTGGGGCGATTTTCACACTTCGGTGGGGGCGGGAACCACGCGCGCGCCGGCGACCGGCCCGCTGGCGACCCGCACCGTGCGGCAGACGCCCGCGCCGGACACCTCGGTGCCCACGTCGACCGCCGAGGCCGCCGAGGAGCACAAGAATGCGCATGTCGGGCCCGAGCCCGACACGATGCTTGCCAGGGCGCCGGCCTCGACGCCGGCGCGCAGGGTGCGACGCAGCTTTGGGTTCAAGCTCACCGCGGCGGCCTGCATCTCGTTGCCCAGCAGCGACGCCAGCTGTTCCGGGTCGCCCGCGGCCAAGGCCGCCAACACCGGGCCCGGCCCGGCGAGCCGGGGCGGGTCGCCCGCCGCCCGCAGGCGGTCGAGCTCGGCGAACACCGCCGGCGTGAGCAGCTCCCCGTCGGCGAACGCCAGCACCCAGTGGAAGGTGTTGCGGGACAAGACGGTGGCCAGCTCCTCGCCGCGGCCGGTGCCCAGCGCCGTGCCGCCGTGCAGCGCGAACGGGACGTCGCTCCCCAACCGCGCGGCCAGCGCGCGCAGGTCGCGGCGCGGCACGTTGAGTTCCCACAGCGAGTTCATGGCGACCAGCACGGCCGCCGCATCCGCGCTGCCGCCGGCCATGCCGCCGGCCACCGGGATGGATTTGTCGATGATGATCGACACGTCGGGCGCGCGGCCGACGTGTTCGGCCATCAGCTCCGCGGCCTGCCAAGCGAGGTTGCGTTCGTCGGTGGGTAGCTTGTCGGCGCCCTCGCCGACCAGCTCGAGCGACAACACGTCGGCGTTGCGGACGGTCACCTCGTCGAGCAGGGAGACGGCCTGGAAGACGGTCGTCAGCTCGTGATAACCGTCCTCGCGGCGGTCGCCCACCTCCAGGTAGAGGTTGACCTTCCCGGGCACCCGTACGGTGACCGACCCGGTGGGGACCCACTGCGCGGCGGTGCTGCCGTCAGACATTGTCAGCCACCGCAGCAGACTATCGCTGCCACCGGCCAACCACACGCAGCGGCGCCGACCGGGCCTCGGTCAGCTCGGCGACGCCTGCTGCTGCGTCGTGGTGTCGGCCGACTCGCTCGATCGCCGCAACAGTCTGACGAAATCGTCGATGGACAGCGTCTCACCGCGGCGCGCCGGGTCGATGCTGGCGGCCAACAGCCGGCTCGCCGACTCGTTCCCCGAGCCGGCCCACTCGATGAACGCGTTGCGGGCCGTCTTGCGGCGCTGCGCAAACGCGATGTCCACCAGCTCGAACACTTGGCGGCGGAAGGCCTCGTCGGTGGGCCATTGCGGGGCGGCGTAGCGGTCGATGCGCACGAGCCCGGAATACACGCGCGGAATCGGCCAGAAGACCGTCGGTGACACGGTGCCGCACCGCCGGACGGACCCGAAGTAGCGGACCTTCACGCTGGGGACGCCGTAGTCCTTGCCCCCGGGTTCCGCGGCGAGACGTTCGGCCACCTCCGCCTGCACCATGACGGTCACCGTCTGAATGGAGGGGAAGTCGGCGAGCAGATGCAGGAGCGCGGGCACCGCGACGTTGTAGGGCAGGTTGGCGACGACCGCGTTGGGCTGCGCGGCCAACTCATCCCGGCGAAGGGTCAAGACGTCGCGGTTGAGCACGGTGAACCGCTGCACTTCGCTGTTCGAATGCTCGGCGACGGTCTGCGGCAGCCGATCGGCCAGCACCGGGTCGATTTCGACGGCGGTGACGGTGGCGCCGCGGTCCAGCAACGCCAGCGTCAGCGAGCCCAGGCCGGGCCCGACCTCGAGGACGTGATCGGCCCGCCCGACCCCGGAGGTCGAGACGATCCGGCGGACCGTGTTGGCATCGTGAACGAAGTTCTGACCGAGGGATTTGCGTGGTCGAAGGTCAAGTTCTTTGGCAAGCCGCCTGATCTCGTTGCGACCGAGCAGCCGGATGGTCAGCTCGCACCAGCTCTTCCGCTGCACACGGGCCACGCGCCCCAACCCTGACGCTCGCGAGTCACCTCGGCGACCGCGATCTGCTCTTCCCGGGTCGCGAGGTCGGCGCGCGACGCGAACCGCAGCCCACCGTTGCGCTCCCAGGTGCCCTGGTCGAACTGCACACCGCCGTAGTAGCCGTTGCCGGTGTTGATCGCCCAGTTTCCGCCCGCCTCGCAGCCCGCGATGGCGTCCCAGATGGATCCGTTGGTGACCGGTGGCACGTCGGTGCCGGGCTTGGTGCCCACCCGCACCACGGCCTCGCGGGCCGGGGTGATCACCGTGTTGGCGATCGGCAACCGGCCGGTCTCAACACCGTTGACGGTGGCCACCGCGAACGTGACGTCCTGGGTGCCGGGGCTGCCCGGGTCCTCCACCACCTGGCGGCTCATGTTCATGTCCGGGTCCTCGACCCGACGGGCGTTGGGCTGCAACGGCATCCGCTCGGTCACCCGCTCGATCCGGTTGCGGGTCACCTGGATTTCCATGCCGTCGACGATCGGGGACGACGCGCTCGGCATCGCCTGGTCCCCTTCCAAGAGCGGGGCGCCGGCGGCGCTCAGCAGCCCCGCGACGTTGGGCGCGGCCAGGTGCACCGTGCGGGTCGCCCCGCCGTCGGTGATGCGGACCGTCTTCGCGCTGACGACGGGAAGCGCCATGCCGGCCAGCGGGACCCGGCTGCCTCGAGAGGCCGCCGCCGGAGCCGTGTCGGTCATGGCGAGTTGGGCCAGGGCCTCGTCGACGGTCGATGCCGTCGTCCACACCTGTTTGGTGTCGCGGCCGTCCAGCGAGATCTGCAGCGGCCGGCTGCGGCGCAACACGATGTTGGCGGCGTCGTGCACCTTGACGTCCCCGGCGGGGTACAAGTCGTCACGCTCGTCGACGGCGAAGCCGTTCTCCTGCACGATGTCGATGACCCGCGACTTCATTGTCGTGACCCGCATCGCGATGCCGTCGACGGTCAGCGTCACCGTCTTGCACGCGGAAACCGCGAATCCACCTGCGAACGCCAGAACTACTAACAGTCCTCCGACGATGAGCCGCAACATCGGCGACGGTGTCTGATGAAGTTTTGTTAATACAGTCAACGCGCGTCTATCCCGACCACAGCAAATACTCCAACGACCTAATCAGCACCAAGCGACAAATTTAGGGCCTGTAGGCCCCACCCTTTCGATCACAAGACGGTAACGAACCGGCCAAAGTTGAGCAACTCCGGCGCGAATTCGTTAACGGAATCGTCCCGGGCGGCGAGTCAGCCGGAAACCAGCCCGTAGACCCGCCGAGCGTTGCTCGTCGTGGCCTGCGCCAGCTCTTCGGCGGGCCGGCCCACCAGTTCGGCGACCGCTCGGACAGTATAAGGAAGGCAATACGGCTCGTTCGGCGCGCCGCGGTAGGGATGCGGCGTCAAGAACGGCGCATCGGTTTCCACCAAGAGCTGTTCCAGCGGTATCTGCGGAATGGCTTCCCGCAGGTCGCGGGCGTTGCGGAAGCTCGCCGTTCCCGACAGGCTGAGCAACCACCCGGCGTCCACGCAGCGGCGGGCCATCGCGGCGCCCGACGAGAAGCAGTGGAAGATCACCGTGTCCGGAGCGCCCTCGGCCGCCAGCACGTCGAGCACTTCGGCGTCGGCCTCCCGGTTGTGGATCATGAGCGGTTTTCCGCTCCGCTTGGCCAGGTCGATGTGCCAGGCGAAGGCTTCCCGCTGGGTGTCCGGCTGCGCGCACCCGTCGAGACGTCCGGGCCAATACAGGTCCAGGCCGGTCTCGCCGACGGCCACCACCCGGGGGTGCGCCACCAGCCGCTCGATTTCGCCGCGGGCGGCATCGTCGAGCGCGTCGGCGCGGGTCGGGTGCAACGCCACCGCGGCATACACCCGCGGATCCCACTCCGCGGCGCGGGTCACCCAGGCCGCCGAAGCGAGGTCGTCGGCGATGGTGACCACCGCCCCCACCCCGACCGCCGCGGCGCGATCCACGATGGCGCGCACGTCCCCGGCGTCCCGCGCGCCGCAGGCGTCGAGGTGGGTGTGGGCGTCGATCAGGGGCGCCAGTGGCTCGGGTGCGGGCGGCGCTTCGCGTTCTCGTCGGTTGGAGCTCACGCGCACACAATAAGGTGGACTCTCGATGAGGCCCTTCTACGTCACCACCGCGATCACGTACCCCAATGGCAATCCGCACGTCGGGCACGCCTACGAGTACATCGCCACCGACGCCATCGCGCGGTTCAAGCGGCTCGACGGCTTCGACGTGCGATTCCTGACCGGCACCGACGAGCACGGCCTCAAGATGCTCGAGACGGCGGCGGCGGAGGGCCTCCCGACCGCCGAGCTGGCGCGGCGCAATTCCGACGTGTTCCAACGGCTGCAGGAGAGGCTGAACATCTCCTTCGACCGGTTCATCCGGACCACGGACGCCGACCACCACGAAGCGTCCAAGGAGATCTGGCGGCGGATGGACGCCGCCGGGGACATCTACCTGGACAGCTATTCCGGCTGGTACTCGGTGCGCGACGAGCGGTTCTTCGTCGAGTCGGAGACCGCGGTGGTCGACGGGGTCCGGGTCGCCGTGGAGACCGGCACGCCGGTGACGTGGACCGAGGAGCAGACGTATTTCTTTCGGCTGTCGGCGTACACCGACAAGCTGCTGGCCCACTACGAGGCGAACCCTGACTTCATCGCCCCGGAAGTGCGCCGCAACGAGGTGGTCAGCTTCGTCTCCGGCGGCCTGCGTGACCTGTCGATCTCGCGGACCTCGTTCGACTGGGGCGTGCAGGTGCCCGACCACCCCGATCACGTCATGTACGTCTGGGTCGACGCGCTGACCAATTATCTGACCGGCGTCGGTTACCCCGACACCGACTCACCGACGTTCCGCCGCTACTGGCCCGCCGATCTGCACATGATCGGCAAGGACATCATCCGGTTCCACACCGTCTACTGGCCGGCGTTTCTGATGTCGGCCGGGATCGAGCTGCCGCGGCGGGTTTTCGCGCACGGGTTCCTGCTCAACCGGGGCGAGAAGATGAGCAAGTCGGTGGGCAACATCGTCGACCCGGTAGCCCTGACCGAGACGTTCGGCGTGGACCAGTTGCGCTATTTCCTGTTGCGGGAGGTCCCCTTCGGCCAGGACGGCAGCTACAGCGAAGACGCCATCGTCACGCGCATCAACACCGACCTCGCCAACGAGCTGGGCAACCTGGCCCAGCGGTCGCTGTCCATGGTGGCCAAGAACCTGGACGGGGTGGTGCCGACGCCCGGGGAATTCACCGCCGACGACGCCGGGCTGCTGGCGACGGCCGACGGCCTGCTGGACCGCGTGCGCGCCGCCTTCGACGCCCAGGCGATGCATCTGGCGTTGGAGGCGATCTGGCTGATGCTGGGCGCCGCTAACCGATACTTCTCCGCGCAACAGCCGTGGGTGTTGCGCAAGAGCGACTCGGAGGCGGACCAGAAGCGTTTCGCGACAGTGCTTTACACGACGTGCGAGGCGGTTCGCATCGCGGCGCTGCTGATCCAGCCGGTGATGCCCGAGTCGGCGAGCAAGCTACTGGATCTGCTCGGCCAGGCGCCCGAACAGCGCGGCTTCGACGCGATCGGCAAACGGTTGGCCCCCGGCACGGCCCTGCCCGCGCCGACCGGGGTCTTCCCCCGCTACCAAGCCGACTAGCCGCTCGCGAGGCGGTTCACATCAACATTGCCAGGCACAGCGCCGCGACGGCCAGGCCCTGCAGGGTGGCCCTGGTTGCGATCACCTTGTCCCAGTTGCGTTGCAGCGCACGAGCATGCGTCGGCAGATCGGGTTGGTCCGCGCCGGCGATGAGTTGGCGGTTGATCGGCGCGCTCACTCGCAGGTAGATCAGCAGCCACACCAGCAGCAGGACGACGGCGGCGCCGGCCGCGCCGGCTTGCGCCCAGCGGCCGGACACCGCGGCGAATACCACGCTGATCGCCGCCGCCGCCAGGCCGAGGACCCCGGGTACCGGCATCCTGCGATCCCCATAGCGATGGATGTTGCCCGAAACTGCGAGCAGGGCCCGATCGTCGATGCGGGCCAGTGCGGGCTGGAGCACCATCGCGCAGAACACGTCGGTGCCGTAGACCACTCCGGTGCCCAGCACCGCGACGACCGCGAACAAGGTGGCGACCATGATGCGCGCTCCTCAAATCCAGTTAGCGCTAGCAACGCTAACCCCACGGGCCGCGGCTGTCAATAGCGGTGCTACCTTCTTGTATCAGCGCTAATGACATGGCATGCGTCGCGCCCCGCCGGGCGCCCCGGGCCGCTCGTCGTCGGCTATCACCGCCGTGGAGCCAACCGCGCGGAGGAACGGGGTTGGGACGCCGCCGACGACGCTCTCCGAACGAAGTGATGGGCCTTTCGGCGAGCGAGGAACGAAAAGCGGCACCATCTGGGGATGGGCATCTGCGCGAAGACCTGTGTATAGCCTATGTTATGCGCCATAATCGGCCGGTGGACCGACGACGCAATCGGCAACAGGGTGACTCGCCGATGACGACCCTCAAACAGCTGCCGGCACTGGTTGTGCTAGAGCGGATCCCGATCCCGGTGCTGGCCATCGAGAATGACGGCACCCTCCTGTTTTCCAACGCCGCGTTCGCCGAGATGATGGGTTACGACCGGGAAGAGGTGTTGGCGCTGAAGTTCCACCAGATCTTCCACCAGGCACCGGCCTCGGATTCGTTGTTATCCGTCGTTCATTCCCTGGCAAACATGGTGGTCGAACTGGCGCACAAGGACGGCTCGGTCGTGCGCGCCCTGATGAGCAAGTCGGCGGCGATGCGCGCCGACGATCAGTTCGTGCTCGCGGCTTTCCAGGATTTGACCGAGCAGTTGTGGCAGGAGGACCGCTAGCGGCGGTGCCGAACCCCGGGAGACCATCAGCCCCAAGCGCTCGAAGCACGATTTGCCGGCTATCGGGGTTGACGAAAACCGTTGTTGCGCTTGCAATCCCGCTTGAGGGTCGGGCAGCAGTCCGCGATCTCCAACGGGCCACCACCGCGGTCGCGGTCCCCCATGGCTGCCGAGACCGTCGTCCAGCAGAGCGATCCGGCCACCGGCCCCGACCGTGAGACGCTAACGGCGCCGCCGTGATTCGCGCCTGGTGCGCCACAGGATCACCCCGCCGCCGACGACTGCCACCGCAATCCAGCCCGCGCCGAACCACCACAGCCAGCCGAGGTCGGAGTGGCCCTGCGATGTCGCGGTCGGACCGGCCGAGGGCGAGTGCTCGACGGTCACCGGGTCCTGCCCTCCTGGCGCGGACACCACCGCGGCGCCTCTAAGTCGTTGCCAGCGCTTGTTATCGCTACTGAGCCATCGCAGCAGCTCGTCGAGCTGCCCGGGCGCCCCGTTGGATGTCGCCACCAATAGCGACCTGCCGCGGTTGAAAACCACTTGGAGAGAAGCGAACCGGAGATCTGGGTCGAGGGTGAGTTTGGCGGGCTTGCCGTCGGACTGGATGGCGTTGACGGTGATGGGCCCGCTGGGCCCCGCGGACACCGGGAGCGCGACATTGGAGTGGTTCCACCCGTCGGCCGAGACCACTATCGCGGGGTCCGACGAGTCGATCGCCTGCTGCGGCGTCGTGACCGTGGTGTAGAGCGGCACGGAACTTATGCGCTGCAGGCCCACCACGATGCCGATCGCCCGTACGGTGTCGATAAACGAGTGGGCCTCGATGCCCACCTGCATCCGGGGCATCAATGACTGCGGCACCGATTGGAAGCCGTCCGGCACCGGTGGGGCAGCCGGGTTACTCTCTATTGTGCTGTCGCCGTTGATGTTCAGCGTCAGGAGCTGATTCCCCGGCCCGGCGGTATAGAAGTCGCCGCAATGCCCGGTGTTCGCCGCAACGTCGAGGACCAAATCAATACTGGTGTATCGCTGCAGTAATCGGTCCGGCACGTCGATCCAGCGGTCGATGGTGCCGTGGCCGTCCGTTGCCCAATGGTCGATGGTTTCGGGGCCGATGGTCGCGGCGATCTGGCCGCCGACGTTCCCCGGCGTCGGGGTATAGGAGCCCTGCAGATGCACGCGCACGTCGTGTACCGATCTGGCGAATCGGGTTTGGTCGATTGCGATCGACACCCGCGGTTGCAGTGACGTCGAGTTGAGAACGGGCTGCGCCAACTCGCGCAACGCAACGCTGCCGCCGAGTTGCTGGACGGTCGGTTTGAGCTGTTCCACCGCCGCCTTGGAAGACAGCGCCAACTGCGACACGTCGTTGAACAGCACCGCCGTGTTCGATTCGTCCGACTGACCGAGCGGTCCCGACATCAGCAACCACGGCACACCGGAGGGGCCCTGTAGCGAAAGCCCGTTGTCAGGGCCCTCTTTGACGACGATCTGACGTTCCAGCGGTTGCGGCGGCGCCGGCGGCGCTGCCTGCCCCTCGGCCAGCGGAATCACGGCTATCTCGGTGGTCTGCCTACCGTAATGCGCGGCCGCGGAGGCGGCGAGTTGGATCGCCGTATCGGACTCATTCGGCGAGGGCGACGGCGGCAGGTAGATGGACAGCTTGCGCAGCACTGGAGGCAGGAAATGTGCGACGGTGGTGGGCGGCAGTTCGACCCCGGTGTAGGTGATCGACCCGTTGGTCAGGCGCAGCGGACTCCACGGATACAGGCAGTATCCGTCCAACGGCACCAGGTAGGAACGCAGCGTCACCGTCAGCCAATTGTCGTTGACCTCCGCGCCCGCCAGGGGAATGACGATTGGCGCCTGATCGGTGGAGGGCAAATTCAGCCGTGCGATGGTGCGCTCGCCCTGCGTGACAGTGAGCACCCCGGACCGCAAATTGATCGGCATTTCGACGGTGGCGTTCATAGCCGTCGGTGTCAGACCATGCAGCACCGGCACGGTCAGCTGTTGGGTACTCGTCACGCCCCAGAACTCCAGACTGGGAGCGGACCCGATGTCGGTAAGCGACAGGGTCGGCGAGTCCGCGGCGGTAGCCGGGTCGCCGGGAGCGCCCCAGGACGCCGGGGCGCTCATCACCAAAAACCCAACCACCGCGGCCAGCGCGGCCACTTTGCTCAGACGTCTCCGGTACATCACCGGAACAGTATGCATTGTGGAATGCGCGTCAGCCGCAATTACTTCAATCAATTCGATGGCCGCGAAAGCGGGTGTGGCGCATCCGGCCCGACCGCCGGATCGTGGAGCCCTAGCCGATCAGGGGTTCCGTGTCGGCATCGGGGTGGGCCGCGATGACCGCGGCATGACGCATGACTTCGCGACCGAGGAACTGCTGGAAATAGGGCAACGACGCCTCCGTCACGGTGCCGGGCAGTAGCAGCTCCAAGATCTGACGCAGGCGACCGCCGATGTCGACGGGGCCTCCCCGGTTAGGTTCGCGACGGGTTATTGCATTGAATACCAACCGCGTTCCGAACATGGCTCCGACGAGGAACTCAGAGAGCACTGTGGGGTCGACGTTCTTGCGGAGGTCTCCCTCGCTGACGGCCCGCCTGGCCTCATCGGCGATCTTTGCCGCCAGGTCGGCATAAAAGTTCCCGGCGGCCTCGTTCAATCCGCTTAAGGCACAGGCCAATTGCTCGGCCGTGCGAACGGTCTTGTCCGAGTTCAGCACTACGACGATGGTGAAGGCGCCGTGCAGTAGGTTTTCCAGCCCCGGCGACGACGACTTGCACACGTTCCCAAATGCCGTGAGCAGCGTCTCGGAGCCTTCCTTGAGGATGTCGGACGCCAGCGATTCCTTCGAATCGAAGTGGTGATACAGGGCGCCTTTGGTCATCCCGGTCCGCTCGATGATCGCCCCCCACCCGGCGGCGGCATACCCGACTTCGGAGAACACGTCGATCGCGGCGTCGATGATCTTCCGCCGAGTGGCTTCGGATCGAACCTGGCGCGGCATTATCTCTGCACCTCCGGAGTCGCGTCGGGTGCGCGGAGTCATTGATGTGGGTTCACATCCACCGCAAGATGTCCAACGTTAGCAGCCGCGACCAAGGCCGGCGGGCAGTCTGGTCAACCTGGTCGCCGTTAAGGCTGCCCTTGGTCGCTCGAACTGGCGTTGACGGCGAGCGCCGCTCGCCGCCTTAGGAATTGGCCGAAGTAGTCGGCCCGGTCCGGTTGCAAGATCCCACCGAGGATAAGCATCCAGCACTTTTCCAGGTCGGTGAGGAAGCGTTCCGGGTCGTCCAGATTGCTGGTCTTGCGCAGCCCCATATGCAGGGACACCATCAGCCGACCCACGGCGTCGGGATCACATTGTTCGTTGATGTCACCCTCGGCGATGGCCTGGTGGACGACCGCCGACAGGGCTTCCACCCAGCCGCTCACCAATGTGTCCTGCAGCCCACCCGACTGCCCGACCGACTCGATCAAGTTCAGGCCGGCCCTGACCAGATCGGTCTTGATGTCTTGAACGGCGATCAGGTACGAGAAATCGATAAGGGTTTCCAGGCCCGAAAGCCCACGGGTCAACAAGTCACCGACCGCGACGGTGGCCGCGGCTATCTGCTTGTCGATGAGCTCGACCGCCAAGGCGTGTTTGGACTTGAAGTGGAAGTACATCGCGCCCTTGGTCAACTGGGCCTCGGCCAGGATGTCATCGAGGCCGACGTCGTGGTAGGGCCTGCGCGCGAACTGGTGCGAGGCGGCGCGCAGAATCTGCCGCCGCGTCGCGTCGGCGCGTCCATCGGTCGAGTGGGAAGTCATGGGAATCTGCCAGCTCAGGTCTCGCGACCGATGTCGTCGCGGGTTGCGAAGATCTCGTCGATCGCCGTCACGTTGATGAGCAGGGCATACACCTCGGATCTTGGGCGGTCTTGAGCGACACCGACCGGCCACTCCCGGGCAGTACATGGGCTACGTCTGAGATTAGCAGCCGCAGCGACCCGGCTTGACGCTTACGTAAAAGACTTGTAGTGCACATCACACGGGTCTTTACAGACTATTAGTATGTTTTATACGCTATTATCACAATGTCAGTTTGTAGGGTGTGGGGGCTCAAACCCTCAGTTCGCCCAGCTGAGCGGCAAAAACGCCCGATTTGGGCCACGTGCAGGACGTGAGGAGACGCACATGCCGGTCGTGACCACGAGGCCACGCGCGCTAGCGGCGTCAGCAGGTAGGGGGCCCGGAAAGGGACCAACGACCTCTGCGCGAGCTGCCCAAATACTCTTCGCAAGCGGATTTGATCTGTATCATACTTTAGGTATGTTTAGGGCCCCGCTCCTGCAGCTCTGGTACGGCATGGCAACCGGCTGCTTCCGCCCGGTGACCCGCGTCGCCACTGCGGCCGAGGTCTGACGTGATCGATTTTGGGGCGTTCCCGCCGGAGTTCAATTCCGCGCGGATGTATGCCGGTCCCGGTCCGGTGTCCCTGGTGGCGGCCTCGGTGGCCTGGGATGGGCTTGCCGCCGAATTGCATTCCGCCTCAAGCTGTTACCGCTCGGTGATCGCCGGCTTGACTACCGGACGCTGGTTGGGTCCCTCGTCGTTGGTCATGGCGTCCGCCTTCGCCCCGTTCATGGCGTGGACCGCCGGCGCGGCCGCGCGGGCCGCGGAGACGGCCGGTCAGGCCAGGCTCGCCGTCGAGATCTACGAGGCCGCCTTCGCGATGACCGTCCCCCCGCCGGCCGTCGCCGCCAACCGGGTTCAGCTCGCCACGCTGATCGCCACGAACTTCTTCGGCCAGAATTCGGCGGCGATCGCGGCCACCGAGGCCGAATACGGCGAGATGTGGGCGCAGGACGCCGCAGCGATGTACCAGTACGCCGCGGGTTCGGCGGCCGCGTGCGACGTGACACCGTTCAACCCGCCGCCGGACGTCGTAAACCCGGCGGGGCTGGCCAACCAGACCGCAGCTGTGACTCAGGCCGGCGGGCTCGCGGAAACACAACATGCGGCCAACGTGGTCTCGTCGGTGCCCAGCGCGCTGCACTCGCTCTCGTCGCCGATAACCTCCGGCACCTCCACCCTGACCGACGTCGGCACCGGCACCGCGGGTACCGCCACCAGCACGGCCGGCTCGTCGTTCATGGACAGCCTCGCGTCCAGCCTGCCCAGCTCGCTGCCCACCTACTTCATGGCGGGCGCGACCCCGCTGTACGGGATGTCCTCCATCCTCGGCATGGCCCAGACCGCCCAAGGCTTGGCGAACGGGGCGATGCAGGCCGCGGGCACCGCGGCCGCGGGGGCGGCCAGCGCGGCGAGCACCGGCGCGGGCGCGCTCGGATCGCTCGGCTCGCTCGGATCGGGTGTCGCCGGCAGCCTCGGCAGCGCGGCCTCGCTCGGCCCGCTGGCGATTCCGGCGAGCTGGACCAGCGTGATACCGGCAGCGCACAGCGCCGCTTCCGCGCTGCCGACCATCAGCCTCGCCGGCGCCAACACGCCGCCCAGCATCATGGGTTCGCTGCCGCGCCTGGCCGCCGCGTCGGGCAAGAACCTCGGCCCCCGGTACGGCGTCATCCCGACCGTGATGACGCGGCCGCCGTCCGGTGGATACGCGTAGGCCATGACTCGACCGAAGACGACCCATTACCCAAGGAGCGGTGAATGAAGTACACGCCCACCCAGATCGCCGGCGTGACGATCATTGACCTCGAGCCGCAACGTGACCATCGCGGCTTCTCTTCCCGTTCCTTTTGTGCCGACGAATTCGCCGATCGGGGACTGAGTTTCAACGTCACCCAAACGAACATCTACTTCAATTACACCCGCGGCACGGTGCGCGGTCTGCACCACCGGGTGCCGCCGTACGCCCAGACCCAGGTGGTCCGCTGCACCCGCGGCGCGATCGCCGCCGTCGCGGTCGACATCCGCCCCGGGTCGCAGACCTACGGCGACCACGTCATGGTCGAGTTGAGCGCGGACAACTACCGGGCGCTGTTCCTGCCGCCCTTTGTCGCCCACGGCTTCCAAACGCTGATCGACAACACGGAAGTGAGCTATCAGGTCGGCGGGGAGCCCGCGCCGTCCGACGCCCAGGGATTCCACTGGAACGACCCGGAATTCGGCATCGTGTGGCCGCTGCCGGTCACCGTCATCTCCGAGCAGGACGCCAGTTGGCCATCGCGAACGCCGAGCTTCGCTTCGATCGAGAGTGCAGCGTCATGTCTAACCCGTTGATGACCCAGGAATTGGTTCACGTCGTGACCGCCGAACCCGGCCCGACCAAGCGGAAGCCGGCCGGCACGACGTCGTTGCCAAGTCGGCGGTCCGGCGCCCTGCCGACCACCGCGGCCGCGGCTCCCTTGCCGGGTGGCAACGCCATCCGGCGGTGGCAGTACAAGTATTCGCACCACCTGCGCATCAGCGACACGGTGATCGTGTGCGCGTCGGTGCTGCTGGCGCAGTACGTCCGATTCGGCGAAATCGCCAACACCTCCGGTTACTCGGACGTCGCGATGACGATGCTGTCGTTCCTCTTCGCGGCGCTGTGGCTGTCGGCGCTGGCGGTATTCCAAACGCGCTCACCGCGAGTCATCGGCGCAGGCATCGACGAGTACCGCCGGATCGGTAGCGCCTCGTTCTGGACGTTCGGAATCATCGCGATGGTCACCTTGCTCGCCAAGGTGGACCTGGCCCGCGGATATCTGGCGATCGCTCTCCCCGTCGGGACCGTGGGCCTGCTGGGGAGCCGCAGCCTGTGGCGCAAGCACATCCGGCAGCTGCGCGCGAACGGCCAATGCCAGACGACGGTGCTGGCGATCGGGGACCGGAAGGCCGTTTCCCACCTGGCCCACGAACTCTCGCGCAACCCGCTGGACGGGTACGTCGTGGTGGGCGTTTGCATTCCGGGCTACGGGCCACCGCGCGGCAACACCATCGCGCTCGGCGGCCGCGCAGTGCCGATCCTCGGTGACGTCTCCCACGCGGTGGCCGCCATTCAAGCCTGTGGCGCCGACACCGTGGCGGTCACGCAGACGGACCACTTCGGGATGCACGGGATCCGAGAGCTGATGTGGCAGTTGGAGACGATGGACGTCGACGTCGTGGTCTCGCCGGGCGTGATGGACGTCGCGGAAGCCCGCCTGACCCTGCGCCCCACCGCGGGAATGCCGCTGCTGCACGTCGAGAAGCCGCAATACGAAGGCACGCAACGCTTTCAGAAACAGGTATTCGACTTCCTGTTCTCGCTGGCCGCTTTGATCGCGACGTCGCCCATCCTCATCGCGGCCGCCGCCGCCGTCAAGCTCACCAGCAAGGGCCCGGTGTTCTACCCATCCGAACGGATCGGGATCGACGGCAAGCCCTTCAGAATGCTGAAATTCCGGACCATGGTCGACGGCGCCGACACCCAGATCGAGCATCTGTTAGCGCTCAACGAGAGCGCCGGCGGCATGCTCTTCAAGATGCGCGAGGACCCGCGGGTCACCCCCGTCGGCAGGATCCTGCGCAGGTTCAGCATCGACGAGCTGCCCCAATTCATCAACGTGCTCAAGGGCGACATGAGTGTCGTCGGCCCACGCCCCCCGCTGCGCCGGGAGGTCGAAAACTACGAAAGTGACGTCAAGCGGCGGCTGCTGGTGAAGCCGGGGGTCAGCGGGTTGTGGCAAGTGAGCGGCCGATCGAACCTCTCGTGGGAAGAGTCGGTGCGGTTGGACCTGTCCTACGTCGACAACTGGTCGATGTCGGGTGATCTCATGATCATCGCCAAGACGGTTAAGGCCGTTCTGACCAGTCACGGCGCATACTAGGGAGTCATGACCGAGCCGACGACGCCCGCGGCGGTCGTCCCGTCGGTGCCGCTCTCCCGGATGGCTCACGCCTTCTCGATCCAACTGATCTGCCGCGCACTGGGAATGCTGGCCTCGGTGGTCTCCGTGGCGATGACCGCGCGCTACCTGGGTCCGGGTCGCTACGGCCAGCTCTCCATCGCGGTCGCATTCGTGGGAATGTGGAACAGCTTCGCCGATCTCGGGGTCGCCACCGTGATCGTCCGCCGCGTCACCTCCGGCCGCGGCGACCTGGAACGCCTGGTGCGCGTCAACAGCGGACTGGCCCTGATCTACTGCGTCCCGCTCGCGGCGCTGGCGGCGGGGTCGGGGCTGCTCGTCTATCACGACTACGACGTGCGGGTCATGCTCGTGGTGCTGTCCGGGGGCCTGCTGCTGCAAACCATGACCACCCGCTTCGAGCCGGTGTTTCTGGCCACCGTCAGGTTCTCCGCGGTGGCCATCTCCGACGTCACCGCCCGCACGGCAACGCTGGCCATGGTCGCGGCTCTGGTCTCCGCGCACTCGAACGTCATCTGGTTCGCGGTGGCACAGCTCATTCCGCCCGCCGTGCAGCTGGTGATCCAGGGCGCCGCGGCGATGCGGCACATCTCGGTGCGCCCGGTGTTCGCGCTGCGCGAGGCCGCAGATCTGTTGCGGGAAACTTTGCCCCTGATCGGATTCCTGGTCGTGGGAATCCTGTACACCCGCGCCGACGGTGTGATCCTGTCGTTGCTCAACACCCACTCCGAGGTCGGCGTCTACGGGCTGGCCTTGACGATCGCGTTCAACACCATCGTGGTGTCGCTGGTGTTCCTCAAGGCGACGCTGTCGACGGGCACCGAACTGTATGCGCGTGACGTGGCGGCGTTCGCCGCCTTCCTGCGCCGCAGCGTCGAGCTCATGTACTTCGCGGCGGTCCCCGTCGCGGTGGTCGGAGCGCTGCTGGCCGGGCCGTTGATCGCGTTCTTCGGCGACAAGGCGTTCGTCGCACGGGGAACACCGACGCTGGCGCTGCTGTTCATCGCGGCGGCGCTGCGGTTCGTCGGCGGCACCCTCGGCCAGGGCCTGGTCGCCAGCCACCATCAAAAGGTTCTGTTGTGGCTGACGGTCGCCACGCTGGTGGTCAACGTGACGCTGAATCTGGTTCTCGACGGCCGCCTGGGCGCCGTCGGGCCCGGCATCGCGCTGGTGTGCACGGAATTCTTCAACATGCTGTTCAGCAGCTGGTGGCTGCACCGCCGGTGCGGTTACCGTACGCCGGTGATGTTCTTGCTGCGGGTGCTGATCCCGACGGCCGCCAGTGTCGCGGTGACACTGCTGCTCGCGGGTCAGCATGTCGTCCTGGTTCTGCTGGCCGCCGCCGCGGTTTACCTGGCCACCAGCGCCGCGGTCGGGCCGCTCAAATGGTCGTCGTTGGCGTCGCTGCGCAGCAAGCAGCTGGCGTGATCGGTCGCGTGAATTCTCCACGGGTGCTTTGGCTTTCGCCATGGACACGGCCGGCGGTGCGCGTGCAGTCCGAAGCGCTGATTCGCCACGGGGCCGACGTGCTGCTCGTGACCTCCGACCGACACCCGGAGTCGGACGCCGCCCGTGACTACGAGGTGGTGCTCGAGCCGCGATTCCTCTCCGCCAAGACCTGGCCCCCGACGGTCAAGGCCTGGCGGCTGGTCCGCAACTTCCGGCCGGACGTCGTGATCGCCGAGCAGGTCCGTGATCCGCGGTGGGTCGCGCTGGCCGGCCGGACGCCGCGCATCCAGGTGATCCACGACGATCGCCCCCATGACCCCGTGGAAGCGCTGCCGGCCTACGAACTCGCGGCGCTCGATCGCTGGGGTGCCCGCTCGGCGGCCACCATCACCTATTGCGACTACGTCGCGCGCGCGGTCGCGACCCGACGCGACGTGATCGGCACACCGGTGCACGTCGTACCGCTCGCCAGCGATCTCGATCTCGACCGGGTCCCTCCGTTCGTGGATGCCAAGGGGCGCCACGACTTTGTCATGTTCGGCAGGCTCAATCCCTACAAGAATGTGGACGTGGTGTTGCGCGCCTGGCAGTGCCACGTCGAAGGCGGCGGCTGGCGCGGTGACGACCTCATACTGATCGGCGACGGAGCGCTGGACGCCGACAAGCTGCCCGCCCACACGCAGTGGCGTCGCGGCGGCTACCGCTACCGCGATGTCGTCACCACGCTGGCGGCCGCCAAGGGCTCGATCGCCCACTATCGGCGCGCCACTCAAAGCGGGGTGCAGGTCCTCTCGATGCAGTTGGGCGTCATGCCGATCGTTTCCACGGAGGGTGGGCCGCCCGAGTACCAACCCCCGGAATGCCCCCCGGTCGGCGTCGATG
This sequence comes from Mycobacterium paraffinicum, assembly GCF_001907675.1. Classification (GTDB taxonomy): domain Bacteria; phylum Actinomycetota; class Actinomycetes; order Mycobacteriales; family Mycobacteriaceae; genus Mycobacterium; species Mycobacterium paraffinicum_A. Next base: position 120,642 of record NZ_MPNT01000014.1, read on the forward strand.
ACGTTGGCGGATTGGCCGCCGCTTTCGACGTCCTGGCCGACCCGGCCACGGCGGCGCGCCATGGAGCCACCGCGGCGCGTCATTACGAGCGCCATTGCGCCGTCGACCTTGTCGCTGATCGCTTCCTGGAGATCATCGCCGAGGTGATGGGCCGTCGACGTTGACCGGATACCGAGCACACCACGCGTATCCGAATCCTTGGACGCGAGAGGGATAGAAACGTGAGCAGGTATCTGGTCACCGGAGGTTGCGGATTCATCGGGTCGTCGGTCGTCGACTCGTTGCTGGAGCGGGGCGCGGAGGTCTTCGTCGTGGATGACCTTTCGCTCGGAAAAGACCGCTGGCACAAGGCACCCCGCAAGCCGACACTGGTCATCCGCGACATCCTCGACGCCGAGGCCTGTGACGAGGCATTCCGTGACATCAAGCCGCAGAACGTCATTCATCTTGCGGCGCAGCACTTCGTCCCCTGGTGCGAGGAGCACGTCTACGAGGCGTACACCCTTAACGTGCATGGCACGTTGAACGTCCTGGAGTCGTCGCGCCGGCACGGGGTCCAAGCCTTCTTCTTCGCGTCCAGCGGCGACGTCTACCACCCGAGCTTCTTGCCCCATCGGGAAGTCGACCCGACCGGGCCGGTGTATGTCTACGGCCACACCAAATATCTGGCCGAGCAGCTGTGCATGCGCTATTTCGAGTCCACCGGATGTTTCCGCACACTGGTGATCGGGCGGCTGTTCAACGCCGCCGGACCACGCGAAACCAACCCGCACCTGCTCGCCGAGGTCACCCGCCAGATCGCGCAAGAGGGCAAGCGCGAAGTGGAAGTCGGTAACCTTTGGCCGCTGCGCGACTACGTGGACGTCGAATCGATGGCCGCCGTTATCGTCGACACCGTCTCGCGGGTCGAAGGATTGGAGATCCTCAACATCGGATCCGGCAAGGCGATCGAGGTCCGGGAAGCGTTGAGCATCATCGCGTCCGTCCTGCCATTTCCCGTTGACTTCACCTCGGTGCCCGAGCGTCAACGCCCCAACGACCGACCATTCCTGTGCCCGGATACGCAACGGCTGCGCCGCACCATCGGCCGTGCGGCGGAGCCGTTCAGCCAGGCCACGGCGCGAAAAATCTTCGCCGAATACCCGGACATCGCGCTCGAGAGCGACCGCGGTGCGCCCTGATTTCGCCAGCCCGCTGCGGGTTGCCCTGGTGGGTGACTATCCCGTCGATGAAGGCGCGGCGGTGGAGAACGGGGTGCAGTCGGTGACGTACACGCTGGCCCATGCGCTGGCAGCCCGTTCCGACGTCGAGTGCCACGTTGTCAGCGCGATGAACGGTGTAACCACCACCTATCGCCGGGACGCCGCACTGCACGTTCACTACGTCAAGCGCCTGAACCTCCCCAGGTTGGTCACACTGCGCGTCAACGATGTGCCACGCCTGGCGGCGGTGATTCGTTCGATCAATCCCGATATCGTGCATGGACAGGGTCAAGATCGCCACGCGCTTGGCGCATTGGCGAGCGGCGCGCCGACGGTCATCACCCCGCACGGCGTGCTCTTCATCGAAAGCCGGTTACTGCAAAGAAACCGATGGGACGCGTTGGGCGCCCTGAAGAAACGGGCTGTCGCCAACATGGAGCGGGAAGTGTTTCGCCGCGCCCGGGACATGATCATCATCTCGCCGTATCTGGCGCAGGTTTATGGACCCATGCTGACGGCACGCTGCCGGTTCATCGAGAACCCGATCCAAGACGACTTCTTCCGCATAGAACGCGCACCGGAGCCCGGCCGGACGTTGTTCGTCGGCACGCTGGTGCCGCGCAAGAGTGTGCACGATCTCGTTCGCGCGGTCGGCGCGGTTGCCAACGACCATCGCGCCGATGCGGACCTGCCGTGGCGGGCGGGCGTGCAACTCAGGGTCGCCGGACCCATTGCGGACCCCGGCAGCGAACGCGAGGTCCGGCGTGCGGTAGAGGAATGCGGCCTACGGGAACGGGTAAGGCTGCTCGGACCCATCAGCCACGAAGAACTGCTCGATGAATACGCGCGAGCCCAGGTCCTCTTGATGGGCTCACGTGAAGAGACCACTCCGCAAGCCGTCGCGCAGGCGATGGCGTGCGGGCTGCCGGTGATCGCCTCCCGCGTCGGCGGCATTCCGGACATGGTCGAGGATGGCCGCACCGCGCTCCTGTTTCCGCATGGCGACGTCGCGGCCTGCGCCGGGCACATCCGCCGGATGCTCGGCGACGACGCATTCAGAGCGAGCGTCGAACACCGGGTACGCGCCGAGGCGGAGAAGCGTTTCGACCCCAAATCGGTTGCAGAGCAGACCGTTCGCGTCTATCGGGAAGTCATCGCCCGGGATCGGCAGACCTGAGATGCTCGATCGTGAGTTTGACCCCTGGGCCGAAAGGGACCACCGGACGCCAGTCGAGTTGCGACTCCGCCAGGGCGATGTCCGGCTTGCGCTTCTTCGGGTCGTCCTCGGGCAGCGGCTGGAAAACGATCGGAGAGGACGAGCCGGTCATCTCCTTGATGATGCGCGCGACTTCGAGGGCGGTCAGCTCGTCCTGGCTACCGAGGTTGACCGGTCCGGTGAACGACGATTCGCTGGTCGCCATCTTCACCAGCCCGTCGATCAAATCGTCGACGTAGCAGAAGCTTCGGGTTTGGCTGCCGTCGCCGAAGATGGTGATCGGTTCACCCCGTAGTGCCTGCACGATGAACTGTGAGACGATCCGCCCATCCTCGGGATCCATCCTGGGCCCATAGGTGTTGAAGATGCGGACGACCTTGATCCGAGCGCCGAAGCGGCGCGCGTATTCGAGCATGAGTGTTTCGGCAACCCGCTTACCCTCGTCATAGCACGCACGCGGGCCGAAGCAGTTGACGTTGCCCCAGTAGCTTTCGGTCTGCGGATGGACGGTGGGATCGCCGTAGATCTCGCTGGTGGACGCCTGCAGCATGACCGCGTCTTTGTCGAGCGCCAGCTCGAGGACGTTCCTCGTACCGAGGTAGTTGGTGTCGAGGGTGAACACGGGATCGCGCTGGAACGCGAACGGCGAACCCGGGCAAGCCATGTTGAAGACGAGGTCCAGCGGTCCCGTCACGGCAGCCGCGTCCAGCGGCCGTCTGACATCGTGCTCGGAGAAGCTGAACCCGGGGTCGCCCTCGAGGTGGGTGAGGTTTTCGCGCCTGCCGGTGTAGAAGTTGTCCAGGCCGAGCACCTCAATGCCGTCGCGGCGAAGGCGATCGCAGAGGTGGGATCCGAGGAATCCGGCGGCGCCGGTGACGAGGGCTCTCATCCACCCAGCCTAGTGGCGGCCCATGCCGTAGTACTCGAAACCCTCGGCCCGCAACCGCTTGGGGTCATAGATGTTTCGACCGTCGAAGACCACATGGCCCCGCATGACCGACCGCATGCGCTGCCACGACGGCCGCTGGAACTGCTTCCACTCGGTGATGAGGACGAGCGCGTCGGCGCCCTCGATGGCCTCGTACATGTTTCCGGCGTACTCGATCGAATTGCCCAGCACCTCTTTGGCGCGCCCGGTCGCCGCCGGATCGAAAGCCCGCACGGTCGCCCCCATCTCGATCAACTTGCGCGCGACCACCAGTGACGGCGCCTCGCGTATGTCGTCGGTCTGGGGCTTGAAGCTGAGGCCCCAGAGCCCGATCCGCAAGCCGGTCAGGTCTGCTGCGGGCCGACCGGGGCCGAAGTGAGTGACGATCTTGGCGACCAGGGTGGCCTTTTGCTCCGTGTTGACCTCGTCGACGGCACGCAGCAAGCGCATCTGCGACCCCATGCCTGCGGCGGTATGTATCAACGCTTGGACGTCCTTGGGCAGGCATGAGCCGCCGTATCCGACGCCGGGAAAGAGGAACTCATACCCGATACGGCGGTCGGCCCCGAGGGCCTCCCGCACGGCTGCGATGTCCGCCCCCGCCGTCTCGCACAGGTTCGAGATCTCGTTGATGAATGAAATCTTGGTAGCGAGAAAGCAATTCGCCGCATACTTGGTGATCTCGGCGCTCCTGATGTCCATGACGATCAGCGGGTGGAAGGTACGCAAGTACGGTTCGTAGACCTCGCGCATGATCTCCACGGCCCGCTTGGAGTCACTGCCGATGACGACGCGGTCGGGCTTTATGAAGTCGGTGACCGCCGAACCCTCCTTGAGGAACTCGGGATTCGATACGACGTCGAACTCGTGCTTGGCCTTGCGGCCGATGATCGCGCGAACATCGTCGGCGGTACCGACGGGCACGGTCGACTTGTCCACGATCACTTTGTAGCGATCCAAGTACGTTCCGATATCGTCGGCGGCCGCCTGGACGTGCGACACGTCGGCCTCGCCGTTCTCGCTCATGGGCGTCGCGACGGCGATGAAGATCACGTCGCCGTGCTCGATCGCGCGCCGACGATCCGTGGTGAAATCGATGGATCCATTCTCCCGGTTCCTGGCGATCAACTCGGCCAAGCCGGGCTCATAAATCGGCACACCTCCGGCCAGAAGCTCGTCCACCTTCCCCTGGTCGATGTCGACACACACCACGTCGTTGCCGCTGTCCGCCAGGCAAGCGCCCGTGACGAGCCCGACGTACCCGCACCCGATGATCGAAATCCTCAAGACGACACCTTCGCTTCCCGACGATCGCCCAATAGTCCCGCAAGCGAGCGATCCACGCGCACTTTTTCGGCTAGCTTCGTCAACGATCCCGGTATTTTATTTCCCCTATTCTCTGACCTCGACATCAACCGGAATTGGCGGCCGACCCAGGCGCGCGGCCGGCGCGGGACAGCGGGAATCTTTGTCCAAATGGGTCTTTGGCGACAGCCCAGGTCCGATAGAGTGTTATGCGTGCCCCAAGCGGATGCCGAGCGCGACCGGATGCCATCGGCGCCGACCCGAGGGCTCCTCCAAAACCTGGGTCAGCGCGTCGGCGGCACGGCAAGCCCTATACCTCGAATTCGGTGTGTTCGATGGCGGCTCGATGCGGTGGTGGTCGCAGCATCTGCCGCATACTGAAGCGAGGCTGATCGGTTTCGACACCTTCGAAGGCCTGCCACAGGATTGGCGGCCCGGCCTGGGAGCCGGCCACTTCGCCGTCGGCGGCGAGCCGCCCAAGATCGACGATGCCCGCGTCTCGTTCGTCGTCGGCTGGTTCGACGACAGCCTCCCGAAGTTCGAAATCCCCGAGCATGACCAGTTGATCATCAACGTCGACTGCGACGTGTACTCCAGCGCCGCCACGGTGCTGAGTTGGGCGGAGCCGTTTCTCAAGCCCGGTACGCTGATCTACTTCGACGAGTTCCCCGACCGCGATCACGAGATGCGGGCATTCAAGGAACTCATGGCCCGCTCGCCACGGGAGTTCCGCCCGCTCGCCACGGCGCGCGGTCATCACTGGCTGTTCGAGGTCGTCAAGTGACTCCACCCCGCCCCTGGCCCATTTTCGCTGTCCGTAAATCGGATGGGCGATAAACGAATTCAGCCCGGAACGATCACCCGGCGGTAGCGCGAAGCCACCAGCCTCAGCCGTCGGGACTCCCGGGCCGCGCCGATCGCACACCGATGAGCCGCTCCGCGAGCCGCACCCCCAGCGCTATCCCGAGCAGCGTCGGGTTGGCCTGGCTCGACGTCGGCAGGACCGAGGTGCTCGCGACGTAGAGCCCGCGCACGCCGTGCACCTGAAGGTCCGGGTTCACGACGCCGCCGTCGGCGGTCGCAGACATCCGAGTTGTGCCGGCCTGATGAAAGCCGGCGTAGCCCTGCATGAAATCGTGTACCGACGCCTCGACGTCGTCGGAGAGCCACTCCACGTGTCCGACCCCGTGGCGGCGCAGCTGCTCGTCGATGAGATCGATTGCCTTGCGAACGCTTTCGTAGTCGGCGTCGGAGAAATACATGTGGGTGCGTATCCTGCGCATGCCGAGGGCGTCGCGTTCGTCGGTCAGCTCGACCCGGCTGTCCCAGTGCGGAAGATGCTCGCCGTGGTAGTGCAGCACGTACCGATTGCCCGACCCCTTGACGAAGAAGCCCGGCGCCTTGCGGCCCCGGCGCAGGAACCGCGCGTAGGAGAACCGAACCGCGAATCGGATGGAGCCGAACAGGTCTCGGATGATGTTACGCAGGTGCGCGGCGACGCGCGGCGGGCCCGCGGTCTTGGTGTGGGCCTCGCGGATGGCCGCCGCGAGCAGAAAACGCCCCAGCGGGGAGATCAACGTCAGGTAGACACCCGACAGGATCCCGCTCCCGTGCGCCGGATCGCTGATCGGCGGATTCACCATCCAGACGGCGGCATTCGGCATCCCGAGGTCGCGCTGCAGCTGCGGGCTGAAGGTGAATCGCCTGCGAAGGTATACGCCCTCGCGGTCTCGCTCGTGTTCGTAGATGACGTCGTCGCTGGTGAAGTGCACGCGGGCCACCCGGCCTTCGACATGGGACATGTACCACCGCCCCAGGTGGCCACCCGCGTTGCCCAGGCCGGCCGGATGATGGCGGTCCGAAGCCAGGAGCAATCTGGTCGCCTCCAAGCCGCCGGTGGCAAGGATGTAGTCCGCCGCAACGACTCTGCCCTCCCGCCCATCAAGCGTCTTGACGACGAGATGGTCGACTGCGTCACCGGCTTCGGTGGTCACCACCTCGGTGCAGGTCAGGCCGGTCCACACCGTCAAGCCGGGGGTTTTGCGCAACTCGGCGCGGTATTCGCGCCCGAAACGCGTTGGCAACGACCAGCGTTCGAGGTCGGTGGTGCGCACCTGTTCGTCGGGCAGCCCCACGACCAAGTCCCGCTGCGCCAACTCCGGGACGTCCCGCGCATTGAAGACCGCCTGCCCGCATCCCGCCCAGTCGCAGGCCCGCTGCAGATAGGGCTCGACATCGTCGAACCCGATCGGCCAGGGCGACTCCGCGGTGATGGGCCGATCCTCGAAGTCGATGGCGTCGAACTTGACACAACGGCCGCCCCACAGCGCCGAGGTCCCGCCCACCTGCCGGCGAACGGCGACCTCACTGCGTGAATGAAAGTAGTCGTCCTGGCGCGAGTCGAACGCCGCCAGCTCCTGTGCCGCGCGGTCCGTGCGCTCTGACCCGCTTTCGATCAGCGCCACCTCGACGCCGGCAGCCGCGAGCTCCAGCGCGGTCACGATGCCGATCGGGCCGGCCCCGACCACCACGACATCGGTTCGGATCGTCATGTTGTGGGCGAACTGCGCCGGACCGCGAATCACGCGGCGGGGCCGCGTCGGAACTGCCGGGCGAGAGCGAGAAAACGCGTCAGCAGCTCCCCGTCCGGCGGCGACGAGACGGCTTCCGCCGCGTCGGCAACCCGCCGCGGGTCGGTGCTGCTGTAGAGAATCGCGCGACAACCCGTGGCCCTTGCCGACGACGCGACGATCAGCCTCGGCAACACACCGGGGGCCAACGGGTCGGCTTGGAGCGTTTCGCACCAACGTCGGGCCAGCCGTGCGTCGGCCCGCAACGCAGCGCGGAGCGCGTCGTACGACCGGTTGAAGACGCCAAACACCAAGTCGGCGGGGCGTGGCGGAGGAGCGAGAAGGTCGCCGCGGACCTGGCTGACGCCCCGCGGTGCGAATGCACCGGCGAAATCCACCTCGAGGCCCTCGTCCTGGGACACACCCCAGGCGCGAATCTTGCCCTGCCGGTGGGCCCGTTCGAAGAACTCGCCGAGTTCGTCGCCGGCGACGACGTCGAAAGGCCTTGGGCCGTGGACGAACAAGATGTCGACGTAGTCGACGCCCAGCGCCGCCAGGCTCTCGTCCAGGCTGCGGGTCGCGACCGCCGCGTCGTAGCGCCGGGGGGTCAGGTCCGGTTCCTGTTGCCGCTTGACCGCGCGCCGCAGTGCTGGGGCTTTGCGGAGCACCGCCCGCGCGGGCGCCTGGAAGCGGCCGAGGCGCCGGGCCGCGCCGCCGACCTCGATGCCGAACTTGGTGGCCACGGTCACCGCGTCGCGATTCACGGTGCGCAGGAAGACCCCCAGCTCGGACTCCGCCATCCCCAGCCCATACATCCGCGCGGTGTCGAAGTGCGTGATGCCGTGCTCGACCGCGCTGCCCAGCACGGCCATCCGCTCCTTGCGGAACGGCGCCTGCAGCAAACCCCCGCACCCGAAACCGACCGCGCTGACCTTGAGCGCCGGTCCGCTGAGCTCAATCTGCTCCAACGCCGAGGCTCTCGTAGATCCGGCGAAGCTCGGCGCCGATGACCTCCGGGCTGCGGGTCGCCGCGATGTGCGCCTGCCCCTTGAGCCCGTCGCGCTCCGCCAGCTCCGGATCGCGCAGGTAGCGCCCGATCGCCGCCGCCAATGCGGGCGGATCATCAACGGGGACGAGCATTTTCGGGTCAGGCACGATGCCCGGCGTGCCGGAGACCGGCGTCGCGACGGCCGGCCGCGCGCCGGCCAGGGCCTCGGTCACGATCAGCGGCATCGCCTCGGCGCGCGACGGGAGCACCACCACCCGCGCGGACCGGATCAACGCGGGGATCGCGTCCGGATGTACCGCGGGTTCCACCGAGAAGCGCTCCAGCTGCGGAGGGGTGTAGTCGTCGATCGGCCCGACCACCCGGCACTGGCCTTCGATGCCCTCGTCGAGCAGCAGCTGCCACGCCGCGGCGAGCGTGTCGACCCCCTTGCGCAGGCCGATGGTCCCGGCGAAGAGCGCCACCGGCGGCGTCGTGCTGGCCCCGGGCGCGTCCCAGTCGATCGGCGCCGGGTTCACCGAGATGGTGCTCGGCACCCGAGGAGCCAGCTGGGCAACGGTGGCCTGCGCGTCCTCCGAGAACACGATGAGGTGGTCGGCGCGGCGCAGGGTGGCACCGATAAAGCGGCGGTGCCGAAGGGCTTCCCTGGCGACATCGGCGCCCTGCAGCGTCGCGACGATCCGCAAGCCCCGCGCCTTGGCCAGTCGAATCAGCGGTCCTTCGCGCAGCCACGCCCCGCCGTCGGAGATGTGGAAGTGCACGATGGTCGTGCGGGGTGCGCGGGCCAACACGGCCGCCGCCCGCGCGGTCAGCACGAAGTTCTTCGCGTGGTGCCGCCCTTCCCAGGTGGACAGGACGCGGATGTCGTCCGCGCCCATCTTGTAGTCGCGGATGACTCGGATCACGGTCTGCGTCCCGCCGAAGCTGTAAACGCCCGGCCCGACATGAATGACGGAGATCATCGCGGTCCGGAAATGGGATAGCACAGCGGCGCGTGGCGGGGGTGGTCGAGCAGACAGAGACTTCGCATTCGGCTAACTCCCAACGTGATTGGCGACGGCGTCAAAGTACACCGGTCGACTGCTCGACGTGCCCACTTCAGCGGGCTCCGGATGGTGCCGCGAGCCCGGCCACGTCGGGGCTGACCGCGGGTTCGGCGTCGCGCACTCGGTCACGTATGCCGGCGAACCCCATCGTCGAACCGAGCGCGATGCCCAGCGCGAAGGCGTCCGATGGCATCTCGGGCAAAGGCCACACCACGGATATCGCGAGGAGGCCCGCGCTGACCGCCACGCTGACCTTCGCCGCCGCGGTCCGGCAGCGCACCGCCTTGATCAACGGGATCAGCGCGAAGGCGGCGAACGCCGTCATACCGACCACACCTGCTTTCGCCAGCCACCAGAGATAGAAGTTGTGCGAGTAGGCGGGATAGAACTTCGCGGAAAACTCGTCGTCACCCTTCGGCGGCTGATACGCGTAACCCAGGCCATGGCCGAATACGGGCGCCTGAGCGATCGAGCGGTTCAGCAGGGAGTTCTCCCGCACCCTCTCCAGCGCCGATTCGTCCACGGCGAGCGCGCTCGACGAAACCCCGCCGAGCACCCGCTCGTTGAAGGCCGTGAGCTGGTCGCCCAGCCACGCGCCGGCTTGCGAACCGTGCAGCAAGAACAGCAATCCCGGCAACGTCACCGCGACCACCGCCGCGCAGATGGCGACGACGACGAGGGTCCGGCGCACGGTTGACACGCTCAGGCTGACCAACAGAGCCGCACCCGCCGCCACGGCCATCGAGATAAGCGTGTTGCGGGAGAACGACAGCAGCGAAATGATCAGCGCGGGTGGGCCCAAAGTCAGGAGCGTGGCGGGCCTCAGGCGGCCGATTATGGCGGCGGCCACCAGCGCGCTCAGCGTCGCGGTGGCCGGGGATTGCGTGGTCAGGATGATCCGGACGGCCTGGTCGGCCCCGGTCGCCGCCCCCAAACTTTCAGACCGGCCCGCCAGCCGGATGGCATGCAGCGAACTCACGACCGCCATGCCCGCCGAAAACCACAGGATGCCGGCCGTCACGCGGATCGACCACTTGATGTAGTCGCCGTACACCACCAACAGCGCCAGCACGTAGCCCACGACGATTTCCAGCATGGACAGCGATTCGCGCAGCACGATGGTGGCGTCATGCCCGTTCTCGAATCCAGCCGCGGTCGACATCACAAGCACGACCAGGAACACGGCGGGCAACCAGAAATCGGAGAATCGCGGTTTCACGATCGGAATCAGGTAGCCGATCGCCAGCATCGCGGCCAGCAGATACAGGTAGATGACCGCGGGGCCGACGACTTTGCCGACGTGCAGGCCCGCTGGCAGCGCCGCGAACGCCGCCACCAACGCCACCCACACCATCGCCTCGGGTCTCACCCAGTAGACAACCAGGCAGAAGGTGGCGGCGATCAGCATGATGCCCTCCGTGGTGAGTCGCACCGAGAGCACGCCGAACACGAAACATCCGAAGAGGAACAGCGCGAGCGAGGCTGCGCTCATGGCCATGCGATGCCGACTGCGCAGGTAGTAGATCACGTCGAAGGACTGGCCTTCGAACGGTAGACCTGGGCGGCGGCCTTGCGGTGCAGCGACAGCCTCGCGTCGGTCAGGACCGTGCCGACGATCTCCGCGTTGGCCGAGCGCAGCGTTGCCAACGCGTCCTTGAGTTCGTCGGTCGTGGTGCGTCCCGCCCGGACCACCAGCACCGTCGCTTGAACGGCGCCGGACAGCAAGACCGCGTCGGCCGTCGCCAGCACCGGCGGCCCGTCGACCACGATCCGGTCGAATCGCGACGACAATTCCCCCAGCACGGCGTCGAGCACTTCCGGCGGGTACGCGGAGCAGGGCAAGGTTTCCCGGCGGGCCGCGCGTGCCGCCAGGACGAACAGCCTTTGGAAGGGTGTCGGTTTGACGGCTTCGGCCGCGATCTCGGGGTTCGCCAGCGCGTTGGCCAAGCCTTCGCCCGATTCGACCTTCAGCAAGCCGGCGATCACCGGCCGGCGGGTGTCGCCCTCGACCACCAGCACGTCGTCACCGACTTCGGCGAATGCCCGGGACAGGTTGAGGACCGTCGTCGTGGTTCCCTCGCCGCCGAACGGTGACGCCACCAGCAGCCGGCGACCGTCGGGGCCGATCGTCCTGCGCACCCGGGTACGCATGTCCCGCACGGCGTCGTCGAACGTGACGTCGGTGCCGAACCGCGGAGCCCCGCCGCGCCGTCGCGGCAACTCGCCGAGCGTCGGTAGGCCCGACAGCTCTTCGAGCTTCTCGCGGGTGCGCACGGTGCGATCGCTGGCTTCGCGGGTCAGCGCCACGGCCATGCCGAGCAGCAGGCCGGCGACCACGCCCATCGCCATGTTGCGTACCGGTGCCGGGGTGACCGCGTGGTCGGGAACCTGAGGCGGTTCCACCACCCGCGCCCGCGCCACTGGGAGCGGCTTTCCGTTCTGCTCCTGCACTCCCGGCGTTTCCCGGGGCTGGCCAGGCGGCGACGTCGCATCCGTGGCGTCGGGCCGGGGGCCCGCATTGGGAGCGTCCGGCCGTGAAACCGTGCCCAGCGTGGGGATGATCGCGGCGAATTGGTCGGCTATCGCTCCGGCCAGCGCCGCCGCTCGCCTCGGGTCTGTGTCTTTGACGGTGATGGTGAACAGCTGCGATTTAGCGGTGTACTTCACCTGGGTTTGGGTCAGCAGATCGTCGGCACTGATCGGCAGCTGAAGCTGTTTGATCGCGCGGTCCGCGACCGTCCGGCCGCCGGCGATCTGGGCGTACGACGACAGCCGTTCCTGCGCTGTGAGCGTGCCGTTGTACAGCTCGGTCAGGTCGGTGGCGCCGGAAAACGAGATCAGGACCGTGGTGGACGACTGGTAATGCTTGGTCTGCAACGCCGTGATGGCCGCGGCGCCGATCGTACACGCCAGCACCGCGGCCGCTGCCAGCTTCCAGTGCGCGGCGAGAATCCGGACAAAGGTACGGAAATCCATCGACCAATGGCCTTTCTGAAAGCTCTAGGGCGCGAAAGCATCCATCCGGTCGGTTATCGGATGGGCAGAAACATTGAACATTATTGAAGCATCGCCATGCGACATTTGTCCGAAAAGCGATTCTGAAGGTCATCGCGGCAGCTCAGAAACCCGGCGGTGACCGTCGCAGGCGCCCTTTCACGCTCGGGGGCCGGCGGTCAGCACATCGCGCGATATGTTGACCGTTGCCAGTGGGTAGCCGCCCGAACCGTCACGCCCGTTGCGCGCCAACTCCATGGGCGGATAGTTCACCATGTGCGATGCGTCCGGCTTGTGCTGTTGCCATTCCACCGATGCCCGCAGCGTGTAGTTGCCGGGCGCCAAGCCCGCCAAGTCGAGCTTGACCGACTCGGTCGACGACACCGGGACCGGTTCGTTGCCGGGGTTGCCGCCGCCGTCGTTGTGGACCAGCGTCTTGAGGTTGACGGTCGTCGGGAGCGTGCGGACCACCGCGCCCGAGAAATTCACCAGTTGATAGCGGGGAGCCCATTTCTCGATCGCGGCGGCAGAACCGTAGTTGGTCCACGTCACCGCGACGGTCGCCACCCCGTCGTGTATTGGTTGCGGGCTCGGGCGCGCCTCGACCGAGTAGCGATACCCGGCGGCGACGTTCGCCTGCGCCCACAACAGGTACAGCGCCGGGTCCATCGGGGTCGACGATTCCGTGTCCGCGAAGTCGCAACTCGACGTCATCGCGACGTGGTACTTGATGACGTCGTGTAAGGCCTTTTGGTAGTAGGACTGCGGCGAGGTGCCGTCCGGCAACAGGCACCATTCGGTGATGACCGGCGCGGTGAGCAACCGATCTTTGAGTTGGGCGATCACCGGATCCTTCTGCTGCACATAACGCGAGCCGTCCAATTCGACCCACCCGGGCAGCGGCGCGATCACCCCCAGGCAATCGGCCCGCACTCCCACCGGGGCCGCCACTTTCTTTGTGACCTCATCGGAAAGCATTTCCCGCACAATTTCCGGATTCAGCAGTGTCGTGATCAACTGCGTCCGCCGAAACGCGCTCACGGTCGCCGCGACCAGCTGCCTGATCGATGCGATCGTGATGCTCTGATCACGAAACTGGCTGTAATAGCCCAGCTTCGCGACACTTTCGTCGGCCGAAGGGCCGGGAGCGCCCAGCTTGTCGCGCAAATACGCGATGTGGTTCTCGCTCCAATCCCCGTAGCCGGAGAACTCGAAAACGCTGAGCCGCTCGTCGCCGTCATACCGTCGCCCCAGCGCGGCGAGCAATTGTCCGAAAGCGTCGAGGTACCTCGGGTCGTTCCACTTCGGCACCACCTGCACCACTCCCGGCGTCCACCAATACCGTGCCGGTCCGGCGTAGTCGGTGGCGGCCGAGCGCATCCAGTCGGGGATCGCGATGTTGGTGTTGTTCGGAAACACGGTGTCGCAACAGGAGTGGTAGGCGACGATGCGAAGGGTCATCCGCATGTTTCTGCTGGCCAACTTGTTCAGCGCGTCATCGATCACGCTGAAGTCGAATTTCTGATCGTCCGGGGCGTCGGGGGGCAGCGTGCTGGGATCCGTGGGCTGTAACTGCCGCCAAGTGACACGCAGGCTGGCGTCATCGGAGGCGGGCCAGGGCGGGTACCGGTGCTGCGCGGGATTGGCTTGCGGGAACAACGGGATCAAAAGATCTTCGTATTGGCCGCGCAGCGGGTTCTGTACGTCCTGGACGGCCAGCGGTATCGCGGGACTGACTATCGCGGTCACCATCTCGGGGTTTCCGCGGCCACCACACCCGTTCGACAAGAGCGTCAGGCAAACGGCGACGAGCATTGCCGCCTTGCGCAACGTCCGAGCCGTGTTGGCGAACACGGGCGTCGGGGGGGTCGGCCTTCCGCACACCGAACGTGGGCCCTCCATCAGCTTCAAGAACTGACACCTCTCCGGTCGCTGGCGCTCTCCACCCGAAGCGCACCACATGAAATCGGCAACGATGCAACGCTGCCCACATCATCGGTCAATCATGCACATCTTCGGTGCATATCCCGGCCATCGTTGGGCGGCGGCCGCCGTGGGCGCGTTCCTTGCCGGGCATCGCCCCGTCCGGCGACTCGGATTGGTATGGTCGCGCAATCCGCTCGGCTGATCGGACGAGAATCGCTCAGGAGACCGCACGATGGCTTTGGTTCGATCGGCCACACGTCGGCTGGCGCCCGCGGTGAAGGCACTGGCGCCACGGTTCTTCTGGCGGCGGAAATACCGCATCCTGCAACAGCTTGGGGAAAGCCGGGCGGACATCCAGTTGGCGGTTTCGTTGTGCGACCCGAACCGGATCTCCCTCGACATCGGTGCCGACGTCGGACAATTCACAATCGCCATGCTGGCGTCGTCGCGATCGGTGATCGCGTTCGAACCCCGGCCCGCGCAAGCCCGCGACCTGGCCTCGATGTTCGACGCCGCCGGCGTTCCCGTACGGGTGGAGGCGATCGCGCTGTCTGACACTGCCGGAGTCGGGAGCATGAGGGTGGTCGAATCCGAGCCGGGCCGCAGCACGATCGACACCACCAATGCCCTGAGCGATGTCGACAACAGCGGGATCCGCAGCATCGAGGTCCCCATCAAGCGGCTCGACGATCTACACCTGCAAGACATCGGCATGATCAAGATCGACGTCGAGGGCCATGAACTCGCCGTATTGCGCGGGGCCACAAATACACTCGCGCGTGACCGGCCCGCGATCATGGTGGAGGCCGAGCAACGCCATTACCCCAACGCGGTCGCCGAGATCACCGCGTTGCTACGCCAGTGCGGCTACCGCGGGTATTTCGACCTCGACGGCGTCCGGCGGCCGATCGACGATTTCGACCCGCGCACGCACCAGGACCCATCCAACGTCGGCGACCGGGAGAACGACTGGGCGCCCCGCGGCGTCTATGTCAACAACTTCGTCTTCATCCCTCAGGACACGTGAGCGGTAGGCGGCACGCCGGACCGACGGTCGCGCGAGTTCTCACTGTTCGGCCACCGGGGCGAGCTAGACGGAGCCCGTCGGCAACGCCTTGCGGCCGGTCAAAAACGGCAACGGCAGCCAGCGTGCGGACAACAGGGCCTCCATCGCATCCGCGGGGACGGGGCGCGACAACAGGAAGCCCTGCGCCCGCCGACACCCGTGCTGGATCAATGTCATTGCGGCGACCGGTGTTTCGACGCCCTCGGCCACCACGTCCAGACCGAACGCCTCGGCCAGCCCGATGATGGCGCGAACGATCGCCAGGTCGCCGGCGTTGTTACCCAGGTCCCGCACGAACCCGGTGTCGATCTTGAGCATGTCGACGGGCAGGGATTTCAGATGCGACAACACCGCGTAGCCGGTACCGAAGTCGTCGATGGCGAGCTGCACGCCGATTTCCTTGAGCTCCGCCAACGTCTTTCGGGTGGTATCGATGTCGTGCACCACGGCGCGCTCGGTGATCTCCAGGCACACGGAGCCGGCGTCGAGGCCGAACTCGTCGATGGTGTCGGCGACGTCGCGCACGAACCCACGGGTGATGAGCTGCAGCGGCGACACGTTGATCCGCATCACGGTCCCCCGGCCGACCCCGTTCGCCTGCCAGCGACTGAAGTCGGCGCACGCGGTGCGCATCACCCAGCGGCCCAGTTCCATCGCCAGATTGGTCGATTCGGCGATTCCGATGAAGGAATCCGGCAGCAGCAGCCCCCAGATCGGGTGGCGCCAGCGCACCAGCGCCTCCGCGCCGACGATGGCGCCGGTCGACAGGTCGACCTCCGGCAGGTAGTGCAGCAGCAACGCTTCGCTGCCGATGTCGCCCTGCAGGTGCAGCTCGATGTCGTTGCGGAACGCGCGCTTGAGGGACATGTCGTCGGTGGAGACCGCGATCTGGTTGCCGCCCCCGCGCTTGGCGGTCAGCACCGCCTCGTCGGCGCGGCGGAGCAGGTCGGTGCAGTTGTCCCGGCCCGGGAATCCGACCGCGAGCCCGATGCTGACCGTGCGGCTGATCACGTGGCCGCCGATCGCCAGGCGCTCGCACAGCATGGCCGAGAGGTTGCGGGCGAACGACTCCGCGTCCTCGGGCGACATCGGCTGGTCGGGCACGACGACGAACTCGTCACCGCCCAGCCGGGCGATTGTGCTGTTGGGAGTGCAGACCTTGATGCGCTGCGCGAAGACCCTGATGAACCAGTCCCCCGCGGTGTGACCGAGGTAGTCGTTGATCGGCTTGAGCCGGTCGAGATCGAGGTACAGGACCGCGACAGGTCCCGGCCGCCCCGTCACGAGGCGTTCGGTCAGGTGCGCCACCAAGGCGCGACGGTTGAACAGCCCGGTCAGATCGTCGTGCTCGGCGAGATAGCGGAGCTTGTCTTCGGCGGCGATGCGGGCTTGCAGCTGCGCGAGCAGCGCGGCGACCGCCTCGAGGGTGTTGATCTCGTCTTGCTCCCACTTACGGGCGCCGAATTTGACGAAGCCGAGCAGGCCGGTGGTTGTGTCGCCCGAGACCAGTGGGGCGGCGGCCACCGAGGGCGAGGCGGCCACTTTGGCCCCGCCCAGCGGGCGGCGGAAAAAGCGCTTGGATTGGGCCGGCCGGATCACCACCGGCTTCCGCCCCTGCTTGCACTGAGCGAGCACCGACTCCGCGATGTCGAGCTCGGCGAAGGCCGTCGGATCCGCGTCCGAGGCGTCGGTTCGTGGCGGCCACTCGGCGACCAACGTCGACTCTCGGGTGTGCGGGTCGAGATGCCGCAAGAAGCTCGCGTCCACGTCGAACTGCTCGACCAACTGCGCGAGCACCTTCTCGCTCACCAGGTTGGCCGTCGCTGCGGTCGCCTCCATCAGCTGGGTGGCGACGGAGGTGACGACCAAGTCCAGACTGCGTGGCATGGTCTCCTCCGATGCGGCGCGCACCCCACTGTGTTGACGGTCGCCCGATCGTGGGATGTTCTCGCTGGCGAAACCCGTCGACCGCGCGCCCATGCGCATCGGCGGGTCCTCTGATTTGCTTCCTGGGGTCTATCCGGACCCGGGCAGGTCAGGACGCGTATTGGTCAGCAAAACGTATCACGCAGGCGCCGCCGGATCCGGGCTAACAAGCATCTTCCGGCCGGGAGCCGCTGTGCGTCATTGACCGTTGGCCGCCGCGTCGCTGGCGATGTCCAGTGTTGCGATCGGATACAGCCCGGAACCGTCGCGGCCATCGCGGGCCAGCGCCATCGGCGCGTAGTTCACCACGTGCGAGGCGCCCGGCTTGTGCTGTTGCCATTCCACGGACGCCCGCAGTGTGTAATGCCCGGGCGCCAGGCCCGTCACGTCGACGCGCACCGACTCTGTCGAGGACTCCGGAACGGCCTCCTCGCGTGACTGGCTGGAGTCGTCGTGGACCAGCGACTTGAGATTGACGGTCCCCGCGATGGTGCGAACCACCGCTCCCGAGAAGTCGACCAGCTTGTATCCGGGCGTCCACTGTTCGGTGGCCGCCGCGGCGCCGTAGTTGGTCCAGACGACGGAGATGGCAGCGACCTTGCCAGCGATCGACTGTGATCCCGGCTTGGCCTCCACCGAATACCGGTAACCGGCGGCGGTGTTCGCCTTGGCCCACAGGAGATACAGCTTGGGGTCCATCGCCGATGTCGCATCCCGGTCCGGGAAGTTGGCGCTCGATGTCATCGAAACGTGATACCTGACCACGTCGTGCAGGGCCTTCTCGTAGTAGGACCGGGGGTCGGTCCCGTTCGGCAGCCGGCACCACTGGCTGATCACCAGCGCCGAGGTGAGCCGCTGCTTGATCGCGTTGACGGCCGCGTCGTCGAACCGCACGTAGTGCGAGTCGTTGGACTCGGCCCATTCCGGCAGCGGGGACTGCGCGCCAAGGCAATCCGCGCGGATGCCGACCGGCGCGGACAGCTTCTTCGTCACGTCGTCGGCGAGCAACTCGCGCACGATTTCCGGGTTCTCGGCGGTGGTCACCAATTGGGTATGGCCGAACGCGCCGACGTTGGCGGCGACCAGCTGCGCGATGGACGCCTTCGTGATGCTTTGGTCGCGAAACTGACTGTAATAGCCCAACTTCGGCTGACTGTCGTCCGCCGTGGGGCCCGGCGCGCCCAGCGCGTCACGCAAGTACGCGACGGTGTTCTCGCCGAAATCGCCGTACCCGGAGAACTCGAACACGCTAAGCCGCTCGTCACCGTCGTAGCGCCGCCCGAGCGCGGCGAGCAGCTGGCCGAAGTTGTCGAGGTAGCCGGCGTCGTTCCAGTTCGGCACCACCTGCGTGACCCCCGGTGCGGAACTGTTGGGCGGCGCGGGATACCCGGTGGCCGCCGGACGCATCCAGTCCGGAATCGCGATGTTGGTGTTGCCCGGATAGGAATCGTTGCAACAGGACTTGTAGGCGTACACGCCCAGGATCAGCCGCATGTTACGGCTGCCGAGCTTCGTCAGCGCGTCGTCGATCGCACTGAAGTCGAATTTACGGTCGTCGGGAGCGTCGGGGGGCAGCGTGCGCGGGTCGACTGGCTGCAGCTGCCGCCACGAGACCCGCAGACTGGCGTCATCCGACGCGGGCCAGGAAGCGTACCGCTGCTGCGCCGGATTGCCTTGCGGGAAAAGGGGATTCAGGCCGTCTTCGTATTGGCCGCGCAGCGGGTTGGGGATCTCCTGGGCGGTGGGCGGAATGGCCGGGCTGACCATGGCGGACAGCGGGCCGGGATCGCTCTTGCCCCCACAGCCACTGAGCACCATCGCCGTGCACACGACAGCGGCCAGCGCGCTCTTCCTCGACTTCACGGTTGCTTCTCCCAACACACACCGATGCTCACTGAAGTGGCCCCATACTGCCTGGGTTATCTGGTGCGTGTAGCTAACGCGGGGCAGGTCACGAATTGGCGTAGCGCAGCCTAGCACGCAGGACCCGGCGGTCCCCGGGTCCAGCCGCGGCCGCAGTGACACGGGTCACAATAATGGCAGCCCTGTCACGCTCGACGCGCCGGCGGTGTCTCAAGGACATCAAGCCCGTGAGAACAGGAGACAGCAATGACCGAGGTGGCCGCCCAGAGAACTCATGTCGTCGTGGTCGGAGGCGGATACGCCGGAACCCTGGCCGCGAACCATCTACGCCAGCGACCGGACGTCGACATCACCCTGGTGAACGCGCGACCCGTCTTCGTGGAGCGAATCCGGCTGCACCAGTTGGTCGCCGACACCGGCGCGGCGACCGCCGACTACGCGACGCTGCTCGGCGACGGTATCCGGCTGGTCGTCGACATCGTCGAGCGCATCGACGCCACCGCCCGGCGCATCCTGCTGTCTTCGGGCGCCGAGCTCGACTACGACTATCTGATCTACGCCGTCGGCAGCACCGGCGCGACGCCCGCGACGGTGCCGGGGTTCACGGACTTCGCCTACTCGATAGCCGACCTGGACGGCGCGCAGCGGTTGCGCTACGCGCTGGCCGACCTGCCGCTGGCCGCGCCCGTCACCGTCGTGGGCGGCGGGCTGACCGGCATCGAAACCGCTTCCGAGCTCGCCGAACGGGGCCGCCAGGTGACCCTGGTGTGCGGCGAGGCGCTCGGCCCGTCGCTGAGCAGGCGCGGCCGGCGTTCCGTGGCCAAGCGACTGCGCGGATTCGGTGTCAACGTGCTGGAATCCGCGACGGTGACCGAGGTGCGCTGGGACGCGGTGGTGCTGAGTGACGGCGCCGTGCTGCCGAGCGCGGCGACCATCTGGACGGCAGGGTTCGCCGTGCCGGACCTGGCCGCCCGCAGCGGCCTGAGCACGGACGCGCTGGGCCGGCTGCTCACCGACGAGACGCTGACCAGCGTGGACAACCCCTACATCGTCGCGGCCGGTGACGCCGCCGCGCCGTCGGGCCAGCCGCTGCGGATGAGCTGCCAGGCCGCCGGACCCCTGGGCGCGCAGGCGGCCAACACCGTGCTGAGCCGCATCTCCGGGACCGCCCCCACCACGCTCAACCAGGCGTTCGTCGGACAGTGCATCAGCTTGGGCCGCACGTACGGGACGGTCCAGCTGGCCCGCACCGACGACACTCCGGTGAACCTGGCGATCGGCGGCCGGACCGCCGCGTCGATCAAGGAGGCCATCTGCAAGGGAACGCTGTGGGCCATCCGGCGGGAGGCCGCCAAGCCGGGCTCCTACCGCTGGCTCAAGGGCGGCAAGCGGCCCGCGCAGGAACCGGCCGAGATCGCGCTGCGATGACGCGCCCGCCCGCCGGCAGTGAGCACGCCGAACGGTTCACCGCGCTGCGGCCGCTGCTGTTCACCATCGCCTACGAGATGCTGGGCTCGGCCACCGAGGCCGACGATGTGCTGCAGGACAGCTATCTGCGGTGGGCGGCCGTCGACCTGTCCACGGTTCGCGACACCAAGTCCTACCTGGCCCAGCTGGTGACCCGCCAGGCGCTCAACGCGCTGCGCGCCGACGCCCGCCGACGCGAGGAGTACGTGGGCCCGTGGCTGCCCGAGCCGCTGCTGCTCGACGAGCAGGATCCCTCGTCGGACGTCGTTCTGGCGGAATCCATTTCGATGGCGATGCTGGTCCTGCTGGAAACGCTGAGCCCCGACGAGCGGGCGGTGTTCTTACTGCGCGAGGTGTTCGGCTTCGACTACGGTGAGATCGCGGAGGCGGTGGGCAGGCCGGCGCCGACGGTGCGGCAGGTGGCGCACCGGGCACGCGAACACGTGCGGGCGCGGCGGAAAAGGTTCGACGCCGCCGATCCGCAGCGCAACGCCGAGCTCACCGCCCAGTTCCTACAGACGGCCGCCAGCGGCGACGTCCAAACGCTGATGACGATGCTCGCCCCGGACGCGACCTGGACGGCCGACAGCGGCGGCAAGGTGAGCGCGGCCCGCCGGCCCGTGGTGGGCGCCGACCGGGTGGCCCGGGCCATCGTCGGCCTGATCCGCAAGGCGAGCGAGTTCGCGGAATTCCGCGCGGAAATGGTGACCTGCAACAGCGCGCCGGCCGTGCTGCTCTACCTCGGCGATCACCTCGAAGGGGTGATCACGCTGGAGATCGCCGACGCCTTGATCACCAACTTCTACGTGACCCGCAACCCGGACAAGCTGGCGGCCCTGGCGACCGCCCGAGACGTCAGCCGCGGGTAGGCTGCGGCCGGTCGACGACGCCCGAAGTGCGAAAACCCGCCCTTCTGTCAAGCTAGGGCGGTGCGTATCGACCGGCTCGGCGACCTTGGCGCCGCAACCCAGGTGTTGCGCGCCGTCGGTGACGCCACGGCGCGTCTCGGCCTGCCGCCGCCGGCCGCGCTGACCGGCGACTGGTTCGACTCCCTGGCGGTGATCGCCCCGAGCGTGTCGGCACAGCCGGTCGAGCTCGACGCCGCCTTCGCCGTCCGGCAGGACCCACCAACCGTCGAGCCGCAGGCGGTGGGTGGCGGCTGGATCGGTTACCTCTCCTATCCCGATCCGGGCGCCGACGACCGGCCGAACCGCATCCCCGAAGCCGCCGGCGGCTGGACCGACTGCGTGCTGCGCCGCGACCGGGACGGGCAGTGGTGGTACGAGAGCCTTTCCGGAGCGGCCATTCCCGACTGGCTGGCCGCCGCGCTGGTCACCGCGCCCGCGCCGCTCCGCGACTGCCGGATCGACTGGGGGTCGGCCGATCGGGCCGCACACCGCGACGGCGTGCTCAACTGCCTGGAGGCCATCCGCGCCGGCGAGGTGTACCAGGCGTGCGTGTGCACGCAATTCACCGGGACGATCAGCGGTACCCCGCTGGATTTCTTCGCCGACGGCATCGCCCGCACCTCCCCGGCGCGGGCGGCCTTCGTCGCCGGGCCGTGGGGCGCGGTGGCGTCGCTGTCCCCGGAGCTGTTCCTGCGGCGGCGCGGGACCCTCGTGACGTCCAGCCCGATAAAGGGCACCCTGCCCCTGGATGCTTGGCCGTCGGCGCTGCGGGCGTCGGCGAAAGAGGTCGCCGAGAACATCATGATCGTCGACTTGGTGCGCAACGACCTCGGCCGCGTGGCGATCGTCGGCACCGTGACCGTGCCCGAGTTGTTGGTGGTGCGGCGCGCCCCTGGCGTGTGGCACTTGGTGTCCACCGTG
The DNA here is from genome assembly GCF_001907675.1 of Mycobacterium paraffinicum. Taxonomy (GTDB): domain Bacteria; phylum Actinomycetota; class Actinomycetes; order Mycobacteriales; family Mycobacteriaceae; genus Mycobacterium; species Mycobacterium paraffinicum_A. The sequence continues at coordinate 142,986 of NZ_MPNT01000014.1, forward strand.
TCGGCGCGGGTGCCCCCCGAACTGCCTACGTCAGCGCTGCTGGATGCCGCCTTCCCGCCGGCCTCGGTCACCGGAACCCCCAAACACCGAGCGCGCCAACTGCTTTCGCGCTGGGAGCCACATCGCCGCGGAATCTATTGCGGCACAATTGGTCTGGCTTCTCCCGTGGCGGGCTGTGAACTGAACGTCGCCATTCGCACGGTCGAGTTCGACGCCGCCGGTGGCGCCGTGCTGGGCGTCGGCGGCGGCATCACCGCCGACTCGGATCCAGACGCCGAGTGGGCCGAATGCCTGTACAAGGCGTCGCCCGTCGTCGGGCAGCCGCGCATCGCGGCGGCGTTCTCGGCCGGCTGACCCTCACGCGCGGCGGGATTGCAGCACCGCGTCGTAGAGTTGGCGCGAGCGCACCCCGGGATGCTCGGCGGCCACCTCGCCGCAGGCGTCCTTGACGCGCGCGCCGTCGGCGACCAGCTCCTCCACCCGCGCGACCAGCGACGGGAGGTCGGCGCGCGGGGTGGAGCCGGCCAGCACGACGGTGACCTCGCCGAGCACCCCGTCGTCCGCCCACGCCGCCAGCTCGTCGAGCGACCCGCGCACCACCTCCTCGTGCACCTTGGTCAGCTCCCGGCAGATCGCCGCCCGCCGGGCGCCGCCGAGTTGGTCGACGGCGTCGCGCAAACACGCGGCGAGCCGGCGCGGCGATTCGAAGAACACGCAGGTGCGCCGCTCGTCGGCCAGCGTGTCCAGCCACGCCCGCCGCGCGGCTTTCCTGCGCGGGGCGAACCCCTCGAAGCAGAACTTCTCCGCGGGCAGCCCGGACAGCGCCAGGGCGGTCATCACCGCCGAGGGGCCGGGCAGGCACGTCAGCGGAATCCCGGCCTCCACGCACGCCGCCACCAGCCGGAAGCCCGGGTCGCTGATCAGCGGCATCCCGGCATCGCTGACCACCAGCACCGTCGCGCCGGCCTGCAGCGCGCTGATCAGGGGATCCACCCGTGCCGCCTCGACCCGGTCGAACAGGCTGATCACCCGGCCGGTGATCGTGACACCCAGGGCTTTCGCCAGCGTCCGCACCCGCCGGGTGTCCTCGGCCGCCACCACGTCGGCGTGGGCGAGGGCCTCGATCAGCCGGGGCGAGGCGTCCGACGGCTGACCCAACGGGGTCGCGCCCAGCAACAGGCGGCCAGTGGTCATGTCGGACAGCCTACGATCGACACCGATGTCCGCCCCGCCCCGCGAAACCTCGGTCGCCGGCCAGGAGCGTGTCGTGCCCGTGGTCAGCCCCGGGCCGATGGTTCCGGTGGCCGATTTCGGCCCCACCGATCAGATCCGTGGCTGGGTCGTGACGGGTGTGATCGCCGTGCTGGCAACGATCAGCCGGTTCCTCAACCTCGGTTCCCCGACCGACGCCGGCACGCCCGTCTTCGACGAGAAGCACTACGCGCCCCAGGCCTGGCAGGCGCTGCACAACCACGGCGTGGAGGACAACCCGGGGTTCGGCCTGGTAGTCCATCCGCCGGTCGGCAAGCAGCTGATCGCGTTCGGCGAGGCGATCTTCGGCTACAACGGCGTCGGCTGGCGGTTCACCGGCGCCCTGCTGGGCGTGGTGCTGGTTGTGCTGGTGACGCGGATCGTCCGACGGATCAGCCGCTCCACGCTGGTCGGTGCGATCGCCGGGATCCTGGTGATCTGCGACGGCGTCAGCTTCGTCACCGCGCGGACCGCCCTGCTCGACGGCATCCTCACCTTCTTCGTGGTAGCGGCGTTCGGCGCCCTGATCGTCGACCGGGACCAGGTGCGCGAGCGCATGCACGTCGCGCTGCTTCAGGGGCGCGCCGCCGAGACGGTGTGGGGTCCGCGGCTGGGGGTGCGATGGTGGCGCTTCCTGGCGGGTGTCCTGCTCGGATTGGCTTGCGGGACAAAGTGGTCCGGGCTGTATTTCGTGCTGTTCTTCGGCGCGATGTCGTTGGCGTTCGACGTGGCGGCGCGGCGCCAGTACCAGGTGACCCGGCCCTGGGCCGGGGTCTTGCGGCGTGATCTGATCCCGACGGCTTACGCGCTGGTGTTCATCCCGTTCGCGGTGTATCTGGCCAGTTACGCACCGTGGTTCGCGTCCGAGACGGCCATCGACCGGCACGAGGTGGGCCAGTCGATCGGCCCCCACTCGGTGCTCCCGCTGCCGGATGCCATTCGCTCGCTTTGGCATTACACCGCCAAGGCTTTCGACTTCCACAAGAGCCTGACCAACGCCGCCGGCAACCACCACCCGTGGGAGTCCAAGCCGTGGGCCTGGCCGATGTCGTTGCGGCCGGTGCTGTATGCGATCGATCAGCAGAACGTGCCCGGATGTGGTGCGCAGTCGTGCGTCAAGGCGGAGATGCTGGTGGGCACCCCGGCCATGTGGTGGCTGGCGGTGCCGGTCCTGGTGTACGCGTGCTGGCGCACATTCATCCGCCGCGACTGGCGTTACGCCGTTGTGCTGACCGGTTATTGCGCCGGGTGGCTGCCCTGGTTCGCCGACATCGACCGCCAGATGTACTTCTTCTACGCCGCGACGATGGCGCCGTTCCTGGTGATGGGGATCGCCCTGATCTGCGGGGACATCCTCTACCCGCCGGGGCGACCGCGCGGCCTGAGCCCGGAACGACGCACGCTGGGGTTGATCGCGGTCTGCTGTTACGTGGCCGTAGTGGTGACCAACTTCGCCTGGCTGTTCCCGGTGCTCACCGGGTTGCCGATTTCGCAGCAGACGTGGGACATGGAGATCTGGCTGCCCAGCTGGCGGTAGCTTTCGTCGCCGAGATTGCCGTGAGGGCTGTGAAACCCGCGCTGTCCACAACCCTGGCGGCAATCTCGGCGCCCAGACCGCGTCTAACGCACCGGATCGCGGGCCACGGGGCAGGACATGCACCGGGGGCCGCCGCGGCCGGTGCCCAGTTCGGAGCCCGCGATGGTGAGCACCTCGATGCCCGCGTCCTGCAGCCGGGCGTTGGTCTGCGCGTTGCGCTCGTAGGCGACGACGACGCCGGGCGCCAACGCCAACGTGTTGTTGCCGTCGTCCCACTGCTCCCGTTCGGCGACGACGGGGTCGCGCCCCGTGTCGATGACGCGCAGCTGGTCGATCTCCATCGCCTTGGCGGCGGCCTCCAGGAACGGCGCCTCGTCGCTGATGGCGACCCCGTCGGGCGTGCGCTCGATGGTGAACGCCGAGAGCGTGTCGACCACGTTGGCATACATCACGACGGTGTCGGTCTCGACCATGGTGCACACCGTGTCCAGGTGCATCTGCGCGCGCCGCTGGGCAATCGGCACGGCGAGCACCTTGCTCGCCAGGTTGTCGTCAAAGAGGCTGCGGGCCAACGCTTCCGCGCCCGCCGGGGTGGTCCGTTCGCCGACCCCGACCGCGATCACCCCTGGGGCGAGCAGCAACACGTCGCCGCCCTCGACGGGCGCGGTGCGCGACTCGTAGGCGCGCCGCACTCCGGTGAATCGCGGGTGATGGGCGTAGATGAGGTCGGTCAGCGACGCCTCGCGGACCCGAGCGCGAAGCGCCAGCGTGGGGATGACCACCCGCGGGCCGATCCAGATCGACGAGTCGCGAGTGAACACCAGGTTGGGCAGTGGTTCGATGACAAAGTCAGCCCCCTGGTGCATGCGCAGCACCAGCGACACGTCGGTCCGGATATCCGCGGGCAATTCGTTGAACGTCATGCCAGTCATCAGCACCTGGGCCAGCCTGCCCGCGTCCAGTCCACGCAGGTAACCCGAAAGGGATTGCGCCAGAGGCACTCCCAGCCTACGGGCGTCAACCGCGGCGGCCACGCCCTGCATCCGGGCGGCCCCGCTGTGGGTCAGCGCCTCGGCCAGCAGGTCCGCCAACAGCAGGACCTCCACGCCGCGGGAGCGCAGCAGCTCGGCGAACTGGTCGTGCTCGTCCTGCGCGCGGGCGACCCAGGGCAGCCCGTCGAAGAGCAGCTGATCCATGTTGCGCGGATTGAGCCGCCGCAGCTCGCCGCCGGGGCGGTGCAGGATGACGACGCGTAGTGCCCCCACCTCGGAATCGGTGCCCAGCTCAACCACACCCACAACGGTAGCGGCGCCGGACCCGACCGTCCCGACACCGGCCCAGTCGAACGGGTGTGCGATAGACTGGGCACCGTGGAGATGGCGGTACAAGGCTCCCTGTTCCAGCACACCGAGCGCAGGCAGCTTGGTGACGGCGCCTTTATCGAAATCCGCGCCGGCTGGCTCACCGAGGCCGACGACCTGCTCGACACCCTCCTGAGCGCGGTGCCCTGGCGGGAGGAACGCCGCCAGATGTACGACCGGGTGGTCGATGTGCCCCGGCTCGTGAGCTTTCACGACCTCACCGTCGACGAGCCGCCGCATCCCCTGCTCGCCCGGCTGCGGCGCCGGCTCAACGACATCTACGCCGGCGAACTCGGCGAGCCGTTCACCACGGTCGGGTTGTGCTGCTATCGCGACGGTTCCGACAGCGTCGCCTGGCACGGCGACACCATCGGCCGCAGCAGCTCCGAAGACACCATGGTGGCGATCATCAGCCTGGGCGCCACCCGCACGTTCGCCATGCGGCGGCGCGGCGGCGGCCCGTCGTTGCGGCTGCCGCAGGCGCACGGGGATCTGCTGGTGATGGGCGGGTCGTGCCAACGCACTTGGGAGCACGCCGTGCCCAAGACGTCGACGCCGGTGGGCCCGCGCATCAGCATTCAGTTCCGGCCGCGCGGCGTGCGCTAGGCGCTCAGCGTCATCGCGCTAGGCCCCATCGCGCGATTCCTTGCTCGCGCCGTTCCGGTGCTCACCGTCATCGCGCTAGGCCCCATCGCGCGATTCCTTGCTCGCGCCGTTCCGGTGCTCACCGTCATCGCGCTAGCTGCGGACCGCCTTTACCGCGCTCACCAGCAAGTCGCGGGCGCGCTGCGTATCGACCGGCGCGACCGGCTGCCCGGGGATCACCAACGGATTGGCCGTGACGATCACCTGGTAGTCGCCGAATTGGGCGGAATAGTCGTAGAGTTCGCCGGTCCGCGGGCCGCCGGCGACCAGCGCCTGCAGGACGCGGTGCACCCCGAGCGTGTGGGTCCCGTCGATCTGCGGGGCGTCGACCACCTCCATACCGCCCCGCAGCTGCGGTCCGGAGAACGCGACCTTCGCGCAGTCCTTGCCGGGTTCGTTGAGCGGCAACTGTTTTGACGTTTCCACGGCGATCACCACGAACCGGTTGCCCCTACCTTCGGCGGAGATTGCGGCCATGTTGCCCTGCAGGTCCGGCGGCATTTCCGGTCCCGTCGCCGCCTTCGCGCAGTTGGCGGGATCGAACGTCAACCCCTCCGGAAGCTTGCGGCCGGACAGCACTTTGGGATCGATCCCCCGCTCGCCGATGTCGGTGACCTTGAAATCGGGCCCGAAGCTCGATTTCACGTCGGCGACCTTCTTGATGTCGACTTTCGCCGATGTCGACTCCCCCGACGAGCAGCCCGCGAGCACACCCACCGCCGCGACCGTGACCGCCACCTTGAACACCGTGGCTAATCTACCCAAGGCGGGTGCGTCAGCTGCGCAACGTGGACACCGTTTTGACGAGCAGATCGGCGGCGAATTGCGGCGGCAGCGCGGGCACCACCGAGCCCGGGTCGGTGGTCAGCGTGGTGAACGCGTAGAAGTTGCCCAGGTACGCGGTGAAGGTGTATGTGCGCGAATCTATCTCGGCGCCCGACTCGACGGATGACTTGACGTCGGCCACCATCCCTACGGTCGGCACGCCGTCGATGTGGGGGGCGTCGGTCAGGTGCACGGCCGCCGTCGTGCGCCCGGCGGTCATCGTCCACCGACCACACGCGGCCACCACGCCGTCGGGCAGATCCGCCGGCCCCGGCAAAGCCACCACCACGGCATCGACGATGCCGCCGGTGCCCGACGCGGACACGCCCTGGGCCGTCTGGTCACGCCCATTGCCGGGGTCGGCGAGCTCCCCGCACTGCGCCGGCCTCGCGTGGGCGTCCGACGCCTCCGGCCCCAGGCTCCAGATCACCCGGGGGGACGCCCCGCTGGGGATGCCCGTGGTCGCCTCGTAGCCGGGCGGCAGCTCGCGGACGACGCGCCTGATGTTGGCCGGGTTGACGGCCTTCGGCGCAGTCGTCGTCGTCGGCGCCGGCGGCGGACCGGGTGCGGGCGCGTGGCCGCAGGCGGCCGCCAGCAACGCGAGCGCGGAAACCGGGCCGATCCGGAACGGGCTCAGCCGACCACCTCGATCATCTGGCGGGCGACGTGCTCGATTTGGCCGGCCACGTCACGCCGGAACCCGTGGTCGCGCCGATGCGGCACATCGATGACGGTGGTGATGACGCCGACGTCCTCGCGCTGCCAGATCGCCCCGTAGTGGTCCATGATGGCCCGCATCGGCAGGTTGTCGGAAAGCATTCGCGCGGAGAACCTTTCGACCCCGGCGACCCGGGCGGCGATCGACAGCGCGTTGACCAGGAAGGTGCCGATCCCCCGGCCCTGGTAGGCGTCGGCGACGGTGAACGCGATCTCGGCGACGCTACGGTCGGCCTCGTCACGCACGAAACGCGCGTCGGCCACCGGGTCGCTGCCGTCGATCACCACCCAGACGAAGTGGTCGACGTAGTCGACCTCCGACAGATAGTGCATCAGCGCCGGAGTGGGCATGCGCGGCGTCATGAAACGCCGGTACAGGGTTTCGCTGGAGAATTGGATGTGGCCGTGGACGGTTCGCTCGCTGTCACCGGGCAGCACGGGGCGCAGCATCAGGTGCGTGCCATCGCGGACCCGGATCGGGATCGGCGTGATGAACCCGGCGAGCCGCTGGCGCACCGTGCGCAGCAGCCGCTCCATCACGCCGGGGATGTGCACCATGCGCACGAACGCGTCGTTGTCGCCGATCCAACCGGTCAGCGGCCCGGCGGTGGTGACCGTCGCGGTCCGCGGGATGTGGCGCAGCAACGCGATCTCCCCGATCAGCATGCCCGGGAACGCGTGCTCGACGATGACCACACCGTCGTCGCCAACGTGGGTGATCTCGACGATGCCCGACGAGATGAGCAGGAAGCTGACGGCCTGCTCGCCCTGCTTCATCAGCACTTGGCCGGTCCCGGCGCGCAGCGGTTGCAGGGAGGCGGCCAACGGCGCGAGGTCGGAGGTGGGACATCCCTCGAAGATGTCCATCGTTGCCAGCTCGTCCGCGCGGGCGCCGGTCAAGGCCACTGCGATAGCCCGCCGATCACGCGGTCGTGGCGTGGGTCTGCGCCTCGCGGTGACCGCCGCTGTGCCATGACCTGCCCGCCTGCGTTGCCGTCGTCGTCTACCCCGCCGGTCCCGAAACTCCCCGACGCGGTCGGATGTTGCCCAGGTTATGGGCTCGGTTCCGGGCGCGGCAAGGACGCGCGGCCGATACTTCGCGAGAGCGCGTCGACCGGTCGGCCGGAGACGCCGCGGGGCATGATGATCGGGTGAGCGCAGCCCGCCGAGGTTCACCGAGGCTGACCGGCGCGGGCCCGCGGAAAATCCAGGTGGGCGGCCTCTGGTTCGACGCCCTGACCGAAGAGCAGGTGGTCGAGGCGGTCCGCGCGGCCTGGGCCGGCGGCCGGGGCGGCTCGATCGTGCCGGTGAACATCGATGTGGCCCTGGCGGCCGCGCGCCGCCCCGAACTCGCCGACCTGATCGCCCGCGCCACCCTCGTGGTCGCCGACGGCATGCCCCTGGTGTGGGCGGCCCGGGCCAAGGGCGAGCGGTTGCCCGAGCGCGTCGCCGGCTCCTCGCTGATATCTCCGCTGAGCGCCGCGGCGGCCGCCGACGGCAAGTCGGTATACCTGCTCGGCGGTGCCGAGGGCGTACCGGAGCAGGCGGCCGAGGCGCTCGCCGCGCACTCCGCCGGCCTGCGCATCGCGGGCGCGTGCTCGCCGCCCTTCGGCTTCGACGAGACGGAGGAGGGGGCGCGGCGCGCGGTCGACGCCGTCGTGGCCGCCGCACCCGACCTGGTCTTCGTCGGCCTGGGCTTCCCTCGGCAGGAACGCCTCATCGAGCTGCTGCGCGCGGAACTCCCCGGTGCCTGGTGCCTCGCCTGCGGTGGCGGCATCGCGATGACCGCCGGCGTCGTCCGACGTGCGTCGCCCGTCCTGCAACGGCTGGGATTCGAGTGGGTGCACCGGCTGGCGCTCGAGCCGCGCCGCCTCGCCCGGCGATACCTGCGGGATGACCTTCCGTTTGCGCTGGCGTTGGTGATTCGCTCCGCGGCGCAACGGTTCAGGCGGGGCTAGAGTCCTTCGCGCGCAGGATGAGCCGCACGGCGGCGGCGAGGTCGTCGACGACGACGTCGGCGCCGTGAGACTCTCCCCCGCCGGGGCGCAGCAGGACGGTCGCCGCGCCGGCCGCGCGGCCCGCCAGCACATCGGTCTCGCTGTCGCCGATCATCACCGACTCGCCCAAAGCGAACCCGTGTTCGCGTGCCGCGCGCAACAACATGCCCGCCTCCGGCTTGCGACAGTCACAGCTGGCCGTCGCGTGCGGGCAGTGGTACTCGGCATCGAGGCGGGCGCCCCCGTCGGCCAGGAGTTGTTCGAGCCGGTCCTGGACCGCGGCGAAACGCGCCGCCTCGGCGGCGGGTTCGGACAGCCATCGCTGGTTGGTCACCAACACGGTGCGCAGGCCGGCCGCGTTCAACGCGGCCACCGCCTCGGCCGCGCCGGGCAACAGCACTAGCTCTTCGGGCGACCTGACGTACTCGCCGTCGGCGGCCTTGACGTTGATCGTCCCGTCCCGGTCCAGGAAGACCGTGCGGACGTTCCGCAAGTCCATCGTCAGGAGGGCCGGGGAAACAGCGCCGCTTCGACCATCTCGCAGATCGAGTGACCCAGGTGCAGGCAGGCCTCCTGGACACGCCCGGTGTTGTCGCTGGGCACCCGGACGCACAATGCGGCGACGCCGGCGACCTTCCCGCCGCGCGCACCGGTCAGCGCGACGGTCGTCATCCCGGCATCGGCGGCCGCCTCGAGCGCCCGGACGACGTTCGGTGAGTTGCCCGAGGTGGTGAGGCCGACCACCACATCGCCCGCGCGGCCGGCGGCGAGCACCTGGCGCGCGAACACCTCGTCGTAGGAGTAGTCGTTGCCGATCGCCGTCATCGCCGCGGTGGCGTCCGGCAGGCTGATCGCGGCCAGACCCGGGCGATCAAAAGCGAAGCGCCCCATCAGTTCTGCGGCCAGATGTCCCGCGTCTTGCGCGGATCCGCCGTTGCCGAAGAAGATCACTTTCCCACCGGAGCGTAGCGACGCGATCATCAGCCGCGCGATCTCGACGGTCTGCGCGGCGATGTCGCCCGACAGCATCTGCTGTTTGACCGAGATCGTGTCCGCCAGGCGCGCCCGGACCAGCTCGACACTCGGGGCGACGACATCCGAGCTGCTCATGCCTGCCATGTGGTCAGTCCTTTGCTCTCGAAAGCGAATTCGGTGATCGCCGCACCGGCCGACTCGAGGGATTCGATGAGGCGGTGCTTCTTCGCGAAGTCGCAGAACAGCAGGATGTAACCGCCACCGCCGGCCCCGGTGATCTTGCCGCCCAGGGCGCCGTTGCGCAGGGCCAGGTCGTAGAGCTCGTCGATGCGTTCGTTGGTGATGTAAGGCGACATCCGCTTCTTTTGCGTCCACGCCTCGCCGAGGAGCGCGCCGAAATCGTTGAGCTTGTTCGTCAGCAGGGCGGCCTTCATGGCTACCGCCAACTCCTTCTGCGCCCGCAGCCCCGCCAGGGTGTCGTCCGCGCCGATGGTGGCGCGCCGCGTCTGGTCCTCGATCACGCGAGCGGAATCGCGCGTGATGCCCGTAAAGCACAGCAGCAGGCTGAGTTCCAACTCGAACGCGGTCTCCTCGCGGATGCGCAGCGGGTTGACGATCACGCGGTCGGTGAACTCGATGAAGTTGAATCCCCCGAACGTCGCGGCGTACATGTCCTGCATGCCGCCGGTGATGCCCAGGTCCTCGCGCTCGATGGCGCACGCCAGCTGCGCGGTCTCGTACTCGCCCATCGGGACCCGGTAGTGCTCGGCGAGCAGACCGGTGAGGGCGACCATCATTGTCGACGACGAGCCCAGCCCCGACCCCGGCGGCGCGCTCGACCGCAGCACCAGGTCGTAGCCGTCCGTGCCGTCCTTGCCGAACCTGCGCACCGCGGCCTTGATCAGGTCGAGGCTGCCGTCGTAGAGGATCTCGCTGTCGAGCGTCATCTCGTGGGTGGTTTTGAAATCCACCGACTCGATCGTGACCCTACGATCGGTGCGGGGGGAAAGCGAACCCTGCGCGTATCGGTCGATGGTCGCCGACAGGACGCAGCCGCCCTCGGTGGTCGGGAACGGCGGTACGTCGGTGCCGCCCCCAGCGAACGAGATCCGCAGCGGCGCGCGCGCGCGGATTCGGGGCCGGGGCACGGAATTCACTGTCGACGTATATCCGCTCAGCCCGCCGACGCGCGTCCCGCGTTCGTCGGCGAAATATGCGCCACGTGCCAACCCCAATGCATCGATCTCTCACGAAGAGCCCTAGCGTAGCAGCCGGATCGGCAGAAAAATCGGGATTCACCTGCGGATTGTGCCCACCCGTCCACGCCTTCAGGAAAGCGATGAAATGAGCCAGGATGCAGTCGAATTGACCCGCGGCCTCCTCACCGAAAGCGCCACGCTGCGGCACGGTTTCCTCGATGTACTGGGCGCGTCGACGAGTTCGCCCGCCCCGACGTTCGCCCAGCGCGCCATGAACAGCCCGCTCGTCGCCAAGGTCTACGAGCGGCTGTGGCGCCCCGCCGCCTTCTACGTCGCCAGCGGCGTCACCACCGGCGCCGAGCAGCGACGCGCGGCGTCGGCGCTGAAGCTATCCGCAGCGCGGAGATTGCTCGACGTCGCCTGTGGCCCAGGCAATATTCACGGGCTCCCTGGCCGCGCAACTGTCGGATGGCGGCCTGGCCGTCGGCTTCGACATCTCAGAGCCGATGCTGACGCGCGCCGGTTTGGACAACAGCACCCCGCGTACCTGTTATGTCCGCGGCGACGCCCGTGCGTTGCCGTTCGCCGACGAGACGTTCGACGCGGTCTGCTGCTTCGGCGCGCTGTACCTGATGCCCGAGCCGTTCGGGGTGGCACACGAAATGGTGCGGGTGCTGCGGCCCGGCGGGCGGATCGCGATCCTGACCAGCTACACCCCGGACCTGCCGCCGATCCGGTATGGGATGAACAGCGGCGCGCGTGTCATCGGGCTGACCGTGTTCGACCGGCACGCTTTCGTCGAGCTGTTCTCGTCGGCCGGCCTGGTCGACATCGAACAGCAGACCCAGCGCGCGTTGCAGTTCGTCGTCGCCGCGAAGCCCGCCTGACGGGGCTAGGACGCCACCTTGCCCACACCGAGCACCCGCACGACCGGCGTCCCCGCCTCGCACTCCAACACCCAGGGTTCGCCGCCATCGACGGGTTCCGAGGTGAGCGTGAACATCACCGGCCGACCGCTGCGCTGCGTCATCTGCGTGCATTCGACTCTGAACAAGCGATAGTCACCGCCCCGGTCGATGGCGAGCGAAAACCCGGGCCGCACCGACTCAACCGGCACCTTCTGCAGGTAGTAGTCAACGTTCATCCGTTGACCGTATGGCCCTCGGGACGGCGCGCCGGGTGCCGCCACGCGGCTCTTAGGCAATGTTCAGGCAAATTTTGGGACGGCATCAGGGTTCGCCGCGCGCGTGCGCGCCGGATTGCATCACGAACTCGACGATGATCGCCGCCATGTCGTCGATCGCGCGGCGCGGCATCACCTCGTAACCGTGGGTGCTCAACGTCGGAACGCACAGCAGGCCCGCGCGCGGCGTCAGGCCATTGGCCTTGGAATGCGACGCGTCGGATTCGAAGGCGCCCAGCACGGCCCCCTGCGGCGACAGGCCCAAGTCGGTGGCGATGCCCATCAGCCGGTCGGCGACGTCCTTGTCGTAGACGCACAGCGCATCGCTGTAGCCGATGATCGGCCCGCCGCTGACTTTGGTGGCGTATTCGCGCTCGGTGGGACCGACCTCGAGCGCGAGGGTAAGGGTGCCGGGCAGCGACCCGCTGGCGTAGGTGCCCCCCACCCCGCCGATCTCCTCGTTGGTGGTGAACACGAGATAGACATCGTCGACGGGTCGTTGGCCGCGGTCGCGCAGCACCCGAGCGGCGCGCAGCAGGGCGGTCGCCGCGGCGCGGTCGTCGAGGAAGTAGCAGCCCAGATAGTCGCCGATCTCGACCAGCGTCCGTTTACTGCGGTCGACGCACACCCGGGTGCCCGGGCGCACTCCGGCGGCTTCTAATTCGTCGGCGCTGCGGCCGGTGAAGACGTAGACGTGGTCCCAGTCCAGCGCCTTATCGCCCTGGTCGGGCTTGGTCTGCCAGATCCGCTGGCTCTCCTGGGTGGTGTGCTCCGAGCCCAGCGTGAGCACCGCGGTGAACGTCTCGTTCTCGCCGAGGACGGCGACCGGCCCGAGGCCGAAGTTGCCCGGGTACATCGTCCCCAGCTGCGTCAGGTGCAGCGTGCCGTCCGTTTCCACCCGCTTGACCAGCATGGACAGCTCGTCCATGTGCGCCATGACTCGCGTCGCGACGCCGGGTTCGGCCGCCGAGGAGACCCGGTGACGGTGCCCTTTCCCGGCGTCCCCGGCCGGGGGCTGGGCACCGATGTAGCCGATCAGATTGCCGGCGTCGTCGGTCCACATGTCGTCGACGAAGGGCCGCAGTTCGCGGGCACACACGGCGCGGACGTCGGCTTCCTGCCCGCACGGCCCGTAGGCCCACAGCAGTTCCTGCAACAGCTGACGGGTGGAATTGTCCTCGCGCGGCGCCATTCGGTCCTTCGGTTCGTGGCCTGTCGCAAGGATCAGTACCCGCGTCGCGTTGCGGGCAATCGTGCCTACCCGTACGCGAGTTCCAGTCGTTCGAGGCGCCGCACCAGCAGGCTGGGCAGCCACTTCCCCACTTCGGCGGCCGTGACGGTTGCGGTCCGCTCGAGGAGTTGACCCAGCACGATGTTCGCCTCCAACCGCGCCAGCGCCGCTCCGACGCAGAAGTGGATCCCCTTGCCGAAGCTGATGTGCCCCTTGCCCGCCGCGCGGTCGAGTCGGAACTCTTCGGGATTGTCGAAGTGCGAGGGATCCCTGTTGGCCGCTCCCCACAGCAAAAGCAACCGCGCCCCCGCCGGCAATTCGACGCCGCACAGTTCGGTGTCGTTGACGACGTGCCGGTAGTGACCCCGGAAGGGCGGTTCGTAGCGCAGCACCTCTTCCAGGAACGGCCCGAGTAGATCGGGCCGTTCACGCACCTGCCGTTGGATGTCCGGCCGCGTCCCCAAAACCCAAGCGGCAGAACCGATCAGGGAGGCTGTGGACTCACCGCCCGCACTGAACAGGGTGATCATCATCGCGAGCGCCGCCAAGTCGTCCAGATCGCCCGAGGCGCAGGCGGTGGCGAGGTCACCCAACAGGTTGTCCCGCGGGTCGCTTGCCGCTTGCTGGAACTGTTCGGTGATGTAGCCGCCGAGTTCCATCACCGAGACGCCGGCCGCATCCAACTGGTCCTGGGTGGCCAAGCCTTCGACGACCTGGGTCGCGGAGTAACCCCACTGGATGAGCTTGTCGACGTCGGCGTCGGGAACGCCGATGATTCGCCCGACGATCATCATGGGCAAGCGGTTTGCCATCGCGCCCATCCATTCGATGCGTCCGCCGCGGGCGCGGGCGTTCCAGATGGCGGCAGCGGTATCGGCGATGAAGGGCTGAAACGCGCGGATGCGCTTGGCCGCGAGCTGCGGCAACAGCGCCTTCCGGTGCGCGGAATGCGCCGGCTCGTCGGCGGTCGCCAACGCCTACGCGGGCGGCAAGGCCCAGAGCCGCGACGCGGTGCTGATCCGCCTGTCGGCGGGGATCATCGAGACGGTTCGGCGCGCCGTGGACGGACTCGCCGGCCCCGAGCGCGTCATCACCGCCGTCACCGTCGCTCTCGAACAGATCCGGTCGGATCCGCTACGGCGACTGATGCTCAGTTCTGGGAGTAGCCCGGATCTGGGCGAGCTGCATTCCTCGCCGGTGCTGAGCCATCTCGCCGCGGAACTCACGGGAATCACCGACGACCCCGTGGCGGCGCAGTGGATCGTGCGCGTGGTGTTGTCCCTGGCCTACTGGCCACTGGCGGACAGCCGCGTCGAACGAACGGTGTTGCAGCGGTTCCTGGCGCCCGGCTTTGCCAATAGGTGACGCAGCGCCCTTGTGCCAGTCGCTGACGGCCGTCTTTCGTGATGCGACAGTTCGTCAAAACCGCGGTGTTCACGCCCGCACGGTTGGGCTTCCTGTTCGTCGAGGACCTTCACCGCGTCGCGTGAGGCGATGGTTGGTGGGAGGGACTGAGGTGGGGAAACCTCGGGTTACGGCCCGTTGCTTGAACCGTAGCGGTCTGGCCTCAGCTTGTTCCGTTGGGACTCTGTTCAGTCCCTTCCAGCTGATGACCTTGCCACCTGGTGGCCGCCAACCGATAGTGCTGAGCATCTTCTGGCGGGAAACTTCGCTTACTGGACTGAGCGGGTGCTCGGCGACGCCAAAGGCCAGCGGACACCGGAGTTGCGGACGGTCCAGCCAAATCGCCGCCAAGGGGTTGGCGCCGGTGCCATCCTTTTCGGTATGTCCGAAACGCGGCATGCGGTCTTGATTCACGGCAACTGGTCACGCGGGGAACAGCTGGCCGCCGCCCGCGCCGCATTCCACGACCGCGGATTCACGGCGCACACGCCGACGCTGCGCTATCACGAATTGCCGATCCACGAGGGAGCCAGCCAGGTCGCGTCGGTCAGCCTCCAGGACTACGTCGACGACCTGGTGGCTTTCGTCTCCTCGCTCGAAAGTCCACCGTTGTTGGTCGGGCACTCGATGGGCGGCCTGCTTGCCCAACTGGTCGCCGCACGGACCCGCCACATCGGGTTGGTCGCGGCGTGTCCCGCCCCCGCCGCCGGCATCGGCGGCTCCACTCCGGCCAATAGGCGCATGTCGGCGCCGTGGTTCTTACGCCCGCGCGCCTGGGCCAAGCCGGTGCCCCCTCCGCCATTCGAGCGATTCCGGCAATGGGTGGCCAACACCCAATCCGAGGACACCGCCCGCGAGATATATGACGGCCTGGTTTGCGATTCCGGACGAGCGCAATGCGAGATGCTCCTCGCGTTGCTCAGGCTCTCGAAGGCCACTCGGGTAGACGCCGCCGCGGTGACCGCGCCCGTCTTGGTGATCGGAGGCGAATGCGATCTGATCGTGCCCACCGGAGTCTTGCGCGAGACAGCGGCCCAATACCGGCACGCCGACGTCGTCGTGATACCCGACTCCGACCATATGGTCTTTTCTGGGGCTTCCCTATCGACAACCATGAGTCACATCGATGCGTGGCTGACCAAGAATGAGCTCCTCGCCGGATAATGTTGACACTGCGACGGTGCCGACGGCAGGGCCGTCATCGTCAGACGCGCGCCGAACCGACTGTCCGATACGGGAGTTCGTAAAGACTGGTGCCGCGCGCGCCAGTTCAATTGACCGCGATTCAAATCTCCTGAGGATCGCCGACGCTCGTTTCGGCTCACCCGCAACGGATTCTCAATCGGCGACCGCGGCAGGGGTGCAGGAAGGCGCCAACCTCGTGCACTTGTATGACCACTTGGGATTCAATACGCGCGTGACGACCTTGGCGGAAGCACAGTGTCGATGACAAGCGCCAGCTGGCGTCGATTCGGCGGCTTGCCGGTGAACATGAAGTGCTCGTTGATCAAGGCCGGCCCGATCCGCGCGGTCAGCGGATTGAGCGTTGCAGGATCAATGTCACCCGTGTCGACGGCGGCCTGCAAAATCGAATCGATAATCTTCAGGCGCGGGCCCACCACGGCATTCGCGAAGACGGCACGCATTTCGGGTTCGTGAAGGAGCTGTTCCACAATGTTTAGGGCCGGGAAGGCAGTCTTTCCGGCCAGAAGATCGCAGTGCGCGGTGAACACCAGCAGCAAATTCTCTCGAGCCGCCCGGCCCGTACGAGGCTCGTGTATATGCCGTAGAGCGAAGACCAAAGCCGCGTGCACCAAGTCACGTCTGTTGCACCAGCGCCGGTAGAGGGAAGCTTTGCCAGTGTGGGCACGCGCCGCGACCCCCTCCATGGTCAGTCCGACGTAGCCGACCTCGGCCAATTCAGCCAATACAGCCTCGTATAGCGCTCGTTCGAGGACCGCACCTCGACGCCGGCCTCGACTGCCGTTCGGGCTGGTCTGGGTCAAACGAGGGCATTTCTGCGTAGTAGCCGACAGCGTTCCCAGTCGCGGCGAACATGGAGTCTTTCTATGTATAGCAACGGGTCTCGGGCCGGTGGCACTTCGCTCACTCGTCCTCTGGCGCCTGGGGTATGCGCAGAGTGCGCGTTTGCGGGCTTGTCTCAGAATCCGCATTGACACGCATCGTGAAATCCGTCCGTCGCGCGGAAGATAGACTTGCCACTCGAGGGTGAGTCCTGCATCGACGGGCAGCGTGACACCGGTGATGTATCTGCCGGACCGGCTGCACAGTTAGACCATTGCCTCGGTCACGTCGATCGGTTCGATGTTAGGAACCGGCAAGAAGTTGCGGAACATTTCGCCGATCCATCGGACCCTCCTTAACCAATTGATGGTCGAAGCGACGTTAGGTCCACCTCTCCTGGCCGGACTGTCCGAATATCGGTCATCACGGGCTGCCAGACGGGCGGTCGAGAACACGGTTATCGGGTCTCGATCGAAGGCAGGCGCGGCACCTGAATGCCCAGCTTGGTCAAGGCTTCGACATATCGGACGACGTTGGCGAGCTTGACTTCTTCGTAGCCGCGCACGATATCTGGGGCGCTGGCGGCCTCGACGGCGGTCGGGTAACTGTCTGCAGTCAGGCCCTCGGTGAGCACATTGATCATGGCCTCGTAGTGATCGATCAAGCCGCGCTCCAAGCGCCGCATCGTGGTGTGTCCGAAGGGGTCCAGCGCGCGACCGCGCAGGAACCGGCCTTTGGCCAACAGCCGCAGCGCAAAGTGGGTACGAGGTCCGAATCCGATTTTGCTCTTCACGCCCCACGCCTTGAGCATCGGCGGGTGCAGCTTGAAGGTCACATTGCGTGCACCCGGGACCTGGTCTGACACGGCATCACGAAAGGCCGGATCGGTCAGCTGGCGAGCCACCTCGTATTCGTCCTTGTACGCCAAGAGCTTGAAGAAGTAACCGATGACGGCTTCGGAAAGCTCGGTCCGGTCGGTTACGTCACGCTCGGCGCGCCAAGTGCGTTCGGCCAGCGCAACCAGTCGGCGTGCGGTCCGACGTCCCTGGTAGGCGACAAGGTCTGCGCAGCGACGCTTCAAAACCTCAGCGGGGCTGCCGGTCAACGACGATTCAGAAACAATGCGCTCAACGAAAGCGGAGTGATCGTTGGATGCGGTGAGCGGCTTGGCGGTGACAGCGGCGAAGGCGGCGGGGTCACCGACCGCGACCCGGCCCCACCGGAAGGCCGATAAATTGGCCGTGACAGCAACGCCGTTGATGCGGATGGCCTCTTCGATCGCGGCAGCTGGAATGGGAAGGGCCGCAAGCTGGTAGGCGGCCCCGACAAGGAGAAAGTTCGCCACTGTGCTGTCGTGGAAGAGCCGCTGGGCTGCACTGAGCGCATCGAACGAAACTAGCGCCCGTGTGCAGACGTCCAATCGGGATAGCAGGTCGGCCGTATCGGGGTAGGTCACGGAGGGGTCGTAGACCATGGCCCCGGTGGGTGTCTTGCTGGTCGACGCTATTGCCACTGTGCGCTCGGGGCCCGCATAGCCGATGTTTTTGGCGTCGACAGCGGTCAAGAGGTCAAAGGCGAGCAGACAGTCTGCGGATTGCGAGCCGACTCGGTTCGAGGAGTCGACGGGTCGAGTGCTCAGCCGGAGGTGGGAAGTGACCGGGCCCGCTTTTTGGCTGAGCCCGGTCTGGTCGAGCCCCTCGGCGTGCAAACCGCTGCGCAAGGCCGCCATTGCGAGAGTTTGGTTCACGGTGACGATGCCTGTACCGCCGATGCCGGCGAGAAACACGTTGAACGTGTCCGCCACGGTGGGCAGGGTGGGCTCGTCAACGCGTGGTGGCGATGGAACGTCTGGCGGCTTGCCGTGGCCATTGTTAGTCGGCAGCTCCACCGTGACGAACGAGGGGCAGTTGCCATCCAGGCATGAGTAGTCGGTATTGCAGGTGGTCTGGTCGATGCGCGTCTTGCGTCCGAGTTCAGTGTCGACCGGCTGCACCGACAGGCAGTTGCTTTTGACGCCGCAATCTCCACAGCCTTCGCATACCGCCTCGTTGATCACGACACGTGTGGTCCGCGCGGGTAGCTTCCCTCGTTTACGCTTACGCCGGGCATCGGCGGCGCACTGTTGGTCGTAGATCAGAACCGTCACGCCCTTGGTGTCGCGTAGCGCGCGTTGGGCTTCATCGAGCCGATCGCGGTGCCACAGCTGGGTGTGGGGGGCGAAGGACGCGCCGCGATGGCGTTGAGGTTCGTCGGCGCAGACAATGATGCGCGTTGCGCCGTCGGCGATCAGCTTGTGGGTGAGTGCGGGTACCGATAGACCGCCTTCGACCTCTTGAGCGCCCGTCATGGCGACGGCGGAGTTGTACAGGATCTTGTAGGTGATATTCACCCCGGCGGCGACGCACGCCTGAACGGCAAGCTGCCCCGAGTGAAAATAGGTTCCGTCGCCGACGTTCTGGAAGATGTGATCGACGTCGGTGAATGGTGACTGCCCGATCCACTGGGCGCCTTCGCCGCCCATCTGCGTGAGGCCGGTGACCGCGGAGTCGACGCGAGTCGACATGGTAACCAGTGTGTGGCAACCGATTCCGCCAGCGGCCAATGAACCGGGAGGAACGGCGGTGGAGCGGTTATGCGGACAGCCAGAACAGAAGTACGCCGTGCGGCTGGCGGGCAACACGGTCAGTTGCAGCGATGGACGAGTCGGTGCGAGATTGGCGATGCGGTCCTTCACCACGGTCCGCAGCGGGGCGATCAGGCGTGCGGCGGTGAGTTCACCATCGGCCGGCATCAGTCGCTGTCCGTCGAGTCCGCGCTTGCCGATGACCTCAGGTGCCGAACGGCCGAAAAGTGCTTCTTTGACCTGGCTTTCGACGAATCCGGTCTTGTCTTCGACGACCAACACCTGCTCGACGTTGCGAGCGAGACGACGAACCTTTCCTGCATCGAGGGGGTATGGCATGCCGACGCGCATGACGCGGATTCCTTTATCGCACAGATCGCGTTCGGTGAGGCCCAATGTAGTCAGCGCCTCACGAGTCGCGTCGTAGGCCGAACCCACTGCAATGATGCCGAGCCAAGCGTCGCCGGGGTCGATCTCGATTCGGTCGATGTCGTTGGCCGCGGTGAAGGCTTCCACCATGGCCCACCGGGGACCATACAGATCGGCCTCGGCCAGCACGCTGTCCGGTGGTGCTTTCAGGACCCGTTGGCGATACGTCCACGGACGCCCCTCCCAGTGCAACGTTGGAATCGCGATGTCGAAGTCGGAGAAATCGCGGTCGAGGGTCCACAACCCGTCGGCGATATCTGCGACCAATTTCATCGCGGAGAAGCATCCCGATATCCGGGACAGCGCGACCCCATACATACCGAAGGCGACGATTTCATTGGCGTTGCGCGGAAAAAAGATTGGCATCGACAGCGCCGCCAAGCTGCGTTCGCTGGCTGCGGGCACACTCGATGACTTCGCAGCCGGATCGTCTCCGACAAGGGCCAGCGCGCCGCCACCGGGGTGCGCACCGTACATCGCCGCGTGGCGCAGCGCGTCACTCGCCCGATCGAGTCCAGGCCCCTTCCCATACCAGACGCCGATAACACCGTCGTGCGTCCTCGTACCTTCGGGAAGTTCCATTTGACTGCCCCATACCGCGGTGGCGGCCAATTCTTCGTTCACCGCCGGCCGGAGCCTGACGTCGTGATCGGTGCGCAGCGCTGGGATTCCGGCCAGCAACTGGTCTAAACCCGCCAGTGGGCTGCCTTGATACCCGGAAACGAACGTCGCCACGCGACGTCCCGCGCGGAGATCGCGTTCGTGTTGTTCGACCAACAGCCTGGCGATGGCTTGAACGCCCGTCAGCAGAACGGGGCCCGAGCCAGGTTGGTACCGAGCCGCAAGCACGTTGGGTGAAGCCGATCCAACGCTGGTCTCGGTCATGACCCGATCACCGCCTTTACGTAGCATTGCGAGGCCGCAACTGATTCATACGTGTCTCCAAGCGTTGCGATGCGCAACCAGATGCGCAACTAGTACATTGACAACTGAGCGCGCAGGTTAGATATGCATCCTTGCTCGACTTCGGAGGTGACAGAAGTGATCAGTCTCGACCAACTCGACGTCAGACTTCTCGATGTGCTTTCGCGCGACGCCCGCGCCGGCGTCGTCGAAATCGCAACCGAACTTGGCATCGCGCGCAACACTGTCCAAGCTCGGCGGCGCCGGCTAGAAGACTCAGGCATACTCACCGGATTTCGTCCGTCGCTTGACCTGGCGCAGGCCGGTGTCACCACCCAGGCGTTTATTGGACTAGAAGTTCAGCAAGGGCGGCTCGCCGAGATCGTTGCCGCATTGGCTCGCATTCCGTACGTGCTGGAAGTACATGCCACCACAGGCCGAGAAGATCTGTTGGTGCGTGCCGCAACGGTCAGCGAGGCTGGCCTACAGCAATTGATCGAACAGATCGTGGCTGTCGACGGCGTCGTGCATTCCACCACGACCCTGGCCCTGACCACACCGTTGCCGTACCGGGTGATGCCGCTGCTCAAGGAGATGACACGGGATGCGGGCTGGGGAAGATCAACGCCCGCAATTGATCCCAGCGGTGAGCTCGCGTGATGTTGCCGTGGTCCGTTTTCCAGCTGCGTCTGTGCCTCGCCGAACGCAGTGCAGCCGTAGAGGTCTCGTAGCCGGCGACGCCGCGATTGCTCCCCGGCGCGTAGGCATATGAACGCCTTTGACGCAGCACAAAACGGCGTCACGCAACGTCTCATCGGTCAAAGTTGGCAATGACCTCCCACGGGCGTGCTAGCTACCGCCGCGCCACCTGGGCGTATCGCCGAGCGCTCGACGCTGCACTTACTAGTCGCGGCACCGATATCGGGTCACCGGGGTGCCCCGACGATCAGCTTGCTCAGGTGGTTGGATTCGCGCAGGAGTAATTGGCCGAGGCCGCCTCGGCGGTCGTCGCCGAAGCGTTGTTCGATGCCGGTGATGGTCAGTGCCCCGATCGGGGACCTGCTTGCGTCGAACACTGCGGCAGCCATCCCCCATGAACCAGGCACCACCAGTCCCGGATTGGTGGCCCAGCCCCGCCTGCGCGTTTCGGCAATCCCGGCCCGGACCGCCGCGGTGCTGTGCGCTTGACCCCACCGGGTGACCAGGTCGACGCGATCGAGATACGTCTGGATGTAATCGTCGCTCAGATAAGCCAACACGGCTAAACCTGCGGACACGACACCGAGAGGAAACCGAGCGCCTTCGTGAAGTACATGCGACCGGATGGGGAAATCGCCATCTTCTTGGAGCATGACGACGGTGTGGTCGCCGCGGCGCAGTGAGAAGAACGCGCTCTCGCCGGTCTCGATCGCCAGCCGATGCACACACTGGACGGCCTTCTCTGTCACATCGAACCGGGGAGCGGCCGCCGCGCCCAGGATGTAAACCTCGGGGCCCAGATACCACCTGCCGGACCGCTGATCCCGATCTACCAATCCCTGAGCGTGTAGGGCCTGTAGCAATCGGTGCGCCGACGGACGCGGAACGCCGCTATGGCGGGCGACATCGGTCGTCGACGCCCCTACGACGCCACGCTCGGCGATCACACGCAGCACCGCCGCGACCCGGTTGACGACGCCCGTCGATTCACCCAACTGACCAGACCTCCCGACTACGTCCGTTATTCGGACACCAATCCCGAGATATTTCCAGCATCTGATCGCTACCGACGATTAACTTGCCTGAAGTACAGCGTATGTGCACAGTGGAGGCGTCGTCCGTTAAACGGACGGCCTCTCACTGGGAGGTAGTAATTGAAGCTCCGCAGTAGCGCCGCCGACGCGGTCGAGGATCTTCTGTGCGACGGCATGACGATCGCGGTTGGCGGGTTCGGATTATGTGGCATACCGCAAGCCCTTATCGAGGCCGTGCGTGACAGCGGCGTCAGGGATCTGACGGTCGTCTCGAACAACCTCGGTGTCGACGGCAAGGGTCTTGGCCTGCTCCTCGAGGGCAACCGGATCGCCAAAGTCATTGCGTCCTACGTGGGCGAGAACAAGTTGTTCGCCGCGCAGTATCTCGATGGCCTGCTCGATGTGGAGTTCTGCCCTCAGGGAACGCTGGCCGAGCGGATGCGCGCCGGCGGCGCGGGCATCGCGGGTTTCTACACCCGCACCGGCGTGGGAACCCCAGTGGCCGAGGGCAAGGCCACCGCGGTCTTCGACGACAAGCAGTACATCCTTGAGCGCGGCATCGTCGCCGACCTGTCGCTGGTACACGCGAAGACAGCCGACGCTGAGGGAAACCTGCGTTACCGCCTTACCGCTCGCAACTTCAACCCCCTCGTCGCGACCTGCGGCCGTGTCTGCGTGGCCGAGGTCGAAGAGGTCGCCGACGGGTTCCTGCACCCCGACGACGTGATGACCCCTGGCATCTATGTTGACCGGTTTGTCGAAGTGACGGCACCGGGATTCATCGAACAGCGAGTGATCCGGCCTCATCCGGCGGAGGTGTGAGATGGCGTGGACACGCGACGAGATGGCCCAGTTGGCGGCGCGCGAACTGACCGACGGCGACTACGTCAACCTGGGCATCGGCATCCCGACACTGGTGGCCAACTACATCCCCACCGACACGCGCGTCATGTTGCACAGCGAAAACGGCCTGTTAGGGATGGGGCCCTTCCCCTACGACGAGGACGTCGACGCTGATCTCATCAACGCCGGCAAACAGACCGTGACGGCCGTGGGCGGCGCCTCGTTTTTCGACTCGGCACAAAGCTTCGCAATGATCCGCGGCGGCCACATCGACATCGCCATCCTCGGAGCCCTACAGGTATCACGCACCGGTGACCTGGCCAACTGGATGGTACCCGGAAAACTCGTCAAGGGCATGGGCGGGGCCATGGACCTCGTGGCCGGAACCCGCCGAGTTGTGGTGCTGACCGAACACGTCGCCAAGGACGGATCACCAAAGGTCTTGCAGCGCTGCAGTCTTCCACTCACCGGTGTCGGCGTGGTCGACCGCGTCATCTCCGACCTGGCCCTGATGGACCTTATCGACGGCCAGATCCTGGTGCGTCGATTAGCACCAACGGTCACCCTCGATAACGTCCGCGCAGCCACTGGCGCACCAATTATCGACGCGCGCAATGATTCCCAACTCGGCCTACCTCGATGACAGACCCACGATGCAAGACGAAAGGAATTCACCAATGGCATCGGTGATCGTTGCTGGAGCGCGCACGCCGATCGGCAAGTTGATGGGTTCGCTGAAGGATTTTTCGGCCAGCGATTTGGGTGCGATTGCGATTGCCGGAGCGTTGGAGAAGGCCAACGTTCCCGCCT
>NZ_MPNT01000015.1 GCF_001907675.1 Mycobacterium paraffinicum
CCGGCTTCGATCAGCCCGCTCCTCCGGCGGACCTGCCGCCGGCACCCCCGGCCGACGCCATGCCCCCGGCGCCTCCCGCCGACGTGCCCCCGGCGCCCCCGGCGGACCTCCCCCCGGCGCCCCCGGCCGACGCGCCGGTCGTGGACACCGACTTCCGCGGCTTCGTCCCGGCCGGCATGCCGCAGGATGTTTCCTCGGCCGGCTACACGAAGCAGCTGTGGGACGCCATCCGGGCTCAGGACATCCAGGGCAACGACGCGCTCGACGCGATCGCCCAGCCGTCGCCGGCCACCTGAGGCCCGCACGTCAGACTGCCCGGCACGCCTCGATCCTTTACGCTTCGGGGCGTGCCGGCACTCCAATCGCTACGCCGAGCCCACCCATTCTTCGGTTCCATCGTCGAAGAACTGGTGCTTCCATACCGGTAGCCGCGCTTTGATCTCGTCGACCAGCAGGGCACAGGTGGCGAACGCGGCCTGACGGTGGTCGGCCGCGACGGCGGCCACCAGCGCGCCCTCCCCGATGCGCAGCACGCCGATCCGGTGGCTGGCCGCGACGGCGCGCACCCCGCTCGACTGCTCCGCGACGTCGGAGACGACCTTGGCCAATACCTGTTCAGCCGACGGATGCGCGGAGTATTCCAACCGAACCACGCGGCGCCCGCCGTCGTGGTCGCGAATCATGCCGACGAAGCCGACGACGGCCCCGGCCGACTGATGGGCCACGAGCTCTTCGTGCTCGGCCAGGAAGATCGGGTGATCGGTCATGGCCGCGCGGACGACGAGCGTCATCGCTGGTGGTCTCCCCCGGCGAGTTGATCGAGCGCGTGATCGAGCACGTCGGAGAGCACGCCCAGGCCGTCGCGCACCCCACCGGGCGAACCCGGCAGGTTGACGATCAGGGTCCGTCCCGCCACGCCACACACCCCGCGCGACAACACCGACGTGGGCACCTTGGGCAGGCCCGACCGGCGGATGGCGTCGGCCAGACCCGGGATCATGTAGTCCAGCACCGCCACGGTCTGGTCGGGCGTGCTGTCACTGGGAGAGATGCCGGTGCCGCCCGACGTGATGACGACCTCCACGCCGTCATCGACCGCCTTGCGCAGGGCCTCGCCGACCGGCTCGCCGTCGGCGACCACGTCGGGCTCGGCGAACGAAAACCCGCGCTCTCCAAGCCATTCCGCGATGATCGGCCCGCAGCGATCGTCGTACACTCCCGCCGATGCGCGGGTCGAGGCGATGATGACGCGGGCGGATCGGGTGCCCATCACCGCACCCACGTTCCGGTCTTGCCGCCTTCCTTGCGCAGCACCCGGATGTCGTCGAGGCGCGCGGCGGGATCCACAGCTTTGATCATGTCGTAGAGCGTCAGACCGGCCACACTGACCGCGGTCAGCGCCTCCATCTCCACCCCCGTGCGGTCGGTGCTGCGGACGGTCGCGGTGATCGCGATGTCGGCGGACCCGACGGTGAAATCCACGTCGACTCCCGTGAGGGCCAACTGGTGGCAGAGCGGGATCAGCTCACTGGTGCGCTTCGCCGCGAGGATGCCCGCCACGCGGGCGGTGGCCAGCGCATCGCCCTTGGGCAGACCACCGGCCGAGATCAGCTCCACCACGTGCGGGGAAGTATGTAAAGCACCCGCGGCCACGGCGGTCCGCTTCGTGGTTCCCTTCCCGCTGACATCGACCATGTGCGCCGCGCCGCGGTCGTCCAGGTGTGACAGCGCGCCCGGGCCGGATTCTTCCGATGCCCAGGTCGCCGGGGGCTTGGCGGCCTCAGAGGCCTTCGCCATCCTGGCGCCTACCGGTTAACGACGGTGACCGGGTGCAGGTAGGGCAGGTCCGTGGAGGGCAGCGGGAACACCAGCTCGCCGAACGGCGACAACGCGCCCGTGCGGTCGGTCACGAGTTCGCTCACCGCGTGGTCGTCCGGGTCCGTCGTCGGCCACCCGTTGTCGACATACCTGGTTTTGCGGGCCTTGCCCTCAGCAGTGTCAGCCACGCCGTCCATTCTGACAGGTCGCTCTTGCGCGTGTCGTGCAAGACCGGCAGTTCGATCGAGGAGCCGTCGACATTCGTTGCCTACTGCGACCCGCCGACTGTTTTACGCTGGTCAGCAATGACCGACAACACCCCGGACATCCCGCTGGGGTCGTGGCTGGCCGACTTGCCCGACGAGCGGCTGATCCGACTGCTAGAGCTGAGGCCGGACCTCGCCCAGCCCCCGCCCGGCAGCATCGCCGCGCTCGCCGCGCGCGCTCAAGCCCGCCAGTCGGTCAAGGCCGCCACCGACGAGCTCGACTTCCTGCGGCTGGCGGTGCTCGACGCGCTGCTGGTGCTGCAGGCCGACACCGCGCCCGTGCCGACGACGAAACTGCTGGCGTTGATCGGTGAGCGCGCTCGCGAGGCCGACGTGGTGGGCGCCCTGGACGACCTCCGCGAGCGGGCGTTGGTCTGGGGCGACACCGCGCTGCGCATCGCGCCGGACGCCGGCACGGCGCTGCCGTGGTACCCGGGCCAAGTCACCCTCGAGGATGCCTCCCGCACGGGTGAAGAAATCGCGGGCCTCATCGACGACCTGAACCAGGCCCAGCTCGACGTGCTGGAGAAGCTCCTCGAGGGTTCGCCGATGGGCCGCACCCGTGACGCCGCGCCGGGCGCCCCCGCGGACCGGCCGGTCCCCCAACTGCTCACGATGGGACTGCTGCGGCGCGTCGACGCCGAGACCGTGATCCTGCCCCGCCACGTCGGCCAGGTGCTGCGCGGCGAACAACCCGGCCCGATGCAGTTGACCGCACCCGATCCGGTGGTATCGACCACCACGGCCGACGACGCCGACGCGGCGGCGGCCGGGGCCACCATCGACCTGCTGCGAGAACTCGACGTCCTGATCGAAACGCTGGCTGCCGCACCGGTTTCCGAGCTGCGCAGCGGCGGACTGGGAATCCGTGACGTCAAGCGGCTCAGCAAGACGACGGGCATCGACGAATCGCGACTGGGCCTGATCCTCGAGCTGGCGGCCGCGGCCGGCTTGATCGCCAGCGGGATGCCCGACCCGGAACCGGCCACCGGCGAGGGACCGTACTGGGCGCCGACGGCGGCCACCGACCGGTTCACGGCGATGCCCACCGCCGAGCGCTGGCAGCTGCTGGCCAGCAGCTGGCTGGACCTGCCGAGCCGCCCCGCCTTGATCGGCAGCCGCGGTCCCGACGGCAAACCCTATGGCGCCCTGACCGATGCGCTGTATTCGACGGCCGCACCGCTGGATCGCCGGCTGCTGCTGGGCACGCTGGCCCAATTGCCCCCGGGTGCCGGTGTCAACGCGGTCTCCGCGTCGGCGACACTGATCTGGCGGCGCCCGCGCTGGGCCAAGCGGCTACAGCCCGGTCCCGTGGGTGATCTGCTGGCCGAGAGTCATGCGCTGGGCCTGGTGGGTCGCGGGGCACTCAGCACCCCCGGCCGCGCCCTGCTCGACGACGCCGACCCCCAGGCCGCGGTCGACGCCATGGCGCGGGCCCTGCCGAAACCGATCGATTACTTCTTGGTGCAGGCCGACCTGACCGTCGTCGTGCCCGGGCCATTGGAACGCGATCTCGCCGAGGACCTGGCCGCGGTGGCCACGGTCGAATCAGCCGGCGCCGCGATGGTCTACCGCATCAGCGAACAGTCGATCCGGCACGCGCTCGACGTGGGAAAGACCAGCGACTGGATGCATGGACTGTTCGCCAGGCATTCCAAAGCGCCTGTCCCACAAGGGCTCACCTACCTGATCGACGACGTCGCGCGACGGCATGGTCAGCTGCGGATCGGCATGGCCGCTTCGTTCGTGCGGTGCGAGGACCCGGCGCTGCTCGCCCAGGCCGTCGCCGCACCCGCGACGGAAGGGGTGCAACTGCGCGCCCTGGCCCCGACGGTCGCGGTGTCTCCGGCGCCGATCGCGGAGGTGCTGACCGCACTGCGCGCGGCGGGCTTCGCCCCGGCGGCCGAGGACTCCACCGGCGCCATCGTCGACGTCCGCCCTCGCGGCGCACGGGTCCCCACGCCGCAGCAGCGCCGGCCCTACCGCCCGATGCCACGCCCCAACAGCGAAAGCCTCAACGCCGTGGTCGCGGTGCTGCGCAAGGTGACCGCCGCGCCGTTCGGCACCAACCGCGCCGATCCGGCGGTCACCATGTCGTTATTGCAGCGCGCGGCCAAGGAACAAGACACGCTGGTGATCGGTTATTTGGATGCCGCGGGTGTCGCCACCCAGCGGGTTGTGGCGCCGATCACCGTTCGGGGCGGGCAGCTGACCGCATTCGACTCGGGGTCGGGGCGGCTGCGCGACTTCGCCATCCATCGCATCACGTCGGTGGTGTCGGCCAACGGCCGATAATGGATTGCGCCAGGCGCGCCCGCGAGACGATGAGAAGGAGTTGGGCCATTGACTGACGGCCCCTTGATTGTGCAGTCCGACAAGACGGTGCTGCTCGAGGTCGACCACGAGCAGGCCGGGGCGGCACGTGCCGCCATCGCGCCGTTCGCCGAGCTGGAACGCGCTCCCGAGCACGTGCACACCTACCGCATCACGCCGTTGGCGCTGTGGAATGCCCGCGCCGCCGGCCACGACGCCGAACAGGTCGTCGACGCGCTGGTCAGCTTCTCCCGCTACGCGGTGCCCCAGCCGCTGCTGGTCGACATCGTCGACACCATGGCCCGCTACGGCCGCCTGCAATTGGTCAAACACCCGGCGCACGGCCTCACGCTGATCAGCCTGGACCGCGCGGTGCTCGAGGAGGTGCTGCGCAACAAGAAGATCGCTCCCATGCTCGGCGCTCGCATCGACGACGACACCGTCGTCGTCCACCCCAGCGAACGCGGCCGCGTCAAGCAGATGCTGCTCAAGATCGGTTGGCCCGCAGAGGATCTCGCGGGCTACGTGGACGGCGAGGCACATGCGATCAGCCTGGCGCAGGACGGCTGGCACCTGCGCGACTACCAGCAGATGGCCACCGATTCGTTCTGGGCCGGCGGGTCTGGGGTGGTCGTCCTCCCCTGCGGGGCGGGCAAGACGCTGGTGGGCGCCGCCGCGATGGCGAAGGCCAGCGCGACGACGCTGATCCTGGTCACCAACATTGTCGCGGCGCGGCAGTGGAAGCGCGAACTGGTGGCGCGCACCTCGCTGACCGAGGACGAGATCGGCGAGTATTCGGGAGAACGCAAGGAGATTCGGCCCGTCACCATCTCGACGTATCAGATGATCACCCGGCGCACCAAGGGCGAGTACCGACACCTGGAGCTTTTCGACAGTCGCGACTGGGGCCTGATCATCTACGACGAGGTCCACCTGCTGCCCGCGCCCGTCTTTCGGATGACCGCCGACCTGCAGTCCAAGCGACGCCTGGGCCTGACCGCCACGCTGGTCCGCGAGGACGGCCGCGAGGGCGACGTGTTCTCCCTGATCGGCCCGAAGCGTTACGACGCGCCATGGAAGGACATCGAGGCCCAGGGCTGGATCGCGCCCGCCGAGTGCGTCGAGGTGCGGGTGACCATGACCGACAACGAGCGGATGATGTACGCCACCGCCGAACCCGAAGAGCGCTACAAGCTTTGCTCGACGGCGCATTCGAAGATCGCGGTGGTGAAGTCGGTGCTCAGCCGGCACCCCGGCGAGCAGACCCTGGTGATCGGCGCCTACCTCGACCAGCTCGACGAGTTGGGCGCCGAGCTGAACGCCCCGGTGATCCAGGGGTCGACGCGAACCAAGGAACGCGAGGAACTGTTCGACGCGTTCAGGCGGGGCGAGGTGTCCACACTGGTGGTGTCCAAGGTCGCCAACTTCTCCATCGACCTGCCGGAAGCCTCTGTGGCGGTGCAGGTTTCGGGGACCTTCGGCTCGCGTCAGGAGGAGGCGCAGCGGCTGGGCCGATTACTGCGTCCCAAGGCCGACGGCGGTGGCGCCATCTTCTACTCCGTGGTGGCGCGCGACAGCCTGGACGCGGAGTACGCCGCGCACCGGCAGCGTTTCCTCGCCGAGCAGGGCTACGGCTACATCATCCGCGACGCGGACGACCTGCTGGGGCCCGCGATTTAGGCGGTGCGAAAGCCAGCCGCCCGAGGCTCGCCAGAGCGGCGCCGACTCCGCCGATGTAGGCCTTGGCCATTTCGCAGCCGGACACGTCAGCGCGTACCGGTAGCGAGGTCAGCCAGCTGACCGCGTCATCGCGTCCGTCGTTGTCGTACAACCGAAGTGGACACGGCATCCAGGCGCCGACGGCACGGCTTGGCGCCCGGATCCAGCCGATGTCGCTCACCACGGCACATCCGTCGAGCAATCGCACATAGCCCGATCCGAGCCGGGCTTCCGCCCAGAGCGCTCCCGCGGTGATGCGCCGGAATTCCGGGCCGAACTGGTACAGGAGCCGCATCCGCCCGCCAGCATTCCGCGTCCGTTCGATCGTCGGCGCAAAGACCCGTTCGTAATCCGCTGCGGTCACTGTCCCGACGGCCTCCAAAGCCTCAATGCCCGCGGGCATGCCCGAAAGTTTCTTCAACACAGCCGTCTCCGCTCCGCTGTCGACGGGGAGATCGACGCGCTTCGCCGGTCTCTACAATGGCGAGTTTATTGCCTATTGCAACTATTGCATAGAGCTATGATAATCGGAAGGTCATCCCTGGAAGAGGTGGGCGCATGAAAATCGGCATTGTCGGCGCCGGCATCGCCGGCCCAACGCTCGCGTACTGGCTCGCACGTTATGGTCACGAGCCAACCCTGATCGAGAAGGCGCCGCGCCTGCGCACCGGCGGCTATGTGGTGGACTTCTGGGGTGGCGGCTATGCCGTCGCCGAACGCATGGGGCTGACCGCCGAGCTGCACGCCGCGGGATACGAGGTGCGCGAGGTGCGACTCGTCGATCGCAATTCGCGACGGGCGGGCGGCTTTTCGACTGAACCGTTCCGGCGCAACCTCGATGGCCGATTCACCACTGTGCCCCGCGGCGACCTGTCGGCCCTGATCTATCGCTCCATCGAAGACCATACTGAAACGCTGTTCGGTGAAAGCGTTTCGGCCGTCGAGCAACACGACTCCGGCGTGCGGGTCACGCTCGAGGGCGGCGGGTCACGCCACTTCGACCTGTTCATCGGTGCGGGCGGCATCCATTGTCCCGTGCGCGGCTTGGTATTCGGCCCCCAAAACAGATTCGAGAGAGATCTGGGCTATCGAGTTGCGGCCTTCGAGACCGAGGGCTACCAGCCGCGTGACGAACTGGTGTACCTCGCCTACACCATGCCGGGTCGCATGATCGCCCGGTTCGCAATGCGCGACGAAAAGACCATGTTTCTCTTCATCTTCACCCCTGACCACATGAGCGATCCCGACCCGAAAGATGGGCCAGAGGCCAAAGCGACCCTGCATCAGGTCTTCGGCAACGCCGGCTGGGAGTGCCCGGAGATCCTGCGCCACCTCGACGGGGCCTCCGACGTGTACTTCGACCGCACCAGCCAAATCGTCATGGACCGCTGGTCGGACGGGCGGGTGGCGCTCATCGGCGACGCCGCGGCCGGGGTGTCCCTGCTCGCGGGTGAGGGGACGGGCCTAGCGATGGCGGAGGCCTACACGCTGGCGGGCGAGCTCAATCGCGCGGGAGCCGATCACCAGGATGCGTTTCGTCGTTATGAGGGCAAGCTGCGTCCGATTGTCGAGGCCAGGCAGCGCTCGGCGCGCGCATTCGCCACGACATTCGCGCCGAAGACGGCTCTGGGTCTGTGGACCCGCAATCAGGCGTCCAGATTGCTCAACATCCCGCGACTGGCCGACTGGGTAGTCCGCAGCGAATTCCGTGACGACATACCGATACCCGAATACGTCGCATAGCCGACCCGGCAGCGGAATTCAAAGCGACAGAATGGTCGCCGACGCGGTTCCGGGTGCGCCGTAGACCTGCGCCAGCCCGACGCGCGGATTGCCGGGCACCTGACGCTCCCCCGCCTCGCCGCGCAGCTGACGCACCAGCTCGTGCATCTGCCGCAGCCCCGACGCGCCGATCGGCTCGCCGTTGGCGATCAACCCGCCGTCGGTGTTGACCGGCATCGAGCCGTGGATCTCGGTGGCGCCGTCGGCCAGCAGCTTCTCCTGCTCGCCGTCGGCGCACAGGCCCGTCTCCGCCATGTGGATCACCTCGTTGCCGGCGTCGGTGTCCTGCAGTTGGGCCACGTCGACGTCCTCGGGCCCGATGCCCGCCGCCTCGTAGGCCGCCTTCGCCGCGTACACCGTCGGGGAGACGTCGCCGTCCAACGGGGCGAAGGTAGCGTGCACCTCGTAGGCGCCGTAGCGGCGCGTACGGATTTCGCAGGCGCGCACATACACCGGCTTGTCGGTGTACTTGTGCGCGAGGTCGGCCCGGCACATGACTACCGCGGCGGCCCCTTCGTCGGGCGCGCAGAACATGTACTGCGTCAGCGGGTAGTTGAGCACCGGCGAGTTGAGGATCTCGTCCTCGGGAATCGGCTTGCGGCGGAACGCATTCGGATTCAGCGCACCGTTGCGGAAGTTCTTGGCCGCCACCTTGGCCAGGGTGGCCTGCGAGATGTTGTGGTCGTGCAGGTACTTGTTGGCCTTCATCCCGAAGAACTTGGTGGTGACGAACTGCCCGTTCTGGGCATACCACTGCGGCAGCGCCAGCTTGGCGGGGTCGTCGGTGAACGCGCCGCGCGGGTGCTTGTCCAGCCCGATGGCGATGCCGATGTCGTACTTGCCCAGGCGGATGGTGTCGGCCGTCTGCTGAATGGCGCTGGCCGCCGTGGCGCACGCGTTGAACACGTTGGTGAACGTGATGCCGGTCAGCCCGACCAGGCGGGTGACCGCGTCAGGGTTGGACACCTCGTGACTGCCGCCGAAGCCGAACTGGATGTCCTTCCAGTCGACCCGGGCGTCGGCCAGTGCGGCCTGGATGGCCTCGGCGCCCATCTGCATCGCGGTCTTGTCGAACCGGCCGAACGGGTGCAGGCCCACACCGATGATGGCGACATCGTTTGTCATGTCAACCTCCTCTGGGTTTGATCGCCTCTAGACCGGCCGGAAGGCAAACGTCATGATTTCGGTGCCCTCTTCGTCGGTGGTGAGCGGGACCATGGTCAGCTCGACCTCCTGACCGAACTGCAGCTTGGCGGGGTCGTTCTCGGTCAGCCGCCCCTCGACTCGGATCACGTCGTCGAGCTGGACCAGCCCGACGCCGAACGGGACGAAGTCCTTGCCGGTCGGGCCCGCGTACGGCGCCCCGGGCGGAAAGCCCTGGGTGGTCCACGCGACCAGGGTCCCGCGGCGCGGCAGCAACACGTCGCTCATCTCACCCAGGCTGCAACGCGGGCACCACTGCTGCACCGGGAACGTGGTGGCGCCGCAACTGCCGCACCGACTGCCGATCAGCTGCGGGCTCTCGTCGGGCCAGGTAGAGATCTCGGGGGCGAGCGCCGTTTGCATCGGGCGATCCTCCAGAAGCGTCGATGGTGCGGCCAACAGAATGTTGCTCACTGAACCGTATAATAGCTTTCCGAAAAGTGGAAACCACATTCTCATTTTTGGTGGCCGACCCGGGTTCCTGCCCGGCACATATATGTTGGGATCGCCGTCGCGACCAAGGAGACGACCATGCCAGTCACGGTGATACTCGAACTGCAGTTCAAGCCCGACGCGGTGGCGCAGGCCCGCGACGTCATGGGCCGGGCGTTGCGGGACACCCGGGCCTTCGCCGGGAATCTTGGTACCGACGTGCTGGTCGACGAGGACGACGAGGCTCACTGGCTGATCTACGAGCTGTGGGACACGGTCGAGCACGACGAGGCCTACCGCGCCTTCCGCGCCGGCGACGGCCGACTGACCGAGTTGCCGCCGCTGCTCGCCGCGCCCCCGGTCAAGAAGCGGTACGTCACTTCAGACGTGTGACGGGCTAAGTCAGGGCGGGAATGACCTCGCGCTCGAACAGCTCGATGCCAGAGCGGTCGTAGGCGGCCTCAGGGAAATAGCAGATCGCGTATTCACAGCCGAGGTCGCGCAGCTTGGCCATCCGCTCGATCACCTGTTCCGGCGTGCCCGTCGCCGAATCGGGTCCTCCGCCGGCGGCGAGCATCGCATCCGCGGCCGCCTCCGGCACATAGCGGACAAGGCGGTCGCGGACCCGCTGGAGCCGGTCCTTGACGTCGGCGTCCGACGTCCCGACAACGGCGTTGACGTTGGCCGAACGCACGATGGCATCGAAGTCGGTACCCAACTGCCGACAATGCTGTGCCAGCACTTCCGACTTGTGCGCGAACGCCTCGGGTTCCGGTGTGAAGTTGGTGTACTGCGCGTATTTCGCGGCGATGCGCAACGTCACCTTCTCGCCGCCGCCGGCGATCCACAGCGGAATTCCGTTGCGCTGCAGCGGTTTAGGGGAAACGATAGCGCCGTCGACCTGGTAGTGCTTACCGTCGAAGCTGACCTTACCGTCCCGCCAGGCATCCCGCATGATCTGCACTCCCTCGTCCAGCCGGCCCAGCCGGACGCCGGCCGACGGAAAACCGTAACCGTAAGCGCGCCACTCGTGTTCGTACCAGCCGCCGCCTATTCCCATCTGGATCCGCCCGCCGGAGATGATGTCGGCGGTCGCCGCCACCTTGGCCAGGTACACCGGATTGCGGTAGCTCATCGCGGTACACATCTGGCCGAGTTTGATCCGCGACGTGACCGCCGCGTACGCGGCCATCAGCGACCACGCCTCGTGGGTGGCTTCGCCGGTCGGCATCGGGACGGTGTGGAAGTGGTCGTAGACCCATAGCGAATCCCACGCGCCGTTGTCGGCGTAGGTCGCCAGGTCGCGCATCACCGCCCAGTGCTGCTCCGGTTCGATGTCGACCAGATCCATTCGCCAGCCTTGCGGGATGAAGAGACCGAAGCGCATGGCAATGGACTTTAGCCCGCAGCGGCTCACAGCAGATCGACAAGTGGCGCCCAGCGGCCGCTGACGTCGCAGCCGTAGACCTGATGCATGAGAACCGTCGCGCCCACATTCCGGGTCGTCCTCGCGTGCGCCGCGATCGTCGCCGCCCTCGCCTTCGCCACGGATGACACCAACTTCGTCAACGACAACGGTCAGACCTCCGGCGACATCTTTACCCAGAACGCCCAAGACCAGAGCGGAGCGTAACGCCGCTAGGCTTACCCCTCGTTGAGTGAGCGGGAGGTGGGCATGCGCGTTCTGATCTCCGGCGCCAGCATTGCCGGCCCGGTGCTGGCCTACTGGCTTACCCGGCACGGCTTCGACGTCACCGTCGTCGAGCGCGCCCCCAGCCTGCGCAAGACCGGCGGCCACGCCGTCGACCTGTTCCGTCCCGCGATGGAGATCTCGGCCGAGATGGGCGTGCTGCCCCGGATCGAAGCGCTCGCCACCGGGACAAACCGGATGATCATGCATCGGGAAGGCCGCGCGCGGCCGTTCGAGATCGATCTGACCAAGGTCTACGCCGCCACGTCGGACCGGCACGTGGAGATCATGCGCGACGACCTCAGCGAAATCTATTACGCCGCAGGTCGAGACGACGTCGAGTACCTGTTCGGTGACACGATCACCTCGATCGACCTCGACGGCGAAGTGACGTTCGAGCATGCCCCCGCCCGCCGGTTCGACGTCGTCGTCGGCGCCGACGGGCTGCACTCCAACGTCCGGCAACTGACCTTCGGCGACGAAGCCAACCTCACCCGGTTCCTCGGCGGCTATCTGGCGGTGGTGTCGGCACCCAAGGCGCTTGCCAGCCGCGGTGAGATGACCTGCCACGTCGGCGTCGGGCGCCTCGCGGCCATCTACACCGCCGAGCACCTCGACGACGCACGCGCCGTCTTCCTGTTCCGCAGCAACCGCGAACTCGACTATGGCCACCGGGATGCGTTGCGGCAGAAGGAGTTATTGCGGGCGGCGCTCGCGAACATGCACGAGCAGGTAGACGATTGGCTCGGCGAAGTCGACCGCACGCCCGCCTTCTATTTCGATTCCATCAGCCAACTGCGACTGGACCGATGGTCGCGCCGGCGGGTCACCCTCGTCGGCGACGCCGGATACTGCCCGGGCCCGGCGGTGGGCGGCAGCACCAGCCTCGCGGTGCTCGGCGCCTACGTGCTGGCCGGCGAGCTCGCCCAGGCCGACGGCGACCTCCTGCGCGCGTTCTCCGCCTACGAATTGCAGATGCGCGAGCCGGTACACCAGAGCCGCGCGTTCGCCCGCGGCGCCGCCAAGGGCATCATCCCCGGGTCGCGGCTCGGGGTGTGGGCGTTGACCCGGGGAGCGCAGCTGGTCTCGACGATGCCCGGGTCGTTGTCGCGGTCGCTGGCCAAACTGAACGCCAAGGGCGTCCGAATGCACGACTCGATGCGGGTGCCCGACTACAGCGCGACCGACTTACAAGCGAACGAACGGAACAACCGCCGATGGAACTAGCCGGTGTGGCGTTCCCGCGTGAGCAATGGCGCCGGATCGCCGCCGCCCTCCGGGGGTGACTCCTTCAGCGCCGCGACACGTAAACCATGGCGACGACACGCCGTGGCACGTCGCCCTGGTTTACGTCTCGCGGAGGACCGCCTCCCTTCACCGACACCGCAAAAGCCCCGAAGACACGCGCTTCGGGGGCTTCCGCGACCGGTAACCCTACGTCAGGGAGTCCGGCGGGGAGAACCGGTCGCCGTACTTGGCGGCCAGCTCGCGGGCCCGCGCCACGAAGGCTTCCTTGCCGATACCGCCCGGACCCTCGTAGCCGACGATGAACTGCGCGCTGCCACCGGTGTACGGCGGGAAGCCGATGCCCATGATCGAGCCGATGTTGGCGTCGGCGGTCGAGGTCAACACGCCCTCGTCGAGGCACTTCTGGGTTTCCAGCGCCTCGGCGAACAGCATCCGGTCGATCATGTCCTGCAACGGAATCTCCGCGCTGCCGGATTTGAACGTCTCCCGCAGGCCCGGCCACAGGCGCGTGCGCTTGCCGTCGACGTACTCGTAGAAGCCCGCACCCTTCAGCCGCGACGGGCGGCCGATCTCGATCATCTTCTCCACGACCGCCTCCGCGGGGTGCGGCTCGTAGGTGCCGCCGGCGTCCTCGACACCCTTGCGGGTGGCCGTGGCGATCTTGTGCATCAACTCCAGGTTGAGCTCGTCCGAGAGTTGCAGCGGCGGCGCCGGGTAGCCGGCCTGCGAGCCGGCATGCTCGATGCTCGCCGGCTCGACGCCTTCGCCCAGCATCGCCAGGGCCTCGTTGACGAAGGTGCCGATGACGCGGCTGGTGAAGAACCCGCGGCTGTCGTTGACGACGATCGGGGTCTTGCCGATGGCCAGGGTGTAGTCGAACACGCGGGCCAGCGCCTCGTCAGAAGTCTTCTCGCCCTTGATGATTTCGACCAGCGGCATCTTGTCCACCGGAGAGAAGAAGTGGATACCGATGAAGTCCTCCTGGCGCTTGACGCCGGTCGCCAGACCGGTGATCGGCAGCGTCGAGGTGTTTGATCCCAGTAGCGCGTTCGGCTCGACGATGTCCTCGATCTCCTGGAACACCTTGTGCTTGAGTTCCTGGTTCTCGAAGACCGCCTCGATGACGAAGTCGACGCCCTTGAAGGCCTCGGGGTCGGCGGCCGGCGTGATGCGGTCCAGCAGCGCCTTGGATTTCTCCTCGGTGGTCTTGCCCCGCTGAAGCGCCTTGGCCTCAAGCTTTTCCGAGTAGCCCTTACCCTTCTCGGCGGCCTCGATGCTGACGTCCTTGAGCACCACGTCGAAACCGGCCTTGGCCGACACGTACGCGATGCCCGCGCCCATCATGCCGGCGCCCAGCACGCCGATCTTGTTGATCTTGACCGGCTCGATGCCCTCCGGTCGCGAGCCGCCGCCGTTGATGTGT
Source organism: Mycobacterium paraffinicum (assembly GCF_001907675.1). Classification (GTDB taxonomy): domain Bacteria; phylum Actinomycetota; class Actinomycetes; order Mycobacteriales; family Mycobacteriaceae; genus Mycobacterium; species Mycobacterium paraffinicum_A. The sequence goes on from NZ_MPNT01000015.1 coordinate 13,895, forward strand.
TGCAGGTCGAAGAAGAACGCCTGGATCATGTTCTTGGCGACCTGACCGGTGACCAGCTGGGTGAAGTAGCGGCTCTCGATGCGGGTCGCGGTGTCGAAGTCCACCTGCGCGCCCTCAACGGCCGCGTCCAGGATGGCCCGCGGAGCGGGCATCGGCGCACCCTTGAGCTGCTTTTTCAGCAGCGCCGGGAACGACGGCAGGATGCCTGCCAGCGCTGGGCTGGACGGGGTGCCGCCAGGCATCTTGTAACCCTTGGCATCCCACGGCTGGGTGTGCGAGTCGGGGTTGGCCTTGATCCACGCCTTGGCGGCCGGCACCAGTTCCTCGACCGAGCCGACGAGCTCGTCGACCAGTCCCATCTCCTTCGCCTTCGCCGGCTTGAAGCGGGTGCCCTGCGACAGGATGTTCATGAACGCGTTCTGGATGCCGAACATCCGCACGGTGCGGGTCACCCCGCCACCGCCGGGCAGCAGGCCCAGCGTCACTTCCGGCAGGCCCAGCTGGCTGCCCTTGGCGTCCGCGGCGATGCGGTGGTGACAGGCCAGCGCGATCTCCAGGCCGCCGCCGAGCGCGGCGCCGTTGATCGCGGCTACGACCGGCTTGCCCAGGGTCTCGAGGGTGCGCAGGTCGCGCTTGATGTCCTCGACCTCGGTGAAGACGTCACCGGCGTTTTCGGGGCCGGCGTTGATCATGCTCTTGAGGTCGCCGCCGGCGAAGAACGTCTTCTTGGCGCTGGTGATCACCACGCCGGTGACCGAATCCTTCTCCGCCACAAGGCGTTCGACTGCCTTATGCATCGATTCCTTGTAGTGCTGGTTCATCACGTTCGCCGAGCCGGTGGGGTCGTCGAGCGTCAGCGTGACGATGCCGTCGGCATCCTTGTCCCAAGCGATGGTGTTCTCAAGTTGAATGGTGTTCTCTGCCATGGTCTTAAACCCTCTCGATGATGGTGGCGACGCCCATGCCGCCGCCGATGCACAGCGTGATCAGCGCCCGTCGCGCGTTGCGGCGCTCGAGCTCGTCGACCATGGTGCCGGTGATCATGGCGCCGGTGGCGCCCAGCGGGTGGCCCATCGCGATGGCGCCACCGTTGACGTTCAGCTTCTCGTCGGGGATGTTGAGGTCCTTCTGGAACTTCAGCACCACCGATGCGAACGCCTCGTTCAGCTCGAACAGGTCGATGTCATCGACGCTCAGCCCGGCACGGTCGAGAACCTTCCGGGTGGCCGGGGTCGGGCCGGTCAGCATGATCACCGGGTCGGCGCCGCTGGTCGCGGTCGCCACGATGCGCGCTCGCGGGGTGAGGCCCTGCGACTTGCCGGCGGCCTCGGAGCCGACCAGCACCAGCGCGGCGCCGTCCACGATGCCCGAGCTGTTGCCGCCGGTGTGGACGTGGTTGATCTTCTCGACGTAGTGGTACTTCTGCAGCGCCACGTCGTCGAAGCCGCCCATTTCGCCGATGCCGTCGAACGCGGTCTTCAGTTTGGCCAGGCCCTCCATGGTGGTGTCGGGCCGCATGTGCTCGTCGTGGTCCAGGATGACCAGACCGTTCTGGTCACGCACCGGCACCACCGACTTGGCGAAGTAGCCGCCCGACCAGGCCTCGGCGGCCTTCTGCTGCGACCGCAGCGCGTAGGCGTCGACGTCCTCGCGGGAGAAGCCCTCGATGGTGGCGATCAGGTCGGCGCCGATGCCCTGCGGCACGAAGCCGAGCCGGTAGTTGGTCTCGGGGTCGGTCGCCCAGGCGCCGCCGTCGGAACCCATCGGCACGCGGCTCATCGACTCGACGCCGCCGGCCAGCACCAGGTCGTCCCAGCCCGAGCGCACCTTCTGCGCGGCGGTGTTGACGGCCTCGAGGCCCGAAGCGCAGAACCGGTTGAGCTGCACCCCGCCGGTGGTCTCGGGCAGCCCGGCGACCAGCGCCGCGGTCCGGGCGATGTCGCCGCCCTGGTCCCCCACCGGGGACACCACGCCGAGGATCAGGTCGCTGATCAGGTTCTCGTCGAGGTCGGGGTTGCGCCGGCGCAGCTCGTCGACCAGCCCGACGACCAGGTTCACCGGCTTGACCTCGTTCAGCGAGCCGTTCTTTTGCTTGCCGCGCGGCGTGCGGATGGCCTCGTAGATGAAGGCTTCTTCGGACATGTCGAGTTCCTCTTCACAATTGGGTTTCGGATCCGTATTAAAGGTAGGTCCAGATACCGCACCCTAACAAAGTGCCCGGCCAACCTGTTGGTTGGGCCGATCACCGCTGGTCAGTGGAGAGCGGGCCATGCCCGCCCGCGAGCGTCACGCCAGCGTGGCCGCGGCGGGCGGGCGCCACCCTGGCGTGACACTCGAGGCTCAGCGACCCCTAAGCTCGACCAACATGACGGTGTCGCGACTGCGTCCGTACGCGACGACGGTGTTCGCCGAGATGTCGGCGCTGGCCGCGCGGGTCGGTGCGGTCAACCTCGGCCAGGGTTTCCCCGACGAGGACGGGCCCGCGGCCATGTTGAAGGCCGCCCAAGATGCCATCGCCGAGGGGAACAACCAGTACCCGCCGGGCATCGGCGTTCAGTCGCTACGGCACGCCATCGCCGCCCAGCGGCGGCGGCACTTCGGCATCGAGTACGACCCCGACACCGAGGTGCTGGTGACGGTCGGGGCGACCGAGGCCATCGCGTCCGCGGTACTGGGCCTGATCGAACCCGGCTCGGAGGTGCTGCTCGTCGAGCCGTTCTACGACTCCTACTCGCCGGTACTGGCGATGGCGGGCGCGCACCGGGTGGCCGTCCCCCTGGTCCCCCACGGCCGCGGCTTCGCCCTGGACGCCGACGCGCTGCGCCGGGCGGTGACGCCGCGCACCCGCGCGCTGATCGTCAACTCCCCGCACAACCCGACCGGCACGGTGCTCAGCGCCGCCGAGCTGACCGCCATCGCGGAGGTCGCGGTCGCCGCCGACCTCCTGGTGATCACCGACGAGGTGTACGAACACCTGGTGTTCGACCACCACCGGCACCTGCCGCTGGCCGGGTTCGACGGCATGGCCGAGCGCACGGTCACCATCTCCAGCGCGGCCAAGATGTTCAACTGCACCGGCTGGAAGATCGGATGGGCTTGCGGCCCAGCGCAACTCATTGCCGGGGTGCGGGCGGCCAAACAATACCTGAGCTACGTCGGCGGCGCGCCGTTCCAGCCGGCGGTCGCCCTCGCGCTCGACACCGAGGACGCGTGGGTCGCCGAGCTGCGCGGCTCGTTGCAGGCCCGCCGCGACCGGCTGGCCGCCGGGCTCTCCGAGATCGGCTTCGAGGTGCACGACAGCGCAGGCACGTACTTCGTGTGCGCCGATCCGCGCCCCCTGGGCTACGACGACAGCGCCGCGTTCTGCGCGGCCCTTCCGGAAAAGGCGGGGGTGGCCGCCATCCCGCTGTCGCCGTTCTGCGACCCGGCCGCCGCGCACGCCTCGGCCCAAGCCAAGGTGTGGAATCACTTGGTGCGCTTCACCTTCTGCAAACGCGAAGACACCCTCGACGAGGCGATCAGGCGGTTGGCCGTCCTTCGGTGACCGGGCCGGCTATCCGGCCGGGCCGTAGCCCTCGGTTACCCGCTTTCGCAGGCCCTCCAGCGCGGCGTGGAGGATCTTCTTGCGCGCCCGGTTGACCCAGAACTCGGGCAGCGGCGCCCACGGTTCGACCGTGATGGTGAATCGCACCCGCGTCTTGTCGTCGCTCACGCGGCTCAGGTTGTACTCTCCGTGCTGACCGCGTTGCTGGGCGGTCTTGGCGGCGTCCCACACCATCCAGTCCGGGCCCCAGTGGTATTCGAGCAATTCGGTGTCGTGAATGCCCGTCACCGCGATGGTCACTTTCACGTGATGGGGCCGCCCGTCGGGATATTTGTCGACGACCTCGACCCGCTTGTGCACCGACGACCATGTCGGCACGGCGTCCATGTCGGCCAGCGCCTCGAGGATCACCTCCGGAGGCGCATCGATCACAATTTCCGACGATGCTTGAACGGCCACTGCTAATAAGCTAGCAACCGTTCAGGCGGTCCCGAAGGCAAAAAATGCGAGCCGCCGACTATTCCGACTCTGCCGCGTCGTTGACGTGCTTTACCAATTCGCACAATCCCTTTACCGCCGAGTCGAGGACGCTTTCGCTGGCCCGACGGACGATGAAGGCGGGCATCGGTCTACCGGGTTCGACCGTCACGTCGAAGCGGACCCGGGTCTTGTCGACGCCCTCGGGGATGAGGTTGTACTCGACGTGCTGACCGTGCTGCTGGGAAGTCCCTTTGGCGTCGTAGACGACCCAGTCGGGTCCCCAGTGATATTCCAGGATCTCTTTGTCGACGAGACCCAGAATCTTGATGGTGGTCTTGACGTGGTGGGGCCGACCGTCGGGATAACGGTCGATCACTTCGATGCTCTTGTGCAGCGGCGACCACTCTGCCAGCACGCCGACATCTGTCAGCGCCTGCATGACCACTTCGGGCGGCGCGTCGACGACAAATTCACGTGATGCTTTTACGGCCACTGAGCTCAACCTAGCAACGTGCGTCCGCGAGCGGATCGATTCGACCTAAAACGCGGGCTACCAGTCGATTTCGGTCAGGGGCGTAGTGGCCGTCGGCGGCCGCCCGACCGGTGCCGCCGGGGTGCGCGAGAAGCGCGGGCCGGGCGCGGCCTGGTCGACTCCGTCGGCGGTGATCACCGTGGAGCGTGCCCTCAGGTGATCGTCGGCCGCCGCTTCGCTCCACGTCAGCACCGGGGTGACGCATGCATCGGTGCCGGCGAAGGTGGCCGTCCACTCATCACGGGTCCGGCTGGCGAAGCGTTTCGCGAAGGCGTCGAACATCTGCGGGTAGGAGCCGACCTCGAGCTGGCCGGGCACCTCGTCGGCCGACAGGCCGAGCCCGGTCAGCAAGGCCGCGAAGAACTGCGGTTCGATGGCGCCGACGGCCATGTACTTACCGTCGGCGGTCTCATAGCAGCGATAGAAGGGGGCGCCCCCGTCGAGCAGAAACGACTCGCGCCGGTCTCGCAGCGCCCCGGTCGACTTCATGGTCCACATCATCTGGGCGAGCAGGCTGACGCCGTCCACCATCGCCGCGTCGATGACCTGCCCCTGGCCCGAACGTTCGCGTTCGTAGAGCGCGACGGCGATGCCGAGCAGCACCAGCATCGAGCCGCCCCCGAAGTCGGCGACCAGGTTCAGCGGCGGCATCGGGGGCCGGTCGGCGTAACCCAGCGCGGAGAGCGCGCCGGTCTGCGACAAATAGTTGATGTCGTGGCCGGCCGTCCGGGCCAGCGGCCCGTCCTGCCCCCAGCCGGTGATCCGCGCGAAGATCAGGCGCGGATTGACCGCCGCACACTCGTCGGGACCGATGCCGAGCCGCTCGCACGTGCCGGGCCGGAAACAATCCAGCAGCACGTCGGCTTTGGCGGCGAGACCGAGCAGCGCCGCGGGCTGCGTCTTGACGTCCAGGTCGACGATCCGCTTCCCGCGATGCAGCAGATCGCGGTCCTCGGCCGGCATCTTCACGCCGCCCCCCTGGTGGCGACCTGGGGGCACCTCCCGCTTGCGGGGGACTTCGCCCGGCTTCGCCGCGCTTGCGATCGCCACGCCGGGCCGTCGCACCCGCACCACGTCCGCGCCCAGGTCGGCGAGCATCATCCCCGCGTGCGGCCCCGGCCCTATCCCGCCGAGCTCGATCACCCTCACCCCGGCCAGGGGCCCGGCGTCGCCCACCCCGGTTACTTGCCCTTCTTCACGTCCAGCACCCGCTCGCGCAGCGCCTTGGTCGCGGAATCGATCGTCCCCTTCACGGCGCGTTTGAGGACGAAACCCGGCAGTGGCACATTCGGATCCGCGAGAAGCTCGAACTTGACCAGGGTCGCGTCGCCCTGCGGTACCAGGGTGTACTTCCCGTCCTGCGCCTTCTGCCGCGAGGAGCTGACCAGCTTCCAGCTCACCGCGTCGGCTGCCCAGGTGTAGGCGACCACCTGTTCGTCGGTGATCCCCGCGACCTTCACCTTCATCTTCACTTGGTTGGGCCGCCCGTCGTCGCCGGTCGAGAGAACCTGAGCACTCTGGTGGGGCTCGGACCACTCGGGCATCGCCTCGAAATCGGCGATGACGTCCAGGATTTCCTCCGGACTGGCTTCGATGACGATGTCGGGGATTCTTTGAGTGCCATGGCCCGCAGGATACTGAAACGGCGTGGCACCCGGAATGAATTCGACCGAGGTACCGTCGTGCTTGTGCCTGACAACCAGCCCGTCTACACCGTCGGTGACTACCTGTTGGACCGCCTCGCCGAACTCGGCGTCACCGAGATCTTCGGCGTTCCCGGCGACTACAACCTGGAGTTCCTCGACCACATCGTCGCCCACCCGACCATCCGCTGGGTGGGCAACGCCAACGAGCTGAACGCCGGCTACGCCGCCGACGGGTACGGCCGGCTTCGCGGAATGTCCGCGGTGGTAACGACTTTCGGTGTGGGCGAACTGTCGGCGGCCAACGCGATCGCGGGCAGCTATGCCGAGCAGGTGCCCGTCGTGCATATCGTCGGCGGCCCGTCCAAGGACGCGCAGGGCACCCGGCGCGCGCTGCACCACTCGCTCGGTGACGGCGACTTCGAACACTTCTTCCGCGTCAGTCGCGAGATCACTTGCGCCCAGGCCAACTTGATGCCCGCGACCGCCCGTCGCGAGATCGACCGGGTGCTGTCCGAGGTGCGCGAGCAGAAGCGGCCCGGCTACATCCTGCTGTCCATCGACGTGGCCCGGTTTCCCACCGAACCGCCCGGGGACCCATTGCCCCGCTACACCGGGGGTACCAGCCCCCGCGCGCTCTCGACGTTCGTCGAGGCCGCCGCCCAACTCATCGGCGACCACCAACTGACCGTGCTGGCCGACTTGCTGGTGCACCGGTTGCAGGTGGTCAAAGAACTCGAGGCGTTGCTCGCGGCCGACGTGGTGCCCTACGCGACGCTGATGTGGGGCAAGAGCCTGCTCGACGAAAGCTCGCCCCACTACTTGGGGATCTACGCCGGGTCGGCCAGCGCCCCTGCGGTGCGCAGCGCGATCGAAGAGGCGCCGGTGTTGGTGACCGCCGGCGTGGTGTTCACCGACATGGTCAGCGGCTTCTTCAGCCAGCGGATCGACCCGGCGCGCACCATCGACGTCGGGCAGTACCAAAGCACCGTGGCCGGCGAGGTCTTCGCCCCGCTCGAGATGGGCGCCGCGCTCGAGGCGCTGGCCACCATCCTGACCCGGCGCGCGATCACATCGCCGCCCGTGGCGTCGCCGCCCGCCGAGGCGCTGCCCCCGCCTCCGCCGCGCGATCAAGCGCTGACGCAAGAGATGCTGTGGGACCGCCTCTGCGTGGCCCTCACACCGGGCAACGTGGTCCTCGCCGACCAGGGCACCTCGTTCTACGGCATGGCCGACCACCGCCTGCCCCGGGGCGTGACGTTCATCGGCCAACCGCTTTGGGGCTCAATCGGATACACGCTGCCCGCGGCGCTGGGGGCCGGGGTGGCACATCCGGACCGGCGGACGGTGTTGCTGATCGGTGACGGCGCCGCACAGTTGACCGTCCAAGAGCTCGGCAGCTTCTGTCGGGAAGGGCTGTCCCCGGTCATCGTGGTGGTCAACAACGATGGCTACACCGTCGAACGCGCGATCCACGGAGAAACGGCGCCCTACAACGACATCGTGAACTGGAAGTGGACCGAGATCCCCAACGCGCTAGGCGTCGCCGATCACCTGGCGTTTCGGGTGCAGACCTACGGAGAGCTCGACGATGCCCTGACCGCCGCCGCACAGCACCGTGACAGCATGGTGCTCGTCGAGGTGGTGCTGCCGCGGCTCGAAATCCCGCCGCTGCTAGTCGAACTCGTCCAGCCGACATCGCCCGACGGCAGCGTTCGCCGCTAGGATCATCCCGGCCCGGAACGAGTGGCTGCGCCGTTCGGATCCGCTGATCGCAGCATGGCCTGTACGGTTCGCCGGCAGCGACCGCAGTCGGCGCCCGCGCCGCAGGCCTGGGCGACATCCTTGGTGGTGCAGGCCCCGGCTTCCACCGCCTCGGCCACCGTTTGGCTGGTGACTCCGTTGCACAGGCACACGAACATTCCAGGGCCGCTCAGTCCGCCCCGATGCGCATCATGTTGGAGAACCGCCCGACGAAAACCGGTGGGTAGGGGCCCATGCCTGCGCCTCTCATCCACTCGGCCGCGGTATCTGGGTGCTCGATCCACCGCTGGGCTCTCTCTTCGTCTGGCAATTCCGACATGATCAGCACCTCGTGCTCATCGTCGAAAGCCTGGAAGATCCAGGTCTTGCGGATGCCGGCCGCGACGAATCTGTCCCTGGCCGAAGCGACTTCGGCGGTGAGCGCCGACACGTCGTGCACGGAGGCGATGGTGGCGACCACGACCCCGGGCGCCTCGGGAGTCACCGAAGGTTCCGGGATGAACCTGTCGACGATCTCGCCGGCGAAGACCGCGGGAATGTCGTCGACACCGGCCGCATCGAACCACTCGAAGAACACCCGCGAGCGCAGCAGCTCGACGATCGGCTCGCGACTGTGGACCCCGATCAGCACCAGCACCCGGCCCTGGTCGTGCGTCGAGGTGTAGACCAGGACGTGGTGGGCGCCGATGTCGGCCAGGGCCGCCTTCCTGCGCTCGAGCAGCGGCCATACCCGGCTCGGGTCGGGGACCCGGTAGTCCGACGCGAGGACCATCGAATGAATGTCGCCGTCGCTCAACGGAGTTGATCCTTCATCACTTTGCCGGTCGCATTGAGCGGCAGCTCGTCCAGAAACGCGACGGATCTCGGCGCTTTGAAACCAGCCATCCGCTCACGGCACCATATCAGCAGCTCATCCTCGGAAACCTGGGTTTTCGCCACCACGAAGGCCTTGCCGACCTGGCCGAGGCGGTCGTCGGGAACCCCGACCACGGCGGCCTGCGCCACGGCCGGATGCTCCAGCAGGTAACCCTCGATCTCCGCCGGGTAGGCGTTGAACCCGCCCACGATGAACATGTCCTTCTTACGCCCGTCGATCCGCAGCCGACCCGTCGCGTCGAGGCGGCCCAGGTCGCCGGTGTGCAGCCACCCGTCGGTATCGATCGCCGCGGCGGTGCCCTCCGGATCGTCGAGGTATCCCTGCATGACGCCGTAGCCGCGGACCAGCACCTCGCCATCGTCGGCGATGCGCACCTCGACCCCTTCGCAGGGCACGCCCGCGGTGGTGGCGACGTCCTCGAACGAATCCCCCGGCAGGGACAGCGTGACGTTGCCGGCCTCGGTGAGGCCGTATCCGGTCATCAGCGTCTGGAACGGCAATTCGTCATGAATGCGACGGACCAGTTCGACGGGGATGTCGGCGGCGCCGGTCACGCCGGCCCGCAGCGTGGACAGCTTGGACTTGTCGGCGACGGTGAGCAGCGAGTGGTAGAGCGTCGGCGGCCCGGGAAGCATCGTGATGCGTTCGCGCGCAATTAATTCCACCACCGTTTCGACGTCGAACACCGGCACCGGCAGCATCGTCGCGCCCCGCAGGAACGACGTGATCAGCCCGGCCTTGAGGCCGAACGTGTGGAAGTAGGGGTTGATCTGGAGGTAGCGGTCACCCTGGCGCAGGTCGGCGAGCGTCGCCCACTCCTGGTACATCCGCAGCGTCTGCCGATGGTTCATCATCGCGCCCTTCGGGCGGCCGGTCGTGCCCGAGGTGAAGATGATGTCGGAGATGTCGCTGCCGCTCACCACTCGCTCGAACGGTGAACCGCTGGAGAGGAAGTCGGACTTCAGGTCGATGACGGGTGTGCCGGCGGGCGCGGTGTAGTCCTGGCCCAGAAAGCCCTTCTGGACCAGGACGGCCTTGACCTTGCTGCGGGCGATGATGTCGCCCGCTTCCTGCGCCTTGAACCGAGTGTTGACCGGCACCAGCACGCCGCCCGCGGTGAGCAGCCCGAAGGCCGCGATGATCCACTCCGCGGAATTCGGCGCCCAGACCGCGACGCGATCACCTCGGTCGACGCCCAGCTCGGCGAAAGCGCCCGCCGCGCAACGGATTCGGTCGACGATCTGGGTGAAGGTGAAGCGCAGCGGGCCGTCGACGACCGCTTCCGCGTCGCCGAAGCGGTCCGCCGCGCTCAAGACCATCTCGGGGATGGTTTGCCATACCTGATTCGGTCGGCTTGTCACACCGTGACGAGCCGACCGAGGTTGCCGCCCATGATCTTGGCCTGGTCGTCGACGGACAGGTGCGAGAGCGCGTTGACGTAGAACGTCGGCTCCGCCAGCCCCTCCGGGTGCGGCCAGTCCGAGCCGTACAAGACCTGATCCACACCGACGAGGTTGATCAGGTCGTCGATGCCGTCCTCGAAGAACGGGCTGACGTGGACGCGGTTCTTGACCACCTCGACCGGGTCGCTCGGGAAGGCCTCCGGGGCCTTGCGGAAGACCTCGGCCAGGCCGTCGAGCAGCGGGGTCATCCACTTCGACCCGGCCTCGACGATCGCGACCTTCAGCTTCGGGTGGCGGTAGAGCGCGCCGTGGATCACCCACGAGCCCACCGCGTCCTGGATCGGGCGCCACTCGTTGAGGATGCCCATCGCGTTGGTTTGGAACGGCAGCATCTCCTGTTCGGCGCCGTCCCACTCGGAGGTGTAGCGGGAGTAGCCGCTGTCGGACGAGTGCATGCCGACCAGCACGTCGTGCTCGACGACCCGCTCCCAGAACGGGTCGAACTCGGGCAGCGCGAACGATCGGGGGCCGCGGAATCCCGGGACCGGCGCGGGGCGAACCAGGATGCAGCGCGCACCGCGCTTGACCGCCCATTCCAGTTCCTCGATCGCCTTGTCGACGATCGGCAGGGTGATGACCGGGGTGGTGAAGATGCGGTTCTGGTAGTTGAAGCCCCAGACGTCATCGAGCCACTCGTTCAGCGCGTGGACCAGGACATGGATGGCGACCGGATCGTCGCGTAACCGCTCCTCGAGCAGGCTGGCCAGCGTCGGGAACATCAGGGTGCGGTCCAGACCCAGCTCGTTCATCTTTTCCAGACGCGGGCCGGGCTCGAAGAACGCGGGGATCGCGCGCATCGGCTCGCCGAACAGCTCGCGCTTGGATTTGCCCTCCGGATTGCCGTACTTGAAGTACTCCTCCCAGGCGCCCGGCCGGGCGACGACCTCGAAGGTCGGGTTGGGGATGTAGTTGCTGATGTGGCCGCGGATGGCGATCTTCGTCCGCCCGTTGACCTGCACGTACTGGACGTAATCCTTGTACGCCTTGGGCAGGTACTTGGTCAGCGCCTCCGGCGGCTCGTAGAGGTGATTGTCCGCGTCAAAGATCGGAAACGGGACGTCTTCACGATGCGACAACTGGCCCATGGAATCCTCCTTCTTTAATTACGAGAATATTATTCTCTACGGACGTCGAATCGCAACGCCGCCCACCGATTGCGGTTCTAAGCGGTCAGCAGGTCACGACGATTTTGAAAGTCGCGGTGGCCGGCTCACCGGGTTTGTCGGTCTTGTAGCCGTTGGCGGTGCCACTGAGGGTGAATTTGTCACCGGTCACGCTCAGGTCGGCGTTGCCGCCGTCGCCGCGGGAGTACATCCCGCTGAACCCGCCCAGGTTCTGGATGCGCACGGACTCGGCCGTCGCGGGTTGCGCGTTTTCGTCGATGACGACCTTGGCTCCGGCGAAATTGCCGCCGATATCGATCGTCCGGGTCCACTGCAGCTGACCGCACTTGACGATGTGGAAGGCCCGGTCGTTACCGTCGACGGTCACCGATGCCGTGCTGGAGATCTGGGCCGGCGGTCGCGACGCGCACCCCGCAAGTAATGCGACGGCCAGCGCCGCCGCCACCCTGGCTACGCTTCGATCCAGCACCGAGCACCCCTGTCTTCGTTGACGATAGCCCTTCGGCCTGCGACGACGATGTTATTGTCGCACCGAGAGAATGCCAATATCGTGCGTTCTCATCCGAGGAGCGAATAACGCATGGTGGACCTGGAGATCGACGACGGGTTGGCGGTGCTGACCATCGATCGCCCGCAAGCGCGCAATGCCATCGCGCTGGACACCATGCAGCAGTTGGAAAAGGCGCTCGATGCGGCGGCGGGCGCCAAAGCCTTGGTGATCAAGGGCGCCGGTGATCGGGCCTTCGTATCCGGCGGCGACCTCAAGGAGCTGCGCGCGCTGCGGACGGAAGAGGACGCGGCGGCGATGGCCAAGCGGATGCGAGCGATATGCGACCAACTGGCCAGCTTCTCGGCGCCGGTGATCGCCGCGCTGAACGGCCACGCCTTCGGCGGCGGCGCCGAGGTCGCGGTCGCCGCCGACATCCGGCTGGCCGCCGACGACATCAAGATCGCCTTCAATCAGGTGGAGCTGGAGATCATGCCGGCCTGGGGCGGCGCCGAGCGGCTGGCCGCGCTCGTCGGGAAGAGCAGGGCGCTGTTGCTGGCCGGCACGGGAACCGCCCTCACGGCGGCGGAGGCGCAGCGAGTCGGCCTGGTCGATCGGGTGCTGCCGCGCGCGGAGTTCGACGAAGGATGGCGATCGGTCGCGAGGTCGCTGGCCCGTCACCCGGCGACCGAGATAAAGCGCGTAATCAGCGGGGTTTCGGCCGACGAAGCGATAGCATCCTTTGCGCGGCTGTGGGTTGCCGACGCACACTGGCGGGCCGCGGAGCGAGTCATGAACCGCACCACGAGTGCGGGACGGGCAGCCGGAGGAGCGAGATGACGGGCAGACGGTTGGGCGTGGGAGCCGCGACCCTGTCGGCGTTGCTGGTCGGTGCGACCGGTTCGGTCGTGAGCGCAGGCCGCGCCCTGGCCGACCCGGTGATGCACCACGTGACGTACACCGTCACGGCGCAGAATCCGATCTACACCGACATCTACTACCTGGACCACCAGCCGGAGAGGTTCTCCGACTACAGCCACAACCCCTACTCGTTCACCCCGCACGTCGATGTCGATATCGCCCCGGGCAAACCGTGGAGCTTCGACCTGGACATGTCGAACCCCGATGACTACGCGATGGTCGTGGCGAGCACGGGCACCGAGCCCGGCACGCCAGGGCTTCACTGTGATCTGGCGGTGGACGGAGCGGTCGTCGTATCCAAAGACGGCCCCAAAGGCGTGCTCTGCTCACTGCGCAACTGGTGAACCGTCCAGGCACGCGGCATACCCGCGATGGGTTGCGGCTCGCCTTCCAGGCGGCGGAGGTGGCTCTCGACCAGCGCCATGGTCTCGGCGTGCCCGCCGGACATGCCGATCGCCTGCTCGAGCACCAGCATCCGCGACAGGCTGGTCATCAGCACCGTCCAGACCACCGGCGGCATCTCGGAGGTGTCCTCGCCGTAGCGTTCTAGAGCGGCCGCCACCGCTTCGCGCTGTACCTCACGGAAACGCTCGGCGTAGTAAGCAATTTCGGCTCGCATCTCCTTGCGATGGTTCGCCAGCGCCATGAATTCCATGGAGATGCGGGTGAATCCTGGATCCGTGCCGAATCTCCACAGCGCCCACAACGGCTGAGGCGACTGCAGCGCCGCGGCCTGAAACCGCAGGCCCTCCTCGGCACGGCGCCGGAAGACTTCGAGGAACAGGTCCTCCATGGTGCGGAAGTAATAGTGCACCAACTGCGGCTTCAGTCCTGCCTTGCCGGCGAGGCGGCGCGAGGTCACGGCGGCATAGCCCTCTTCGAGCATCAGCTGTTCGGCCGCGTCGAGCAGCAGGCCGCGGTTCTTCGCGTCCGGCGCCCCGATTCTGCGAGCCGATGTCATGTCCCTGCTCCGTACTGTCTGCCGTCCGACCACACGGATCGTATCGCGGTGCGGCGTTGCGACCTTGACCCTGACATTACCGCCATGCTAAGCAGGTGCTCAGCACATTTTCGGTTTTCGAATCGCCCGGCGCCGCAGCCTGCCGCCGAACACAGCCCCAGGGAGACGCAATCCGATGAGCGATTACGAGTCGATCGACTTCTTCACCGACCCGTCTCTGGTACCCGATCCGCACCCCTACTTCGACTACCTGCGCAGTCAGAACCCGGTGCTGCGGCTGCCACACTATGGCGTCATCGCGGTCACGGGCTACGACGAAGCCTGCGAGATCTACAAAGACCCCGACACGTTCTCGAACATCGTCGCGCTGGGCGGCCCGTTCCCGCCGCTGCCGTTCACGCCCGAAGGCGACGACATCAGCGCCCAGATCGATGCGCACCGCAGCTCTTTTCCGATGTACGAACACATGGTCACCATGGATCCGCCGGACCACACCAAGGCCCGGTCCGTGCTGGCCAAGCTGTTGACCCCGAGCCGGCTGAAACAGAACGAGGAATTCATGTGGCGCCTCGCCGACCGCCAGCTCGACGAGTTCCTCCAAAACGGCGAATGCGAATTCATCGCCGAGTACTCGAAGCCCTTCGCCACCTTGGTGATCGCCGACCTACTGGGCGTCCCGGAATCCGACCACAAGGAATTCCGCAAGGTCCTGGGCGCCGACCGCCCCGAGGCGCGGGTGGGCGCCCTGGACCACGAGTCGGTGGGCATCAACCCGCTGGAGTGGCTCGATGACAAGTTCTGCACCTACATCGAGGACCGGCGAAGGGAGCCCCGCAACGACGTGCTGACCTCCCTTGCGTCGGCGAAGTATCCGGACGGGTCGACGCCCCCCGTGATCGAGGTGGTCCGCTCGGCGACGTTCCTCTTCGCCGCCGGCCAGGAGACCACCGCCAAGCTGCTCAGCGCCGCCCTGCAGGTGCTCGGCGACCGGCCGGACATCCAGCGGGAGCTGCGCGAGGACCGCAGCTTGATCCCCGGGTTCATCGAGGAATCGCTGCGGATGGACAGCCCCGTCAAGAGCGACTCACGGCTGGCCCGCAAAGCTACCACCGTCGGAGGTGTTGACATCCCCGCCGGCACCGTGGTGATGGTCCTGCCGGGCGCCGCGAACCGTGACCCGCGTCGGTTCGAGAACCCGCACGAATTCGACTTGCGCCGCAAGAACGTTCGCGAGCACATGGCCTTCGCCCGTGGTGTCCACTCCTGCCCGGGCGGTCCGCTCGCCCGCGTCGAGGGCCGCGTCTCGATCGAGCGCATCCTGGACCGGATGCCCCACATCGAGATCAACGAAGCCCATCACGGGCCGGCGGCCGAACGTCGCTACACCTACGAGCCGACGTACATCCTGCGCGGACTGAGCGAACTCCACCTCACGTTCACCACCGCCGACGCGGTCGCGGTCGCGGGCTGAATCAAAGGTTCATGCCGACGAAGTAGCAGCTGAGCAGGGCCACGGCCATCAGCAGCACCCATGCGTCCGTCAGCCGGCATAGCGGTACGGGAGCGTCGCGCACCTCCATGAACTCGCGAAAGATGATGCGCACCTTGACCAGTGCGATCACGATGACGCTCGACGTCACCACCGCGCTGGATCTCAGCGTCCCGGCATGGCCTGCGGAGTGGTCCAGCCAGAGATAGCCGAGGGTCAGACCCGCCAGGATCGCCCACACCACCAGCAGTCGTTTGTTGAACTTGATCGGAGATCACCTCACCACGTAGAGCAGCGCGAAGATGAGCACCCACAGGAAATCGACGGTGTGCCAGTAGGTAGCGCAGGTTTCGACGAGCTGCTGGGTCTCCTTGGCTTCGTGGTCCTTTCGCGCCTTGGCGCGAAGTTGGTAGACGATTACGCCGAGGGCGACGAAGCCGATCAGCAGGTGCACGAAGTGGATGCCGGTGAGGAAGAAGTAGTAGGTGAAGAAGTCGTTGCTGTCCAATCCATTGCCCGTGCGCACCAAGCGGGCCCACTCGAACACCTTGAAGAAGAGGAAGATCGCGGCGAACGCAGCGGTGATGAACACGTCCCGCAGGGCCGCACGAAAGGCACCCGCCCGGGCCGACTGGACACACCGCGCCACCGACCAGGAGCTCAGCAGCAAGACCAGGGTGTTGACCACCCCTACCCGCAGGTCGAGCTGCGACTGTGCATGCAGGAACAGCTCGGGGTTACGGGCACGATAGAACAGGTAGAAGCCGAAGTAGCCCGTGAATACCGATGTTTCGAACAGCACGAATGCCCACATGTCCGGCTGCCCGGGCACGAATCTGGCCCGTTGCTTCTCGGCCATGTCGGTCATCACGCGGCCACCTTTTGCCGATTGAGTTCTGGGAGGGGCCCGGTGCCGAAGTCCTCGCGCCGGATCATCCGGAACAGCATGACGATGAAAGTGACTTGGTAGACACCGAACACGACCATGTCCAGCCACCACGCGATTTGACCGTTCCATGCCAGCACGCCGCGCTGGAAGATCCAGCAGGGCGCCACGACGACCTCGGTGAGCGCGTTGCACAGGTTGAGATAGCCGAACCACTTGGGAAAGACGCGATTCTTGTCGAGCAGGATCGCGACCATCCAGATCAGCGAGCCGATCAGGAAGACGCCCATGGTTCCGTCGAAGGATAAGAAGGCGAAGTCGTAGAGCCAGCCGACCGCTTGGGGGTCGCGCTCGGGGCGGAGCGTTCCGACGATCAGCGCGATGTTGAGCAGCAGCATGCCGGGAATAGCGCTGAGCGAGTAGATGACCAGATACGAGTACGCGAACGCCGGGCTGACCGACATCCGCCGCATCGAATACGCGATGAGGGCGTTGTTGACCGCGATCATGCCGCTGATGGCGAAGACGACGCCGAAACCGACGGGTATCCCGAGGTGACGTTCGTGGAACCAGTGGACCTGCGTCGCGAGGTCCCAGGTGGGCTGCGGCGGCGGCTGAACTTGCGCCACGATGAAGAACACCGGGAAGAAGAGGTTGTAAAAGACGATGAGTACCACCCAGGCCAGCCACAATTCGCGCTTAGGCCCGCGCCGCAGGTGCCAACCGATGCGCCGATGCAGCGGCCCCGCAGGGGGCGTCGCCGGCGAGGCCGACGGCGGCATCACCGCACTCACGCGCCCACCAATTCTGTGCCGCACCTGGGGTTTTCGGACCGCTCGCGGTAAATCGCCTGGCCCAACGCAACGCCCATCACGCCGATCCAGACGGCGATGGCGAGGTTCTTCAGCCAGAACGACAACAAGCCGTCCCAGGCCAGGGGGCCCGTCAGGGTCACGCCGACGAACGCCGCGGGCACCAGCGCGGCGGCCACCAGCAGGTTGAAGTGGGCCACCCACCGGTTGAAGACCGGGCGCGGCTGATCGTCGAAATAGATTGCCAGGGCAAGGATCACGCTCTGTCCGATCAGGAACGGAACCAGGATCGTGAAGGTGATCCAGCCGAAGTCGTTGAGCAACTGGGTCAGCTCGGGGCTGCGTTCGGTACGAAAGGCGGCCAGCAGCCAGCACACGTTCGCAACGAGGAAAAGCGCCGGACCGCCGGCGACACAGCCCAACATCGCATAGGAGAAAATCGGCGTTCGATGCGCCATCCGGCGGATCTGCAAGACGATCAAAGCCAGGATCGGCACCAGGCACACACCGAACCAGTTGAACAGGATCATGCTGTAGCGGATCTCCGGCAGGTGAGCCGGATCGCGATAGAACGCGGCCACCTGTTCCGCCGACATCGTCGGCGACATCGGCGGATTGAAGCCCGGGAACAGGAAGAACGCGGCGATCCAGAGGACAAGCGCCGCCGGCAACGTCCAGAGCAGGATCAGCTCGCCGTCGGTCCGCCGCGGCGCGGCCCCCGTCAACCCCGGACGCCGTGCGTCGCCAACCTCGACGTTAGACATCGGCCCTCCCCTACGAGATCGCCTGGCCGAACACGAATACTCAGCGAAGCTAGCCGATCGGCTAGCCTCCGTCAATAGAGTCGTCTAGTCTCGGTGCGTGGGAACAGCACGGCAACCGGTCACCGGTGAGCGATTCTGGCTGATCGAGCACAGCCCGGCCCGGACGCGGGTGCTCGATGCCGCGCTGGACCTGTTCGCCACGCACGGCGTCAGCGGCACGTCGCTGCAGATGATCGCCGACGCCGTCGGCGTCACGAAAGCTGCTGTCTACCACCAATTCCGGACTAAAGAGCAAATCGTCATCGCGGTGACCGAACGGGAACTCGGCCGGCTCGAGCCGGCACTCGAGGAGGCCGAGGCGTACGACGACGGCCCGCAAGCACGAGATGCCTTGCTGGTGCGCGTGATTGAGATGGCCGTTCGTGACCGCCGGCTGGTGCGCACGCTGCAATTCGATCCGGTGGTCGTCCGATTGCTGGCCGAGCACGAACCGTTTCAAGTCTTCATGGACCGTCTGTACCGGGTGCTGCTGAGCGATGCGGGGCTGGACGGGCGGATCGAGGCGGCCATGTTCTCCGGCGCGCTCAGCACCGCCGTCATGCATCCGCTGGTTGCCGACATCGACGACGAGACGTTGCTCGCCAGGGTCACCGATTTGAGCCGACGCCTGCTCGGTCTGCCCCGGGAAGGCTACGCCTGAACGGAAACCCCATGGCTACGTGTCGGCGCGGACCCAGGTCGCGACACCGTCGTGGGCTATACAAATCAGAAACAGGCCATCGGGAGCCTGCGCGACGTAGTTCTCGTAATTCTGGCAGGCGGCGCCCTCATCCTTGACCCCCGCCATCGGCGGTGACCGGAACCAACGCGGCTGGTACCTCCTCGGCGAGCCGCAGAACATCAAGCGTCCAGGCTCCGAGGCGAACGAAACGTAACCGTCGGCGACACCGAAGGCGTAATAGGTGGTGTTCTCACACGGCGCGCCCAAAACCTGATGCGGCATGATCCCCGGGGTGCAGGCGGGGTAGTCGCAGACCGTCGGCCCCGCAAAGGATGGCGGCGCCGCCAGCAGACCGGCGCCCACCAACGCGGCCGCCATCGCCACGATCAATCGCACCCAATTACTTTGCCACACCGGAAAAGAAAATTCTCATCCTTGGAGAAGATCGCACGAGGCGAACGGTCGTCGGGGCCGGGGCCGCCCCGACGGGGCGCCGTGCCGCGACCCAGCGGTCGAGCATTTCCGCATGTGAGAGGTCCGAAAGCGGCCGCCGATGCGGCCGTTGAGCCCGGGCCGGAGTGATAAGCTCCTTCTCCGTGCACGATCCGGAGGGCCCTGGCCCCGAGCCTTGGGATGACTCCGGCGCCGTGCTGCCCGTCGCGGAAGCAGACCAGGACGACGAAGTTGCCAAGGCCGAAGCGCGCGCCGCGGCGGCTCGGGCACGCCTGAAAAGGCTGCGCGAGGAAGCCGGAACCGAGGACGCCGACGGTGACGCGGCTCCCGACGATGCCAAGCAGCACACCGCCAGGCAGCCCCGGCTCCGACTGCGGTTGCCGCGGCGGCCGGGGCGGCCACATTGGCTTCGCCGCCCGGGGCGCAAGGCCATCGCCGCCGGCGTCGGCATCGTGCTTGCCTCCGCTTCGCTGGCAGCGAGCGGCTACATGGTGTGGCAGCACCGGGCCACCGTGCACAAACAGCGGCTCGCCGCCGAGGTCGCCGCAGCGGCCCGGCAAGGCGTCACCGAGCTGATGTCGGTCGACGCCAACCATGCCAAGGAGGACATCCAGCGCGTCATCGACGACTCCACGGGCGACTTCAAGAGCCAACTGTCAGTGATGTCAGGCCTGATGGCCAAGCAGACGGAGGAATCAAAGGTCAGCAGCAAGGCCACCGTGGAAGCCGTCGCGGTCGAGTCGTTGAGCGACGATTCGGCGGTCGTGCTCGTCGCGGCGAGATCCGATGTCAGCAATCCAGACAACACACATCCGCCGCCCGTCGTGTGGCGGGTCAGCGTGGGCCTGACGCGCGACGGGGGTCGGCTCAAAATGTCGAAAGTCGATTTCCTGCAATGACTCTCGAACATGGTTCGGCGCTGGACAGCGCGCAAGCCACACCTTCCGACGGATCGCCATCGGCTTCGCCCGGACCGGCACCCGCCGGCCGACTGGCCACGGCCAAGCGCTGGCTCCGGCGGTGTGTGGCGAGGTGGCGATCGGTGGTGGCGACACTGTTGGTTGTCACCGCGGTGGGCGCCCCCATCGGCTTGTACTTTCATCTCTATCGGCCGGATCAGCAGGTCGGCGACGCCGCGGCGCACCGGGCGGTTCAGGCGGCGTCCGACGGTGCCGTCGCGGTGCTGTCATACGGTCCCGACAACCTCGACCGTGACTTCGCCAAGGCGAAGTCATATCTCACCGGTGATTTTCTCGCCTACTACACCAAATTCACCGAACAGATCGCGGCAATGGCACAGCAGAAACACGTCACCGAGACGGCCCAGGCGGTTCGGGCCGCCGTATCGGAGTTGCATCCGGACTCAGCCGTCGTGCTGGTGTTCATCAACCAGACCGCCACAAGCAAGGAGAAGCCGCAACCCCAGACAACCGCCAGCATCGCCCTGGTGACATTGACGAAAGTCAAGGGTACCTGGCTGATCTCGAAGTTGGACCCGCTGTTGTGAGCGCTGCCAATTTCCATTCGATCGCCATTTTGTCGGAGCCGAAGCGGTGTTAATCTCATTACACGAAACGCCGCAAGCAGTGTCGAAAACCGCGTGACAATGACGGTTAATCGAGGCGGCTGGAGGAGCGTCTGATGCGTTCATTTCGAGCATTCACCACCGCAACGCTGGTCGCTGCCACCGTATTCGGCGGTTTGGCGACGCCCTCCGTGGCCCGGGCAACAACCAAGGAGGAAGTGGCCGTCAACGGGACGTTCCGCGCCACGTCCATCGGCGACTGGGCCCAGCGCAACGATCAGTACTTCGGCGAGCCGACCGTCGTTCAGACGTGGACCATCACCTCGTCGTGCGTCACGTTTCAGGAATGCCACGGCACGCTCACCAGTGACCAGGGATGGAGCACGCCCGTTTATATGAACGACGGGGAGATGTGGAAGGCCAAACGCGAAGTGCCCGACTGGGAGCGGTGCGAGGACGGCACCGCATTCACCGGCCAGCAGACCTTCTATTTCTACCCGGTCAACGACTACGGCGGATATCAACTCGGCTCGTCGACATACGCCGGCAAGGACAAGACGGTCGGCCCGTCGGGTGCCTGCGGGCAAAACCAGTGGCTTGACATCACAATGCCGTTGCGCCTGGACAAAATCGGCTGACCGGCCTTCCCACTGGCCCCGCCTTCGGCGCCCTACATCGCTCCGCCCCGGCCTCAGGTGGGAAGCATGTCCTGCCACGTCTTGGGTGCTTTCGGGGCAACGAGATTCGACTGCTGGTACAGCTTCCCGTCGGGACCGATATAGCGACCCGTGCGCGGGTCGTACCGGGCGATCGTGACGGCCGGCACCTGCTTCCCGGACCCGCCCCCGAATGAACTGGGCGCGGCCTGCGGCCCCGCGCCGCCGGTCGCGTCGGGCGGTGCGGCATCGGGACCCGCCGGCGGCGCGGGCGGCGCTGGCGGCGGAAGTTCCCCGGGGGCAGGGACGTCGAGTGGCGCGAAGGGCGGAAGATCAGCCGACATTCGCGACATGGGCGCCAGCGGAGGTGGCCCCGACGACGGGACCGGCGGCACGGCCGCCCCGGCCGTGCCCGCTGGCGGATTTTCTCCGCGCGGCCCCGCCGGTGTGCCGCGTGGCACCGCCCCCGGCGGCAGCGGTGTCCCCTCCACGGGGCCGAATATCCTGTCGTTGGAAGTGGTCCGGTCGTCGGGCGGGACGCCCTGGGCGAGCAGGTTCGGGTCCAACGGGTAGGGACCAAGGACGTGCTGGCGCATCGCCAGGGGCATGAACGGTTTGTCGCTGTTGCAGATTTCAACGGTGGGCGCGCGCTTGCCCGGGTGACCCATGCAGGGATAGTTGCGGGCACCGCGAACCGCAAGCGGCGAATCTTGCGGGAGTTTGCAATACAGCCCGTCCGGGGTGTCGACGTCGGTGAGGTCGTCCGGGGATCGCCAGGTGTTTGGTGGCATGAAGCCGACCGTGCAAATCGGCGGATCGTCGATCGTGAGTGCGAAGTCGCCCTTGGCCAGACCGTCGGGATCGTTTGTGGGCGAAGCGGCCTGCTCGATCGCGACCGCCGAGGGCAGCAACACGAGCAACTGCTCCAGGGAGGGGTGGTAGGTGACGCCGATCTGCCCGATGGTGGTCAGATTGGCCAACAACACCGGCAGCGTCGGTTTGATCTGTTCGAGAAGTCGGGACGCTTCGTTAGCAGCCTCAGGGCCTTGCTGCAAGATGGTACGAAAGTTGGAATCGTCGTTCACCAGCACATTCGAGATGCCGGCGAGGCTACGCGCCCACGTCCTGATCGAATCGGTGGTCTGCGCCTGGGTGTCCAGTAGCGGCCCGGAGTCTTCGGTCAAGGCCCGGGTGCGATCGACGACGCCGTTGGCGTCACGGGACAACGTCTTTGAGGAATCGATCAGTGACCCCAGGTCGTAACCCGAACCGTTGAAACCTTGAAAGGACTCGTCGAGCAACTGACCCAGTTTGGTCTTCGGGATGCTTTGAACGAGGGCATTGACCTGATCGAGCACGGGGCCGACGGGCTGCGGAATCGTCGTATCGCGCACCGAGATTACCGAACCGTCGTGCAGGTAGGGCGGCGAGTCGGTCTTGGGTCGCAGGTCCACGTATTGTTCACCCACCGCGGACACACTGAGCACCTGCGCCGTCAGGTCCGCGGGAACCTTCGGTGAAGTGCTCAGCGACAGCGTCGCTTTCGCCCCGGTCGGCGTCAGGCCCACCGACGTGACCTTGCCGAGCTGAACGCCACGGTAGGTCACGTTGGAGAACCGGTACAGGCCGCCGGTGGCCGGCAGCTCGAGCGTCACCGTCATCCTGCCGATGCCCAGCAGCGTCGGCGCTTGGATGTAGAAGAGGACCATCGCGATCACACCAACGGTCCCGGCAATCGCGAAGACCGCCAACTGGATTCGGACGAAGCGCGTCAGCATCTATCCACCCGCTCCCGTCCCGGGCGCCGCTGCGGGCGGCGCGGTCTGACCGGCTTCAGGTGCCTGGGCTGCACCCGGCGGCGGCCCGGGCAACGGAACCGCGCCCGGCGGCGGACCCGGCAACGGAGGAGGGCTGGCCGGGTCCACCCACGGCGGCCGCAGGGGCGTATGCATCGGATCGCGGGTGTAATTCAAGTAATACGGCTCTCCGGGCGCCGGCGGCTCCGGCTGGTCGAGCTGCCCCCAGTGGGTGCCCAACATCAGTCCTCGCTTGAGCCGTGGAATCGACAGGTCCAGATCGACGTGCAGATTGAAGTAGTCGCCCCGGACCGCTCGGTCGACGAAGTTCTGGGTGAACGGGAACACGAACCCGGCCGCGATCGCCGTGCCGAACTCCGGTCCGACGTCCGCGAGTGCGCGAATGGTCGGCTCCAAGTTTTTGAGGTTCTTGACCAGGTCGTCCTCACTGTCGTTGACCAATCGGGTGGCGGTGTTGCTGAAGACGCGAAGTTTGTCCAGGGCGGCCGTCAGCCGCGGGCGCTCCTTGACCAGCACATCGAGCGCGGGCGGTATCTTCTGCAGCGCCTGGGTGATTACGTCGCGTTGGTCGGCGAACGTCCCCGCGAGCCGGTTCAGCGCCTGGATGGAGTCGACGAGGTTGTTTCGCTGATCGTCCAGCGTTCCGACGAACGTGTCGAGACGAGTGATCAAGTCACGTACCGCGCCCTCGCGCCCGGATAGGGCGGCGGAGAAATTGTGGATGATCTCCCCGATCTGGCCCAATCCGCCGCCGTTGACGACCGCGCCCAGCGACGACAGCGTCTGTTCCGTCGACGGGTAGGCGGACGACCGGCTCAACGGGATGGTGGCGCCCGGCTGCAGACGTCCGCTCCCCTGCTGGCCCAGCGGCGTATTGAGCTCCACATGCATCGACCCGAGCAGGCTGGTCTGACCAACCGTGGCGACCACGTTGGCGGGGACGACGACATCGCGCTTTACCGAAATCTCGACGTCGGCGTGCCAGCCCTGCACCCGCATCTTGCCGACACTGCCGACGACGACATCGTCGATCATCACCGGCGAATTCGACTCCATCGTGCCGACATTCGGGAGCTCGACGTGGTAGATGTTCGCGCCCGGACCACGTCCGACCGCGCCGGGCAGCGGTAGCGAATTCAGGCCGTGGAACGCGCATCCGGTTGCGGTCAGCACCACGCAACAACCGACGGCGAACACGCGCCGCGCCGCCACCCGGGTGATCATTGTTGTGGCCCATCGGCCGGCAGCAGCATGTCTGACGTGCTCTGCGCTGGAGGCGGAGGCGGCGGCATCGGGGTGGACGGCGGGGGCGGCAGCGGCATCGCCGCACCCGGTATCCGCGCCGGCGGCACCGCCCCCGGCGGTCCGACCGGATCACCGGGCAAGCCGGTGTAGGCCGACACCGCGGGCGGGATCTCCGGTGGTCCGGGTTTCGGACCCTCGCCGCCGGGCGCCAGCCGGGGCTCGCTGTAGAGAATCTTGGAAGGGTCCACGGACTTCTGCAAGAAGATGTTGATGGGAATCGGCAGGTTGTTGAAGTTGAGCAGCCGCAAACCGGGACCGATGAACAGGCTGCACAACTTGCCCGATTCGACCGCGGTGACGTTTCCGATGGCGCCGATCTGGGTGCATCCGGGGACGCTCAACAGAAGCTGACCCCCGAACGTGGGGTTCGCGAAGTTCATGATGCCGAACCCGCCCACGATGGTCCCGGTGTCGGCGTTGTAGTCGTTGAAGAAGTTGCCGAGCGCGTTCGGCGAGGTGTGCAGGATATTCTCCAGAGCCATGTGCTTATCGACCAAAACCTGTGTGACGTCGGCCAATCGGGCAATCTGCTCGCTGGTCTGATTGCGCGTCCCGGCGATGAAGCGCTGCACCTCGCCGACCGCCGTCGACAGATCGGTCAGCGCCGCGTCCAGGTCGGATTTGCTGTCGTTGACCACGCTGGTGAGCGTGGCCAGGCGGTCGTTGAACTGCACGATCTGGACGTTGCTGTCGCGCAGCGCGGCGACGAAGGTCTGCAGATTTTTGATGATGTCGACGATGTTGCCGCTGCCGTTGGCGAGGATGCGGCCCACCCCTGAGAGTTGACCGAGGGTTTGCCGCAGCTTGTCGCCGTTGCCGTCCAGCGCATTGGCGGCGCTGTCGATGAACCGGCCCACGGACGTGCCCGACACGCCGCTCTTGGGTCCCAAATCCGTTGCCAGCCGCATCAACTGGGTCTTGACCTCGTCCCACTCGACGGGCACTGCGGTGCGTTCGAGCGGGATGACCGCCCCATCGCGCATGACCGGTCCACTGTCTCGATACGCAGGCGAGAGTTGGACGTAGCGGGCGGCCACCAGGTTCGGGGCGACGATGACCGCCTTCGCGTCCGCCGGGATGGGCACGCCGTGGTCGACCTTGAGGGTCATCTTGGCCTGTGTGCCCTGCGGCTGGATGGATTTGATGTTGCCGACTTTGACGCCCGAGACCCGCACCTCGTCATTGGGGTAGATCGCGGTGGCGGTGGTGAAGTAGGCGGTGATCGTCTGTTGGCGGAAGACCGTGTTGCGGACGAGCACGGCGGCTCCGGCAACGATCAGCCCGACCAGGACGATCGCGGCCACCGCCGTCAGTCGGTTGCGGCGGATCACTGTGATCCCCCGATCCTGCCGCCCAATGTGCAGCCGGGACACACCGGAATGCCGTTGTAGGGCCAGGGAACCAGCGACCGGGGTACCGGCGACGGGTTGCCTGGACCGCGAGCCGGGTCGAAGGTGCGGAAGCCCCAGAGATAGTCGAAGAATGGCTGGAAGAGTTGCGGGACAAGGAAGTTCGGGACGAACGCGGAATAGGCGTACATGCTGGAGATCGCCTCGCCGACCGTGATCTCGAATTTGGCCAGGCCCGGTAACGCTTTGCTGATGTTGTCGCGGTTCTTTTCCAGCATGGCGGTCACCGAATTGAGCTTTTCCAGTGTCGGTGCCAATTTGCTTTCGTTGTCGCGCACCAACCCAGTCAGCTGCTTGGCCACTGCCGACGTGTTGGCCAGCAGGTCGACGATCTCCTGCCGGCGCGCCACCAGGACTTGGAGCAGGGTGTCGGAGTTGAGGATGAGCTTGTTGACCTGCTGGCTGCGTTCGGAGAGGATCCCGGTGACGTCGCCGGCGCTCTTGAACAGGTCGCCCAAGTTCTTGTTGCGGCTATTGAGTGTGCGGGACAACCGGGTGAGCGCGTCGAAGGCCGGCCCCATTTGGGGTGCGATCTGATCGAGCGTCGCCGACAGGGTGTCCAGCGACTGGTTCAGTGTCGTGGTATTGGTTCCTGCAGTGTCGGTCGTAAAGTCGCTGACCGCTTCCGTTAGCGAGTAGGGCGAAGAGGTGCGCGAGACCGGAATGAGCGCCATCGGGTGCATCGTGCCGCTGCCGGCGGACTCCAATGTCAGCATCCGCTCGCCCAACAGCGTGCCGGTGCGGATATGCGCGGACGTCTCCGACCCGAGCGGGACGTCGCCCTTCATCGCGAACGTCACCAAAGCATCGCCGTGGCGCAGCTTCACATCCGACACGGTGCCGACCTTCACGCCCGACACGATGACGGGGTTGCCCGTCGCAAGGCCGCCGGCCTCGGTGAACAACGCCTGATACCTGACCATCGTCGCCCACGTGATGAACCGGTCTGGCGACAAACCCACCAGGATGACCATCACCGCCAGGATGACGCCGATGAGTCCGGCCTTGACGAGCCCAGCTCCGCGATACTTGAGCATCAGGGTTCCGTGCACCTTCCAGCTTCTGACCTGAACCAGGGGGCCTTGACCGTTCTGCCCTGCAGATCCGTGCCCCGGAGCTCGATCTCGCAGAGGTAATACGGGATGGTGGCGCCGTTCACTCCGAGTCGGACCAGTTTGCGGTAGTTCTTCGGCGCCTTCCCGATTGCGGCGTCGAGGCGGTCCTTGTCGTTGTCGAGGATCGGCGCAAGCCGACTGAGCTGATCGATGTTGCCGGACAGCGACGGGCGGGCTCTGGTCAGCAGGTCGGCCAGCGAGGCCGTTCCCCGGTCCAGGGCGTCGATAGCGGAGCCGATGGTGTCGCGGTCGTCCGACAGCCCGGTGACGAGCCGCTCCAGGCGATCGATGGCGCCGGAGAACTTCGCGCCATCCTTGGAGATCGTGCCGATCACGATGTTCAGGTTGTCGATCAGTTGCTGCACCGTTTGATCGTTGTCGGCCAGGGCATTCGAAAACGACGTCGTCTTGGTGAACAGCGAATCAAGAGTCCCGCCTTGCCCCTGGAAGACCTGCAGCAGTGCTGAGGTGAGCGCGTTGACGTCGCGCGCATTCAGGCCCTGGGTAACGGGTTTCAGCCCGCCGAGCAGCAGATCGAGGTCGAGCGCCGGCGCCGTGCGGTTGACGGGAATCTGGCCGCCGGCCGGCAGGCGCTTGGTCGGGCCCGGACCGTCGACGAGTTCGAGGTAGCGATCCCCCACCAAGTTGAGGTAGCGGACCGCCGCCCTGGTGCCCTCGGTGAGGACGACGTTGCGGTCGGCGTCGAAGTGCACCACGACTTTCTTGTCCGGCTGCAGCGAAACGCTGTTGACGGTGCCTACCCGGATACCGGCGACCCGCACCGACTGCCCGCTCTTGAGACGCGACACGTCGGAGAACACGGCCGAATACCCGTTCGTGGCACCAGTGCGGTACTGGCCGAAGATGAAGAACAGGAAGGCGGTCAGCATTGCCATCACGACCGCGAAGATCGTGAACTTGATCAGCGTGGCGCGGGTTCTCATCCAGGCATTCCCACCATCGCGGAGTTGCGGGGCGGACCGGCGATCGGCCCGTACAACAGCTGCTTGAGGAGATCGGAGTTGATCAGCAGCTGCGGATTTCCGTAACCCACCGGGTCGGCGCCGATATCAGTGATGAATTGCGGCGGAGCCGAGTTGAACGGAATTGCCGGCAGTCCCAGGCACTTCGGTCCACCCGTCGCGGCAACCTTGGGCAGGTTTGTCGGATACCGGTAACGCTCGCCGCCCCACGTGAGGCTCGCCGAGATGTTGATGCTCGGTTCCGACAACGGGGGACTGTGGGCTATCGTCACCAGCCCGCCAAAACTACAGGTGAGCGCCTCGTGATACTCGTTGGTCAGGTCGGTGGTCGGCACTAGCAGGTGCATCACGTTCGTCAGCGGTTGGCGGTTCGTCGACAAGACGTCGTTGCCGATGTCGGCCAGGCCGATCGCGCTGATCAGCAACGCGTCCAGGTTGCGCTGTTCATCGACGAGCGTCTTGCTGATCCGGGTCGCGTTGGCCGCGGTCTTCACCAGGTCCGGTGCGGCGTCGGCGTAGGCGTTGGACACCACCGGTAGCACCGAGAGGTCATGGGAGAACGCGGGCAGGCTCGGCTCCAGCTTGGCCAGAAACGAATCCAGGTCGCTCAGCGACTGACCGAGCTGAGGACCCCGCCCACTGAACGCTTGCGCGAGCGCACCCAGTGATTCGTTGAGCTTGGGCGGATCGATCTGCGCCAGCACGGAAACCAGTTGCTGGAACACGGTATTGATTTCGACCATGACGTGCTGGCCTTGCAGCGTCTGGCCACCGTGCAGGCGCTGGGCCGAGGGCTGGGCTGGTTCCACCAGCTGGACGGACTTCGCGCCGAATACCGTCGACGACGCGATGTCGACGAGCACATTGCTGGGGATGAAGCGCAATTGCGACGGATCCATCGCCAGGTGGATGGCGGCTTGGCCGTTGGGCAGCGATTCGACCGAGGCGACCTTACCGACCTGCACCCCGCGCATTTTGACCTTCGCGTCCGGGTTCATGACCAGGCCCGCGCGTTGCGAGATCACGGTCACCGGCACGGTTTCGGTGAAGGAGCCCTGGAACAGACCGACCGCCACGGCGAAAATCAAGCCAATGATGAGAACCGTGGCCAGCCCGAGCAGGGGCGGCAGGTAATTCCTGCCGGCCGGCGGTCGCGCATGGCCGGCGCGTGGAGGTCGCCCGGCGACCGCGCCGCGACCCGCTGGCACACCCTGCGTCACTGCCGTTCCACCTCCTTCGCTAACCGGACAGGTTGAAGTTGCCGTTCGAACCGTAAATAGACAGCGACACCAACAGCGTTACCGACACCACGACGATGAGCGAGGTGCGCACCGCGTTACCGGTCGCGTTGCCCACGCCGGCGGGCCCCCCCGAAGCGAAATAGCCGTAATAGGTGTGGATCAGCAGGATGGTGAGCGCCATCAAGACGGCCTGCAGGAACGACCACAGCAAGTCGATCGGGTTCAGGAACGTGTTGAAGTAGTGCTGGTACAAACCCTGCGACTGCCCGAGCAGAAAGGTAGTGGTGAACTGGCTGGCCACGAACGACAGGATGACGGCGATCGCGTACAACGGCGTGATGGCCAGCATGCCCGCGAGGATGCGGGTGCTCACCAAATACGCAACCGGCCGAATGGCCATGCTCTCCAACGCATCGACTTCCTCGTTGATCCGCATGGCACCCAGCTGGGCAGTCACGCCGGCGCCGAAGGTGGCCGCCAGACCGATCCCGGCAACCACCGGTGCCGCGATGCGCACGTTAATGAACGCGGACAAGAAGCCCGTCAGTGCCTCGATGCCGATGTTGCCCAGCGAGGTGTAGCCCTGAATCGCCAGCGTGCCACCGGCCGCCAGCGTCAGAAAACCGACGATCACGACGGTTCCGCCGATCATCGCTAAAGTGCCCGCGCCCATGCTGATCTCGGCGATCAGTCGAATGACTTCGCGCGTGTACCGGGTGGCCGCGAAGGGTATCCCGGCGAGCGCTTTGCCGTAGAACAGGGTGTGGTCGCCGATCCGGCCCATCAAGGCGATCGGCCGCTCGAGCTGACGGAACAGTCGCGGATACGTGGCCCTCAGCGCCATGGGCAGCCTTACTTCGCCGTCATCTTGATGCCGACCGCGGTGACGACCACGTTGACGACGAACAGGGACATGAAGGCGTAAACCACGGTTTCGTTCACCGCGTTGCCAACGGCCTTGGCGCCCCCACCGGAGATCGACAGGCCGCGATAGCACGCGACCAAGCCGGCGATGAGGCCGAAAAGCGCTGCCTTGACGCACGAAATGATCACCTCGGGCACGCCGGTGAGCAAGGTGATGCCCGCGGCGAATGCGCCCGGATTGACGTCTTGGACGAACACCGAAAAGACGTAGCCGCCAAGGACGCCGATGATGACGACCAGGCTGTTGAGCAAGAACGCGACCAAACCGGAGGCCAGCATGCGCGGTGTGACCAGCCGCTGCACCGGGTTGATGCCGAGGACCTCCATCGCGTCGATCTCTTCGCGAATTGTTCGCGCGCCCAAGTCCGCACACATTGCCGTGGCACCCGCGCCTGCCACGATCAAAACCGTGACCAGCGGTCCGAGCTGGGTGACTGCTCCGAACGCGGCACCCGCGCCGGACAGATCCGCCGCGCCCAGTTCGCGCAAGAGGATATTGAGCGTGAAACTGACGAGGACGGTGAACGGAATCGCGACCAGAAGGGTGGGAGCCAGCGACACCCGCGCGACAAACCAGGACTGCTCCAAGAACTCCCGCCACTGGAACGGCCGGCGGAACAAAAACTTCACCGCGTCGGCGGACATGGCGAACAGAGCTCCGACGGCCTGCATCGCCCCCGAGATGTCGAACTTCAGTTTCAGCTGGGGCAATCCCGCTGACCAGTGGTCGGCACCCTTAGTCGCCATTGGCGCCAACTCCCTTCCACGCTACGAGACTGCCAGTCTTGTTGTCGCGCAGGAGCTGCGGTAGATTCGGCTGAACCGGCGAGGCCGAGTGGATGCGTCTGATGACGAAACGCCCAGCGGACGGCCGAAATTCGGCCGGCGTGGTAGCGCTTCTGATCCTCACGCCGGTGCCTCCGTTCAGTCGCGTGAGTTGACGCCGCAAGACAAAGTGCTCCGCGCCTTGAAGCGTTCGGCGATTATGACTCATGCCGAGTCCAGGTGGAGCAAAAAACGCTTAACCGTTATGCAACAACCCGTAACCGCAAGCTCAGGGCGCCGTGAGCGGGTCCCGGCAACAACGACAGCGGGCCGTAATACCAACATAGACAAGAAACTCCAGTCTTAAGTGACGGCGCCGGCCGTCTTGAGGTCGATGATGCGATCCCAATCGAGGCCGAGCTCCAGCAGTACTTCGTCGGTCTGCTCGGCGAAGCCGGGCGCCGGACCGGTCTTCGGCGCCGCGACATCGAATTGGACCGGATTGGCCACCAGTTCCAGCTCGCCCGCGCGGACCAGGTATTCGTTGGCCCGGATTTGCGCGTCCTCGGCCGCCTGCAGCGTGTCCTGCACCGGCGCCCACGGTCCCGCCAGGGTGGCGAACCGCTCGCTCCACTCGGCCAGCGTGCGGGTCGCGATGGCTTTGGTCAAGAGCTCAACAGCATCCGCGGTGTTGGCGGCGATCTCCTCGACGGTCGCGAAGCGTGGGTCGTCGGCCAGCTCCGGCAGATCGACGTGTCGACACACGTCCGCCCAGAACTTGGTCGGCTGCATCATCACGAAAGAGATGTACCGGCCATCCGAGGTCGTGTACAGCCCCACCAATGGATTGTTCGGTGCGCCGTGCACGCCCGGCGGCAGGGCCTCGAGTCGCTGCCCCAGATGGTTCGTCAGCGCGACCGTGTGCCCCATCGACCACAGACCGCTGCCGAGCAGTGACACGTCGACAACGGACGGTTCGCCGGTGCGTTCCCGCTTGAGCAACGCCGCCGCGATGCCCCCGGCGAGGTTGGTGCCGGAGATGGTGTCGCCGTAGGCGGGTCCGGGCGGCCCGATCATCCCCGGCGTCCCCGCCGGGGTGATGGTCGCGGCGGTTCCGGCCCGGCACCAGAAGGCGGTCATGTCGTAGCCGCCTTTGGTGGCTTCCTCGCCGCGCGGGCCGAGCGCACTTCCGCGCGCGTAGACGATCTTCGGGTTCACCGCCCGGATGTCGTCGACGTCGATCCCGAACTTCTGGCGGGCACCGGGCAGGAAACTGGTCAGGAACACGTCCGAGCGCCGGACCAGCTCGTAGAGCACTTCCTTGCCCTCGGGCACCGACATGTCCAGTCCGATGCTGCGCTTGCCGCGGTTCGCGTGTTCGATGTTGGGGTTGGGATCCCCCTCGACGCGCAACATTCCGGTCTGCCGCAGGCCGCGTTGCGGGTCACCGGTCACCGCGTGCTCGACCTTGACGACGTCGGCGCCCCATTCGGCGAGCACGGCGCCCGCCGACGGGACGAACCCGTACATGGCGACCTCCAGGACGCGGATGCCCTCGAGCGGCCTCACGCCGGGGCCCCCAACGACGGCACCGCGTACGTCTTGCGCTCCAAGAATTCCTCGAGGCCGGGCACCCCCATCCCGCGACCGACCCCCGACTGCTTGAAGCCCCCGAACGGGCTGTCCGCGCCGAAGTAGTTGCCGCCGTTGATCGAGAAAGAGCCGGTGCGGATCCGGCGCGCCACCGCCAGCGCCCGGCCCTGGTCGCGGCTGAAGACGTCCGCAGGCCAGCTGGCGATCAGGAGTCGACGGTCGACGCGTGACGCAGGCGCGGCATCCGCGATAGTCGCGGTGGGTTCTGCCGTGTCCTGGGCAGGCATTCCGACCCCCTCATGTGGTGACGGTCACGATAATTTCATTCTCTTCCCCGGCGAATCTTACATTCGTGTCTCGATAATTCAAGAAACTCTCAGGAATGCGGCCGGGCGGCTGACCAGCGACGTAAGCGCCCGTGGGCCGCCAGGACCCGCAGTTTGACGCAGGCCAAACAGGGTTTCCAGAGTGTGTTGCGACGCGCTCTTGCGTGAGAGTAAGGTTCTCATAATTGTAAGCGACATTCTTTATGGCTGAGACGGTCACCTATCGAATTAGAGGCCTCAACGTGAAGACTGCGGTGGTCACCGGCGGTGGATCCGGCATCGGGCTTGCCGTCGCGCAACGCCTGCGCGCCGACGGTCTGGACGTCGCCAGCATCGATCTCAGACCGTCCGACGACGACCACTCGTTCACCGCCGACGTCACCGACCGAGCTCAGGTGGACGCGGCCTTCGCGGCGATTCGCGCCAGGCTCGGGCCGGTCACCGTTCTGGTCAACGCCGCCGGCCTGGACGGATTCAAGCGCTTCAACAACATCACGTTCGAAGACTGGCAGCGCGTGATCGATGTCAACCTCAACGGCGTCTTCCACACCATCCAGGCGGTGTTGCCCGACATGATCGAGGCGAACTGGGGACGCATCGTCAACATCTCGTCCTCGAGCACCCACTCCGGCGCGCCGTACATGAGCCATTACGTGGCGGCCAAGTCCGCGGTCAACGGGCTCACCAAATCCCTGGCGCTCGAGTATGGACCCAGCGGCATCACGGTCAACGCCGTGCCGCCGGGCTTCATCGACACCCCGATGCTGCGCGCCGCCGAGAAGAACGGATATTTGGGCAACATCGACGAGACCATCGCCCGGACGCCGGTGCGCCGCATGGGTAAGCCGGAAGACATCGCCGCGGCCTGCGCCTTCCTGGTGTCCGAGGAAGCCGGCTACATCACCGGCCAGATCCTGGGCGTCAACGGCGGTCGCAACACCTGAGCCGTCGCGCCCCTCGAGGATTGTCGGCAATCAATTCGCAAGGAGACACCGTGAAGGTCTGGGTCGATCCGGAACGCTGCCAGGGTCACACTCTGTGCTCGATGATCGCGCCGGATTCGTTCGAGCTCAGCGACATCGACGGCAGTTCGTCAGCCATCGACGAAGTGGTCCCGGCTGATCGGGAGGACCAGGTTCGCGAAGCGGCGCAATCGTGCCCGGAGCAAGCCATCATCATCACCGAATGACGCGCAAAGGGAGACAGAGCGTTGAGTGTCGACGACGCGGTCAGCGATAGCGACCGCAAGAAGAAGCGGTATCACTTCGAGCGGCATTCCGCGGAATACCGGTCGAACTTCAAGGCCATCACCGAAGAGATGCACGCGAAGTGCCCGATGGCCTGGAGCGACACCTACGGCGGCCACTGGGTGGCGGCCGGCAGCCACGAGGTGTTCGAACTCGCTCGCTGCCCCGCGGTGTCCAACGATCACGATGTCAACAACCAACGGCGCGGCTACAAAGGCATCTCCATTCCGACGGCCAGCCGGATCAACGGGGTGCGCGGCGGCATCCTGGAGATGGACGACCCCGAGCACCGCATCTACCGCAACGTGCTCAACCCCTATCTGTCACCGGCAGCCGTCAAGCGTTGGAAGCCTTTCATCGACGACGTGACTCGTGCCTGCCTCGACGAGAAGATCGAGGGCGGCGAGATCGACTTCGTCGACGATCTGGCCAACGTCGTGCCGGCGGTGCTGACCCTGGCCATGCTCGGCATCCCCCTGAAGAACTGGCAGATGTACAGCGAGCCGACCCATGCGGCCGTGTACACGCCCGAGCATTCCCCGGACATCCAGCGGGTGACGGAGATGCACCGGCAGATGGGGCTCGACCTGGTCAACAACATGATCGAGATTCGCGAGAATCCGCGGCCCGGCATCGTCAATGCTCTGCTCGAGATGCGCATCGACGGTGAGCCCGCCCCGGATCTCGAGATCCTCGGCAACCTCGGGCTGGTGATCGGCGGCGGCTTCGACACCACGACGGCGCTGACCGCCCACTCGCTGGAATGGCTTTCGGAGCACCCCGACCAACGCGAGCTGCTCAGCCAGCAACGCGACGCCCTGCTCGACTCCGCGACCGAGGAATTCCTGCGGTACTTCACGCCGGCGCCCGGCGACGGCCGAACCTTCTCCGACGACCTCGAGCTCGACGGCACTCAGTTCAAAGAGGGTGAGCGGTTGTGGATCTCGTGGGCCATGGCCAACCGCGACCCAGCGGTGTTCACGGACCCCGACGAGATCATCCTGGACCGGAAAGGCAACCGCCACTTCAGTTTCGGTCTCGGCGTCCACCGATGCATCGGATCCAACGTCGCGCGCACGGTGTTCAAATCGATGCTGACGGCGGTCCTCGATCGAATGCCCGACTACCGGTGTGACCCCGACGGCACCATCCACTACGAGACCATCGGCGTCATCCAGGGCATGCGCAAACTGCCGGCCACCTTCACCCCCGGCCAAAGAGTGGGGGCCGGCCTGGACGAGACGGTGGAGAAGCTGCAGTGCATCTGCGACGAGCAAGAACTCGCCCGACCGATCACCGAACGCAAGGAAGCCGCGGTAATCGATTGAGCCAGCCCCGGCGGCCCGGGCGAGTGAGCCGGCCGATGCGGGCCGTTGACCGCCCCAATTTTTACGAGTAGGCCTGTTCAACGTGGCCGCGCCTTATATTTGCAGCAACCGCGCGCACAGATGGGAGACGCATCGGTGAAGACCCTCGCGCTGAGCCTTGCGCTCGCCATCGCCGCGTTGACCCTCGAGCCGACCGCCCACGCGGACATGCAGGTTGGCAATTACCGGCTGGACACGCCACGCGACCCCGGCCACAGCTGGATCTGGGCGATTCGACCGTGCCGATATAACCAAGGACCGGAATGCCTGACTATCCAGACGATTGCGCAACCCAACGGGCAGGCGGCGTTCTGGAACGCGAACGCCCACCTGGTCAACGGCCGCTACACCATGGCCGTCGACGTGCCCGACGGTGTGCGCTGCGTCGTCCAGTTCTTTCCCTCGCACGACGTGTACTCGTGGGACCCGGTGACGCTGGCCGGTCAGGTCGACTCGACGTTCGACACCGGCTGCGGGGGCGGACCGGGGGGCACCGACAGTTGGCCGTTCTCGCTCGTGCGATGGTAGCCGCGTGAGGCACACAGCGAGTCAGTCGATCATGCGGGCGGCGGGCAGCGAGCGGGATGGCTGAGGCGAAGGAACCGCAAGATTCGGCCACGCCGAAAGCCGACATGCAGGCGTTGCTCGAGGAGGCCGAGGCCGAAGCGGCCGAGGCCGAGGCGCTGGCCGCCGCGGCCCGCGCCCGCGCC
Organism: Mycobacterium paraffinicum; assembly: GCF_001907675.1. GTDB lineage: Bacteria > Actinomycetota > Actinomycetes > Mycobacteriales > Mycobacteriaceae > Mycobacterium > Mycobacterium paraffinicum_A. Next base: position 49,799 of record NZ_MPNT01000015.1, read on the forward strand.
CGTGCCGCCCGGCTACGGCGTGAGGCGCAGGCCCAGGCGGCCGCCGCGGCCGAGGAGGCCGAGGCGGAGGCGGAGACTGCGAAAGAGGCGGCGGACGCCGACGAGGACACGACCGACGCCGACGAGCCGGAGACCAAGGACGACGTCTCCGACACCGTCGAAGCCGCCGACGAGGCGGAGACCCCGGAAGAAGGCGCCGACGAGGATCGGGAAGACGCGGCGTCGGATTCCCAGTCGGCCCGCTCACGGCGGCGCGTCCGGTTGCCGTCGTGGTCGGTGGCATGGAAAGCCGCCGTCATCGTGCTCATCTGCGCCTTCGTCGCGGCCAGCGGATACATGATGTGGGAACGCCACGAAACCTCCGAGCGCAACCAGCGCACCGCCAGCTTCATCGCCGGGGCCCGACAGGGTGTCGTCAACATGTTCTCGATGGACTTCAACCGGGCCAAGGAGGACGTCCAGCGGGTGATCGACAGCTCGACCGGCCAGTTCAGGGACGACTTCCAGCAGCGCGCAAAGGATTTCACCACCGTCGTCGAGCAGTCCAAGGTGGTCACTCAGGGCACCGTGAACGCGGCGGCCGTCCAATCCATGGATGGCAATTCCGCGCTGGTGCTCGTGGCGGCGTCGTCGCGGATCAGCAATGCCGCGGGCGCCAAAGATGAACCACGCAATTGGCGGCTCAAGGTGACCGTCACCGACGACGGCGGGCAATACAAGATGTCCAAACTGGAGTTCGTTCCATGAGCGAGGACGACCGCGACAGCGACGCCGCGAACGAATCTTCCGAGCGCGCCGAAGACGGCGCGCGCAGCGAACCTCCCGCGCGGCGGAGAGTGAAAGCCGTTCCCGTCCTACTGATTTCGCTGCTGCTGATCTCCGGTGGCGTGGCGACCTGGCTGTACTTCAAGCAGTACCGGCCCGACAAACAAACCGATCCCGGCGTCGCGAGCGCAGTCGTCAGCGCGGCGTCCGATGGAACGGTCGCCTTGCTGTCCTACTCGCCCGACACTCTCGACAAAGACTTCGCCGCTGCGAAATCGCACCTGTCCGGGGATTTCCTGTCGTATTACAACCAGTTCACCGACCAGATCGTCGCTCCGGCGGCCAAACAGAAGGCGTTGAAGACCAGCGCCCGGGTGATCGGGGCCGCGGTCTCGGAGCTACATCCGGGCTCGGCGGTCGTGCTGGTGTTGGTCGATCAGAGCACCACCAGCAAGGACAACCCGGACCCCGCGATGGCGTCCAGCAGTGTGCTGGTGAGCTTGACCAGAGTCAACGGCCAGTGGCTGATCACCAAATTCGACCCGGTCTAAGACACCGAGTGCCGCTGCGATAGAACGCAACTCGCCGGTCGTCGTCGAGCCCCGGGCTAGCCGCGCGGCAGGCCGAGCATCCGCTGGGCGATGATGTTGCGCTGGATTTCCGACGTGCCCCCGGCGATCGTCCCGGAGAAACTGCGGGCGTAACGCTCGAACCAGCTGGCGAAATAGTGGTCCAGGTTCATGTGCGCGTACGGCCCGGTCAGCCCGGGGTGGACGAGCCCGTCGGAGCCCGCCGATGTCAGCGCCAGCTCCATGCCGCGCAGTTCGGCCTCGGACCCGAGCAGCTTCAGCACGGAGATCGCGGCCACGTCGTCTTCGCCGCGCGCCGCACGGGCCAGCGCCACCGAACCCAGCAGGCGCAGGGCCTGCCTGTCCATGATCGTGCTGGCGTACTGGTCGCGCTCGACGTCGGTGCTGGGATGAAAGTCGTCGATCATGTTCTCGAGTCGATCGGCGAATCCCAGCCACATCATGGTCCGCTCGTGCCCCAGCGACCCGTTGGCCACCCGCCAGCCCTGGTCGATCTCACCGACCAGGTTCTCCGCCGGCACCCGCACGTCGGTGAAGAACACCTCGTTGAAGTCCAGATCATCGGCGCCACAGATCGACGGGAACGGCCGGCGCACCAGTCCGGGGGTGTCGGTGGGGATGATCAGCGCGCTGATTCCCTTGTGCTTCGGCGCATCCGGGTTGGTGCGCACGAAGGTCAGCAGGACGTCGGCGTCGTGGGCGCCCGAGGTCCACACCTTTTGCCCGTCGACCACGAAGTGATCCCCATCGAGCACCGCGCGGGTGCGCAACGACGCCAGGTCGGAGCCCGCGCTGGGTTCGCTCATCCCCAGCGATGCGGTGATTTCGGCCCGCAGGATCGGCACCGCCCAGCGCCGCTTCTGCTCGTCGCTGCCGAACGACAACAGCGACGCCGCAACGATATTCACGCCCTGCGGGTTGAAACTGTGGTAGATCCGGCGGCGGCTGAGTTCCTCGAGGTAGGCGAACTGCTGGATGACGGTCGCGTTGCGCCCACCGAATTCCGGCGGCTGACTGGGTAACAGCCACCCGTTGTCGAACAGCAGCCGCTGCCACCGGCGCGCCCACTGCGGCATGTGCGAGACCGACCGGGGCCGCTCGAGCGTTTCGCTTGCGGGAGGCAGGTTTTCGTCGAGAAAGGCGGAGAACTCGGCGCGGAACTCCTCGACGTCGGAATCAAAAGTCAGCTGCACGGTATTCCTCCGCGATCCGGGCCCGGTGCTCGGCGGCGCCGCCCAGCATCAGCTCGCCCGCCTTGGCCCGTTTCAGCGCGAACTGCAGATCGTTCTCCCACGTGAATCCCATTGCGCCATGGAGCTGCAGGCCGTGCCGGAACACCAGCGACTGGCACTCCCCCGCCGACGCCTTGGCCATCGCCGCCGCCAGCCGTCGGCGGGGATCGTCGGCAGCGATCGTCAGCGCCGCGAAGTAGGCCAGCGCCCGTGCGCGTTCCACCGCGACGTGCATGTCGGCGGCCTTGTGCTGAACGGCCTGAAACGAGCCGATCGGCACCCCGAATTGCTGACGGCTGCCGACATGTTCGAGCACCAGGTCGAGGATGCGCTGGCAGGCACCGACCATGGTGAGAGCCATGCCCGTCAGGGCGATGTGGTGCGCACGCTCGGAGTCGACGGTGAGCCGGACGGTGTCGGGAACGCGGACTTCGTTGAACGACAAGTCGGCGACGTGCAGGACGGGGTCGAAGACCGCGGCGCGCCGCGCCGACACCTGGTTCGCCCAGATAATGAACACCCCGGCGTCGGTGACCACCGCCAGGCGGTCGACACGGTCGCCGTCGAGGACATGCCGGGCCGTGCCGTCCAACACCCAGCCCTCGGCGTCGCGGTGCGCGGCCACCCCGGTGTGGACGGCGGTGCCCGACTCGTGGGGGTCGAACTGTTCGGCCGCCAGCGGCGCGTACTGGCTCATCGTCGCCAGGAATGGGGTGGGGTCGGTCGCACGGCCAAGTTCTTCGAGCACGATAGCCAGCTCGACGGCGCTTTCCGGATCGCTCAACTCGGTCCAGCCCTGGTCCACATACGACTTCCACAGGGGGGTGGGGTCGACGCCATCCTCGGCCACGCTGCGCACCAGCGACGGCGGGCATTGCTTGGCGACGGCGTCGCGAACGGTCTTCTGCCACAGCCGCTGATCGGCATCGAACTCCAACAGCATGAAGGCCGCCTCCTGTCACCACCGTCGCGTGCGAGAATATCATTCTCGCACGCGGAAGTAGTAATCTCAGAAACGGGTTATGGGTTGACCGCCCGCTCGAGCGGGTTCGCAGGCCTACCCCTGGGGCAGCGGCGGGCCGATGCCAGCGGTCGAGGATTGATTGCCATGCGGGACAGCCCGTTCCGGCGACGACGCAGCCCCGACGGTTCGCGGCGTGGGCCCGCGAAAGCCCGGCGGGACGCATTGATCGCCGCCTGTAGACCCGTGCCAACGGGCGGCGATGCGAGACTGCGCTCAGGCGATGCTCCCACGACGAAGGAGAAGACCAGTGGATCGCGAAACCTACCAGCGCGGGCTGCAGGTCCGCTCCGAGGTGCTCGGCGAGGAGTACGTCAACCGCGCCCTGGCCGACGCGGACGACTTCACCAAGCCCCTGCAGGATCTCGTCACCGAATACTGCTGGGGCGCGGTGTGGGGCCGCGACGAGCTGACCCGCAAGACGCGCAGCATGCTCAACCTGGCGATGATCGCGGTGCTGAATCGGCCGAACGAACTGCGCACGCACGTCAAGGCGGCGCTGACCAACGGCGTCAGCCGCGACGAGATTCGCGAGATCTTCCTGCAGGTTGCCATCTACGGGGGCGTGCCGGCCGCGGTGGACAGCTTCCGCATCGCGCGCGAGGCATTCGGCGACCTTGAGCGGGACTAGGAGGTCGGATTCATCGGGCTGCCTAACCCGTAGATCCTGCCGGCGGCAAGGGGACGGATGGCACTCACCCACCGGCCGGAGAATGGTATTATCCAGATTTAAGAACCCTACTTGCACGAAGCTCCCGAAACTGCCCGTTACCAGCGACGATGATTAAACGAAACGCTTACCGGAAACCCATTGATCGGCCACCGAGAAGAATGTTAGGTTATCTATCATATGACCCGACCGGGCTCACTTTGGCCGCCCGAGCCGAAGGACGGCTTTCGTGATCGAACACGCTGACGGAACCCGCACGCCGCTGATCGACGCGAGCGTGCACATCTTCTTCCCGTCCAACAAAGCGCTGCGGAGCGTGCTGCGCGAGCCGTTCAAGAGCCGCGGCTTCCCCGACTACGAGATGGACTGGTACGGCGCCCCGGGCGGCGAGTACGCGCCCAACACCGAGGGACCGGACCGGCGGTACCCCGGCTCAGACCCGGCATTCGTTGCCCAGCAACTCTTTTCGAAGCACGGGGTCGACGTAGCGGTCCTGCATCCGATGGGGCGCGGCATCATGCCCGACCGGCACCTGGGCAGCGCGCTGCATGCTGCGCACAACGAGATGATGGTGTCGGACTGGTTGGAGTCAAGCGAGTTCGGCGAGCGATTCCGCGGCACCATCCGGGTAAATCCCGACGACATCCCAGGCGCCTTGCGAGAGATCGAGAAGTGGCGTGCGCATCCTCGAGTCGTCCAGATCGGTGTGCCGCTGCAATCCCGCGAGCTCTACGGCAAGCCGCAGTTCTGGCCGCTGTGGGAGGCCGCGGTCGACGCGGGCCTTCCGGTGGCCGCGCACATCGAAGTGGGCAACGGCATCATGTTCCCGCCCACGCCGTCCGGCAACACCCGCACGTACGAGCAATACGTCAGCTTCATGGCGCTGAATTACATCTATCACCAGATGAACATGATCGCCGAGGGCGTGTTCGAGCGCTTCGACGGCCTCAAGTTCGTCTGGGCCGACGGTGCCGCCGACTTCGTGACACCGTTCATCTGGCGGATGGACACGTTCGGCCGGCCACACCTGGAGCAGACGCCGTGGGCGCCGCGCATTCCCAGCGACTACCTCCCGGGGCACGTCTACTTCGTCCAAGGCAGCCTCGATGGTCCCGGTGACGTCGATTTCGCGGGCGAATGGTTCGGCTTCACCGGCAAGGACGACATGGTGATGTTCGGCTCCAGTTACCCGCATTGGCAGTTCGGCGACGCCACGAAGTTGCCCAGGGCGCTCTCCGCCGAGCAGCGCGAAAAGGTTTGCTGGCGCAACGCCGCGCGGCTCTACGGCATAGACATCCCCGCCGAAGTGGGCGCACAGTAGAGGCAGGACGTGAGACCGAGGAGTTCCACATGACGTTGACCAGTTCGCAGGAGCGGGTTCCCGCTGCCGAGCGCATAGCCGTCCGCTGCGTCGACTCGGATGTCCACCCCGCACCCAAACGGGGCGAGCTGCTCCCGTACATCCCCGAGCCGTGGCGCAGCAAGTACTTCCTGAACCGCCACGTCGGCGAGCTGATCTTCTACGACGCCCCCGACTACGCGCACAGCTACGCGATGCGCGTGGACTCGTTCCCGCCCAATGGCGAATTCCCCTGCAGCGACCCGGATATGGCGTTCCGGCAGCTCATCATGGAGGCGGGTTCCGACATCGCGATCCTGGAACCCGGCGCCTACCCGGCCCGCCTCCCCGAGGCGCAGCACGCGATGTCGTACGCGCTGAACGACTGGCAGGCCAATCACTGGTTGGACAGCCACAACAACTGGCACGAGCGGTGGCGCGGTTCTATCTGCCTCGCCATCGAGGAGCCGGAAGAATCCGTGCGCGAGATCGAGCGCTGGGCGGGGCACCCGTTCATGGCGCAAATACTCATCAAGGCAGAACCCCGGCCGTCCTGGGGCCATCCCAAATACGACCCGATCTGGGCCGCGGCGACCAAACACGACATCACCGTGAGTTGCCACCTGTCGCGCAGCCAGTACGACGAGCTACCGATCCCGCCGGTGGGCTTCCCCAGCTACAACCACGACTTCATGGTGACTTACTCGCTGCTGGCCGCCAATCAGGTGATGAGCCTGATCTTCGACGGCGTCTTCGACCGCTTCCCGACGCTGCGGATCGTCTTCGTCGAGCACGCGTTCAGCTGGATCCTGCCGCTGATGTGGCGCATGGATGCGATTTACGAAGCACGCAAGTCGTGGGTGGACATCAAGCGTAAGCCGTCCGACTACGTCAAGGACCACATCAAGTTCACCACCCAGCCGCTGGACTACCCCGAAGACAAGACGGAGCTGACCCGCGCGCTGGAATGGATGGAGTGCGAGAAGATCTTGCTCTTCTCCTCGGACTACCCGCACTGGACGTTCGACGACCCCCGCTGGTTGGTCAAGCACCTGCCCAAGCACGCGCGGGATGCGGTGATGTACAAGAACGGCATCGCGACCTACCACCTGCCGGAGACCGTCCCGGTCCTCGAGGGCCAAGTCCGGGTGCTCTGAATTGAGTTCGGAAGAAAAACGGCCCGAGCCCCGACTCGCCCAGGGCCGCGAACATGTCGTAGCAACCGTCGACGAGATCCCCCCCGGCAAGCACAAGCTGGTCCCCATCGGGCGGCACGGCGTCGGGGTCTACAACGTCAACGGCAGCTTCTACGCGATCGCGAATTACTGTCCGCACCAAGGCGGTCCGTTGTGCTCGGGCCGCCCCAGGGGGCGCACGATCGTCGACGAAACCGCTCCGGGCGACTCGGTGATGGTGCGCGACCTGGAGTACATCTACTGCCCGTGGCACCAATGGGGTTTCGAGCTCGCCACCGGTACGACGGCGGTCAAACCGGAGTGGAGTATCCGCACCTATCCGGTGCGCGTCGTCGGCAACGACGTTCTGGTGCAGGCCTAACCACAGGAGAATCGCGTGCCTTCTATCGAGATCAACGGGGGAAACGTCGTCTACGAAATCCTCGGCGACTCAGGTGATCTCATTGCCCTGACGCCGGGCGGCCGGTTCAGCAAGGAGATCGAGGGCTTGCGGCCGCTCGCGGACGCGCTGGCCGCCGGCGGCTACCGCGTGTTGCTGTGGGACCGGCCCAACTGCGGCGCTTCCGACGTGCAGTTCTACGGGCAGAGCGAATCACACATGCGTGCCGAGACCCTGCACAAGCTGGTGACGGGGCTGGGCTTCGAGCGCTGCATCCTCGCCGGCGGATCCGGCGGCGCGCGGGATTCCATGCTGACCACGATGCTCTACCCCGAAATGGTCACCAAGCTGGTGGTGTGGAACATCGTCGGCGGCATCTACGGCACCTTCGTGCTCGGCTCCTTCTACATCATCCCGAGCATCCTCGCGGTGCGCGGCACCGGGATGGACGGCGTGGTGAAGGTGGCGGAATGGCGCGACCGCATCGAGGAGAACCCCAACAACAAGCAGCGGTTCCTCGACTTCGATTCCGGCGAGTTCCTCAAGGTGATGCTGCGCTGGCTCAACGCGTTCGTCTCCAAGCCGGGACAGACGATCCCGGGCGTCGAAGATGAGATGTTCGACCGAATCAAGGTCCCCACGTTGATCATTCGCGGCGGTGAGAACGACATGGATCACCCGAAGCGGACGTCACTCGAGGTCAGTTGCCTGATCAAGGGATCGAAGCTGATCGATCCGCCGTGGCCGGAGGACGCGTGGGAACGCGCCTCCGAAGACCGCGCGGCGGGCCGGGTGCAACACTTCAACATGTTCGACACGTGGGTGCAGGCGGCCCCCGCGATCCTCGAGTTTTTGGGCTCGTGATGGCGCTAGACGGTGCGAATGTGGACCTCGCAGTTGAGCGAGGCCTCCAGGGCCGTGTGAACCCGGCTTTCCGGGATGCGTTCGAGGTCCTTCTCCCGCAGCGTCACGTACACGATGTCGAATCCGTCGTCGCCCGGCGACCGTTCGATGTCGCCGGCGAGCCCGAATCCGGCCAGCACGCCGTGGGCGTCGTCGTCGGTTCCCCGGCTGATGAAGGTGACCACCCCCGGTACCGGAGTGCCGCCGAACACCTTGGCGCACAAGCTGATTGCCACGCGCTTCGCCGTATCGCCGTCTTCGGCGGCGATCAGCAATTCGACTTCACGGCGCCCGGCAGGCATGGCTGCGAGGTCGTTCTCGACCACGCCGGCGCCCGCGTGCGCCGCGAGTTCAAGGAGCGCTGCCATGCCGTCTCGTAGTTGCGCCGCCGTGGACACGCTTTCCGGGTCGACGTTGACGCGCACCACCGCAGTTCGCATGGGCGCAAGCGTAGCTAAGACGATGGCGGGCCGGCCGTGAGCACCGCGCAATCCACGACCATCACCACCGCCACCCACCCCGGCTGCGAGTCCCGGCTGCTATTCGAACAAACCGGCCGGCCGCGCGAGGATTTCGCGGCGTATCGAAAGCGCGGCGGATACCGGCCGCTCGCCGACGCCGGTGGATTGCTAAGTGAGGTGCAAGCCAGCGGGCTGGTCGGTCGGGGCGGTGCGGCCTTCCCGCTCGCGGTCAAGTTGCGTACCGTGCGCGACAACGGGCACATCGCCGGCCGCGCCGTGGTAGTCGCGAATGGCGAAGAGGGAGAACCGGCTTCGGTCAAGGATCGATGGCTGCTGCGCAACCGCCCGCATCTGGTGCTGGACGGCCTTCGGCTGGCGGCGGCGATCGTGGGTGCCGACCGCGCCTATGTCTATGTGTCCGACCCGGAATCGGCCCACAGCGTCGAGACCGCGCTCGGCGAGCTCGATTCAGGCGCCGTCGGTGTCGCGGTCGGCCTGTCGGCCGTGCAGCCCGGGTATGTGGCGGGCGAGGAGACCGCCGCCGTGCGCGCGCTCAACGGAGGTCCGGCCAAGCCGACGGACAAGCCACCACGCCCGTTCGAATCCGGCGTCGACGACCAGCCCACGTTGGTGAGCAACGTCGAGACGCTGGCCAACCTGCCCTTCCTGCAGCGTCACGGCTCGGCCGCGTTCCGCGCGCAGGGCACATCGCTTTCCCCGGGGACCTTCCTGGCCACCGTCACCGGAGCCGGCCGGCCGCCAATTCTCTACGAGCTTCCGCTCGGCTTGCCATTCAGCGAACTCCTTGCGCTGCACGGCGTTTCGACCGACCACGTGCGCGGCGCCCTGATGGGCGGCTATTTCGCCGGCCTGCTCAACCGCGCGGTGCTCGAAACAACCCTGGATCATGAGACGATGCGGCGCCTGGGCAGCGGCCTGGGCTGCGGTGCGGTCTCGGTGATCACCGACGACTGCCCTGTCGCGGTCGCGGCGTCGGTGCTGGCCTACTTCGACCGCGAAAACGCCGGTCAATGCGGGTCATGTTTCAACGGAACGGCGGCGATGGCCGCCGTCGCCGGTGCGTTACGCGACGGCGCCGCGACGGCAGAAGACCTCCAACGGTTGCGCCGCTGGTCGGTGCTGCTGCGTGGGCGGGGCGCCTGCGGGACGCTTGATGCCGCCACGAATATGGCCGCCAGCCTGCTGGCGCAGTTCCCGGACGAAGTGTCCGCGCATCTCGACGGCGCATGCGCGGACTGCTCCCGCGGCGTGTTCCGCGCCGACCGTCCCTACGAGGCGGAGGCTATGAGGCAAGCATGAAAATCCGCCTGGATCGCACCGTCTGCGATGGTTTCGGCATCTGCGCCAAGTACGCGCCCGGGTACTTCTCGCTGGACGATTGGGGTTACGCCTCCCTCATCGGCGATGGCACGGTGGCGGAGCCGGATCGCGACGCGGTGATGCGTGCGCTGATGGACTGCCCGGTACACGCCATCGCGGAGATCGGGGAACGCACCTCCCCCGCCCCGCGCCCGCCGCTCACCGACACGGAAGATCCGGCCGAGCACCTCAAGACCGAAGAGAACGAAGCGGAGTGGGGATTCACCCGCTGAACGGGGTGTCGCGAAGCTTCTTGACCATGGTCGTGGCGGTTACAACGGAATAAGCTGAACCCACCAGGGTCGCGAGGCCCCATTGGGAGGCGCACCATGAGGTGGTTTATTCATCGCCTGATCGCCGTCATAGCGGTCGCGTTCGTAGCGACGGCGGTCGCGGTGATCGCGACGCCGGGAATCAGTTCGGCGGACTGCGATCGCAACATGTCGTTCAATCCGGCGACACTCGAGTGCAAATCGCCACCGCCGCCACCACCGCCCTGGTACACACCTCCGCCGCCATACGCGCCGTCATTTGCCGGGCAAAATGTGCCGCCGCCTCCGCCCCAGCCGTGGTGGACGTCCGAGCCCCCGATGTGGAGTGTCGGTTTTCACCAGTGGGGCATTTACCTGAACGGCGTGTGGGTGCCCCTCTGAACGGTGGCACCTCGCTGCCGACGCTGAAGTTAGCTAGGTAGCCGGGCGGGTGGCTTTACCCGATCTTGACCAAGTATTGAATCACCTCGCCGACGATGGACCACGTGAGTACGCTTCCATCTGTGGAACTGGGGGTTTTAGGACCTCTGCAGGTCCGGCAAGGCGGAGCGCCCGTCGCGATTCCGGGCGCAAAGCCACGTGCCATTCTCACGCTGCTGGGTTTGCACAGCGGTTCCGTTGTACCGGCCGACACGCTCGTCGAGCTGCTCTGGGGCGACGATCCGCCGCGCACCGCCGCGAAGGCCGTGCAGACCCACATCTCCTCGCTTCGCCGGGTGCTGGGCGAGGGCTTCGTTTTGACCCAAGGAGCGGGTTGGTCCCTCGCCGACAGTGAGGTTGATGCCTCGCGCTACAAATCGGCCGCCCGCCTGGCACGCGACGCCGCCGCCGCCGGCGACACCAGCCAAGCCGTCGTCCGGTTCCAGGAGGCGCTTGCACTCTGGCGCGGAATTCCCGAACTGCCCGATAGCCGGCGGGGAACATCCGAGAAAACGCGCTGGATCGAAGCGCATGCGGCGCTAGTGGAGGATCGGGCCGACGCGTTGCTGGCGACGGGGCGCGCCGCGGAGATCATCGGCGAGCTGGAGGCGGCGGTGGACGACGCGCCGCTGCGTGAGCGGCGTTGGGGCCAATTGATGCTCGCCCTCTACCGCGCCGGCAGGCAGGGTGAAGCCCTTGGCGCTTATCAGCGGGCCCGGGCGCTGCTCGCCGACGAACTCGGAGTCGACCCGGGACCGGAGCTTCGCCGGCTCGAGGCCGCGATCGTCGCCCAGGATGCTGCGCTGGAAATACTTGCCGCGCAAGATCTTCCGACGGTAACTCGCACCGTCACGTTCCTGCTGACCGACATCGAAGGATCGACTGCCGCCTGGGAGGCCGACGCCGACGCCATGGCGGTGGCGCTCGCGCGTCACGATGAGCTTGTCGAACAGGTTGTCACGTCCCGCGGCGGACGGCTGATCAAGACACGCGGCGAGGGCGACGCCACGTTCTCGGTTTTCGAGCGGGCCTCGGCGGCAGCCTCCGCGGCAATCGAGTTGCAAGAGGCAATTTTCCACGAACCCTGGCGCCTCCACGCCCCGATGCGTATCCGCGTTGCACTGCACACCGGCGAGGTCGAGCTGCGCGACGGCGACTACTTCGGTCGGGCGGTCAACCGCGCTGCACGCCTGCGGTCGCTGGCAACAGGCGGCCAGATCCTGTGTTCTGGTGCGATCGCCGAACTCGTCATCGACTCATTGCCCGACGACGTTGTGCTCGCCGATTTGGGGACGCGTCAACTCAAGAACCTCGCGCGCCCGGAGCATGTTTTCGAGCTGCGGCTGGAAACGGTCGCACCGGCGCAAAAGGCAAACGACGCACCGATCGAGCGCCCGGCCCTCCCAGCGGTGCTGACAGGCCCGGGACCGTTCGTCGGGCGCGGCCCCGAGCTCGCAGGGCTGGTGTCCGCCTGGCAAACCGCGGTGGCGGGCGGCACGCATGCGGTGCTCATTGCCGGTGAACCGGGAGTGGGCAAGACACGGTTGGCCGGCGAGTGGTCGCAGCAGGCCTACCAGTTAGAAGCGATCGTGCTCTACGGCCGCTGCGATGAAGATCTCGGCGCGCCCTACCAGCCTTTCGCGGAGGCTCTGCGTTCGCTCATGCCATGCCTCGGCACCACCCGGCTCCGCGCAATGCGCGGCGTTGAAGCATTGCTTCCTCTGGTTCCCGGGCTGACCGACGTCCTTCCCGATCTCGCCGCGCCAACCCGCGCCGACCCGGAAACCGAACGCTACGCACTGTTCGACGCCGTGGTCGCACTTTTAGAAGTCGCATCCGCCGGCGCGCCCGTCGTGCTGATCCTCGACGACCTGCACTGGGCCGCCAAGCCCACGCTGCTGTTGTTGCGGCATCTGCTGCGCTTCGGGGATCGCGCGCGCGTGCAGATCGTCGGCACATATCGCAGCACCGACCTCGACCGTTCGCATCCCCTGGCGGCGATGCTCGCAGACCTGCACCGCGGCGCCGGTTCTGGCACTTTCAACCGCCTTACGCTCAGCGGCCTCGACGAAGCCGACGTGACCGCGTATGTCACCGAGGCCGGTTACGACGACGAAGAACTGGCCCGGGCGTTGGCGTCCGTCACCGGCGGCAACCCGTTCTTCCTCATCGAAGCGCTCCGCCATGTGGACGAAACCGGCGGCGTGTGGGATCCGACTACCCTGCCGCAAGGTGTCCGGGAAACCGTGAGCCGCCGCCTTTCTCGGCTTCCGGCGGTGACGAACGATGCCCTTGCCGCGGCTGCGGTTGTCGGTAGCCGGTTCTCGGTAGAACTGGTTGAGCGCGTGGTTGAGGATGATCTCGTCAACGCGTTCGACGAAGCCTGCAAGGCCGGCATCGTCATTGAAGAGCCAGGCGGCTGTTACCGGTTCAACCACGCCCTCGTCCGACAGTCGGTGCTCGCCGAGCTGCCGTCGGTGCGGCGGATGCGGCTGCACCAGCGCATCGCCGCAACGCTGGAGACCCAGCCCGGCGCCAACGATGAGCTGCTGGCCGAACTGGCCCACCATTACTTCGAATGTGCTTGGGCGGGGAACGCAGCCAAGGCCGTCGAATACTGCCGGCGTGCCGCGGACCAGGCGGTGGCGCGCCTCGGCTACGAAGGCGCCGCCGACCTCTACGGCCAAGCCTTACACGCGCTGGACGAGATCGACGACGAGTTGCCCGATCGCGACGACCAGGCGGCCGAACTGCTGGTCGCGCGTTGCGAGGCTCTGCTGGCGGCCGGTGACGTGGCCTCGGCGACGGGTGCGGTCGCCAAATTGCAAGAGGCGACAGCCAATTCGGCGCGGTTGGCGGCGTGGGCGACGTGTTTCGACGGCCAGCTATCGATGCTCATCCATCCCGAGCGACTCGACGAAGTCGAAACCGCTTTGGCCCTGGCCGCGCAGAAACTGGCCGAATTGGATGATGCCGCAGGCGAAGCCAACGCTCATACCGTTCGGGCCGCGTGCCTGGCCCGGCTCGGCAGAATCGGCGACGGCGAAATCGCGCTGGATGACGCCCTCACGGCGGCGCGGCGTGCGCGTGATCACCGAAGGGTCAACGCGGTGCTGGCGGGCGCACCACTTGCCGCGCTGTGGGGCCCCAATCCGGTTCCGCGCGCGGGCGGGCGGTGTCTCGACGTGGTGCGGCTCTTGCGAATCACGACGGAGTCGCCCGCAGTCGAGGCGACGTCGACGCGGTGCCAGGCAGTGTTGGAGGCCTTCCGCGGACGCACCGAGGCGGCGCGGCGGATGATCGACTCGGCGCGGCGTACAGTCACCGAGCTTGGCCTGCGCCACGCATTGCTCGAGGTCGAGCAGTTCGCCGGCATCGTCGAGCTGATCGCCGACGATCCGGCCGCGGCCGAACCACATTTTCGCCAGGCCTACGCCGGCTTTCGTCGCATGGGCCTCGACGCAGACACCGCGGAGACTGCTGCGCTGCTGGGCCGCACATATCTCGCACTCGACCGGCAAGCCGAGGCCGACGAATTGTGTTTGGAGAGTGAGCGACTAGCCGGCCACGCTTTGAAGGCGTCGATCTACTGGCGGACTCTTCGCGCGCTGCTGCTTTCGCGCGGCGGTGAACACGGCGAGGCACGACGGATCGCCGAGGCCGCCGTCGCCCTGGCGGAGCGCACGGACGCATTGGTTGATCATGGCGACGCATGTGCCTCACTTGCAACGGTTTTGGACGCTGGAGGTGATGCTGCGGGTGCGCGCACCGCGGGCGAGCGGGCCGTTGATCTGTATGAGCGGAAAGGCGCTGCTGCACTTGCGGAGATAGCGCGGCGTGTAGTCGGTCAGCGTGACGTCCCTACTGTCCCTGCGCCACCACCCGAACCACCGCCGGCTGTTGAACTCGACAATCCGTGCATTCGGGCGGGCAAACGTGTGGCGGACGCTGTCAATCGCCGGGCTTTCGACGAGTTCGAGCAGCTACACGCGCCCAACGTCTTCACAGAGAGTCGCCGGAAAGACATTGGCTTTACGCATGCTGCCGGTGCGATACTCCCGCCGGAAAATTGGGCACATGAGGTTAGGCGCGTTCTAGGGACGACCGACTTGCGCATCAGCGGGCACGCTTTCGCCGTGCGGGGCGAGCGCCTTGCTCTCGCTCGAGTGACGGTAGGCACTGCGGATGCGAGCCCCGGCGCGCCACAGGATGAATTCCTCCAGGTATACGGCATCGACGAAGCGGGGCGAATCTCCCTGCAGATCTTTTTCGACCTCGAAGACATGGGTGCCGCGATCGCCGAACTCGACGCGGCGCATGCACGATTCGAGCAAGAGGCAAAGCATCAGGCACAGCGGCTGGAAAACGCGGCAAGCCGATCAGATCAATATTTTGCAGCGTCATTCGCAGGGCGCCGCTGGGATGAGTTGGCCGCGATCCTAGCCGATAATATTCACGTCGACGACCGCCGCCGAGGATTCCGCCGAACGAGCACTGACCGCCCGGCAGAGGTCGACAGTGTCCGCGCGATCGCCGCCCTCGGCGCAACAAGCATTATTGCAACGCCGCTCGCTGTTCGAGGTGATCGCCTGTGCCTAAGCCACTTACGTTTCGAAGGGCGTGACGCTCGGGCAGAAGCAACCGGTGCCGATGTGCTGATAGTTGAGGCATTGTCGATCACCGAAGTTGACGACGGCGGACTCGTACTCGCCAGGACGCATTTCGACCCCGACGACTTCGAATCCGCCATCGCCGAGCTCGATACGCGCTACCTCGTCGGCGAAGCGGCGGCGTACCCGAATGCGTGGTTGCTCGTTGGTCAGTGCTTCGCGGCGATCAACAGACACGAACTACCCGCGCTGGCGCCCGACTCTGCCAACATCGACCACCGGCGCGGAGCAGCGTTCGCGCCCGGCGATATGACCGTATTCCTCCACGACACATTTGAATACGCGCCCGACCTCAATGGCTACATCGAGGCTGTGCATCGGGTGAGCGATTTTGGCGTGGTTGTCACCTTTAGAGCGCAGGGCACCTCGCAAGAGGGATTCGAGGCCGAGTGGCGGGACATCGCGATTTTCATGTTCAACGGCGATCTGCTCAGCCGTTGCGAGCTATTCGACGTCGCGGACATTGACGCCGCGCTCGCGCGGTTCGATCAGCTCAGCCGGTCGGCGCCGCGCGTGGAAAATGCGGCGAGTCGAGCCGCTGAACGCGCCATGAGCCGCTTTGCGACCCGCGACTGGGAGGCGATTGGCCAGGTATTCGCCGACGACCTTGTCACCGACGACCGCCGTCACGCCGCAAACGCCGGGCACCGACAAGGAAGAGATGCCGAGATCGAAAACTGGCGGGCGGCCGCTGATGTCGGCTTCACGAAGTTCACGCCGACCGTCGTTGCGACTCGGGGCGGGCGCCTCGCCCTGGCACGATTTGAAGCCTCTGGCCGCGACCGCGATGCGATTCGACTTGAATTCCTGATCCTCATCGCGATCGACGCCGACGAACGGATCGTGGCATTGGTGGCATTTGGGCTTGACGACTTCCGCGCCGCCGTCGCCGAGCTCGACGCGCGGTACGTCGCCGGCGAAGCAGCCCCCTACGCGCAGACATGGTCGCTGACGACGGCTAGCTACGCCGCGCTTGGCCGGCACGAACTCCCGCCGATAACGCCGGACTGGGTCAATCTCGATCATCGACCGGTCGTGGCGATTGAGCCTGGTGACCTCGGCATATCCCTTCGAGCCGTGTGGAAGCTCGCGCCACAAGCAACCATTTACCTCGAGGCTATTCATCGGCTGAGCAAGCTGGGAGCCGTCGTCACACATGCAACGCACGGGACCACGCAAGAGGGCTTCAAGGCCGAGTGGCGAGACGTCGTTCTTCTCACGTTCGAGCGGGACAGGATCAACCGCTGCGAGGTATTCGACGAGACAGACCTCGACGCCGCGATCGCAAGGTTCGACGAACTCAGCCGGCCGGCACCGCGGCTCGAAAACGCGGCGAGCCGAGTCAACGAACGCGCGTTGGGCCACTTCGTGACCCGCGACTGGGAGGCGATTGGTCAGATGCTGGCCGACGAGTTCGTCACCGACGACCGCCGTCGGACCGTCAACGCAGGGATCCGACACGGAAGAGATGCCGAGATCGAAAACTGGCGGGCGGCGGCCGATGTCGGCTTTACGAGCTTGACGCCGACTGTCGTTGCGACCCGTGGCGGGCGCCTCGTCCTTGCGCACCTTGAAGCCTCGGGTCCCGACCCCGAGGCGATTCGAGGCGAATTTCTCGTCGTCACCGAGATCGACACTGAGGAACGCATTGTGGCATTCGTTGTGTTCGAGTTCGACGACTCGGAAGCCGCCCGCGCCGAGCTCGACGCGAGGTACGTTGCCGGCGAAGCAGCAGCCCACGCACACACGTGGTCGGTCATCACCGGATCGTACGTGGCGCTCAACCGACACGAATTCTTCGCGACTACGCCGGACTGGATCAACGTCGACCACCGGCGTGGGGTGTCCTTTGGGCCCGGCCAACTCCCCGCGCTCGTTGCCTCGTCGGACGTCAGACATTCGATCGAGAGTGTGCATCGGCTAAGCGATCTCGGAGCGGTCGTCACCAACACGTCGCATGAGACCTCGCAGGAAGGCTTCGACGCCGAGTGGCGGGTGATCAGCGTTGGGACAGTGGAAGGCGACTTGATCAACCGGTGCGAGGTCTTCGACGAGGCGGACCTCGACGCCGCGCTCGCCAGGTTCGACGAACTCAGCCGACCGGCGCCGCGGCTGGAGAACACCGCAGTGCATGTGCAGGACCGCGTCTTTTCGTACATTGCGGCCGGCGATTGGGCCGCCGTGACTCAAATAACGGCCGAGAATGTTTCCGTTGATGATCGTCGGCGAGTGGTTAACGCTGGGGTCTTACGCGGTCGGAATGTCAATATCGAAAGCACACGGGCGACAGTCGATGTCGGCTTCACGATGGCGATGGTCGGCGCCTTGGCAACCCGCGGCGAGCGCCTCGCCCTCTTGCGAGTTCGCGTGTCGGGCCGTGACACCGAGACTGTCCAGAGCGACGCCCTCAACGTCGTCGAGATCGACGCCGACGAGCGAATCGCGGGGAATGTCGTGTTCGACCTCGAAGACCTCGATGCCGCCTTCGCAGAGCTCGATGCTCGTTACGTTGCCGGGGAGGGCGCGGCACATGCGCGCACTTGGTCAGTAATTGCGGGTTTTCACCGTGCGCACAACAGGCGCGAACTCGCAGCGACCACACCCGACGCGGTAAGTCTCGACCACCGCCGCGGGGCGGCGTTTGCGCCGGGTGAAGGTTTCGAATACATCCGTGTCGGGTGGGACCTCGGCCAAAACCTCAACATCTATGCCGAGGCAGCGCATCGGGTGAACGACCTCGGGGCGGTTTTCACCTTTGCGGGATATGGGACGTCGAGTGAGGGCTTCGAGGCCGAGTGGCGGGGCGTCACCCTGGTGACCGTCGACGGCGAAACGGTTTCCCGCATGGAGATATTCGACGAGGAAGACCTCGACGCCGCGCTAGCGAAATTGGATCAGCTCGGTCAGGCGGCAACGCAACTGGAAAACACCGCAAGCCGAGTGGATAAGCGCTTTCAGGCGTGTTTCGCCGCCCGCGACTGGGACGCAATGGCCAAGATGCTGTCCGAGGGCTTTTCCGTTGACGATCGGCGTCGAGTCGTAAATGCGGGCAGCCTGCGGGGTCAAGATGCCGAACGCATCGTGCATGCATACGCCGCTCTCGGATCCCAGAATGTGACGTCGACGGTCGTGGCGACGCGCGCACAGCACATCGTTTTAAGTCGCTACCGATTTTCGGACGACGAACTGCAGCCCGACGCGTTCCGCATCGAGATGCTTGTGGTCGTGGAGATCGACGCCGACGAACGGATGGCCGCGGCCGTCGTGTTCGACGCCGACGACCTCGAGGCCGCTTTCGCCGAACTCGACGCCCGGTACCTCGCCGGAGAAGCCGCCGCCCACGCGGAGACGTGGTCGGTCATCGCGCAGACATACGCCGCGCTCAACCGTCACGAATTCCCCTTGACGACACCCGATTCGATTTACATCGATCATCGCCCACTCGTAAACGTCGAGGCGAGTGATCTGTCCGCGAACATTCGTGCCATGTGGGATCTAATGCCTGATTCGTGCACCTTCATCGCCGAGACTGTGCATCGGCTGAGTGAACTCGGCGCCATCGTCACCCAAACCCTGAAGGGGACCTCGAAAGAGGGCCTTGGTGTCGAGCGGCGGCTGATCCAGATCGTGATGATCGAAGGCGACAAAATCAGCCGCTGCGAAATGTTCGACGAGGCCGACCTCGACGCCGCGCTGGCTCGCTTCGAGGAGCTGCAGCCGCAGGCGCCGCGTTTAGAAAACGCGGCAAGCCAAGTGGAGCGACGCTTCGTGGCCTCGTTCGCTGCCCGCGACTGGGATGATATTGCGGAATTGATCGCCAACGACATCTGCGTAGATGATCGTCGCCGCACCGTGAACGCCGGCACCCGGCACGGTCGAGATGCGGAGATCGCAAGCCAGAGGGCAATCGCCGCAGTCGGCGTCGTCAACGCAACGTTAACCGTGATCGCGGTGCGTGGGCAGCGCTTGTTCCTCGGTTGTCACAGCGTCTGGGGCCAGTGGTCCGAGTCAACGGCGTCTGAGACACTATGTGTCCTCGGAATCAATGCCGAAAACCAGATCCTGGCACGCATTCTGTTCGACACCAATGACCTCGACGCCGCACTGGCGGAACTCGATGCCCGATATCTCGCCGGCGAAGCGGCGCCCCACGCGCACACGTGGTCGGCCATCCTCGGTGGCTATATCGCGACAAACCGGCGCGAACTACCCCGGACAACCCAAGAATGGGTGAGTATCGACCATCGGCGCGCGATCGCCTTCGCGCCCGGCGAGCTGATCCCCTACATACAGGCCACGTGGGAAATGGCCCCGGACATCTACAGCTACGTCGAGGCTGTGCATCGACTGAGCAATGTCGGAGCGGTCGTCACACAGGCAGTGCGTGGGACCTCGCGACAGGGCTTCGACGGAGAGTGGCGAGAGATCATCGTTGTCACGGTCGAAGGCGACCTGATCAACCGCATCGAAATATTCGACGCGACGGACCTCGACACCGCGCTCGCACGATTCGACGAGCTCGAAAGGCTGGCGCCCACGGTCTAGATCGTGCCCGATGGCAGTGATAACGTGATTCTCCGATTCGTATAACGGCCCTACCGGATTGGCCGTGCGACGCACCGGAGGTGACGTGTCAGCAGCACAGGACCGTCCGCTGCCCCAGATCACGCAGGACAACGAGTTCTTCTGGACCTCAGGAGCCGACGGCAAGCTGCGGCTGCAGGAATGTCAGGCCTGCCAATCGCTGATCCATCCGCCCGCGCCGGTGTGCCGGTATTGCCGCTCACTAGATGTCGGGGTGCGGGCGGTCTGCGGCAGGGCAACGCTCGCCGGGTTCACCATCAACGAACGGTTCAGCCTGCCCGGGCTGGCCGCGCCCTACGTGATCGCGCAGGTGGCGATCGCCGAAGATCCGCGGATCCGGTTGACCACCAACATCATCGAGTGCGAGCCCGATCGGCTCGAACTCGGCCAACAGGTCGAGGTCGTCTTCGAGCACGTCGAGGACGTGTGGTTTCCGCTGTTCCGGCCGGTACGGAACGCCGAAGCCGGCCCGTTGCCGGCCGACGAGATAGCGCCGGAGCGCTTCGCCGAACATGTGCGGCCCATGCTGACCGAGGAGAAGTTCGAAGACAAGGTCGCACTCACCGGGATCGGCATGTCACCGATCGGTCGCCGGCTGATGCAGCCGCCGTTGGCGCTGACCGTGCAGGCGTGCGAAGCGGCCGTCGCCGACGCCGGCCTGACATTCGCCGATATCGACGGCCTGTCCACCTACCCCGGCGCAATCACCGTGGCGGGGATGGGCGAAGGCGGCGTGACCGCGCTGGAGGCCGCACTCGGCATCCGGCCGACATGGCACAACGGCGCCATGGAGACGTTCGGACCGGGCGGATCGCTGATCGCCGCCATGCAGGCGGTCGCCTGCGGCCTTGCCCGTCACGTGCTCTGCTTCCGGACGGTGTGGGAAGCCACCCACGGCGAGCTGATGAAGCAGGGCAAGATCACCCCGACCCATGGTTCAGCGGGCCGGATGTCGGGCTGGCAGATGCCATTCGGCGCGACGTCCGCGGCGCACACCTTGGCGATGAACGCGCAGCGGCACTTTCACCGTTACGGCACCACCAAGGAGACCCTGGGCTGGATCGCGTTGAATCAGCGGGCGAACGCCGAACTCAACCCGACCGCCATCTACCGGTCGCCGATGACGATGGACGACTACCTGAACGCGCGGCCCATCACCACGCCGTTCGGCCTCTACGACTGCGACGTCCCCTGCGACGGCGCGATCGCCGTCATCGTCTCGGCCGTCGACGCCGCCCGCGACCTGGCCAAGCCGCCCGTCCTGGTCGAGGCGGTCGGGACCCAGATCGTCGAGCGGATCGACTGGGACCAAAGCACTTTGACTCATGAGCCGCAGGTGCTGGGGCAGGCCGCGCACGTGTGGACCCGAACCTCGCTGCGCCCCGACGATGTCGACGTCGCCGAACTCTACGACGGCTTCACCATGAACTGCCTGTCCTGGATCGAAGCACTCGGATTCTGCGGAATCGGCGAGGCCAAAGACTTTCTCGACGGCGGCAAGAACATCGCCCGCGACGGGCAACTGCCGCTCAACACGCACGGCGGGCAACTCTCGCACGGCCGGACCCACGGCATGGGTCTCGTCCACGAGGCCGTCACCCAGCTGCGCGGCGAGGGCGGCGACCGCCAGGTCGCCGACGCCCGCGTCGGCGTGGTCAGCAGCGGCGGCCTCACCCCCAGCGGCGTGCTGCTGCTCCGGGCCGACACATGAGTGCCCCGCGGCCCAGGCTGGTGATCGTCGACGGCGTGCCGATGTCGGCGTTGATCGCCGAGGCCGCCCAACCGAAGGCCGTGATCGTGGCCATTCACGGCGGCGGCACCACCGCAATGTATTTCGACTGCCCGGGCCACCCATCGTTGTCCCTGCTGCGGACCGGCGCGGCGGTCGGATTCACCGTGGTGGCGCTCGACCGCCCGGGCTACGGCAGTTCCGCACCGTATCCGGAAGCGATGGCGCGGCCCGAGCAACGCGTCAACCTCGCCTACGGCGCGGTCGAGCGCATCCTCGGGGACCGACCGCGCGGTGCGGGGTTGTTCCTGATGGGCCATTCCGGCGGATGCGAACTGGTGATGCGGATGGGCGCCGACGAGCGCGGCGCCGATCTGCTCGGCATCGAGCTGGCCGGTACGGGCCGGCGCTACCACCCGGCGGCGCGAGAAATACTGAAAACGGCGACGCGCGAGCGCCGTCCGGCCGGTTTGCGTGAGTTGCTGTGGCATCCGAAAAACCTTTATCCGCCCGAGGTTCTCACCGGGGCGACGGTCTCCCCGACCGCCCCCTCCTACGAGGACCAGATGGTGTCCAACTGGGCTCGCCAGGACTTTCCGGCGCTGGCCCCCGCCGTGCGGGTGCCGGTCCAGTTCAGCATCGCGGAGCACGAAAAGGTTTGGCAGAACGACGCTTCGGCGGCTACCGAGATCGAGAGCCTGTTCTCCGGCTCGCCGCGGTTCAGCGTCCATCGGCAGCCCGGAGCGGGGCACAACATGAGCCTCGGCCACACCGCCGCCGACTACCACGCGCAGGTTTTCGCGTTCGCCGACGACTGCCTGGCGGGCCGGGCGAATCCCGCTGACACAGCAGGCGACCTGGAGGCCGGATGAGAGTCGGCTTCATCGGCCTGGGCAGTCAGGGCGGCCCCATGGCGCGCCGGATCGTCGAGGGCGGCTACGAGACGACGCTGTGGGCGCGCCGTCCCGCGACCCTCGAGGCGTTCGCCGACACCACCGCGAAGGTCGCCGGGTCACCCGCCGAGCTCGCCGCCGCCAGCGATCTGGTCTGCCTCTGCGTCGTGGGCGACGCCGACATCGACGAGATCACGTCCGGTGACCATGGCGTGCTGGCCGCGATGAAGCCGGGCGGTGTTATCGCCGTCCACAGCACCGTGCACCCCAACACCTGCCGCGAACTCGCGAAGAAGGCAGCAGCCAAGGGGATTTCGGTCGTCGACGCGCCGGTGAGCGGCGGCGCCCCTGCCGCGTCCGAAGGGCGTCTGCTGGTGATGGCCGGCGGCGACGCCGACGCCGTCGCGCGGTGCCGCCCGGTCTTCGCCACCTATGCCGATCCGATCGTCCACCTCGGCGAGCTGGGTTCCGGTCAAACCACGAAACTGCTCAACAACCTACTCTTCACCGCCCACCTGGCCACCGCGGCAACCACGCTCTCGCTGGCCGATGCACTCGGTGTCGACCCGGACCGTCTCACGGAAGTGATATCCCGCAGCAGCGGGAACAGCTTCGCGCTCAACGCCCTTGGCGGCATCGGCGGACTGGACCGGCTTGCCGGGGTGGCCGGGACGCTGCTGCAAAAGGACGTCCGCCTGGTGGTGGACCTGGCAGACCGAGCCGGCGCGAACGGCGGCGCCGTCCTGAAAGCGGCCGACGCCGCGCTGACCCTCATGGGGCATCCGCGGTGAGGGTCGGATTCGTCGGTGCGGGCCGGATGGGCCGCCCCATGGTGGCCCGCCTGGTGGCGGCCGGCCACGACGTCCGCGTCCTGGGACGGACACCCGAAAACCGCGGCGAGCTCGAGCGGCTCGGCGCGCACGCGGTGGCCGACCCGGCCGAGACGGGTCGCCGGGCCGACATCGTGGTGCTCTGCGTGTTCACCGAACAGCAGGTGCGGGAGGTATGCCTGGACGGCGGACTGCTGTCCGCCATGCCGCCCGGGTCGGCGCTGGTGGTGCACACCACCGCCAGCCCGAACACCATCGACGCGCTCGCCGCACACGCCGAACGCGTCGACGTCGTCGACGCGGCGGTCAGCGGCGGCCCACACGACGTCGCGGCCGGCCGGCTCACGCTGTTCGTGGGTGGCGCGGACGACGCGGTGACGCGGGTGCGGCCGGTGCTGGACTGCTACGGCGATCCGGTCCTCCACGTCGGCCCGCGAGGCTCCGGCCAGAAAGTGAAGCTGGTCAACAACGCGTTGTTCGCGGGCCACATCGGGCTGCTCGTGGAGGCGGTGGGGTTGAGCGAGCGGCTTGGCGTGCCGGAATCGACGCTGCTGCGCGCGCTGTCGCACGGCAGCGCAGCCAGCCGCGTCCTGAGCCTCGCGGCGGCCGGCGGCTCCATCGCGTCGTTCATCGAGGTTGCCGGTGAATTCGTGAACAAGGACGTGAGCGTGGCGCGTGGCATCGCGCAGGAAATCGGCACTGAGCTGGGCGCGCTGGACGACGCAATCAACGCCATCGGCGCCCCGAACGGGGTTTGAGATGCCAGCGTTTCGGTCTTTCCGGTTCGTCACGAAGGTATTACCGTTAGCGTTACAGTCAACGACTCGGCTGTAACGGTTCAGCCCACCCTCGCCGCTGAGGAGGATTCAGTGACAAAACCGAAGGTCGTCTTCGATCCGTACTCCGAGGACTACTACAACAATCCGTTCGACATCTATCGACGGATGCGCGAGGACGCGCCGTTGTACTACGACGAAAAAGAGGACTTCTACGCGTTAACCCGCCACGTGGACGTCGCGGCGGCATTCAAAGACTTCGAGACCTATTCCTCGGCACGCGGCTGCGACCTGGCGATGGTGCGCCGGGGCATCCCGCCCGAACAGAAGTCGATCATCTTCATGGATCCGCCGGAGCACCGCCACATGCGCAGTCTGCTCAACAAGGCGTTCACCCCGCGGGCGATCCAATCGCAGGTGGAGACCGTCAACGAGGTGATCGACAAATACCTCGGCGCTTGCGATCCGGACAACTTTGACGTTGTGCAGGACTTCTCCGGGCCGTTCCCGGTGGAGGTCATCACCCGGATGGCGGGGGTGCCGGAGGAATACCGCCAGCAGGTTCGCCACTGGATCGACACCAGCCTGCACCACGAACCGGGACAGATCGAAGTCAGCGAGGCCGGCATGCAGGCCAACATCGACACCGCGATGTACTACTTCGGCCTGATCCAGGAGCGGCGCGCGGAGCCGCAGGACGACATGATCAGTAGGCTGATCGCCGCCGAGATCCCCGGCGAAGACGGTCAGCCTCGCAAACTTGACGACATCGAAATCACCGGCTTCGCGACGCTTTTGGGCGGGGCGGGGGCCGAGACCGTTACCAAGCTGCTCGGCAACGCGGCGGTGATCTTCGCCCGTCACCCCGACCAGTGGCAGAAGCTGCAGGACGACCGCAGCAAGATCCCGGGGGCGGTGGAAGAGCTACTGCGCTACGAGGGGCCGGTGCAGTACAACGTGCGCTACACGCTAAAAGAGGCACACGTCAGCGGCGGCGTGATCCCTCCAGGCAAACCGGTGTTCCTCTGCGGAGCCGCGGCCAACCGCGACCCGGATGCCTTCACCGACGCCGACACCTTCGACATCGAGCGCGACCAGACCGAGGCGCAGCACCTGGGGCTCGGGTACGGGATTCACAGCTGCCTGGGCGCCGCACTGGCCCGCCTGGAAAGCAGGATCGCGCTCGAGCGGCTCCTCGACTTCATGCCGCGCTACGAGGTGGACTGGGCTGGCTGCCAACGGGTAACCATGCAGAACGTCGCGGGCTGGAAGAACGTGCCCGTCAAGGTACTTCGGTAAGGGGGTTGCCGTGACAAAGAAAATCGAAGTCGATTGGGGGCTCTGCGAGAGCAATGGTGTCTGCATGGGCATCAATCCGGAGATTTTTCTCCTCGGCGACGACGACATGCTGAGCGTCTTGCAGGAAGAAGTCACCCCGGAGAACGAGGCGGACGTGCGTGAGGCCGTTCGTCAGTGCCCGCGGCAGGCCATTTCGATCGTGGGCGAGTAACGATCAGAATCCGGACAGGATGACGGCGTTGCAGTCCGCTGCGGCCTGCCGCAGTTTCGCCGCCTTCTGGTAACCCTCGGACTCGTACCACGCGCGGGCCGCGTCCACCGATTCGAATTCCAGCACGACGGTCTGCTCGCCGTGCCAGGTGCCCTCGATCACCCGGGGAGCGGTATCCACCGCCAGAATGGTGGCCCCGGCCATCGCCGAACCGGCGGCCCGCGCATAGGCTTTCATGCCCTCCGGGTCCTTGATGGCCTCCGTGAGGATGACATACCCCTTCGCCACTGAATCTCCTTGACTGGATTAGATTTTGCTGATCGCCTGCTCGGGACAGCACTCGATGGCCTCTTCGGTGGCCGCTTCGAATTCCGTTGGGACATCGGACTCTATCGCCTCGGCGTAGCCGTCGTCGGTCAGGCCGAACACCTCTGGGCACAGCGTCGTGCAGACGCCGTGGCCGCGGCAGCGCTGGTCGTCGACCGTGACTTTCATGCCGGCGTGAACTCCAGGTGCAGCTCGGTCAGGCCGCGCAGGATGTACGTCGGAACGTATTGGTAGCGACGGTCATTCGCCGGGCCGTGGGCCTTCTCGTCGATCCTGATATCCGACGTTCGGTCGAGCAGGCGTTCGATCGCCACCCGGGTTTCGGCGCGCGCCAACGGGGCGCCCGGGCAGCTGTGGATACCGCGCCCAAACGAGATGTGCTGCCGGGCGTTCTTGCGGGCCGGGTCGAAGGTGCTCGGGTCTTCGAACCGACGGGGATCACGGTTGGCGGCCGCCTGCACCACCATCACGGTGGTTCCCGCCGGCAGATCGACACCCCCGACATTGACGGGCACCCGATTCAATCGGAAGTCGCCCTTGACCGGGCTCTCGTGCCGCAACGACTCCTCGATGAAGTTGGGGATCAGACTGCGGTCCTTGCGTAATTGCGCCTGGATGTCCGGCCGCTCCCCGAGAGTCTGCAGGGCGGCGCCCAGCAGCCGCACGGTGGTCTCCTGGCCCGCGGAAAACACGTTGCTGGCCACCCGGGCCACGTCTTCGACGTCGGGGGTCGAGCCGTCCGGGTAGGTGGCCGTCGCCAGGCCGGTCAGCACATCGTCGCGCGGCTCGCGCCGGCGGTCCCGAACGTAGTCGGAGAAGAGCCCGTAGAGGAATTCCAGCGGGCTGTGCGCCAGCGAGCCCTTGGTGCCGCCGACGCCGCCGCCGGAATGGTCGCGAATGCCCTTGACGAACTTGTCTCGATCCTCCTCGGGCACGCCGAGCAGGTCGGCGATGACCAGCAGCGTGAACGGGCCGGCGAAGCCCTTGATCCAGTCGCCGTGACCGGGCGCCAGGAATGTGTCGAGCACTTCGTCGGCGAGCACCCACATGGCGTCCTCGTTCTCCTTGAGGCGCTTCGGGGTGATCAGCCGCATCAGCAGCGAACGGTGGTTGGTGTGGATCGGCGGGTCGAGGGTGGGCAGCTGGTCGCTGAACGGCAGCTCGTCGCGGTGTTTTTCGATCAGCTCGGTGATGTCGTCCCCTTCCAGCGGTACCGGGAAGCCGGGGAATGGACCGGTCACCGAGATGCAGGAGGACCAGGTCTCGGCGTCGTTGAGGACCGCGCACGCCTCCTCCCAGCCGGTGATCATGGTGACGCCGTGGTGGCCCTCGCGGGTGACGGGGCACCGCGCTCGCAGGGCCTCGTAGTAGGGGTACGGGTCTTCGATCAGCTCGCTGCCGCGGAAGAAGTCCCACTCGGAGAATTCGTTCGCCATCTCCTGCTCCTTGAATCTCGGCTAGTGAGAACGCGCCTCTCGCAGATGAGTATTACATTTCCACACGGCAAGGTGGTCGTCAACGAAGGGGACGCAACGAAGCGCGGGACGACGGTATGCGGCGTCAGCTGGCGGGGATCAGATCGGCGGCGACCGACGGCCACGCGAGCAGGCCGCTGCGGAAGGTCTCGACGTGGCCGATCGAGCCGCACGGCAGCGCGGCGGCCGCCAGCGCCTGCGCCTTGAACGTGCGGGCGGCCATGCTTAGCCGGTGCTGCACCAGCCCGACGCTGTCGTCGAGTTCGGCCGGCCACGTCTCGCCCCACAGCGTGACCTCGGTGACGCCATGGTCGAGGGCCTGCAGCACCCCTTGGCGCACCCGCGAGTCGCAGCCGAACAGGTCCGCCGCGGCCGCCAGGGCCTGGGGACGGGGGCGGGATTGCACCGAGGCCAACGCGCCTTCGAGGTCGATCACCCGGGCGCCGAGGATCTGCAGCGGTCGATCGTCCGCGCGGCCGGCCAGGTCCGCCAGCAGCACGGTCACGTCCCACCCCGCCATCGCCCGGTCGAAGAGCCAGCCGCCGGCGAACCGCACCACGTCGACCGCGGTGGCGGCGACCACGTCGAGCCGGTATCTCATGTCCTGGCGCGGCTCTTCGACGGGGCGAAGTCCCGCGCCAGCGTCTCGGCGTACTGCTTGAACACCTCGGTTAGCGGTACCGATGGATCGAGCAACCATGTGGTTTCCATTCCGTGGACGAAGGCGAGGATTTCTACTGCCTTGACGGCGGGGTCTATGTCCGCCCGGTACCGGCCATCGGCCTGCCCGCGGCGGATGAGGTCGGCGACGATGTCGGTCGCGGCGCGATGCCGGGCCAGCATCCGGTCGTGCAGTGGAGCGTCGGGGAGGATGTTCTCGACCAGCAGCACCGTGAACGTTCCGACCAGTTCGGGCGCCCGGTTGAACCGGTCGGCGACCTGGGCGATCTGGGCGAAGAGATCGCCGGTCCGGTCGGCGTGCAGGTCGTCGTCGAGGTCGCGGGCGTCAAGGACCGCGTGCAGCAGCTGTTCTTTGGACTCGAAGTGATGCAGCAAGCCGGCGGGGGTGACCCCGGCCTCGCCGGCGATCTGGGCGAGGGTGGTGCTGCGCCAGCCATTGCGCGTGAGCAGCCGTTGCGCGACCTCGAGGATCCGCTGCTTGCGGCCCTCGCCCTTGGCGAGCAACGTGTCGTAACGCCGTGTGTCGGGCACCGGACTCCTTTGACCGATTGGTGGGCCGAACCAACCTAGTGAACAAACAGTAGGTTAGTTTCCCCGCTGTGACAAGGGTCACGCGCGGTGTCCTTTTTGGCGCGCGGCGACGCCCGGCGCTAGCGGACCAGCTCTACCAGGGTGGCGTTGGCGGTGCCGCCGCCCTCGCACATGGTCTGCAGTCCGTAGCGAATTCCGTTGGCGCGCATGTGGTGCGCCATCCGTGTCATCAAGACGGCCCCGGATGCACCCAACGGGTGCCCCAGGGCGATGGCGCCGCCGAGCGGGTTGACCCGTTCGGGGTCGGCCCCGGTCTCGGCGAGCCAGGCCAGCGGAACCGGCGCGAAGGCCTCGTTCACTTCGAACGCGCCCACCTCGGACAGGCCGACTCCAGCCTTCTTCAGCACCTTCTCGGTCGCCGGGATGGGCCCGGTGAGCATCAGCACCGGATCGGCCCCGGTCACCGCGCCGGCGAGGTAGCGCACCAGCGGGGCGAGCCCCAGCTCGACCGCCATCTCCGCGGTCGTCACCAGCAGCGCGGCGGCGCCGTCGGAGATCTGCGAGGAGTTGCCCGCGTGGATGACGCCGTCTTCGGTGAAGGCCGGCTTGAGGCCGCTGAGTTTCTCGACTGTGGTCCCCCGCCGCACGCCCTCGTCGGCCGCGACGACAGTGTCGCCTTCGGTGAACACCGGCACGATCTGGCCGGTGAACGCGCCGGAATCCTGGGCGGCCGCGGCCCGTTCGTGAGATTGGGCGGAGTACTCATCGAGCCGGGTGCGGGAGAGACCCCACTTCTTGGCGATCATTTCCGCCGACAGGCCCTGGTTGAAGGAGAAGTCGTCGTAGCGAGCGAGGACCTTCGGGCCGTACGGCATGCCGGTCGCCCGGGCCGAACCGAGCGGGACGCGGCTCATGACCTCGACGCCGCCGGCGACCACGACGTCCTGTTGGCCGGACATGACCGCGTGCACTGCGAAGTCGAGCGCCTGCTGGCTGGAGCCGCACGCGCGGTTCACGGTGGTCCCGGGGATGGACTCCGGCCAGCCGGCGGCCAGGACCGCGTAGCGGCCGATGTTGCTGGACTGGTCGCCGACCTGGGACACACAGCCCCAGATCACGTCGTCGACCATCTCCGGGCCGACGCCCGTGCGTTCCAGCAGTTCGTTGAGGACGACGGCGGACAGGTCCGCGGCGTGCATCCCGGCCAGGCCGCCGTTGCGCTTGCCCACCGCCGTGCGCACGGCTTCGACGATGACTGTTTCCCGCATGTCGCTACTCCGCTTCCTTGGATTTCGATAGCGCCCACCGACCAGTAAACGACGGCTCCCTCCGCTCGGCGAAGGCGGCATACGCGGCGGCCGCGTCGGCCGTCGCGAAATTGCCCACCTGAGCGCGGGCCTCGTTGGCCAGCGCGTCGCGCAAGGTGCTGTCGGCGCCCTCGTTCAACAGGGCCTTGGTGTGGGCGAGGGCGATCGGCGGGCCGGCCGCCAACCGGTCGGCGAGATCGTCGACGAAGGCGTCGATCTCCGCCGCCGGCGTCAACCAGGTCACCAGGTTCAACGCGTGCGCCTGCTGGGCGTCGATCGTCTCGGCGAGCAATGCGAGCCGCTTGGCCTGTTGCAGGCCAACGAGTTTGGGCAGCAGCCACGATCCGCCGAGGTCGATCGACAGACCACGCTTGGAAAAAATCTGGCAGAACGTCGATTCCGGCGTTGCGACGACGAAGTCGCATCCCAGCGCGAGGTTCCATCCCGCCCCGACGGCCACTCCGGCCACCTTGGCGATGGTCGGTATCGCAAGTTCGTGCAGGGCCAGCGCCACGTCGGTCAGGCGCTGCAGCTTGTAATTCGGATGAATGTCGTCGGCGACCGAGATGTCGGCGCCGGAACAGAAGCTGCCGCCGGAGCCGGTGAGCACGAGCGCCCGAACGCCGCGGTCGTGACCGGCGGCTTGCAGCGCGTCGCGCAACGCGATCCACAGTTCGGGGTTGATCGCGTTCTTGCGGCGCGGGCGGTTGAGCGTGAGCGTGCGTACGCCGTCACGGTCCTCAGACAGCAGCACGGGCTCACCGGGCGCGGTCAATAGCTCCTCGGCAGTTTCAACACGTTGGATCCCAGGAAGTTCAGGATCATCTCCTGGCTGACCGGCGCGATCTTCATCAGCCGGGCCTCGCGGAAGTAGCGAGTGATGTGGTACTCCTCCGCATAACCCATGCCGCCGTGGGTCTGCAGCGCCCGGTCCGCGGCGGTGAAGCCGGCATCGGCGCACAGGTATTTCGCGGTATTCGCCTCGCGCCCACAGGGTTTGCCGTTGTCGTACAGCCAGGTGGCCTTGCGCAGCATCAGCTCGGCGGCGTCGAGGCGTGCCAGCGAGTCGGCGAGCGGGAACTGCAGGCCCTGGTTCATGCCGATGGGCCGGCCGAAGACCTCACGCTCGTTGCCGTATTTCACCGCCTTGTGCAGGGCCACCCGTCCGATGCCGAGGGCCTCGGCGGCGATCAGCATCCGCTCCGGGTTCAGCCCATCCAGGATGTACTGAAACCCCTTGCCCTCCTCGCCGATTCGATCCTCGACCGGCACCTCGAGATTGTCGATGAACAATTCGTTGGAGCTGACGGCGTTGCGGCCCATCTTGCGGATGGGACGGATGTCGACCCTGCTGCGGTCGAGGTCGGTGATGAACAGCGTCATCCCGTCGGTCTTCTTGGTCACTTCCTCATAGCTTTGGGTGCGGGTGAGCAACAGGATCTTGTCCGACTCCATGGCTTTGGAGATCCACACCTTGCGGCCGTTGACGATGTAGCGATCGCCGTCGCGTTTGGCGAAGGTGGTGATGCGGGACGTGTCAAGGCCGGCACCCGGTTCGGTCACCCCGAAGCAGACGTGCACCTGGCCGGTCGCGACCTTCGGCAGCGTGCGGGCCTTGAGCTCGTCGGAGCCGTGCACCACCACGGGTTGCATGCCGAAGATCGACAGGTGAATCGAGCTCGCGGCGTTCATGGCCCCGCCGGATTTCGCGACCTCTTCCAACAAAATGGTGGCTTCGGTGATCCCGAGGCCGTGCCCGCCGTACTCGGTGGGAATCGTCATGCCCAGCCAGCCGCCGTCGGCGATGGCCTGATAGAACTCGGAAGGGAATTCGTGCGCCTGGTCTTTTTCCATCCAGTACTGGTCGTCGAACTTGCGCGCCAACTCCGCGACCGACCGGCGGATCAATTCCTGGTCGTCGGTCAGCTCAAAGTTCATGCCACCGCCGGGCACTGCTGGATCTCCTCTTCATTCATCGCGAGCAGACGCAAAGTCGCATAATCACGGTCCAAACAACGCGATTTTGCGTCTGCTCGTGGGGACCGCGCCTGGCGCCTCAGTCCTTGTTCCCGCTGAGGGCCTTCGCGTTGGCCGCGAACTCCGCGAAGGACGAGCCGCCTCTGGAGTCTTTGTCGTGGCCCTTCGCCTTGATGGACACGTCGTGCCCCTCGGCGGCTTTGCGCAGCGCACCCACCGTCGCCTGTTCGCGCGCAATGTGCGTGAACGGGTCGAACGAGTACCAGCGCATCGCGTTCTCGTGCGTCATCTTGTTGATCTCATCGTCGGGAACGCTGTTGAGGGACAACACATCCCACAGCTCTTCGGGCGCCCCCGGCCACATCGAGTCGCTGTGTGGGTAGTCGGCTTCCCAGCAGATGTTGTCGATGCCGATCATGTTGCGCAGCGCCACGCCGACCTTGTCGCTGATGAAGCAGGTCAGGAAGTGGTCGCGGAAGACCTCGCTGGGCAGCTTGCCGTTGAAGTTCTGGTGCGTCCAGGCGGAGTGCATCTCATAGGTGCGGTCGGCGCGCTCGAGGAAATAGGGGATCCAGCCCGTTCCTCCTTCGGAGAGCGCGATTTTCAGGTCCGGGTACTCCTTGATCGGCCGCGACCACAACAGGTCCGCGGCGGCCTGCACGATGTTCATCGGCTGCAGCGTGATCATCACGTCCATCGGCGCGTCCGGCGCGGTGATGGCCAGGCGACCCGAGGAACCGATGTGCACGTTCATCACGGTGTCGGTCTCCACCAGGGCTTTCCACAGCGGGTTCCAGTACTCGTCGTGGAAGCTGGGATAGCCCATCGCGGCGGGGTTTTCGGTGAAGGTCAGCGCGTGCACGCCCTTCTTCGACACCCGGCGCACCTCGGCGGCGCACGCCTCGGCATCCCAGATCACCGGGATCGCCATCGGGATGAACCGCGCGGGGTAGGCGCCGCACCACTCGTCGATGTGCCAGTCGTTGTAGGCCTGGACCAGCGCGATCGAGAAGTCGTTGTCGTCGGTGGCGAACAGCCGCCCGGCGAAACCCGGGAAGGACGGGAAACAAATCGAGGCCAGGATGCCGCCGGCGTTCATGTCCTTGACGCGCTCGTCGACGTTGTAACAACCCGGCCGGATCTCGTCGAGCCCGGTGGGCTCGATGCCGTACTCCTCCTTTGGCCGACCGGCGACCGCGTTGAGCGCGACGTTGGGGATGACCGTGTCGCGGAACTTCCACATGTCCGAACCGTCGGCGTTGTGCACCAGCCGCGGCGCGTCGTCCTGGTACTTCTTCGACAAGTGGTTCTTGAACATGTCCGGCGGCTCGACGGTGTGGTCGTCGACGCTGATCAGAATCATGTCTTCTTTGTTCATGGCCGTTGCCCTTTCGTCGGGTCCGCCTATCCGGTTCCGCTCCCACGCAGCCTCGGCGAATCGCTGTCCCGTGCCAAGATCCCTAAAATGAAAACTAGCTTCTCGCTAGGTGAGAATCAACATTCAGCCGACGCGACGACCGGCTTTGCCCGCCCGACCGGGGACGGGACGAACCCGTAACCGGCCCGGCCCGAGGCGAGGATGCGCCGGGGGCAGCGGGCGACGTCCCGAACGAGCCCGGCGCGGACGCCGCCGTTTTCGCTGGCAGGGGCGGTCCCGGCGGCGGCGTGCGCGCACCGCGCCCCGCCCGGGCGCGCCCCCGCCCGTCGGCATTGACCGGCCGCGCGATTCGTGCAAGTCTATTGGTTGGAAATGAGAATATCATTCTCCTAGTCCGAGAGGTGGCCGGGAGGACGGCGAGAGGAGAGCACGGATGCGGTTACCGCCGCTGCCGGTCGATCGGTGGGACGAAGCGACCCACCAGGCGCTCTCGGCGATGCGTGACCCGGCCGCCAACAACGCGCTCAGCACCCTCGCCCACCACCCGGCGCTGGCGAAGGCATTTCTGCGGTTCAACGTTCACCTCTTGACCTCGTCCACGCTGCCGGCGGGCGTCCGCGAACTGGCCATCCTGCGGGTGGCCCATCGTCGCGAATGCGCCTACGAGTGGTCTCACCACCTCAGGATGGCCAAGGACGAGGGAATCACCGACGACCAGATCGCCGCCGTGCGGGGTGCCGGCGAGGGCGCCGCCCACTTAGACGAGTTCGATCGCGCGGTGATCACCGCCGTCGACGAACTCGAAGACAAATCGCGACTGTCCGACGAGACCTGGGCCGCGCTCGGCGAGCGCCTCAACGACCAGCAGCGGATGGATTTCGTCTTCACCGTCGGCTGCTACGCCATGCTGGCCATGGCCTTCAACACTTTTGGCGTACAGCTCGAGCACGCCGATCAAAACCGCTAGGAGAGGTAGAAAGTGGCCCACTTCCCCAAGCCAGCCGCAGGCAGCTGGACAGAGAACTACCCCGAACTCGGCACGGCGCCTGTCGATTACACCGACTCCATCGATCCGGCGTTCTTCGAAGCCGAGCGCGACGCCGTCTTCAGGAAGACCTGGCTCAACGTCGGCCGGGTCAACCGGCTCCCGCGGGCCGGCAGCTACTTCACCCGAGAGCTGCCATCGGCCGGCAAGGGCACGTCGGTGATCATCGTCAAGACCAAGGACGGCACCGTCAAGGCGTACCACAACGTCTGCCGGCACCGCGGAAACAAGTTGGTGTGGAACGACTTCCCCAACGAGGAGACCTCGGGCACCTGTCGGCAGTTCACCTGCAAATACCACGCCTGGCGCTACAGCCTCGACGGTGACCTGACCTTCGTTCAACAGGAAGACGAGTTCTTCGACCTCGACAAGGGCAACTTCGGCCTGGCCCCCGTGCGGTGCGAGGTATGGGAAGGCTTCATCTTCATCAACTTTGACGACAACGCGGCGCCGCTGATCGACTACCTCGGCCCACTGGCCAAGAGCATCGAGGGCTATCCCTTCGGCGAGATGACCGAGACTTACTCCTACCGCGCCGAGGTCGGCAGCAACTGGAAGCTGTTCATCGACGCGTTCGTCGAGTTCTACCACGCGCCGATCCTGCACCAGGGGCAGTACACCAAGGAGGAAGCCGCCAAGATCCAGAAGTACGGCTACGAGGCGCTGCACTACGAGTTGGCCGGCCCGCACAACCTGCAGTCGACCTGGGGCGGCCAGGCACCGCCCCCGGACATGTCCATGGTCAAACCGATGGACCAGGTGTTGCGCAGCGGCCTGTTCGGGCCCTGGGACAAGCCGGACATCATCGAAAACCTCGAGCTGCCACCGGGTGTCAACGTGAAGCGGGTGCCGCAATGGGGCATCGACTCGTGGCTCTTCTACCCCAACTTCATGCTGCTGATCTGGGAGCCGGGCTGGTACCTGACCTACCACTACTGGCCGACCGCCGTGGACAAGCACATCTTCGAATGCACGCTGTATTTCGTCCCGCCGCGCACCGCGCGGGAGCGGCTGGCCCAGGAGTTGGCCGCCGTGACGTTCAAGGAGTACGCGCTGCAGGACGCCAACACACTGGAAGCGACCCAGACCATGATCGGCACCCGGGCCGTCAAGGAATTCCTGCTGTGCGACCAGGAAGTCCTGATCCGTCACCTGCACAAGACGACCGGCGACTACGTGAAGGAGTATCAGAACAATGGCCACGTCGCTGCTGCCCGCTGAATTCGCCGACCTGGAGCCCTTTTTGGACTGGGATCTGGCCACCGAACCCGAGCGTTACGCCAAGCGGCTGTCCTCGACGATGGCCGAGATGCAGGCCTTCTACGACGTGGCCTTCCCCCGCCTCAACGACGTGATCGCCTACTGTGACAAGTACCCACTCGACGATCTCCCCGAGGATGCAAAGGCTCTCATGCACATGATGCAGTCGCTCGTCATGGTGTCATTTCCGATCGAGGCGTGGAAGCAGCCGAGGGTGCCCGACAGCGGCGCGGCCTGGGTCGAGTGCATCCGGGAGCCGGTGATCTAACCGGTGTTGACGCTCAAGGCCGCCGGGCTGCTCGACGTCGACGCCGGCGAGATCGTCTCCCCCGGCGTCGTCCAGGTCGACGGCGACCGGATCGTGAGGGTCGGCGGCGAGCCGGAGGGCGAGCTCATCGACCTCGGCGACCACATCCTGCTGCCGGGCCTGATGGACATGGAGGTCAACCTGTTGATGGGCGGCCGCGGCGAAAAGCCCGGCCTGTCCCAGGTTCAGGATGACCCGCCGACGCGGGTACTGCGGGCGGTCGGCAACGCGCGGCGTACGCTGCGCGCCGGATTCACCACCGTGCGCAACCTCGGCCTGTTCGTCAAGACCGGCGGCTACCTGTTGGACGTCGCGCTGGGCAAGGCCATCGACGCGGGCTGGATCGACGGGCCGCGCGTGGTGCCGGCCGGACATGCCATCACCCCCACCGGGGGCCACCTGGACCCGACCATGTTCGCGGCGTTCGCACCCCATGCGCTGGAGCTGACCGTCGAAGAGGGCATCGCCAACGGCATCGACGAGATCCGCAAGGCCGTGCGCTACCAGATCAAGCACGGCGCCGAGCTGATCAAGGTCTGTTGCTCGGGCGGGGTGATGTCGCTGACCGGTCCGCCTGGCGCGCAACACTATTCCGATGAGGAACTGTGCGCGATCGTCGACGAGGCGCACCGGCGTGGCCTGCGCGTCGCCGCGCACACACACGGCGCCGAGGCGGTCAAGCACGCCATCGACGCCGGCATCGACTGCATCGAGCACGGGTTTTTGATCGACGACGAAGCGATCGCCGCCCTCGTAGAGCACGGCACCTTCTTGGTGAGCACCCGGCGCTTGGCCGACGGGGACGCCATGGACGTCTCGCACGCCCCGCCCGAGCTGCAGGCCAAGGCGGCCGAGATGTTCCCGAAGGCGCGCACCTCGATCGTGGCCGCGTATCAGGCGGGCGTGAAGATCGCGGTGGGCACCGATGCGCCCGCGATCCCGCACGGCCGCAACGCCGACGAGCTTGTCACCCTTGTCAACTGGGGGCTACCGCCGTTGGCCGTGCTGCGGGCGGCCACGGTGACCGCAGCCGAGCTGATCAACTCGACCGATCGCGGCCGCCTCGCGGCGGGTCTGCTCGCCGACGTCATCGCGGTGCCGGGAAATCCCTTGGAAGACATCACCGTCACCCAGAACGTTAGCTTTGTCATGAAAGGCGGCAAGGTCTATGTCGACG
Organism: Mycobacterium paraffinicum; assembly: GCF_001907675.1. Taxonomy (GTDB): domain Bacteria; phylum Actinomycetota; class Actinomycetes; order Mycobacteriales; family Mycobacteriaceae; genus Mycobacterium; species Mycobacterium paraffinicum_A. The sequence continues at coordinate 86,884 of NZ_MPNT01000015.1, forward strand.
CTCGATCAGCCTGAAAACGGCCCAACTCGAACTGACGACCTGGTCGAGATCCAGCAGTTGCTCGCCCGCTACGCGGTGACCATCACCCAGGAAGACATCGACGGGCTGATCGGCGTCTTCACCCCGGACGGCACCTACAGCGCCTTCGGCTCGACCTACAAGCTGGACAGGTTCCCCGAGTTGGTCGCGGCGGCCCCAAAGGGCTTGTTCCTCACCGGAACCGCCTTGATCGAGACCCTCGACGGCGACTCCGCGAGCGGCACCCAGCCGTTGTGCTTCATCGACCACGCCACCCACGACATGCGGATCGGCTATTACCGCGACACCTATTCCCGAACCTCGGACGGGTGGCGGCTGAAAACCCGCGCCATGACGTTCATTCGCCGCAGCGGTGTGCACGACTCCGGCCGCCCGCACGCCGTCGGCCGCCCGACGCCGTGAATGTCGGGGAGTTCCGGGCAGGCTTGCGCTCGTGGCTCGACGACCATGACTTGACCCCCGGGCCCGACCATTCGCTGCAGGGCCACATGCGGCAGTTCGCCCGGGTCAGCCGCGCGCTCTACGACGCCGATTGGATGCGTTACGGCTGGCCCACCGAGGTCGGTGGATTGGGCGGTCCGGCGGTGCTACGCGCGATCGTGGGCGAGGAGGTGGTTGGTCGCCGCCTGGCCGAACCCGGCCCGTATTCCATGCTCGAGGTCCTCGCGCCAACGATGATCGACTACGCCCCGCCCGAGCTCGCCGCCGAAATGGTGCCGCGGCTGCTGAGCGGGGAAGAGCAGTGGTGTCAAGGCTTTTCCGAGCCCGGTTCGGGCAGCGACCTGGCCTCGTTGACCACCCGCGCGACGCAGCGAGGCGACAACTGGATCGTCAACGGGCAGAAGGTCTGGACCAGCTTCGCGCAATTTTCCTCCCGGTGCGTCCTGCTCACCCGCACCGCACCGGGCCACGACGGGATCACCGCCTTCTTCGTCGACCTCGACACCCCCGGCATCACCATTCGGCCGCTACGGACGATGCACGGCGTGGACGAATTCTGCGAGGTCTACTACAACGACGTGGTGATACCCGGGAGCCGGATGCTGGGCCAACCGGGAGACGGCTGGCGACTCGCCATGGACCTTCTCCCGTATGAGCGGTCCACCTGCTTCTGGCAGCGAATCGCTTACCTGTACTCCCGCTTCGACGAACTCATCGCGCAGGCGTCGGATGCCGGAGAGCCGAGCGAATCCGCGCTGGGGGCAGCATATCTGGCGCTGCATACGCTGCGCTGCCGATCCCGCGACACCCAGCATCGGCTGCGCGACGGGGCGCGCTTGGGCCCGGACACGTCCATCGACAAGGTGCTGCTGGCCGGCGCGGAGCAACGGCTCTACGACACCGTCCGTGACCTGCTGCCCGGAACGCTCGAGCTCGATGACACGCCCTGGCGCCCCGAATACCTCTACTCCCGGGCGGCGACCATCTACGGCGGAACCGCCGAGATTCAGCGCAACATCATCGCCCGCCGGCTACTCGACCTCGGGAAGGAGTGAACCGTGGACCCCGAGGCACTGAACATGCTGGCCCAATCCCTGCGCACCGCGATGACGGCCGCCAGCGGCGCCAAGCTCGACGCGGTGTTATCCGACCTGGGCTGGCACGACATGCTCGACGAACTACCCGATGTTGCAATACCTTTGGTCTTCCGGCTGCTCGGCGAGACCGGCGCGCACGCCCCGGTCCTCAACGACGTGGTGTTACGCGAGGCCGGCGCGGCGCCGGGAGGCACCCTGGCGCTACCATTCGCCGGCGGCTGCTGGGTGGTCTGGGAACGCGGTGAGGGCGTCGGTTCGGCGATCGATGAGGCGCTGCCGATACACCGCGTGCCACAGGGGGATTTGTTGCCGCGGGCCGCGGTCGACGCGGGGCGGCGGGCATTGGGCTGGTGGATGGTCGGCGCCGGCCGCGCCATGCTGGCGCTGGCGCGCCAGCACGCCCTGGACCGCGTCCAATTCGGACGGCGCATCAGCTCGTTCCAGGCGATCCGGCACCGGCTGGCCGAGACGCTCGTCGCGATCGAGGGCGCCGAAGCGACGCTGCACGTCGCGGCGGATTCGGACGACCACGACGGCCTTGCCTCGCTGCTGGCCAAGGCGGCCGCCGGCCAGGCCGCGCTGACCGCCGCCCGCCACTGCCAGCAGGTGCTCGGCGGGATCGGCTTCACCGCCGAGCACGCGCTGCACCACCATGTCAAACGGTCGCTGACGCTGGACGGACTGCTGGGCAACACGCGAGACCTCACCCGCGAGGCCGGAAAGGCTCTGGTGGACAGGGGCTTTGCGCCGCGGCTTGCGGAGCTGTAACCCCCAGGGTTCCCGTTCCGTCACGGAGTCGCACCGCGCTGTCGCTGTGAAGCGGGCGAGGCGGCGGGTGCCGAATCTCGGTGACGACTGCGACCTGACACCTGCGCGTACACTTCGTCTGGCCACCAAGACGATGGGACGCGATGAGTCAGCCCGAACCTCCTCGAAACGAGCTGGGCGTCGCCTCGCTGCTCGTCGGCGTGGTCGCGCTCCTCACGTGCTGGATGCTGCTCGGGGTGCCCTTCGGTATCGCGGCGGTGATAACGGGGGATGTCGCGCGCAGACGGGTGCAGCGGGGCGAAGCGAACAATCCCCGAACAGCACTGGCGGGCATGGTGTTGGGCGCGGTGTCGATTGGCGCGGGGCTGGTCGCGATCGGGTACTACGCCTGGCTGGACGCCCGCTAATTCCGGGGTAAGCCAAGCACCCGCTCGGCGATGATGTTCCGCTGAATTTCCGACGTGCCGCCCGCGATGGTCGCGGCGAAGCTGCGTGCGTATCGGTCGAACCAGCTGCGGTAATGGCTGTCGAGATTCAAGGCGGCGAACGGGGCGGTCACCACGCGGTGCACGAGCCCGTCCGTCTGCGCGGCATTCAGCGCGTCCTCGGACGCGCGTTGCAGGGCCTCGGAGCCCAGCAGCTTGAGTACCGATTGGGCCGGTACGTCCTCTTCCCCGCGCGCGGCACGCGACAACGCCGCGGATCCCAGTAGCCGCAGGGCGTAGGCGTCCATCACCAGGGTGGCGTAGCGATCCCGCTCCAGCGAGCTCGAGGGCGCGAAATCGATACTCAATTCATGCAGCAGGTCGACGTACCCCATCCACAGCATCACGCGCTCGTGTCCCAGGGAACCGGTGGCCACCCGCCATCCGCCGTTGAGTTCGCCCACCAAATTCTCGGCCGGCACCCGCGCGTCGGTGAAAAACACCTCGTTGAAGTCGACTTCATCGCTGTCACAGATCGACGCGAACGGGCGGCGCACCACCCCCGGCGTATCGGTCGGGATCAGCAGCACGCTAATACCCTTGTGCTTCGGCGCCTTTGGATCGGTGCGCACGAAGGTCAGCAACACGTCGGCATCGTGGGCACCCGAAGTCCACACCTTCTGCCCGTTGACGACGAAGTGGTCACCGTCAAGCACCGCGCGCGTTTTCAGCGACGCGAGATCCGATCCCGCCCCCGGCTCGCTCATCCCCAGCGACGCGGTCATCTCGGCCCGCAATATCGGCACCGCCCACCGGCGCTTTTGTTCGGGCGTCCCGAAGGTCAACAGCGAGGCCGCGATGATGCCCACGCCCTGCGGATTGAAGCTCTGGTAGATGCGCCGCCGCCCGAGCTCCTCGAGGTACACGTATTGCTGCAGCAGCGTGGCGTTGCGCCCGCCGAACTCCGGCGGATTCCCGGGGAGCAGCCACCCGCTGTCGAACAGCAGCCGCTGCCAGCGTCGGGCCCATCCCGGGACGTGCGAGCTGGAGCGCGGCCGTTCGAACGCCTCGGCGTCGGAGGGCAGATGGGCGTCCAGGAAGGCGATGAATTCGCAGCGGAAAGCCTCCACGTCGGCGTCAAAGGTGAGCTGCACGTGACTCCCCGCAACGGTCGTGAGCACTCCCCCGCGTCGGTAGATCACGATTTCCGCCGACCGCCCGGTTCGCTCTTATGATTACGCTTCCATACACACGTCTAAGAGAATAGTATTCTCGCAGCGAGAAAGTTACAATCTCCGACACATGATCCGTGAGGGGGTCGAGCGCAGCGATGTCACGGCGTTCTCCGGTAGAGTCCAATCATGTTCTCCCCTCGCGGCAATCAGCTGAGCCGGCGTTGACCAGTCCGAGCGAGGAGCCGGCCTGGAAGCAGCGGGCCGTCGAGCGGTCGATCAAGACGGCGAAACTGCGTGCCGCGCAGCGCGTTCAGCGCTTTCTGGACGCCGCCCAGGCGATCATCATCGAGAAGGGCTCCACGGACTTTACCGTGCAGGAGGTCGTGGACCGGTCCCGTCAGTCGTTGCGCAGCTTCTACCTGCAGTTCGACGGCAAGCACGAGCTGCTGCTGGCGCTGTTCGAAGACGCCCTGAGCCGGTCCGCCGATCAGATTCGCGCCGCCACCGAGAGCCAAGCCGATCCCCTGGAGCGCCTCAAGGTCGCGGTCCAACTCCTCTACGAGGCATCCTGTCCGGATCCGACCGCGAAGCGGCCGCTGTTCACCGATTTCGCTCCGCGGTTGCTAGTTACGCATCCCGCCGAGGTCAAGGTGGCGCACGCGCCCTTGTTGGCCTTGCTAACGGAGCTCATGGAGGCGGCCTACGACGCCGGCGAGCTGCGTGCGGGCGTGAATGCGAAGCGTATGGCCGCGATGACCATGCAGACGGTCATGTTCATCGCGCAATCCAGCGGCGGCTCAGACGACGCGACCATCCACCCCATCACCAGCGATGAGGTGTGGGATTTCTGCTCGCGCGGCTTCGTCGGCTAGCTGCGCAGGCCTCACCCAGAGCTGATCAAATACCGCACGCCGTTTGCTGCTGAGAATCAGATTCTCTAATATATAGAATCACGAATAGCCAAAACGGATTCGTCGTTGACACCCCTGACGGGGTGGTGACAGAGTGCAAAAGGCGGCGAGACCCGCGGTCCCGGGGACGCGGTCCCGGCTGTTCTGAGCTGGGGCGCGTGATCACTAGTCAGGAGTTGAGGAAGCCATGGCCGGACGTGTTGAGGGCAAAGTCGCTTTCGTCACCGGGGCGGCGCGCGGTCAGGGCCGCAGCCACGCGGTGCGGTTGGCGCAAGAGGGTGCCGACATCATCGCCATCGACATCTGCAAGCCCATCCGCGAGGGCGTCACGGACACCGCCATCCCCGCCTCGACGCCCGAGGACCTCGCCGAGACGGCCGACCTGGTCAAGGGGCACGACCGCAGGATCTTCACCGCCGAAGTCGACGTGCGCGACTACGACGCGCTGAAGGCCGCGGTGGACAGCGGTGTCGAACAACTCGGCCGGCTGGACATCATCGTGGCGAACGCCGGGATCGGCAATGGCGGCGACACTTTGGACAAGACCAGCGAAGAAGACTGGACCGAGATGATCGACATCAACCTGGCGGGGGTGTGGAAAACCGTGAAAGCCGGTGTGCCGCATCTCCTGTCGGGCGGCAGGGGCGGTTCGATCGTCCTGACGAGCTCGGTCGGCGGGCTGAAGGCCTACCCCCACACCGGCCACTACGTCGCAGCCAAGCACGGTGTCGTCGGGTTGATGCGCGCCTTCGGCGTCGAGTTGGGGCAGCACATGATTCGGGTCAACTCGGTGCACCCGACGCACGTCAAGACGCCGATGCTGCACAACGAGGGCACGTTCAAGATGTTCCGCCCGGACCTGGAGAACCCCGGTCCCGACGACATGGCGCCGATCTGCCAGCTGTTCCACACCATGCCGATTCCGTGGGTGGAGCCGATCGACGTCAGCAATGCGGTGCTGTTCTTCGCCTCCGACGAATCCCGCTACATCACCGGCGTGACCCTGCCCATCGATGCGGGTAGCTGCTTGAAATAGAGTTCCGTCCCATGGACGGGTTTGAGGGTCGCGGAACGGTGGTCACCGGCGGGGCGAGCGGTATCGGTCTGGCCACCGCCACCGAATTCGCCCGCCGGGGCGCCCGCGTGGTGCTCTCCGACGTCGATCGGCCCGGCCTGGAGCAGGCGGTAAACCACCTGCACGCCCAGGGATTCGACGCGCACGGCGTCGTCTGCGACGTCCGGCATCTCCACGAAATGGTTCACCTCGCGAAAGAATCCTTCCGCCTGCTCGGCCGCGTCGACGTCGTCTTCAGCAACGCCGGCATCGTGGTCGCGGGCCCGATCGCGCAAATGACCCACGACGACTGGCGCTGGGTCATCGACATCGACCTATGGGGCAACATCCACGCCGTCGAGGCCTTCCTGCCGAGGTTGCTCGAACAGGGCACGGGCGGCCACCTCGCGTTCACCGCGTCCTTCGCCGGCCTCGTTCCCAACGCCGGCCTCGGGGCGTACGGCGTCGCCAAATACGGCGTGGTCGGCCTGGCCGAGACGCTCGCCCGCGAGGTCAAGGACAACGGCATCGGAGTTTCGGTGCTGTGCCCGATGGTGGTGGAAACAAAGCTGGTCTCCAACTCGGAACGCATCCGAGGCGCGGATTACGGGCTGTCGTCGTCGCCGGAGGCGGCGGATGGGACGCTGCCGACGCAGGACGAGAGCGTGACCGTCCACGACGTCGCCCGGTTGACGGCGGACGCGATCCTGGCCAACCGCCTGTACGTGCTGCCGCACGAGGCCGCCCGGGCCTCGATCCGCCGCAGGTTCGAGCGCATCGACCGCACCTTCTCCGAGCAGGCCGCCGAAGGATGGAGCCACTAACCGGACGGACCGAGCCGGTAATCCCCCGTCGACGGGTCGTGATACCAACCGCTCGCCGCGTGGGTGCCGCCATCGACGTGCAGGGTCTGCCCGGTCAGGTACGCCGACATGTCCGACGCCAAAAACACTGCCACACCGGCGATCTCGTCGACATGGCCGGGACGGCCCAGCGGCACGACGTGGCCGATTCCGGCCAGCGCCGCCTCGCCCCCGAGCCGCGCCAGCCCTTCGGTGAGCGTGATGTCGGGGGCGATCGCGTTGACCCGGATGCCGTGCGGCGCCAGTTCGAGCGCCGCGGTCTGGGTGTAGTTGATGACGCCCGCCTTGGCCGCCGCGTACGCCGCATAGCCCGGCGCGGCGCGCACCCCCTCGATCGACGTCACCGAGATGATGCTGCCGCCCTGGCCCGCTGACACCAGCTGCCTCGCGACGCGTTGGGTGCACAGCAACACGTGGCGCAGGTTCGCCCGGTACAGCGCATCCCAACCGTTCTCACTGGTTTCCAACAGCGGTGACGCGAAGACCCCTCCGGCGTTGTTGACCAGGATCGAAGGAATGCCGAGCTCGGCGTTGGTTCGCTGCAGCGCATCGTCCACCTGGCCGCTGTCTCGCACATCCGCCACGATGCCCAGGGCCCCAATGGATTCGGTCGCGGAGGCGCAGGTCTGCGGGTCTCGTTCCCAGATCGCGACCGAGGCACCGAAGGCGGTGAGTCCGGCCGCGATGCCGCGACCGATGCCCGCCCCGCCACCGCTGACCACCGCCACGCGGCCGGTGAGCATGATGTCCGAGGGATCGATCGCCATCAGCGGTCACATCGCCGGCGCGTGGCCGATAACCCCGTCGGCTTCCAGCTCGGCGATCTCCGCGTCGCTCAAGCCGAGTTCGGCCAGCAACTCGTGGTTGTGCTGCCCCAGCAGCGGCGCGTGCTGGGTGTGGAACTTCGCCGGCCCGGCGGACGACCTCATCGGCACGGTGCTGAGCCTAGCGGGGCCATTGACCGGGTGGTCGACTTCCTCGAAGAACCCGCGAAACGTCAGCTGTTCCAGTTCGGTCTGGCGGTGCGGTTGCATGACCTTGGCCACCGGAACGCCGGTGTCCCAGAGCGCGGCGACGATCTCGTCAGCGCCGCGGCTTGCACACCACGCGGACAACCGCGCGTCGATGAGGTCGTGGCGCGCCTTCCGCCCGCTTGCGGTGGCCAGCTTGGGATCCGTTGCCCACGTGGGTGACCCGATCGCCGCGCACAGGCTCTTCCACTGCTCATCGGTGGTCACGGCGATCGCCACCCAGGTGTCGGGCAGGCCGAACTCGTCGATGTCGGCGCTCCGGTAGAGGTTTTGCGGCGCCGCCTTCGGCCCCCGGTTGCCCTCGCGTTCCAACAGCGCTCCGTACGCGGAGTATTCGATGAGCTGCTCGGCGGCGATGCTGAGCGCGGCGTCGACCATCGACGCTTCGACGAACACGCCTTCGCCGGTGCGCCGGCGGTGCGCGAGCGCCAGCAACAGCGCATTCGCGGCGTGCATGCCCGCATTGGGGTCACCGACCGAATAGGGGTCGTACGGCGTGCGGTCGGCGTATCCGGTCAGCCAGGTCACTCCGGACGCCGCCTCGATGACATACGCGAATGCCGGGTTGTCGCGCCATGGCCCGTCCAGGCCGAACCCCGGCATCCGTACCAGCACGGCGTCAGGCTTGATGGCCTGCAGCGCAGCGAAATCCAACCCCATCTGGTCGAGGACGCGGGGCGTGAAGTTTTCCACGACCACGTCGCAGGTCGCGATGAGCCGACGCAACAGCTCCCGGCCGCGCGGGCTCTGCAGGTCCAGGGTCAGGTCTTTCTTGTTCGTGTTGAGCGCCGCGAAAATCGGTGACTTCTCCCACCACTGGGTTTCGGTGACGGGCACGCCGGCGATGAGCCGGCTCCCGTCGGGGTGGCGGGCGGACTCCACGTGGATCACCTCGGCGCCCAGCATCGCCAGGAAATGGGTGCAGCACGGACCGGCCCAAAACGTCGTCATGTCGACCACCCGAAGCCCGTTGAGGGGCAGCGGGTTCGCGGGCCGGCTCGGTCGGGGACGAAGGGGTAGGTCCGCGGTCCGGTACCGCGCCGTGTGCTCCCCCAGCCGCGGCGCCGGCCGCGGTGGGCGCAGCGGCGGGGGCCGCATTCGGTAGGGGTGACCCGGCTGCGTGAACCGGTCGCCGGGATTGCGCACAAACGAACCGCGTTCGCGGAAATGATCGAGAGTTTCGATGTTGGCGCCGTTGGCGACCGGAGCGTTCGGTATCCGAAACGCCGTCGTGAGTTCTCGGATCTCGTCGACCGTGTGGTCTTCGAACCACGCGTAGATCTCGTCGGCCTTGAGGTTGGCCCGCTCGGTGATCGTCAGATCCGCGTCCTCGTCGATCCATTCCGGACGGCCGATCATCGCGCACAAGTCGAACCACTGTTGCGCGGTCCCGCAGCCGACGTCCACCAGCCCGTCCTTGGCGCGCGTGACGCCCGGGACCGTAAGGCGCCGCGCGTCCCGCCACGGCCGCCCTAGCATCTCGAAATAGGTGACGGGATAGTAAGTCAGCGAGAGTATTTGGACCTCCAGCATCGACAGGTCCAGGATTTCACCCGCGCCGCCACCGGTTCGGCCGTATCGCGATGCCAGCATCGCCGCGCTCGCATAGACACCGGACAGATACTCGCCGACTTGTCCGCCCACGAACACCGGTGCGCGGTCCGCCTCGCCGCGCCCCAGGCCGACGATGCCGCCCGACCATGCCTGCAGCGTGAATTCGGTGGCCGCACGATCGTGCCAGGGGCCGGCTAGCCCGAAGGGCGTGATCGACACGACGGTGAGGTGCGGATGGCGGCGGTGAATCGACGCGGGCGAAAAGCAGTCGTGGTCAGCAATTTTCGAGCCGCCGGACCATACCACCGCATCGGCGGCCGAGAGCAGCCTGTCTACCAGATTGACGTCGTCCTCGATACCCGGATGCGCGACGACGCTGTGCTTTGATCCGGCCAGAAAGTCGAACAACGCCCCGTCGACACCGGGCGGTAGGTCGGCGCCGGACGCGGACCATGACCGCAGCGGATCGCCCTCCGGGGCCTCGACTTTGACGACGTCGGCTCCGCCGTCGGTGAGCAACTTGGTGCAGTAGGCCCCCGCTATTCCCGTGGATAGGTCGACCACGGTATAGCCGGTCAACGGTGGTTCGACGGTGGGTTCCGCCACTACCGCTTCCGCTCTCGATCGGGGTACCTGATGATCTCCTCGGCCGGCGGTTTGAACCTGGCGGACATGGCTATTCGTGCCACGACGGGCTGGACGTCAGCACCTCGGGTCCGTCGGCGGAGATCAATACCGCTTCCCGCCCGAAGACGGCGCCGGTCCCCTGCTCCCAGACGTAGCCCGTCACGGCGAGCACCATGCCCGGCTCCAGCCGTTCCCCGGCCGCGGTCGCCGGCAGGTGTTGCGTGACCACCGGCGGGTCAAAGCCCATGCCCAGCCCGCGGGTCACCGGCATCGGCGGCGCCGCTTCCCCCGCGGCCTGGTAGGCGCCGAGCAATTCGCTTGCTCCGGCCCCGGGTTGGCATGCGGCAAACAGTCTGTCCCACAGCCTGTCCCAGCGTTGATACAGCGCGGCGGCACCGCGTCCCTGGCCGGCCGGCCAGGTGCGTCCTACCTCGCCGACGTAGCCGCCGGCCAGCACACCGACCGAGAACGCCACCAAGTCACCGTCTTTGACGTGGCCGTCACCAGTCGCCCGTCGCCACGGATGATCGCGTGAGGTCACCCAGGCGACGTCCTGGTTCGACGGGGTGCTCACCCCGCCGGCCGCGACGGCCTCGAGCAACACACCGGCCAGCGCCTGTTCGGTCACTCCGGGACGCAGTTCGGACACGGCGGCGGCCAAGCCCAACTCGGCGACCGCGATCGCCTCCCGCAACGAAACCAGTTCCTCGGCCGTCTTGATGCGCCGGGCGGCGCGCATGGCCAGCTCACCGTCGACGAGTTCCGCGTTGGGAAACGCCGTCGGCAGCAGCTGCGCGAATACCGGTGATATCGCATCGGTCCCGACGCGCCGGGCGGCAGCCGCCCCGTCGATGCGTTGCAGCGCCGACACGGTGTTCATCGGGTTCCACGAGATGCCGTACAGGTTCTCGTGCGGGATGTCGTCGGGAACCCCCTCGTCCCAGGTGCTGAGCAGGTGGATCGCGCCGGTCGCGCGCACCAGCACACACGTCGGGCCGAACGGCCGGGTGCCGGCGACCCACAACTGCGGTGCGCCGGTGACATAGCGGACGTTGGCTTGGCGGCCGAGGACCAGGACGTCGAGGTCGTGCGCCGCCATCTGGTCCAGCACCCGCTGGCGGCGACCCGAGCGCAGCGCGCGGTCGTCAGGCAGGACTTCAGTTCCCATAGGGGTCATAGGGGTAGTCGGTCAATCGGATCCAGCCCTCCTCGGTGATCACCAACACCTCTTCGCTGCGGTAACCGCCGGTGCCGTCCTCCCACACCACGGGCTCCAAGACCAGCACCATGCCGGCCTGCAGGACGAAGTTCGCGTCGAATTCGGCGCCGAGATCGGTTCCGATCATGGGCATTTCGGCGGCATTCACGCCGATCCCGTGGCCCAGATAGAAGTGCGGCAGCCACGGCCTGCTTCCGCCGTTGGCCTCGATAGCGGCGCGCCCCAGATCCGCCGCCGTGGCGCCCGCTTTGGCGACGCCGAGGATAGCGGTCATGATCTCGAACCACCGGTCGAACTGCGCCCGCTGGCGTGGCGTCGGATCCTTTCCGACGATCCAGGTGCGGCCGAAGTCCGAACAGTAACCGTGGTAGGTGATGCTGACGTCGGTCCACAGCACGTCGCCCTCGGCCAGCTCCCGCTCCGTGGTCAGCAGCGGCAACGCCAAGTCGCCATGCGTGGTCCACACCCCGTCGGCCTTGCTGGGCGGCATCACCTGCCAGATCGGTTCCAGCATGCTGGCGGTAGCGCCCAGCTCGAAGGCCCGCCGCAAGAAGCTCGCCGACAGCTCGATCTGCCGGATCCCCGGGGCCAACCGCTTGTGCACCTCGACCATCGCCTCGTCGGTGATCCGGATGGCGGTGCGCATGCACGACAATTCGTCCGGCGTCTTCACCGCCTTCGCGGCGCTAACGACAGCCGCGGCGTCAACGGGCGCACCGCCGGGAAACAATGACTTGGCGGCGCGCGACATGGCGCCCGTGCACTCGTCGACCGCGACCACCGCTCGGGCGGGGATCAGGTCGGCCAGCAGGCGCGCGAATTCTTCCACGCCCTCATCGAGTTCGAGATAGACCGGCCCGTGCACATGATCGGCGGGCAGGTCCGATTCCAGCGCGGCGCCCTCGCGGAACGGCAGGAACAAATGCGGCGACTCGTCCCCGGCGAGCACCACGGCGACCGGCCGCTCCACATAGGACAAACCGGCGTCACCGAGCGGCCAACTGGTGCCGGTCGCATACACCACCGCGCTGTTGCCCAGCAGGATCAGCGCGTCGACACCGCGCTCGGCCATCGCCGAGCGCAGCCGGGTTCCGGTCTCGCGGCGCATGCGGCCCAGGTCGGGCGTCTCGGGGATCACCAGGCTGCTGGTGCCCGCGCCCGCTTGCGCGAACGTCGTCATCAGGTCCCCTACAGGCCCAGAAATGTGGTGATGTTGCCGCTGACGATCTTCGCCGCGTCGGCGGGACCGACCGCGTCGACGACGGCGGCCAGCGACTTCTCGGAATACCCGTAGGTGCTTTCGTTGTGGGGGTAGTCGCTGGACCACATCACCTTGTCCACGCCGATCTTGTCGATCAGCTGCAGACCGAGCGGGTCGACCATGAACGACGCGCTCATGTGATTGTCCCAGTAGTACCGCACGTCATGCTGCAACGGGCGGTTGAACATGTGCTGGTAGGACGCGACGAGGTGCTCGGCGTCCTGCAGCGCCCACGGCACCCAGGCGATGCCGCCCTCGAACCAGCCGATCCGCAGGCCGGGATGATCGTCGAGGATTCCGCCAAAGATGTACTTGGCGAACGTCTCCCGAAAGCCGTCGATGTTGATCATCATCCCGACCACGACACTGTTGAACTCCGTCGGGCTTTTCGGCGGGGTCTCCCCGATGTGGTGGGTGACGGGAAGACCCGCTGCCTCGATCTCGTCCCACACCGAGCGCATCGAAGTGCTGGAGTAGTCGATCGGGTTGCCATCGTCGTCCTTGCCCGGGTTCAGTGGCATCAGAAAAGTCTTGAGCCCCAATGACTTCAGTTCGTCCAGTGTCCGACGAGTCCCCTGGGCGTCCCACCAGTTGATCAGGCCGGCGCCGTAGAAGTGGCCGCCCGAACGCTCCTGGAGCTCGGCGATGTACTCGTTGTAGATGCGGAAGGCCAGCTCGCGCAGCTTCTTGTCCGGGTAGTGAAAAAGCGCCAGGATCGCGTTGGGGAACGCCAGTTCTTTGTCGACGCCGTCGTCGTGCAGTTCCTGAATGCGGGCCTCGATGTTGGTGCTCGCCGCACCCGGAAGGTCGTCGTACTGCATCAGCACGGCGCTGAAGTCTCCCGGCAGGAACGACTGGCCCTTGCGGCCTAGCTGATACGCGCCGTCCTCGTACCAGATCCGCGGCGCCTTGTCCTTGAGATCATCCGGAAAGCGTTGGTAGAAAATGTCATCCGCCAGCGAAATGTGGTTGTCCGCGGAGAACACCACGGTTCCCGCTGGCAGGCCGACGTCCGCTCCCGAGGCGTGACCGCGGCGATCCTTCGGCGCTCCGAAGCCACCGGGCGGGTAAAGCGAAACGGTGCTTGTTTGAGTCGTCATCATTGACCCTCCATTCGGATCGGCGTTGTGAGCGTAGCGACCCGGGGGCTACCAGGTCACCGGTAGTTCGTAGACGCCGTAGGCGAGCCGGTCGTCTTTGAGGGGCACGTCGTCGACCGGGATGGCGAGTTCGAGCGTCGGGATGCGGCGGAACAGGGTGCGGTACACGATTTGCAGCTCGGCGCGGGCGAGTTGCTGTCCCACGCATTGATGTCGGCCGTACCCGAACGCGACGTTGCGGTCGGCCCCGGAGCGGTGCAGGTACAACCGGTCGGGCTCGGGGAAGGCGTGCGGATCCCAGTTGGCCGGGGCCAGGTCGATGATGATTCCTTCGCCGGCCCGGATCGTCTCCCCGGCGATGTGGATGTCTTCGAGCGCGACGCGTCGCTGACCGTTCTGAATGATGCTGAGGTAGCGCAACAATTCCTCGACCGCGCTGGCGATGACCTTGGGATCCTCGGCGTCGCGCAGCACCGCCAGCTGGTCCGGATTCACCAGCAGTGCGAGCACCCCGAGGCCGATCATGTTAGAGGTGGTCTCGTGCCCGGCGATCAACAACCCGGTGCCCAGCTGCGCCGCCTCTTTCACGCTCAGCTCGCCGGCCTTCACCCGCTCGGCGAGGTCGGACACCGCATCCTCAGCCGGATCGTCCATCTTGGCCTCGACCAGCTTGGCCAGATACCTGTTCAGGCTCATGGCGCCCTTGGCGGTGTCTTCACCCGTCGCGTACCGCGCAAGGCCGACGTTCGCGTGGTGCTGGAACATGTCGGCGTCCTCATAGGGAACCCCGAGGAGCTGGCTGATCACCAACGACGGGACGGGCAACGCCAACGCGGTGACCACATCGGCGGGCCGCGGTCCGGCCAGCATTGCGTCGATGTGGTCGTCGGTGATCCGCTGGATGGTCGGGCGCAGACCCTCAACGCGCTTGAACGTGAACGGTTTCGACAGCATGCGCCGGAACCGGGTGTGCTCTTCCCCGTCGGCGGTGAAGACCGAACGGGGCCGCTTGTGCACCGTGGACAACATGCCCGCGTTCCAGTGCGGAAAACCGGGTAGCCGGTCGTCAACGCTGACCCGCGCATCCGAAAACAGTTCGCGCACCTGGTCGTACCCGGTGATGAGCCACGGTGTGCTGCCGTCCCAGATCCGAACTCGGGACAGCGGCCGCGCCTCGGCCAGCGCCATGACGCCCGGCGGCGGGGCGAACGGACAGCCCGCTCGCCTCGGCATCGGATAATCGGGGATCTCGGAGGCCGCCTGGGCCGCGGACGTGTTTGTCAGCGCTTCCGACATGTCATTCCTCGATGTGGATGGCCAGCGCGGGGCAAGCCGCGGCCGCCCGCCGTGCGCCCTCGGCCTGATCGGGCGATGGACTGGGGTCGAGCAGAACCACGACGCCGTCGTCGTCGCGCTGGTCGAACACCTCGGGCGCATTGAGCACGCAGTTCCCCGACGACGCGCAGACGTCTTGGTCGACAGTCACTTTCATCTGCAGACCTTTCACTCGTACGGCGTGACGGGCGCCAGCCACATGCCCACGATCGCGTCGATGAGGCCCGACGCCGCGGCCCGCCACGAGCGGTGGGGCGGCGAAGCGCCCGCGGCAAGGGCGCGTTCCCGGTCGGCGCACGTGTGCATCAACAGGTTGCGGGCCATGATGTTTCGTTCGAAGTGCACATCGGCAGGCAGGTCCGGCAGGCAGCGGTTGATGCCCTCGACGACCTGAACCAGGGACGGTGAACTCAAAGCGCCCTTGACGATGATGTTGTAGTACGCGGGATCGGTCATCGCCTGTGCCGCGAACCGCGCATACCAGGTGGGATTGCCGAGCTCCTCCAGGTGATCGGTGAGCGGGCGCACCAGGCAGGCCACCCAATCCCTCATATCGGGGGATTCCTTCGAGTCGTGCAGCTCGGCCACCATCTGCTCGCGCAACTGTTCGACCGGCCGGCGGTGTTTGTGTTCGATCGCCCGAACCAGGTCGGCCTTGGTGCCGAAGTGGTAGCCCACCGCGGCATTGTTGCCCTGACCGGCGGCCTCGCTCACCTGCCGGTTCGACACCGCGAACATGCCGTGCTCGGCGTACAACCGCTCGGCCGCAACCAGGATCGCTTCCTGGGTGGAACTGGCCCGCTCGGTGCGCACGGCCCGGCCGAGAGTAGTCACCCGAACAGTCAACCGCGGGTCGGCGATTAAGTCAAGCGATTGATTTAATTTGCGCTGGTGTCGTCCTTCGGTGCCACATGGCGGACAGCCGGTGACAAAGGTCCCTCGTCCGAGTCGGCCCACGTGGGTCACGATGGCTTCTTGCGCGGCGGCGACGTGGCGGTGTCCGGACGGTGAACCATTGCGGGGGTAGGCATGTTGTCAGCCAGCCGGATCTCGGCGATCGAGGAATCCGCCTGGTTCCAATCGAAGTGGTCGCCGTACCTGTTGGCCGACGCCGACTTGCGGATCCGCGCGGTGAACTCGGCATGCGAACGCGTGACGGGGCATCCGCGCGAAGACATGCTGGGCCACCCGCTGTTCGACGTCTTCCCGGACAACCCGGCCGATCCCGAAGCAGACGGCGTGGCCAACGTGTCCGCGTCGCTGGAGTTGGTTTTCCGCCGGGGGGTCCGGCACTGGATGGGGGTCCAGCGCTACGACCTCCCCGACCGGCGAAACCCGGGCGCGTTCGTCTACAGGGTCTGGACGCCGATGAACGACCCGATCAAGGAAGGCAAGAAGACCGTCGCCGTGCTGCAGCACGCCCAGGACGTCACCCGCGTCGTACCCCCGACGCCGGAGGAGCACGCATATCCGAAACTCTTCGAGTTGAGGAGGGCGGCCGAGGTGCTTGGGCGCCAGTTTCCCGACCTCCCCAGCGAAGCGGTGCTCGGCGTCCTGACACACTCGCACAGCGTGATCACGGAAAGCGCTGGCGCCGAAGATCTTGAGCGCGCGCAGGCGCTGGCCAGGCTACGGCTGGAAACCCACGCCGGACATCCCGCTCAAGAACCTTGACGCGGTCCCTCACTCGCCCTTGCGGGGGCGAATGACCTTGCCGGCGGATGTCCCCCCGTCTACCGGCAGCACGGTCCCGGTGACATAGCGCGACCGGTCGCTGGCGAAGTACAACGCCGCCTCGGCGACGTCGTCGGGCGTGCCCTCCCGCTTGAGTGGCCGGTCGTCACGCATCCCTTGCCGAATCCTCGCCTCGAACCGGGCCAGCTCATCCGGGTCCACGTCGACCGCCGACGACGCCAGGATCGGCGTGGGGATGCTGCCGGGGGCAATCGCGTTGACTCGAATCTCGTGGCGCGCCAACTCGATTGCCGCCGACTTGGTGAACTGGATGACCGCGGCCTTCGAGGCGCGGTAGACCATCACCCCGCCGCCCGCCTGGATTCCGCCGATCGACGTCAGGTTGATGATCGATCCGCCGCCGCTTTGGGCCATGTGGCGGGCGGCATCCCGGGTGCCGGCCATCACCCCCAGGACGTTGACCCCCATCACCCGGTGGAAATCGGCCAGGTCGTCGTCGAGCAATCGGCGCAGGGGGCTGGAAATTCCGGCGTTGTTGACCATCACGTGCAGCCCGCCGAATGTCTCGACGGTGGCCGAGACCAACGCCCCGACCTGTTCGGGATCGGAGACGTCCGTACGCCGAAACAGCGCCTCGGGGCCCAATGTGGCGGCCAGCTTCTCGCCCCGGTCCGCCTCGATGTCGGCGATGACGACCCGCGCCCCCTCGGTCGCAAACCGTTCCGCTATTCCGCGACCGATGCCGGACGCGGCGCCGGTGACGATCGCAACCTTGCCAGCCAATTCGTTGACCACCCGACGAGTTAATCCGCGTCGGCCGGGTTAAGTCAAGCAGTTGATTTAAGCACAGGGCGGGGGTCGATGGGCCCCAAGGGTTCCGCTTGCCCCGTGCGCACGCCATGCTGAGTGGGCCAGTGCATCCGGAGACTCGGGAGGATGGCTCATGAGGGTTCTGGTCGTCGGGGGCAGCGGACTCATCGGATCGCAGGTTGTCGCCCAGCTCACCGAGCTGGGACACGAGGCGATCCCCGCCTCGCCCAGGTCGGGGGTCAACACTGTCACCGGCGAAGGCCTCGCCGAGGCTCTTGCCGGTGTCGACACCGTTGTGGACGTCTCCAACTCACCGTCCTGGGCCGATGACGATGTGCTGAACTTCTTCACCACCTCCACCCGCAACCTCCTCGACGCGGAGCGGGCCGCCGGCGCCCAGCACCACGTCGCGCTCTCGATCGTGGGAGCCGACCGGACGGCCGAAAGCGGCTACATGCGGGCGAAAGTGGCTCAGGAAAAGGAGATAGTGGAAGCGGGATTTCCGTATTCGATCGTGCGGGCGACCCAGTTCTTCGAATTCGTTGGCGGCATTGCCGATTCGATGGCCGACGGCTCCACGGTCCGCGCCCCGCATGGCGCGTTCCAACCCATTGCCGCGTCGGACGTCGCCACGGCCGTGACCCACACGGCGACCGGTGACCCGCTCAACGGCGTAATCAATATCGCCGGCCCCGAGAAGCGGGGTATGGACGATTTCATCCGGGCCCGGTTTGCCGCGACCGGCGACGACCGCCAGGTGATTACCGACGACGGCGCCCGCTATTACGGTGCCGTGCTCGACGATCGCAGCATCGTCCCCGTCGACGGTGAAGACACGACGATATATCCGACCCGCTTCGAAGACTGGATGGCTTCCGCGGAGCAGAGCGACGCCCATTAGGAGACCAAGCGCGTCGAGATCGCCGTGAGGGCTGGGCTTGCCTTCGATGGCACGACCCGGCGGCAAACTCGACACCACCGCATCGGTAGTTGCGCTGAGCCCCGCGGCCGAGCACGGTATAAGACGCCGGAGATCGATGACGACGAGGAGCGATCAATGCCTGTGCGACCCACAAGCGGCGCCCCCGTGGCGGAAACCCGGCTCAGCAGGCGAGGATTCATCGCCGCCGGCATCGCCGGCGGGTTCGCGCTCGCGGCATGCAGTCAATCCAAGCCCGCGCTGACGGGCAATGCGCAGATGGCCGCCGCCATCGACGCCGCCGAGGCGGCCAGGCCGCACAGTGGCCGCACCGTCACGGCCAGCCTGACCGCCCAGCAGGTCCAGGTCGATATCGGCGGCCCCGTTGTCCGCACGCTGGCCTACGGCAACTCGATCCCCGGGGCACCGATCCGGGCGCGCATCGGTGACGAGCTGGTGGTGACCGTGTCGAACCGGCTCGACCACCCGACGTCGGTGCACTGGCACGGCATCGCGCTGCGCAACGACATGGACGGTGCCGCACCCGCGAGCCCGAACATCTCCGCCGGCCAGGACTTCACCTACCGCTTCTCCGTCCCGAATGCCGGCACCTACTGGGCCCACCCGCACACCGGCGGCCTGGACGCCGACACGGGACTGTACCTGCCGGTCATCGTCGACGACCCGAGCGAGGGCAATTACGACGTCGAATGGATCGTCGTTCTCGATGACTGGACCGACGGCCTCGGCAAGTCGCCGCAGCAGCTCTACACCGAGCTGACCAACCCGAACAAACCCACCGCACCAAGCCCGCCCGAAACGACGACGACGACGCCGACCACTTCGACGACCTCGACGACGAGCGAGACCTCGACGACGTCCTCGACGAGTGAGACCTCGGCAACGCCGACCAGCTCGACGAGCCCGCCGTCCCCGACGTCACGGGGAAGCGTCGGCCGAAGCGATCTGCTCGGCGGCGACGCCGGGGACATCGCCTACCCCTACTACCTGATCAACGGCCGAATCCCGGCCGCCCCCATGACGTTCAACGCGAAGCCGGGACAGCGCATCCGGATCCGCTTCATCAACACCGGCTCCGACACCACATTCCGCGTCGCGCTGGCCGGCCATTCGATGACGGTCACCCACACCGACGGCTACCCCGTGGTGCCTACCCAGGTCGACGCGCTGCTGATTGGGATGGCCGAGCGCTACGACGTCATTGTGACCGCCGCCGACGGCGTATTCCCCTTGGTTGCACTCGCGGAGGGGAAGAACGCTCTGGCGCGCACGCTGCTGTCCACCGGGGCGGGCACCCCGCCCGACCCCGGATTCCAACCGGCCGAACTCAACCGGCGGGTGGGCACGGTGGAGATGTTCACGGCCACAACGCCGGTGAATCTGGGCCGGCCGCAGCCGGGCCTGAACCTCCCGGTGGTGTTGGGCGGCAATATGGTCCAATACAACTGGACCATCAACGGAAAGCCTTACAGCGACACCGAACCGTTGCACGTCCGGCAGGGGGAACGCCCCACGATCACGTTCGACAACACCACGATCATGTACCACCCGATTCACCTGCACGGCCACACGTTTCAACTGATCAAGTCCGACGGCAGCCCCGGTCCCCGTAAGGACACCCTGATGGTGCTGCCCAAGCAGAAGCTGCTCGCCGTGCTGGTGGCCGACAATCCGGGCCTGTGGATGTTGCACTGCCACAACACCTATCACCAAGAGGCCGGGATGCAGACCCGGCTGGACTACGTTTTCTAGGCGTTCGAGGCGAGGAAGTCGAGCAGTAGCCGGTTCACCGTTGCCGACTGCTCGATCTGCGGGCAGTGGCCGGCCTTGTCGACCACGACCGAGCGGGCGCCGTCGACCTGCTTGGCGATTTCGGCGGCCCAGCCGGCCGGCAGCAGCTTGTCGTCTCCCCCCTCGACGACCAGTGTCGGCACGCTGATGCGCTGGTAGGCCCGTGCGCTCGACGGGGTCGGGGGACGCGACGAGCCCGGGCGGCGAAACCGGGCCGCCGCCACCGCCTCCCACGCCCCCGGCGCGGTGCTCGACTCGTGGCGCCGGCCCACGTATTCCTCGTCGGCGGGGTAACCGGGGTGGTGGAACAGGGCTTCGACGATGCGTCGCATGGCCGGGAGCGTCGCGTCGTATTCCTGCAGCGCCTCGAAGTGCTCGTTCTGCTGGATCTCTCCGCCCCCGCAGATGATCGCCAGGCTGCGGGCGGGCAGCAGCGGGGTGTCCGAGGTGGCGTCGGTGAGCAGGTTGATCGCGCCCATCGAGTTGCCGACGAAGTGCGCCGACCCGACGCCGAGCAGCTCGCAGAACCGCGCCACGTGCCGGATCCGCATCCCGCGCCCGTCGACGAAATCGATGACCTTCGCCGAGTCCCCGAATCCGAGCTGGTCCGGCGCCAGCACCCGGTACCTGTCGGCTAGCGCGGCGATGTTGCGTTCCCAGCCGAGTTCGGCGCTGGCACCGAATTCACCACCGTGCAGCAGTATCACCGGTTCGCCTTCGCCGGCCTCCAGATAGCCGGTCGGCAGGCCGTCGACCAGCATGCTCTTGCGCGCGAAGCCCATCACTTGATCGCGATCGGGTTGACCGGAGAGCCGACCGCCCCGACCACCCGCAGGGGCGGCGCAATCAGCTGGAATTCGTAGACGCCGTCGGCGGCGCAGTCCTCGGCCAGCGCGGTGAGGTCCCAGTATTCGCCGAATATCATGCCCATGTCGCGCAGGCAAAGCAGGTGCAGGGGGAAGGTGATGCCGTCGATTCCGGACACCACGTCTTCGACCTGAAGGTTGTCGGCGGCGACGGCGGCGATCTCGTGATCGTGCAGCCACTGGGCGCATCGCCAGTCCAGCCCTGAGTAGCCTTCCGCTTTGTTTCCGGTCATCAAAAACCTTGTCCACCAGCCGGTCCGGATGAGCACGATGTCGCCTCGCCCGATGGTCACGCCCTGGGCGCGGACGACGTCGTCGAGTTCCTCCGGCGAGATCGGGTTCCCGGCTTCCAGGAAGACCTCGGCGCCCCGGTGGCGAACCAGGTCCAGCAGCACACCGCGGGACGTGATGCCCTTGACGTCGACCTTGTCGATGCCGCAGTGGTAGGCGCCCATGCTGGTCACCGAATCGGCCGCGAAGCCGTTGTAGAGGTGATCGTCGTAGTAGACGTGCGACAGCGCATCCCACTGGCTTGCCGCCTGCAGCGGCATGATGATGATGTCGTCGTTGAAGCGGAACGGGTTGTCGGCGGTCATGTAGCCACTTAGCTGCTGGGCCAACGGATTACGGGGCCACTTGGGCCCGTACTTGGCCAGCGTGTGCACATCGCCACCGTCGATGGTCATGATGTGGACCGGGTTGTGCCGGAACTCGAACGCGCCCTGCGGACCCGAGGCGCCGAAGTCCACGCCGAGCGGAAACACCTTGCCGTGCCTGACCAGACTCGCGGCCTGGGCGACCTTGTCCGCGGTGATGAAATTCAACGTGCCGAGCTCGTCGTCGTCGCCCCACCGTCCCCAGTTGGAGACGTCACGCGCGGCCCGCCGGAAGTCAGTCAAATCGGTCACCGGGCTCCTTCCTGCCCTTGTAAGAGGTCGCGCGCGATCGCGGCGCCCACGTTGCCACCGTCGACCCAGACGATCTGCCCCGTGATGTAGCTGGCCGCAGCGCTATTCAAGAAGAGCAATACCGCGGCCTGCTCGCCGGGGTCGCAGACCCGGCCCAGCGGCTTGGGGATGTCGTCGAGGAAGGCCTGCCCGTACGCGGTGCGCAGCTGGTCGAGGATGGGGGTCTCGGTGACCCCCGGGCCCGTGCAGTTGATGCGGATGCCTTTGGCCCCCAGTGGCGTAGCGCTTCGCATGGTGTAGAAGATGATCGCCTCTTTGGACAGTTGGTAGCCGTTGCCGAGGATCCCGGGGTTGGCGTCGCACCAGTCGATGCCCTCCCGCATCGTCGCGGTATTCAGCAGGGGCGCCACCGCGGCCGCGTGTTCGCGATACGCGGCCGCGGCGAGCGAGGAGACGCTCGCGATCGACGATCCCGCGGTCATTTTGCCGACGAGCGCCTCGGTGAACTGCCGCAGGCCCAGGAAGTTGATCGTGGCGACCAGTGCGGGATCACCGATCCCGGACGAGACGCCGGCCACGTTGAAAAGCGCGTCGACCGGCCCGTCGATCGACGCCGTGGCGTCGTCGATCGAAGCCTGGTCGGCCAGGTTCACCTCGCGAAAGTCGTTGAGCCCGAAGTCGGGTCGGCGCTTGTCCAGGCCGACGACGTCGGCTCCGAGTTCGGTGAGTTGGCGAACCAGGTGTTCCCCGATGCCCGAGGCGCATCCGGTCACCACCGCGCGGCGGCCGTCGTAGCGCCAGAGCTCGTCGATCGATCCCAAGGCCGTCTCCCGATTCAGCGACCTTTTGGAGTCACTTGTTCTGCTGCTGTTCCTTCAACCGCTGGGCCGCCTGCACCCGGCCCTCGTTGATCTCCGCCATGGCTTCGGGGATCTCGCTGGCGGTGAACTTACCGCCTCGGCCGGTGGGCAGGCCGCCGAATGCGTACTTCTCATCGAACTTCGGGGCGCTGGATCGCGGCCGCCGCGCCTCGACCTTCTCGATGACGGGTTCCAGCCGCTTGGCCTTTTCGGCCACCGCCTTGGCGTCCCGCTCGATGAATTCGGGCAGCACGTCGGAGCCCATCAGTTCGATGGATTCCATCGTGCCCTCGTGGCTGCGTGGGTTGAGCAGCAGGATGATCTCGTCGACGCCGCTTTCTTCGTAGCCGCGCAGGAATTCGCGGACGGTGGCGGGCGACCCGATCGCGCCACGCCCGGGACCGTACGCCAGCGTCGGATCTTTTTCGACCTCTTCCAGATACCGCTGCCATACCCTGGTCCGGCCGGGCGTGTGTACGCCCGTCATGTAGTAGTGCATGATTCCGAAGGAGAAGAATCCGCCGCCCTGTCCCAGCCGTTGCAGCGCCTGCTCGTCGGTTTTGGCGACCATCATCGACAGGTCACCGCCGATGGCCAGGATGTTGGGGTTGATCCGCGGTGTGACGGGCACGCCGTTCTCTTCGAATTCCTTGTAATAGCCGTTCACCCGCTCAGTCAGCGGCCCTGGCCCGGTGTAGGCGAAACTCAGGGCACCGATGGCCTTTTGGGCCGCCATTTGCACGCTCGCCGGCCGCGTGCAGGCGACCCAGACCGGCGGGTGGGGCTTTTGGAGCGGCTTGGGAACGACGTTGCGGGCCGGCATCTGGACGTGCTCACCGTCAAAGCCGGAGAACGGCTCCTCGATCATGCAGCGGATCGAGACCTCGAGGGCCTCTTCCCACTGGGCCCGCTTGTCGGCGGGATCGATGTTGAATCCGCCGAGTTCACCGACGGATGACGATTCCCCGGTGCCGAATTCGACTCGGCCGTTGGAGAGCAGGTCGAGGGTGGCGATGCGTTCGGCGACCCGGGCGGGGTGATTGACCACGGGCGGCAGGTGCATGATGCCGAATCCGAGCCGGATGTTCTTGGTCCGCTGGCTGGCGGCGGCCAGGAAGATCTCCGGCGCCGTCGAGTGGCAGTATTCCTCGAGGAAGTGGTGTTCGGTCAGCCAGACGGTGGAGAAGCCCGCCTTGTCGGCGGCCTCGACCTCGTCGAGGCACTCCTGCATCATGATGTGTTCGTCGTCGGGCGCCCAGGGCCGCGGTAGGGCGAATTCGTAGAACAGGGATATCTTCATCGTTACCTCCTATGAGAGTTAAGGGTCCGGTCGGCGGCATGTGCGGCAATGTGATTCGCGGCGACGAAGCCGAATGTCATCGCGGGCCCGATGGTCGCCCCGGCGCCGGCGTAGCTGCGTCCCATCACCGGCGCGGAGGTGTTACCCACCGCGTACAGTCCCGCCACCACGGTGCCGTCGTCCCGTAGCACCCGCGCGTATTCGTCGGTGCTCAGGCCGCCCGACGTCCCGAGGTCGCCGAGGACGATCCGGAACGCGTAGTAGGGCGGGTCGCCTAACGGGTACAGGTTCGGGTTGGGCAGTGTGGGATCGCCGTAGTAGTTGTCGTAGACGCTCTCGCCCCGGTGGAAATCGTCGTCGTGGCCGTTGCGGGCGAGTTCGTTGAAACGGCGGACGGTTTGGGAAAGATGGTCCGCCGGCACGTCGATGCGGGCGGCCATCTCGTCCCAGGTCGTCGCGGCCTTGACCACGCCCGATTCCAGCCACGCCGCGGGGACTTTGCGGCCGGTGGGCACGGGCGCGCCCGGGATCTTGGGTATCGGCAGGTGACCTGCGATGACGTAGCGGTTCCACGACCTGTGGTCGGTGATCAGCCAACAGGGGATGTGGGTGACCCCGGTCTGCTGTCCGTCGATCATGGCGTGGCCGAAGTCCATGTAGGGCGCCGCCTCGTTGATGAAGCGTTTGCCGTCGCCGTTGACGATGAACTGTGCCGGCATCATGCGTTCGTTGAGCATGAACTGCATCCGGCCGTCCGGCCACTGGATGGCGGGAAACCACCACGCCTCATCGAGCAACTCGACTGCGGCGCCGAGCTTTTGGGCCGCGCGGATGCCATCTCCCATCGCGGCCGGGTTGCCGAAGCTCCAGTCCTGATCCACCACGGGTAGCAGTTCCTTGCGCCAGGCCAGGTCGTGGTCGAAGCCGCCGGAGGCCAGGATGACCCCGAGACGCGCGCCGATTCGTTGTGTTTCGCCGTGCCTTTCCACGACCACGCCGATCACCGATCCGTCGGCGTCGGCGAGCAGCTCGGTCATCGGCGAGTCCAGCCACAGCGGGATCCCACGCTCGCGCATGGTCAACCTGAGGCGAGCGGCCAGCGACTGTCCGATCGCCGCCATCCGCTCGCCGAACACCCGCGCCCGGACCATCCGCGCAATCAGCTTGACCAACACGCCCTTGCCGGCCCACGATTGCCGGATGCGGTAGAAGGTCCGAAGCTCCTTGGGCCCGAGCCAGATTCCCCTGGGCGCCAGCGCCAGCGGCTTGAGCAGTAGCTGTTCGTCGGGACCCAGCTTCCGCAGGTCGATGGGCGGGACGTTGATGGTGCTGCCGAGTTCCGATCCGCCGGGCAGTTCCGGATAGTAGTCGGCGTAGCCGGGCTTCCAGACGAACTCGCACCATCCGGAGAGCTGCTCGAGGAACCCGAGCATTTTCGGTGCGGACTCCACGTACTGCCGTATCCGCGCCTCGTCGACCAGTCCGCCGGTGATCTGGCGCAGGTAGTCGACGACGCCTTCGGGTTCCGGGGCGTAGCCCTCCCTGCGTTGGGCGGGCGCGCCGGGCACCCAGATACCGCCTCCGGACAGGGCGGTGGAGCCGCCGAAGTACGACGATTTTTCCACCACCAGCGCGTCCAGGCCGGCGGCCTGCGCGGTGAGGGCGGCCGTCATGCCGCCGCCTCCCGAACCGACGACGAGCACGTCCACAACTTGGTTGAAACGGTCTGCCGCGGTGGTCATTTCGGGATGGCCGTTCTGATGGCGAATCCAGCGATAAGTTCAGGGGCCGGTTTGTAGTAGCGCCCGACGGTTTCGTACGGGCCCGCGCTCGCCAGCGCCCCGAATGCGGCGACCCAAGTTCTGATCTCCTGGGCGGAGCTGCCGCCCTCGTGGGTGACGAACGAGTTGGACCACTGGTCGAGTTCGGCGAGCCAGCCGCCGTCGATGATCTCGAGGAATCGCTGATCCCATACCGGGTTCAGGGGTTGCAGGTCGCTGTCACCGCTGGCGAAGCTCTTGGCCGCGTCGATCACGGCCGCCTGCCGGGCCTGCCGCTGTTCGGGCGTCATCGGCTGACCGTGCACGATGCGCTCCAACACCGGCGACGGCGCCCTCGCCGGCGTGGGCACCGGCGGGCTGTGCGAAAGCCCACCCGACCCCAGCACGAGGACCCTCTTGTCAAGCGTGGACAAGTAGCTGCCCACGGCGGTGCCGAGCGCCCGGCAACGATGTAATGGCCCCAGCGGCGCGCCGATCGCGTTGACGAAGATGGGTATCACCGGCCGCGCGGTCGCCACGCCGAACAGCTTTTCGAGCGGCTGGACGGTGCCGTGGTCCACGTCCATGCACGCCGAGACCGCGACGTCGACCCCGGCGTCGAGCACGGCTTTCGCACACTCGGTGGCGAGCTGCTGCGGGACGTCGAGCGGGCCCGCATGGGTGCCGTAGTCCCCGACCCCGTTGGCGCCGGTGCCGATGCAGAAGGGCGGCATCAGCTTGTAGAAGAACCCGTTGTAGTGGTCCGGGGAGAAGACGACGACGAGTTCCGGGTCGTAGTCGTCGACGAATCGCCGCGCTTCGACGATGGCGCCCTCGATGTCGTCAAGCAGGTCCTGCGACGGCCCCGGAAGATTCAGGAGCGGGCTGTGCGACATACAGCACAGAGCCAGTGCCACTTTGCGGTTCACCCCCTCGCGGCGTAAGGGTGAGTGCGTCCAGCAGTGCAACGCTCAGGTCGGGGGCGCGCTGGGCAATGCAGGCGCCGGCGATGCACCGATCGGGACGCAGGAACAACACCGACTCCTGGTAGGTGTCGAACCAGGACTTGACGGCGCCACTGGGATCGCCGACGACCACCACGTCGGGATCGTCGTGTCCGGTCCAGTGCAGCTGGGTCGCGGGGCGCAAAGCAACGAACTTCGCGCCCAGCGCTTTCCAGTCCGCGAAGGCGACATCGCCGAGAATCCTGCGGGGATTGTTGTTCCAGCACAGCACGGCGAACCAGTCACCGAGGACGTCGTCCAGCAGCACATTCTGTCTCTCGCGGGTGTCGACCCGCGGCTGGATGAACAGCGTGCCCACCGGTGAATCGGCCCGGCCGGCAGTGCCGTGTACGACGGCCCCTTGTTCGTAACGCGGCATCGGTTTGAACCGCATCTCCAGCACATACCGCTTGAGCGACGGCACGATTGACGCCGACCGCACCAGCAGGTCTCGCGCACCGGCCACCCGCCGGTTGGTCGGCGAGATCACTCGACCCACCATCGTGGAAAGGTCGATCATCGCCCGCGCATGCTTGCGGCGCTCCACGTCATAGGTGTCCAGCAGCTTGTCGTCCGCGCGGCCGCTGACCACCGCCGCCAGCTTCCAACCCAGGTTGGCCGCGTCCCGGATGCCGCTGTTGTAGCCCTGCCCCTGCCACACCGGCATCAAGTGCGCGGCGTCGCCGGCCAGCAACAGCCGGCCCCTGCGAAACGCCCCGGCGATCCGGGAGTGATGCGTGTAGACGCGCCGACGGATCACGTCGACGCGGTCCGGGTGCGGCACCATCCGGGCCAGCATCCGCGTCAGGAACGCCGGATCCTCCGCCTGCTCGTCGGTCTCGTCGGCGTGGATCATGAACTCGAACCGCCGGATTCCGTGCGCGACCGAGATCGACGCGTACGGCCGTTCGGGGTCGGCGCCGACCTCGCTGTTGGGATGGCCGAGCGGGTCGTTGGCGATGTCGACCACCAGCCAGCGCGTGGATGATGTCGTCCCGTCGAACGACACGTCCATCATGCGGCGGGTCATGCTGCGACCCCCGTCGCAGCCGACCACATAATGCGCTCGCAGGCTGGATGTTTCGTGGTCGGGCCCCCCGCCGAGCTCGACGGTCACCCCGCCGGCGTCTTCCCGGCAAGCCGTCATCGGTCGTCCCCACCACACCTCGACGTGCTCGAACCGGTCGAGACCGGCCAGCAACTCGGCGTCGACAAGGGGTTGCACGAAGCCATTGCGCTTCGGCCACCCGAAACGCGCGTCGGGCGGGGCCATTTCGGCGAGCACGCGCCGCCTGGCGTCGACGAAACGCAGGATCTGGTTGGGCACCGTGTGCGGCACTACCCGGTCGGCCAGCCCGACCGACTGGAACGTGCGCAACGCCTCGTCGTCAAGCCCCACTCCGCGCGGATAGTCGATCAGCGTGTTCCGCTCCTCGACCAAGACCGTGCGAATTCCCTGCAGGCCAAGGATATTCGCCAAGGTCAGGCCGACCGGTCCCGCCCCGACCACGACCACGTCGGTGTCGATTCCCGCCGGCTCGCGCCCCGCGTCGACCATCACCGCCCCAGCAGGAAGTCGAGATGCAAACGATTGAAGGTCTTGGCGTCCTCGTATTGTGGCCAGTGACCGCAGCCGGGCATCACCTCGAAGCGCGCGTTGGGGATCATCGACGCGATCCGGCGGCCCTCGGTCACGTCGGCGGTCGGGTCATCACTGGTCCACAGCACCAGCGTGGGCGCGATGATCGCACCGTACTCGTCGGAGCCGATGATGTTGCGCGCACGGATCTCGGGGTCCTGCAACGCCATGATGTCGCGCATGGCGTCGACGAATCCCGGTTGGCGATAAACCCGTTGGCGGCTGGCGACCAAATCGGCATAGTCCTTGGACTTGTCGGCCATCAGCCACTTGATCCGCGCCTGCACCGTCTCCCAGGTCGGGTCTTCGGCGGCCGCCATGGACAGCGTGATGATCCGCTTCATCACGACCGGGTCGGCCTGCGAGCCGCCGGCGGTGTTCAGGACGAGCCGGTCCACCACGTCCGGATGGTCGATGGCGGCGCGGGCGGCCACCCATCCGCCCAGCGATTCGCCGCTGATGCAGGCGCGATCGACACCGACGGTGCGCAGGACGGCCATCAGGTGCTCGACGTAATGGCGGACCTCCAGCGGGTGGCCCGGCTTACCGGTATAGCCGTGGCCCAGCATGTCGATGGACCAGGTCCAGAAGTGCTCGGCGTGCGCCCCGAGGTTGCGCACGTATGCCTCGGCGTGGCCGCCCGATCCATGTAGCAGCACCAGCACCGGCTTAGCGGGGTCGCCGGCGCGCAGGTAGCGCGTACGCACACCGCCGGCGTCGAGGTAGCCCTGCTCAAACGCGACGCCCTGCAGATCGCTCCAGATGCTCTCGAACTCCGCCACGGTTCCTCTCTGGCCGATGGGTCGGGAAATCCCGTTCTCGTTTTCGGCTTATCTGGTGTGCTAATATCGCACACTAATGTGCGTTATATATAGAGCTTCGCTCTCGCGCCGAGGTCTGTCAAGGCTGTGACGGGCTCGCAGACACTGGCCAGGGGACTGACCGCGCTACAAACGGTGGCGGATTCCCCCGGCGGCCTCACCGTGCAACAGCTGGCCGACCAGGTCGGGGTGCATCGCACCATCGCCTATCGATTGCTGACAACGTTGGCGGAGTTTCGGCTGGTGGCCAAGGGCGAGGACGGCCGCTACCGCCCCGCGGCCGGCCTCGCGGTTCTCGGCGCCGCATTCGACCGCAACGTGCGCCAAGTCAGTCTCCCGACGCTGCGCACCCTGGCGGACGAGCTCGGCACCACGGTCTCGTTGCTCATCGCCGAGGGTGACCAGCAGGTAGCCATCGCGGTGATCGTGCCGAGCCATGTGGCCTACCAACTGTCCTTCCACGAAGGCAGCCGGTATCCGCTGGACCGCGGCGCCGCCGGGATCGCCTTGCTCGCCAGCATGCCGCCGCGCCCGGGCGAGCGAGACCTGGTGACTCGCGCGCGCGAGTGCGGCTGGGTGACCACCTACGGGGAGATCGAGCCGAACACCTACGGCCTGGCCGTGGCGGTGCACCGCCCGCCGCCGTCACCGCCAACCTGCATCAACCTCATCTCGCACCGAGAAGACGTCGTGATGCGCGGAAAGGATGCGGTGGTCAAAGCCGCGAGACAGTTGTCGGACCTGCTGAGCTGAAGGGGTAGCAATCCATGCCGTGGGACATGCAAGCCGACGTCGTCGTGCTCGGCAGCGGAGGCGCCGGACTCACCGCCGCACTCACCGCCGCCGCGGCCGGCGCCTCGGTGCAGGTCTTCGAGAAGGCGCCGACCGTCGGCGGAACCACCGCGGTGTCCGGCGGCGTGGTGTGGATCCCCGCCCACAACCGTTCTCCCGACGGGGAATTGACGCCCGCCGACGCGCTGCGCTACCTGCGCGCGCAGTCTCTGGGCTCGATGGACGACGAGCTGGTCGAGACTTTCGTGCACACCGGTCCCACGATGCTCGACTTCGTCGAGGCGCACAGCGGCCTGCGTTTCGAGATCGCCACCGGCTTCCCTGACTACCGGCCCGAGCTGCCGGGGGGACAACCCGGCGGAGGGCGATCGCTGACCGCGGCGCCGTTCGATTTGAACCAGCTAGGTGACTGGCGCGACCGGATCACCGCGTTCCCCGCCGACTGGTCCAACGTCGGTATCGATGCCGAAACAAGGGCACGCCTGCACGTGACGATCGACGAAGGCAGCGACCTCTGCGTCGCCGGCACGGCGCTCATTGCGGGCCTGCTCAAGGGATTGCTGGACGCCGGGGTCACGCCCCGGACTGACGGCCGGGCCGAGGAGCTCATCGCCGAGGATTCAGAGATCGTCGGCGTGCGTATCGCGTTGCCCCAGCGCACCATCCGGGTGCGCGCGCGGCGCGGAGTCGTCCTGGGTGTCGGCGGCTTCGAATGGAATCCGGGTTTGGTGCGGGCATTCCTGCGCGGCCCGATGCACGGCGCGGTGTCTCCGCCCAACAACACCGGAGACGGCCTGCGCATGGCGATGGCGCACGGCGCGGACCTGGCCAACATGGGCGAGGCCTGGTGGGTACCGATCGTTCAGATCCCGGGCGACACGATCGAGGGCAAGCAACGCAGCCGCAGCGTGCGCCTGGAGCGCACGCGGCCGCGGAGCATCATCGTCAACTCGGCGGGGCGGCGCTTCGTCAACGAGGCGTGCGACTACAACTCCATGGCCGGCGCCTTCCACTACCTCGATCCCCGCGGCGGGTACGTCAACGACCGGGGATGGATGGTGTTCGATTCAATTCACCTGCGGCGCTATGGATTCCTGGGCGTCGAACCGGGACAACCCGTTCCGGACTGGTTTTGCGAGTCCGCCGACCTCGCCGAGCTGGCCGCCAAGACCGGCATCGACGCGGCCGGCTTGATCCGCACCGTCGAGGACTGGAACCGCCACGTGGCAACCGGGGCCGACCCCGAATTCGGGCGCGGCTCCAGCGCCTACGACGGCTATTGGGGCGACGGCAGTGCGACCACACCCGCGGGCAAGACCCTCGGCCCGATCGACACCGCGCCGTTCTATGCGGTGCCGGTGAGCGTCGGCGCGATGGGCACCAAGGGCGGTCCGCGCACCGACCGCGACGGGCGGGTGCTGCATGTCGGCGGAGAGCCGATCCCGGGCCTGTACGCCGCCGGTAATGCGATGGGCGGGGTCACCGGGCGCGCCTACGGTGGTGCCGGCGGGACATTGGGCCCGGCAATGGTTTTCGGTTACCGCGCCGGTCACTCGGCCGCTACTGGAAAGTCCGTCGAGCTCTCTTAGCGCTAACTGAAAGCGTTCGTGATGGCCGCCATGTCAAAGTAGTCGCGCCATGCGGCGATCCGATCGTCGTGCACTTCGAAGACGCCCATCACCGGCAAAGGAATCGATCCACCGTCCTTGCGTCGCATGACGTCGGTGCGTTCGTTCATCACCAGCGTCCCGTCGGCGACCTGCCGATGGACGTTGAAGTCGATCCCGTCGAACGCGGCCAGGAACCCCGCGATGAATTCGCGTATCGCCTCGCGGCCATGCACCGGGGCCATCGGGATGTTGTGGTAGACCGCGTCTTCGGTGAAATACGCGGCAATCGCGTCCGGATCCGGCGATGCCCAACGCTTACAGAATTCCGTCACCAACTCGTCGGCAGAACGTGTCATGCCCTTCATGCAACACATCGCAGGGGGGCAAATCAAGACCGAAGGCGCCCGGCAGATCCCGGTTTAGTCGGGGACCGGCAACTCGACACAGATGTGGGTGCCAACGGGAGTGTCGAGGAAGACGAATGTTCCCCCGGCGGCTTCCACGCGGGCCCGGTGTGAGGCCAATCCGATGTGCCCCTCGCCGAGCCGGCGCGCCACCGTCTGCTCGTCGAATCCCACGCCGTCGTCGACCATATGCAAGACGCACGTTCCGTCCGTGATGCCCAGCATCACCGAAGCGCTCCGGGCCCGCGAATGCTGCACGATGTTGGACAGCAGCTCGCGGACCACACCGAACACGACCGGGTCGATCTGGGTGCGAATCGGGTAATCGATGTCGGTCGAAATGTCGATTTTCGATCGATGGGTGGTCAAGGTCGCCAGCTGCTGGACCGCCGCGGCCAACCCGACCTGCTCGAGGACGGCGGGATGCAGCTCGAACGTGGCCTGCCGCAACCGCTCCGATGCCATCTGCAGACCGGCCAGCGCGCGCGCTACGCGGTCATCGCCCGGCAGCGCCGCGTCCAATTCGACCAGCTCCTGGCGCACCGCCAAAATGTCCTGCAGCGGTCCGTCGTGGATGGATTCCGAGATGCGCCGCTGCTCGACGTCGGAAGCGGTCATCGTCTGCGCGAGCAGCTCCTCGCGCAGCGTGCTCAGACCGGCCACCGAGCGGGTGTGTCGCTCTTCCACCCGGACCGCGACAAACGCTGTCACACAGAGGAATCCGTAGAGCAGGAACCGGAACGTGGCCTCGCTGGCACCGATCGATCCGACCATCTCCGGGTCCTCGAGCACCGCGATCGCGAACCCCACCATGGAAAAGAGAAGCACCACGGCCGCCCGCCGGGAGGAGACGTCGAGCCCGATCAGGATCGGCAGCACCGTCATGATGAGCAGCGGATGAAGTCCGTTCGTCGACAACACCTGGAAGACGGTCAGCACGAGCACATCGATGACCGTGAACGCAAACGGCTCCAGGCGGCCGACGCGGGCCAGCCGCCCCCGGGTAAGCCATCGTCGGCTCGGTGAGAATGCCAGCGTCAGGGCGCAAAGCGCCACCACGCCGTACGCCACGATGAGCACAGTTTGCTGGGTCCACTCGGACCTGCGGGTGCCGCTGAGCATCGCAGCGATCATCAAGGCCACCACGCCGATCCGGAGGACCGACGCGAGTCGATACGAACGCAGCTGATGAAGCTTGCGCACCCGACCCAGTTCCGCGTCACTGGCGACCGCCACGCGAACACAGTACTCATCCGCGGCGGCTCTCTCGGGGCAAAGCGCCCAGGCGTGCATCAGAGTTTCCGCTGATTGCCGCCGACGCTTTGCGGGCTAGACTCATCGCCATGGCCGGCCCAGCATCGCCCGACAAGGTGCGGGTGGTTGTCGGCGACGATCACCCCCTGTTTCGTGAGGGCGTCGTGCGGGCGCTGTCGTCGAGCGGTTCGGTGAATGTGGTCGGCGAGGCCGACGACGGCTCGGCGGCACTGGAACTGATCAAAGAGCATCGGCCCGATGTCGCCCTGCTCGATTTCCGGATGCCCGGCATGGATGGCGGGCAGGTGGCCGCTGCGGTGCGGAGTCAGGAATTGCCGACCCGCGTGCTGCTGATTTCGGCGCACGACGAGCCGGCCATCGTGTACCAGGCATTGCAGCAAGGCGCCGCCGGATTCGTGCTGAAGGACTCGACGCGCAGCGAGATCGTCAGGGCGGTGCTCGACTGCGCGCAGGGCCGCGACGTGGTGGCGCCCGCGCTTGTCGGGGGCCTCACCGCGGAGATCCGTCACCGGGCGCAACCGACCGGACCCGTGCTCAGCGCGCGAGAGCGTGAGGTGCTCAACCGGATTGCGCGCGGCCAAAGCATCCCGGTGATCGCCGCCGAGCTGTTCGTAGCGCCGTCGACGGTCAAGACGCACGTGCAGCGCCTGTACGAGAAGCTCGGCGTCAGCGATCGCGCCGCCGCCGTTGCCGAGGCGATGCGCCAAGGCCTGCTCAGCTAGCGGCCGGCCACGGACCCGATTCGCTGACCGTCGGACCCATCGCCCGCAGGAGTGAGTTCGCGACCGCGGCGGCCTCGCCCACCAGGTGGCGAGCCCGCCGTTCCACCTCATACAGGTGGCCGGCGCTGACGCCGATGTTGGTCAGCTGTCGGCGGGCGCAAACCAACGGGTCGACCCCTGCGGGGTGGTTGGTCCGATAGGTAACCGCCTCGACCATGACGGGTCCACCGCCGGCGCCAGCGCGCTGCACTGCTTGGTCGACCGAAGCACGCACTGCCGCAACGTCTTTGCCGTCGACCGACGAGACGGGTAACCCATAGCAGTCGCGCGGCCCGCGGCGCACACCGGACCCGTCGCGGATGCTCTCGATGACGAACACGAGCGGAAGCCGCCACGACACCGCAATCCGGGCGGCCGATTGGAACTCGGCGGACTTGGCGGCATCGTCCCCGATGACGCACAGGGTGACCCCGCCTGCGCCGGCCACCTGCTGCCCGTAGGCGTCACCGATCGCGAACAAAACGGACTGCCTGACCGGGCTCGACGTGCCGAAGATCTGCTTCCATTCGGCGGCGAAGGGGCTTTCCTTCGCACCGCCGGCCGCAGACCGCCGCGGGGCGGTCATCTCGGCGATCGCCGGGCCCAACGGGCGGCCGAGGGCGACCTCCTGGGCGTGCTGGAAATGGCGGATCGCGGTGTTCAAGATGTCGCCGGGCCGAAGCGCCGCGATCGTGCCCACGGCCACCGCCTCCTGCCCGAAGGCGGCCTCCATTGGCCCGTTGAGCAGCCCGTCGATGCGCCGCTCCTCCAGCGCCATGTCGAGCAGTCGCAGCACCCACATTTGGCGGTACAGCTCCAGCTGCTCTTCAACGCGTGCAGCCGACAGTTCGGGTGTGCGAGCCATGTGCCGGGTCTCCTAACTCGTCGCGGGATCGTGGCGGCGTCGGCCGGAGCTCTGCGACGGACGGGGGTCCGGTCGGTGGCTGAGGTGACTGCCGTTGTACACAAGATCAACGTAGGGCGGCGGGGCCGGCCGGAACTCCGCCGATCGGTCCGCAAAGGGGTTGAATCCCCGTTCCCCCAATCGGGGGACAGCGCGGCGGCTTAGTCCTGCTCGCGCGGGGTCGGTGACAGCAACTGCTCAGCCGCCGAGTAGGGGTCCCGGTCGCCGTCGACGACCGTCTCGGCGAGCCGATCGAGGTCCGGCCGGCTCCGCAACCGGGTCTGCGCCAGCGACAGGATTTGGGCGCGGGCGCGGGCCAGTCGGCGGGCGCGGCTGTCGGCGCGGTGGTGATCCTCGATCGCGGCCATCAACTCCGCGATGCCCTCGCCGCGCGCGGCGACCAGGCTGACTATGGGTGCGTCGGTCTCGGCCCGCAGGTCACGCACGGTCTGTTCGGCGCCGTCGCGGTCGGCCTTGTTGACCGCCACGATGTCGGCGACTTCGAGCACCCCCGCCTTGGCCGCCTGAATCGCGTCGCCGGCACCGGGATTGAGGATGACGACGGTGGGGTCGGCCACGGCGGCGATCTCGATTTCGGACTGCCCCACCCCCACGGTCTCCAGCAGGACGACGTGGTAACCGATCGCTGCCAGCAGTCGGATCGCCGCGGGGACCGCGGCGGCCAATCCCCCCAGGTGACCACGGGTTGCCACCGACCTGATCAACACGTCGGAGTCGTTGATATGCGCGGTCATCCGTATTCGGTCGCCCAGCAGTGCACCACCGCTGAACGGCGACGACGGGTCCACGGCCAGCACCGCCACCCGTGATCCCCGCTCCCGGTAGGCGCCGACCAGGGCGGCGATCGTCGTGGACTTGCCCACGCCCGGCGGCCCGGTGATGCCGATGACATTCACCGATGACGGTTGCAGGCCGGCCAGCACCTCGTCGCGGCGCTCGCCCTCGACCAGCGAAAGGAGTCGACCGGCCGCGCGCGGAGATCCGTTGCGCGCGCCGGCAATCAGGTCGGCGATCTCCATTTAGGGGGCGGGAACCTCGATGACGGTGGCGGACACGATAACGGCTTCAGGCACGGGTTCTTTCCAGTTCGGCGAGCGCGTCGCGAGCGCCCGACAGCACCCGCAAGCGTATGAGAACACTATTCTCTCATTACGAGAGTCCGCGTTGCAAGGAGCGGTTGGCTCGCGAGCAGACAGAGAATCGCACGAACCGGGATCATATGGTGCGATTCTGCGTCTGCTCGCCAAACAGGAGGCATCGTCGGCAATGGACGGAATGATCGCGGTCCCGGGTGGCAACGTGTGGTTCAACCGGGTCGGTGGCGGACCAGGTCTTCCCCTGCTCGTCGTGCACGGCGGGCCCGGATTACCCCACAGCTATCTGCGTTCGCTGGAACGATTGGCCGACGAGCGCGAAGTCGTCTATTGGGATCAGCTTGGGTGCGGCAACTCCGAGCGCCCGTCGAACCGCGAATTGTGGACCATGCCACGGTCGGTCGCCGAGATGGACGCCGTCGTCAAGGGCTTGGGACTCAACCGATTTCACGTCTTTGGCAACTCGTGGGGCGCGATGATGGCGCAGCAGTACGCGCTCGACGTGGCCTCGGGGGCCGTCAGCCTCACCATCTCGAACAGCATCTCCTCCATACCGCTGTTCTCACAGATGGTGGCCCGGTTGAAGGCCGAGCTCGATCCGGCGACGCAGTCCGCGATCGACCGTCACGAAGCAGCCGGGACGACGTACGCGGCCGAATATCAGGACGCCATCCGCACCTGGAACGAAACCTACCTTTGTCGCGTGCGCCCCTGGCCCCCGGAGCTTTCGGCGGCATTCGGCAACATGGGAACCGACATCTTCGAGACGATGTTCGGACCAAGTGACTTCCATATCGTCGGGACGATCCGCGACTGGGACGTGTTCGACCGATTGCCGGAGATCACCGTGCCCACTCTCGTGCTCGCCGGCAGGTTCGACGAATGCGTGCCCGAACACATGTGGGAAATGCACCAGCGCATCGCCGGCTCGCGCTACGAACTGTTCGAGTCCAGCGCCCACATGCCCTTCATCGAGGAGCCGGCCAAGTTCGATCGGGTGATGCGAGACTTCCTGCGGCTCCACGACTGACGACGAGCGAATCTGCTCCCGGGCCGCCCAAACGCGCCCGCGGCCGTCGGATCAGTTCTTGCCCTTCGCCAGTTTCGTGACGATCGACCGGAAGTCGTCGGTGGTGAACGATTGTTGCTCGGCCGACAGGGCATAGTCCAAGCTGGCCAGCACCGCGCGCTCCAGATGTAAGTTGAGCACGCGTTTGGTGCTCTCGACCGCCTGCTGAGGCAGTTCCAAAATCTTTTTGGCGCAAGCGGTTGCGTCCGCGACCGGGTCGGCCGACACGTGGTTGGCCAGCCCCAACTCGACGGCACGCTGGGCACTGATGCGGGTGCCCGTCAATGCGAACTCCTTGGCCAGCAGCAGACTGATGTGCAGCGGCCAGGTCAGCGGACCGCCGTCGGCGGCCACCAATCCCACCTGCACGTGCGGATCCGCCAGGTAGGCCTCTTCGGCGATGTAGACGATGTCGCTCAGCGCCACCAGGCTGCAGCCCAGCCCGACGGCCGGGCCATTCACCGCGGCCACCACCGGGATTCGGCACCGCGCCATGCCCAAGACGATCTCTCGCCCGTCCCGAATTGTCTTGGCGCGCAGCTCGGCATCGGTCGACAGCTCCTTCAGGTAGGAGAAGTCCCCGCCCGCCGAGAACGCCCGGCCGGCCCCGGTGATGACGGCCGCGCGGGCGGTGGCGTCATCGGTCAGTCGCTGCCACAGGCGCGCGAGCCCGACGTGCAGATCGTCGTTGACCGAGTTGAGGGAATCCGGCCGGTTCAAGGTGATGATCCGCAGCGGACCGTCGGCTTGGACGTCGATTTCGGCAGGCATGTCGTACACGTCAGACTCCTTCTTTGGTCGTGACCCGCTTCACCCGGGCTCCGCCCGCATTCGCGATCACTCCTGCTACGGTCGTGACCCGCTTCACCCGGGCTCCACCCGCGTTCGCGATCACTCCTGCTACGGTCGTGACCCGCTTCACCCGGGCTCCACCCGCGTTCGCGATCACTCCTGCTACGGTCGTGACCCGCTTCACCCGGGCTCCGCCCGCGTTCGCGATCACTCCTGCTACGGTCGTGACCCGCTTCACCCGGGCTCCACCCGCGTTCGCGATCACTCCACCAATCCCAAGATGCGTGAAGCGATGATGTTCTTCTGTATCTGTGATGTCCCGCCCATTACGCTCTGCGCTCGGCTGTACAGGTAGGCGCTGAGCAGGTCCGGATCCCGGGTCCCGGTGACCGCCAGTGCGGCGTGGCCGACGGACTGCTCGACCCAGGTCATCAGCAGCTTGTCCAGCGACCCCTCGGGTCCGTGTGAGACGCCGTCAAGCTGTTCGGACAGCCGCCGCCGCACGTGATGCGTCAGCATCTCCGACTGGACCGCGGCCCATGCGAGCTCCTCGGACACCGGACCGTCGGTGCGCGCGTACAGGCTTCGCACCAGCTTGCCGTAGCGGGCGGCGTATCCGAGGGTCGAGGGTTCGCGCTCGTGGCCGACGACGGTCATGGCCACCGCCCAGCCGTCACCAGGGGCACCGACCATCCGATCGGCGGGTATCTTCGCGTCGTCGAAGAACACCTGGCCGAATTCGTTTGTCACACCGTTGATCATGCGCAGCGGGCACTGTTGCACGCCGGGCTGTTTCATCTCCAGCACGAACGCCGACAGGCCGCGGTGGCGTTTGGCCTCCGGGTCGGTGCGCGCCAGCAGCAGGCACCAGTCCGCGACGTCGGAATAGCTGGTCCAGATCTTGTGCCCGTTCACCACGTAGGTGTCGCCCTCAAGGCGAGCGGTGGTGGTCAGCGATGCCAGGTCCGAGCCGGCACCGGGCTCGCTGAAGCCCTGGCACCATCGCTCGGTGCCGTTGATGATGCCGGGCAGGAAACGTTGGCGGACCGCGTCATTCGCGTGCCGGCCGATCCCGTAGATCAGGTAGCCGACGCTGGGGCGCGGCGGGGTGCCGGCCCGGGCCAGTTCCTCGTCGACGATGACGTCATAGACGGGCGGCAGTTCCCGTCCGCCGTATTCGCGGGGGAACGACAGCCCAAAGAAGCCCTCTCGGTATAGGGCCTGGTGCCATTCGGCCTGACGGGCCCAGTATTCGTCGCCCGACCCGGAGAACTCTTTCGCGTGCACGGAAAGCCAAGAACGGAGGCGC
Source organism: Mycobacterium paraffinicum (assembly GCF_001907675.1). Classification (GTDB taxonomy): domain Bacteria; phylum Actinomycetota; class Actinomycetes; order Mycobacteriales; family Mycobacteriaceae; genus Mycobacterium; species Mycobacterium paraffinicum_A. Next base: position 126,209 of record NZ_MPNT01000015.1, read on the forward strand.
TCCCGGAAGGCGGCTTCGTCCGGTGAGTCACGAAAGTCCAAGATCAATCTCCTTCAACGCGACGGGCCACAGTTCCGTCGAGAGCAGGGCGCGTCGCAGGTAGACGTGCACCACGCAGTCCCAGGTGTTGCCGATACCGCCGTGCACCTGAATGGCTGTCTCACAGACGGTTCGGGCGGCTCGCGCGCAGTAGACCTTCGCGACCTGGGCGGCACGGATGGCGTCGGCGGGCGGTAGCTCGTCGACCGCCCACGCGGCATGCCGCGACACGCTGATCGAACCCTCAATCAGCGCAAGGCTTTCCGCAAGCAGGTGGGCGATCGCCTGGTAGGACCCGATCGGCTTGCCGTACTGTTCCCGGATCTTGGCGTAGTCGCAGGCGACGGCGTGCGCACCGCGGGCGATCCCGACCAGGTCCGCCGTCGTGGTGACCAGCGCGAGCGCCCGCCACTGCGCGGCGATGTCGGCGGATACTTCGCCCAGTGGCACCGATGTTTCCGCGATCGTCGCGTCGGCCCGGGTCAGGTCCGCGCCGTCGGTCAGGTCCCCTACGTCGGCGGCGAGGACCCCACCGCCGGCAAGGCTGAGGGCCCGCTGGGCGCCACGCGCGTCGATCGCGCGACCGTCCACCGCGATGGTCGCGCCCGCGCCATCGGCGCCGACGTGGCGGGTCAGATCGTCGGCGAGCACCGGGCCGAGAAACGGCGCGTCGATCAGCCGTCGTCCGAATTCCTCGGCGACGATGGCCACTTCGACGCCGGACGCCCCGTCGGACCGCAGCGACCGCCAGCCCGTTCCCGCGAGTTGCTTGTCCAGACGCACAATCCGGCTTTGGTCGTCGAGGTCCTGCACCGCCGACGGCCCCAGGTCGTCGGCCAGCTTGGCGGCGGCGTCGCGCAATTGCTGTTGTTCAGCTGTCAGACGTACATCCATAGCGCTCCTTCAGCACTCGCCGCAGTACCTTGCCCGACGCCAGGCGGGGGATGTCGGGCACGAACACGACCCGGCTCAGGTGTTTGTAGGAAGCCAGCCGCTGACCGACCCGGGCGGTGAGCTCGCCGGCCTCCACGGGTGCGCACGTCGCGACCGCGGCGACCACCGCCTCCCCGTTGATCCCGTCGGGCACGCCGAATACCGCGCAGTCCTTCACGGCAGGATGGCCGTGTAGCACCGTCTCGATTTCGGCGGGCGCCACCTGAAACCCGCGCACCTTGATCATCTCTTTGAGGCGGTCGGTGATCCGCAACCAACCGCCGCCGTCGAGCCAGCCGACGTCACCGGTCCGGTACCAGCCGTCGTGAATCACCTCGCTGGTTGCGTCGGCCGGCAGGTAACCCGCCATCAGCGACGAGGATCGGGCCTGTATCTCGCCGACCTCACCGTGGCGGACCGGCTCCCCGGTCTCGAGCGAGACCACCCGCACGTCCACTCCCGGCACCGGGCGTCCAACGGAGTCCAACCGGGCACCCTCGATCGGATTGCAGGCGATCACAGGCAGTTCCGTGGTCCCGTACGCCGGCACCCACCCGATGCCGGTGCGCCGGGTCACGGTTTCCGCGACGTCGGCACTGACCGGCGTCGCCCCCCACATGATGTAGCGCAGCGAGGACAGGTCGTAGGACTCGAGCCGGGGATGCGCGGCGATGGCCAGCGCGATCGGCGCGACCGCCATTTCCACTGTGATTCGGTCACTTTCGATGTGGTGCAGCACCCGCTCGATGTCGAACCGGGGATGCAGCCGCACGCAGGCGCGGGTGCGCAGCGCCGTGAGGATGTTGAGCAGCCCGAGGATGTGCGACGGCGGCGTGGCGATTTGAATCCGGTCGCTACCCGTGAGTTGCAGCGCCCCGCGCCAGTGCCGTACGGCCTCGTCCAGCGCCGCATGGGTGTGCCGGACCGCCTTCGGCAACCCGGTGGTGCCGGAACTGAACACCAAAACGGCGTCGGATTGGGGCGGGGGCACCGCGGCGATCGGCTCCCCGGCTGTGACCGGCTCGTCGAGGTGCAGCATCGGCATGGCGCCGGCCAGTACGGGGTGGTCCCCGACAGCGTAGGCGGGTTCGGTCAAGGCGAGCGCGTGGTCGACCTCGGCACGCTTCCATGCCGGGCTGATCAGCACCGCCGCGGCCGCCAGCCGCCAGATTGCGAGGACGACGGCGACGAATTCCGGTCGATTGGACGCCATGACCGCGACGCGCTGACCTGCCGCGACACCGTTCCTGGTCAGAATCGCGGCCCAGCCGGCGGCCAGCGCATCGAGCTGAGGCAGGCTGAACCGCCGTTCCTCGAACACGACCGCGGCCGGCTCGGTCACGTCCCGTCCTTCCCTGACAGGCCGGGCTGACCCGACATCCCGACAGCTTGAGAAGATCCTATCGCTCTGTGAGAATAGTATTCTCTGCAGTGAAGAATGCAAGTACGGGAGGGGGCGGTCGAGGTGACAGTCACCCGAAACATCGAGGAGACCCCGCGGGTGACAAATCCGTCAAACGGCTCCGGCGCGGGCACGGTGACCATCCACATGGACCGCAAGAAGGTCTCGGTGCCGCTGGTCCCCGGCGAGACGCTCTTGCAGAGCGCCCGGCGGGCCGGCCTGGAACCGCCGTTCAGTTGCGAGGCGGGTAACTGCGGCACGTGCATGGCCAAGCTGGAAGAGGGCCACGCGACCATGCGGGTCAACGACGCTCTCGACGATGACGAGGTCGCCGAGGGCTACATTTTGACCTGCCAGGGCGTGCCGGACACGGATTCGGTCACAGTGCGCTACGAGTAGCGGCCCGAAGAGAGGTGGCGACGATGGCCAAGGGAATCATGTACGTCGAGAGTCGGCCCAGTTCCCCCGAACGCGAACAGGAATACAACACCTGGTACGACGAAGTGCACATACCCCAATTGCTGACGCTCGACGGTATCGTCGCGGCACGCAGGCTGCGCCCGGTTGACGGGCAGGGCCCCTATGTCGCCATCTACGAACTCGAAGGCGACGATCTGCAGGCCATTTTGGACAACATGACGGCCAACGCCAGACAGCTGCACATGTCCGATGCGTTGCTGTTGGATCCCGCGCCTGTCCCCCGATTGCTCGAGACGACGAGCGAGCGAAGCCGCTGAGTGTGGTCGAGCAACGCCTGCCGGTTCTTCAGCTGGGACCCATTCGCGCGGACACCGCGCGAGCGGGCGACGGTGAAAGCCCTGCGCGCCAACGCCGATGACGTCGACGTGTCGATCCGCTCACGCGCCGAATGGGCGCGGCTGTATCGGGAGAGGCAGGCTGCCGTAGCGGGTCGGTGACGCCGAGTGTGCGGCCAGCCGCTCGGTCGAGCCCGAGTGTGCGGCCAGCCGCTCACTCACCGAAGTAATGGCCGGCTTCCAGATCCTCCAGCAGTCCGGGACCCTCGGGCTGCCACTCCAGCACTTTGCGCGTCAGGGCGCTCGACGTCGGGTTGTCCAGCGCTGCGAAGAGGGCGAGAAAGCCGAAATGACCGGCTTCTTCCGCCGGAATGCTCACCGCCGGCACACCCAGGTGGCGGCCGATGACGGCGGCGATGTCCCGGAACGGCACCCCTTCGTCGGCAACCCCGTGCAAACGCGTTCCCGCGGGCGCCTTTTCGAGCGCCAGGCGGTACAGGTGCGCCGCGTCCAGCGTATGCACAGCCGGCCAGCGGTTCGCGCCGTCACCGAGGTAGGCGGAGACGCCCGTCGAGCGGGCGGTGCTGACCAGATGCGACGTGAAACCGTGGTGATCCAGGTTGCTGTGCACCAAGGGTGACAGCCGGATGACCGACGACCGCACGCCGCGTTCGGCCAGCGCGATCACGGCGTTCTCCGAGTCGACCCGCGGCCCGCCGGGCACCGTGTCGTGCTCGGTTGCGAGTCCGCCCTGACCCAACAGCGAGAGCAGGAGGGTCCCCGAGGTGCTGACGAAGGGCCGTCCGGAGCCAACCAGCGCCTCCCCGATGGCCTCGACCGCGCGCAAATCCGACTCGGCCGCGGCCACGAAGTTGTCGAAGTCGTGTTTGAAAGCCAGGTGGATAACACCATCGGACGCCGCGGCGGCGGACTGCAAACCGTCGAGGTCGTCGAGGTCGCCTCGGTGCGCCCTCACGCCCTTCGCCGCCAGCGCGGCGGCCGATTCGTCGGAGCGGGCCAGGCCGCTGACGTGATGCCCCGCCTGCACGAGCTCGTCGACGACGGCCGAACCGATGTGTCCGCTCGCGCCCGTGACAAAGACATGCATGAAATTCCCTTTCGCCGTTCGGTCTTCGCGCTTCCAGTCAATGACCCTGACGGGCCGACTGTCCAAGACCCATTTCATATGTGGCGATACCGAATCGACATCACCGCATGTCACCGCAGGCTTAGACGCGAGGAACGGTTGCGCCCGCCGTTACACTTCCCGCATGACCAATTCGGTATTGCCGGTGATCGACCTCGATCTGCGGTTGGTCGGATACTTCGTCGTGGTGGCCGAACACCGGCACTTCGGCCGCGCCGCAACCGCGCTGCGCGTCGCGCAGCCGTCACTGAGCCGGCAGATTCGCCGGCTCGAGCAACAACTGGGCGCTCGACTGCTGGATCGCACGCCGCAAGGCACCCGGTTGACGGAAGCCGGGGAGGTGTTCCTGCCGCGGGCCAAGGCCCTGCTGCGCTCGGCCACGCAAGCCGCCGCCCAGGCCCGCGCCGCCGCCCAGCCCAGCCGGATTGCGATCGGATACACGACCGGGATGATCGTCACCCCCGCCGTGCGCGAGATGCGCCGCGAGCATCCCGATGCCGAAGTGCAAGTCTCGCATCTGGATTGGGGCCAGGCCCTGGACGCGTTGCTCGGACATCGGGTGGACGCGGTGGTGACCCGGCTACCGTTCCCGACCGACGGCCTGCACGTGACCATCCTGTACGACGAGCCCCGGGTGCTGGCCGTGTCGGTCGACCACCGCCTCGCGGACCGAGATTTCGTCACCCTGGACGACATCGCCGACGAGCCGATGCCCCGACTCCGTGACTCCGACCCGGCGTGGAGTGCCTTCTGGCGCATCGATCCCCGCCCCGACGGTCGCCGCGCGCCCGATGGACCGTTCATCGACGCGCTCGAGGACAAGTTCGAAGTCATCGCCTCCGGGCAGGCGGTAGCCATCACCGCCGGGTTCCGCAGCAGCGCCCTGCGGCCCGACATCACCACCGTCCCTCTGCAAGGCGTCGAGCCCTGTCACGTGGTGTTGGCGACCCGCGCCGGGGACCGCAGCCGGTTGGTGGCGGCCTTCCGCAAGCTCGCCGAGGCGCACCTCAGGGGTCCGGTGTCCTGACGCCGAATGTGAAACGTTCGCGGGTGGTGGGCTCTAGACCTCCGGTAACTCTGGCGGCGGCCGGTATTCGGGGTCGTAGCCGGAGACGTGGATCGGGCTACCCACGAGCCGGAAATCGCCGGCGGTGACAACGGCTTCCGGCGTCGCTTCGAGCGCTTCGGGCAGCGTCCGGACGGCGGCCGCCGGCACTGAAAGCGGACGCAGCCGGCTTTCCCACCCGGCGGCGGTGTCGGTCGCCAGCATCGCCGTGACGACGGCCAGCACCTCGTCGCGGCGCGACACCCGTTCGGCCATCGTCTCGAACCCACCGATGCCCGCCTCGGTGGCGAACGATTTCCAGAAGCCGTCGTGCGTGATGAACAGCGCCAGATACCCCTCGGCGGTCGGAAACAGCTGAGCCGGAACGTAGTACGAGTGAGCGCCATACGGGCGCCGCTGCGGCTCCACACCGTCATTGAGGTAGGCCGACGCGTGATAATTCAGCTGTGACAGCATCACGTCGCGCAGCGATACGTCGACTTGTCCTCCCGTCCCGGAGATGATCTTGGCCAACAGCCCCAGCGCCGCGGTCATCCCGGTGGAGTTGTCGGCCGACGAGTAACCGGGCAGCGTCGGTGGGCCGTCTGGGTCGCCGGTCAGGGCGGCGGTGCCGACGCCCGCCTGCACCACGTAATCGAAGGCCGGATCGTCACCGCCGTAGAGACCGAATCCGGTTATTGCGACGCACACGATCCGCTCGTTGTGTCGTCGCAAGCTCTCATAAGTCAGTCCCAGTCGGCGGATGGCCGACGGCTTCAAATTCACCAGCAGCGCGTGGGATTCGGCCACCAGCTCGCCAAGCCGTTGCTGTCCGGGCTCGGAGTTCAGGTCGATGCAGATGCTCGACTTATTGCGGTTGAGACTGGCGAAATAGCTGGGCCCGACACCGCGGGAGATCTCGCCGCCGCGCGGCTCCATCTTGGTGACCTCCGCGCCCAGATCGGCCAGCAGCATGGTGGCGTACGGGCCCGCCAGCATGGTGCCGACTTCGAGGATGCGTATCCCCGCCAGCGGGCCGGTGTCGCTGCCTGTCAACGCAATTCCGTTGCGAGCACTGCGATCATCTCGCGGGTCCGGCGTTTGGAGGCGACCAGCTCGTCACGGTTGTCGCCGATGGGCAGCAGCCGCACCGACAAGTCGGTCACGCCCGCGTCGGCGAAACGCCGCATCCGGGTCAGGATCGCCTGCTCGTCGCCGGCCGCGCACAGGTCACCGACGTCACGCGCGTCGCCGCGCTCCAGCAGACGCTGGTAGTTGGGCGACACCTCGGCCTCACCCAGGATGCGATTGGCCCGCTCCTTAGCCTCGTCGACTTGCCCTGGCGGACAGAGGCATACCGGGATGCCGGCGACGATCCGCGGGGCGGGGCGCCCGGCATCCGCCGCGGCCTTGGTGATCTTTGGCGCGATGTGGTCTCCGATCGCCCGCTCGTCGGCCATCCACAACACGGTGCCGTCGGCGAGTTCGCCGGCCAGCTGCAGCATCACCGGCCCCAGTGCGGCCACCAGGACCGGCATCGGGACATCGGCCCCGATCGCCAGCGGATTGTGCACCGTGAACGAATCGTTCTCGACGTCAACCGGTCCCGGCCCGGCGATGGCGGCGTTGAGCACCTGCAGGTAGTCGCGGGTGTAGGCGGCCGGCCGCTCATACGGCAAGCCGAGCATGTCTCGAATGATCCAGTGGTGCGACGGCCCGACGCCCAGCGCCAACCGCCCGCCGGCCACGGCGTGCGTCGAAAGCGCTTGGCGGGCAAGGGCGATCGGATGCTGGGCCTGCAGCGGCACCACCGCGGTACCCAGCTCGATGCGTGAGCTGTGCGCGGCCATCAGCGACACCATGGTCAGGCAATCGAAATCGTCGGGAACCTGCGGCATCCACGCGGTGTCCAGACCCGCGGATTCCGCCCACTCGATGTCGGAGGCCAGCTTGTGCACCTTGCGGGCCATGTCGCCACGCTCGGCGCCGATCATCACTCCGACGCGCATTGTTCCTCCGTGGCTGGTTCGGGAGTCCCTGTCAGCGCGCGGATGTCGCGCACGAGGACGTCGAGCGATGTCCCGGTCGGGAATACCGCGGCGGCGCCGGCGGAGAGCAGCTTGGGGACGTCGGCGTGCGGGATGGTTCCCCCGACGACGACGGCGATGTCCGCGGCGTCGGCGGCCCGCAGGGCCTCGATGGTGCGGGCGGTGAGTGCGAGGTGCGCACCGGACAGAATGCTCAAGCCCACGACCGCCACGTCCTCCTGGACGGCGATCGAGGCGATGTCCTCGATGCGCTGCCGGATCCCCGTGTAGATCACCTCGAAGCCGGCATCGCGCAGGGTGCGGGCGACGATCTTGGCGCCCCGGTCGTGTCCGTCCAGGCCCGGCTTGGCGACCAGAATCCGGGGGGCCACTAGAACACCACCGGTTGCTGGAACTCGCCCCACACCGCCTTGAGCGCGGAGACCATTTCACCGACCGTGCAGTAGGCGTTCGCGCACTCGATGAGGTTGTGCATCAGATTGTCGTCCCCTTCGGCGGCACGCGACAACGCCGCCAAACTGGCTTTGACTGCGGCCGAATCCCTTTCGGCCTTGACCTTGGATAGCCGCTTGAGCTGAAGGTCGCGCCCTTCGGCGTCGAGCTCATAGGTGACGACATCGTGTTGGGGCTCCTCGGTCACGAACCGGTTTACTCCGACGACCGGTCGAGCGCCGGATTCGATGTCCTGGTGGACCTTGAATGCCTCGTCGGCGATCAGACCCTGCAGATAGCCGTCCTCGATGGCGTGGACCATGCCGCCGTGCCGCTCCAGGTCGGACATGATCTCGATGATGCGCGCCTCGGTGGCGTCGGTGAGCGCCTCCACGAAGTAGGAGCCGCCCAGCGGGTCGGCGACGCTGGCCACGCCGGTTTCGTGCGCGAGGATCTGCTGGGTGCGCAGCGCCAGCGTCGTGGTTTCCTCGGTGGGCAGGGCGAACGGCTCGTCCCAGGCCGCGGTGAACATCGACTGGACACCGCCCAGCACCGCGGCCATGGCCTCGTAGGCCACCCGGACGATGTTGTTGTGGGCCTGCGGCGCGTACAGCGAGGCGCCTCCGCAGACGCAGCCGAAGCGGAACATCGCCGCCTTGTCCGTCGTCGCCCCGTAGCGCTCCTTGACTATGGTGGCCCAACGCCGACGCCCCGCACGGTATTTGGCGATCTCCTCGAAGAAATCGCCGTGGGTGTAGAAGAAATACGAGATCTGCGGCGCGAACTGATCGATCGTCATCCGGCCGCGCTCGACCACCGTGTCGCAGTAGGTCACCCCGTCGGCCAGGGTGAACGCCATCTCTTGCACCGCGTTGGCCCCCGCGTCGCGGAAGTGCGCCCCGGCCACCGAAATCGCGTTGAACCTCGGCACCTGGGCCGCGCAGAACTCGATGGTGTCGGCGATCAACCGCAGGGATGGCTCCGGCGGCCAGATCCAGGTCCCGCGCGAGGCGTATTCCTTGAGGATGTCGTTCTGGATGGTCCCGGTGAGCTTCGCCCGCGGTATCCCCTTCTTCTCGGCGGCGGCGACGTAGAACGCCAGCAGGATGGCGGCCGTCCCATTGATCGTCATGCTCGTGCTGAGCTTGTCCAGCGGGATGCCGTCGAACAGGATCTGGAAGTCGGCCAGCGTGTCGACCGCGACGCCGACCCGGCCCACCTCCTCGCCGAACTCGGGGTCGTCGGAGTCGTACCCACACTGGGTGGGCAGGTCGAGCGCCACCGACAGCCCGGTCCCGCCTTGTTCCAGGAGGTAGCGGTACCGGCGATTGGATTCCTCGGCGGTGCCGAACCCCGAGTATTGGCGGAAGGTCCACAGCTTGCCCCGGTAGCCGGACGCGAAGTTACCCCGGGTGAAGGGAAACTCCCCCGGCTGCGGAGGTTCCGCGCTGACGTCCGCCGGCCCGTAGACCGGCCGCAGCGGGATACCTGACGGAGTGCGGGCCGTATTATCCATCGGTGAATAACGTACTTGCAAAAAAAGAGAATGCCAATACCACATGTTTGACCTGGTCAAACATGTCCCCCCGGTCCTCGATCGGCTACTCCCGGCAGAGGATCTCACCATGCGGGATGGCGATCCAGCCGTCCGCCGCCGTGGCCCATTGCCGCCACGCCGCCGAGATCTCCTCGAGCTGCGCGGCCGTCGCCAGACCCAGATTCAGCAGGTCGCGCGCCACCCGCGAGTGCAGGATCCGGTCGGCCCACATGCCGCCCCACCATTCACGTGTTGCGGGCGTCGCGTAGCACCACACGCTGCCCGTCGGGGTGACGTCGGCGAAGCCCGCCTGCCGCGCCCAGGACAGCAACCGCCGCCCGGCATCGGGTTCGCCCCCGTTCGCCCGAGCGGCGCGCTCGTAGAGGTCGCGCCACAGATTTAGCGCCGGCACCTCGGGGAACCAGATGAACCCCGCGTAGTCGGCATCGCGGGCCGCCACGACACCGCCGGGCGCGCACACCCGTTTCATCTCCCGCAGCGCCCCCACCGGATCGGCGACGTGCTGGAGCACCTGGTGCGCGTGCACCACGTCGAAGGCGTCGTCCGCAAAGTCGAGCCGGTGCACGTCGGCGGTGGCGAACGAAACGTTCGACAGGCCGCGTCGCTCGACCTCGGCGCGGGCCACATCGATGACGTCGGCCGACTGGTCGACGGCCGTCACCGGTCCCGGCGCCACCCGCGCGGCGAGATCGGCGGTGATCGTGCCGGGCCCGCACCCGACGTCCAGGACCGACAGCCCGGACTTCAGGTGCGGCAGCAGATAGGCCGCGGAGTCTTCCGCGGTGCGCCGCTGGTGACTCCGCAGCACCGACTCGTGGTGCCCGTGCGTGTAGGTGGCCCCGCCTTCACCGTTCATGCCCGAAGCCTACCGAGCCGCCTCATATAGTGAAACTATAGTCTCAATATATGAGATCAATCGACGGGCACGTTCAGGATGGGCCGGTCGGTCGCGGCGCCCGGGCCGTCGAAGTGCCACCACTCACCGGAGTACGGCGCCAGCCCGCCGTACTTCATGGCGTTGCGCAGCGCGGCGCGGTTCGCCTGCGCGTCGTCGCTGACGCCCTGGGTAGCGAAAGCGTTTGCGCGCGAAGAGAAATCGTCGAAATCGGTGCCCATGTCCGCCAGGCAAAGCCCCTCCGCGTGCAGCCCGGAAGCGCACGGCTGCTGTGCCGTCGTCAAGGTCACGTCGACCGAGCGCCCCGACTCGTGGCTGTGCGCGTACTGGCCGGGCCGCGCGACCCACGCCGGATTGGGGACGACGTTGAACATCTTCACCTGCACGTCGTGGGGCCGATAGCAATCCCAGAACACCAGGAGGTGCCCCTGCGGGCGTAGCGCCGTCGCGGCCGTCGCCAGCCCGGACGCCATGGATTGGTGCACCAGGCATCGGGCGTCGGAGGGGTACAGCTGCGTGTGCGTGAAGTTGTTGGTCGTCGCGTAGCGCAGGTCGATGATGGCGTCGGGCACCACGCTGCGGACGTCGACGAATCCGGCCGCGCGGGCCGCATCGCCCACCGGTGGAATGTCGGGGCCGGCCTGGGCGGTCCCGGTGCCGGAGACACCGACCAGACCCGCGGCGACCGCGACCGCCAGGTTCGGGCGCAAAAGACGCATCCGGTCATTGTCGCCGTTGGTCGCCGTGAGTTGCGTTAGCGCCTAGGAGATGTCGCCCTCGACGTAGCGCTGCAGGTTCGGGGCGACCGCCGCCACCACCTGATCGTCGGACATGGACGCGATCGGCTCGATCTTCCAGACGTAGCGCAACAACGCGAAACCGATCAACTGGGTGGCGATCAGCCCGCTGCGCCGCAGCCGATCGTCCTCGTCGGCCCCGAGGGTGGAACCGCCGATCAGGCCGCGCTCCACGATGAGCCGCAGCTTCTCTCGCGTCTTGTCTTCGTGGGCGGCGGTCAGCACCACGGCGCGCAGGACGGGGCCCACCTCCTGGTCGGTCCACGTGTCCAGCACGGTGCGGATCAATTGCCTGCCCAGGTCCGCCTTGGGCGTCGCCCACGTCGCGGCCACCGCGTCGAGCCACTTCTGTGGTGGCGTGGTGGCGGCATCGAGCAACCCCTCCTTGGAGCCGAAGTAGTGGTAGATGAGGGCGGGGTCGACGTCGGCGGTCCGCGCGACGGCGCGAATGGCCGTGCCGGCCCAGCCATGTTCGGCGAATTCGTCGCGAGCGGCGGCCAGGATGCGCGCCGCCAGCACGCCGCGTTCGTCGCGCGGACCGGGGGTGGTCGATCGCTTCGGCACCGCCTCACCATACCCGAAGTTTCATCTTGCGTTGAAACTATTTTCAACGTAGCGTGAAACTGTGACGACGCTCAATGGCCCGCAGACCACCGGCCGCGAATACCGGAACCTCAGCGAGCCGCGGTACGCGTCGCGCACCGACGTCAACACCGCGATCACGATGCGTGACGGCACAACGCTTTTGGCCGACGTGCACCGGCCCGATGCCGACGGCCGCTTCCCGGCTCTGCTGGCCGCGTCGCCATACCCGCGGCAGATGCAGGACCTCGGCGCCCCCGCGGGGTTCATCGAGGCCGGCAGGACGGACTTCTGGGTGCCGCGCGGTTACGTGCACGTGATCGCGAATCTCCGCGGCACCTGCGGCTCCGAGGGCTCCTTCAACTTCTTCGACGCGCAGGAACGCCGGGACGTCTACGACCTGGTGGAGTGGGTCGCGGCGCAGCCGTGGTGCGACGGCAACGTCGGCATGATCGGCATCAGCTACTTCGCGATGACCCAACTGGAGGCCGCCGTCGAGCGGCCGCCACACCTGAAAACGATCTTTCCCCTCGCCGTGACGGCCGACCTGTACGAGGGCGCCAACCATCACGGGCTGGTGAGTTCGTCCTTCATCACACCGTTTCTCGCCATGATGGGCCTCACCTCCGACCGCAGCGACAAGTTATGGCGCAGCAAGCCAGTCGGATTGGCGCGGCGCGTGCTGAACAGCCCGGGCGTGCACAAGAAATTCGAGACCAGGAACGGCGAGGCGGCGGTCACGATGCTGCGCCAACTGCTCAGGCTGCCGCACAATCCCCACCCGTGGGACGAATTGTGGCAGGAGGCGGTGGTCAAGCACCCGACGCGTGACGAGTGGTGGGATGAGCGAAACCTGTTGCCATTGCTCAAAGAAATCGACATCCCGGTCTACCTTGGGTGCGACTGGCAGAACGTGCCGTTACACCTGCCGTCGACCTTCGCCGCCTGGAAAGTGTTGTCGGACAACGCCTGCGTGCGAATGGGCATGCTTGGCGAGTTCGGCTTGACCTGGCCATGGGAAAGCATGCACACCGAGGCGCTGGCCTGGTATGACCATTGGTTGAAGGGGCGCGACACCGGAATCACCGACGGGCCGCCGATTCGCTACTTTCTGCCCGGCGCCGACGAGTGGCGAACCGCTGACTCCTGGCCGCCGGCACACGCCCCGCATCGCGAACTGGCCCTGCGGGCCGACGGCGGTTTGGCCGCCGACGAAGGCGAGCCGGGCAGCCGTGAATTCATGGTCGTCGGCTCGGGCCTGGGCCGCATCAAACCCAGCGAGATCGACCCACCAGCGATGCTGGTTTGGACCAGCGCGCCGCTGGCCGCGAACCTCGACGTGGTCGGCGACATCGAGCTGCGGCTGGTGGCCTCAGCGACGGCGATCGACACCGCGTGGATCGTGACGCTGCACGACGTGGCGCCCGACGGCGAAACGACCGACGTGACCGCGGGCTGGTTGCGCGCCAGCCTGCGCGAGGTCGACGAAGGGGCCAGTCGCCCCGGTGCGCCGGCGCTGCCCTGCCGCAAGCCCCAAGCGGTGCCGCTGGGCGAGGCTGTCGAGTACCGAATCCCCTTGGTTCCCAATGCCCGACGGTTCAAGGCCGGCCACCGCATCCGCCTGACACTGACCAGCGACGACCAGGACCCGGCGGCGCCGGCGATCATGAACTTCCGCCACGCCAGCGTCGGCACGTCCAGCTGGAACACCGTGCGCTCCTCGTCGCGACTCCTGCTGCCAGCGCTGGACTAACGCACGTTGATGGTCCGTTAGTTCACCGGGGTGAATTCGATGTGTGCAGCTCGGTGAGGCCACACAGCAGTGAGGTGGACTCCCGGCTCTTCATGCGCAGTGGCTCTTCCATCAACTGGCCGATGAGATCACGGTCGGCGCAGTTCCGGTTGATCACCGAGGACCTGGACCGCCGAGCTGGGCAGCTTGGTTAAGCGGCTACGGACGGAACGACACCTCATCCGTCCAATGTGCAAAGACTGCGGCGCTTCTCTAGTTCTTGATGGAAGCCAGTCTGCGCAGGGGGACGCCAGCGCCGCGGCGGCCACGCTGGTCAGTGCTGCCACTGACGGCTTCGGTGACCAGCGCAGGGCGGACACCGCCCAGCCGATTGGCTTGTCGAGCTGCGGATCCGAGCCGTTATGGTTCGTGATCGTCTGCGACCGATCCGTCGACTCGGCGAAGATGCCCAGCGTCGCCAGTAAGAACGCCCTGATGTCCTGTGGCCCTGGGCTCGTGACGAGGTTGCGGTCACGCACGACTCCTCGGTCGAGCCAGGTGGCGCCGGCGTTTACCAAGTCGTCGCGGATGCCCGGCCATGAGGTCAGGGTGCGCCCGGCCAGCAGTCCCGCCGAGGCAAGCACCCACGGCCCGTGACACAACGTGGCGATTGGTTTGCCGGCGTGGTCGAACGCGCGGACAAAGTCTCGGGCCTCCGCCGACTGCCGCAGTAGGTCGGGGTTGATGAAGCCCCCGGGAAGCAGCAGCCCGTCGTAGCGGTCAGGGTCTGCCTCGGTGACAACCTTGTCCACACCGACCCGGGTCGCCGGCATGTGTAAGTTAACGCCGCGGATGCGGCCGTGACGCAGCGAGACGACATCCACCGTTGCACCGGCTAATTGCAACGCGCGCAACGGAATCACCAGCTCCACTTTCTCGAAGCCGTCGGCGGCCAGCGCCACGATCTTCCGCCCTGAAAGGCGTCGTGCGTGGGACATCATGCTCTTCCTGTCAGTTACGGCGCTCGATGCGCCGGGTTACTAATCGGCCGTATCGGCTGGCTGCTCAACCGACCGCGAACGTGCTTGTGTGCGAGCGCCGCGCCCCTCAGCGCGCCTGTCCCGCCATGGCCGGACCGATCCGCGGCCGCCGCCACAATTCCCAGGCCAACCGGCAAACCCCGATGCCGGCGAGCAGGCCGAGTGCTGCGAGGGCGGGTATCTGCAACAACGCGGGCAGGCTCGCCGCGGTGGCCACCCCGGTAACGGTGCGATCGGCAGGAAGCTGCCGGTGGTCACGCCATCGGTAGGCGACGTCAGCGAGATAGAACAACGCCATGCCGCCGGCCAGTGCGATCGCGGGCGGCAGCGGCAGCGGAACGGTGGCGTGCTCGATGGTGGCATGCGCTCCGACGGCGAACAGCATGATGCCGGCGACCATTGGCAGGTGTAGGTAGCTGTAGGCATCACGGGCAAGATGGGCCCGTTCTGCACCGGTGGCCCGCTCCAGCCGCTGCCGCGCCCCGGACGTCAGACCGAAGTAGGTCCACCAGAAGGTAGCCATGACGGCCACCCCCAGCACCAGAGAAGCAATCACCTGCCATCGGCCGAGATCCCTTGCTGCCCCGCCCAATTCCACAACCACCTCACCGAGCGCGATGATGATGATCGAGCCGTGACGCGATACGAAGTAGGACGGCGAGACGCGGAATCCGCCGAGGCCGAGCACTGCCGGTGCGCCGTAGTCGATCACCGCCGCGGCTACCCACAGCAGTTCGCGGCCGGGCGAGTCGACGAAGGCGGCGGCCACGATGCAAGCGGGCGCGGCGACGAACGCCGGCGCTATTCGACGGGTGCCCCGTCGCAACGCGGCGTCCTCGTGCGACGAGAGGGCAACGAATTTCACCACGTGGATCAACCGGACCACCAGCAGGCCGATTGCGAAGACCAGCGCGCCCGATGCAAACGCCCTGGGAAGCGCTGCGGCGGCTACCAACATCGCGGCCATCGCAGCGATGACTATCGCCTCATGCCACACGTTGGCCGTGTCGAACGTGTTGATGAGCCAGGTATAGCCCACCCAGGCCCACCACACCGCAAGCAGCGCCAGTGCGGCCCGGCCGAATCCCGTTGGCGAGAGATCGTGCAGCACGAGTTGCGTGACCTGGGACATGGCGAAGGTGAACACCAGGTCAAAGAAGAGTTCGAGGTTGCCCTCGGAGCGCGGGCCCACGTGCTGAGTCGAGTTTCGTTCGCCGTCGCCCATGGCATCGGTCCCCCGTCCGTGCATCAACGCCGCGAGCAATCACCGAATCGCTGACCCACTACGAGACGACCGCCGCTCCTTACCCACCACCAAGCGCCATCACCCGGAGTAACCCGAAAAAGCCGCGTCAATCGCGAAGATCCGCCGCCCGTCACCGTGTGGTCACCCGGGTCACCGATCGACAACAGACACGCCGGAGCACGCGACACGCGGAAGGCGTTGCGCGGGACCTGAGTCAACGGCAACGGCAACAGCCGGAGGCAGAAGCTCCGCGACTTCTGCCGCGAAAATTCAATGAGCTTCAGCAGATCGGCGTCGGAGAGCCCGGTCCGGTCGCGACGTCCAGCAAGTCCCACGGTGGCCAGGGGCGGGATCGAACCGCCGACCTTCCGCTTTTCAGGCGGAGTTCTGGCCTACACCAATGTGTTTCAGCCGGTCAGACCAGAAGCGCAACCGGCATTCGGACGTGTTGGATCAGTCGGTCTGGCTCGTTGGCCCCATGTTGGCCCCATGAGATAACCCAATCTGCGTGGCAAGCCGATCGGGTTACTTGGTCGGTAGAAGCGGACTTGGGCGAAGTCTTAGTGCGATGGTTTTCGCTTACCGAACAGAGCGCGGCGGTCCCGGCGGATCTCATAGAGACGCCAACTGAACTATCGACCGCAACTGAAAGGCTGGATGCAGTCCAATTTGCTTGCGTGTGGTCCGATGGGCACCACCGCGCGCATCCCAATCTAGAGCAGTTTCACCGGCGCTGGCTCAAGCACTAGGCCCCACGGCGTGGTGACGTTGAGGAGCGGTTCGGGCGGCGGGTCGGTGAGCGCGATGGGGTCTCCGGCCAAGCTCGCGGTGCCGCGCCCCTCGAAGAGTGCGACGCAAGCGTTGCCGTCCAGGCGGGACGGGAACCGGACGGCGCCGGCGCCTCGGTCAAAAAGGTCCGCGGCGATCGTCTGCGTGATGGCGCGGCGACTGGTGGTGATCTCGCGCAGATCGAGGTGCTGCAGGTCGTGCTCGAGCAGCAGTTCGACGTGGCGATCCTCGATCTCCTGGCGTGTGGGCACGTCGGTGAGATCGATCAAGGGGCCATCGAGCTTCAGGACTGTGGGAACGAGGGCGTGCTGTATGCGCCACTGCGCAGTGACCGGCTTCTCAGTGAAGTCTTGGGCAGCCTCAGGTCCGTAGCGCTCAACATGGCGGCGCAGCGCGCCGAGGTTCGGCCGGAAGTCGGCTAGCACCTCGCGAAGACACGTTTCCGCCAAGTCAGCACAATAGAGCGTGCGGAACCGGCGGTAGACGTCGTCGAAACGGTGACTGAACTGGTACAGCTCCAGCGGAGTGAAGCCGAGCGGGTCAGCGTAATAGCCGACCCGCCACAGGGTTCGCCCCTGCTCGGGCGCCGCGATCACGACTGGAAGCTGGCGACCTGCCGTGCAGCCCGGACAACCATCGCGAACTGCGCGGTGTCGACCGCCGCACCGAGCACCTCGATCGGCGCGCGATCGTCCAAGCGCGTGTTGGTGCCAAACAGCCACGCCCGCGCCGTCTTGTCGTCGTAAGCATCGACGAGCATCCTGACGACCTTGTAGCCCTCACGTAACCGGCGCTCGGTCGCGCCGTGAGGTTCCGGGCCGCCCTTGCGCGCGTAGCGGCCGATTTGCTTGGCGTCAGCCAAGCCCGCCATCGCCGCCGCGACGCGCTGGCCGACGGCCTCTTGCAGATACGCGGCGATCTCGCGGATCGAAAGCGTCGCTGCCTCATCATCAAGCCGCTGCGCCGCAGAGACGGTCAAGACTGGCATATCGCACCTCCACGTTGATCTACCTGAGACGCTACCACATAAACACCTGAGAACACACCCTGAAGCTACACCTGATAGCCACCAGGCCTGGCCTACGGTTCGCGGTTGGAGCCGTTGAATCAGCATGTTCGCGCAAAAATGCCGCCAACGACGCCGCTCACTGGCCACGATTCGACCTCTAAGGTATGAGCTAACCGGTCACCGTCTCCTCCAGTGCGCACGGTCTCATAGCTGCACGTCAGCGAGGTTCAGCCGTTCCCGCTGTGACGCTCCGTCCCTCTTGTTCGCATCGGTTCCACCGTGTTCTGTGGCCAAATCCGTGGCCATTCCAACAGCCATAAGTGGGCCCATGCGCAACCCGCGGCGCGAGCCGTCGCGGGTGACACGATTACAGATAAGCCGCGAACGTCACCACGAGAAGATCGGCGAGCGCGTCCGAGCCACCTAGGCGTAGAGACTCATCCACCGTGCGATGGTCGGCTCCATGCGCTCGGGCACGAGCGAATCCGCGTCCCGTTGATCCCGCCGTACGTTCCTGTCGGGGTCGCTGAGCAACCAGATGGTTCGCGCCGATGTCTCCATCGCCGAACGGCATAGTTGCATTATGGACGACGCGTAGAGGTTCCTCGTCGTCGTCCGTTGATCTACGAGCAACGCGGCCGCGTACAGGTTCTCCGTGGCGCTCATCATCGGAATCAAACACTCCTCGGTGACCGCTGTCCGTTATAACCGGATCTGGGGCATTCTCAATGAAGGCGAGGTCAACGCACTATCTGAACGATATCGTGATAGCATCGCTCTGTGGCGCAGATTCTCATCCGTCAACTTGAGGACGACACCAAGGCCAAATTGCAGCGACTAGCCCGTCAACACGGTCGCAGCACCGAGGAGGAGGTGCGCGAGATCTTACGGAACGCAGTCCGGCACGTCGATAATCCGCCTGGGCGGCTCGGGTCTCGTATCGCGTCACGCTTCAAAGGCGTGGGCCTGACCGAGGACATACCCGAACTGCGGGGACAGCCCGTCCAGCCGGCACAGTTCAACGAATCATGATCGTGCTGGACACCAATGTGCTCTCCGCGTTGATGCGGGACACACCCGATCCGGCCGTCGTGGAATGGCTCGATAATCAGCCCACCGAATCAATCTGGACGACATCGGTAACAGTATTCGAGATACGCACTGGTATTGAACTTTTGACGCCAAGCCGCCGACGCAAGCGGCTCGACGAGATCTTTTCTCAACTCCTCGACGAAGACCTTGATGGTCGTGTGCAATCCTTCGACCTGACGGCTGCGTTTGCCGCTGGGACCATCGCCGCCACCCAACAACGAGGTGGGCGTGCGGTGGAAATTCGTGATGTGCAGATCGCCGGCATCGCCGCGTCCCGGCACGCAACTGTGGCTACCCGCAATACTCGCCACTTCGACGGAACGGGCGTCGACCTGGTCAACCCCTGGGACTGACGTCGTGCCCCAGATTCATTGAGAATGCCCCAGATCCAGTGATAACGGACAACCGCCGCATCCCCCGCCGGCACTAAGGGATACGCCTCCTTAAAAGCGGCGTCGTCGCCGACAAACGGGCTCCCCGGCTCAGGATGGTGCGGGTGCAGTCCCCACTGCCGCAATTCCGCGCACGCTTGGCACGGTTGCCGATGCGGTCCAGCACGCCGTTCGTCGCCAAATTGACCAGTGCTTCTATCATCTGCTGATCCGGCTGCATAACGAGTCTCCTATTACAACACCAAACACGCCCTGGCTGCGCGGTACGTTCACAATGCACCTGTCCAACGACAAGTGTCCGTGGCCATGAAAAAGTACCCACTGGTGGCCAAGTGGAGGTATCCGCTGGTGGCCGGATAAAAGTACCCACCCCGTGTTCGTCGTGTCGATCAGGAACTGCGGGCCCCGGTGGTGACGGTGAA
>NZ_MPNT01000016.1 GCF_001907675.1 Mycobacterium paraffinicum
CACCACCGCGGCCCACCCCACCAGGCGCGCGTCGCCGGCGCGGCTGGCGGCGCTGGATCAGGACGCTGGCTTCGACCCTGGTGATCGGCTCGCTACTGGTGGGCATCGCCGTCGTGTGCGGCGCCGTCTGGTTCGACAGCCGGCTGCACCGCGACGAGATACTGACCGACTACCCCGGACGCCCCGGGCCCGGCCGCGGCACAAACTGGTTGCTTGTGGGCTCGGACAGCCGCCAGGGGCTCAGCCCCGAACAGCAGGAGGACCTCGCCACCGGGGGCGACATCGGCAGCAGCCGGACCGACACGATCCTGCTGGTGCACCTGCCCGAGTTATGGTCCGGCGGGCGGGTGACGTTGGTGTCGATACCCCGCGACTCCTACGTCCCGATCCCCGGCCACGGCAAGGACAAGATCAACGCAGCCTTCTCGATGGGCGGGGCATCCCTGCTGGCCCAGACGGTGGAGCAGGCCACCGGGCTGCACCTCGACCACTACGCCGAAATCGGGTTCGGCGGATTCGCCGGCGTGGTCGACGCGCTCGGCGGCGTGACGATGTGTCCGGCGATGCCCGTCAACGATCCGTTGGCCGGCATCGACCTGCCCGCCGGTTGCCAGAAACTCGACGGCCGCAACGCGCTCGGATACGTCCGGACCCGCGCCACCCCCCGAGCGGATCTGGACCGCATGGTCAATCAACGACAGTTCGTGGCGGCGCTGCTGCAGGCCGCCGGTCGGCCCGCGGTGTGGCTCAATCCATGGCGTTGGTACTCGGTGCCGCGCGCGGTCGCCGACGCCCTGACCGTTGACCGCGGCGACCACGTGTGGGACCTGGCCCGCCTCGGCTGGGGGCTGCGCGGCTCCCCCACGACGTTGACCGTTCCCATCGGCGAGTTCACCAGTGGCGATGCCGGATCGGTGGTGGTGTGGAACCACGACGAAGCGAGCCGACTGTTCGAGGCACTGGCCACCGACGGGCCCGTCCCCACCGCTCCGCCGGACTAACCGCCGCCCGCGCCGGCCAGCCCGTTCTGCAGGTATGCCTTCGTGCGACCCGGGTGGTGGGTGGCGAGCCACGCCACCCCGACGTCTCGGCAGAAGTCGAGGTCTTCGTACTCGTCGACGTTCCAGCAGTACACCGCCCGGCCCTGGGCTATCGCGCGATCGGCGAGTTGGGGATATTCCTTCAACGCCGCCAGCGAAGGCCCGACGGCGGTGGCGCCCACCGCGGTGGCCGCGCCGCTGGTCAGGTAGCGCGCGGTCTTGGCGAGCAGCACCGTCGGGAGCAGCGGCGCGGCCCGCCGGATCCGCCAGACCGCGGCCGCCGAGAACGACATCACCACAGCACGGGACCGGTCGGCGGAGGCGGGCGCGGCGATGCCGAACCGGTGCAGCGCCGCGAGCAGCTTGGTTTCCACCAGCGAGCCGTACCGCACCGGGTGCTTGGTCTCGATGAAGAGCTTCACCGGCCGATGCCAGTCCAGGACGAGCGACACCAGGTCGTCCAGGGTCAACAAGCTGGTGTCGCCGTGCGTGCCGTCTTCGCGCCAGCTGTCGTGCCACGCCCCGTACTCCAGCTCGCGCAACTCGGCGAGAGTCATGGTGCTGACCAGACCGGCCCCGGTCGACGTCCGGTCCAACCGGCGGTCGTGGACACACACCAGGTGGCCGTCCCGGGTCAGCCGCACGTCGCATTCCACGCCGTCGGCCCCCTCTTTGAGCGCGAGATCGTAAGCGGCCAGCGTGTGTTCGGGACGCGCCGCCGATGCGCCGCGGTGGGCCACCACAAAGGGATGCCCGGCGAGCACCTCCTCGGCCGACGTCATACGCGTAATGCTGCCGCTTCCCGCCCCTCCAGCTCAACCGGAGCCGGCGTCGGCGCCCGATCTTCGGAGACCACAACCCAGCGGTGCGCCGGCCGTTCGACCGGTTTGCGCTCAAAACCCTCGAAGACCCGGGCCGCCGCGGCCACCGTCAACGCCGCGAGCAGGTAGGCGAAGACCATCGTGATGGTGTTGTTCGCGATGCCTTGGGCGTCCCTGGCGAAGCTGGTCGCCATGGCGAAGACGGAGACCAGGTAGCTGGCGACCCACGCGACCCACCACTGGACAATCGGGCGGCGGATGCGGGCGTAGTGGTCCTCCAAGATCGCCAGCTCGATGACGTAAACCGGTGCCCACAGCAGGTTGGCCAGCGGCACGACGCATCCCGCCCACAACGCTCGGGGGGACCGCGGCTCCGGCAGGCCATGATGCGCGAACGCTGCCGCACGGCGGGCGATCAGCCACAGGATCAGCATCGCCCCGGACGCGAGCACCGCCGCGACCGCGGCCACGCTGGCCAGCACACCGAGCCAGTCCGCGCCGGCCGCGACCCAGGAGTTCAGCAGGGTGTTCCGGTTGACGATCAGCAACGCGTAGCGCACGACGTAGACCAGGGCCGCGACACCGAGCACGAGCACGCTCACGAACAACGTGGTTCGAATCGTCGGCGCCGACGGCCCAGGACGAGTGGGAGTTCCGGCCGCCGCGGCCGTTGGCTCGACGCGGTCGGCCAGACCCCAGCGCGGCATCATCGCATAGCGCGGCGTCGGGCCGAGGGGACGCCGCCCACGACGGGGAGGCGGGGCGGCGCCGGGCCGCACGGCGATCCAGCGGAAGCCCGGCGGCAGCCTCGGCGGGGTGCGCTGCCAGCCCCTGGCCGCGGGCGCTCGGCTCGCAGGCGCCGCAGTGTGCGGGCCCCAGCGCGGGTCGGGCGCCGGCGCGTCCGCCAGCGGCGCCATCAAGGCTCCCCGGCAACGTGGACACCATTCGCGCTGCCGTTCGCGCACGTTCCACCGAGTGCCGCATTGGGAGCACACCTGGATCACCGGACCAGCGTAGCCTCGCGACGATCGCTCCGCGTGCGGCGAGCTACGGGGTGCCGCAAGACCCTCAGAAATGGGTGAAGGCCAACCGCCGGCTATCTATTCAGCCACCCCGACTATCCACAGTTTCCACAGGTTTATCCACATGCGGTTATTGGGTATGGGACGCGTTACTACAGCTTTATCGGCTAGCCGTGGTTGCACATGTGGATAACACCGCGGTATTGACGCATGCGTTAGATGGCCCAGAACGGTCCCTGAGCGAAATGGATTGCCTTACTAAGCATCCTCGGGTTGCGCTTTCGCCGGCCCTTCGGACGGCCGCGCGGCGGCGGCCGGCCCGCAGCTTAGAGTTCTATTTTCCAAGCCCGCCCCAAAGCGCTATGATCGCGTTCGCGCAAAAATTGTTGTGATTCACCTCACTACCGCGAGGTGAGGAGCGGGTGAAAGGCGATTGATGGCCACACATTCGTTCGGCCCCGGTTCTCCGGCCCCGTCGAAGTCGTACTCGGGCTCGGCCGCGTGGAATCACAGCTACAGCGTTGCCGCATTGCGCGCGGGGCTCATCGCGCTGGCGTTGCTGGCGGTTCTGCTGCTCATCGTTCTGTCTTGAATCGGCGCTGAACGGGTACTCGCCTTCCGGCTCATCGCGGTCATTCTTGCGGTCCGCGCAGTCATGGAGCAGGGTTGTCTACGGCTGGCCGCCGCCTTGGCAGGCTCGCGAATGAGCGTTAGAAGACAATCGAAGAAAGGAACCCCGTGGCTGAATACACCCTGCCCGATTTGGACTGGGACTACGCAGCGTTGGAACCGCACATCTCGGGTCAGATCAACGAGATCCATCACAGTAAGCACCACGCCACATACGTCAAGGGCGTGAACGACGCCGTCGCCAAACTCGAAGAGGCACGGGCCAACGACGACCACGCCGCGATCTTCCTGAACGAAAAGAATCTGGCGTTTCACCTCGGCGGCCACGTGAACCACTCGATCTGGTGGAAGAACCTGTCGCCGGACGGCGGCGACAAGCCGACCGGCGAGTTGGCCGCCGCGATCGACGACGCGTTCGGATCGTTCGACAAGTTCCGCGCCCAATTCAGCGCTGCCGCCAATGGACTTCAGGGTTCGGGCTGGGCGGTCCTGGGCTATGACACCCTCGGGAACAGGCTGCTCACTTTCCAGCTCTACGACCAGCAGGCCAACGTCCCGCTCGGCATCATTCCTCTGCTACAGGTCGACATGTGGGAGCACGCCTTCTACCTGCAGTACAAGAACGTCAAGGCGGACTACGTCAAGGCGTTCTGGAACGTCGTCAACTGGGCCGACGTACAGAAGCGGTACGCTGCCGCCACGTCGAAGACCAACGGACTGATCTTCGGCTGAGCCGGATCTCGATCGGCAGGGGCGTCGCGCGGCTGCGCGGCGCCCTTGCCGTTTGCGCGGTTGGCAATTGGGCACTCCGAGAAGGTGTGCGCCTTTGGCCGTGTCGGGTTGCACGGCACCGAACCCGCAGGCATGCTTGGTTATTCGAGTTACCAGTGTGGTTAATCGGACGGAGGCGTCGCGCGGAGGTCGAAATGGAGACTGGGTCTGACCGCCCGATAGGGGTTTCCCCTTTCCATGCTCGTGGTGCCCTAAAAGGGTTCGTGATTTCTGGGCGGTGGCCTGACTCGACCAAAGAGTGGGCCCAATTGCTGATGGTCGCGGTCCGAGTCGCATCACTGCCCGGATTGCTCTCCACTACAACGGTGTTCGGCGCCCGCGAGGAACTCCCCGAGGAGCCCGAGCCGGGCACGGTCGGCCTGGTGCTCGCCGAGGGTACGGTCTTCGGCGAATCGGCAATCCCGCCGGGCTATTTCGCGGATCATCAGCCCCCCGCGCTGCTGATGTTGCACCCGCCCTCGGAGACCACGCCTTCCTTGCCCGAATGCAACGGCGCCGCGTCGGGATGCGTCCTGCTCCCCGGCTTGCCTTATTTGGGGCTCGAGCATCGAGCGGCTTGGGTGGAAGCGGAGGCCGACGGCACGATCACATCCATGGTGAGCCGCGTCGGAGTCGACCCCATCAGCCATCCCGATACCGCCATCCTCGCGATGCTGCTTGCGGCATAGCAATTTACTTCGGCGTGAATTACGAGACATAAGTTTTTCCGCAGCAGTCGCCGCATACCTGCGCTCGTACGATTCGGCGCGCGTGGCGTTCGATAAACCGCCCGACGATCCTGTGGCGGCACGCCACCGGCCCCAATTCGCTTTCGCTGCTTTGGTGCCGGAACGCCGCCGTTACGGCCTCTCGGACGCGGCCACCACGGCGGCCGCCGAACCCGGATTCACATATCCGGCGCATTCGCTGAGGGTGATTTCCGCCCATAGCCCGCGTCCGACAGCAAATAAGGCGTTAAGCAATCATAAATTGCTGCCCGGTTGCGGTGCGACCGCCCAGCACGCGTCCACCCTACACTTGGCCGGGCTGGCGACACCCGGCCCGCCACCTTGCACTGGATGCCGAATTCTGCGGATAACCTGTGAGTTTCGCTGATTTAGTGGACACCCCAGCGAATCAGTTAGACGCTCGTCAAGTGCGGTATCGGCAAGCACCAGCTACGCCTGGACCGAATCCTGGGGGGTTTGCACCTGTTTCGGGACACAAACCCCCGCTACCATGATCAGCAAATACACCCAGGTAATAGTTCACTTCTACAGCCCAGTGGAGGTCATATCCAATGAGCACGACGTTCGCTGCTCGCCTGAACCGCCTGTTCGACACGGTGTATCCACCGGGACGTGGGCCGCACACCTCGGCTGAAGTGATCGCGGCGCTCAAGGCGGAGGGCATCACGATGTCGGCTCCCTACCTGTCGCAGTTGCGTTCGGGGAACCGCACCAACCCGTCGGCGACGACCATGGCCGCCTTGGCCAACTTCTTCCGCATCAAGCCGGCCTACTTCACCGACGACGAGTACTACGAGAAGCTCGACAAGGAACTGTCCATCCTCGCCACGATGCGCGACGACGGTGTGCGCCGCATCGCCCTGCGCGCATCCGAGTTGTCCCCCGAGGCGCAACACGAGGTCATGCAGCGGGTCAACGAGCTGCGTCGCGCCGAGCACCTGGACGCTTAGCGGACACCCGGGTCCGCACCCGGCCGCCCGGCCCCTACCTGGAGGGCTCCGGCGCGCCCATCCCGATTAGGGTTGCTCACGGGATCGCGCACGCCCGAGAGCGATAGTCCACAAGAGACCGGGGAGGCGGTGAGGGTATGGGCCTGTTCCGCAAGCGAAAGAGTCGCGCGACGCGTCGCGCCGAAGCCCGTGCGATCAAGGCCCGCGCGAAGCTGGAGGCCAAGCTCGCCGCCAAGAACGAGACTCGCCGGTACAAGGCCGCCCACCGGGCGGAGGCCAGAGCCCTCAAGGCGCAGATCAAGGCCCAGCGGGACAGCGACCGCACCGCGCTGAAAGTCGCCGAGGCCGAACTCAAAGCGGCGCGCGAAGGGAAGATCTTGTCACCCACCCGGATTCGTCGAACCCTCACGGTGTCCCGGCTGCTCGCGCCCATCCTCACGCCGGTCATCTACCGGGCCGCCGTCGCGGCGCGTGCCCTGATCGATCAGCGTCGCGCGGACCAACTCGGGATCCCGCTGGCGCAGATCGGCCAGTTCTCCGGCCACGGCGCGCAGCTGTCCGCCAGAATCGCCGGGGCGGAAAAGTCACTGCGGACCGTGCAGGACAAAAAGCCGAAGGACGCCGAGACACGTCAGTTCGTGTCGGCCATCACCGAGCGGCTCACCGACCTGTCGGCGGCCGTCACCGCCGCGGAGAACATGCCGGCCACGCGCCGGCGCGCGGCCCACGCGGCGATCTCGGCGCAGCTCGACGGCATCGAGGCGGACCTGATGGCCCGTCTCGGGTTGAGCTGATCCACCGAATGCGCCGGCCCGGCATGTCGAAACGAGCGCGGCGCCTGGCCCTCCTGCCCGTCGCGGTCGTCGCCGCCCTCACCCTCTACGCCGTATCGGCGGCACAGCTGCCGGCGGCGTGGGCCCACGTCCATGCCAGCAGCGACAACCCGGTGCGCGGCGCCATGGCGATCGTCACCTTCCAGGTGCCCAATGAATCGAACACGGGCGCGCTGACCACCGCGCTGAGCGTCGCCCTGCCCAGCGTGCCCGCGGCGAGCACCGAAAGCGCCCCGGGATGGACCGCCAAGCTGGACCGCGACGCGGCATCGGGCACTGTGCGCTCGGTGACGTGGACCGCCACACCGGGCGGCGGCATCGGGGTTGACCAGTTCGCGCTGTTCCGCGTCTCGATAAAGCTGCCCGACACGGACGACGTCAGTTTCCCGGCCACGCAGACCTATTCCGACGGCACGGTCGTCAAGTGGGACCAGCCGCCGCAACCGGGCGGCGGCGAGCCGGAGCACCCGGCGCCCACGCTGACGCTTGCCGCCGGGCCGGTGGCGTCGCACGGCCACCATCCGCCCTCCGCCGCGCCGGCCGACCAGGCGACCGCGCCACCGCCGCCAAAACCCGCGGACAACACCGCCCGGGTGTTGGGTGGTGCGGCCCTGGTCCTGGCGGCGCTGGGAGTCTGCCTTGCGCTGATCCGCCGACGGGCATGAGGCGGTTGACGGTCGCCGCATGCGTCGGTGCCCTCTGGGTGATCGCGACGATGACCGCTCACGTGGCGTCGGCGCACGCCGCACGGGTGGCCACCGATCCGGCCGACAACGCGGTCCTCGCGACGGGCCCCGACCGGGTGAGCGCCACGTTCAACGAACAGCTGCAGACCACGTTCGCGGCCATGACGGTCGTCGGGCCCGACGGCAACGTGTGGTCCGCCGGCGACCCGGTGGTCCGCGGCGCGGTGGTCGGCATCGGCGTGCGCCCGTTGGGACCGGCGGGGACCTACACGGTGAACTACCGGGTCACGTCCGCGGACGGTCACGTGGTCTCCGGATCCTGGTCGTTTCGGCTGACGATCCCCGGCACGGGCACGCCCGGCCCCCCGGCCGCAGGTGGCGCGGCCGGGGCCCGGGACTCGGGGGTCCCGGTCTGGCCGTTCGTGGTGGTGGCGGTGGCGCTCCTCGCCGGAGGCGCCCTGTGGGCGGTGCGGCACCGACCGTGACCGGCGGCAAAGTCGCCCGGATGCCTGCTGGCATGATGGGTTCGGAGAACCCGCGTGGGCTAGAGAACTACTGAAGATTGCTCGAGGAGCGGCCGCATGGCAGACCCGCAGGATCAACCCAATAGCGAGCCCGACGGCGCATCCACCCCGCCGCCGGAAAAGAAGCCTCCGGCCAAGGCGGCCAAGAAGGCCGCTAAAGCCCCCGCCAAGAAAGCCCCCGCGAAAAAGGCGCCGGCCAAGAAGGCACCGGCGAAGAAAGCACCGGCGAAGAAGGCGCCCGCCAAGAGCGTCGAGCCTCCGGCAAAGGCCCCCGCACCCGCCCTCGAGGTGCAGCAGCGAATCGAAAGCAACGGCGACCTCGCCGCGGCCGCCAAAGACGCGGCCGCACAGGCGAAATCCACTGTGGACGCCGCCAACAACCCGGTATCGCCCGACGCCCCGATTGAGGTTCTGACCCAGTCCCGGTTGCCGTTGGTCGTCGCCCTGGCGGTCAGTCTGCTGGCGATCCTCTTGATCCGGCAGCTGCGGCGCCGCTGACCGGCCACCGAGCCGCTACGGTGTCAGACGTGACCGTGTCCTTCCAGCCCACCGCCGACCTCGTCGACGACATCGGCCCCGACGTACGAAGCTGCGACGTCCAATTTCGCCAGTTCGGTGGCCGGTCGGAATTCGCCGGACCCATCAGCACGGTGCGGTGTTTCGAAGACAACGCCTTGCTGAAATCGGTGCTATCCCAGCCAGGCGCGGGCGGGGTATTGGTCATCGACGGCGGCGGTTCCCTGCATTCGGCGCTGGTCGGAGACGTCATCGCCGAGCTGGCCCGCTCCAACGGCTGGGCCGGTCTCGTCGTCAACGGTGCGGTGCGTGACGCCGCCGCGCTGCGCGGCCTCGACATCGGCATCAAGGCGCTGGGCACCAACCCGCGCAAGAGCACCAAGACCGGTGCCGGTGAGCGTGATGTCGAGATCACCCTCGGCGGCGTGACGTTCGTACCCGGCGAGGTTGCCTACAGCGACGACGACGGAATCGTCGTCGTCAAACCCTAAACCGCAACCGGCGCACGCTTCTTCGCGAACCGCAGGCCCTCGTCGGCAACCTTGCCGCGACGGATCGTGCGCATGTCGAAGAAGTAGTTCTGCTTGAGCCGCCACGGCGCACGCGACCCCGACTTGGGCAGCATGTCCATCGCCCGCTGGAAATAGCCGGGACTGAAGTCCATGAACGGCAGTTCGTCGACGTCGTCGCCGGGATGCTGCGGCTCCACGAAGTCAAAACCTCCTGCGTCCATGTAGTTCAGTAACCGGCAGACGAATTCGGAGACCAGGTCGGCCTTCAGCGTCCACGACGCGTTGGTGTAGCCGAAGGTGATCGCGAAATTCGGCACGCCGGAGAACATCAGGCCCTTGTAGGTCATCAACGACGTCAGGTCGATCGGCTCGCCGTTCCTGGTGGGCTTCACACCGCCGAGCAGCTGCATGTTCAAACCCGTTGCGGTGACGATGATGTCGGCCTGCAGCTCCTCACCCGAGGTGAGTTTGATGCCCGTCTTGGTGAACCGGTCGATGGTATCGGTGACCACGTCCGCCTTGCCATGCCGGATGGTGCGGAAGAAATCACCGTCGGGCGCCAGGCACAGCCGCTGGTCCCACACGTTGTAGCGCGGCCCGAAGTGCCTTTCGACGTCGTAACCCTCGGGCAGCCGGCGCTTCGCCATCGTCATCAACGTCTTGCGCATGTACGCGGGAGCCTTCCGGGACAGCTGGTATTGGAAGGTGCTGAACGCGATGGCTTTCCAGCGATTTGCGATGTGCGCCAGGCGGTCCGGCAGCAGCCGGTTGGCACGTTCGGCGAAGGGGTCGACTCCGGGCAGCGATCCGATGTACGTCGGCGAGCGCTGCAGCATCGTGACGTGACCGGAGCCCGAGTTCACCAGCGCCGGGATCAGGGTGATCGCGGTGGCGCCCGAGCCGATGACGACGATCTTCTTGCCCTGGTAGTCGAGGTCCTCCGGCCAGTGCTGCGGGTGGACGATCTGGCCCTGGAAGTCGTCGGCGCCGGGGAAGGTGGGCGAATACCCCTCGTCGTAGTTGTAGTAGCCGGTGCACGCGAACAGGAACGAGCAAGTCATTTCGCGCTGCTGTCCGTCCGACTCGACGGTCAGGGTCCAGCGGTTCTCGGCATCGGACCAGTCGGCGGCCAGCACGCGCTGGCGGTAGCGGATGTGCCGGTCGATCTTGTTCTCGACCGCGGCCTCCCTGATGTAGGCCTTGATGTCGGGGCCATCGGCGATCGACTTCGCCGAGAGCCAGGGCTTGAACCGGAAGCCGAGGGTGAACATGTCCGAGTCCGACCGGATGCCCGGATATTTGAACAGGTCCCAGGTTCCGCCCAGGTCGTCGCGGCGCTCGAGGATCGCGTAGCTCTTGGTCGGGCAGCGCTCCTGGAGGTGCCACGCCGCGCTGATGCCCGAGATGCCGGCGCCCACGATGATCACGTCAAGGTGCTCAGTCATGCGGCCACGCTATCAACGGCCTGTCGACATAGTCAACAGGGTGTCGAGAATTTCGACGGCGTGTAAAGTAGCGGCCGTGACTACCGCCGGCCAGACTCGCGCCCTGCGTGGTCGTCGTGCGATCCGGCCCTCGGGCGACGACCGCGAGCAGGCAATCCTCGCCACCGCCGCGCGGCTGCTGGAAGAGCGGTCGTTCGCCGACATCTCGGTCGACGACCTGGCCAAGGGTGCGGGGCTGTCCCGGCCGACGTTCTACTTCTATTTCAAGTCCAAGGAAGCGGTGCTGCTGTCGCTGCTGGAACCGGTGATCGCGCGCGCCGATTCGGAGTTCGACGGGGCGGTGCAGCGACTGCCGGAGGATCCCCGCCGGGTGTGGCGAAACGGCATCAAGGCGTTTTTCACGGCGTTCAGCACGCACCGCCGACTGGCCCGGGCCGCGACCGAGGCGCTGGCGACCAGCTCGGAACTGCGCGTGGTGTGGCTGGGCTTCATGCAGAAGTGGATCGACCAGACGGCGGCCATGATCACCGCCGAACGCGGCCGCGGCGCCGCACCGGAGACCATCCCGGCGGTGGACTTGGCGACCTCGCTGAACCAGATGAACGAGCGCACCATGATGGCCGCCCTGTCCGCGGAGACGCCGGCGGTCGACGAGGGCCGAGTCGTCGACACCCTCACCCACATCTGGGTCACCAGCATCTACGGGGAATCCGGCTAAGCGGCGATCGCAAGCGCGGCGTTGGGGGTACCCCCGCGAAGCTGGGGGACCGGGCGATGGGGGTCGCCACCATTGGTAAGTGGCGATCGCAAGCGCGGCGTTGGGGGTACCCCCGCGAAGCTGGGGGACCGGGCGAGGCGGGTCGCCACCATTTGGTAAGCGGCGATCGCAAGCGCGGCGTAGTCGGGCGATGGGGGCACCTCCCGCTTGCGGGGACGGGTCGCCATCATGGAATGTCGTCACCCGGGCCATGCGAACATATGTTCGTGCGGTGCGAGGCGTCCATCCTGCACGCGGACCTGGATTCGTTCTATGCGTCCGTGGAGCAGCGCGACGATCCGACATTGCGCGGCCGCCCGGTCATCGTCGGCGGCGGGGTCGTGCTCGCCGCCAGCTACGAGGCCAAGGCCTACGGCGTGCGAACCGCGATGGGTGGCACGCAGGCGCGGCGGCTGTGCCCCCACGCCGTGGTCGTGCCGCCGCGGATGAGCGCGTACAGCCGCGCCAGCGACGCCGTGTTCGAGGTGTTTCGCGAGTGCACACCGATCGTGGAGCCGCTCTCGGTGGACGAGGCGTTTCTCGACGTCGGCGGGCTGCGCCGGGTCTCCGGAACACCGGAGCGGATCGCCGGACGGCTGCGCGCCGACGTCCGGGACCGCGTTGGCCTGCCCATCACCGTGGGCATCGCCCGGACGAAGTTTCTCGCCAAGGTCGCCAGCCAAGAAGCCAAGCCCGACGGGCTGCTGCTGGTGCCGCCCGATCAGGAGCTCGCCTTCCTGCACCCGTTGCCGGTCCGGAGGCTGTGGGGAGTGGGCGCCAAGACGGCCGAGAAACTTCACGCCCACGGCCTCGTGACCGTCGCCGACGTCGCCGAGCTGAGCGAGTCGACGCTGGCCTCGCTGCTGGGCGGCGCGATGGGGCGCCAACTGTTCGCGCTGTCCCGCAACATCGACCGCCGCCGGGTGGCCACCGGTGTTCGGCGCCGGTCCGTCGGGGCGCAGCGGGCGCTCGGGCGCGCCGGCAACACCATGTCGGCCGCCGAGGTCGACGCGGTGGTGATCAACCTCATCGACCGAATCACCCGCCGGATGCGTGCCGCCGGGCGAACCGGGCGAACGGTGGTGCTGCGCCTGCGGTTTGACGACTTCGGGCGGGCGACGCGGTCGCGGACGCTGCCGTGGGCGACGTCCTCGACGCAGCCGATCCTGGCCGCCGCGCGTGGGCTGGTCGCGTCGGCCGCTCCGGTGATCTCCGAGCGCGGGTTGACGCTGGTCGGGTTCGCGGTGGCGGGGATCGACCGCAGCGGCGCCCAGCAGCTGACGCTGCCCTTCGACGACGCCGACAACCGGCTGGCCATCGACGCGGCGATCGACCGCGTGCGCGACCGGTACGGCAAGTCCGCCCTGACGCCCGCGGTTTTGGTCGGCCGCGATCCGGGTACAGAGATGCCACATCTTCCCGACTGACGGGTTGTGCGTTTGTTCACCAATTGTTCTCTGTGGCAGGCATTTTCGATGATTTGAGGTTGATTTGAATCCGCCTCGCGGCACCGCTTGTGCGACGGCCCGATAGTTAGGCTGGCGAAAACCCGACCTCGAAAGTGAGCAACCGAACCCGATGCCGCCGACGCACCAAACCCGCGACACCGGCCTGCCCCGCGAAAGTCTCCTGCTCGGTTACAGCGCGCTACTCGCCTCTTCGGCGGGCTTCGTCAACGCCGTGGCGCTCCTGATCTTGGCGCTGCCCGTCGGGAACCTGACCGCGATCACCACCCAGCTGGGCATGAACACGGCCAACCCGTGGCTGTATGAAGGCCACGTGCTCGCCGCCATCTTTTTCGGCTTCCTGACCGGAGCGACCATAGCCGGGGCGGTCCTGGCACCCACCGACGCCCATGCGGGCCCACGCCACGCCGCCGTGCTCTCCCTCGAGGCAGTCTTGCTGGTACTGGCCGCGGCCGGGGTCGAGGAAACCTTGGTCAAGGCACAGATCAACGCCCTGGGGATCGAGCAGACCGCGGTGCAGGCGCTGTTCGCCGCGACGGCGCTCGGCCTGCAGAACGCGATGACATCGAGCTTCCGCGGAATGGCGATCCGCACCACGCACTTCACCGGAACCGTCACCGACCTCGGGCTGATCCTCGGTCGCAGCCGGCGACACGGAATCAAGAAATGGAAGGCCGCGATCCTCGCGACGACCCTCCTGCTGTTCCTCGGAGGCGGCGTGGCCGGGATCGTGTTCGGCGCGCGGTTGGGCGGCTACGCGTTGCTCATCCCGGCCGCGACCTGCGCGACCGTCGCCGCCGCCAACCTGCTGCAGGGCGCCGGCCGCAGCGACGAACCGATTCCCGAGCACGCCGAACCGGTGCGGGTCTAAGCGGCCCTCTCAATTCGAGCGCGTCCACTGCAGCAGCCGCTCGGCCGGCCAGGTGTTGACGATCCGGTCGACGGGCACGCCCACATCGAGGGCGCGTTGCGCGCCGTAGCCGAGGAAGTCCAACTGGCCGGGCGCGTGGGCGTCGGTGTCGATGCTGAAGAGGCAACCGATGTCCATGGCCTGCTTGAGCAGCGCGGTCGGCGGGTCCCGGCGCTCGGGTCGCGAGTTGATCTCCACCGCGGTGCCGTGATCGCGGCAGGCCGTGAACACCGCTTCGGCGTCGAACTTCGACTGCGGACGGATGCCCCGGTTGCCCGATACCAGGCGGCCGGTGCAGTGGCCCAGCACGTCGGCGTGCGGATTCGACACGGCCCGCACCATGCGCCGAGTCATCGCCGCGGCATCCATCGACAGCTTCGAATGCACGCTGGCCACGACCACGTCGAGCCGCTCGAGCAGCTCGGGCTCCTGGTCAAGGCTGCCGTCCTCGAGGATGTCGACCTCGATCCCGGTGAGAATGCGCATCGGCGCGAACTGGTCGCGCAGCTTGTCGATGACGTCGAGCTGCGCGCGCAACCGCTCCGGCGACAGACCGTTGGCGATCGTCAGACGCGGCGAGTGGTCGGTGAGCGCGCAATACTCATGCCCCAGCGCGGACGCCGTCGCCATCATCTCGTCGATCGGTGCGGACCCGTCCGACCAGTTCGAATGCAGATGCAGATCGCCGCGCAACGCCGCGCGGATGTCGCCGCCACCGAGATCCTCGGCGGCTGAACGTAATTCGACCAGAAGGTCGGGCTCGCGGCCGGACCAGGCCTGGTCGATCACCTTCGCGGTCTTAGGACCGATGCCGGGCAGCGACTGCCAGCTGTTGGCCTGGCCGTGCCGCTCACGCGCCGCGTCGTCGAGCCCCTCGACGATGTCGGCGGCGTTGCGATACGCCATCACGCGCCTGGGGTCCTGGCGGCTGCGGTCCTTGTAGTAGGCGATCTGACGCAAAGCCTCTACGGGATCCATGACTCCAGTGTGCCTGCGCGGTGACTGCAAGCGCGGCGGAGCCGGGCGACGCAGGTCACCGCTAAAGCCCGCGGTGACTGCAAGCGCGGCGGAGCCGGGCGACGCAGGTCACCGCTAAAGCCCGCGGTGACTGCAAGCGCGGCGGAGCCGGGCGACGCAGGTCACCGCCAAAGCCGCCCGGATTACCGGAATTGCCCGGCGATGAATCCCGCGAGCAACACGCTGAAGCCCCCGATCTCGCCGGCGATGAGCAAGGCCATCATCACCCCGGTCCCACGGGCGGGGTTCTCGAATTGGTTGACGGTGTCGCGCCGCGCCCCGTGCCCGATGTAGCTGAGGATGGCGCCGACGAAGAAGAAGACGACCACGCCCGCCGCCGTCAGGTTCACCCACGTCGGCCACGCGCTCAGCCCGACGAAGACCGCCAGCAGCAGCGTCGCAAAGGAGTAGAGCAACGCCGCCCGGTGCGCGATGTCGACGTAGGGATGAGCGCGGTGGTCATCGGCGGTCATGATCTGCCGGTACTTCCAGACCCCGAGGATCAACGCAAGCAAGAAGATCAGTCCGGCCGCCAGCAGCGTGACCCTGGTGTCGAGGCCGAGGGGGTGGTTCATCGCGCGCTTGAGTTTAGTTGCCCTTCATAAAGATCGACTAACGTCGGTTTCATGCGATTCGCCTTCAAGACCTCACCCCAAAACACCACCTGGGCCGACATGCTCGCCGTCTGGCAGGCCGCCGATGACATCGACGTCTACGAGTCGGGGTGGACCTTCGACCACTTCTATCCGATCTTCTCCGACAGCAGCGGGCCCTGCCTGGAGGGCTGGACGACGCTGACCGCGCTGGCGCAGGCCACCACGAGGTTGCGCCTGGGCACTCTGGTGACGGGCATTCACTACCGCCACCCCGCGGTGCTGGCCAACATGGCCGCCGCACTCGACATCATCTCGAACGGGCGACTCGAGTTGGGCATCGGCGCCGGCTGGAACGAGGAAGAGTCGGGCGCCTACGGCATCGAGTTGGGCAGCATCCGGGACCGCTTCGATCGGTTCGAGGAGGCGTGCCAGGTGCTGATCGGCCTGCTCAGTCAGGACACCACCGACTTCGACGGCAAGTACTACCAGCTCAAGGGCGCCCGCAACGAGCCCAAGGGCGTGCAGCGCCCGCACCCGCCGATCTGCATCGGCGGCAGTGGAGAGAAGAGGACGCTGCCGATCACCGCGCGCTACGCGCAGCACTGGAACTTCGTCGGCGGCCCGCCCGAGCTGTTCGCGCGCAAGCGCGACGTGCTGGCCGCGGAGTGCGAGAAGATCGGGCGCGATCCGAAGGAAATCACGTTGTCGGCCCACCTGCGCTTGGACGAGCAGCGCAACTACAAGCAAGTCGTCGAGGAGGCCGCAGGCCTGGCGGCCGAAGGACTCGACCTGGGCATCGTCTACATCAACCCGCCGCACGACCCCGGCGTCCTGGAACCGCTGGCCGAGGTCATCCGCGATTCGGGACTGTTGGATCGCTGATGACCTCGGCACCGCGGAGGTTCGCGGTGCCCGGGCAAGTTCCCCCGAATGCTTCGCTGAGCAAACCCCCGGTGTCGCAGCCAAAGGCGCGTGGTCGGGTAGCTACGCCCCGAAGATGAGCAATTCGGCGGCGGTGACGAGGCGCTCGTGTTTAGCCGGGAACTCGCGGCTCTTCACCGGGTGACGAAACCAGGACCAGGCGATTCGCCCCATCCGTGATCGAGGTACTGGATTGATATGCACAGTGATCACTCCTGCGATCGTTCCGTTCAGCCGGGGCCCCGCTCTATCGCCCGGGTGACGAAGCCCACAACGGGTTATTAGACACCCGCCACCTGGCAAACGGTGGCAGACTCGCCGATTTTGGTGCTCGTGATTCTGGAGTGGCTTCTGTGACTACTGGAGCGGGACGGCGGTCGGCTTGACCGGCGCCGGAAGGGCGGTCTCGCCCATCAGGTAGCGGTCCACCGCCGCGGCCGCCGCCCTGCCCTCCGCTATGGCCCAGACGATCAACGACTGGCCGCGGCCCATGTCCCCGGCGACGAACACCCCTGGCACCGACGTGTCGAAGTCGGCGCCCCGCGCGACGTTGCCGCGGTCGGTGAGCTTGACCTCGAGGTCGGTGAGGAGGCCCTCTCGTTCCGGGCCGACGAAGCCCATGGCCAGTAACACCAGATCGGTCTCGAGCTCGAAGTCCGACCCCTCCACCTTGACGAACTTGCCGTCCTGCATGGTGACCTCGTGCGCTTTGAGCGCCGTCACGCGGCCATCCTCGCCCACGAACCGCTCGGTGTTCACCGAGAACACCCGCTCGCCGCCCTCTTCGTGCGCCGACGACACCCGGTACATCAGCGGGTAGGTCGGCCACGGCGTCGACTCGGCCCGGGACTCCGGCGGGCGCGGCATGATCTCGAATTGGTGCACGACGGTTGCGCCCTGCCGGTGCGCGGTACCCAGGCAGTCCGCGCCGGTGTCGCCGCCGCCGATGATGACGACCTTCTTGCCCTTCGCGGTGATCGGAGGCTCCCCGTCGGGGCCGAGGACGTCGTCGCCCTCCTGCACCCGGTTGCCCCACGGCAGGTACTCCATCGCCTGGTGGATTCCGTCGAGGTCGCGGCCGGGGATGGGCAGGTCCCGCGCAGCGGTCGCGCCACCGGCGAGCACCACCGCATCGAAGTCGCCGCGCAGCTGGTCGGCGGTGATGTCGACGCCGACGTTGACACCCGCGCGGAACTCGGTCCCCTCCGCGCGCATCTGGTCCAAGCGCTGGTCGAGAACCCGCTTCTCCATCTTGAATTCTGGGATGCCGTAGCGCAGCAGGCCGCCGATGCGGTCGGCCCGCTCGAGGACGGTGACCGTGTGGCCGGCGCGAGTCAATTGCTGCGCCGCGGCCAGACCGGCGGGGCCCGAGCCCACCACCGCAACCTTCTTCCCGGTCAGCTTGTCCGGGGGCAGCGGCACCACGAAGCCTTCTTCGAAGGCGCGGTCGATGATCTCCAGCTCGATCTGCTTGATCGTCACCGGATCCTGGTTGATGCCGAGCACACACGCCGGCTCACACGGCGCCGGGCACAGCCGGCCGGTGAAGTCCGGGAAGTTGTTGGTGGCGTGCAGCCGCTCTATCGCGTCGCGCCAGCGGCCCCCGCGCACCAGGTCGTTCCATTCGGGGATCAGGTTTCCCAAGGGACAGCCGTTGTGGCAGAACGGAATACCGCAATCCATGCAACGGGTGGCCTGCTCCCGCAGGGTGCCCTCATCGAAGTCTTCATAGACCTCGTGCCAGTCCTTCAACCGCAGCGGGACAGGCCGACGTTTCGGCAGTTCCCGGTGGGTGTACTTCAGGAAGCCGCTCGGATCAGCCATGCGCGGCCGCCATGATCGCCTTGTCCACGTCGATGCCGTCGCGCTCGGCTTCCGCGATCGCCTGCAGCACCTTCTTGTAGTCGCGCGGCATCACCTTGACGAAGTGGCGCTGTTGGTCGCGCCAGTCGGCCAGGATCCGCTGGCCCACCGCGGAATCGGTGGCATCCACGTGCGCCTGGATGATCCCGTGCAGGAACTCGGCATCGTCGGAGTCCAGCGCCTCCATCTCCACCATCTCGATGTTGAGATTGTCCGGCAATTCCTCGTCGGGGTCGTAGACGTAAGCCATACCGCCCGACATTCCCGCGGCGAAGTTGCGGCCGGTGCGGCCCAGAATCACTACTCGACCACCCGTCATGTATTCGCATCCATGGTCACCCACACCCTCGACCACCGCGTGGGCACCGGAGTTGCGGACCGCGAACCGCTCACCGACCACTCCGCGTAGGAAGGCCTCCCCGCTGGTCGCACCGAACAGGATCACGTTGCCCCCGATGATGTTGTCCTCGGCCACATAGTCCTGTGGGGCGTTGTCCGACGGTCGCACCACAATTCGGCCACCGGACAGGCCCTTGCCGACGTAGTCGTTGGCATCGCCGTAGACCCGCAGGGTGATTCCCTTCGGCACGAAGGCCCCAAAACTGTTGCCGGCGGAGCCGTCGAAGGTGATATCGATGGTCCCATCCGGAAGGCCCTGGCCGCCATAAGCTTTCGTCACCTCGTGGCCGAGCATGGTGCCCACCGTGCGGTTGACGTTGCTGATCGTGGTGGAGAAGCGCACCGGCTTGCCGGAATCGAGCGCCTCCCGGCTCATCACGATCAACTGCTGATCCAGCGCCTTGTCCAGGCCGTGATCCTGCCGCGAGCTGCAGTACAGGTCCTGGTTCATGAACGCCGACTCGGGCTCGTGCAGCACCGGCGTGAGATCCAGCTTGTGGGCCTTCCAGTGCGCGCGCGCCAGCGTGGTGTCCAACGCCCCCACCTGGCCGACGGCCTCGTTGAGGGTGCGGAAACCCAACTGCGCCATGTACTCCCGAACCTCTTCGGCGATGAACAAGAAGAAGTTCTCGACGAACTCCGGCTTACCGGTGAACCGCTCCCGCAGCAGCGGGTTCTGGGTGGCCACGCCGACCGGGCAGGTGTCGAGGTGACAGACCCGCATCATGATGCAGCCGACGACCACCAGCGGCGCGGTGGCGAAGCCGAATTCCTCGGCGCCGAGCAGCGCGGCGATCATCACGTCGCGGCCCGTCTTGAGCTGACCGTCCACCTGGACGACGATCCGGTCACGTAACCCGTTGAGGAGCAGGGTCTGTTGCGTCTCGGCCAGACCCAGCTCCCAGGGGGCGCCGGCGTGCTTCTGCGATGTCAGCGGCGTCGCGCCGGTGCCGCCGTCGTGACCCGAGATCAACACCACGTCGGCGTGCGCCTTGGAAACACCGGCCGCAACCGTACCCACCCCGTTCTCGGAGACGAGCTTGACGTGCACCCGCGCGGAGGGATTGGCGTTCTTCAGGTCGTGGATCAGCTGCGCGAGATCCTCGATCGAGTAGATGTCGTGGTGTGGCGGCGGTGAGATCAGGCCGACGCCGGGTGTGGAATGCCGGACCTCGGCGACCCACGGGTACACCTTGTGCCCCGGAAGCTGGCCGCCCTCACCAGGTTTGGCGCCCTGCGCCATCTTGATCTGGATGTCCGTGCAGTTCGTCAGGTAGTGCGAGGTCACGCCGAAGCGTGCGGACGCCACCTGCTTGATCGCGCTGCGGCGCCAGTCCCCGTTGGGGTCTCGGTCGAAACGCTTGACGTGCTCGCCGCCCTCACCGCTGTTGGATCGCCCGCCCAGCCGGTTCATCGCGATGGCGAGCGTCTCGTGCGCTTCGGCCGAGATCGATCCATAGCTCATCGCCCCGGTGGAGAAGCGCTTGACGATCTCGCTGGCCGGTTCGACCTCTTCCAGCGGGACCGGGGGACGCACACCGCCGCGGAACTTGAGCAGGCCGCGCAAAGAGGCCATCCGCTCGCTCTGGTCGTCGACCAGCCGGGTGTAGTCCTTGAAGATCTTGTACTGACCGGTGCGGGTCGAGTGCTGCAGCTTGAAGACGGTCTCCGGGTTGAACAGGTGGTACTCACCTTCCCGGCGCCACTGGTACTCCCCGCCCACTTCGAGCTCGCGGTGCGCCCGCTCGTCGCGGCGGTCCAGGTAGGCCAGCCGGTGCCGGGCGGCGACGTCGGCGGCGATGTCCTCGAGCGTGATCCCGCCGATCGGACAGCTCAGCCCGGTGAAGTACTCGTCAAGCACGTCCTCGGAGATGCCCACCGCCTGGAACAGCTGCGCCCCGGTGTAGGAAGCCAGCGTCGAAATGCCCATCTTGGACATCACTTTGAGCACGCCCTTGCCGGCGGCCTTGACGTAGTTGTTCAGCGCCTTTTCGCGGTCGATGCCGTCGATCACGCGGCGGTCGAGCATGTCCTCGATCGACTCGAACGCCAGGTAGGGGTTGATCGCCGCCGCCCCGCACCCGATCAGCATCGCCATGTGGTGCACCTCGCGGGCGTCACCGGTCTCGACGACCAGGCCCACGTGGGTGCGAGTCCGATCGCGCACCAGGTGGTGGTGCACGCCGGCGACGGCGAGCAGCGACGGGATGGGTGCCATCCGCTCGTCGGACTCCCGGTCGGACAGGATGATGACTCGCGCACCGTCCTCGATCGCCGCCGACGCCTGTGCGCGCACGTCGTCGAGCGCCGCAGCCAGTCCCGCGCCGCCCTCGGCCACCGGGTACAGGCAGCGAATCACCGTGGACCGCATGCCGTGCGGACGCCCGTTCACTTCGTCGTCGGGGTTGAGGTTGACCAGCTTGGCCAGCTCATGGTTGCGCAGAATCGGCTGCTGCAAGGCGATCTGGTGACACGACTGCTCGGTCGGCGTCAGTAGGTCGCACTCGCCGCCGGTGGTGCCCTGCAGGCTGGTCACCACCTCCTCGCGGATGGCGTCCAGTGGCGGGTTGGTCACCTGGGCGAAGAGCTGCTGGAAGTAGTCGTAGAGCATCCGCGGCCGCTGCGAGAGCACGGCGACCGGGGTGTCGGTGCCCATCGAGCCGATCGGCTCGGCGCCGGTGCGCACCATGGGCGACACCAGGAGGTTGAGCTCCTCGTAGGTGTAGCCGAATGCCAACTGCCGCTTGACGAGTCGATCGTGGGGCATCCGAACGTAATCGCCCTGTGGCAGCTTCTCGAGGGGAACCAGGTTGCGGTCGAGCCACTCCTGGTACGGGTGCTCGGCCGCGAGCTCGGCCTTGATCTCCTCGTCGGCGACGATGCGACCTTGGGTGGTGTCCACCAGGAACATCCGGCCCGGCTGCAAACGCATCCGGCGGACCACCTTGGCGGGGTCCAGGTCCAGGACGCCGGCCTCGGAAGCCATCACCACCAAGCCGTCTTCGGTGACCCAGATCCGCGAGGGGCGCAAGCCATTTCGGTCAAGCACGGCGCCCACAATGGTGCCGTCGGTGAAGGTGATCGACGCGGGACCGTCCCAGGGCTCCATCAACGACGCGTGGAATTCGTAGAAGGCCCGACGCGCCGGGTCCATCGACTCGTTGCGCTCCCACGCCTCGGGGATCATCATCAGCACCGCGTGGGCCAGGCTGCGGCCGCCCAGGTGCAACAGTTCGAGCGCCTCGTCGAAGCGTGCGGTGTCGGAGGCGCCCGGGGTACAGATCGGGAACAACTTCTCGACATCGGCTTCCGTGCCGAAGATCTCGGTCTTGATCAACGCCTCACGGGCCCGCATCCAATTCTCGTTGCCGGTGACGGTGTTGATCTCGCCGTTGTGAGCGACCCGACGGAACGGGTGGGCCAGCGGCCACGACGGGAAGGTGTTGGTGGAGAACCGCGAGTGCACGATGCCCAGCGCACTGGTCATCCGATCGTCTTGCAGGTCAAGGTAAAACGCCTTGAGCTGCGGGGTGGTCAGCATGCCCTTGTAAACCATGGTCTGACCGGAAAGGCTTGGGAAATAAACGGTTTCGCGCCCCGGACCGTCTTGTCCCGGCCCCTTGGTGCCGAGTTCATGCTCGGCGCGCTTGCGGACCAGATAACAGCGACGCTCGAGTGTCATGTCCGAAGCGCCGGTCAGGAACACCTGCCGGAAGGTAGGCATCGCGTCGCGGGACAGCGCACCCAGCGAGGAGTCGTCGATGGGCACGTTGCGCCAGCCGAGCACCGTCAGGCCCTCGGACTCGGCGATCTTTTCGACCGCGTCGCAGGCGGCGGCGGCGTCCTTGGCCGACTGCGGCAGGAAGGCGATGCCGGTGGCGTAGCTGCCCGGCTCGGGCAGTTCGAAGTCCACGACCTCACGCAGGAACGCATCCGGAACCTGGATCAGAATGCCGGCCCCGTCACCGCTGCGCGGCTCGGCGCCCTGGGCACCGCGGTGTTCGAGATTGAGCAGCGCGGTGATTGCCTTATCCACGATGTCGCGGCTACGACGGCCGTGCATATCGACGACCATGGCTACCCCGCACGAATCGTGCTCGAACGCGGGGTTGTATAACCCGACGCGCTTGGGCGTCATATGCACCTGACCCTTCACCTGAACGTTGCGAGCGGCCGTTGACGGCTGCTCCGATGAGATCGCACCCGAAGGTTGCGGGCTGTGACCCCTCGGTCTTGCCTCGATAGGCTGTCCCCCAGGCGGAGACCATCCTGTTAGGGATGCGTCCGTGCAACGTTGAACGGTGGCCTGGAAACCGGTCTCGACAAGTCGTAAAACGATATGACAATACCCGCCTGACATGCCAACTTCGCCAAGTCTAACCGCCAGCTGGCAGCCCCGTAAATTTGTCGGCGGAGGAAGCGCTGCAACCGGGCCGACGTGCTGGTTTAGGTTTGCAATTTGCGTCACCACCGTCCGGATCCCAGCGCTCCGCTGGGGTGGATCGGCCGCGCATGGAAGTTTGCTGATGCGGGGCGTGAGTGTGCGTAGCGCGCGGTGGTCGACCGGCATGACAGTGTTCAGAGCGCGACTCAGGCTGCCGAAGCCGCGGTGCAGTAAGCGCTGCTAAGTTTGCACGGTGGCAATGCGAGCCACGGAGGAGATACTTGACCGGTACTGGTCCGCATCCGGCGTCGGTGGTGGGGCCGTGGCGCTTATCACTGGCGCCGGACAAACCACACGAGCGCCGCTCGATCGCCTGGCACCCGAGGAGCCCATGAACGAGCGCGACGAATTCCTGCGGGACCGTGTGCAACCGCCGACCAGCGCACCGGCGGCGCGTCCGCCCGGTCCGGCGCCCAGGTCCGTGCCGCCGCCCCCCTTTCCGGTCGGCCAGCATTCGGCGCCCCGGCCACCGCTGGCCGCCCCGCCGCAGCCGCGACCATCTGCGCCTCCGCCGCGTCCAGCGCCGCCGCCCCAGCAACCCCCCGCCGCCAAAGCTGCGCCGAGGCCGCCCGCGATGCCGCCTCCGCAGGCCGCTTCGGCCCCCGGGGCCTCCGCCGCCCCCGTCGCACCGATCGGCCCCAAGCCGGCTCCGGCGGGCACCGCGGCGGTGCCCGACCGCGGTTGGCGACGTGTTCTCCGGCGGATGACTTTCGGCCTGATCAAGCTCGGCCCGTCACCGGCCCAGCAGCAGGACGCGCAGTTCGAGGCGATCATCCGCACCCGCCTGCACGGCAATTACAAGGTCGGCGTCCTCGGCAAGGGTGGAGTGGGCAAGACGTCGGTGGCCGCCAGCGTCGGATCGCTGTTCGCCGAACTCCGTCGGCAGGATCACACCGTGGCGATCGACGCCGACACGGCTTTCGGCCGCCTCAGCAGCCGAATCGACCCGGCGACCAGCGGCTCGTTCTGGGAACTGACCGCCGACAAGAACTTGCAGTCCTTCGCCGACGTGGTTGCCCGCGTGGGACGTAACTCCGCCGGCCTCTACGTCCTCGGCGGCGAGCCGGCGTCCGGCCCCCGCCGCGTGCTCGACGCCGCGATCTACCGGGAGGCCGCGCTGCGCCTGGACCGCCACTTCGCGATCTCGGTCATCGACTGCGGCTCGACGATGGACGCGCCGGTCACTCAGGAGGTGCTGCGCGATTTGGACGCGCTGATCGTGGTCTCGTCGCCGTGGGCCGACGGCGCGTCGGCCGCCGCCAGGACCATGGAGTGGCTGGCGGACCACGGCTTCGAAACTCTGCTGCAGAGCAGCGTCGTGGTGCTCAACGACTCCGACGGCCACGCCGACAGACGCACGCGGGCGCAGCTGGCCCGGGAATTCACCGACCATGGCCGGCCGGTGATCGAGGTGCCCTTCGATCCGCACCTTCGGCCCGGCGGCGTCATCGATGTGAGCCGCGAATTGTCGGCCCCAACGCGGCGAAAGTTCCTCGAGGTCACCGCGACAATCGCCGGCTACTTCGCGGCCCGCCCCAACAACCAGCGGCCCAGCTAGGCCTGCTCGGCGACGTTGCCCGTCCGCGCGGACGGGTCGGCAATCGCCTCGAGCTTCGCCACCTTCGACCCGCGGATCGTCAGCACGATGACGGCAAACAGCCGGCGCTGGCTGAATGCCAGCAGCACCGGTTGCCC
Organism: Mycobacterium paraffinicum; assembly: GCF_001907675.1. Lineage (GTDB taxonomy): Bacteria > Actinomycetota > Actinomycetes > Mycobacteriales > Mycobacteriaceae > Mycobacterium > Mycobacterium paraffinicum_A. The sequence continues at coordinate 24,568 of NZ_MPNT01000016.1, forward strand.
GACGGGGCCGCTGACCAGCGTCACGTCCGGCCACAGGTACCGCAGCAGGTTGGTTGCCACCGCATCCGGCCCGTGGTTGATCTGCTGCGGGGGCGCCGGGTCGGCGAGAATGGTGCCGACGCCCCACACCGTCGGGTCCAGCACCGCGGCCAACCCGGCAAGGTCACCGTTGGCGCATGCGGTGATGAATCTTTCGGTGACGAGCTGATGCTCGGTTGCGGCCACGACGTTCGTCGTAGGTTGAGCGGCAACGAATTTCGCTCGCGCGCGCCGCGCGAGCTGCCGGCACGTACCGACCGGGCGGCCCACCGTTTCGGAGATCGAGTCGAACGGGACGCCGAACACGTCGTGCAGCACGAAGGCGACCCGCTCCCCCGGACTGAGCCTGCGCAGCACCTCAAGCAACGCGGCGCGGATCTCGTCGTCCAAGGTGACCCGGTCGGCCGGATCGGAGCGGTGCGGCGCCGGCCGCTCTCCGATTTCACCCGGGCGTTCGTAGCGAGCGCGTGCGGAGCGCACCTGGTCGAGACACAGCCGGCTGGCCACCACCGTCAGCCAGCCCCGGACATCCTCGATCTCACCTACTTCGGCCCTCGACAACCGCAGAAACGCTTCCTGCGCAACGTCTTCCGCCTCGCCGATGTCGCCGAGCATTTGGTAGGCGAGGTTGACCAGATATGGGCGGTGACGCCGCCAGGCGTCGGCGACCTGGTCGCCCGCTGATTGCGACTGTTTCATGTCTCTTCGACGATCTGCTGCGGCAAAAAGTTACGGAACCTCCCTTGTAACTTTCCCACCTCGCGCCCCGTCCTTGGAGGACAGCAAAAAACTCAGGAAGGAACCATCCCATGACGATCGTGATAACCGGCGCGACCGGTAACGTCGGGCGGCCCCTGGTCGCCGCGCTTGTGACGGCGGGCGCGTCGGTCCGGGCGGTCACCCGCGCCCAGGACGGAGCCGGTCTTCCCGCCGGTGTCGAGCTGATGGGCTCGGCGACCGATGCGCTGCCCGGCGCGTCGGCGGTGTTCCTCAACTCCCGGGCGCTGGGTGCGGACCTGGAGAGGGTAGTGGCACGATGCGTCCGCGCCGGTGTCACCAAGCTGGTCGCGCTTTCGGCCATCAATGCCGATGACGACTTCGCCAGGCAACCGTCCCGCTTCCGCGGAGACCGCAATAAAGAGGTGGAGCAGCTCGCCGTTGACTCCGGCCTGGCCTGGGTGAGCCTGCGGCCCACCGTTTTCGCGACCAACTTCGCCGGCATGTGGGCACCGCAGATCCGCGCCGGCGAGGTGGTCTACGGCCCGTACGCCTCGGCCTCGGTGGCACCCATTGCCGAGACGGACATCGCGGAGGTGGCGGCGCGGGCGCTGCTGACCGATGACTTGGTGGGGCAGCGGATCCCGCTGACCGGTCCGCAGGCCTTCACCAATTCCGAATTGGTCGAAGCCATCGGCGCCGCCCTGAACCGACCGCTGCATTACCGCGAGATACCGAACGACGCTGTGCGCCAACGGTTCATCGGGTTGGGCTTTCCGGCGGCCTTCGCCGACGCCTACATCGCCATGCTCGCCGCGACGCTCGACGATCCCGCGCTGGTCACCTATGACGTCGAGAAGATCCTCGGGCGGCCGGCGACCCCGTTCGCCCAGTGGGTCGCCGAGCATCGCGACGTTTTCTCCGTCACTAGTTAAGGAACCCGACATGTCCCAACCGCGCCCGCCGCGCTACCTCAAGCCCATGAACAAGGTGATGATGGCGGTCCAACGGCTCGGAATCCCCACCGGTCCCGCGATGGTGCTGACGGTGCCCGGCCGCAAGTCGGGTCGGCCACGCAGCACCCCGATGACCCCGTTCGAATTCGAGGGTGGCCTCTACGTCGTTGCCGGCTACCCCGGTGCCGACTGGGCGGCGAACGCCCGGGCGGCGGGCACCGGCAGGCTCAGCCGGGGCCGACGATCACAGCAAGTCCGGATCGTCGAACTCTCCGCCGCCCAGGCGCGGCCGGTGCTGCGGGAATTCCCCGCCAAGGTCCCCGTCGGTGTGGCATTCGCGAAGCGATCCGGGATGGTGCGTGATGGAACGGCTGACGAATTCGAAGCACTGGCGGGGCGGCTCACCGTCTTCCGGTTCGAGCCAACGTAACGGCCGGCGCCTGTTCAGAAGCCCCAAAGGGAAAGCGGTGCAACGGTTTCCGTCGGGACCCGACGCTGACCCGAAGCGGGCGGCCATGGCAGGAGGCTAGGCCGACTTCGCGGTCTCGCGCACGGGGTATCCGTTGCGCTCGGCCAGGGATCGCAGCTGGCGCAGCGCGAATGCGCGGGGGCGGCCACCCTCGGGGATCACCACGCCGGCCCAGAGGCCTTCCGCGCCCGCCGACTCGACGGCGTCCCGCGCACACATCCACCGGCGGGGGCACGCCCGGCACGCGGCGATGGCCTCGGCGTCCGGGGCGGTGGTCCAACGGTCGGGGTCCTGCGTGCAGGCGCCGAGCGGGACGTTGAACAAGGGTGTTGCGGTCATGGCGATGGTTCCTTCTGAAGCATTGCTCGTATGCTTCGCAACGGTATAGCAGGAACCGCTGCAATGCAACGGTTTGATCCGTCCAGGCGGCCGTCGCGACAGAACAGCTTTGGTTCCCCGGGAACCGGCTGGTTGACCAGCGATTATATGCCTTGCCCGGCGCCTTCTCGCTGTTCAACTGGAGAACCGCACAACCACAGCGTTGCGGTTCTGCGGGCCTTCAGTGACCGGGGTGGGCTGGGTCCGCGGTACAAAACCGTAGCGGTCTTCGTGCGGTCTAAGCGACCACCCCGTACGTGGGAATCGGTGTAAGGAGGTCCGGCCAGGCACCGACGTAGCTTTTCGACGGTACAGCTCCGAAACTGTGAGTGAAAGCGTAGCGGTGCGCGATGGAAATTTGGCGGGTGCGACGGTTAGGCTTACACCTGGCGGAAGGTCCGCCCAGCTGCTGCCACTATCGAGGAACTCGCGCAGATGCCCCACACCGAGTCGAGTTCCGATGGCGGCGAGCCTGATCCCGGCATGGCGCGAGCGGGCGCGGCCGCCGCCGCGCGCCGTCGGGAACTGGGCATCAGCCAGCGCAGCCTGGCGGCCGACGGAATCATCAACGCCGGCGCCCTCATTGCGTTCGAAAAAGGCCGCAGTTGGCCGCGCGAGCGCACCCAGGCCAAGCTCGAGCAGGTGTTGCGGTGGCCCGCCGGGACCATCGCGCGGATCCGCCACGGACGGCCCGATACCGCTGAAGAGATCGCGGCGGCCGTCGCGCCCGATGGGGCGAACGCGCAAACCGAGGCCCCGCACTCCGACGCCCCGGCGTCCCTGATCGCGCAGGCGATCGTCGCCGCAGTGGACGGTTGCAGCCTGGCCATCGCCGCATTGCCGTCGGCGGACGACCCGGAGTTCACCGCGCGTGCGACCCCGATCCTCGCCGATCTCCGGCAGCTCGAGGCGATCGCGGTTCGGGCCACCCGCATCAGCCGGATCACGCCCGAATTGATCAAGGCCCTCAGCACCGTTCGCCGCCACTATGACGAGCTGATGACGCGCGGTGCGACCGCCCCGGGCGCACCGCTTGCGCAACGCCTCTATGCGGCCCGGCGGCGGGTCAACCTTTCTGCCGCGGAGACCGCCGAGGCGGCCGGGGTGACCGAGGAAATGATCCTGCGTGCGGAGGCTGACGAGGCGGTACCCGCCGGCATCGCCGATGCGATCGAAGCGCTGATCGACCAGATTCACTGAGGGCGGCCGCGGGCGCCTGTCGGCATTATTGCCGAAACGCCGACGCCCGACCCTTAGACCGGAAGGCCTAGCTGCCCGCTTAGCGATGAACGGGGGAACGGCATCCTAAGCTTCCGGGGCCCCGTCCAGGACGCTATTTACGGCGGCGCCAATTACCAGACGATGGCCGCCATGTCACGGTTGTCCGAACACACGCTGCGCACCGCGGCCTCGATGTCGGGGGCGGTGATGATCTGCAGATCCTCGACCGTCACCGGCTGGCCCGCGCGCTTCTGCGCGACCACGCGGGTGTCCCGGAAGCCCTCCGCACGTTCGATCACGTTGCGGGCGAATCGGCCGTTCTGCATGGCGTCGATGCCGTGCCGTCCGCCGGGGGTCGTGTAATTGCGGATGGTGGTGGCCGCATCCAGAAAGGTCGCGCGCGCTTCGTCGTCGAGCGTGCTGGCTCGGGGTGCGGCATAGCGCTGCCCGATCTCGACGATCTCGGCCGGGGAGTAGGACTCGAACCTCAGCTTGCGGTTGAACCGGCCGGCCAAACCCGGGTTCACGGTGAGGAATTCGTCCACCTGGTCCTCGTAACCCGCGCCGATGAAGCAGAAGTCGAAGCGGTGCGCCTCCAGCGCGACCAGGAGCTGGTTGACGGCCTCCATGCCGATCATGTCCGGTGTGCCGTCCTGGTGGCGTTCGATCAGCGAATAGAACTCGTCCATGAAAATGATTTGGCCAAGCGACTTTTCGATCAGCTCGTTGGTCTTGGGTCCCGACTCACCGATGAAGTGCCCGCAGAAGTCGGAGCGACGCACCTCCCGGATCTCCGGGTGGCGCACGATCCCCATGCCGGCGTAGATCTTGCCCAGCGCCTCGGCGGTGGTCGTCTTGCCCGTGCCGGGCGGCCCGACCAGCAGCATGTGGTTGGTCTGCCCCTCCACCGGCAGCCCGTGCTCGAGGCGCATCATGCGCACTTCGAGCTGGTCTTCGAGCGCGGACACGGCCTGCTTGACCGCCGCCAGTCCGACCTGCTTGGCCAGCAGCGCGCGCCCCTCGGCGAGCAGCTCGGCGCGCCGTTCGGCGGTGGCGTCGTCGTGGAGTTCGTCGCGGCTCTTGGCCGTCGACGCGTCCCAGCGGTCGGTGCGGCTGGCGATGGATTCCTCGTCGGTGACGACCAGGTGCAGGTTGGGGTCGGCCAGTGCCTCCTTGGCGGCGTCGGTCAGGACGCCGTTGATGGTGGCCTTCGACAGCCAGACCTGGGCCTTGTCCTCCTCCCGCAGCTGGCGGTGCACCATCCCGCGCACATACGCCAAATCGGCGACCAGCAGCGGGATATCGGCCGGCCCGATGGACGCGGTCAGCACGTCCGCGTCGAACCGGCCCGACGCGTTGGTCTGCCCGATCACGTCGACCCGGTCGAGCCAGTCCAGCGCGACCCGGCCCTGCCCGAGATGCGCGGCGGCGTGGGCCGCCAGCGCGCAAATCGACGCCGTCACCGCGGACATGACGATGGCCTGCGGGGGCAGCTCCTCGGCGGCGGCCAACAACACGTCCGGCCAGCGCTGGGTGGTGTACATCAGGAAGGCGCGAGCCAACTGGTGCCACTGATGGTTGGCCCAGGAATCCAGCAGGTCGCGGTTGGCCAGCAGCCTGTCGGCCTCGGCGTATTCCCCGGCGATCGTCAGCGCCGACGACAACGCCAGGCCGACCTGGGATGCGTCGGTCACCGTGATGCCGATGTAGGGACCCAGCTGAATCTCCGCGGCGAGCGTCTGCCCGATGCGGGTGGTCTCGCGGTGCAACCACTCGCTGGTGGCGTACAGCTTCTTCAGCGAGGCCAGGTCGTTGTCGCCGCAGGCGATGCGGCCCAGCCACGCGTCGGCCATCGACGGGTCGGCGTCGGTGGCCGCGACGAAGTCGGGCAATGCCGCGGCCCGGCCCTGCCTGCTCTTGACCGCCATGGCGCGGTCGAAATGCCTACGGGCGGTTTGCAAATCACCCATCGTGTGCGCTCATCCGGATGCCTTTTTACTCTCGACGTTTCAGATGCCGGCGGACATGGTGACCGGCTCGAGACTCACATAGCGGTTCTCGGCGCGGAACATGTCCATCTCGGCGAGCCAGTCCTTGCCCGCCGCGCTGACCCGCACGGTCGCGGGTCCGACCTGCTCGATGATCACCTCGAAGTTGTGCCGGTGCCCCTCGGGGAGCCTCGTGCCCGACGGGGCGATGGTGATCACGGTAGCGGGCCGCGGGGTCGGCGAAATCGGAGCGACGTGCTCGACGACGCTGACGGTGGTGCGCGGCGCGGGCCGTGGCGTGCTGACGACGCTGATCTCCGGCATCCGCACCGTGGCCCAGCGGGTCAGGTCGCGGGTGTGCACACACACCCGCTCTCCCGCGCCGGCCGTGCGAATGACGATCCGCTTGGCGACCGGGTCGTCGGCGGCCACGAAAATCCGTGACAGCTCACCGGCGTCGGTGACCGGGATCAGTAGCCGGTCCCCGTTGCTCAGCTTGCCGATCAGCACGCCCGAGGGGCCGATCTCGGTGAGCAGGTGTTCGGGCAGCGGGCTGGGCCGCAGCGCCCGCAGGTAGGGCCGGGGGCCGCACATGTTGGCCGCCGCCGCGGCGGCCTGCTCGCCGTTGAGCCGGCGCAATATCACGCTGGGCGGGGTGGGAGCGGGCGTCGGCGTGCGCACGGTGATGGTCGCGGTGCAGGTCGCGTCCGGGTACACGGTCACGTTCTGGATGACCTCGTCGGCGCGCAGCGTCCACGCCTGCGACAGGACGCGCGACGTGATCGCCTCGGCGGGATAGGCGTATGTCGTCATCCACCCCGCCTCACCGCGGATCGCCTTCCACCTCTGCGCGTCCCCCTCGATGGCGTCACACCCCAGTCGGCGGTCGAGCTCGGCCAGGTCGGTGGCCGTGGCCACCTTCGCCCGCAGCCCCTGGCAGCGCAGCAGCCCGGCGATGCGCTGCGCCACCGAAATCGCCGCCGCGCCAACGGTTGTGCGCCAGCGGAGCGCTTGCGTGTTGTCGATGATCGACAACCGCATGATCAGCCAGGTTTCGCGCCGGCCCGCATACGGCGGGGTGCCGATCTCCGAGTCGTACACGCGTGGGTAGTCCCCGATGTTGCCGTGCCGGGAACCGAGTGAGACGACGCTGATCGAATCGAGCTGCAGGCCCAGCGCCTGCTGCAGCATCGGCACCAATTCAACGACGTCGATGACGTTATCGGTCTCGACGGTCACCGAACCGGTCACCATGGTGGCCTGGTGCGCCCTGCCCAGCAGCTGCACAGCCGCCACCGCGACACCATCCTGCACCCGGACACCGCCCCCGGATCGGTTGTTGGCCACGGTGATTGGCGCATCCCAGCGAATCGGGCGCCGTCCGCGCCGCCACAACACCACCCATGACCACACCGGTTGGCCCCACCAGCGGACGAACACCACGGCGACGCCGATCACCGCGGCGACAGCCGCACCGATGTATCCGCCCACGGCCCAACTCGCCACGGCGAGCACGAACACCACCCATACCCCGAGCACCCGACGATTGCTGCCCGGGCTGAACCCGGTCAGTTTGGAACTCACCGCGCCCGCCTCACTCGGGCCGCGATCGCGGCGACGAGCACACCGGCGGCGACCAAGCCGACGAACCCGATGGCGATGTTGCGCGCCCGGTGGTCCGCCGGTGGCGCCGGCGGGGCGGGCCTGATGACCCGGCTCTGAGCGCCCGGGGCCAACCGGTCACCCGGCGGGATGTTGAACGTCAGTGCGGCAACGGGATCGACCAGCCCGTACCCGACCTTGTTGTCCACGCCGGCAGGCGGATTGTGCGCCGACTGGACGATCCTGTTGATCACCTGATGCGCGCTCAGGTCGGGGAATTTCGCGCGAACCAGGGCGGCGACGCCGCTGACGTAGGCGGCCGAGAAGCTGGTGCCCCAGAACGGCATGTTCTTTTCACCCGGCCTCGACGGCGGGTAGGCGTTGACCGGCCCGCCGCCCTGGGGCGACAGACCCATGATGTGGGTGCCCGGCCCGGCGACGCCGACCCAGGGCCCCGACATGCTCTTGTCGAGCGCGGCGCCGGTGGCATCGACCGCGCCGACCGACAGGACGTAATCGGAGAACCACGATGGCGACGAGACGACCTTGACCTGATGCCAGTCGCGGGGATCCGACGGTTCCAGCGGGTCATACATCGGGTTGTTGTTGCAGCCGGCTTCCCCGTCGTTGCCGGCCGCGGCCACCACCACGGCGTCCTTGACGGTGGCGGCGTACCACAGTGCCGCGCCCAACGCGCGCTGGTCGGCGGGGGCCGCCGCCGGCAGACATGCGGTCACCGAGATGTTGATCACCTTCGCACCCATGTTGGCCGCGTGCACCACCGCGCGTGCCACCGTGTTGAGCGTTCCGGCCTTGACCTTCTCATCGGAGTTCGGGTCCCCCGGCCCGGGGTTGACCGGCTCAAAGGCCCTGGACGACTGGCGGATCGAAATGAGGGTCGCGTGCGGGGCGACGCCCACCACCCCGTCGGGCGCTCCCGGCGGAAGCGGGGGCACCGCGGGCTCGTCCTCGGTCTGCGGATCCGCCGGCCCGTTGGAGGCCGCGGTGGCGCCCCCTCCCTCGGGCGGCGGCGGGGGCGGCGGGGGCGGCGGCGGGATCACCTGGGTGATCGTCGCCGGCGGCGGCGGTGGCGGTGGCGCCACCGGCGGCGGGACCTCGACCGGTGGCGGCGGCGCGCCGGTGGCCGGCGGGGGTCCGGCCGGGGGAGGAAACGCCGGCGTCGACGGCATCGGTCTCGGCATGGGCAGGACCCCCTGCGGCGCGCCAGCGATGATCGAGCCGACGATCGTGCCGTGCGCGTCGCAGTCCGACAGTCCGTCCTCACCCATGATGTAGTCGCTGCCGGGCACGGCCGGCATCCGCGGGTTCGGTGAAATGCCCGTGTCGATCACGGCCACCGGTACGCCGTTGCCGGTGCTGTATTGCCAGGCCTTGCTGATGTTGAGCAGGTTGAAGCCCGGCGCCAGCTGCGCCACGTCGGGGTTGCGCACGGTGATGGGCGTCGAGCAGCTGTTGGCGCGCCGCATCGGTTGGTCGCTGCGGGGCGGCCCGTCGGGCGGCACCATGCCCGGATCGACCTGCGGGGGCGTGATGGCTTGCGCGGCAGGGATATTCGCGGACAGCGCGACCAGAGTGACGGCGGCGGTCAGCGCCGCCGCCCGCTTCAGTGGCGAATCCACGTAAACAGCCCTCCCAGGGCCGCGGCCGCAGGCAGCAAGGCGATGAACGCGAACACTTCCACCCATTCCACGGTCAACCGGATCAGGGGCCTGAACCGCACCGTCGGCACCAACAGCGCTGCGGCCAGGCCGCATGCGGCGAAGGCCGCCACCGCCACGGCGGGCCAAAGCAATCCGCTGGCAACGTCTTTCGGCTCCGCGATGGCGTATTTGACCACTCCGGCACACACGGCGGCGGCGGCCCCGCAGGCGAGCGCGACGGCCTGGTACTTGGCGGCGAATCCCCTGCCCTGAGTGATGAAGATGCCTACCACCAGTCCGGCGACCACCAGCGCCAACCACGCCCACGGGCGCCCAGGCGTCAGCACCCCCCACACGGCGGCGGGCAGAACGATCGACACCCCGACGCAGACTCCGACCTGCACCGCGTTGACCAGCCGCGCGGACGCGGCGATGGCCGTGCCCCGCGCGGTTATGTCGGTCAATTCGTTGTCCTCGTCCTCGGATTCGTCCTCGCTGACCGGCGAGACGGTGTCGACGGGCATGCCCTCACGCCGGGCGAACAGGTCCCGGCCGGTGATCGATCCGAAGTGCGGCGGGCGCACCCGAGCTACCCACAACGCGATCATCGGGGCCATCCTGACCAGGATCAGCAGCCCGACCAGCACGCAGATGGCCAACACCTGCGCCGAGGCGGGCCGGAACATCCGGACCGCGGCGACCGCGGCCAGGATGCCGCACACCGTCACCACCGCGGTGACCACCGCGGTCTGCCACCGCTTCCGCGTCGTCACGCCGATGCCGATGGCACCCAGGATCACGATCACGAGTCCGATCAACCCGTGCGCCGCGCCCAGGGTGCCCGGCGGCGCGCAGGCGCCCGCGACCGCCAGCACCACCACGGCCAGCCAGCCGAACCCGCTGAACAGGTCGCGCCGCTCACGCCAGCCCCACCAGACGATGGACGTCGCGATCATCAGCAAGACACCGACGGCGCCGGCCACCGCGGCCGGGAGGGGACCGTCGGTGAACGTCCGCGCGCGCAGCGTCAGCGCCACCACCACCGCGGCCGCCATCGCGATGATCGCGACGGCGGTGTGCGCGGCCGTCAACGGCGTCACCGGGGCGAACATCCGGTCACCACCCTCACGGCCGAGCCACTTGCCCATCGCCGCCAGACCGGTCGACAGCGACTCGTACTGCGGTTCGAAGGACTCCCCTGAGACGCGGGGAACCAGCACCAGGGTGTCGCCGTCCTGCACGCCCAACTCGTCCAGGCTCTTGTTGATGTCGAGGCGCACCCCGTTGATCTTGTGCAGTTCGTAGCTGCCCGGCGGCAACGTAATGCCTTCAAAGCCTTTGCGCTTCAAGTCGGCGTCGAAGAGCTCGACCATTCCCTCGAAGAATCCCTCCACCGGAATTCCGGCCGGGAACACTTGAGAGCAGAGATGCTTCTCGTAGGAAATGTTGACCGCACAGCGCGCCGGGAAGGCGACCTTATGCGCTGATGTCACGACGTCGTCCGCTCCGCATCCGGAATGTATTTGTCGGCCAAGCCGGCGGTAATTTCAAAAAGACGCAACCGGGTCTTTTTCTTCAATTCATGGACCGTGTCAATGAGGCCGCCTTTGGCCAGGTGCGGATCGAACGGCATCTCTTCGACCGTCGCGCCGACCTTGCTGAACCGCTCGGTCAGGTAAGCCAGCGCGTCCTTGTCGGCGATCTGATCGGTGTGGTTGATGATCACGGTGCTGCGCGAAACCAACTCGTGATAGCCCTGCGATCGCAGGTAGTCCACGGCACGCAGCACGGGCCGGGACCGGTCCGCGGTGATGCCGGAGACGAACACGAGGGTGTCGGTGTTCTCCAGCACCGGCTTCATCACCTCGTGCTCCAAATCCGGCGACGTGTCGACGATCATCACGGTGTGGGTTCGCCGCAGCCGCGACAGCACCCCGGAGAACATCGCCGGCACCAACGGGCGGGGCTGGTCCGACGTGCGGTTTCCAGCGAGGACGTCGAGCCCGATCGGGTTCTGCCCCAAGTGTTCACGGATGTCGGCGTAGCCCTGCACGTCGGTGTCGTTGATGATCGCGGTGTAGTCACCCGGCGGCGACTCGTCGATGCGGTCGGCCAGCGTGCCGAAACCCGGGACGGCGTCGATAGCAATCACGTTCTGCGGGCGGCATTCTCGGAACACACCGCCGATGCAGGCGACCATGGTGGAGACCCCGACCCCGCCCTTGCCGGAAACCACCGTGATCACGTACTGCCTCCGGATGTGCCGCCGGATACGGTTCTGCAAGTCCCGGTAGTGCCGCTCGGCGGGCGATTCGCCGGGATTTATTTTTTTGAAAGAGATGACGTAGATGAATTTCCGCCAACCCGAGCCCGGAGGAATCTTTCGAGGCGCGGCAAGATCGGTAATGCGCATGGTGTCGGACACCGAATCCGGGAAGTTGCGGCCCCCTGACGGATCCCCCCGTCTGAGCGCCCCTTCGTCCGACATATTCGGGTCATTCCAAGGGCTCGTCACGTCGCGATGCTAACACGCTTGGCGATACCCCGTTTACCGATCAACAAACCCTTCAAGCGCGTAACAGGTTGCTATTCCAAGGCATTGGTTAACCGACTTATCTTGGGTCAGTTGAGGAGTCGGCCGCCCGGTCAGACCACCCGCCGATACGAGTACCACTCGTCGCCGGCGGGCAAGCGGCGGATGAGCCGCTGCACGGCGCCACTGATGTCGCTGCGCGAGCCCGGCGAAAGAATCTGGTAGCGCCGCTGACCCGAGATGACGTTCTCGACGCAGACGCGGCCCGCCGGGGTATCGATGATGGACACGGTCGAATCGCCGACGGCGATCCGCGCCATCTCGTCCGGCCCGACGCCGGCCTGCAGCCCCACGATGGCCGCGTGCGCCGAGCGCGCGGGGTCGGCGGCCATGGTGACGATCTGCAGCTGGTCGACGTCGAGGTTCTGGCTGAGCAGATACGTCCGGAGGCTGGGGGCGTCGCGCACCGAAGCGAGCAACTCTTCGGTGTCGAGGGTGACCGGCTTCAGCGGCGCCACCTCGGCCACCCCACACAGCCGCTCGACCTGGCCCACGACCAGATCGCTGGCGCCGCCCTCGTCACTGGCGGTGCCGGCCGGGTAGAGGCGGATCAGCTCGGCGTGGCGTTCGAGCACCACCCACCAGCTGGCGAAGCGGCAGATGGACGCCCGTGTGAGTTCGCGGCCCGGGACGCCGATGTTGACCATCAGCGCCAAGTCCCGCCGCAGCAGCACGGTCAGCCATTCGCGGATCATCGGGTCGACGTCGCCCGCCTCGTCCAGGGCGCCGGCCGCTCGCAACTCGTCCGCGATGGGGTGGCTCAGCGCGCGCTCGGGGGTGTCGAGCCGCGGCAGCAGCGGCCGCAAGCCGAGCTCGGGGCAGGTCTGCTCCACCCCGGTAACCGCCTGCAACACCCACAGCCCATCGACCGTCGTCGTCAGCATGCCACTTCGCTTTCACCCCGAAGGGGGGCACATGCGCTCAGCGCATCTGCCCCGCCTTCAATCGCGTTCACCCGCCACGGCCGATCCTCCGATCGGGGCCCGGGGCGGTTGTTCAGCCGAACAAGTGGCCGATGTTCTGGTCGGTCGCCAGCGCGTTGTCCAGCACGTGCGAGGTCGTCATTCCGTGCTGGCTCACCGTGTCGATCAGCCCCTGCAACCCCGAGAGCATTTGCGCCTGCGCCTCGAAGAATTGCTTCGCGCCATGACCGGCGAAGAATTCCGTCAGCTGGTTGGTCCGGTTCGAGGTGTCGTCGTAGATTCCCTGCAACTGGCCGGCGCGCGATCCGATGTCGGATGCGAAATCGGCTACGGCGCCGGGGTTATAGGTGATCGGGTTGGACATTGTGCACTTCCCTTCAAAAGGCCAATTGTGAAATTACGAATGGTGGATGGGTTAGGAGCCGTGGCCGCCGAAGAGCGCGCTGAAGGCGTGCGTCGAATCCGCCTCGTGGTGTTCCATCAACGCCGCCGCCTGCTTGAGACCCTCGGCCAGGCGGGTCCCGCCGTTGAGGACCTTGTTCAGGTCGTTCTGGATTTCGATCGCGGTCGCGTGGGACGCGGTGACGGCCTCACCGGACCAGGTCGAAGGGTTCATGACATTTTCGTGATTCGCGATGTAGCCCTGGGCTATCGCGACCGCGTGTTCCATGTTCGCCTGGATATGGTTGGAAGCATCGCGAAGTACCTGAGCCGATACTTGGATTGTTGAACTGTCCACTTGCGGTTTCTCCTAACTACTGACGCCCTCCCCCGGAATTACTGGGGCATGAAGCGAAGTGTATGGCTGCTGTATTTATCTGTCGATTCACCCTTAGCCGGGCCGGCCTCACACTCTGGTGTCGACAACCCGCACCGTCGCGGGCTGTTCGGCTTTGTCTCGGGCTCCCCGTTCTCCTCCCGCCCCATGCCCCACCGGCATGCCGCCCATCGGTGTACCGCCACCGACCGTCGTGGTCTGCGGACGAATGGCCTCGGCGCCCAACGCCCCGCTTGGCCGCAGCCCCACCGGCCGGCCACTGCTGGCCGGTTCGAACGCGCTGACGGGACGGGTGAAGCTGGTCGCGGACATGCCGGCGCCGCCCAGTGACGCGGCTCCGCCGCCACCCGAGGCGCCGACGGCCGACATCTCCGTCGCCGATATCGCCGAAACACCCGGCGTCGCACCGGCCATGGCTCCCGGATTTGCGAACATGCCCATCATCGACTGCAGCGGCGACATCATCTGCATCGGCGCCTGCATCATCTGCATGGGGGCCTGCATCACCTGGGGGACCGCGCCCATCATCGACTGCACCGGTTCCATGAACGAGCCGGCCTGGCTCATGATGTCCTGGCCGCCCGACGCCGCCTGGCCGGCGCCCTGCGTGCCCGTTTGGGCGCCTTGCATGGCGGCGCGCATGCCGTCACCCGCTCCGACGTTGGCGGCGGCCTGCCCCACCGCCGCGGCCGCCTCCGCCGGCGCGGCCGGCGATGCGCCCATGGTCGCCAGCGGCGGCGGAATGGCGAGGCTCTCGCTCAGCGCGGTCAGGATGGTTCCGTAGCTGGCCCCGACGGCGGAGTTGTTCGGCCACATCGATCCGAAGTACTCGAGCTCCAGCGACGTGATGCGGGGCGTCAACGCTCCCAACACAATTGGGTTGATGCCGTAGTCGGTGGCGCACTCGGTGCGGTTCGCGATGCACTCAGGCGCCGGGCGCATGGTGCCGTACGCCATCTGATACGCGGAGACCGCGGTCGAGACCACCGCGGGTTTGACGTCCACCCACCCGGCGAGCCCGTGCAGCGACGCGTTCAGCGCGGTGGCGTTGGTCGCGGAAGCGAGGGAGCCGACACCGGTCCAGCTCGCCGACGTGGCGACGGTGTTGATCTCCGACGCGATGCTCGAACCGTGATGGGTGGCCGCCAGCGCCGTCCACGCGGCCTGGTTGGCCAGATGGGTGATCACGCCGGCACCGGCCTTGAGCAACATGTCGTTTTCCTCAGGCGTACGCGCGGCCCACCCCGGATCCGCCATGCCGCACTTCCCCCTTTGCTCCCGCTGATGGCGTAGCTGGCTGTTATGCGCCTATCGCCAACGCCAAGCTACGCATGAGTTCGGTGACGACGTACGTGCCCGAGGCGATGCTCTGCGCGCCGGCGAACAAACCGCGCTGAGCGGAGTGCTCGGACACCACCCCCAGGTAGCTTCCGCCGCACGCGTTCAGCGCCGCCGCGAACATCGCCGAGTCCGGGTCTGCGCCCATCGGCATGACCCCCAGCAGCACGGGCGCGGCCGCCGAAGCCGCCGCCTGAGTCTCGGCGCTGATACCCGACTCCGCGGCCGCCGACGCCAGCACGGCCTCCGATTGCACCTGCAGCACCATGATTTCCCTCCGATTGCTCAGCGTCATAAGACGGGCTTGGCGCATCAGTCTAGTGCGGTTTTACCGTTCGTGTATTCACTCGCATTCCTCCCGGGCTGCCGGCTGGAATTACGTGATTCACCTGACCGCCGGTATTCCCGTTATTAGTCATCCGTCAAACAACCCCGCAGGTCACTGCAGGCACACAGGTCACACCATTACCGCGCGACCAGGCGAATGGCTGACGGTAAATGGGCCCGCTAATTCGCAGTGGCCAAAAACTACAAACGTCCGGTCGGGCTTTTCCATTGCGGAAAATGCCGACCGCGACTACGCGGGTCCGCGACCGTCACCGGCCAGGTTCAGTAACAGCCGGGTGCCCCCGAGCGGACTGGTCTGTAATGCCGCTGTGCCACCGTGCAGTTCGGCCTGCTGGGCGACCAGCGCCAGCCCCAGCCCGGAGCCCGACCGCGATGCCGTGGAGCCGCGGGTGAAGCGCTCGAAGACCGCGGCGCGCTCGGACTCCGGAACGCCGCTGCCGTCGTCGTCGATCGCGATCTCCACGCCCTCGCTGGAGCTGCCCACGGTGAGCTGGATCTTGCCGGCGTTGCCGTGCTTGACGGCGTTGGCGATGGCGTTGTCGATCACCAGCCGCAGGCCGGTGGGCAGCCCGACCATGAGCACGGTCGGCGAGGGCACCAGCGACACCTCGACGTCGGGATAGATCCGCAGCGCGTCGTGTGCGGCGCGGTCCAACAGTTCGGTGATGTCGAACGGGACGAAGTCGTCGACGGTGGTCAGCTCGCCTTGCGCCAGCCGTTCCAGCGCCGTCAGCGTCCCTTCGATGCGGCTCTGGGTGCGGATGACGTCGCCGATCACCTCCTGACGCTGCTCGCGGGGCAGGTCGAGGGTCGACAGGACCTCCAGGTTGGTGCGCATCGCCGTCAGCGGAGTGCGCAGCTCGTGGGAGGCGACGGCCGCGAAGTCGCGCGCCGACTCCAGCGCAGCCTTGGTGCGTTGCTGTTCCTTGCCGATGCGCGCGAGCATCCCCTCGACGGCTTCGGCGATCTCCACGGCCTCACGCACCCCGCGCACCTGGACCTCGTCGGGGCTGGACTGGGCGTTGATCGCGCGGGCCTGCTGCGCCAGCAGCAGGAACGGGTTCACCATGATCAACGAGATCACCCAACCGACCACCACCGTGCCGCCGATGACGCTGGCACAGATCAGCAACACCCGCAGGTGTAGCTCGTTGATCCGGTGTTGCGCCTCGGCGAACGGAGCGGCCAGCGCGATCGATGCCGGGCCCGCCGAGAAGGTGCGGACGCGGTATTGCACGCCGTTGATGGTGGTGTTGGCGTAGCCGTTGGGCAGCTTGGGCAGCACGATGTTGCTGGGCGCCGAGACAGTCACGTCGCCGATCCGCGCGGTGCGCACCAGGTTGCCGTCCGGCATGGGCTGGTCGGGGCTGGCGTGCGCGACGTTGGTGAGCAGTGAATTGATGTCGCCCAGGCTGCTGACCGAGTCGAGCCGACGGTCCAGCTGGCTGTACTGATCGTTGGTGACCCCGACCCACACCCAGGTGCCCAGCAGCACGACCAGGGTGATGACCGACAGCGCGGCGACGACGACGATGGTGCGCAGCGACAACACCCGCATCGGCAGCTGTACGTGCGGTAACACGCGAATGTCACGCTCCTCTTGTGCGCTCACGGCGCCGGCCGGCGACGGTGTCGACAACCTGGCCACAACCCTCACACCCTTCGCGATTCGCCGCGTTCAGGCGTCGTGGCGTTTCGCAGAGAATCTAGCGCCAAAGTTCGAGTCCATGTCCCACCCGGCCCTGACCAGGGTCGTTTTGCCTCCACGGCGGTGAGTGAGTACTCTCTCACCATGCTCGCCTCCGGACGCGATCGGCTGCTGGCCGAGGCGCTGAAGCTTTTCGCCGCCAAGGGCTACGCGGCGACATCGGTGGCCGACATTCAGCGGGCGTCGGGCCTGGCCCCGGGGTCGGGGGCGCTGTACAAGCACTTCGGCTCCAAGCGCGAGCTACTCGAGGCCGCCGTCACCTACCGGATCGACAGCATCGTGGCGGCGCGCGAGCAGTACGACGCGGGGCAACCGGGCAGCGTCGAGCAGGCGGTGCGCACCGCCGGGCAGCTGATCTGGAGCAACCTCAAAGAGAGCGAGGACCTGCTCAAGGTCATGCTGCGGGAACCCGAGGAATTGGGGGACCTCGACGAGAAGACGTGGCAGGTCATCACCGACAACGCCTATCAGCGCTTCGCCGACGAACTGGCCGCGTCGAATCGTTCCGGCCGCACCCGCATCCCCGACCCCGAGGCGGCCGCGGCGGTCGCCATCGGGTCGTTGTCCTACGCCGCCACGCTGCAGGCGCTGACCGGCCGGCTGCCCGGCAACATCGACGAAGAGCGCTACTTCGAGGCGTGGGTCAGCCAGACCGTCAGCCTCCTAGCCCAGTACGGAACCCGTTGAGCACGACAACATTTCAGGAGTAAAACGTGACTTTTTCACTGCAACTGACCGACGACGTGATCGAGGTGCGCGACTGGGTGCACAAGTTCGCCGCCGACGTCATCCGGCCCGCGGCCTCGGAGTGGGACGAACGGGAGGAAACCCCGTGGCCCGTGATCCAGGAGGCCGCCAAGGTGGGCCTGTACTCCCCCGACTTCTTCGCGCAGCAGGCGGCCGAGCCGACGGGCCTGGGCATGCTGACCGCATTCGAGGAGATGTTCTGGGGAGACGCCGGCATCGCGCTGTCCATCATGGGCACCGGCCTGGCCGCAGCGGCGTTGGCGGGCAACGGAACTCCCGAACAGCTGGGCCGGTGGCTGCCCGAGATGTTCGGTACCGCCGACGAGCCGAAGCTGGGTGCGTTCTGCTCTTCCGAGCCCGACGCCGGGTCGGACGTCGGCGCGATCCGCACCCGGGCCCGCTACGACGAGGCCACCAACGAGTGGGTGCTCAACGGGACCAAAACGTGGGCGACCAACGGCGGCATCGCCAACGTGCACATCGTGGTGGCGTCGGTGTATCCCGAGCTCGGCACCCGCGGCCAGGCCACATTCGTCGTCCCGGCGGGCGTCAGCGGTTTGGCGCAGGGCCAGAAATTCAAGAAGCACGGGATCCGGGCCTCCCACACCGCCGAGGTGGTGCTGGACAACGTTCGCCTGCCCGAGGACCACATCCTGGGCGGCCGGGAGAAGTTCGAGGCGCGCATCGCCCGGGTCAAATCGGGTGCCTCCGCGCGCAGCCAGGCGGCGATGAAGACTTTCGAGCGCACGCGGCCCACCGTCGGGGCCATGGCCGTCGGCGTGGCCCGCGCCGCTTACGAGTACGCGCTCGACTATGCCTGCCAGCGTGAGCAATTCGGCCGCAAGATCGGCGAATTTCAGGCGGTGGCGTTCAAGCTGGCCGACATGAAGAGCCGTATCGACGCGGCCCGCCTGCTGGTGTGGCGGGCCGGTTGGATGGCGCGCAACAACCAATCCTTCGACGCGGCCGAGGGATCGATGGCCAAACTGGTTGCCAGCGAGACGGCCGTCTACGTCACCGACGAGGCGATCCAGATCCTGGGCGGCAACGGTTACACCCGCGACTATCCCGTGGAGCGGATGCACCGCGACGCCAAGATCTTCACCATCTTCGAGGGCACCAGCGAGATCCAGCGCCTGGTGATCTCGCGGGCGCTGACCGGCTTGCAGATTCGTTAACGGCCGCATCCCGCGGTCCGCGTCCCGGCGGGCACGAGACATGATGGCCGGATGACCACCGAGATCCGGGTCCTCGACGGCGAGGACGAACTGCTGGCCGCGGCCAACGTGTTTCGCGTCGCCATGATCGGCTTCCCGCCGATGCCGGAGCTCCCGCCCGGCCAGATCGCCAAGCTGCTCGAGCCGGGCCGTACCGTCGGGGCGTTCGTCGGCGGTCAGCTCGTCGGCACGGCGGACGCCGTGACGAGCCGAATGACGCTCCCGGGCGGGACCATGGTGGGGCACGCCGCCGTCACGCACATCGGGGTGTTGCCGTCGTTCACCCGGCGGGGCATCGCCACGGAGCTGATTCGCCACCAGTTCGGCGACATCTCCGCCCGCGGCGAGGTGGTCGCGTCGTTGCGGGCCTCGGAGGCGACCATCTACGGGCGGTACGGATACGGCGTCGCCAGCTCGTCGCAGACGGTAGAGGTGCGCACCGCGCGAGCGGCGCTGCGTCGCGGCATCGGGGCCGGTGGGCCGGTGCGGTTGATCGATACCGCGCAAGCCTGGGAGCTGTTGCCCCGGATCTATGCCGAGAACCGCCCGTCGCGGCCGGGATCCATCGACCGCCCGGATGTGTGGTGGCGGAGCCTGCGGCTGCGTTCCGAATCATCGCCGCAGCCTTCGTATGTCGCGGTGCACGGGACGCCGGGGGCCGAATCCGGTTTCGCCCGCTACCGCCCCGTCGACACCGAAAGATGGTTCGTCAGCGATCAGCGCACCATCGCGGTGGAGGACTTCTTTGCGCCCACCGCGGAGGCCTATCTCGGCCTGCTGCGGTTTCTGCTGGGCCTCGATCTCATTGACCGCGTGGTGTTTTGGATGATGCCGATGGACGATCCGCTGCCGTGGTTGTTGGCCGATCGGCGGGCCGCGCACGTCACCGCGGTGCATGACGAAACGTGGCTGCGTGTCATCGACGTGCCGCGGGCGCTCTCGGCGCGCCACTACGGCGGCGGCGGCGCGGTCACCATCACAGTCAAAGACCGCATGCTGCCCGACAATTCGGGTTCCTTCGCGATCACCGGGGCCGGTCCCGAACGGACCGAGGGGCGCGCGCAACTCGAGGTCGTCGTCGAGGGGCTGGCCGCCGTTCTGCTTGGCGGCGCGACCTGGCGGGACCTCGCCGTCGCCGGGCTGGTCCGAGCCGATGACCCGGCGGCGATCGCCGTGGCGGATCGGCTGTTCGCGGTGCCGGACGCACCCCACGCCGGGTTCTTCTTCTAGCCGCGCGGGTATGCGGGTCACGTGATCGTCATCGTCGGTGCGGGGGTGTGCGGGCTGGCCGCCGCCTACGAGCTGGCGCGGCGCGGTGAGCCCGCGATTGTGCTGGAGCGCGGCCGGCCGTTCGGCGAGCAGTCGACGGGGTTGGCCCGGATCTTCCGGATCGCGCATCGACGCGCGGCGTTGTGCCGCCTTGCGCTGCGGGCCCGTGCCGGCTGGCAGCGCTGGGAGGACGAACTCGGCGCGGGCCGGCTGCTGGGCTCTGAGGGATTCATCGCCGCGGGCGCCTGCGACGAGGTCGCGGCGGCCATGACCGAGGCGGCCGCTTCGTTCCGCCGGGTGGACGGGGCGGAGATCGCCACGCGGATCCCGTTCGCCGCCCCGCCATGGGAGGCCGGTGTGCTGGACCCGCTCGGCGGCAGCCTGCGCATCCGCCGCGCACTGTCCGCGTTGGCGCGGCGGGTCGACGTCCGGAGTGGTGACGTCGTGTCCGTCTCCGACGACGGTGAGGTGTCCCTGGCCGACGGCGGCGTGCTGCGGGGCGATCGCGTGCTGATCTGCGCCGGTGCCCGCACGCCGGCGCTGTTCGGCCCACTGGCCATCGAATTCGCCCCGCACACCCGGTTCACCTACGCGGGCGCCGACGCGACCGGCGCGGCGTGCCTGTCGGCGCCCGAGGGCTACGGGCTGCCGCTCGGCAGCACGGGGCGCTGGGCGTTCGGGCAGGAGGTTCCGGACCCCGCGACGGTGCGCGCGCTGTTCCCGGGGCTCTCGCCGGTGGGACGGGTGGACTGCGTGACGATTCGCGCGCCGTGGCTCGACACCGGGGGCGACGGCTGGACGGTGGCCCGCCGCGCCCGCGTGGTCGGGTTCGTCGGCGCCAACCTGATGAAGTTCGGTCCGCTGCTCGGCGAACTGCTCGCGCGGGCCGCGCTGGAAGAGGACCTGCCCGAGGCGCTCACCGGGATCTGAATTCGGCTCGGGGAGTGACGAATCGGCAGGTGCTGGCGGCCGCCGACGCAGGTCGTGGCCAGCAGCGCCGGCTCGCGAGAGCCCCTCGCCCAGGTGCGGTTGCACTTCGGCGGGTGCTTGTTGGGAAGCCTTCCCTTCCTAAGCAGCATCGCTCACAAACGCTTGGAATTAGGGACGTTTGGCCCTAGGTGAGCCGGCCGCCACCCCGAAATACTTGGGCGGCTTGATCGCCGGGCCCGGTGACTGGACCCCGTGGAGGTTTTTGATGACGGCTGAAGCGCCGCCCGTCAGCGGCCTGCAGGCCCGCCGGCCAGTTCCCGCGCGAACGGGGCCCAAGGGCAACCTGATCTACAAACTCATCGGCACGACCGACCACAAGATGATCGGCATCATGTACATGGTCGCCTGCTTCATCTTTTTCTTCATCGGCGGCCTGATGGCGCTACTCCTGCGCCTCGAGCTGGCCCGGCCCGGGCTGCAATTTCTGTCCAATGAGCAGTACAACCAGCTGTTCACCATGCACGGCACGGCGATGTTGCTGTTTTACGCGACGCCAATCGTCTTCGGGTTCGCCAACCTCGTGCTGCCCCTGCAGATCGGCGCCCCCGACGTGGCGTTCCCGCGACTCAACGCGCTGTCGTTCTGGTTGTTCGTGTGCGGCGCCCTGATCGCGTTGGGCGGCTTCATCGTTCCCGGCGGCGCCGCTGACTTCGGGTGGACGGCCTACACGCCTCTGTCGGATGCCGTGCACAGCCCCGGCGTGGGCGGCGACCTGTGGATCCTGGGCGTGGGCGTCGGGGGTCTGGGCACCATTCTGGGTGCGGTCAACATGATCACCACGGTGGTCTGCCTGCGAGCCCCGGGCATGACGATGTTCCGGATGCCCATCTTCACCTGGAACATCCTGGTCACCAGTGTGCTTGTCCTGATTGTCTTCCCGCTGTTGACCGCCGCGCTGTTCGGTCTGGAGGCCGACCGCCGTTTCGGTGCACACATCTATGATCCGGCCAACGGCGGCGTGATGCTGTTTCAGCATCTGTTCTGGTTCTTCGGGCATCCCGAGGTATACGTGATCGCGCTGCCGTTCTTCGGCATCATCTCTGAGATCGTCCCGGTGTTCTCGCGTAAACCGCTGTTCGGTTACAGCACACTGGTTTACGCGACTCTGTCGATCGCCGCCCTGTCGGTGGCGGTGTGGGCGCACCACATGTATGCCACCGGTGCCGTGCTGCTGCCGTTCTTTTCGTTCATGACGTTCCTGATCGCCGTCCCCACCGGGATCAAGTTCTTCAACTGGATCGGCACCATGTGGAAGGGCCAGTTGACGTTCGAGTCACCGATGCTGTTCGCGATCGGGTTCTTGCTGACGTTTCTCATCGGGGGGTTGACGGGCGTATTGCTCGCCAGCCCCCCGCTCGACTTTCACATCACCGATACCTACTTCGTGGTGGCGCACTTCCACTACACATTGTTCGGCACGATCGTGTTCGCCACCTATGCGGGCATCTACTTCTGGTTCCCGAAGATGATCGGGCGCCTGCTCGACGAGCGGCTGGGCAAGCTGCACTTCTGGCTGACCTTCATCGGTTTCCACACCACCTTCTTGGTCCAGCACTGGCTCGGTAATTCGGGGATGCCGCGCCGCTACGCCGACTACCTGCCCACCGACGGGTTTCAGACGCTCAACCTCGTCTCCACGATCGGCGCCTTCATCCTCGCCGTCTCGGTTCTGCCGTTCGTGTGGAACGTGTTCAAGAGCTGGCGCTACGGTGAGCCGGTGCTGGTGGACGACCCATGGGGCCACGGCAATTCGCTGGAGTGGGCGACCAGCTGCCCCCCGCCACGGCATAACTTCACCGAGCTCCCCCGAATCCGTTCGGAGCGGCCGGCTTTCGAGCTGCACTACCCGCACATGGTGGAGCGCATGCGCGCCGAGGCGCACGTGGGCCGCCGCGAACTGGCGGGCGCGGGGGCCGATACCGGCGACGGCACCACAACCTAGTTGCGTCGTCGCACCATTCGGTTCTCCAACGCGCCCAGCGCTGCATCGCTGAGCTTGCCCAGCGCGGCGAGCAGCACGATGGCCAACAGCATCACGTCGGTACGGCCGGTGTTCTGGCTGTCGATCAGCAGGAAGCCGAGCCCCTTCGACGAGGCGATCAACTCGGCGGCGACCAGGAACAGCCACGCATTCGCCAAGCCCAGCCGCAGCCCGTTCAGGAGGGCCGGCGCCGCCGCGGGAAGCATGACCGTGGTCAACAGCGCGGCGCCGTGCCGGCCATAGGCGCGGCCCACCTCCAACAGTCGCGGGTCGACGTGGGACAGCGCCGACGCCGTCGTCGTGTATACGGGGAAGAACGCGCCGATCGCGACCAACAGCACCTTCGGCGTCTCGTCAATGCCAAACCACAAGAGCAGCAATGGGACCCACGCCAGGGATGGCACGGTCCGGAAGGCTGCCACCGTCGGGGCGAGCACCCTGCGCGCGGTAAGCGACAGCCCGACAAGCGATCCCAGGGCGAGCGCCACGGCCGAACCGATCAGGTAGCCGAGCGAGACGCGCAAGAGGCTGGCCTGCAGATGGGGCCACAGCTCTCCGCGGCGTAGCAGTTCACCGAGCGCCGCCACCACGTCGCCGGGTGGGGGCAGCTGGCTCGGAGAGAACAATCCCGCAGCGGTCACCAGTTGCCAGACGGCCAACAGCAGCAGCGGGACCGCGACGCCCGCCAGGGCAAGCGGGATCCTCAGGACACGTGTTGGGCGTACTTCGGCTCGATGATCGTTCCGAGTGCGCCGCGCCCGGCGTCGTCGGATTTGATGTCGGAGTCCGCCACCGCGATCGGCAAGATGTGGGTCAGCACCGTCCGCTGCGGGTCGCCCGGCGTGGGCGGGATGTCCAGCGCCGTCCGTTGCAACTCCTCCTGGGCCACGCTCGGTGTGACTTTCGCCTGCGAGGCCAGCAGCACCGCCAGCTGGTCGGGATGCGCCTTCGCCCATTTCCGGGCCCCCTCGTAGCTATTGACCACGGACTGGACGACATCGGGATGCGCGGCGCTGAAGTCCTCGCGGACGTCCAGCACGCCATAGGAGTTGAAATCCGGGTTGCGGTAAAGCAACCGCGAGCCCTGCTGCTGAACGGTCTGCGCCATAAAGGGATCCAGGCCCGACCAGGCGTCCACGTCGCCACGTTCCAGTGCGGTCTTTCCGTCGGCGTGCTGCAGGTTGACAATTTCCACGTCGGCGGGTGAAAGTCCCACCGTGGCAAGGGATTGCAGCAGGAAGAAGTAGGGGTCGGTACCCTTGGTGACTGCGATCTTCTTTCCCTTCAGGTCGGCGACCGAGTTGGCCGTCGAATTCCTGCCCACCACCAGGGCGGTCCACTCCGGCCTGCTGTACACGTCGATGATCTTGATCGGCGTGCCGTTGGCCCGCGCGACCAACGCGGCGGAACCGGCGGTGGACCCGAAGTCGAGGCCCTTGGAGCGCAGGCCCTCGTTGGCCTTGTTGCTGCCCGCCGAGAGCACCCAGGTCACGTTGTAGCCCCGGTCCTCCAACAGGTGCTGGTCGCGCACCACCAAGCTCAGCGGGTTGTAGTACGCGTAGTCCAGCCGAATGTCCTTGGCCGCCGTCGTCCCGGATGGCGAGCCACACCCAACGGCGGCGGCCAGCACCGAAACAGCGATCAGGTAATGCGCTTTCATCACGTCTCGGCTTCCTCGAAAAACGCGGATTCGGCAGCGGCACCGCCGCATCGCGGTACGCCGAGTTCGTCGAGCAACCGTTCGCGCAGCGCCGCGATGCGCGGGTCGCCGCGGTCTCGCGGCTTGGGGATCGGGACGTCGAATACCGCGCCGATGGCCGCCGCGCCCGCTGAATCGGCCCGCAGGACCAGCACGCGGTCGGCGAGGATCGCCGCCTCGTCGACGTCGTGGGTAACCAGCAACGTGGTGGTGCCCGCCTCGTGCTGCACCCTGTCGAGTAGATCCTGCATCCGCAGCCGGGTCAGCGCGTCCAGGGCCGCGAGCGGCTCGTCGAGCAGCAGGACGCACGGCCGGCGCGCGAGAGCCCGCGCGAGCCCGGCGCGTTGCGCCATGCCGCCGGACACCTGCCGCGGGCGATGATCACCGAACTGGGTCAGGCCGACAACATCCAGCCAATGTTGTACTTCCCCAGCGCCTTTCGCTCGCGTCGTGCCGGGCGGCAGACCGAAGGCGACGTTAGCCGCCAGCGATCGCCACGGCAGCAGGCGCGGCTCCTGGAACACGACCGCGCAACGGGGGTCGACCCCTCGGACGGCCTTGCCGTCGATCTCGATCCGCCCGGCGCTGGGCCGGTCGAGACCGGCCACCAGTCGTAACAGCGTCGACTTGCCGCTTCCAGAAGGCCCGAGCAGCGCGACGACCTGACCGGGCTCGATCTCGATGTCGACGTCGCGCAGCACGGTGCGCGATCCGAACGTTCGGTTGACCCGATGCAGTGACACGCGCGCCGGCGCGGGACGGGTCGACATCACCCGCGAAGCCTAGGAATCGCTCCCGGCGCCCACCAGGTTTGCGTTGCCGATGATTAAAACCCGTGACGCGCCATCCCTGGACAGGCGGCCGCGCACCGGCGGTCAGCGTCAGCCGTGCGGGGCTTCGGAGATCTTGGTGTCCGGCTTGCCCAATGTCTGGCAGTACGTCGCCGCCGACAGCCGAGTGGCGGTGATTTCTGCGTTGGACGGGTCGGTGCCGTTCTTGTCCTTCAGCATCTTGGAGACTTCGTCGTTCTGCTTCTTCTCGTCCTGCGTGGTGAAGTCCTTGCACTTGGTGTCGCCGCCAGTATTGATCACCTGTGAGGCCGAACACGCGCTGGACAGCAGCACGGCTATCGCGAACGTCGCGGCCGCAATGTGCTTCATCGTTTGCCCTCCTGGAGCTTCAGTAGTGGATCAGTACACCAATTCGGGCAGTTTGAAACCCTGGCACGTCATTTGCCCCAGCGACCGTGCCGGTCGCGCCGCGCGCATTACCCGGGCGAACGGGAATAACTGCCTCGTCCACATCGTCGTTTAGGTTTCGTCGGTCCGAGCGCGGCTGGCTGCAAAAGGGAGGGAACGCCCCAGTGTCCTGGTCCAACGGCTCAACTCCGCCGTCGGCGTTGGCCACGCTGGACGGTTCGAAGGATGCGGCTCCGGCACGGGGGCCGTTCGCCGGTGTGCTGGTGCTGCTGCTGTCCATCGGCTGGGTCGCGAACCACTTCGTCGCGCTGATGCCCTTGCTCAGCGTTCGGCAGCACCTCAGCTCGGCCACGCTCGACGCGATCTTCGGCATCTACGCGCTGGGATTGCTGCCGGGCCTGCTCGTCGGTGGACGCGCATCCGATAGCTTCGGGCGCCAGTCCGTGGCGCTGGCCGGTTCGGCGACCGCCGTCGCGGGAACGGTGGCGATGCTGTGCTCGCAGCAATACGAGACGCTGCTGCTGGGCCGCCTGGTGGTCGGGCTCGGGGTCGGGCTGGCCATGAGTTCCTGCACCGCGTGGGCCTCCGACCTGAGGGGACCGGCCGGGGCGGCCACCGCCGGCGCGGTGTTGATGGGCGGTTTCGCGATCGGCCCATTCGTCGGAGCCCTGATCGCCGCGGTCGGGCCGGCCGGGGTTCGGTTGTCGTTCGGGGTCGCGGCTGCCATCGGCTTGGCGGCGATGGCCACCGCGCTCATCGCCGGGCGCGGAGCACGGACCGGAGCGCCGCCGGCCGCACCGGTGTGGGCGCCGCCGCCAGCCGCGGGGCAGGGCGCCGCGCGGGCCTTGGGCTGGGCCATGCCGCTGGCGCCGTGGGTGTTCGCGTCGGCGACGCTGGGGTTCATCGCCATTCCGGCCCGGCTGCACACCGGGCTCGCGGCGCCGATGGCCGCGGGCGTGGCCACGCTGACGGTCAACGGCGTCAGCGGCCTTGTCCAGGTTCTCGCTCGGGCGCACCGGTGGGGCCCGCAGGCCGGCACGGCCGGTGCGGCGCTGGCCGCGGTGGGCTACGCGGTCACCGCGCTGGCCCCGGCGACCATTGCGCCGGCGCTGGGTTTGCCCCTGTTCCTGGTGCTGGGGTGCGCGTCCGGCCTGTGTTTACGCGAGGGCTTGATCGACCTGGAGGCCGCGGCGCCGAGGCGCCTGCGGGGTGCGCTCGTGGGTGCGTTTTACGTGGTGACCTACGTCGGCTTCGGCCTGCCGCTGATCCTGACGACGGTCGGATCGACGGTTTCGACGGCGATCCTCATCGTGATGGCGGCGTTGGCCTTGCTTACCGCCGTGAGCCGCGCGGTTCGACTCCGACGGGAAGCCCACCGCCGGGGTTGACGGCATGTTTCGCCGGGCACCGCGCGGGTACACGCACTGATCACGGTCCGCGGCGGGTGGTTTCGCCGAGCGCCGCCCCTGGACCGGAGAAAAGCCAGCGCCCCATGACTAGAGACGCTTCCGTGAGCATCGCGCCGTCGGCCGGTGACGGCGTAGACCGCGTCGTCGAAACGCCGGAATCCGGCCGTAACACCGTGCGCCGGCTGTCGATTCGGCGGGTGCCGCTCGAGATCCGCAAGGCCGCAGCGGTAATGGCCATCGCGGTGGTGATGACGTCGACGTTCGCGGCCGCCTACACGGTGGCGCTGGGCCGGCCCGCCCCGCGGGAGCTACCCATCGGGGTCGTCGGGCCGGCCTCGGTCACTGCGCCCATCGTCGCAGGGATGCAGCAGGGGCGGCACGAATTCAACGTCCACACCTACCCGTCGCGACAGGCGGCCATCGCGGCCGTCGATCGTCAGACCATCACCGCCGTCATCGACGGCACCACGGCGCCACCGCAACTGTTGTTGTCGAGCGCCAGCGGCTCATCGGCGGCGCGCATCTTGACGCAACTGGACGAGCCGGCGCCCGGGCGTTATCTGCTGCCGATCACCGACCTGCACCCGTTGCCGGCCTCCGATCCGGCCGGCCTGGCGACGTTCTACGTGACGATCGCCGCCACGATCCTGGGGTTCGTCACGATGTTCCAGTTGCGCGCGAACGTCAAGACGCTCACGCTGCGCGGATGGCTGACGTGCGTGGCGGCCCTGTCCGTGATCGGCGGGGCGGCGCTTTCCGTGGTGGCCGGGCCGGTCCTGGACGCGCTCAATACCCGCTTCCCGGAGCTGTGGCTGCTGCTCTCGCTGCAGATTGCCATTGCGGCGCTGTTCAATTCGACCATGCTGGTGTTGATGCACCGGTGGGCGATCATCCCGACCTGGGGCGTGTTCATTCTGCTGGGCAACACGTCGTCGGGGGGCGCGGTTTCGGCGTCACTGTTGCCGCAGCCGTTCGCGTTCCTCAACCACGCGCTGCCGAGCGGCGCCACGGTCACCGCCATCCACACGGCGACCTACTTTCCGCACGATCAGCGCGTCTTGCCGTTCGCCGTTCTGGCGGCGTGGTTTTCGGTCACGTTGGCCGCCTTGGTGACGTCTTCCCGCGCGCTGGGACGTTCACCCGCGGAGGGGTAGCCGGGCGGGCGTTCAGAGGAGTTCGCGCAGCGTCTCGATCAGCTTGATCCGCTCGCCCGGGGTGGACGCGATGGGTGCGACGTTAAGCGCGGTGACCCCCGCTTCCCGGAACGCGGCCAGTCGATCCTTGACGAAGTCGCGGCTGCCGATCAGGTTCACGTCGCGAACCAGATCGTCGGGCACGACCTTGGCGGCGCCATCCTTGTCACCGGCCAGGTAGAGCTCTTGGATCCGGTCTGCCTGCGGGCCGTAACCATACTTGGTGGCCAGAGCGTGGTAGAAGTTCTTCCCCTTGGCCCCCATGCCGCCGATGTAGAGGGCCAGCTGAGGTTTGACGAATTCCCTTAGCGGCTCCACGTTTTCACCGATGGCGAGCACCGGGCCGGCGTAGATGTCCAGCTCACCCAGCTCGGCGGCCCGCTTGGCGCGGCCGGCGGCCAGCGCCTCGCCCCATACCTCGTGCGCCTTCTCCGGCAGGAAAAATATCGGCTGCCAGCCCTCGGCGATCTCGGCCGCGAGCTCCACATTCTTGGGCCCCAGCGCCGCGACCAATATCGGAATGCGTTCTCGCACCGGCCGATTGATCAGCTTGAGTGGCTTTCCGAGCCCGGTCCCCTGCCCGGGGGGCAGCGGAATCGTGTAGTACTTGCCCTGGTGTTTGACGGGCTCGCGTCGCCACACCTGCCGGCAGATGTCGATCACTTCCCGGGTCCGGCCGATCGGCGCGTCGTACGGCACTCCGTGAAAGCCCTCGATGACCTGCGGGCCCGAAGCGCCCAGCCCGAGGGTGAACCGGCCGTCGGAGACGTAGTCGAGTCCGGCGGCGGTCATCGCCGTCAGCGTGGGCGTACGGGTGTATAGCTGCAGGATCCCCGAGGCGAGTCCGACCCGTTCGGTGCTGGCGGCCAGGTAGCCCAGCGCGCTCACCGCATCGAACGAATAGGCCTCCGGAACAAAGACAATGTCAAGCCCGGCACGCTCGAGGTCGGCCACTTCGGCGGCCACGTCCTTGAAGCCGCCCGCATAGTTGATGCCTAATCCAATTCGCATGATTCCCCCTACGCGGTGGTGAACTCGTCGGCCAGCTCGAGCGCCTCTTGCTGGATCCGCTCGAATTGGGCGGCCATCGCCTCGGATAACGCCTTCGCGCCCGAGAGGGGCCGCACCATCACCATGAAATCGTCGATGAGGCCGTCCTCGTTGAAGTGCAGGAAGTCGCAGCCGGTGATCTTGACCCCCGGCGCCCCGGCCACTCCGGTCTCGAACACGAGCGCGTGGTCCCGGCCGTTGCCGTCGTGGATCTCACGGACGTAACGGAAGTCCTCGAAGATGCGCAGCACGCCGCGCAGGATCGCCGCGGTGATCGGCTTGCCGACATACGGCTTGAACGCGACCGGGCTGGTGAACACGACGTCGTCGGCAAGCAGCGCGTGGATGCCGCTCTCGTCGCGTTCTTCGACCGCCTTGCGGAAGGGATGCATCCGACACCTCGCCTTGGGGAATTCGGTTGAGAAGTGCCGTTGACGCTATGCGGTCAGCCCGCTGGTGTCCATAGTGCGATTAATCACTTTGTTGAATAGTCCCACTGTTGTACTCTTCTTCGATGTCGCTGCGTGACGCTGTCCTGGCGGCCCTCCTCGAGGGCGAGTCGTCCGGATACGACCTGGCCAAGGAGTTCGACGCCTCGGTGGCGAACTTCTGGATGGCCACCCCTCAGCAGCTGTACCGTGAGCTGGACCGCCTCGCCGAACAGGGCCTCATCCAGGCGCGCGTCGTGCAGCAGGAGCGCCGGCCCAACAAGCGCGTGTTCTCACTGACCGCCGCCGGCCGCGACGCGATCCGGGAGTTCACCCAGAGGGCGCCGAAGCCGTCGGCGATACGCGACGAGCTGCTGATCAAGGTCCAGGCCGCGGACGCCGGCGACACACCCGCCGTGCGGGAGTTCATCGTCGAGCGCCTGCAGTGGGCGACGGCCAAACTGCAACGTTACGAACGATTGCGGGCGCGCATTCTCGACGGGCGCGCCGAGGGGCAATTCCTGGCCGATGCCGAGCGGATCGGCCCCTATTTGACCCTGTTGCGGGGAATCGCGTTCGAGGAAGAGAACATTCGGTGGGCCGAGCGTGCGCTGGCCGTTATCGACCGGCGCCTGTCCGCGCGGCCTAAGCGCTGAGCGGGAAACCGCTCCTTGCGCCGCCGCGACTGGAAGCGATCCCTACTTCCAGGCGAAGACCGGTTGCTCCAACTCGTCGACCGCGTCCGGTCGGCCTTCCAGACCAAGCCACCTCAGCTGCAGCAGCACGGCGCCGGTCGGCGCGTGAATCAGGTCGTTCCCCAGCGGAATCTGCACGACCGGGCGCGGGCTCTCCGGGATGGTGATGAATCGCGGCGAGTCGGCACGCTGCAGCTGATGCAGCCCAACCCGGTACACCGCCACCACCTCGTCGGGCGCCGGGCGAGGATCGAGGCGTCCGCCACCCCAGATCACGACCGGGGTGATGACGTACCCGGACCGGGTCGGATAGTCGTCCAGGAGGCCCAACACGGTCGAGTCGGTCAGGGCGATGCCGACCTCCTCGCGCAATTCCCGCAGGGCGGCGTCGACGGCAGTCTCGCCCGGGTCGAGCCGGCCACCCGGCAGCGCCCATTGCGCGGCGTGCGAGCTGAGTCGGGACGCCCTGCGGCACAATAGGAATGCCGCGCCGCCGGACACGCCGACCATCCGGCCGTCCAGGCCGGGCTCCGGCATCGGGCGGTCACCGATCCATTCGTCCACCGGCGCCGGGTCCACCCGGTCCTCGCCGGGGGTGGAGTCGACCAGCACCACGGCCACCGCCGCGTGCCGCTTCGTGGGATCGGTCACCACGCGACGGTCGTGGCAGGCGAGATGGTCTCTGATCCGTTGGCGCAGCGCCTCGTCATACGAGATGGTCACGGGTTCGAGACTATGCGGCGGCGGCCCGCTAACCACGGTCTGTGGTTGGAATGACAATCCGGGTACCCGGTGAACGCCCGTCGGTGCGGATTCGTGGGTGTGATGGATGAGAGGAAGCGAATGAAGGTCATCGGATTCGAAGAGCATTACAAGCTCCCGGCCATCGGCGAAGCGCACCGAAACGACGGGCCGGACTCGGCGACCGAACTTCTGAAGAGCGCGGGTTATGGCTCCCCCGGCCCGGAAGGCGAATGGCCGCCGGGCATCAACGACCTGGGCGACGGCCGAATCGCCGCGATGGACGCCGCGGGGATCGACATGCAGATCCTGTCGCACTCCGTGCCGGGACCCGAGACGCTGGACCCCGCTTTGGCGGTCGAACTGGCCAGGCGGGCCAACGACGCGGTGGCGGCCGCGGTCGGCCGCCATCCCGACCGGTTCCGAGGATTCGCCACCCTCCCGATGCGCGACCCCGCGGCCGCGGCCGCCGAACTCGAGCGCACGGTCCGCGATCACGGCTTCGTCGGCGCCCTGATCAACGGCCACGTCAACGGGCGCTACCTGGACGACAGCTTCTTCTGGCCGGTCTTCGAATCCGCCGAAAACCTCGGCGTGCCAATCTATCTGCACCCGACCATCCCGCCACGGCCGATCATCGACACCTACTATGGCGGCTTCGACCCCAAGGTCTCCGCGCGGCTGGCGGGGGCAGGGGTCGGCTGGCATCTCGACACCGGGGTGCACTGTCTTCGGCTGATCCTGGGTGGGGTGTTCGACCGATTCCCGCAGCTGCAAATTATCGTGGGCCATCACTTCGAGGCGCTCAGCTGGATGGGCTGGCGGACCGACTACTCGTTTCCGGTCGACATGACGGGTCTCAAACGCACCGTGAAGGAGTACCTGCGGGAGAACTTCTACGGCGGCATCCTCGCCGGTGATTTCTTCAGTCAGGAGCCCGGCGCGACGGACCCCAGTTGGAGTTTGTCCTTCAACGCCTACCTGGCCATGGTCAACGTGATCGGCATCGACCGCGTGGTCTTCACCGCCGACTATCCCTACGGAAACATGAAGGCGTGCCGGCAGTTCCTCGACCGGATGCCGATCAACCAAGGCGACCGGGAGAAGATCGCCCACCTCAATGCCGAGCGGCTGCTGAGGCTTTGAGCCCGAGGGCGATTCGTTTGTCACGCCCGGTACCTGGGTAGATTGGGCCGGGTGATCGGAGCGCGGCTACAACGCCGCGAGGACGCGCGGCTGGTGCGCGGCGCGGGTGGCTACGTGGGTGACCTGCGTCTCCCCGGATGCCTGGACGCCGCCTTCGTGCGCAGCGGCGTCGCACACGGGGAGCTGCGCGCGGTGGACGTGGCGGCGGCCCGATCGTTGCCGGGTGTGGCCGCCGCATGGTCGCACGACGACCTCCCGTTCCTGCCGGACACGCCCCCGATGCTGGATCCCGATTCGGTCCACGGCCGGCGGTGGCCGGCGCTGGCC
Organism: Mycobacterium paraffinicum; assembly: GCF_001907675.1. Taxonomy (GTDB): domain Bacteria; phylum Actinomycetota; class Actinomycetes; order Mycobacteriales; family Mycobacteriaceae; genus Mycobacterium; species Mycobacterium paraffinicum_A. The sequence goes on from NZ_MPNT01000016.1 coordinate 57,378, forward strand.
ACCGAGCGGGTGCGCTACGTGGGGGAGCCGGTGGTGATCGTCGTGGCCTCCGACCGGTATTTGGCCGAGGACGCCCGCGACGCGGTGCTCGTGGATATCGCGCCGCTGCCCGTCGTGCTCGACCCGACCGAGGCGGCCAGCAGCGACGTGCAGTTGTTCCCGGGCAGGGGAAATGCCGCCACCGACAAGGAATTCGGCGATCGCATCGACGAGTCGGTGTGGCGGGACGCGGCCATGGTGGTGACGGCCAGCTACCGCCAACAGCTGGTTTCGCACATGTTCATGGAGCCGAAGGCGATCCTGGTGCGACCGGAGCCGGGCGGCGGGCTGACCGTGTGGGTTTCGCATCAGGCGCCACACCGGCTGCGCCGCGACCTGGCCGCCGGGTTCGGGTTGCGGCCGGAGCAGGTGCGCGTCATCGTGCCCGACGTCGGCGGCGCGTTCGGCGGCAAGAGTGAGACGTGGCCCGAGTACCTGGCGGTGGTCGCGGCGGCCCGGCGGCTGGGAAGGCCGGTGCGCTGGCTGGAGGACCGTGCCGAGTCGCTGACGGGTCCGCCGCACGGCCGTGGCCAGAACCAGCGGGTCCGCATGGCCGCGAGCGCCGACGGGCGCATCCTCGCCTACGAGTTGCACGTCGACGCCGACGTGGGTGGCTACCCGCACACCGGCTCGTTCGTGCCGACCGCGACGTCGCTGATGGCCACCGGCGCCTACGCGATTCCACACGTGCATGTCCGCGCCCGCGCCGTCGTCACCAACACCGCGCCCACCAGCCCCTACCGCGGCGCCGGCCGCCCGGAGGCGGCGTCGGCGATCGAGCGGACGGTCGAGCTGCTCGCCCGGCGGCTGGGCATGGATCCGGTCGAGCTGCGGCTGCGCAATTTCATTGTCCCCGAGGCTTTTCCGTATGCCGCCCCGACCGGATACACCTACGACAGCGGTGACTACGCCGCCGCCTTGGACCTCGCCGTGCGGGAGGCGGACTACCAGGGATGGCGCGGCGAGCAGGCGCGCCGCCGCGCCTCCGGCGAGCCGCCGATCGGCATCGGGCTGTGCACCTACGTCGAACGTTCCGGTGCGGGTGACGAATTCGGCTCGGTCGAAGCGCGCCCGGACGGCACGTTTGTGGCGCTGTCCGGCTGCTGCTCGACCGGCCAGGGCCATGAGACGTCCTTCCCGCAGGTGGTCGCCGCGGTGCTCGACGTGGACGTGGAGCGGGTAGGGCTCGTCGAGGGGGACACCGCCGTGATCCCCCAGGGCATCGGGTCATTCGCCAGCCGCTCGATGCAGACCGGTGGCGCGGCCTTGCACCGGGCGGCCGCCAAGTTGATCGACACCGCCCGGCAGCGCATGGCGGAAGTCTGCGCCGTCCCGGTCTCCGACGTCGAGTACCGCAAGGGCGAGGTGCACGCCGGCGGCCGCGCGATCAGCCTGGCCGACCTGGCCGCGGACGGCCAACTGCGCGCCGACGAGATCTTCGCGCCCCCGGAAGGGTTTCCGTTCGGCGCGTATATCGCCGTGGTCGAGGTCGACACCGAGCTGGGGGAGATCACCGTGCTGAAGGTCGTCGCCGTGGACGACTATGGCGTCGTGGTGAATCCGTTGATCGTCGACGGGCAGGGTTACGGCTCCACGGTGCAGGGGCTCGGGCAGGCCATGTACGAGCAGGTGCGCTACGACCCGGACGGCCGCCCGACCACGCTCACCCTGCTCGACTACCTGATCCCGACTATCTCGGAAGTGCCGCCGCTGCGCTTCGCGGAGACCTGCACGCCCAACCCGAACACGCCGCTGGGCGCGAAGGGCGCCGGCGAGGCGGGCTGCATCGGAACGCCGGCCGCGATCGTCAACGCCGTCGTCGACGCGCTCGGGATCGACGACCCCAGCCGGCTGCAGATGCCGCTCACCCCGTACAACTGCTGGCGGGCAGCCCGATGAAACCGGCGCCGTTCGACTACGTCGCCGCGCGCAGCGTGGACGACGTAGTGGCCGCACTCGCCGACGGCGACGCCCACGTCCTGGCCGGCGGGCAAAGCCTGGTGCTGGAAATGAATTTTCGCGCCATCAGGCCGCGGCGGCTGGTCGACATCAACGGTGTCGCGGGTTTCGACCGCATGACGCGCGACGGCACCGTCCTGCGGGTCGGCCCGCTGGTCCGGCACCGCGCCTTCGAATCCGATTGCGCGCCGGGACCGTTGGGCGAGCTGCTGCGGCGCGTCGCCCACCACATCGCCCACCCCCCGATCCGCGCCAGGGGCACCATGCTCGGGAGCCTCGCCTACGCCCATCCGGCGGCGGAGTGGCCGGCCATCGCCGTGGCGCTGGGAGCCGAAGTCGACCTGCTCGGCACGGGCGGGCACCGCACGGTGCACGCGAAAGATTTCTTCACCGGCCCGTTTTCCTCGGTCCGCCGCCCCGATGAACTGCTCGTAGCGGTGCGACTGCCCTTGCTCCCGGACGGCACGGCCGTCGGCTTCGTCGAACATCGGCGCACCCACGCCAGTTTCGCCGAACTGGCCGTGGCGGTGGCCGTTACCGTCGCCGACGGCCGCGTCGCCTCCGCCTCGGTGGGATTGGTCAACGCGGCGGACCGACCGGTGCGCGCCGCCGCGGCCGAGGCGGCGCTGATCGGGCGCCCCTTTGACGACGACGCCGTCGCCGCCGCCGCCCGGGCCGCCGCCGAGAGCGACGCCGACCCGCTACCCCAGCCCCACGCCGACATCGAGTACCAACGTCACGCGGTCGGCGTGCTCACCCGCCGCGCCCTCGCCCAGGCCCGAGCACCAAGATGACGCCGTGCACATCGAGCTGACGGTCAACGGGCACCGGCACGGCATCGACGTTCCGCCGCGCCGCACACTCGCCGACGCCCTGCGCGAGGACTGCGGGCTGACCGGCACCCATCTCGGCTGCGAACACGGCGTCTGCGGGGCCTGCACGGTGCTGGTCGACGGCGAGGCGGTGCGCTCCTGCCTGATGTTCGCCGTTCAATGCGATGGGCGGCAGATCCGCACGGTGGAGGGTTTGGCCGCCGCGGATGGTACTGATCACCCCCTGCAGCAGGCCTTTTCGGCTGAGCATGCATTGCAGTGCGGTTTCTGCACTCCGGGTTTCCTGATGCTGGCGGCGGGCGCGCTGGACTCCGACCCCGGCATCGCCGACGACGCGGAGCGGCTGCGGGAGTTGCTCACGTCCAACCTCTGCCGCTGCACCGGGTACGAGGCGATCCGGCGTGCCGTCGTCAGGGCAGCCCGAAGCGGCGAGTGTGGTTAACTGCGATCGTGCAAAGGGGACCGGCGCTGGCGCGGCGCTTCTTCGACAGGTTCGAACCGGTGCACGCGGTGACGTACTTCGCTCCGGAGGCACGGGCGGCGCTGGACGGACTGGGCTACCGGGGCTTCTGGATGGGTTACTTCGCCGCCCGCTCCGCGCCGCTGGGCATGGTGCCGCGGCAGGTGGTCGCCGCGATCTTCTACAACTTCGCGCCCGAACGGGTCGCCAAGGCGCTGCCGGCGGCATGGGAGGTCGCCGGCCCCGACGCCGCGTTGCGGGCCCGGCAGGAATCCGCCGTCGCGGCGCTGCGCCGCTATGGGTTGGAGGCCAACGAGAACGTCCGTACCGCAATGGAATTGGCGAGCAAGGCGGCCAGGCAGGCCCCGCTGGACGCCCGGCCGCTGTTCGCGGCCAACCTGGCGCTGCCGTGGCCGGACGATCCGCTGGCCGCGCTGTGGCACGCGACGACGCTGCTGCGCGAGCACCGGGGCGATGGGCACGTGGCGGTGCTGGCTGCCGCCGGCGTCTCGGGACGGGAGTCCAACGTATTGCATGCCGCGGCCGGCGGCGTTCCGCGCGAGTACATCGCACGCACGCGTGACTACGACGACGCCGCGTGGCGGCACCACGAGCAGCGGCTGACCGAGCGGGGACTGCTCGCCGCCGACGGCTCCCTGACCGCGGCCGGCCGGGAACTGAAGGACCACATCGAACGCTCCACCGACGCGCTTTCCCTGTCCGCGCTCGACGCGCTCGACGACGACGAGGTGGAGACGCTGTTCCGGGCGCTGACACCGATCACCCGTACCGTGGTCGCCGGCGGTGATGTGCCCGCCCTCACTCCGATGGGCTTGCGCCGCGACGAATTGCACGACGACAGCTCACATTTGACTTCCTAGCCGCCGCGAGCGACCGCAGCCGATTGCCTACCGCACGGCGGGCTAATCTAACCCCATGAGCAGCCAGCGGATACCCGGCGGCGTGGTGCACAAGCTGCCCGCCGACCTGCGCGAGTCACTGATCGGCAACGCCACGGCGCTCGCCGCGTGGAAGGACATCACGCCCTTGGCCCGCAACGAATTCATCTGCTGGGTCGAGGACGCCAAGCAGGAAGCCACCCGCCAGCGCCGCATTCGCCGGACGCAGGAGGAGTTGGAAGAGGGCAAGCGCAGGCCCTGCTGCTGGCCCGGCTGCAAGCACCGCGAGCGCAACGGGAAATAGCGGCGATCAGCGGCCCAGCGGCGTGTAGAACACCAAGCCATTGCCCTTGTTGTCATAGACCACGGCGCGGCGCTCGTGCGCGTCGTCGTACGGCCCTTTGACGACACCGCCGCCGCTGGCCTCTACCGCCTTCGCCGCGGCGTCGACGTCGGCGGTCTTGATGCCGACGACGACCTGGCCCGGTATGGGGTGATCCACGGCGGTCGCCAGCGCCAGCGTGACCGGGCCCCCGTCGAGGGCGGCGAAGTGCGCCCCGTCGCGGAACTTCAGCGCCATGCCCAGCGTCTCGCTGTAGAACCGGATCGACTCGTCGAGATCGTCAGTCGACAGGATGATCATCTTGACTTCGTGCTCGCTCACGGCGCCTCCTCTGGCTGGATGGCATCCAGACTAGGCCGGGGAGGGCTGCGGCGCCGATCGAACGACAGAGACGCTGCGCCGCAAGGTCATTGCCGCGCGCGGAGGACGCCGGCGCGATGAGATCAGCTGCGCCCCGCCGGAACGACCTGGCCGTCAAGGTAGTCCATGGGCGGTCCGTCCCCGTGTCCCGCGCCGTGGTCGGCCACCGCGGTGGCCATGGCGGTCCCATCCTGAATGGTTCCGACGATGATCACGTGGTCGTTGACCGTGAAATGGGAAGCGGCAGCGGGCTGTTGGTTGCCGTGCCCGATGAGCGTGGTGTCGGGCGTGACGAGATAAGTCTGTGTGTAGCCGTTGGCGCTGCGGGCGGTGACCGAGCCCGCTGACACGGCGACCACCGTGCCCTCTTGGCGAACCGGCTGCGACGCGGCTGGCGGCTCCTGACTCGCCTCGATCGTTCGCTTTTCATCGTGCGGCGCGTTGAGCACCAGGGCCGCGCACGCCGCCGCACACAGCATGGAGCCGGTCAGAACGTCGCATACGGCCGCTGCGCCCGCCCGCCGCCGCGGCGTAGGACCCGCCGGAGTTCTTTGCTCTGGCGCCGCGGCCATCCGATGCTTGGCACTCACGATCAATCCTTCCCTGCGGTTTCGCGCCGACGAAGGCCGGCGCGTACCGAATCAGGTTGTTGCTCGTGGATTTACCCCTGGCGTTGCATCAATAAACCGGCCCGGGGTGGTAGCTATCGGGCGACCGGACTTGTGCGGGTCGTCAGCCCTTGACGAGGGTGAATTGCGCGACGTCGGTGTAGCCCTCGCGGAACAGTTCGGCGCAGCCGGTCAGATACTTCATATACCGGTCGTAGACCTCTTGGGACTGGATCGCGATGGCCTCGTCTCGCCGCGACTCGAGGGCGGCCGCCCAGGTGTCGAGGGTGCGGGCGTAATGCAGGCGCAGCGGCTGGTAGAGCTTCAGGCTGAAGCCGGCGCGGGTCGCGTGCTCTTCGACCGTCTTGGCCGCGGGCAGGTCCCCGCCCGGGAAGATCTCTTCCATGATGAATTTCATGAATCGCAGTTTGGTCATGGTGATGGGCAGGCCCCGCTCGGCGAACTCATCGCGGCTGGGCTGGATGATGGTGTGCAGCATCATCACGCCGTCGGCGGGCAGCGCCTCGTGGGCCATCTTGAAGAAATCGGGGTAGCGGTCGCGCCCGAAGTGCTCGAAGGCGCCGATGGACACGATGCGATCCACCTTTTCGTCGAACTGCTCCCAGCCCCGCAGCAACACCCGCTTGGTTCGCGGGCTGGGGTGCTGGTCGAGGCGTTGTTGCACGTGCGCCTGCTGGTTGCGGCTCAGGGTCAGGCCGACGACGTTGACGTCATACTGCTCGAGCGCCCGGACGATCGTGGTGCCCCAGCCGCAGCCGATGTCGAGCAGCGTTTGGCCCGGTTGCAACCCGAGCTTGCCGAGCGACAGGTCTACCTTGGCGAGCTGCGCCTCTTCGAGCGTCATGTCGTCGCGCTGGAAGTAGGCGCAGCTGTAGGTCCGCGTCGGGTCCAGGAAGAGCGCAAAAAACTCGTCGGACAGGTCGTAGTGCGCCTGAACGTCGTCGAAGTGCGGCTCTAGGCTTACGGGCTCGCGGTTTTCCGGCACAAACAACCTCTGACATCGGTGGATTTAGCGGCGCGCCATCGCGGTCGATCGGCATACCGGTGTTCCAGTGTATCCGCAGGGTCCACGGCGCCGAACCAGAGCGTTCCGCCCGGTTGACTGGGTCCCCCGCCATGGGACACCATGGCGCAACCTAGCGGTGAGGGAGGTGGGGGCGTCGCGATGGCTGACATCACCATGTTGATCCTCGCCGACCACGAGTGGTTCCGCGAACAGTTCGCCAAGCTGGACTATCTGCAGGCGCAAGCGCCCGTCGACGAAACGGCCCTGGCACGCGTGTGGCGGCCCCTCGCCGACAAGCTGGACGTGCACGCCTACATCGAAGAGAAGATCTTCTACCCGCAACTGCTGAAGCGGGTCGGCGACGACGCCGAGGGTGAGACGCTCGACGCCATCGGTGACCACAACGACATTCGCGACGGGGTGCGCGACGCCAACGCAGCAGGGATAGGCACCGACGAGTGGTGGGCCGCGGTCGGCCGCACCCGCGAGGCCAACGACGACCACATGGGCGAAGAGGAACGAGAGGGGCTGTCGGACTTTCGCCGCACCGCTCCCATCGGCCTCCGGGAGGCCCTCGGCCGGCAATACAGCGATTTCATGGCCGAGCACCCCACCACCAAGGGTTTGCCGATCATCGACCGGGACCCGCAACAGTACGTCGACGAAATTGAGGCCGGCTCGTCGATCGAGCAGTCGCAGCCACGGGATTACTCGCTTCGCATCGGTAGCCTGAAGGGTCAATGAGTTCTTCTTGACCTCACCGGGTCGCTACGATCGGCCACCGGCCGATGCTGACGACGAGCCGGATGGGAGTGCAACTTGTTCGGCCCACGGGACTTCTGGGTACGCAATCCGTCGATGAATGCTCGACGCCGCCGTGGGAAATGGGCACGCAACGAGATCAGGGTCGCCGATCCGGCCATGCGCCAGGCCATCATGGGGACCGCCATCGGCAACTTCATGGAGTGGTACGACTTCGGCGTCTACGGCTATATCGCCACCACCCTCGCCCAGGTGTTCTACCCCGGCAAGAGTGTCAGCGGCGTCCACCTGATCGCGACCTTCGGTACGCTCGCCGCCGCGTTCGTGGTGCGCCCGCTCGGTGGCTTCATCTTCGGCCCCCTCGGGGACCGCATCGGACGGCATCGGGTTCTCGTGGTCACCATTCTCATGATGACGATCAGCACCACCGTGACCGGTCTGCTGCCCGGCTACAGCGCCATCGGCATCTGGGCGCCGATCCTGCTCGTCGTCGCGCGAATATTTCAGGGGCTGTCGACCGGCGGCGAGTACGTCGGTGCGATGACCTACCTGGTCGAACAGGCCCCGGACCACAAACGCGGCAAGACGGTCGGGTTCCTGCCGATGGGAAATCTGGTCGGGTTCGTGCTGGCCGGGATGCTGGTCACGGCCTTACAGACCTGGCTGCCGGACGAGGACATGCTGACCTACGGCTGGCGGATCCCACTGCTGCTGGGCGCGCCCTTCGGGCTGTTCGCGCTCTTCCTGCGGCTTCGACTCAAGGAGTCGTCCGCCTACCAGAGCGCAACGGAGGGCCCGCACCCGTCGGGCGGCCGCCGGCGGCAATTCCGGCGCACGGTCGTGGACCAATGGCGGGGGCTGCTGATCTGCGCGGCCCTGGTGCTCACATCCCAGGTCGCCGACTTCATGCTCACCGGTTACCTGCCGACCTACTTGAAGCTCTTCGTGCGTGCCGGCCACACCGCCGGGCTGGTGATGATCGTGGTGACGTTGGCGATCCTGATGGTCACGGTGGTGCTGGTGGCCAGCCTGTCCGACCGCATCGGCGTCAAGCCCATCATGTGGACGGGTTGCGCGCTGTTGGTCGTCGGTTCGATCCCCGCGTTCCTGCTCATCCGTTTCGGCGGGATCTACCCGGTGATCTTCGTGGGTGTGTTGCTGATCGGGTTGATGGAGCTGTGCTTCGACAGCACCGCGCCCGCCATGTTGCCGGCCCTGTTCCCCACCGACGTGCGATACGGGGCGCTGGCCATCTCCTACAACATCTCGATATCCGCAGTGGGCGGCACCACGCCGCTGATCGCCCAAGCGCTGGTGTCGGGCACCGGCAACGTCATGGCGCCCGCCTACATGCTGATCGTCGGCGGCCTGGTGGGCGCGGTCACGCTGCTGTTCACGCCCGAAGTCGCCGGGAAGCCGCTGCCGGGGTCGGGGCCCGCGGTGGAAACCGAGCAGGAAGCGCGTGAGCTGGCCGAGGACGTCCGGTAGCCACCGCTGGCGAATCACCTTGCGGGCGAACCGGTTCAGGTCGCCGCCTGCACGGAGTGGCCGGCAACGTTTAAATTGCGTTTCGCTGCCTATCTTTAAGGGATGAGGAGCGCTTTTCACCACCAGCTGGAAACGCTCACCCAAGAACTCGGGGCGATGTGCGCGATGGCCGGCGAAGCCATCGGGCTGGCCACCGAGGCGCTGCTGAAAGCAGACCTGGTGCTGGCGGAACGCGTCATCGCCGGCCAGGCGGACATCGTCGCCGTCAACACCGGCGCCGAGGAGACCGCATTCGCGTTGCTGGCGTTACAGGCTCCGGTGGCCACCGATCTGCGTGCGGTGGTCAGTGCCATCGGGATCGCCGCGGACGCACAACGGATGGGCGGGCTGGCGGTACACGTAGCCGACATCGCCCGGATGCGCCATCCCCACACCGCCGTGCCCGACGATGTGCGCCGCCACATCGCCGAAATGGGCGGGGTCGCCGAGCAGTTGGCCGGCGGCGCCCGGGAAGTGTTGTTGGCGCAGGATCCCCGTGGGGCGGCGCAGATTCGCCGTGACGATGATGCGATGGACGAACTGCACCATCAATTGCTGACGGCTCTGATGGACCCGGGCTGGAGGCACGGCGTCGCCGCCGCCGTCGATGTCACGCTGCTGGGTCGCTTCTACGAGCGCTTCGCCGACCACGCCGTGCAGATCGCGCGGCGGGTCATCTTCCAGGCAACCGGGCGCTAACCGAAAAAGCATGCTGGCGAAGGTGTTTCGGGCCCCTGTGTGAGAACCCACCGCCTGGGTATATAGAGCCTGTGCTTCTACATCTCCGCCGTCCCCTCGCCGCCGCCGGCGCCGCACCCGGGCCGGCGGCTTGATGGCGAAGCCCAAGCCTGTTCCCGATGACCTGCGCCGAGTGGCCGCGGCACACGGGGTGGCCACCTGCTACCGAAACGAGCGGCGGGAGCCCGTGGAGGTCGACGCCGACGTGGTGATCCGGGTGCTCGGCCTGCTCGACGTCGACGCCTCGAGCGAGACCGCCCGGCGGCAGGAGTTGGCCCGGCTCGCCGAGCGCGAGCGCGCCGGCGCGCTGCCGCCCACGATCGCGGTGCGGCTGGATGGCCGCCCCCGGTCCCTGCCGGGCGCTGCCCTCCTGGTGGCCGAGGACGGTAGCCAGACCGTAGTGCGCGACGAGTTGCCCGGCGAGCTGAGCGCGGGCTGGTACCGACTCCACCTGCGCGACGGGCAGCAGGCCACCGTGGTGGCCGCGCCGCCTCGAGTGCCGCCAACGCCGGCCACCTGGGGCTGGATGTTGCAGCTCTACGCGTTGCGATCCGGTCGGTCCTGGGGCATCGGCGACTTGGGCGACCTGGGCGAGTTCCTGACGTGGACCGCCGCCGAACACGGGGCCGGCGCGGTGCTGCTCAACCCGCTGCACGCGCCCGGGCCGACGCACCCGGTGCAGCCGTCGCCCTACACCCCGTCCAGCCGACGATTCGCCAACCCACTGGCGCTGCGCATCGAGGATCTCGACGCCTATCGCCGGGTCGACACCGACGCCCGCGGGGAGGTCGACGCGCTGCGGGTCTCGCCGACCACCGAGCGGATCGACTACGACCTGGTATGGGCGGCCAAGCGTTCGGCGCTCGAGCTGCTGTGGCGGGCCGAAGGCCGACCCAGCCCGCTGGACCCCGCGGCGGCCGGCACCGGTCTGCGCGACTGGGCCACGTACTGCGCGCTGGCCGAGCGGCACGGCGGCCGGTGGACCCGGTGGCCCGCACCGCTGCATGACGTCGCCGGACCGGCGGTGGCGGCGGCCCGCCAGGAGCTGGCGTCCCGGGTGGCCTTCCATGCCTGGGTGCAGCAACGCTGCAACGAGCAGCTGACCGCGGTGCGCGACGCCGCCCGCAACGCCGGCATGGCCCTCGGCGTCTTGCACGACCTCCCGGTCGGGGTGGACGCGAACGGCGCCGACGCGTGGGCGTTGGCCGACGTGCTCGCCACCGGGGTGAGCATCGGGGCGCCGCCGGACAACTTCACCCCGCGCGGGCAGGATTGGGGGCTGCCACCGTGGCGGCCGGACCGCCTCGCCGCCACCGGCTATGACGCCTTGCGGGACATGCTGCGCGCGGTGCTCGCCCACGCCGACGGGCTGCGGATCGACCATGTCGCGGGGTTGTGGCGGCTGTGGTGGATTCCGCCGGGCGACGGCCCGGACCGCGGCACCTACGTGCATTACGACGCCGACGTGATGCTCGCGGTCCTGGCGCTGGAGGCCCATCGGGCGGGGGCCGCCGTCGTCGGCGAGGATCTGGGCACCGTCGAACCGGAGGTGACGCAGGCACTGGCCGACAACGGGATGCTGGGCTGTGCGGTGTCGTGGTTCACCCGCGACGAGTCGGCGCCGGGCGAGCCGCTGCTGCCGCCGGCGAAATGGCCGTCGCGGGCCGCAGCCAGCTTGTCCACCCACGACCTGCCCACCGCGGCGGGCTTCCTGCGCGGCGAACACGTGCGGGCCCGCGCGGACCTCGGGCTACTTGACGACGCGGCGGGCGAGCAGTCGGTGGCCGACAAGGAACGAGCCGAGTGGGTGGAGCTGCTGCGGTCCGAGGGGCTGCTTTCGGGCCCCGACCCGGACGAGCCGGCGATCATCATCGCGATGCACCGATTACTCGCGGCGACCCCGAGCCGCCTGAAGCTGATCTCGCCCTACGACGTGCTTGCCGAACCCCGGCAGCCAAACCTGCCGGGCACCGTCGACGAGTACCCGAACTGGCGGTTGCCGCTGCCGGAGACGCTGGAGGAGCTGCGGGCCGACCCCAGGGTCGCGGCCGTCACCGCCGCCTTCCGCGCCGCGACGTAACCGGGCCAGGCGGCGGCGTCTCTCACTCCTTGAGCGCCTTAGTGCTTCCACCGATTCGCAGCTCGAAGACGATTAGCGACCGCTTGCTGCGGCTACTAAGAGATGGGCGTGTGCCGCGCGGAGGGCGCAACGAAAGGAACGGGGTACGAGCATGGAACCGATCTCTCCCACGGATGCGCTGTTCCTCATTGGCGAGTCACGCGAGCACCCGATGCATGTGGGGTCGCTGCAACTCTTCGAGCCGCCCAAGGACGCCGGGCCCCACTTCGTCCGTGAGTCCTATCAGGCCATGCTCGAGTGCACGGACGTGCAGCCGACGTTCTGCAAGCACCCGGCCTTCTTCGGCGGCCTGACCAACCTCGCGTGGTCGTTCGACAAGGACGTCGAGCTCGACTACCACCTGCGCCGCTCGGCCCTGCCAGAGCCGGGTCGGGTCCGTGACCTGCTCGAGCTCGTCTCCCGGCTGCATGGCAGCCTGCTCGACCGGCACCGCCCGATGTGGGAGGCCCACCTCGTCGAGGGACTGCAGGACGGGCGCTACGCCGTCTACACGAAGTACCACCACTCGCTCATGGACGGCGTGTCCGCGATGCGGCTGGTGCAGCGCGCCTTCACCCAGGACCCCGACGACGACGAGGTGCGCGTGCCGTGGAGTCTCGGGCCGCGCAAGCGCCGCGATGGGCACAAACGGCAATCGCTGCTGGAGCGGGCGGGCCGCACCGCGGGGTCGGCACTCGCATTGGCGCCGTCCTCGCTAAAGCTGGCCCGGGCCGCCCTGCTCGAACAACAACTGACGCTGCCGTTCCAGGCCCCGCGCAGCATGTTCAACGTGCGGATCGGCGGCGCCCGGCGGGTGGCCGCGCAATCCTGGTCGCTGGACCGCATTAAAGCGGTCAAATCGGCGACCGGACTGACCGTTAATGACGTCGTGCTCGCCATGTGCTCCGGCGCCCTGCGTGCCTACCTGCAGGAGCAGAGCGCGCTGCCGGATTCCCCGCTGACTGCGATGGTGCCGGTCAACCTTCGCAAGGCCGACGACGACCGAGGAGGGAACCTGGTCGGTACGTTCTTGTGCAACCTGGCGACGGACCTCGACGACCCGGCGAGGCGGCTCGAGATCGTCAGCACGTCGATCCGCGACACCAAGGAGATCTTTCAGCAGCTGCCCTCCGTCCAGCAGCTCGCCCTGTCGGCCTTCAACATCGGCGGCCTGTTCCTCGGGCTGATCCCCGGCTACCTGTCGGCGGCGTCACCGCCGTTCAACATCGTCATCTCCAACGTCTCGACCGGGCCCTCCGAGCCGCTGTACTGGCGTGGCGCCCGGCTGGACGGCAACTACCCGCTGTCCATCCCGCTCGACGGCCAGGCGGTCAACATCACGGTGACCAACAACGCCGACAACCTCGACTTCGGTCTCGTCGGCTGCCGCCGCAGCGTCCCGCACCTACAACGGCTGCTTGGCCACCTGGAGACATCGCTGAAGGACCTGGAACGCGCCGTCGGCGTGTGAGCCGCGGTTACGGTCTGGTGGTGTAGTCCAGGCACACGGTCGTGCCGTGGGGCTGGGCGTTGATGGTGCAGTGATCCGCGAGCGCGTGCATCAGCGCGATGCCGCGGGACCGCCGCGGGTCCCCAAGGCGTTGCGGCGAGGGATGGAGCCAGGATCCGCGGTCGCTGACGCAGACACTGATCGATTGGGCGGCGGGGTCGTGGCTTGCCTGCAGTTTCATCGTGCCGGTCGTGCGGTGGTCGCGGTATGCGTGCTCGACACAATTGGCCAGCGCCTCGTTGACCCCCAGAATGATGTCGTCGAGAATCTCCGACGGGGCCTCCGTCACCTCCTGGAGCCACCGCCGCAGCGCGCGGCGCAATTCCGCCGCGGTAACCGCGTCGGCGGCACCGGCGCAGGTCAATCGCGCGGGCGTGACAACGATTGGTGGCAGCAGTGAAGTCATGCAGACGGCATACCCAGTTGCGGCCCACCCGTTAACCCGACGCCCGTCTCGCTTTGGCCACAGGCGGGTACAGGTTCGGAATCGAGTTGCCGTACAACAAGATACAGAGGGATCCTATGGACTTTCGCGCATTCATCGAGCCGCAGCAGGGCGCCCGCTACGCCGACCAGGTGGCCGTCGCCCAGACCGCCGAGCAGCTGGGTTTTAGTGCGTTCTTCCGGTCCGATCACTACCTGGCGATGAGCGGCGACGGACTGCCGGGCCCGACCGACTCGTGGGTGACGCTCGGCGCGATCGCGCGCGAGACGTCGACCATCCGGCTGGGCACCCTGGTGACGTCCGCAACATTCCGCTACCCCGGTCCGCTGGCGGTCGCCGTCGCGCAAGTGGACGACATGAGTGGCGGACGCGTCGAGGTCGGGCTCGGCAGCGGCTGGTTCGAGAAGGAGCACCAGGCGTACGGCATCCCCTTCCCCCCGCTGCGGGAGCGGTTCGACCGGCTCGATGAACAGCTGGCCATCATCACGGGCCTGTGGACGACGGGGCCCGGTGAAACCTTCGACTACGCCGGCGCGTACTACACCATCACCGGGTCGCCGGCGCTGCCCAAACCGACGCAGAACCCGCACCCGCCCATCGTCGTCGGCGGCCTCGGCGCCAACCGCACCCCGCGGCTGGCGGCGAAGTACGCGACCGAGTTCAACATTCCGTTCGCGCCGATCGATGTGGCCGAAAAGCAGCACCAGCGGGTGGCGCACGCCGTCGCCGCGGCCGGCAGGCCCGGCGACTCGATGGTCTACTCGAGCGCATTCGTGCTCTGCGCCGGCCGAAACGATCGCGAACTGACCCGCCGCGCCGCGGCGATCGGCCGCGACCTAGACGAAATGCGTTCGAACAGCCCCTTGGTCGGCTCCCCCACCGAGATCGTGGAGAAGTTGGGCGCCTGGAAACAGATCGGGGTGCAGCGTGTCTACACCCAACTCCTGGACTTGACCGACCTCGCGCACCTGGAGCTGTTGGCGAGCGAGGTCATGCCCCAACTGCCCTGACGGCCGTCACGGGGATTCGGCGTCCGCGCGTTCCTCTTCGAGCCGGTCCTTGCTCCGCAGGAGCCGAAGCAGCGTCACGAACAGCAGCCCACCGATCATGTTGCCGACCACGGTATAGCCAAACCAGCCCAGCCAGGTCAGATAGCCGAACGGGGCATCCCCGGTGACGAGCGCGCCGAAGATCAGCAGCGAATCCAGGATCGAATGGAACAACCGCAGGCCGGCAAGCAGGAACGCGGCGGCCACGGCAGCGGCGATCTTGGCGGGCACCGAGTCGGTGCCGTGTTGCATCCGGGTCATCAGCGTGATGATCATGCCGCCGAGGATTGCCAGCACCATGCTCTGGCTGGACAGCGGCGCGGTGGCGAAGTGGGTGCCGGACTCGATGGTCTGCGCGTGCAGCTCGGGGAAGCCGGTCATGATCAGCCACATGATCACCCAGCCGCCGACCAGGTTCGCGAACATGGTGCCGCCCCACAGCTTGGCCAGCTGGCGCAGGTTGGCGCGCTTGGCGGCCACGGTCACGACGGGAATGATGAAGCCCTCGGTGAACAGCTCGCTGCGGCCGAGCAGCAGGGCCAGGAATCCAATCGAGAACGCCAGCCCGGCCAGCAGCGGTCGGTGGGTGGCGTCCAGCACGGACAGGTAGGCCAGCACCCCGATCCCCACCTCGGTGCCGCCGAAGAAGCCGGTCACCAGCACGCCGCGCCAGGTGCGGTGCAAGCGCTGGGTGCCCTCGCTCAGCATCCTGCCGAACGCGTCCTCGAGCTCGTCTTCGATCGGACTGTCGGTCTGCCCGAGCTGGCGCTGGGTGGTGTCACTCATGGTGGATGGCCTGATACCCGTTATTCGCCGGTTGGATCATCCGGTGTGAGGGATCTGACAACACCCGTCCCGGGCATTACCTGCGGGGTCGCAACACGGGTGTCACCAGCTCGCCGGTGTCGAGGTAACTCTCCAGGTTTCGGATGGCCAGCAGCGCCATCGCCCGGCGGGTCCGGGCGGTGGCGCTCCCGACGTGTGGAAACAGGACCACATTGTCGAGCTCGAACAGCTCGGTCGGTACATGGGGTTCGTCGGCGAAGACGTCCAGCCCCGCCCCGGCCAGGCCGCCGCCGACCAGCAGCTCCACCAACGCGTCCTGGTCGACGACGCTGCCGCGGGCGATGTTGACGAGATAACCCTCGGGGCCCAGCGCCTCGAGGACGGAGCGGTCGACCAGGTGGCGAGCGTGGGGATCGCCCGTGGTGGCCACGACGAGGACGTCGACCGACTCGGCCAGCTCCAGCGGCGACGGAGCGTAGCGATACGGCGATCCGTCGATGCGATGGCGGTTGTGATAAGCGATGGCACAGTCGAATCCGAGCAGCCGGGTCGCTATCGCCGAGCCGATACGGCCCAGACCCAAGATGCCCACTTGCAGTCCGCTGACGTCCCGGGCGTACGGGAACGGACCGCCGCGCACCCATCGGCCCGCCCGAACGTAGCGGTCGGCGGCGCCGAAACGGCGCAGAGTCATCAAGATGAGGCCCAGCGCGGTGTCGGCCACCGTGTCCGAAAGCACATCGGGCGTGTTGCTGACGCCGATGCCGCGGCGGCGCGCCGCGGGCAGATCGATGAGGTCCACCCCGGCGCCGTTGTTGACGATCACCTTCAGGTTGGGCAGCGCGGCGATGGTGTCCCCGTCGACACCGGCCGTGCCCGACGTGATCACGATGCGAACGTCGGCCGCGTGCGCGGCGAAGAAGTGGGCGCGCCCCGGACCGTCGGGGAGCCTGGGGATCTCGTACCGCGCGGTCAGCTCGGCTTCGAAAGTCCGCTCGAAGCGACCGATCCGCAGCGCGTTTCCAATCTTTTTTGTCGTCACACGTCCATCATCGAGCGTCGGTGAAATATTCGGGGGGCGGCCGTCGTTGTGACCCCCGACGGTGTCGGGCATTCCCCCGGGTACCACTTTGAGAACCGTCGCTTCGAGCGACCACTTGCCGAGAGGCGCGAAGACGGCACCGTCCCAAACTTTCTCCAGTGCGCGGGAAGCAATCACCTTGCGGCTTGGTTGCACCGCCAATGCGCATCGGAGTGGTGTTCCCGCAAACCGAACTTGGCGCCGACGCGGCGGTCGTCCGTGCGTACGGGGAGGGCGTGCAGGGGCTGGGATTCAGCCACATCCTGGCCTACGACCACGTCGTGGGCGCCGACCCCCGGGTGCACCACGGTTGGGACGGCCCATACGACATCGACTCGACGTTTCATGAGCCGTTCGTCATGTTCGGCTACCTGGCCGCGATCACCTCGCTCGAGCTTGTCAGCGGCGTCATCATCTTGCCGCAGCGGCAGACGGCGTTGGTGGCCAAGCAGGCTGCCGAGGTAGATTTGCTGACCGGCGGACGCTTCCGGCTCGGTGTTGGATTGGGCTGGAACGCGGTCGAATACGAGGCGCTGGGCGAGCGCTTCACCAATCGCGGCAAGCGCTCCGAGGAGCAGATCGACCTGTTGCGCCGGCTGTGGACGGAACGGTCGGTCACCTTCGACGGCAAGTACCACAGCGTGACCGCGGCGGGGCTGGCCCCGTTGCCCATCCAACGCCCGATCCCCGTGTGGATCGGCGCCGCCTCCGACCGCGGATTGGAGCGCGCGGGGCGCCTCGCGGACGGCTGGTTCCCGATGACCGCCCCGGGGCCCGGTTTGGACCACGCCCGCGAGCAGGTCCAGCGTGCGGCCGCTGCCGCCGGCCGTGCGGCGGACAGCCTCGGCATGGAGGGCCGGGTCCGCTGGACAGGCGACCGCGACCGGACCGCCCGCGAGATAGCGGCCTGGCGCGACGCCGGAGCCACCCACGTGTCGGTCAACACGATGAACGCGGGGCTGGAGACCGTCGACGACCACCTCGCCGTGCTGGGGCGGGTCGCCGCAGACCTGAAGTAACGGCGCCTCAAACCGCTGTGCGGGGCTAGCCGGCGTCCGCCTCGACCAAGCTGAGGTGGACAGCGCGGCGCTCGGATTTCGATGACCTATTCTCGCGCCCGTACGGTTCCAGCCGTCGGTGATGCACTCTCACGTCTCCCTCTGTCGCGCAGTGCCGGCGCTGCCAGTCGCTGATCGCTTGGTGCGCGGCATGATCGAGGTAGTTGGCCATCAGGTGAATGGTGACCGTGGTGCGCTCGGGGATGGTGGCGAGGACCCCCGTCAGGCGAGGCAACGCCAGGAAGGTGCATGCCCCTTCGATGATGAGATGCCATTCATCGCCAACGGGCTTGGCTTCCACCCTGGCCCGGACTACCCGCCAGCCCGTCACGACGACCGCTACGGCAAGTCCGATCAGCACGCCGTGCAGCAGATTGAGAAATACAACGGAGGCTATCGTCACCAGATAGACGGCGAGATCGCCGTTGCGCAGGGCGGTCTCGATGTGTGCGGGCTTCAGCAGCTCGATGCCGATGACGATGAGCAAGCCGGCGAGCGCCGCGGTCGGGATCTGTTCGACCAAACCCGCGAAGGGCACGGCGAACACCATGATCCAGACCCCGTGCATGATCGTCGATGCCCGGGTCTTGGCCCCCGCGTTGACATTGGCCGCGCTGCGCACGATGACACCGGCGATGGGAAGCCCGCCGATCGCGCCCGACGCCATGTTCGCCGCGCCCTGCCCGATCAGCTCACGGTTGAAGTCGGTCCGCGCCCCGGTGTGCATCCGGTCGATCGCGACCGCCGTCAGCAGGCTTTGCACGCTGGTGATCAAAGTGACCGTGATCACCGCGATGACAACGGCCCCCCAGTTCCCATCCGGGAGCTTGGGCAGCTGCAGCGCCTCCAGCACCGAGCCCTCCAGGCGGATACGGGACACGTTGAACGGCAACAGGACCGAGATGACCGTGACCCCGACGATGGCGACCAGCGGACCAGGAATTTTGGCCACCCGAGCCGGCGCCCAGCGCCACGCGACCAGAATGGCGATGACGAGCAGGCCCAGCACGAGCCCGGGCCGGTGCGCGCCGACAATCTGCGCGGGCAGTCCGACGACGTTCGCCCACGCCGAGCTGTCCGATTCGCCGCCCAGCAATACGTGCACCTGCTGCAAGGCGATGGTGACCCCGATGCCGGCCAGCATGGCGTGTACCACAACCGGCGAAATCGCCAAGGCGGCCCGCGCGATCCGGCTGATACCCAGGACAACCTGCAGCGCTCCGGCAATGACGGTGATCAAACACGTTACGGCCCAGCCGAACTGGGATACCAGATCAGCAACGATCACCGTGAGCCCGGCCGCCGGTCCGCTGACCTGCAACGGTGACCCGCCGAGGCATCCGGCGACGATTCCCCCGACGATCGCCGCGATCAAGCCGGAGAGTACCGGGGCGTCGGAGGCGAGGGCGATTCCCAACGACAACGGAAGCGCCACCAGGAATACCACTAATGACGCCGGGAAATCGTACTGGATGGCCGCGCGAAACCGGCCGCCGCGAGTGCCCACCTCGGCATCGTGTTCCCCCAGCTGCTCGACGCGTTGCACGGGCCCTCCCGGGTTGCGCATAAGGGCACGTTCGGACTTCCACCCGTAACGCGCCGAATTGTGCAATGTAAAACCCTGCAGCACAGGCGATCACATTCGCCGGGAACATCATTGTTCTGCTTCGCTTGCTATGGCTTATGCGTACCGAAGGTATGGGGCGGCCACGCAGGTCGCAACCCGACGGGCTGGGCGCATATCGAATGCAAATCTTTTGCGGCGCATATTCGTCGGGGCCGCATGAATGGTCGGCGCCGGGCGGTGCGTGCGAAAATGACTGGGCGGTGGACCTTTTACTCCAGGACGAAGACCGGTATCTGCCTCGTGGTCTTCGTCTGGTATTCGGCATAGGGCGGATACGCTTCGACCGCCCGCTGCCACCATTGTTCGCGTTCAACACCCTCGAGCTCGCGCGCCCTCAGCGTGACGACCCTAGCGCCGTCCTGCAGCGTCACCTCGGGGTTGGCCTGCAGGTTGAAGTACCAGAGCGGATGCTCGGGTGCGCCGCCCTTCGATGCGACTATGGCGTAACGGCCGTCGTTTTCGACGCGCATCAGCGGCACATACCGCTTCTTTCCGGATTTCGCTCCGGTCACGGTCAGCAGGACGACGGGCCGATCGAAGATCTCGACCCCGTCGGTGGTGCCTTGTTTGAGGATTTGCTCGGTCTGCTCGCGCACCCAGTCCCGCGGGCTCAGTTCGATGTCGTCGGCCATACCCGATCTCACCATGTCGTTGCGCGTTAGTCATCCCTCGCCCTCGGGCGCGTCCACCGGGCGCGTCGCTCACCTGGTCCAACTGAGGCCAGTGAGGAGCCCGGTGGTGGCCCGCACCGAGAACGACACCTGGGGTCTGGCCTCCAGCTCGGAGCCACCGCAGCGGCGGTCGCCGTTCTCGACTGACCTGAGACTAGGAATATCAGCCCCATTGACATATATCAGTCTCGTTGATATAACCGATGCATGTCTCAGTCAACTCAGGAAATGTTCGAATCCGCCTACCGTGGCGAGGCCCCGGAGATGGGTGCGGGTAATCGCCCGCCGTGGAGCATCGGCGAGCCCCAGCCGGAGATCGCGGCCCTCATCGAGGCCGGGAAGTTCCACGGTGACGTGCTCGATGCCGGTTGCGGGGAGGCGGCGGTCTCGCTGTTCCTTGCCGAGCGTGGCTTCACCACGGTGGGCCTCGACCAGTCGCCGACCGCCATCAAGTTGGCGCGCGAAAAGGCCGCCCGGCGCGGCCTCGCCAATGCGACCTTCGACGTCGCCGACATCAGCTCCTTCGGCGGCTACGACGGCCGCTTCGGGACGATCGTGGACTCCACGCTTTTCCACTCGATGCCTGTCGAGCTGCGCGTGGGCTACCAGCAGTCCATCGTGCGGGCAGCCGCCCCCGGCGCCTCGTACTTCGTGCTGGTGTTCGACCGCGCGGGCATACCGGCGGACGGCCCGGTCAATGCGGTCACCGAGGACGAGCTGCGGGATGTGGTCTCCAAGTATTGGGTGGTCGACGAGATCCGGCCGGCACGCATTCACGCCAACGTGCCCGACAGCGCCGTGGAAGGCTTTCAGGCCTTCGCGGGTGCCGACATTCGTGATGAGGGCAACGGCCGCAAGTCGATCGGGGCCTGGCTGCTGTCCGCGCACCTGGGCTAGCCGGACTCAGGGCCGGCCAGGTTTCGATGCCTGGCATTCGGGAGATCCTGACTGGAGCATCGCAGACGGTCAGAGGAGATCCACGTGGACCAGCAGGAAAGTTCCCACCGGCCACCCGCGCCCGAGGACGCCCGGCAGGCGACCGACGAACAGCGCAAGTTCCAGGAGCAATTGGAACAACAGGACGACGACCCGGACGCGCCGGGGCTGCACCAGTCCCGGCGTGACCTCCCCGACGAGAGCACGCGCTAGCCGGACGGCATTGAAAGCGGTTGCGCGCCCACAGGACTGGCCTGACGTCCATCATCGGTACTTAGCCGACGGTGATCGCGTCTAACTGGATCTGTCGGCGGCGGCCGCGCGGCCGGCCGATCACTACCCGCACGAGACCTGAGTCCGCTGATCAACCGCGGCCGGCGCCATCGGGTCCGGCACGTACCCCGCGTTGTCGGTCGGCGCATGGCGCGCCCTGGCTCCCCGGCTGCTCAGCCAGCAGGCCAAGCCGCCCAGAACCAGGCCGACCCCGACACCCACGTCGGGACGCTGGCCCAGTATGAGCCAGGACAGCAGCCCCGCGACCGCGGGAATGACGGCGAACAGCATCGCCACCGCCGCCGCGCCGTGGGTGTTGATGGCGCGCACATAAAGACTCACCGCGAGGGTCGCGTTCAACAGCACCATGCCGCCGATCGCGATCGCCGCCTGCCGGACGTCATGCACGGTGAACGGCGTCAGCACCGCGAGCGCCGCCGCGGGAATCAGCGCGACCGCATTCTGCATCGCGCTCATCGTGCGGAAGTCGACGCCCGTGCAGAAGCGCTGTTGGTAAACGCCGCCGGCCGAAAGCCCAAGCAGGGCAACACCAAGCAACACGATGACGGGGTCCAGGCCGTGGGTGCTCGTCAGCCTTCTGGCACACGCCGCGAGCACCGCGACGACACCGAGGGCGAGCGCGGCTACCCGTTGCCGGCCGAGCGGCTCCCCCAGGAAAACCGCGGCCAGGATGGCCGTGGCGACCGGGTTCATCGCGATCACCACCGCACACAGCACCGCCGGTGACCCGAGCTGAAAGGCCTCGTAACAGCAGCAGAATTGCACGGCTTGGATCAGCAGGCCTGCCACCACGACGTGGCCGAACTGCGCTCCCCGCGGCCAGGGCGCCTTGGCGAGCGCCGCCCAAACGGCCAAAATGGTTGCGGCCAAACCAAATCGCAACACCAGCGCGGCCATCGGCGCGATGGAGGTCACCGCGAGCACCCCGATGGGGTAACCGAGCGCGTAGAAGAACGTCACCGCCGACGCGGTGGTCAGCGGCATGCGCGGCAGGTCCATGCGACCCATGCTCGTTTAGACCGCCGCCCACAGTCCAACGAATATTGCTGATCGGCAATGATCGCGTTACCTTATCGGTAATCCAGTGGCGGAGCGGAAATTGGCCCTCCCAGCATGGCAATTGATTAGGTTCGCTGATCAGACTATGGTGCGGTCATGGCCCAGGTGCTGGACATAGCGCCGTTGCGCAGCCTCGTCGCGGTCGCCGACTGTGGCGGGTTTCACCGCGCCGCTGCCGCGCTGCACCTGAGTCAGTCCGCGGTCAGCCAGCATCTGCGCCGAGTCGAGGCCGTCGTCGGCGAGCCGCTGATCCAGCGCTCCGGCCGCGGCATCGTGTTCACCGAAACCGGACTCAAGGCCCTGCGGCATGCCCGGACGATCCTGGCCGCGCACGACAGGGCGCTCGACGATCTGGGCGCCACGGAGCCCAAACTCCTGACGATCGGCGCCACCGAGCACGGCGCGGACGTGATGCTGGCCGGACTGACGGGCATCCTGCGGGACCGGCTTCCCGACCGGCGGATGCGCTTCCGGCTCGACCGCAACGTGTCGCTCGCCGACTCCATCGAACGTGGGCTGGTCGACCTGGCGATCATGCTGGACGGGGCGGGCCTGGATCGCGCCAATGCATCCGGAGTCGTTCGGCTGCAGTGGATTTCGGCGCGGACTTTGTCGCTGCTTCCGCGGGACCCGCTGCCACTGGTGGTCTTCTCTGAACCGTGCACCTTGCGCGAGCCGGCCTTCGCGATCCTCGAAAACCACGGCGTCGCCTATGAGATCGCCGCCGAGTGCGGGGACCTGTCCGGCCTGTACGCGGCGGTGCGGTCCGGACTCGGAGTGGCGTTGTTGCCGATGATCGGCAAACTGCCCGACGGCCTGTGTCCGGCCGAGGGCCTGCCGCCGGCCAATAACGCCTCGGTCCTGGTTCGCGGACGCGTCGGAATCGACCCGGACCTGCTGGCCACGGTCGATGCCGCGGTGCGTGACGTGCTCGCCGCCGCGGACTGATCGTTACCCGGAGTCTTTGCGCCTATTCCGCGAACTCCGACGGCCGCGCTGTCTATCATCGGCCGCAAACCATTCCCCGTCGACGAACGACCGATTCCACCAACAGCCTGCCGGCCATCCGAGCCAGCGCCGCGCGCAGAGGAGTTGTCGACATGGCCGATGCCGTCGCCCCGCTAGCGGGGAAAGTCGCCTACGCGACCGGGGCCGCCCGCGGCGCGGGCCGCTCCCATTGCGTCCGGCTGGCCCGCGCGGGCGCCGACATCGTGGCTGGCTTGCCAGCGACGCGTCGTCGTTGGTGACCGCGGCCCAGCTCCCCGCCGACAAGGGCTACCTCAAGATCTGAGCCGGCCGGCACTCCGGGGGGTCCCGTCCACGCTCATCGACTGAGCACGGGCCTGAGATCGTCGAGACGGTCGAACAGGTGCCAGATGTATTTCGACGATCCGTTCTCGCGATGGGGATGCAGGTCGGCAAGTTCGGGATCGTTGCAGTAGCCGTCGAAGGCGTCCCGCGATTCCCACTCCACGAGGATCAGCACCTGACGGGGCTCGATGTCGCCGACGATGGCCTGCTGGAAGCTGCCGAGCGCCACAACACGACCCCCATGCTTGGCCACTTCGGCGGGAGACCGTCGCGAGTATGCGCGGTACTCGTCGGCGTCGGCCACATCGAAGAGATTGAGGGCATAGACGGTCATGGTCACCGACATTACGTGGCCGGATGCGCGCCCGCGGGCCGGCGCCGCTATCCCCACGCAGCAACTCACCGACCGCCCGCGTCGATGGTCGCGCACGTCTGCGCGTTAGGGTGCCTGGGTCGGCCGCAGCGAACCGGTCGATAGAAATGTTGAGCAATTGATGACCGCACCAGCCGAAACGCCCACGCTCGAATCGCGCGTGGGCCACTACTACCAGCTCGACGAACCGTACCGGGTCTCCGGCGAAAAAGTGCGGGAGTACGCCCGAGCCGTACAGGACTACCACCCCGCCCACTGGGACCTCGCGGCCGCCGCGGAGCTGGGATATTCGGGCCTGGTGGCACCGCTGACGTTCACGTCGATCCCCGGCATGGTTGCCAATCGCCACCTGTTCGAATCCGTAGTCGTCGGTTATGACATGTATCTGCAGACCGAAGAAGTCTTCGAGCAGCACCGACCGATCGTCGCGGGCGACGAACTGCACACCGACGTCGAACTCTCATCGGTCCGCCGAGTCGCGGGCCGTGACCTGATCACCGTGACCAACACGTTCACCGACTCCGCCGGCGAGCGGGTGCACACCATGCACACCACCGTCGTCGGGGTCACCGCGGACGATGTCGATCCGGCGATGTTGGTGGCTGCGAAGAACGTGGTGATGCACGACGTGAACCTCGCCGGAATCGACACCTCCGAAGCGGCCTACCGGAAGACTGTGCGCCCGGCGAGTGACGCTCGGATCGCCCAAGGCGGTACCGACCGTATCCCGGGCACCCCCTGCTTCGACGACCTGAAAGTCGGCGACGAGCTACCGGTGCACCACGCTCGCCTGTCGCGAGGCGACCTGGTGAACTATTCCGGGGTTGCCGGCGACGCCAATCCGTTGCACTGGGACGAGAACGTCGCCAAGCTGGCGGGCCAGCCCGATGTGATAGCCCACGGAATGCTCACTATGGGTTTGGGTGCCGCGTTCATCTCCGCGTGGTCGGGCGACCCCGGCGCGGTGAGCCGTTATGCCGTGCGACTGGCCCAACCCGCGATCGTGTCGGCCACCGGCGGTGCGGACATCGAATACAGCGGCCGGATCAAGTCACTGGACGCGGCTACCCGCTCCGGCGTGGTCATTGTCGTCGCAAAGTCCGGTGGTAGGAAAATCTTCGGGCTGGCGACGGCCGATATCCGCTTCCGCTGAATGAGAGCGGCTACGAGCCGCTACCCGAGACTGACGAGCTCGACCGAGTCCCTGGGCAGCTCACCGTCGACGACAGCGGTGACGGTCATGTTCTGCATGGTGATGGCGCCCCCATGGTTGTCAAGGAAGGCGGTGTCGGCGGCATCGCGTCCCGTGGCGATCCGCACCATCGACTGTCGAGGCGCCAGGCACGTCGCGTCGACGACGCGCCACACCCCGTCGATCAACGCCTCGGCGACGGCGTGAAAGTCCATCGGCTGGCACCCCGGCGCGTAAACGGCGACCAGTCGCGCCGGGACATTGACCGCGCGCAGCAACGCGATGACCAGGTGGGCGTAGTCGCGGCACACACCAGCGCCGGCGAGCAATGTGTCGGTGGCTCCGTCGATCGGATCGCTGGACCCCGGGACGTAGCTGAGCCGGGTGCCCACCCACGACGAGACCTTCTCCAGCAACGCGACCGAGGTGGCGTAGCGCTCGAATTCGGTTGCGGCGAAACCGAAGAACTTGTCGGCCTCGGCGTATCTGCTCGGCCGCAGATACGTGATGGCGTCGATATCCTTCACCGGCGCGGGATCCGCCTGTCCGGTGACCGTCGCCGAGTACGACACCGTGACCGTCCCTGTGTCGGCCGCCACGACATGGATGCGCGACTGATGCGGGCCGATGACCTCTCGCGGTTCCAGTGCCTTGCCGTTCAACTTGATGCTGAGTGATTCGCTCACGTCGATGCCGGGCTGTTGGCTGACCGCGATCTGGAAATCCAGCACCGCCGGCTCGGTGACCTCGACTTCGATTTCTACGCCGACGCTGCGGCCGGCGGGGGTCGCGCTGCTATCGGCTTTAACGCTGCGATGTTTCCATGCGGGCATATTCAGCCCTCTCGTCGAAGCCGGTCGAATCCCGCTCGCTGCTTGGCAGGGCTTTCGTGTACGCACTTTCTTACCGCACGAACGCCCTCGGCGCTCGCCGGCACCACGCCTCGGCTAGTGGCCGGCCCTCTGGGCGAGGTCGATGGCGTACTGGCTGACGAAGGTGCCCGCCGGCGGATCGCCCTTGTCGCATGTTCCGTCGGATTCGCCGGGGCGTTTGATCCACAGGTAGGCGTCGGCGTGCGCGCCGGCGGTCGCCGTGGTCGGCGGGGTGCCCAGCGCCCGGCCGCCCGGGTTGCACCAGTTGAGCCCGGAGTCGGGCGCCGGTCCGGCCCCGTTACGGGAAGTGTCGACCACGTAGTGCGAACCGTTGGTGAGGCCCGAAATGGCTTCCCCGTAACCGATTTCGTCCTCGGTGGTGAAGAAGTTCGCCGTGTTGACGCTGAAACCACGGGCATGACCCACGCCGGCCTGGTTGAGCCTGGCCGCCATGTCCTCGGCGCTATGCCAGCGCAAGTGCCCCGCGTCGATGTAGACGGCCGCTGCCGGGTCTCGGGTTAGCGTGTCGACGGCGTACCGGACCAGATCGTAGCGTTCCTGGCGCTGATCCCCCGACAAGCAGTCGGCCATGGCGAGCGCGTCGGGCTCGACGATGATCGCCACCCGCGAGGCGCCGACGCCAGATGCGATGCCGTCGATCCAGCCTCGGTAGTCCGCGCCTGACCCCATGCCACCCGCGGCGAAGCTGCCACAGTCGCGGTGCGGGATGCCGTAGATCGTCAGCACCGGGATGGCGCCCGCTGCGTTCGCGTCGCCGACGTACTTCCCGACCGTGGCCGCCGAACCACCCGGCACGATCCAATAGGCCTGCGGTGTGTTGGCGATCGCGGTCAACTCGGCGCTCGGCGGATCGGCACTCTGCGCGGCGCGCATGGCCGCCGAATTGGGATTGACATAGAACGGCGCACCGGCCAACGGGTTGCCATCGCTGGCCAAACGCACCGCCGGGGCGGTGCCTTGCAGCGGGACGGCGGATACACCCAGCCAGGCGACGGCGGCGACAGTCAGGAAGGGAATGATCCACCGCGTGAGGGCACTAAGAGCTGACGACATCACGTCAGGAAAACTAGTGCTTCAGCGCTTTGAGCGCGAATCCATGTCCGGGCAAGCGAGATATCAGCGCCCCAAGCTCGGCAGCCGTTTGACCTCCGACGGAATGACGCAGCCTCAGCTACCCCGCCGGACGCTCACTTGGATCGAGATTCGCGAGCCGCACCGACCGCATCACGCAACGCAGCTGCACCCGCGGTGACGCCGAGCCGACAAGCACCGCGGCTGGGAATCACCGGCGTAAGTGACGAGCGCGTGGCGGTCACGCCGCGTGCCCGCCAGCCGGCGATGTCGGTACGTTCCAGGATCAACCATCGCGCGGCTCGTCGACACCAGCTGCGTGTGCTGAGTCGTAGCGGGCGCCGATAATGGAGCCCGGCGAGAAAACCTCAGAGAGGTAGGCGACTTCGTCTGCGCTGATGGCAATGTTGGTCGCCGCGAGATTTTCCCGAACATATTCCTTGCGTTTGGTGCCCGGGATGGGAACGACGTCGAGAGGTTGCGCCAGAAGCCATGCCAGGGCCAATTGCCCTGGCTTACAGCCTTTTTGCATGGAAAGCCGCTTGAGCGCTTCTACCGGTCGGAGATTGGTGGCCAGGTTGGTGGCGGAGAAGCGAGGGTTAGTCGTCCGGAAGTCCGTGGGCGCGAACGTGCTATTAGGCGTGAGCGCTCCGGTCAAGGCCGACCGGCCTAAAGGGCTATAAGGCACCACCGTGATCCCCAGTTCACGGCATGTGGCGGTGATGCCGCGTTCAAGCCGTCGCTCCCACAGCGAGTACTCGCTTTGCAACGCAGCGATCGGATGCACTGCGTGGGCTCGACGGATCAGCTCGGGCGATACTTCACTAAGCCCCACACTTCGTACTTTTCCAGCCTGCACCAGCTCGGCCATTGCCCCGACGGTGTCTTCGATCGGCACATTCGGGTCCAGGCGATGGTAGTAGTAGAGGTCAATCGTCTCGACACCGAGTCGGCGCAGACTCGCCTCGCAGGCGGCGTTGACGTACTCGGGACGGCCGTCGAAGATCACCCGCGTGCGGTCCGCGTTCAATCGAGCACCAAATTTCGTCGCAAGCACGACCTCGTTCCTGCGTCCGCCAATAGCGTTGCCAATCAAGTGTTCGTTATGGCCGAAGCCGCGAATATTCGCCCGCGCCCCGACGTCGGCTGCGCCGTAGATGTCCGACGTATCGAAGAAATCCACGCCCATGTCCACGGCTGCACGCAGCGTGGCGATTGATTCGGCATCGTCGGCTGCACCGTAAAATTGGGACATCCCCATACATCCGAGCCCAATGGGCCGTACCGTCAGTTCGGAGTGACCCAGGCGCACTCGCGCGGAACCTGCTATGGATGGTCTACCTTCGCGGAGCTCCGCCATCGGCCGTCATCCCCTCCTTTGATTTCCGTGCCGGCGGCGCACCGGCGGTCATCGTAACCTCGGGGCAACCCGCTACCTTCACTCGTCGTCTGACCACTAAATGCCATGGTCTGCAGCGACGAATTGGGCGGCGCGCTCGCCGATGACGACGCAGGGGGCCATGGTGTTGGCGGTGGTGATGCGGGGCATGATGGAAGCGTCGGCGACGCGCAGGCCGTCGATGCCGTAGACCTTGAGGCGTCCATCGACCACCGACATGGAGTCGCGGCCCATCTTCGCTGTACCGCACTCGTGCCAATACGTGGTGACAGCGTCGCGCAAATAAGTCTCCAACTCGGCGCCGGTCAGGTCGCCCGGCATGACCTCGCGCGCGACGAACGGCCGAAGCTCCGCGGAATTGCCGATGTCGCGCAGGGTTTCGACGCAAGAGATGGCGGTCTTGAGGTCTTCGGGGTCCGATAGCGCGTTGGCTTCGATGAGCAGCGGGTCGGCCGGGTCCGGACCCGACAGCCGAATCCGGCCCCGGCTGCGGGGGTGCGTGGGTGAGCCGAACAGGACCCAGCTATTTTGCGGCAAACCGTATTTCGCGGCATTCTCCGCAGTGGCTTTCGGGAACGGCCCCAAGCACGCGAACAAGTCGGGTCCGTCGACATCGGCAGCCCCGGAGTCCCAGAACAATGCCGCACCAACCTGAGTGCTGCCCTGGATGTTCTCGGGAAACTCCCACACGCAGTCGAACCCGAAGTGGTCCTGAAGGTTGCGTCCGACCCCGGGTAAGTGCTGCCGAACGGCGATGCCCACCCGGCGTAATTCGGTCTCGTCCCCGATGCCGGACTGCATCAACACCTTTGGTGTGTGAATGGCGCCAAGCGACAGGACGACTTCAGCTTCGGCGGCTACCCGATGCGTCGTGCCGCCATGTACGACCTCGACACCGACGGCGCGGTCGCCGTCGAAGATCAGCCGGGTGACAAGGGCGTGCGGAACCACAGTGAGGTTCGGCTGATGCTGACGCGGGTCGGTGTAGGTGCGGAACACCGAGAGGCGATTACCGTCGCGCCAGCGTAGATCGGCGATCGCGGCGCCGCGGGTCTCCTCCATCAGTCGGCCGTTGGGGCTTTGATAAGTGGGAATCCCGATGGCCCTCGCCGCCTCCAGCGTCGCCGCGGCGAGCGCATGCGCGCCGGGTGCGGGTTGCACGAACACCGACCCGCCCCGGCCCCGATGGTGTGGCTCGCCGCTGCCGTGCCAGTCCTCGATTCGTTGATAGAGGTCGAGGGTGGACTCGTATCCCCAAACCGGCTCGCCGGATTCGGAAGCGTAGTGCTCCCAGTCGCTCCGGTGTCCGCGCGCCCAGATCATCAGGTTGATGCTGGACCCGCCTCCGAGAACTTTGCCCATCGAAAACGCGATCGCGCGGCCATGAAGCCGCGGATCCGGCTCGGCAAGGAATCCCCAATCGCGGTCGCTGCCAAGGTTGGCCGGCCATTGGCGTGCGTCGGTCACGCTGGGAATGTCGTCGCTGCCGCCGGCCTCCAGAAGTAAGACCCTGATGTCGGGGTTTTCGGCCAATCGGCTTGCGACCACCGATCCTGAGGACCCAGCACCGCACACGATGACGTCGTACCTCGGCTCCAATACTGTGGCCACGGAAGCCTCCTGGTTCATCGGCTAGGTATACTATTCAATACTTAGGTTTACGGACGGAAAGGGCGAGCGGTTCAATCACACTCGGACCGAAGAATGGGATGGCTGTTCGTTGCTGGACAATTGCTCCGCATCGACCCGCGGCGGCCAAGAACGCAGATCGACGGCCGATTGGTAGGCGTGACCGACGCGGAGCACCGTCGCCTCGTCGAAGGGGCGGCCGACGATTTGCAGTCCGACGGGCAGGCCCGCGCCGGTGAACCCGCATGGCACTGACAGCGCGGGCAGGCCGGTGAGGTTCGCCGGTGCGCAGAACCGGATGTACGCCTCCACCGGCCCCTCGGTGAGCCCGTCCGGCCACGTCACCCGCGGCTTGCCGGCGTCCATCGCCGCGGTTGGCACCGTCGGGGCGAGCAGCACATCGATCTCGGCGAAGAGCTTCCGCCACTGTCGGCGGATGAGGGCTCGTTTGCGCTGCGCGGCACGGTACTCCGTCGCCGGGATCGACTCGCCGGCCTGCAATGCCCGTCGTACGTCGTCGGTGTAGAGGTCGCCGTGTTCGCGCAGCATCTGCCGGTGATAACTGGCGGCCTCGGGCTGCAGGATCGCGAATTCGGTGTCCATCATCTCATCGGCAAAGGGCAGCCGGACTTCTCGCAGCCGCACCCCCAGGTCCGCGAGCCGAGCGCACGCCGCGTCGACCGCGGTCCTCACCTCGGCGTCGACGCGCTCGGTGAACAAGTTCACCGGGATGCCGGCCGTCGTCCCGGAAACGTCGCGGCCCAGGCCGGCTGAAAAGTCCGGGATGGGGACGTCGACCGAACCCTTGTCGCTTGGGTCGTACCCGGCCATCACGTTCATCGCCAGTGCCGCATCCTCGACGGTGCGTGTGAGCGGTCCGGCGTGATCCAGCGACCACGACAACGGTGTCACACCCGTGCGAGACACCCGCCCGTAGGTTGGTTTCAGGCCCACCACGCCGCACAGCGCGGCGGGAATGCGGATCGAGCCCGCGGTGTCGCTGCCCAGACCGAGGAAGCAGGCTCCGGCGGCCACGGCCGCCGCCGATCCGCCGCTGGACCCGCCCGCCATGCGATCAGTACGCCAGGGGTTGCGCGTCTGGGGAGTGACGACCCCATAGGCGAACTCGTGAGAGTGGGTGCGGCCCACGACAACCGCACCGGCCTCTCGCAGCTTCGCGACGACGGCGCTGTCGTGCTCGGGTATGTAGTCGGCCCGGACGCGCGAGCTGGAGGTGCTCGGCACGCCGGCCATGTCGTAAATTTCCTTCACCCCGATCGGGATTCCGTGCATGGGTCCGCGGTATCGGCCAGCGGCGATCTCGCGCTCCGCCAACGCCGCCGCCTCGACCGCGAGTTCGACGGTGACATTGCTGAACGCGTTGATCCGTGGATTGACCGTGTCTATGCGAGCCAGCACGGACCCGGTCAGCTCGACGGGCGACAGGGCCTTGGCGCTGATCTGCTGTGCGGCCGCGGCCAAGGTCAGTTCGAACGGTTGCACGAGGTTAGGCCACCGCTCGGTGAATTCCTAGCGCTGAGCTCAGCCAGCGGCCCATATCGGCGATCGCGCGGTCGACCTCGTCCACACGGCCAGCCCCCATGATGAAAGAGTGCTGCCCCTGGTCGACCCGTCGGACGACGATGTCATTGCCTGCCTGCCTTGCCTTTTGGGAGAAGGCCTCGGCGTCCGATGCCAGCAGTTCGTACTCGCCGTAGTACACCGCGATGGGGGGTAACCCCGACAGGTCTGCCCCGAGCAGATGCACCCGCGGATCGGTGAATTCCACGCCGGTTCCGTCGAGCCAGCACGACCGGAACAGCTCGAGCAAGCCCCGGGTGAGCAACTTGTCACGCTCGGCATTGGTTTCGATCGATTCGCCCGAGAGCGTGACGTCGGTCCACGGCGAAATGGACAGCACGGCGCCGGGCAGCGCCTCGCCGCGGTCCCGCAGCCGCAGCGCAAGTTCGACGGCGAGGTAGCCACCGATCGAGTGGCCCACGCTGCCAATCTTGTCGGGCCGGTAGCCCTGATCGAGCAGCCAGCGGTAGGCGGTCTCGACGTCCTCGACCTGAGCGGGGTACTTGTGCTCCGGGGATCGCCGGAAGTTCAGCACCAGCGAGCGCGCGCCGGCCGCTTTGGCGATATGCGCGGCCGCTTTCCGGTCGGAGTGCATCGACATCAGCACGC
The DNA here is from genome assembly GCF_001907675.1 of Mycobacterium paraffinicum. Lineage (GTDB taxonomy): Bacteria > Actinomycetota > Actinomycetes > Mycobacteriales > Mycobacteriaceae > Mycobacterium > Mycobacterium paraffinicum_A. The sequence continues at coordinate 89,626 of NZ_MPNT01000016.1, forward strand.
TGCCACCCATATGCGTATGCAGCAGCGCCGATTCCGGGTCACTGTCGACGGGAATGCACCACAAGGCCTCGACCCCACCGGCGTCCACCTCGGAATAGGTGACCCCTTCGGGCTCCTTCGTCGCCAGGTGGATGTTCTCGGCGATGTCGCGGATGGTCTCCAGCTCGAAGTTGGGGTTCGAGGTCCGCCTGCCGACCTCCGCGAAGAACCCGGCCAACTCGAACGGCTGCTCGCTTGTCATGAATTTTCCTTTCATCCGACCCGTAGGATAACGACCACTATATAACGGTCGCTATTCCATGTCGAGCCTGCTCCGGTGAGCCCGTGGAGAGATGGGCCGCGCGCCGGATTCGGTATTAGGAAGCCTGCGCTGGCCCGGATCGCTGGCCGCGCGGAAGTGGGACGGCCATGTACATGAATGGGTTTGAACCCTGCGTGGGTATGCGTGCGTATATCAATGTATGGCTACTGAATTGATCGACTGGGACGGCGCCTACCGCGAGGAAGGCATCTTCGTAGGTCCACCCCCATGGAACATCGGCGAACCTCAACCCGCTTTCATGCGGCTGATCAACGAAGGACGCATCCACGGCGATGTCCTGGACGCCGGCTGCGGGCACGCGGAATTGTCGTTGGCGCTGGCCGCCAAGGGTCACAGCGTGGTCGGGGTGGACCTGAGCCGGGCGGCGATCGACGCCGCCACAGCAACCGCGAAATCCCGCGGCATCGTCAATGCAACGTTTCTGTGCGCCGACATCACGTCGCTGACCGGATTCGACGACCGTTTCTCAACGCTGATGGATAGCACACTGTTTCATTCGTTGCCGGTCGAAAGCCGTGATGCCTATCTCCAAGCGATGTACCGCGCAGCCCGTCCCGGCGCGTCCTTCTTTGTCCTTGTCTTCGCCCACGGCGCTTTCCCTGAGGATTTCACGGTGCCGATCAATGCGGTCACCGAGGAGGAGTTGCGCGCCGCCGTGGCGAAGCACTGGGTCGTCGATGGGATAGAGCCCGCATCGATCCACGCGCTGGCCGGACAGGTGCATGGCGACGGTGAGGTGGTGCCGATGCCGCAACTGGCCACCGACGAAAAGGGGAGGTTGATTTTTCCCGCCTACCTGCTCTCGGCGCACAAATCGGCTTGATCGCCCCTGGCGCCGCGGGACTAGCTCCCGTCGCACGTCGGTCAGGAGAAGTACGCGTCGAACGAGCCGATGTCGGTCAGATGCGCCGTGACCTCAGAAATCTTGTCGCCACGGATGGTTAGCACGTTGACCACATCCTGTTCGAGCCGCTTGCCATTGTGCTCACCGGTGTCGTGCAACGTGACCGCGACCGTGTCACGGCCGAAAGCGAGCCCCTGCGGCGAGATGTGCAGTCCGTACCGGGCGAACGTGTCGGCCAGCCTGGTGGCTTCGTCGATTCCGGTTGCCCTGCCAGATACCACGCTGGATCCGGGGATGGTCCAGACGATGTCGGGGGTGGCGTGTTCGGCGATCCCCGCAGGGTCGTCGTGCACGATCGCGGTCGCGGAACGCGCCGACGACGGCACGCTGCTGCTGTGTCGCAGCAGCTTCATCGTCCGGCACGGCGCTCGAATAGCCTGCCGGCACAACGCAAACCAAGGCCATCGCGATACCCGAGCCCATCCGGGCGGCTTTCCAAGCACTCGACGCCCGGATGGGGGCTCCAATCATGTGCGCCGCTTGCCGGGTGAAATAAGCCTGTCCGCGGTCTCGCTCACGGCGTCGAGCACCGCTGCCTGCGTGGCGGGGTCGGCCATCGCGCGCGAGATCGACACCGCCCCGACCATCAGCGCGACGACGCTCCACGCCCTGCGCTCCCGATCGGCGCCGTCGAGCACGTCGGCCACCCGCCCCGCCAGCGCGCTGATCTTGCGTTCGTACGCCTCCCGAGTGGATACTCCCGCGCGTGCCACATCGGCGCTAAGGGTCGGCATCACACATCCGTCGCCCGGGTTCTCCACGTGGTACGCGCTGAGGTAGTCCGCGAGAAAGCTTTTGAGCTTCGAACGGCGCTCGGCCTTGCTGCCGGACTCGGTGTCGGAAACGAACGGCTCACCGACGGCGGCCGCGATGATCGCCTCGAGCATCGCTTCCTTGTTGGGGAAGTTCGAATAGAACGCTCCGGAGGTCACGTCCGCCGCGGCGGCGAGCCCGTCCACGCCGATCCCGTTGAAGCCGGCGACCTTCATCGACCGCATGCCCGCACGCAGCAGCGCGGCGCGCGCCTTGACCTTTTGGTCTGCCGGATACCTCATAACAAGGACATTTATAGCATAACTACCGATATCTTACGATCGTGGAGCAATCCCCGGTTCGAACAACGAGCGGCCTATGTTGTCCGGCGGGCCGACAATGTTGTTGCAGAACGCTATTGATCTAGGGCTCCGTTCTGCAGGCGTGTTGTTTCGTCGCGGGTCATCGTCACGATCTGGTTAGTGCCTGGCAAGGATGGGGCGCGTCCCTACGTGGAGGGGTTGATCAGTGCGATGGCGCTGCGGACCGCCTCTTCGGTGACAGCGGCCAGGGGTTGGTCGTGTTCGACAGTGTGGGCCGTCAGTTCTCGAAGGCCGCCGATCAGCATCACGGCCCGTGCGTGCGGCACCGGATCGATTCCGATCGACTTCAGTTCGTCGGTATCGCTGAGCGCGTGGACCAGTTCGACGAATTGCCCCATGACGAAGCGCTGCAGGGAACGGGCGGACGGGCCGAGCGCGGGAACATCACGTATCCAGGTGAGTGTGAGCGGGCGACGACGTTCGGCCCAGTCGAACCAGGTTTCCACCGCTTGGCGTACCTGGGTCTGCCACGGTGCGCGCGGGTCGACCGCGGCAGCGACCGCGGAGAGGTTGGCGTCGTTGGTCTCCGACAGCAGAGCGACCAGGCATGCCTCACGGTCAGCGAACTCGGCGTAGAACTTGGACTTCGAGGTCCGGGCCCGCCGGACGACGTCGGACACCATTGTGTTCGCGTAGCCGACATCGGCAATGCACTCTGCCATCGCCTCCAAGATGCGGCGCCGGTAATCCTCAGAATTCCTGCGGGCCGGTTGTGCATGCCCCAGTTTCTCCACCGCGTCCACCACAGGTCCCTTCCGCCATCCCGATAGTAGAACCGGCGTGGTGGCGTTCGGTACACCCGTGTACTAATGTCGGGCTAGTACGCAGGCGTACCAGAGGGAGGGATGATGGCTCAGCTCACCAGCGACCCGGTGCGATTGCCGCCCGGCGTGAACCTGCCGCGAATCGTTCAGGGTGCCGCGATGTTGATCGACCGGCCGGGTGCGCTCGAATACGCCCGTCGGCGCCACGGCCCGGTGTTCAGTGCGTCGCTTCCGTTTTTCGGCGACAGTGTGGTTCTCAGCGAACCCCGCTTGATCAAGGAATTGTTCACTGCGGGCGACTTGGTGGAGACAGTCACCAACCTGGGCGCCGTCATTGGCCCGGGGTCCACGTTCAGCCTCAATGGCGCACCGCACCTGGCGCGCCGCAAGTTGCTGATGCCGCCGTTGCACGGCAAGCGGATGCCGCTATACCAGCAGATCATCGAGGAAGAGGTTGCGCGCGAGCTGTCGAGCTGGCCGGAGGCGACGCCGTTCGCGACGCTCCCATCGATGATGCGCATCACCCTCAACGTGATCCTGCGGGCGGTGTTCGGCGCCGACGGACCCGAACTCGCGGCCTTACGAGAAATCCTTCCGCCGGCGGTGCTGCTCGCATCCCGGCTTACCGTGCTGCCGCCGGGTTTGCGCCGCGATCTGGGACGGTGGAGCCCATGGGGACGTTTGGAACGGATGCGGCGCCAGTGCGACGAGCTCATCGGCACGCTCATTCAACACGCCAGGACCGCACCTGATCTCGACGAGCGCACCGACGTGCTGGCCATGCTCGTGGCTGCCAGAGACGAGGACGGCCGGCCGATTCCCGACGATCACATCATCGACGAACTGCAAACGCTATTGGCCGCCGGACACGAGACCACCGCCACCACGCTGGCCTGGGCCGTCGAGCGGCTACGCCGCCACCCCGCCGTGTTGGCGAAGCTGGTGGCGGAGATCGATTCAGGCGGTTCGGATCTCCTGCAAGCCACGGTATGGGAGGTGCAACGCAGCCGCCCGGTGATCCCCGTCGTTCTGCGCGTGACTAGGGGTCGCACGAGACTGGGAAAATGGGTCTTGCCCGAGGGGCACACCGTGATCGCCAGCATCGCGCTGTCGCACAGCTCGACGGCCAACTACACCGACCCGGCGCGCTTTGATCCCACCCGCTTTCTCAACGACAAGCCCGACACCAGCTCATGGATCCCCTACGGGGGAGGGGTACGACGTTGCGTGGGTGCGGCTTTTGCCAACAACGAAATGCTCATCACCCTGCGCGAGCTGCTGCGCACCTATACGCTCGAACCCACCTCCGAGCCCGACGAAAGACCGAGATCCCGAGGCATCGCCAATGCACCCGCCTCCGGCGCCATCGCCGTCGTCCACCGCCGCAATGCCCCACGGTGCAGTGGCTCATGAGGACCCGGCCGGCGCACGAATGGCTGTTCGCCGGCGCGCCGGATAGGTGACCACGTCAGTGGGGCGCCCCTGGTTCGCCGCACTCGAACCGACATCGCCGCAAGCTTTTTCGGCCGATTCGATGCTGCCTGAACGCGTCGGGGAGCTCGCTGCGCTGCTGGGGCCCGGGCCGGCCGGCTGGGCTGTTGAGCTGGGTGCACTGATGGCGGCCAGCATCACCAGTGCAATCCCGGAGCTGGCCGTGGACGCGGTCGCCGAGGAGGTTGCCCGGGGGTGCGAGGGGGTCGCTCTAGCAACGCTTTCCGCGCTGGCACTCGATGACCACGTGACGTTCGCGGCGATGCCGGAGGTGCTCACGGGTCCCATGGAGGTAGTGGCGCGCGGCATCGGGATCGAGCACATGCTGCGCAGCATCCACGTCGCGCATGCCACGGCAGCGGGGGTGCTCCTCGACGTCGCCGAACGCGTGGTGCCCGAGTCACAACGCTTCAGCGAGATGAGGCGCATCAACAAGGCCCTGTTCGACATCGTCGATGTCCTGACCGAACGCATGGCTGCTGAGTACGCCCGCGCGCACGAGGAGTGGTTGACCAGCTCCGTGGCGCTGCGTATGGAAATCGTGGAGGACCTCCTGCAGGGCAATGCCGTTCCGATGGAGAGGGCCACCCGGGTTCTCGGCTACGACCTGAGCCGCTGGCACCTGGCCGTGGTCGTCTGGACGGGTGCCGCAATGCCCGCAGAGCCTACCCAGCTCAGAGCCGCTGCCGCACAGGCGCTGTCGGCGGCGGGGTGTGTCTCGACGCTGGTGCTTCCCGTGGGTGCGCAGCGAGTGTGGGCGTGGGGTTCGCGGACGTCGCAGCCGCCGGAGTCGGTGGTCCCAACCATGCCGCCGCCTCCGGGCGTGCGCATTGGGATCGGACTGGGCGGCGCCGGCGTCGAAGGTTTCCGGGACAGCCACCGTCAGGCGGCGGAGGCGGCGCGCGTCGGCGCGATGTCGACGCACGACGCCTGGTCGTTTCGCTACCAGGACCTCGACTTGGTCGCGATGCTCAGCACCGACCTGCCCGCCGCCCGCGAGTTCGTCGCCCGCGAACTCGGCGATTTGGCCGCTAGCGCGGATTCCGTTGCCACAGTGCGTCACACGCTCAAGCGCTACCTCGACCATGACAGGAGCTTGGCCGCCACCGCTGCCGATCTGCACGTCGCACGGAACACCGTCGCCTACCGGGTGCAGCGCGCCGAGCAACTTCGCGGCAGGCCTGTGGCCGATCGCCGGCTGCAGTTGCACGCCGCCCTCACCCTCGCCGAAGAACTCGGCTCCGCGGTTTTGCGGCTAGCGGCGACACCGTTGGACTGAAGTCCAATCAGACCGGGTCAATTATGGACTCAAGCCCAGGCTTCAACGGGTCGCCGGGCAGTTGACTGAGCACAGAGCGCGTTCGAATGGTGAGCAGAAGTGGAGAAACCGGTGGTAGTTCAGCTCGTCCGATACCGAGACAACGAGCAAATCTCCTGGGGCGTCGTCATGGGTGACGTCGTCTCACCACTCACCGGGCAATACACGAGCACCGCTGGCCTCATCGAACACGGTGCATCCGACTGGGTGGCGGCCGCGGCGAAACCCGGTCACGTGGCGCTGGCCGACGTCCGTCTCCTGTCACCGGTCACCACGCCCTGCCGGGTGATGTGCCAGGGGGCCAACTACCGTCAACACGCGATCGAGTCCGGGATGGACCCAGACAACCGCGCATTCAACTTGTTCTTCGACAAGACCGACGCCTCAGTCACCGGGCCACACGATCCGGTGATCCGCCCCGCCCACGTCACCTTGCTCGACTACGAGATCGAGCTGGCCTTGGTTCTGCGCCGATCCGTCGACGCACCGACCACGGTCACCGTCGAGAACCTGCACGAGTACGTCTTCGGGGTCACCATCGCAAACGACTTCTCCGCCCGGGACGTCCAGCTGCCACAGGGACAGTTCTTGAAGGGCAAGAGCTATCGCGGCTTCTGCCCGCTGGGGCCCGTGCTGGCGGTCCTCGAACCCGAGGACTTCACCTTGCTCGACGACCTCGAGTTACGGCTGGAGGTCAACGGGTCGCTACGGCAGAGCGACAGCACCGCGAACATGGTCTACCGGCCCGCCGAGACGCTGACCGAGTTGACCGAGTTCTGCAACATCAGCCCCGGTGACGTATTGCTCACTGGCACCCCGCACGGTTGCATGGCGACCTCCCCGCCCGCGTTGATCCGCCGGCTTGCAACCGCGCTGCTGCCCGAACAGACGCTGTGGGCGGCATTCGTCAAGCAGAACCAGCGCAAGCCCTATCTGCGCCCCGGTGACATCGTCACCGCCTCGATACGCAACGCCACCGGAACTCTCGATCTGGGCACTCAGCGAAACGTCATCGTCGCTCCGGGCAGCTAGAAAGGAATTTCTTTGAGCGCCACGCCAAGTCCCCTGCAGCCCGCCGATTCGGAGGGTACCAACGGCACCCCCTCGGGGCCGCCGGACCTTCGAGACCTTCCCGACCGGCTAGTGCCGGATTTCATCGCCCACTGGGTGGTCAAGACCGCTCGCAGCGCCGAGATGATCGAGTGGTACGGGCAAGTTTTCGGCGCCCGCGTCGTCCACGAAGACAATCAGATCGCCTTCCTCACGTGGGATCACGAGAGCCATCGGTTGGCACTAGTGAAGCTTCCCAAACCGTTGCGGTACGTCTTCCCACTATCGCGGTGGCGCCGCAAGACCTACGGCATCGACCATCTGGCATTCACCTTCACCTCGGTGGAAAGGTTGCTGCTGACCTTTGAGCGGCTGAAGAAGGCGGGAATCGCTCCTGTCTGGTCCATCAACCACGGACCGACGACCAGCCTGTACTACGAGGACCCCGAAGGCATCCGGCTGGAGTTTCAGACCGAGAACTTCCCCACCGCCCAGCAGACCGCCGAGTACTTCGCCAGCAACGAGTTCAGTGAGAACCCAATCGGCACCGACATCGATCCGGACTACCTTCTTGAACAGCTCCGCGCGGGTGCACCACCAGAGGACCTGCTGACACGCGGCGCGGGCACCCGCCCCGGCACCAAGCCCCGCTCCAACAAGCGAGCCATTACCTGGAAGACGTTGTGAGGCATGGACAATGACTCAGTCATCATTGTCGGCGCCGGCGCCGCCGGGTCCACCCTGGCCTTGCTGCTGGCCCGCTACGACATTGCGTGCACGGTCGTCGAACAACGCAGCGACCCTCGCCTGCATCCGGCCGCGCACGTCATCAACGCGCGCACCTTGGAGATCTGGAACCAAGCCTCCCCAACGCTGACGGGCGCCCTGGAGTCGATCACCCCGCCGATCGACACGGTCAACATCATTCGTTGGTGTACCGACGTGCGCACCGCCCCGCTCGGAGAGATCGACCTGCTGTCCCAGCCAGACCGGCTGGCCGAAGTCCGAACGCACAGCCGATATCTCATTTCCCACATCGGTCAGCACCTGCTCATGCCGGTGTTGTGGGATGCCCTCGACAACGAGGCCTTGATCGACTTCCGGCGGGGGTGTTGCGCCGAGATGGACGGCGAGAGGTTGATCCTGCGTTCGGCGGGCTCTGAACCGACAGTGGTGTCACCGCGGTACATCGTCGCCGCCGACGGGGCGAACAGCACGTTGCGCGACGCTGCCGGGATCGCCATGCAGGGCCCGGTGCTGGCCAATATGGGCAGTGTCTTCTTCCACGCGCCCGGGGTGTATCCCGACGGCGCCGATCGCCCACTGCTCAGCTGGATCTACCATCCCCGCTTCAGTGGCGTGATGATCGCCCACGCCGATGACGACTACGTGCTGATGACCCCCTACCTGCACCCGGCCCAACTGATCGCGCGGGACAGCCACCGATATTGGAATCGCGTCCTGCCTCGAGTAATTGGTTCGACCAACTACCGGATCCGGTCAACGGGAACCTGGACTATGACCTCCCAGCTCGCCGATCAATTCCGCCGCGGGCGGTTGCTACTCATCGGCGACGCCGCCCACCGCTTCCCGCACACCGGCGGCTTCGGACTCAACAGCGGTGTTCAAGACGCTCACAACCTGGCCTGGAAGCTGGCGGCAGTCTTGCGCTCGGGAGCGTCGGACTCAGTGCTGGACACCTACGAGACCGAACGCCGGCCCGTCGTCACGCGTTTCGCCGAGCAGAGCACGAACAATCACTTCACGCTCGACGAAGTAACCGAGCCATTGGGCATCACCAATCGGTCGCTGCACCAAGCGACCGAACTGGCGGGAAAGCTGCGTCCTAAACGGGTTCCCGACCGAGTAGTCGCGGCCGTCGCCGACGCTTTGACCTACGCCCAAACTTCGCGCACCAAAACTCTTTTACGGCGCGGCGCCCGCGGTCGGCGACTGCGCCAGCACATCACCGACGCGGTACCGGGCCAAGAGGAACACTTTGTAGCCAGCGGCCTGGAATTCGGCTATGCCTACGCCAGCTCGCTCATTGACACCTCCGAGGGTCGCTGTCCCGACAGCGACGTCGCGTTCTATCAACCGACTACCCATCCGGGAGCCCGGCTGCCGCACGCGTTCGTCACGACCCAGGACGGTTCGCATCTATCGACCCACGAGATCCTTGCCAGCACGGGGCTCACGTTGTTCACCGCCGACCCGCAGGGCTGGAGCGCAAGTCTCGCCGGAATCCCGATGACGGTGCCGGTCGCGGTGGTCGCGCTGCGCGCGGCGAGCAGCGACGAAGGCGCCGCGCTGATTGAGCTGTTCGAGGTCGGCGACCGCGGCGCCGTCGTGGCCCGACCCGACGGACACGTGGTGTGGCGCATCAACACTGACGCCTCCGGGGCCGATCGGCTTCAAGAATTCGTCGAACGCGCGTGGAGCGACGTCTACCCGGCGTGGGTGCCGAACCTCCAGGAGGCACCGTGACCATCGCTCATCCGTTGGGCTCCGCCCCTTCCCCGCACGACCGCAACGCCACGCCCGACCTTGATCTCATCGCCTCGCGTGTGCTGTGGCTGTCCACAGCGATGGTCCACCACGCGAACCGAATTCGGCCAAACCCCAGTGGCTTGAAAGTTGGCGGACATCAAGCATCGTCTGCCTCAATGGTGGGCATCATGACGGCGTTGTACTTCGGGCAACTCCAGCCCGATGACCGGGTCTCGGTGAAACCACACGCCTCCCCGGTACTGCACAGCATCAACTATCTGCTCGGAACCCTCGACAACCGGTATATGACGACGTTGCGGGAATTCGGCGGCCTGCAAAGTTACCCAAGTCGGTCTAAAGATCCCGACCCGGTCGACTACTCCACCGGATCGGTGGGAATCGGTGCTACCGCCCCTATTTGGGCTACGTTCGCTCGCCGTTACGTCGACACCGTATTCGGGGGTGCCGGAACGGGACGTCAATACTCTCTGGTGGGCGACGCAGAACTCGACGAGGGCGCGGTGTGGGAGGCGGTGATGGACGCAGGCGTGCAGGAACTGGGCGAGATCGTCTGGATCGTCGACATGAACCGCCAGTCCTTGGATCGCGTCGTGCCCCATATCGCCTCCCAGCGTCTACAGGACACGTTCACCGCCGCTGGCTGGCAAGTGCTCACCGTGAAATTCGGAATGCTGCTCGAGGAGCTGTTCAGCCGACCCGGGGGCGACGCGCTGCGTACCCGGATCCTGACCATGCCCAACCCCGAATATCAACGCCTGCTGCGCTGTTCAGCTGACGAACTGCGCTCGCGCCTACCCGGTAACGGCCCGGATGCCGCCACCGTCGCCGCGGTGATCAACGATCTCGACGACGCCACCCTGTTGAAGGCGATCGGCAACCTCGGCGGCCACGACATCACCGCCATGCAACAGGCTTACGCCCAGATCGACGACTCCCGCCCCACCATCATCCTCGCCTACACGATCAAGGGGTACGGGCTCCCCACCCAAGGTCATCCGCAAAACCACTCCTCGCTGCTCACCGACGAACAGTTCATCCAGCTGGCCCACACATTGGGCGAAGACCCGCACAATCCCTTCCGGCGCTTCGACTCTCACTCATCGCCCGGCCAGCTCTGCGAGCGGACGGCCAAGCGATTACGCCGCGGCGAAATTCGCACCAGTGAACCGCCGCCGGTGCCGACCGACATCGGCCGCACCCCTCCCGCAGTGTCGAACACCCAGAGCGCACTGGGACGCACGTTACTCGATCTGACGCGCGAGGCTCCCGAGGTCGCACGACGAGTGGTGACGGTGAGCCCCGACGTCAGCTCCAGCACCAACCTCGCCGGGTGGCTCAACAAGGTGGGTGTGTGGTCGCCTTCGGAGCGGCCCGACTGGTTCGCCGACGACGCCGACTCCATCATGCATTGGCGTGAAAGTCCGACCGGGCAACACATGGAACTCGGCATCGCCGAAGTCAACCTGGTGGGCCTGCTCGGTGAGCTTGGCGCCACGTGGAGCCGGTGGGGCGAACCGCTGCTTCCCATCGGTGTCCTCTACGACCCGTTCGTCGAACGTGCACTCGAACCGTGGTCGTTCGGCATTTACGCCGGCGGGCAATCCATTCTCGTCGGCACCCCGTCTGGAGTCTCCCTGGCCTCCGAAGGCGGTGCGCACCAGTCGATCAAGACGCCGTCCATCGGTCTTGAGCAGCCCGGCTGCATCAGCTACGAGCCGGCATTCGCCGCCGAGGTCGAGTGGATCCTGCTGCACTGCCTCGGCCTCTTGGGACGCCCCGACGGAACCTCGTCCTATCTCCGGCTGTCCACCCGGCCCGTCCGCCAAGAGCTGGCGCGCATCCCGCAAGATCCCGCCGCCCGCGAACGGCGTCGCCGCCACGTACTCGCCGGTGCCTACACGCTACGCCCGGTCGCCACGCCGGCGGTCTGCATCGTCGCGGTGGGAGCGCTGGCCACCGAGGCCAACGACGCCGCCGACCGGCTCGCCGACATGGGCGTTGAGGCCGAAGTCGTCTGCGTGACAAGCCCAGACCTCCTCTACCGCGCCGTCCGGAGTCGCGACGGGCTGGCCGAGGCGCCCTCTTGGATCCTGGACCAAGTTTTCCCTGCCGAGCGCTCCGCGCCGATGGTCACCGTCCTCGACGGTCATCCGCATACCCTGACCTTCCTGGCAACTATCAATCAGGTGCGCTGTAAATCCTTGGGAGTGAGCACATTCGGGCAGGCCGGCGACCTCGATGCGGTGTACCGCTACCACGGTATCGACGCCGACAGTATCGTGCGCGCCGCGCTTGACGTCACCTCGTAAGGAACGCATATGAGCCATCGCCTCGAAGGCCGCACCGCACTGATCACCGGGTCGGGCCGCAACATCGGACGCGCCATCGCTGTGCTTTTCGCCCGCCAGGGCGCCAACATCATCGTCAACGGTCACCAGGACAGGGGGGCCGTCGATGACACCGTGCGCGAGATCGAAAATCTCGGCGGCGCAGCGATCGGCGTAATGGCCGATGTGTCCGACCCCGACGCGGTTGCATCCATGATTGCCGAGGGCGAAGCACGTTTCGGCTCGATCGATATCGCCGTCAACAACGTCGCGCGACGCAAACGCCAACCGCTGGAAGAGATCTCCATCGCCGACTGGCAGGAGACCATCAACTACAACCTCAACTCGGCATTCTATGTCGTCCATTACGTACTGCCGGGCATGCGGCAGCGCGGGTGGGGTCGCATCATCAACATCGCCGGCTACGACGCCTGGACCGGGCATATCTCTCAACGCGCACACAACGTGGCGGCCAAGGCCGGCATGCACGGACTGACCAAAGCCGTCGCGCGGGAAGCGGGCGTCTGGGGCGTTACCTGCAACACCGTTGCGCCCGGCGCCATCAACACCATTCGTGACGAGTCGCAGTACACGCACGTGGACATCGAAGCGATCGCCCAGCGCCTGGCCATCAAGAAGGCCGGCGATCCCGAAGACATCGCGGAGGCATGTCTGTATGTCGCCGGCGAGTCGGGCAAGTTCGTGACCGGCCAGGTCATTCACGTCAACGGCGGCGAATTCATGCTGTGAGCCCGATGCCGGATGGACGACTATCACCGAAGGTGACATTGATCTTGAGAACCAACACGAGCGCCTGTGGCCTCTCGGACTTCCTGTCCACCGGCGCCGTCCGACGGCCTGGTCTGTCTGCCGACGATCCTGGCGGACCTCCCGGCGCAGATCATCCTGCGCACCGAGGGTGCAGATTTGCGTCGGTTGCATTCGCCGTGCAACCATTTGCGAAGCCTTCCGGACGAAGTGCTCGGCGCGGTCTGCCCGAGCGGTTGCGTCAGCCGGTCCGCGAGAGGCCGCTTCGGACGGACCCGCTGAGTACCACATGAATGAGGGAGCGATGTCTTATCGACCGTCACGGTCTCTGGTCACCGGCGCCAGTTCGGGCATCGGGGTGGCATTCGCACGGCAATTGGCCGCGCGCGGCTCGGATCTGGTTCTAGTCGCGCGGCGGCAAGACAGGCTTGAGCACGTTGCCCGCGAACTCATGACGGCACACGGAATCACCTGTGAGACTGTTGCATTCGATCTGTCGATCGACGGAGCAGGGGCAGCCCTGCGTAAGGAGGTCGGCGGCGAGTTCGACCTCGTGGTCAACAATGCCGGCTTTGCCACGCAAGGCCCGTTTCTGACCGGCAGCGGCGAGGAGTTCGCTCGCGTGATCGCCGTGGATGTCCGGGCCGTGGTGGACATGTGCCACGCCTTTCTGCCCGCAATGGTCGAGCGGGGACACGGGGCCATCGTCAACGTCTCCAGCACCACCGCATTTCAGCCGGTCCCCTCGCTTGCCGTTTACTCGGCGGCCAAGGCATTCGTTCAGAGCTTCTCTCAGTCGCTTTGGTACGAAGCCAAACAGCATGACGTCAAGGTTTTCGCGCTCGCCCCAGGACCCACGCGGACCGAGTTCTTCGACGTCATCGGTGAGGGCGCGGCGGTCGCCGGACGGATGCAGACGGCCGAGCAAGTAGCGGCCACAGGCATGCGTGCCCTTGATCGCCGGTCGACTCCGCCCTATGTCGTTTCGGGAATTGCGAACGCGTGGACGGCGCGGCTTGCGGGACTGATCCCTCGCAGGCTTCTCATTCCATTCGTGGCACGCATCCTGCAGCCAATGCACCCGGTGCCACCGCCATGAAGATCGCGACGCGTTTGCTGATGCACGGGGGCCGCGATTCCTTTCCGGCTCATCTCAAAGGAGGACACGTGACAACTACACCGCTGCGCGGCGGCCCGACCGTACCGCCGCACTGCAACCGATCGCGCCTGCGTTCCGAACCGTCGTCAGGATTGCGATCATGATCGTGGTCACCAGTGCCGCAGGCGGTGTCGGACGCCCGCTGGTCCGCGGCCTTCGTGGACGCGGGTTGGACGTACGGGCATTCGTCAAGAATGACGCCCAGGCCCAACTGGCGCGCAGCGACGGGGCAACCGAGATTGTGGTGGGCGACCTGCGAAACCGCACAGATCTCGAGAGGGCGTTCACCGGCGCGAAACGGTTGTACCACGCCGCTCCGACGCAACTCATCGATGAGGTCCCCGTTGCCCAAGCCCTCATCGAGATTTGCGCGGCCAACGGGGTGGAACACATCGGCTTTCACTCGGTAATTCATCCCGACATCGACGCGCTGGTCCATCACCATCAGAAGCTTTTGGTGGAGCGACTGTTGCACGATTCGGGCTTGCCGGTGACCATTTTGCGTCCGTCCCATTACATGCAGAATTATCTAGAGTTCTGGGAGTTCATCCAGGCGGGCCTGATGCCCTATCCCGTGTCACCAACCAGCGTGATGGGCATGGTCGACGCCGAAGATATCGCCGAGGCGGCCGCCAATGTGCTCAGCGCACCCGACGAGCACGTGGGTAAGACCTACGACCTCTCCGCAGAGGCACTCGACCGCAACGAGATGGCAGAGATCTGGAGCCGGGTGCTGGGACACCCGGTCACCGCTATTCGCCTGCCGCCCAACACTGTCGAGAACGCTCTCCTCGCCGCGCCGGCGCTGGGAGCCGCCGTGGTTCAGTCACTGCTCAACACCAAGCTCAGGGCATTGCCCCACCTCGTTCGCGGCGTCCGTGACTCGTCCAATGCACGAGGCATCCGCAATTGGCCCTCCGACGCGCGCAGCACCTACGTCGGGATGATGACGTATTACGACACCAATGGCCTGCCTCCCGGCAATATGGCCGACCTGCCGAAGCTGTTGGGTCGCAAGCCCACAAGTTATGAACAGTTCGCCAGACGTGTGGCGGCCACAGAAGGGAGCAGCCGCTGAGGCTGGCCGTTGCGGAAACCTGTGCTACTCGGGCGCCACGATGAGCCAAAGCCGGTCGACAAGGCGGATTGCCTGATCCGGATCGACGCCTTCGAACACGCTCGCATGGATTCCCCGCATGGCGCCGGTAACCGCCCCCGCACAGGCTTCTACGTCAACGTCGGCGTCCAGCGCGCCGCCTTCGACGAGACAAACCAACAGCTCAGCGAGGGCACGTTCGAAGGCCTCGTGCCAACGCTGCGCGAAGCTGTCCTTGCGCGGCACGCCCAGATCACGGAACAAGACGTGCGCCGCGGGCGTGGCGTAAATCGCCTCGGCGGCCACCCGAAGGAACACGCGCAATTGCTGTCGCGGCTGGTCGGACCAGGTCGCACTGCCGTAGCGCCGCTGCATTTCGGCGATGAGTTCGGTTGCCGCATTATCGATAGCGGCGTGAAACAGATCGCGTTTGCTCGCGAAGTGATGGAATGCGGTTCGCAGTCCTACTCCGGCAGTCCGCGCCACCTCCTCTACCGTGATTTCACCGTAGTCGCGGATGCGGAGCAGGTCCTGGGTGGTCTCGACGAGACGTGCAGCGGTTGCGACGGTCGGTTGTTCATGCGACGAAAGAGGCTGTTTGGCCCACCGATACAACGTGGCAGGGTGGACACCCAGGTCACGCGCCACTTGAGCGGCGTCGCCGTTGGGGCCGAACGCACGGGCAACCGCAGCCCGGCGTTCTTCTGGACTGTGCCGATTCGCAGGAGACACCCGCCGATCGTAAGGACTGCGGGGCGGATATCTCTGCGCCACCTCGGATCCAAGGACAATGCGTCGTGAGTGCCAAGACAAAGCCTCGACCGAGAGACTTCGAAACCGAAGCAGCGCAGGCTGGCCCGAGCGCCCCGCGCCATCACACCGTTAGGCGGGCACGCACACCCCTAGTCCGAAGAGTGGAAAATTCGCACTCTAAGTCCAATTGGACAGCAGGTGAGCACTCGACTTGGGAATTGGACACTGAACTTGAAAAACCGCACGACTGTCGAGATGCAACGAAGATTGACAAGACACGCCTGGCTACTTTGACAAAACGTCGACGTGTCGCGAGAGCTTGTTAATCTTCGTTGCACAACTGCAGCTCTGCGGTATTCCAGCAGACGGATCGCCGACGATTTGGGGTGCGCGCGACCCCGTGGGTGTTCGGTTGCATTCGGCACTTCCTTTTCGTTGTTGTCGGACGTCGCAACCAATGAGCACTGCGCTACGAAGCTATGCAGGCGCCGGGGCAGCTGCACTGTCACAGCACTTTTCGGTACAAATCGTCCTCGTGGTGTTGTTCGGGGGCCACTGCCCCGCTGCCGGTGCGCGCGGGGCGCTGACGGATGAGGCGCGGCCACCAAAAGAACGGCCCGAGCAGCCGTGCTAGGGCGGGGGTGATCAAGGACCGCACGATCAGCGTGTCGAGCAACAGACCGATGCCGACGGTCGAGCCGAACATGCCGACCGAGGTCAGATCGCTGGACACCATGGCCATCATCGTGACCGCGAACACGATGCCCGCGGTGGTCACCACGCGGCCGGATTTAGTCACCGCCCGGATCAGTCCGGTGTTGAGACCGGCCTCGCTCTCATGGAGGTATCGGGCTACGAGCAGCAGGTTGTAGTCCGACCCGACGGCCACCAGCAGGATGAAGCAGAACACGATGTTCCACCAGCTCAGTGGAAGCCCGAGGAGGTTCTGCCAAATCAGCACGGACATGCCGAACGCCCCGGAGAACGAGAACGCGACGGTCCCGACGATCACCAGTGAGGCGATCACGGCGCGGGTGATGAACAGCATCACCAGAAAGATCAATGTGAATGCCGCGGTGGCGGCGATCATCAGGTCGATCTTGGTGGCATCTTTGACATCCCAGTAGGTCGCGGCCGCGCCGCCGAGATAGACGTGGGATCCGGCCAGCGTGGTCCCTTTGAGTGCCTCTTTCACGGCCGGCATGAAGGTCTGGTCGTGGCGGATGCCGGCCTCGGTGAGGGCTTCTCCGTCGTGATAGATCAGGTAGCGGACCGCATGGCCGTCCGGGGACACGAAGTATTTTTCGTCGATCTTGAAGTAGGGGTTGTCGAACGATTCTGGTGGGATGTAGAAGAATTCGTCATTCTTCGACGTGTCGAAAGAGTGCCCGATATCCATGGTCTGCATGCCCAGCGCGTCTAGCTGTGTCAGCAGCGGTTCTAGCGTGCTGTGTTCTGCTTCCACCAAGGCGTTGAACGTGCCGAGGAGTTCGGCGTTGCGGCCCAGGGTGTCGACAAGTTGAGGGGTTACCTTGTCTTGGATGATCGCGGCCTGCATGCTTTTTTGGAAGTCTTCTGCTAGTTGGTCGAGCCCATCGGTCATGTCGAACAGCGATCGGAACGACATGCATAGCGGGATGTCGAAACAGTGCTTTTCCCAATAGAAGTAGCTTCGGATCGGCCGCCACATGTCATCGAAGTTGGCGTAGTTGTCCCGCATCTGGTTGACGGTGTCGGTCAGGCTGGCTGCCGCTTCAGCGTTGAGGTGGGCCGAGCTGGCCTGCTGGTTGGTGAGGTCTTGCTGGTGGCGGGTCAGAGCCTGCAACGTTTGGGTGACCGCGGAGATGTCGTCGAGCCGGTTGTTGAAATCGTGTAGGTAGGGCAGCACCTCTTTGATCTTGGTTCCGACCGTACCGAGGGCGTAGGTGAACGAGGAGTGCTCCAGCGGGACGCCTAGGGGTCGGGTCACGGCCTGGACCATCCCCACACCGGGCGTGTGGAAGATCGTGCGCGCGACTCGGTCGACAGCGATCATGTCGACGCTGTTGCGCAGGTCGTGATCGGATTCGACCATCAGCATATCGGCGTTGAGGTGGCTGGCAGGAAAGTGACGGTCGCTGGCTTCGTAACCTTGGTTGGATGCAACGGTGTTCGACAAATAAATGCGGTCGTCGTAGTTCGGGTAGTAGGTGATCAGCGTGATTGACCCGATGAGCACGATGACGCAGCCGACCAGCAGGATCCTGCCGGGCCAGCGCACTGCGGCGGTGCCGATTTTATTCCAGATCCCATGTCCTGCTTGGTGTTTCTTCGGCTCGAATAGGCCGAATCGGCTGCCGATCGTGAGCACCGCGGGCCCGAAGGTGAGTGCGGCGGTGACCGCGACCAGCATGCCTGCCGCACACGGAGCTGCGCAGGTGTTGAAGTAGTTGAGTCGGGTGAATTTCATGCAGTACATGGCCCCCGCGACAGCAACCCCGGAGCCCAGGATCACGTGCGAGACGCCGCTGATAGCACAGTAATACGCCTGTTCGCGGCTTTCTCCCGCGAGGCGGCCTTCGTGATAGCGGCCGATCAGGAAGATCGCGTAGTCGGTTCCCGCCCCTAAGATCAGCGACACCAGAGTATTGGCGGCATAGACCGAAATCTCGATCCAATGGTGATAAACCATGAACGCGGCAATCCCCCGGCCGCAAAACAATTCCATCAACACCATGAACAGGATGAGGAGTGCGGTCGGGATCGAGCGGTAGACAATCAGCAGCATCGCGGAGATCAGCACGATCGTGACGAACATGATGGTGTTGAGGCTGGTGTTGCCGACGTAGATCATGTCCGCTGACAGCACGGCCGACCCTGAGGCGTATACCTTCAGTCCGGGGGGCGGTTTCATGTTATTGAGGATGTCGCGGACCGCGGTGATCGACTCATCGTTGAGTGTTGAGCCGATATCGCCCGCAACTCGGACCAGAGTGAAGTTCGCTTTGGCGTCGTTGCTTTGGACACCGGCGG
Organism: Mycobacterium paraffinicum; assembly: GCF_001907675.1. Lineage (GTDB taxonomy): Bacteria > Actinomycetota > Actinomycetes > Mycobacteriales > Mycobacteriaceae > Mycobacterium > Mycobacterium paraffinicum_A. The sequence goes on from NZ_MPNT01000016.1 coordinate 108,237, forward strand.
CTGTCGTGCCTTCGTCCCAGAGATCCATCACGTACTGGACACGCCTGTCACGGCGCAGCTTGTCTACCATCGTGCGGTAGAAACTGTGGTCGGCGTCGTTGAGTTTGTGGTCGCCTTCGAAGACGACGAACACGAACGCGTTGCTGTCGCCTTCGTGGAACACCTGGCCGATGTGGTGCAGCGCTTGAACCGAGGGCGCATCGACGGGAACTAATGCCTCCCGGTTGGCGTCGACGACGGGTTCTAGCTGTGGGACAACTGTATTGGTGATCACCAGGAACACCATCCACGCCAAGATGACTAATGGCGCGAACCGCCGCAGATTGCGCGCAATGAATGGACGCTCCGGCGTGGGCTCCGGCGGCTCTTGGACGCGTACGGGTGCGGTATCGACGTTGCCGCTCATGCCGAGAGCACCTGGCACCAGACACCGGCGTGCTCACCGGTGGCCGTGTGTTCGGAACGGATTTCGTTGTCAATCGTGATGCGGCAACCAATGTGTCCGCCGGCTGCTTGCGCGGTCACGTCAGCGGTCGCCGTCGTCATCGTGGTGGTCTCGACGTGCGACCACGGCAACGCGGTCAGGCTGACGTCGACAGGCTTGGAGTCGGTGTTCCAGTATGTCACCCGACCCCATCCGCCGAAGTCGCCGAAAATCTCGTACTTGATGTTCTTCGGGTTGAACTGCGCGATCACGAATTTATTGCCCGAGCTTTTTGTCAGATCCTGGGACCCGAAGATCCCGTGCAGCGCATATATCGATATACCGGCGATCGACACCACGGTCACCGTTAGGACGGGGAGCCAGACCTTGCCGATGAGACGACGACGCTTGGACACAGCCACGATGACGACCCCTTTCTCGGCGCACGGTCAACTCATCCGCTTGGTTGATCCTCGACCAGCTCGACGCGAACCCCTCTGTGCCGTAACGGCACCCCGTGTACGACCGGCTCGCATGCAAGCGGGTGCGCAGCCCACCATTTCGGCGAGCTGCGCAGTACTGACCACATTGTCAACAGCTTTTGGTTACCGCCGTGCAATCGACGCAACGCCACTGACGCCGTATCGCCTCTGGGTAACGTCTTCACCGTCCGCATGACGCGTCCGGTGGCGGACCAGGCTCACTACGTTAGGGCACGTGCTGTGTGCATCGCTTGCAGAATATTTAGCAAATCTCGTCCCGCCGCCTCGGTACTGCGAACGGTCAGCACATGTGCGGAGTCCACGTCGCAATCGGTGCCATCGCTGAAGATCCAGACGAAGATGCTGACAGCGTGGATCTGAGTGCTCTGCGTGGCGCTGGGCTGCTCGTGGCCGACGCCGTGTATCGCGAACCCTGACATCGCAGCGCAGGTGAATGCGCGCACCAAAAGGACGGCTACCGTGGGTGATTACCCGATCGTGGAAATGGACAACGACCCGCTGCTGGCGACCACTCGATACGACCCAAAGCGCGAGACTCCTGAGCAAACGACATCATTGGCGATGCTGGGATCCCAGATGATGCAGAGGTCGGCATCCGATTCTAGACGGCGAGCACGGCGCGGTGCTGCCGAGGCGCTGCGGCCCGCGGCGCAAACGCCGACGACGCGATGGTCCGTGCCTCAGAGCTACTTACCGCCGTCGAGGGTGCGCCAAAACCGCGTGCCATGTGGGTATTTCGGTCGGTTCGGAAGGCCGTCACGGCGTTGCGTCCTCGATGAATGTGACGTCGAAGCCCTGGGGCCAGAAGATGCTGAGGACGCAGTCCTCGTCGCCGACGCAGGTGTCGCCGTGAACGGCGTTTCCCTTTTGAAACCACGTGCTTCCGGGGGTGAGCACTTCGTACTCGTCGGGGTCTTGAAGGTAGTGCCGGAAGCGGCCGGAGACGACGACAGCGTAGTAATCGTGTCCATGAAAGTGGGGTGGAGCCGTAACGCCGGCGGAGTATTTCATCAGGAATGCCGTGGGCCCCGCGGTTTCAAGGTCTCCGTACATCAGCGAGACGAAGATCCCCTTGCCTTGGTCGTTGAGCGGGCCGACAGGTTGCCATTCGAGATCCTTGGCGTAGGTGACGATGGTGTCGGGTTGGTCGATCATCGTTTGCCTTTCGTGATGTCGGTGCGCCGGTGGCTTTTTGGCTGCGTGAGCGCAGTGGAGAATCGTGTCGTCGAACTGGGGGTCACTCTGGGAGATCGGAGATGGCGAACGCTGCGTGGCTGGGTGCGAGGGCGGTCAGGATCGCGGTGGCGTCGAAGATTTCGCCGGGTGCGTGGGCGCCGGGCTCACTGAAGTCACCGTCGAGCAGGCGTTGTGCGGCTTCACCCAGCAGTGGGGCGGAGATGGCGTAGATGTCGCGGCCGCGCATGACAGCACGGCGCTGGATCTGGTCGCCGTGCACGATCACTTCGATCGTGAAGTGCTGCGGGGATGATCCGCTCGATGACTCGGTTGTCGGGGGTGCTGTTGCGGAGTCGAGCACCTCGCGGACAGCGATTTCACTGATGTAGTTGTGTAGCTCGTGAACGTGGATGTGCCGAGGAATCAATGTCATCTCGGTGAATGGCAGTTCAACGACGTCGTGGACATGCAGTGGCGCACCGAAGTCCCATGTTCGTCGGGCTGGAGGCGACGGCACGGGTTGCGGCTGGCCCTCTGTGATTGCCAGATTGCCGAGGGCTTTGCGGTCGATCGTGACGCGTGTTCCGCGGGTGGGATGCCAGCTGTCTAGTCCGATCATTACGTCGATGGAGTCGGCGGTATCGACGCCTGCTAGGGCGGCGGTTGCCATCAGATCGGCTAAGCCGCCGTAGAAGGCCATCGACGGTACGACAGCGACGTCGGCGAGGCGAGCGGCTTTGTGGAAGACTCGTAAGGTGTTGGCGGCGGTGGGCTGCTCGGCGCAGACGTCGAGGTAGTGGCAGGTGGTTCGCAGGGCAGCGGATGCCACGGGGTGCGCGGTGTCGATGAAGGGGCCTGCGCAATTGATGACCACCCCGGCACCGGTAAACGCATGATCGAGTGATGCGGGGTCGTCGACGGTGGCATGTCGTCGGATCACGTCGGCGGCGCCGAAGTCTGTGTCGCGCAGCGCTAGTGAGTTTCGGGCGACGGCCACAGGAGTCAGACCGCGGCGCAGCAGTTCGGTGACGACGAATCGACCGGTGTATCCAGTGGCGCCGAAGACGGCCACCGTGGTCGATTTCTCACTCATGACGCTGCTCCTTGATGTGGTGTCGAGGATGTGCGGGATTGCCACGTTCGGTGTCGCGGACGCAACCGGGCCGCGCGATCGTCGTGGCTAGATGGTCATGGCGGCGGAGGCGTCGACGATGAGGGCGTCCTCGGCGTTTCCGATAGAACGCCAGCCACAACGGCTGCTGCGCAGACGATCAGCGCCGCAGCCATGAACGCCGCGGGATATCCGAGGTGGACAAGCGCACCTCCGAGTGGGCCGGCGATCATGATGCCGATATCCCATAGTGAGCTGGCCGCACCCACGGCGGCCCCGGCGCGCTCACCACCTACCCGGCTCAAGGTGAGCGCCACGATAGCCGGGAACATCAGCCCCACTCCTGCACCGGTGATAGCGGTGCCGATCATGGCAGCAGTCAGCGTATGCGCGGCGGCCACCACGATGAGACCTCCGGCCTCGACGCAGAGGTTCAGAATGGTCAGTGTCTTGCGGCCCAGGCGGTCGGCCACCGGGCTACCCGCCACTCTGGCGAACAAGAACGCCGCGGCGAAGACTGTCAGTCCGATCGAAGACCCGGTTCCCATCGAATAATCGAGGAAGAGCACCAGTAGCGCGGAGATGGTGCCGTAGCCGTAGGCGGCTGCACCGAAGACCAGACCGGGCAAGCCCGCTCCGCGCGGTACGACTTGCCGCCACGCGGCCTTTCTGCCTGTAGCGGCGGCCTGGCCGATGATTTGGCGGCGGGTCGTCGACGCGATCAGCGCGGAGAGAGCACCGAGGGCGGCGATGGCCAACCACGCTGCGGCGAGTCCGGCGACGTGTGTGGCCGCTACGGTCGCGAGCGGGCCCAGGGCCAGGCCCGCCCACATCGACAAGCCAAACCAGCCAGCGACGCGACCGCGACGCTCGGCAGGGGTTCCGGCGAGAACCCACGGCAGCGCGCCGTTGAACAGGGCGGCCTCACCAGCGCCCATGATGAGGCGGGCCACCACGACGACGGCGAGGGTGGGTGCCAACCATTGTCCGAGGGCACCGACGGTGATGAGCATTCCTGCCGTCACGACGATGCCGCGGGCGTGGCCGATATCGCCGGCACGTCCGGCCAGAGGACGGCAAATGGCGGCGGCCCCGAAGGCGATGCCCACGGCGAGGCCGACGGCCAGCGGCCCGCCATGCAAACGCTGCGCGATCCATGCCGGTAAGAGTTGCAACGTGGCACCGAAACCTAAGTACCCCAGGAACACCGACGCGGCCAGTCTCTTGATCGGGCCTTCCGCCGCGGTCACAGGCGCGGTAATTCGAACGTCCAGACCGGTGCTGGCCTGCTTTCGTTCAGTTGCGTCACCGTCGTCGCGACAGTTCGATCGGCGGGGCATACGCGTCAGATCGACACCACCGCGACGCTGGAAAACGTATTGGATAGCAGTCCCGTGCTCCCGAAACCCGCTACACCGGTGAGTATTTGAGCGCTCATATCACCTCATGGGGGTTCATTGACCGACTGTCATCAGCTGATGCAACGATCGGTGCCACGTCGAGAACATGTTCCGGGGCCTGCGCGCATCGACCGGATCGGACGCTACGGCAGCGGCATGTCGCAGTGCTGTCGAAATCTTTAGCCTCGTTGATGTCACCGTCGCCGCGAGAAGGAGGCCCGCGCCCAAACGCACGCGCACGTCCGGGGTTCCGACAAGTCGCGGTCTGCAAACTAAAGATCTCGATAGTGCGAGGGTCGAGGGTCTCCGTAGCCTCGTCGAAGATCAGGGAACGGTCTAGCGAGACTGCGGCTCCCCCAGTCTCGTGGCGAGGGTGGGCCGCGCAATCGATGATGGTGAGGTTATTGGTAGTGGTGACATCGCAGGTCAAGTCGGCACTGTTTGCCCCGGTCAAGGTGGGGCCGCTGACGTTGAATCATCGCGTTGTGATGGCCCCGATGACACGTCAACGGGCCGATCAGCCGAGCGGGATCCCCGGGGATCTGCCGCTGGAGTATTACGGGCAACGCGTCTCTGAGGGCGGCCTGATCATCAGTGAGGCGATCGCGGTGTCGCGGCTCGGCCACGGCGGCTATGGGTCACCGGGACTGTGGAATGACGAGCAGGTGGCAGGGTGGAGGCGGATCACCGACGCGGTCCACGATGCAGGCGGCTTCATCTTCGCCCAGCTCTGGCACACGGGTCGGCGCTCGCACGTGACGACGAGCTTTCAAACCCCGGTGAGCCCGTCGCTGGATCCGAGTTTTTGGGCAAACCCGGCCAACACCGTATCGACCGAGCAGGGATATGCGCCGGTCTCCCCGCATCGGGCGTTGGATGTTGGTGAAATCCCCTCTGTTGTGGAGGAGTTCGCTGCGGCGGCCCGTAACGCGGCGGCGGCCGGGTTCGACGGCGTGGAGCTGCATGCGGCGTACGGCTTCTTGCTCGACCAGTTCCTTCAAGACGGCAGCAACCAGCGCACGGACCGCTACGGGGGATCTGTTGCCAACCGCGCCCGTTTGCTGATGGAGGTCGTCGAGGCTGTGTCGGCGGTGCGCGGTGCTGATCGCGTCGCGGTGCGGATCTCACCGAGCAGCACGTTCAACGACATTCACGATAGTGATCCACACGCACTGTTCGGTCATGTGGCCGCCGCGCTCGACGGCGTCGGGCTAGCCTACCTGCATGTCATCGAGCCGCGGGTCAGTGGTTTCACCCTGATCGACGCGCACGCCGGCCCCGTTGCGTCACAGGAGTTGCGGAAGTCGTTCAGCGGCACCATGATCGCCGCTGGTGGTTTTGAGCCCGACACCGCCGAAGCAGCGCTCACCGCTGGTGACGGTGCCGACCTGATCGCGTTCGCGCGGCACTTCGTGTCCAATCCCGACCTGCCCGAGCGCATCGCTAAAGGCTTGCCGTTGAGCCCATATAACCGAGACACCTTCTACACGCCACTGCAGGCGCACGGCTACATCGACTACCCGCCCTACCGCGACATTGAATCCGCCAGCGCCTGAACGGCTTTAAGCCCACTTTTGCCCGGCGGATCGACCCCTCATTGCGTCTCGATCCGCTGGGCGTGGGTGGGATGGCGTTGAGAGCCGGGGTCAGCTCTTCGACGGCAGCGCGGCGGGGTATTTCTCGAGCATTTCCGCGGGCCGGGTGGGACGAAGAACCAAGTCACCGTTGCAGTTTGGGCACACTCCACCCAATTCGCCATCGGTGCACGCTGCACAGAACGTGCATTCGAAGGTACAGATTCGAGCATCGGGTGAGCCGTTGGGCAGCGGCTGTCCGCAGCGCTCACATTCCGCTCGCAGCTCCATGACCGCCATCGACCGCATCCCTTCTCTGGTGCTTTCCTCAGTGACTTGTGAAGAGCGTCGCTAGTTGTCCCAATGCTGGGCAGCCAGCCGTGTCGGACACGGCACCATCGTCCGCATCGTGTCACCGCCGCGTAGTGGTGCGTCGCGCTGCTGGCTGACCAGCCGCAGTGGGGTGTCCTCGGTGTCGACGACGGCCAGAATCGCGGCCACACCGATGTCAGCGTTGGACAACGCGGAGGGGGCCCATTGCAGCGACGCGTCACGGTCCTGGCGCAGTACTGGGTCGTACGCGGCGATGCGTCTCGTCGCCAGCTCTGACGGGACCCGCGCCGCCGTCGGCGGGGTGTCGACCAACGTGACCTGAATCCCTAGCGGTCGCAGTTCACCCGCCAGCGAGTCAGTCAACCCGTCGACCGCGAACACGCAGGCGCTGAGTAGCCCAGCGCCGGGACTGCCGATGTCATCGTAGGACGGGGAGGCTTGCACGATGTGTCCTGAGCGTTGCTCGCGCAGCACTGGCAGCACGGCGCGCAGCACGTTGAGCAAACCGAGGATGTTCGACTCGATCACTGCCGTGACCTGCTGGGCGTCGACTTCCTCCACGGCACCCGCGACGTCGCGGAAAGTGGTGTTGGCCACGACGTCGATGCGTCTGAACGAGGCGACCGTCTCGCTCACCGCGCTCTGCAGCTGGCTCTGATCACGAATGTCGGCGGCGATGACGCGCACACGTTCGCCGTGCGCCTCAGCCAAGTGCTGCAGGGGATCATTGTCGCGGGCCAAGGCCACCACATTGTCGCCGCGGCCCGCGGCCGCGGTGCTCAACGCCAACGCGATGCCGGTGTCGGCTTCGGGGATCAACCAGGTGAGCGGGCGCCCAGGAGACTGGCCCGGACGCTGTGGTGTCATGCGTTCACGAAGCGCACGGAGAGCGCATCGCGGGCTTGGTGTTTCAGCCCGGCCATGGCGTTGAGGTAGGACAGCGGTCCCCAGCTGATCCGCGCGACCCCCAGTTCGGCCAGCCTGCTGGGGGTGGGCGTGCCGTCGAGCACCATGACGTTGACCGGCAGGGACTGCCCTTGGCAGATCCGGCCGATCAGCGCCTCTTCTTCCAGACCCGGGATAAAGAAACCCGAGGCGCCGGCAGCGGCGTAGGCCTCGGCCCGCTGGATCGCTTCATCGACGGTGGCCTCGGGATCGCGACCCTGACCGAGGAACAGGTCGGTGCGGGCGTTGATGAACACGTCGAGACCGATATGGTCGGCCGCGCGGCGAATAGCGGCGATCCGGCTGGCTTGGCGGTCCAGCTCGTAGAGTCCTTCGCCCTTGACCACACGGTCCTCGAAGTTAATGCCGATCACCCCGGTCTCGAAGAGGCGGGCGGCGTTGTCGGCGAGTTCGGCGTCGTCCGCGCTGTAGCCGCCTTCGAAGTCGGCGCTGACCGGCACATCCACCGCGTCGGCGATGCGGCCGATGATCTGCTCGGCGATTTCGAGGGGAAGTTCTTCACCGTCGCGGAAGCCTTGAGCTTCGGCCACCGACCAGCTGCTGGATGCGATAGCCGCCGCGCCTGCCTCCACGATGGCTTTGGCGCTGCCGGCGTCCCAGGCGTTGTAGAGCAGCACCGGATCGCCGGCGACGTGCAGCTCGGCGAAGCGGGCCGCTTTCTCAGCTGATGAGGGCATGGTGGTTCTCCTTCTCCTCGGCGACGACTGGCGGGCGCCGAGTGGGTTGATGAGATGTGTCGATGGTGGTCGAAGGGAGGGTCAGCCTCCACTGCGTCGAGGCGAGCGCTGCGCCGTGAGCACCGAACACTGCAGGGGTGTCACCCGGGACCACCGTGGCCTCCTGCCGTGGACGCCGGACACGGTGCCGGCGGGTCGTCGTGGGCGAGCAAGTGCGCGCGCAGCGGCGCGGTGAGCGCCTCGGGGCGTTCTTCGACGAAGAACAGCCGTGCGCCGGGTACTTCTATCGGTGTCCCGGCGCCGGGGATGGTGTCGGCGAGCCAGTGCGCCCATCGGGTCGGGAAGTACGCGTCGTCGGTGCCCCACACGATCAACGTGGGCGCCCGTAACGCCCGCAGCTGGTTCTCGATGGCCCGTGTGTGTCGGTTGTCGAAGGCCGCGAGGAAGCGTTGCAGATCGCGGGTGCGCTGCTCGGTGCGCAGAAACGGGGCCAGGTACATCGCGATATCGGCGTCGCTCACACTCGCCGGGTCCTGGTACGCCGGCCCCAGCGCGTCGGGTGCCCGATAGCGGGACGTGTCGGTCAACATCGCGGTGAGGGCGTCATGCAGCCCGCCCGCCACTGCCATGTCGACGAACGGTTGGAATGCCGCCGGTGGCCAGTTGTCGCTGGCGTCGCAGTCGGTGAGGGTCAGCGTGCGGATGCGGCCGGGATGCAGGGCGGCGAAGATCTGACAGATCCCTCCGCCGCTGTCATTGCCGACGATGTCGACGTGGTCGATGCCGAGCGCGTCGAGGAACTCGGCGATCATCGTTGCATTGGCGGTCACCGACACGTCTTGCTCGGCGCTGATCTCGGTGTCACCGTGGGCGAGCAGATCGAGGGCGATGCATCTGCGGATATCGGAAAGGTCGTGGATCTGATGTCGCCACAGGTGCTTGTTCATCAGCACTCCGTGGACGAACAGCAAGACCGGACCCGAGCCGGCGTCGATGTAGCTGATGCTGCCCGAGGGAGTGTTGACGCTCCTGTGGATGGATCCAGACCGGTCCACCGTGTCGTTGCTCATCGGTTCTCTTCCTCACGTCCGACACGAAACGCTACGGCACATCCGGACCGTGGCACTGTCAGAATCTTTAGCAGTCGCCAGCCACCCGCGCCTATCTCAAACATCAACGGCCGCAGCACTACCGGCGGTCTGGCCGCTGTTCCTCATGGGAGAAGGGACGTGCGGGTGGCAGCCCGAGCCTGCATATATGCCCGTCTCGGGACGCTGCTTCCGCAAGAACGCAAGACGTCACCGTGATAATCCATATGCATTGCAGTGCAATCGATTTCAGAACGTGAGCGCTCAATCACATCGACGGGTGATGCGGCGTCAGCGCTTTCTCGACGGGGGCAAGGGTTAGCTGATCGCTGTCGGCGGCGCGGTCGTGGCATCGGCGAGATGAGCGGCTGCGCGCCGCGCTGCCCGCAGGATCTGCGTGGAGAGGTCCTCGTCGTTCACAGCACGCGAGAGCGCCACCCCACCGACGCAGATCACCATCAGGGCCAGGGCGTCAGCACGATGGCTGGCGTCGTTGGCGTCGTCTCCGCAGATCACCTCGACCGACCGCAGCAGCTCTTGTTCGAACGCGACGCGAAACGCTGCTCCGGCGTGGGTAGCTTCGGACACCAGTGCCGGGTAGCCACAGCCGTCGGCCACGTCGTCACGATGAGCGCTGGTCAAATACCGCTTGGCGATTGAGCTCAGTCGGCGATCCCAGCGGCCGCCACGCCGGATGGGAACCCACTTCTCGCGCCACTCGTCGACGGCGTGACTGAAGGCCGCCACATCCAGATCGTCCTTGGAATCGAAGTGGGCGTAGAACGCACCATGAGTCAAGCCCGCATCGGCCATTACCGAGGCGATCGCCGTTCCTGCTAGTCCCTCCTGCCGGATCCGCCGCGCGGCGGCATCCAGGACGCGCTCACGGGACTGCCGCTTGTTTTCGGCACGCTTCCGTGATGCAGGTCGCATGGTGGTCAACCTACCAATAATCTGATACTCATCAGACGAATCAGACGAAATAGCGATCGGGGGCATAAATATGGCCGCTTCCCAGTTCGACATGGACATGGTGGACTTCAAGTCGAACGCGCTACTGCTGTCCGACGTGATGGCGGTGTGGGATGTGATGTGCCCAGGGACTCATGCGCCGCAAAGCGCCGAGGAGACCACCGACACGACGCACATCGTGTTTCCCTACGACGGCCTCTACGTCCATCACGCCGGGCACCGCGAAGCGATCGCCGACTCCAGTCGCGTGCTCTTCCTCAATAAAGACCAGGTATGGCGCATGAGCCACCCAGTCGCTGGTGGCGATTCGTCACTATCCATCGGGTTAGCCCCTGAGGTTCTCGTCGAGCTGGTCCCCGGCGAACTACTGGCACCCGGCGAGAACGCTGCCCTCAACCGCTGCACCCTGCGTCTGGATGTCCGTACTCAGGCACTGGCCGCATCGGTGCGACACCGACTCGACCGCGGAGCGATCGGCGGAGTGCTGGAAGCCGAAACAGCGACCATGGGGCTGATCCGCGCCGCCCTGCGGGGCCACGCACTCGACGAGCGCCGCATCACCGCCCGCAGCCGCAAGCTCGTCGACGGCGCCAAGCTGGTCGTGGGCGGCGACCTGAGCCGCCGGTGGACGCTGTCGGACATCGCCGCGGAACTCAGCGTCTCACCGGTGTACCTCACCCAAGTCTTTCAACGCGTCGAGGGAATCCCGATGTACCGCTATCAGCTGCAGCTGCGACTGGCCCAAGCGTTGCAGCGGCTCGGCGAATACGACGACGTCACCGACCTCGCTATCGGCCTCGGATTCACCAGCCACAGCCACTTCAGCGCCGCCTTCAAACAGACCTATGGCCAGACACCCTCGGAGTTTCGCCGCGCATCAGGAGTGCGTCGAGGATGACCCGGCGTGACGCGGGAGATCACAGCGTCACAAGGAACGCAAGCTGTGTCTTGCAACAGGTTTCGTGTTATCACACCGATCAGCGGCCGCTGATCATGGCGGATCGACAGCGTGAGATGAAGGAGACGACACATGGCCACAGCCACCACCAAGGCGCTCACCTACGACTCGTTCGCCAGCGAGGTCCTCGAAGCCCCCGGCCCGGTGTTGGTTGATTTCTGGGCCGAGTGGTGTGGGCCCTGTCGGATGGTGTCACCCGTGCTCGACGAAATCGCCCGCGAGCACGCGGGCACGCTGACGGTGAGAAAACTCAACGCCGACGACTTCCCTGACATCGCCGCCGACTACCACGTGCATTCCATCCCCACCATGGCGCTCTTCTCCGGGGGACACCTCGTGAAGACGATTGTGGGTGCACGCCCGAAAGCCGCTCTGCTCCGCGACTTCGCGCCCTATCTCGACTAGTCCCTCTCATCAGACGCCCGGCCCGGCTGGGGCGTGCGTGCACCATTGCCACGCACGCTAAGCCTTCTTCACTACCAGGAGATGCGATGTCGTCCACCTCCACCAGCTCAACGCGTCACGCGCTTATCGACACCGATATCGGCACGCTCACAATTGTTCACGACGACGTTGGTCTGTCCGGTATCTACTTTCCCGGTCACTGGACCAAGCCGGATCCCGTCATCTTCGGACTACGCACCGACGCACATGAGTTCGCACAGATCACCGAGCAATTGCATGAGTACTTCGCCGGTCAGCGACAAGTCTTCGACGTGGAGCTGGCGCCAGCACCGTCGCAGCGCGCCGAGCGTATGCGTTCGGCTCTGTGCGCGTTGCCCTACGGCACCACCGCCAGTTATGGCGAATTGGCGCGCTCCATGGGTATCACGGCGCGTGAAGTCGGTACTCTCAACGCGCACAACCCCGTGTCGATCGTGGTGCCCTGCCACCGTGTGATTGGTGCCGATGGCAAGCTCGTCGGCTACGCCGGCGGCCTCGAACGCAAACAGCGCTTGCTCGTTTTGGAGGGGGCGCTGCCGGACACGCCCACGCTGTGGTGACAGCCATGATCCGGTACGCCCCGCCCACCCCTGGCCACCGTGCTCCCTATAACGGTCGTCCGCGAAGACGAGAGCCCAGGCTGGGGCCGGGCGTCAGTCTGTGACTGGGGGTATTTGGGCGTCGAAGCCGACGCCCTGAATGAGGAAGATCAACCCCTCGGTCTCCGATACACACGCCGTGGTGTGGGCTTGCTTGCCCTTCTGGTACCAGAAACCGCCCGGCCCCAACGGGATTGGCGTCTCTCCGGGCTTGTAGTTGGCCATCGTGCCTTTGATGACCACTGCAGCGTAATCGGCGCTGTGGCTGTGCAGGGGGCTGACGAAGCCAGGAGTGAACCTGAGGAAGGTGCCGTGTCTGCCGTCGGCCATCTGACCGTATGCGTTGGCCGCTTCGATCTTGGTGACACCGTCCACGCCGCGCTGACCGATGTCGAAAAACGTCATGTCCTCGGCGCGATATGACGATGATTCGACTCCCGGGGGAAATACGCCGAAGCCGTCGGCGGGTGACGCTGGATCTTGTTCAGAGGCCACGTGGTCATACCTTTCACGAAGTATTACCGTCCGGTGTGTACGAACGGTCAAGGGAGGATCGAACTGTGGGACAGGCTCGCCGGTGAAACTGCCTGGGCTGCATTAGGACTTGTCCGACGATAGGAAGCTCCGAGCGCCGTGCGCTGTCGAAATCTTTAGACGACCGCCGCACGTCTCGCCGCGACGCCTTTTGTTGGCCTCGGTCCGGCTGCACCCGCGAGTGGCCATGGTGTCAGGCGGACTTGTCCAGCGCGGCAAGGAACGTCTCGGCGAGCGCGTGGTCTGACATCGGATTCTGAGCGGTGATCAACTCGCGGTCGGTCACGACATAGGGGGTGAAGTTCTCATCGGTCGTGACGACGGTACCGCTGGCGGCCTCCAGGGCATCGGGCATGTTGAAGTACAGCTTGGCCTTGAACACGTTGTCTTCGGCGAACTCTTCTTCGCTGCGGGAGAACACGGTCATCCGGTATCCCGCGTATTGCCATCCGTGGGCCAATTCGCGTGCCTTGGTGTAGTCACCGTCGATAAGCGCAGCCCGGAACTCGCGAGCGTTGTCCATCGCGGCCAGCAGTCCCATCGGTCCGTGACAGATCGCAGCAGTCGGCTTGGCGTGGGTATGAAAGTAACGCAGGACATCGCGGGTGTCGGGATCTTGCATGACGTCGACGACCGGGGCGTGACCGCCGGGGAAGAACAGTCCCGCGAAGCGATCCAGACCGTCGTCGATCACCGACCGGAGCGTGCGGACGTCGTTCATCGCCGGATGATCGTTGAAGAAGTCACGGGCCTTGGTCCGGGCGGCGTTGTCGTTGGCGAAGTACAGCAAGGCGTCGGAATCGGGATCCATATGCGGTTTTTCGCCGGTGGGGGTGGCCAGCACGAACTCGTATCCGGCGGCCACCAACGCCATCAACGGCACAGCGGTTTCATTGAGGAATTGCCCGATCGTGATGGTGCCGCCAGTCTTGGCCTCCAGTTGGGTGGCATTGGAGCCGACGACGAGGATGGTGCCCTTGCTCATGGAAAAACTCCCAATGTGGTCGAGAACGTCGCTGCGGACGTCCTATGGGGTGTGGTGGCGGTCGGTCGCTGACGTGAGTGCTGGTCGGCGGCGGCGACCGGATCTCGGTATCGGAGCGTGGTCGATCCCACGATCTGCACGGTGACTGCCCCGGAAGGGGTCGCCGCGTTCAGGTCGCGGCCGAGGCGGTGATACGGCGGACAACTTCCTCGGTGGTCCACACCGCGTTGGCCATGAACCGCCAGTTGATCATCGCGGCGTCATACCCCGAGCCTTCTTCGTTGACCGCGCCCGCCACGGCGTCGCGGACCATGATGATTTCGAAGCCGTTCTGGATCAGGTTGCGCATGTGATCTTCCAGGCACAGGTTGGCCGCGGGGCCGGCCATGATGACCTTTTCGATACCGCGCCGGCGCAGTAACAACACCAGATCGTTGGTGGGGGCGTAGCTGACGTGGCGTGAGGTGACGGTCGTGGCGCTGTCCTCTATGTACTTCCGGAAGCGGTCGGGCACATCAGCTCCCGACCCGGGAACGTCGTCGAAGTGCAGCGGGCTCTGGCGCTCGACGAGTCCGACGTTGAGTGCCAGATCCTCCATCGCACCCAGGCGGGTGTAGCCGTGATGGTCATGGGGGAAGAAGTAGTGCGGCGACATGAACACGGGCAGGTTGTTGTCCTTGGCGGTCTGCAACAACGTTTCCAGGTGGTCGTTGACGTTGTTGCGTATCATCAACTCTTCGATTAGGACGTAGTACTTGCCGCCCTCAGTGAGGAAGTCGTTTTGGATGTCGGCAAGAACCAGCGCAGTGCGCTGGGGGTCGATCTCGATGTCGACCTCGTGCTCAAACAGCATGCCGGAGAGGTCCTTTCGTGTCGGTGATGGACATTCGATGTCAGCGGACGCGACGCCGCGTCTGTGTCGATGGTCAGCGGCCTCGAGGCGCCCACGGTCCGCGAGATCATTGATAGTCGGGTCTTTTCGTTGCGGGGTGGATGAGCGCCGTCGATGCGTGGTCCTGGCCAAGCTAATGCAACTCCGGATCGGCCACTATCGAAATCTTTAGCGGCCTCTGCTCGACGGTCGAGCCGCCTTGTGCCGCCATCCAATTCCGTGCCGCCGTCACCCATTCCCCTGGGCATCCACGACCCGCTGGACGGGGAGCGTCACCCGCATCGGCTGATGAACGTCTAAAGATCTTGACAGCGCACGACCGCCGGTAGCTCATAGCGTCACCGATGCTCACCTGCTCGCCGTCTTTGGACTTCGTCTCTCACACAGATCGGATACACCCTTGCCGGAGAATACCGTCGGCCGTGCCGACACCGCCCTCACGATCGGGGACCCAGCCAAATGAGTACCTATCCGGTGATCGAGATGACGACGGACACACTGCTGTCCACCACACGGTCGGTACGCAAACGCCTCGACCTGTCCCGAGACGTCCCCCTGGGACTGGTGCGGGAATGCTTGGAAATCGCCCTGCAAGCACCGACGTCTGCAAATCGCCAGCACTGGAGTTTCATCGTCGTCGTCGACGCCGAGCAGAAGCGTCGAGTCGCGGAAATCTATAAACGCCAATGGAATTGGCTCGCCTCCACACCGTATTCGGTCGGGGGACGGTTCTCCGACGACCCCACGCGGGCGCCCCAACAGGCTCGCGCGGCCGACAGCGGCGCCTACCTCGCCGACCATCTCGCCGAAGTGCCCGTCCTGGTGCTGCCGTGCATCGAAGTCGAAGGCGACGGGCAGTTCACACCGGCGAATCAGGCCGACACCTGGGGATCGATCATGCCAGCAGCATGGAGCTACATGCTGGCTGCCCGCACCCGCGGCCTGGGTACCGCCTGGACTTCGCTGTCCACCTCAGCCGAGCCCGACATTCGCGCTGTCATCGGCTATCCCGACAACGTTTACCACGCGGCACTGATACCCACGGCCTATTACACCGGGGAGACGTTCAAACCCGGCAAGCGTCAGCCGCTCGACGACGTTCTGCACCTCGACACCTGGTGAACCACGGCCACACCGGCCGCCCTCGCGCTCCCCGCACCCCAGTGAAAGGCCCATCATGACCACCGCCACCCCGTCAGGCGATCCACTGTTCCTCGTCACCGGAGCAACCGGTCAGTCCGGCAGCCACGCCGTCGCGCTGCTGCGCGAACGCGGCCTCCGCGTGCGCGCCTTGGCGCGGGGCCAAGATGAGCGTGCACAGCGGTTGCGTGATCTGGGCGCCGAAGTCCTCGAAGTGGACATCTTCAACTACACCCAGATCCGTGACGCCACCGAAGGCGTTCACGCCGCCTACTTCAACTTCCCGCCCGCCCCCGGATACGTCGAAGCCGCCGCCAAGTTCGCCGACGCAGCCACCAGCAGCGGTGTGCACGCCGTGGTGGAAATGTCCCAGCGCGGCATCCGGCCGGAGATGAGCGGTCGCGTCGGTCTGCAGCACTGGATCGTCGAGCGCCTCTTCGACCGCACCCCGATGGTGACCACCCACCTGCGGGCCACCATCTTCCTGCACTGGCTGGAGAACTTCTGGGTCCGCCCCTCCGCCGACGAAGGTTTGCTCCGCCTACCAGTCGGCGACGCCCGCTTCGCCCCCATCAACACCTTCGATGCCGCCCGCGTCGCCGTCGCCGTATTGCAGGACCCCGACGCGCACGACCGCCAGAGGTACGACCTCTTCGGCGCCGAGGAACTCGACTGGCACCAGATCGCCGCGAAAGTGCAAGCCACACTGGGAATCCCGGTGCGCTACGAGTCCGTGGAAATCGCCGAGATGAATGCTGCCCTCACCGCTGGTGGTATCCCCGGCTGGTTGGTCCACCACCACGCCGATGTCGCTCAAGAGATCCGCGATGGCATCTTCTCGGGGATGAATGATCTCGTCATGACCATCAGCGGCGCGCCGCCGGCGACGATCGAGCAATCTGTTGAAATCAACCGTGCGTTCTACGACACCAACGGCCCGCTGGCGCTCACCGATGAACTCCTGGGACGTCGGTGACGTGGAAGCGCCGCGGGACGAAGCTCCCCAGTTGTGTCGACGATGTGCGCGCCGACCTGGCCAGCCGTCCCCCGCTCACCTACGCACAAGTGACGCAGATCGTGGACCTGCTCGACCGGCCCAGTGCCGCCCACCATCCCGCCGCCGTCATCGTGACGCTCCGCTCGCTAATTCCCGGCGCCGCTGTACGGCTTGAGGCCGCACCACGGCTGCAGGCCATCGAGTGCCTGCAGGCTTTCGAAGCCGCGATGATCGAGGCGCTAACGGCCGACCAGGTGTAGCGGCGGCTCCCGATAACGGTGAGGAGTCAGGGGCTGGCGGGGTATTCATCTGACGTTCTGAGCAGCGGTCTGAACGTGGTGTTCTGCGGGATCAACCCGGCAGCCACCGCCGCACGCAGCGGCCACAGCTTCTCCCACCCGAGCAACCGGTTCTGGTCGGTGCTGTACCTCGCCGGGTTCACCGATCACCGGCTTCGCCCCGAGGACGAACGCCAACTGCTGACGTACGGATGCGGCATCACGGCGGTCGTGTCCCGGCCGACAACGCGCGCCAGCAATATCACCACATCCGAGATCCGCTCCGCAGCCCCACTATTCGAGGCGAAAGTCCGGCACTACGCACCCAACACGGTGGCGTTCCTCGGAAAGCGGGCGATCCGGGCGCTGCGGCCCGGCGATAATCTACGGTGGGGGACGCAAGATTTCCGCTTCGCGGGTACGCGAATTTGGTTGCTGCCCAATCCAAGTGGGCTCAACCGGAGTTTCAGTCTCGACGGGCTCGTCGCGGCCTACGCCGAGCTGCGCCGGCACGTACAGCGTCAGACCTGACCGTGGACCTGCGCTAACTCGACCGCCCGCTTGAGCGCGTCCTCGAGACTCTGGGCGGGGTCGGGAGTCAGCAACGATGGCTGAAATCTCAGCTCATCGATGTCGGTCACGCCCGCTTGGTTAAGCCAGACGCGCAGGTACGTCGACTGATGGTCGACGCCGAACTGTGGCGTCTGGACGCCCGGAAAGTACACCCCCGCGGTCAACGCCAACGTCGCGTGCTTGTTCTCCAGCAGACCGTGATATCCGGTGTTGGGATCCAGTGTCCACAGCAGTCCCGGCTGATGGATCAGATCGATGTACTGCTTGAGCCGGTAGGGGATGCCCGCGTTCCACATCGGCGACGCGATGAGGTAACGGTCAGCGGAGATGAATCTGTGTGCGATCGCCTCGATCTCGTCCCACGCGCTGCGCTGCACGCCATCGAGTCCCGCGCCGGCGATGACGTTCATCTTCGCGGCAGCCTTGTCACCGTCGAACGCCGGCAGATCAGCGTCCCACAAGTCGAGGACGTCCACCTCCAAGGCCGGATTGGTCGCCATCAGGGCGTCAAGATAGGCCTGGGCGACACGAATCGAGCCCGAGTCGCCCTTGCGTGGGGATCCCTGCATGAACAGAAGCTTGGTAATGCTGCACCTACCTGCCATTCCATCGGCCGATCCCGAGCGGGAGCGGCCGGACAATCCGAACGGCGCAAAGCTACAACGGCCGCCACGGGCAGCACTATCAAAATCTTTCGTACTGCACGCGCTGGTTCCTAACGCAGCTGAAAGTGCCACCGGCGGTGTCGGATTCGCTTCGGTAGTGAGCTTCCGCCTACTGCTCGTCGTGTTGGCCTGCTGATTTTCAATGCGCCGCTGCGACTGACGAGGACACATCCATGGCATACCCGCGGAAGCGCGTCGTAACGACGTGAGCGACGCACTGAACGGACTGACTCGCAAGAAGGATCGCGCTGCCGACCGGAAGGTGCTCGGCGAGTTTTCGACCAGAGCCTGGTGGCGACGCTATCGACAGTCCTCGACGGACAGCCCTGGGTCATCCCCATCTTCATGGCACGCGTCGGTGATGATCTGCTGCTTCACGGCTCGACGGGTGCAGGAGCATTGCGCCACGTGGCCAACGGTGCACCCGTGGTCCTTAGCGCCTTCATCCTCGACTGGCTGGTCGTGGCCCGAGCGAGCATTCGACCACTCCGCAAACTATCGCTCCGCCGTCGTCCGCGGCACCTGCACAGTGGTCGACGACACCCACGCTGCGGCGACACTCGACACCTTCACCGACCGGATGCTGCCCGGACGCCCGGCAGAATGCCCACCGCATATCGACGGGGAAATCGTCGCCACCTTCGCACTGAAACTGGCCATCGAGCAGGATAATTGGATCGCCAAACAGTGCACTGGACCGCCATCGTCGCCCAGTGCCACCCAATGGACGGGCGTCGTCCCGACAACAACAACATTCCTGCCGCCGATATCGGACTCTGCACATCCAGTGCCGTCCTCCGTGCGGCGCTTAGCGCCCTGAGCGCACTCGCGTCGCCCGTCCACGGACCCATCGGCAGGTGATCGTCGGGACGACACCCAAGGTCGCGGTCCCCGTCAATTCATCCTTCGCCATGGTCGGCCATCGCCCGACGACGGCCACGCGCACCGACCCATGGGAGACCATGATCCAGCTACCCCCCGTCGTCTACCACCTCGCCGAGGCAGCGAACTGGCCGTCGATCCAGCGGAAGAGGTTGTTACCCGCCACCCATCTTCTGCAGCGGCAACGTCTGCGACACGTCGTCCTGGTCGAGGGCGTGGAGGTCCGCGACCAACGACCCCTCCCCGAGGCGGCGCTCGCCAGCTGCCTGGTCGGCCTCACCGCAGCCCAGTGGTACGCCATGCTCAACGAGCGCGTCTTCTTCTGGCTCGCCCCCGCGCGGATCAGTCGACAGCATCGTGCCTGCGGGTCCCGCCCACAGGTCGTGTGCTCACCATCGACACCCCACGAGTGGTCAAGACCTACCGCAAGGGCGTCTCACTCAGCCCCATCAACACTGGGAATGCGCGCCGGCGCCCGGCGCGGCGCGGCGCGGCGACCTTCGTCCCCTACGCGCAATGGCTCGATACCGGGTGGACCAGCGAAGCGACCGCACTCGGCACTCCTGCGCGCCGGCGATCACATGCCCCCGTCGAATTGACCATCGCTGACCCAATCCCCGACATCGGGCGCTACATCGTCGACGTCACTCCCCTGCACCCGGGTGAGCACTTCAACGGGGCTTGAACACCCTCAACGAAGTCACCGCCAACCCGTTCTGGCGTAGTCGAATGCACCTAAAAATCCCGACAGCGCTATCCCGCGCAGGCGGCCTAAAGTCCGACCTATGGCAGGTAGCACTCAGGGCGCCGCACCTGTCATGGCTGAGCCAACGGCGACAACACCCGCACGCGTTCAGCAGCACCGCGCCGGCACAGGCACTATGCGCCCGAGAGAACACTTCATCGACCGGCCGCGGTACCCATCAACACGCGCAGGGCACCACAGGATTACACGCGCAGCACTCACCATCGACCAACGCGACGCGATTCAGGAGGCGACATGGCACAACCATGGCAGTCGTCGCTATTCGACGACGCCGAGGACACCACCCCCGCATCGGTCGATCCATCAGCGTTCGACCGCGCCACCGTCTATGCCC
This sequence comes from Mycobacterium paraffinicum, assembly GCF_001907675.1. Taxonomy (GTDB): domain Bacteria; phylum Actinomycetota; class Actinomycetes; order Mycobacteriales; family Mycobacteriaceae; genus Mycobacterium; species Mycobacterium paraffinicum_A. The sequence goes on from NZ_MPNT01000016.1 coordinate 128,508, forward strand.
TCGACGAGCACTCCTGGATCACACACGTCCCGACCTTGGTCCGCGGCCACACCCACCTGCTCAACCAACTTGCCGCACTCGACATTTGGGAACAACGCAGTCGCTGGATGTACAACCGGATGGTCGAGGAACCACGACTGACCGCCGAATACGCCAACGTGCAGCTCGTACCGCAAACGATCGGCCGGATCATCGCCGTCCTAGGCGCACAGTACGACGTGCTCTACAACCGGGTCTGGATGAACTGGTACCGAGATCACCGCGACGGCACCGGATGGCACGCCGACCGACCGGCCAACAAGGCACCGACTGCGACCATCCCCGTGCTGAGTCTCGGCGCACCCCGCCGTTTCCTCATCCGGCCCATCTCCGGGGGCCCCAGCACCGCCTTCACCCCGGCCGGCGGTGATGTCATCGTCATGCACGGACGCTGCCAACGCGACTGGCAACACTGCGTCCCCAAACAGAACACCCCCGCCGGACTACGCATGAGCCTCAACTTCTCCGCAGTACTCAACGCCTGACACAAGCGGCCCGGATAACTTGTGTTCTGCAATCGACATCGCAGACGCTCTCAGTCCAGACAGCCGAAGATTCTCACTCTCATGTCCAATTGGACATCGAGTGGACATTTCTCTAATTGGACATGCAATTTGAGAAGCCACAACAACTCGGCAGCAGCAACGACGCGAAGTCAGCGCGCCATGTTGGCGAAGCGCGACAGATGCAACTGATGCGCGACGGTCACCGTCTTGGTGGGGCCGTTGCGGTGTTTGGCGAGAATGAAATCCGCCTCTCCCCCGCGCGGATCGTCGCGCTCGAACGCATCCGGGCGGTTGAGGAGGATGACCATGTCCGCGTCCTGCTCGAGCGATCCCGATTCGCGAAGGTCCGACAACATCGGCTTCTTGTCGGTGCGTTGCTCGGGGCCACGGTTGAGCTGGCTGATCGCGACGACGGGAACCTCGAGCTCCTTGGCCAACAGCTTGAGTTGCCGCGAGAACTCGGACACTTCCAACTGCCGCGACTCAACCTTCTTCCCCGACGACATCAGCTGTAGGTAATCCACCACCACCAGGCGCAGGTCGGCCTTCTGCTTCAGCCGGCGCGCCTTGGCGCGGATCTCCATCATGGTCAGGTTCGGCGAGTCGTCGATATACAGTGGCGCCTCGCTGATTTCGCTCATCCGCCGGGCGAGCCGCGTCCAGTCGTCGTCGCTCATGCGCCCGGAACGCATGTCGGCGAGTTTGATCTTCGCCTCCGCGGAGAGCAGCCGCATGACGATCTCGGACTTGCTCATCTCCAGCGAGAAGATGACGCTGGCCATCCGGTGCTTGATCGAACAGGATCGCAGGAAGTCCAGACCGAGCGTGGAGTTATGGGTGGGGACCATTGCCCTGCTCGCCAGATACATGTGGCTGTCGTTGTCCACTTCAACACACCGCACGGGAACGGTCTCGATCGGGCGAACATCCACAATGAAGCGTGAGCCCGAGGGCGCGGTTCCGGTGGCGGCCCGTCGTTCCTTGTGCGCGATGGCCTTTCGCTGCAGCGCGAACACCACGTCGTCCGTGGAGAAGGTCAGGGTGTAAGCGATGCTCGACGAGTCGTGCCGGCCCCGGACGCGCTTGGCCGAGGTTTGGCAGCGGTAGCCGAGACTGACGATCAGCTCGGCGGCATCGCCCGCCAGCCGCTGACTGGTGACGGAGAACTGCACCGCACCGCCCGCCGTCACTGTCCCGTCTGTGTCGAGCAATCCGGCGAGCAGGGCGCGCCGCTGTGCCTCCGACCCCCGCAGGTACTCGATCGGGATGTGCTTGTTACCAAGCACTCCGAGAGTGCGCAGTCGCTCCTCTAATGTCCCGACCAAGCCGTCCGCCTCGATGCGCATGATGATTTCCGGATCGGCCGTGGTGATTTGCGCTGCGGCACTGGTGCCGTCGCCCAGCCAGGCGCCGAGAGTGTATGGCGGGACCAACAACTCGCGCTCAGGTAGGTCGAGCGCGCTCGCGTTCACCACGCAGTGGTTCAGCCGCCGGTCTAACGTGTCGCAGCGCAGGGTTTCGGCAATCTCAGCCGTCGTTCGCACCGCCGCAAAGGTGCGCTGGTTCTTATAGCGGTTGTAGCCCACTCCCGCGGCTTGTGCCGACTTCCGGGATGCGCGAGTTTCGGTCAGCCACTGGTGCGCCGCGTCCGCGACGATGACCGTCCCGTCGGAAAATTCCACCTCATAGCACGGCCGCCCCAGCATCACCTCGGTGGCGGCCACCACCCGCGTCGGCCGCCCGTCGTCGCCGAGCAACTCGTCACCGACCGCGACGTCGCCCATCGTCGTCCAGCCCGACGGCGTGGGCAGCAACGTGTCCAACGCGAGCGCCTTCCCGACTCCAGGCCTGGCCGCCACGATGATCATCTGCCCGGCGTGCAGACCGTTGGTCACCTCGTCGAGTTCGGTGAAGCCGGTCGGCACCCCGCGCGCCACGCCGCCGTTGGAAGCGATCGCGTCGATCTCGTCCATCGTCGGCTGCAGCAGATCCTCCAACGGAACGAAATCCTCCGTCGTCCGCCGGTCGGCAACCTCGTAGATCTCCGCCTGCGCGCGATCGACCACCTCGGCCACGTCGGCGCCCTCGGCACCCGCGTAGCCGTACTGCACGACCCGCGTCCCCGCCTCCACCAGCCGGCGCAGCAGCGCCTTCTCCGCGACGATGGTCGCGTAATAGCCCGCATTGGCGGCCGTGGGCACCGTCGAGATCAGCGTGTGGAGATAAGGGGCGCCGCCGATCCGGCGCAGCATCCCGCGGCGGTCGAGTTCGGCGGCCACCGTCACGGCGTCGGCCGGCTCACCGCGGCCATACAGGTCCAGGATCGCGTCGTAGACGTTCTGATGCGCGGGGCGGTAGAAGTCGCCGGGGCGCAGCCGTTCCAGGACGTCGGCAATCGCGTCCTTGCTCAGCAGCATGCCGCCGAGCACCGCCTGCTCCGCGGCCAGATCCTGGGGTGGCTGGCGGCCGAAGTCCTCGCTGGGCGCCGATGAATCCACGCCCGCCGACAGGTCATCGACGACCGCCATGGATCCCTCCTCCGTTTCCACGCGCCCGAACGTACATTCGAAAACCGGTTTCTTCAGCGTAAGTCACGGAGCCGACACTTTCGTCCCACAGCACTCGCACGCCTCGCGCCGGGACGACGTTAGACGTTGCTGGCTAGTAGGTGAAAGGGCGGCTGTTCATGAACCTGTGCATCGTGTGTGCATATCCGTCGACACCTGTGTTGAGTGGGGTGTGGAGAACCTGTGCATGAATTCAAGGGGCTATGACATCACTGCTGTTAAGGGCCATGTAACGCGACTAATTTGGTGTGGACAAGAATCTCTACGGCGTGTCGCCGCAGGTTACCGCTCCGGGCGTGTTGGCTTTCAGCGACATTTTCAGAGCGTTACGACAGGGTAAAGACGACCCTCGGTATACACCCGGGCAATAGTTCGCTAGGGCGCGCGTCCGCGACCGCCGTCCGGGGGGCCAAAGAAAGTGTCGGCTGCACAACTGAGCCCGGCGGCGGCCGATGCTGGCCGCCGCCGGGTAAGAGCAAAGGTTGCCGGGTTAGCTCTCGGCGACGACCTCGAGTGCGACCTCGACATCGACCTCCGGGTGCAGATGCACCGACACCGGGTGGGTGCCGACGGCCTTGATGTGCGACTTGGGCAGCCGGACGATTCGTTTGTCCAGGTTGGGCCCGCCGGCCTTCTTGATGGCCGCGACCACGTCCCCGGACGTCACCGAGCCGAACAGCTTTCCGGAATCGGCCGCGGTGCGCACCGGCAGGTAGACCGGGCCCAGCGCCTCGATCGCCGTCTTGAGCTCGTTGGCGTGCCCTAGGTCGCGCACCGCCTTGCTTTCGCGGGACCGGCGGATCTCGTCGGCCTGCTTCTGCGCGCCCCGGGAGGCGACGATCGCCAAACCCCGCGGGAGCAGGAAATTGCGGCCGTAGCCGTCCTTGACCTCGACCGTGTCGCCGACCGCACCGAGGTGGTCGACGTCAGCCGTCAGTATCAGCTTCATCGTTATTCGTAACTTTCGCTTGGGTCCAAAATGAATGCGCCGGCTATCGCGCCGAAGAGGTGAAGGGCAGCAGAGCCACCTCGCGGGCATTCTTCACCGCGATCGCGATGTCACGCTGATGCTGCACGCAGTTGCCGGTGACACGACGCGCCCGGATCTTGCCGCGCTCACTGATGTAGGTGCGCAGCAGCGCGGTGTCCTTGTAATCGATCGATTGGCCCTTCTTGGCGCAGAAGACACACTTCCGCGTCTTGACCGGCTTTTCCGGAGCCGGACGCCGCTTGCTGGACTTCGCCATGACTGTCTTTCTTTCCGTTTCTTAGGTGTTGAAGTTCGTTTAGAACGGCGGTTCGTCGTCGCCGCCGCCGAATGACCCGGACGCCGGGGCGCTGCCCCACGGGTCGTCGGCCGGTGCGCTGCTCGCCGGTGCCGCCGATCCCTGTCGAGACCCGCCTCCGCCGCCGAAGCCGCCACCGCCGCCACCGCCGCTGCGGCTGGCCTTGTTCACCTTGGCGGTGGCGTACCGCAGCGAGGGGCCGATCTCGTCGACCTCGACCTCGACGACGGTGCGCTTCTCGCCTTCGCGCGTCTCGAAGGAACGCTGCTTGAGCCGGCCGGTGACGATCACGCGTGCGCCCCGGGTGAGGCTCTCGGCGACATTCTCCGCGGCTTCCCGCCAGATGTTGCAGCGCAGGAAGAGGGCCTCGCCGTCTTTCCATTCCCCGCTCTGGCGGTCATAGATCCGCGGTGTCGACGCCACGGTGAAGTTCGCGACGGCGGCACCGGACGGGGTGAACCGCAGTTCGGGGTCGGCGGTCAGGTTTCCGACGACGGTGATGGTGGTGTCACCAGCCACAATTTCCTCCTAGGTCCGCCCTGCTACTCGCTTGTCAGACGGGGGATGGCACGTATCCTCGCTGAGCCTACGCAAGTCCACCGACCGTGGGCCCACGACTCAGCCACAGGTGTTAGTGCTTGTCGGTGCGCATCACCTTGGTGCGCAATACCGACTCGTTGAGGCTCAGCTGGCGGTCGAGCTCGGAGACCGTCGCCGGCTCCGCCTTCAGGTCGACCACGACGTAGATGCCCTCGGCGTGCTTGGCGATCTCATAGGCCAGCCGGCGCCGGCCCCAGATGTCGACCTTTTCGACGGTTCCGCCGTCTTTACGGACGACGTTCAGGAACGTCTCCAGGGACGGAGCAACAGTGCGCTCGTCGAGCGTGGGGTCAAGAATGACCATGATTTCGTATGGACGCATGGAAACCTCACCACCTCCTCTGGTCTGTACGGCCACGGTCATTCCGTGGCAGGAGAGTCGCCTGCGTCGGCAACCGCACCAGGCTACCGGATGGGTGGGCTGGCCTCCAAAATCGCGGCGGATCCGGACGCCCGAGCAATCCGGCTACTGCCGGGCGTTCAAATATTCGGCGGCCCGCGCGACGGTCGCCTCATCGGCCTTGGCGAGGGAGCCCGCGTCGAACGGCGGCTGCGGGTCGTATTCGATCATCAGCTGTGCGGCCTGCGCGGCCTGCCGATCGACCAGCAGCTCGACCAACCGCAGGGCCATATCGATGCCGCTGGACACCCCGGCGGCCGTGATGATCCGCTGCGGCAGGTGCTCGACGACGCGCTCCGGTACGTAGTGGGCGCCCAGCTCGTTGAGCAGATCATTGGCCCGCCAGTGCGTCGTGGCAGTGAGGCCCTCGAGCAGGCCCGCCGCGGCCAACAGCAGCGCACCGGTGCACACCGACGTGGTGAACGTCGTGCCCGGGTGAACGGCTTGCAGCCAGGTACGGATCGTCTCGTCGTGGATCAGCCGCCGGGTGCCGATCCCACCGGGAACCAACACCACATCCGGCGCGGCGACCTCGTCGAATCGCGCGTCGCAGCAGAGGCCGAGCATCCCGTTCTCCGTCCGCACCTCGCCTCGGCGGTGACCGACGAACACCACCTCGACCGACGGGACGCGTTGCAACACCTCATAGGGGCCCACCGCGTCGAGCGCGGTCACCCGCGGGAACAACGGGATGGCGACGAGAGTCATGGCGCTACTCTCCCCCGCAAGCGGGTGGTGCCCCCACCGATCCCGGCTACGCCGGCATCATCGTCGTCGGCGCGTGTCATGGCGCCACCGCGGCCGGCACCGCCGATTCCGCCTCGTGGTGCGGCGCCGACGCGCGCCGCAGCCCGGCCGGCCGCAGCCAGTCCGGCAGCCATCCGGGCGGGGCGTCGGGGGCGCGGTCGAAGGGACCACCCGACGGGTCGTCAACCCGGCCGCCCCAGCGCACCAAGTCCTCACCGGGCCGGTAGATCTGACGGATCACCAAGGCGCAGAGCGCGACGACGGCGACGTCGCGCAACAGCACCGTCGTGGTGAAGAACTGGTCGGGCAGCGAACGGTTCGGATTGCCGTATAGGTAGTACATCCGCGGCACCCACACCACCGCGTCGATGGTCATCCACGCCAGCAGGACCCGGCGGTGCGGCAAGGCCAGTGCCGCCAGCGGCACCAGCCACAGTGAGAACTGGGGACTCCACACCTTGTTGGTCAACAGGAAAACCGCGACCACCAAGAACAACAGTTGCGCCAGCCGGGGCCGTTGTGGGGCGGTGAACGCCACGTATGCGATTGCGGCACAACCGATTACAAACGACACCGCCACCACCGCGTTCAGCACGGTGGGCGGCTCCCAGAACCCGAGCTTGGGGTCGAATCCATGCCAGCCGGTGAACGACTTGACGACGTTGTACAGCGAATCCATGTCGTCGCCGCGCCGGGCGTTGAGCCGGAAGAATTCCGACCACCCTCGCGGAAACAGCACCAGGATCGGCAGATTCACCAACAACCAGGTCACTGCCGCCGTCGCCGCGGTGCGCGCCACGGCGCGGAAGCGTCCCGTCCGAAGCGCCAAGACCACCATCGGGCCGAGGAACAACAACGGATACAGCTTGGCTGCCGCGCCCAACCCGATCAGCACGCCGGCCAGCACCGGTTTACGCCGGGCCCATGCCAGCACCCCGGCCATGGCCAACCCCGTTGCCAGGGCGTCGAAATTGGTGAAGATCTGAAAAATCAGCAGCGGCGACGCGGCCACCAGGGCCGCATCCCATATGCGGCGCCCCGCCAGGCCCGCGGTCGCCCAGACGGTGGCCAGCCAGGCCAGCGCCAGCCCGAACGCCGCGACGTTGAAGAACATCACCACCTCGGCCACCACCGGAAGCGGGGCGAGCTTGCTCAATGCGGTGTAGGTCTTCGCCAGCGCCATGGACACGTACTGATACATCCCGGTCAGCACCGGGTACTCCATGTAGCGCACCGCGGGCCGGCCGTCGTAGCGGGTCTGCGGGGTGCCGCTGCCGTCGGTCTCGACCCAGCTCGACTTGTACGGAAACTTGCCTTGGCTCAACAACTCCGCGCCGTAGAGCGGCACCGTATCCGAGTAGCACAGCTCGTAGTAGGCGCGTTGGTTCTCCCAGTTGGCGACCCGCTGATCGCCCGTCCCGGTTCCGGTGCTCTGCAGGCAGGCCGCCTTCGTCGACCAGCCGAGCGCGAGGAACACCAGCCCGATCAAGAACATCAC